>CAZGAQ010000001.1:0-71298 GCA_964523405.1 uncultured Planctomycetales bacterium
TGGGGCGAAGGCTTCCCCGGCTGGCACCTCGAGTGCTCGGTCATGAGCCAGAAGTACATCGGCGCCACGCTCGACATCCACGGCGGCGGCATGGAGAACCAGTTCCCGCACCACGAGTGCGAGATCGCCCAGGGCGAGTGCGCCACCGGCCAGCCGTTCTGCCGCTACTGGCTGCACAACAACATGGTGACCATCAACGGGCAGAAGATGGGCAAAAGCCTCGGCAACTCCGTGTACCTCAAGGATTTGTTCTACACGGACAAGCCCTTGCTCGACCGCAGCGGCAACGTGCTCGTCGAGAAACGCTTCGAGCCGGCCGTCATCCGGCACTTCATCCTGACGAGCCACTACCGCAGCCCGCTCGACTTCTCCAACGACGCCCTCAAGGGTGCCGAGAGCGGCTGCTACAAGCTCCGCGACGCCGTCCGCGAGTTGACCAACGCCGCCGCCACCGCCGCCCAGAAGGCCGGCCTGTCGCTCCCAACGCCCGGTGCGCCCCGGCCCGCCGCTAAGTCGGATGCGGTCCAGAAGGTGCTCGCCGAGGCCGACAAGCGCTTCACCGAGATGATGGACGACGACTTCAACACGGCCGCCGCGATCGCAACGGTGTTTGAGTTCACGCGGCACACGGGCGCGTGGGTGCGCGAAGCGGCGCCGGCGGAGGATCTGATGGCGGCCACGGCGCTGATGCAACGCTTCACGAGCGACGTTCTGGGCTTGAAATGGGCCGACCCGGTGGGCGGCGGCGACAACCAGGCCCGCCACGAGTTGATTCAGCTCCTGGTCGACCTGCGCAACGAAGCCCGCAAGTCGAAGAACTTCGGCCTGTCAGACCAGATTCGCACGCGGCTGGCCGCCATCGGCGTCGAGCTCAAGGACGGCCCGCAGGGCACGACGTGGTAGGAGGCCGGGATTGAGGGATTAGGGGGAGCGAAAGAGGGCGGCCGGGGGACGTGGACCACTTTGGACTCGCGAGGAACGCGCCCGTGCCATTCTCTGCTGACGATACCACCCAGCCGCCGATCGATGTGGCCGCACCGCGGCGCGCGGGCCTGCTCGCGCGCCTCGGCTGGGGGCACCGCGGCTTCCGCGTCGACAGCCCGCGCCGCGCCCTCGTCGGCCTGATGATCCTTCTGGCCATCCCGTTCGTCGCCGACCAGTTCGCCTTCCAGAACCGCATGCGCAACTACGAGCCCGACCTGCGCAACTGGCTTCCCAATGCGGTCGACCTCGTCCGCGATCCGCGTCCGTCCTTCTATCGCGACAACCCATTCTACATCTACCCGCCGTTCTTCCTGCTCCTCGTCTGGCCGCTCACGCAGCTTCCGTCGCCCGCCGCGGCCGCCGTCTTCGAGACGCTCAAGTGGGTCGCTCTCGTCGTTGCCCTGCGCGCCGCGTGGCGTCTGGCCGCGCGTGACGGCGAGGACGTTCCGCCCATCGTCGCCCTCGGCAGCCTCGCCCTCACCTGGCGCTTCATCGACAATGACCTCGGTGTCGGCAACATCAATCTCCTGCTCCTGGCGGCCGTTGTCGGTGCCCTCTGGCTTGTACGCCGCCGGCGCGACGTCACCGCCGGCGCCTTGCTCGCCGTCGCCGCCAGCATCAAAGTGACGCCCGCACTCCTGCTGGCCTACCTCGTCTACAAGGGCTGCTGGCGCACGCTCATCGGGGCGGCAATCGGCCTCGTGCTCTGCTTGCTCGTGCTCCCCGCGCTCGTCATCGGCTGGGATGCAAACTTGCATCTCCTGCAGGGCTGGTACGACATGGTCGTCCACAGCTACGTCCGCTCGGGCGCTGTACGCTCCGAACGCGGCAACCAGGCCCTCGTTGCCATCATCAACCGCCTGCTCGGCCCGCATCCCGCGATCCTGCCCGACACGCACCTCGCGTTCGTCGTCCTGTCCGACGCCGCCCGCAACGCCCTCCGCCTCATCTTCAGCGGCGCCATCCTCGCCGGTGTCTTTTGGACCTGCCGCCGTCGCGCACGCCCCCGCGGCATCCTGCTCGCAACCGAGGCCGGCCTCGTCCTGATCGCCACGCTCCTCGTCTCCGGGCTCACCTGGAAGGCCCATTGCGTCGTCCTCGTGCTGCCCTACGCCGCCTTGCTCGCGTATCTCGCTGACGCCCGCTACCCGCGCCCGCGTCGGGGCGCCATTGGAATGCTCCTGGTTGCCTCCGCCCTCTGCTGCACGTTCACGAGCAACGTCATCACGCGCGCCGGCTCGCTCTATGCCGAGGTCTACGGCCTTATCGCGCTGGGCGTGCTGCTCGCCGGTGCGGCGCTGGTGCTGTTGCGGGCACGCCTGGCGGCCGAGGTGATGCCGGCCCTGGAGGATGGACCGTGAATGGCCTGGGGCAGGAGACGCTGCGGCTGGGGGTTCCCTGCCACACGCAGCGCGCCTCCTTCCTCGAAATGGTCAGCGAGTTTCACGCTCTGGGCGAAGACTGGCCGCACGGGGCGTACGGCGGCGATCACGCGGCGCTCGACGACTTCGACGCGTACGTCGAGCGCGTCGCCGCGCAGGCCCGCGGCGAAAACCTCGTCGCCGACCAGGTGTCCGGCAGCGTGTTCTGGCTGCTCGCCGACCGCGGTCCCGCCGGCATCCACGTTCTCGGCACGCTTAGTTTCCGCCACGAGTTGAATGACTACCTCGCCTACGAAGGCGGCCACATGGGCTACTGCATTCGCCCCAGCGCGCGCCGCCGCGGCTACATGACTCGCTTCCTGAAGCTCGCTTTGGACGAGGCCCGCGCCCGCGGCCTGGTGCGCGTGCTCGTCACCTGCACCGCTGGCAATGCTGCCTCGGCCGGCGTCATCCTCAAGTGCGGCGGCGTCCTGGAAGACGAGCGCCCTTCCCGTCGCCATCCTGGCGAGCTGGTGCAGCGCTACTGGATCAGGCTCTAGCGCGGCTTCACCGATGGCGCGTGGCCTCGCGGCATCACGCCTCCGTGCCTGACGGAGAGTGGCTGCTCCGCCGCACCCACGCCAAGATTGAGCTGCGCTGACAGCCGGTTGGTCGCCCCCACGTCCGCATAGGCGCCCGTCTCCGCTCACCACGTCCGGCCCTGCATACTTTGGGTTGCCACCCGGCGGCGGGGGGGTATAGTGACTCGCTTGGACCGGGGACCGCGGCCCGACCGGGGGGCGTGGAGCGGAGACCCGGACGGTGCCGGTTGCCGTCTGACGGCGGCAGCACGGCTTGGGAGTGGCGGGTTGCGGCGGCGCCGCACCGCGAGGCAAAGTTGGCCCCGGGGCCAGGCATTCGGTACAGGGCCCGCGAAAGGACTGCGATGACCAGCAGACTCAGCAACGCCGAGCATATTCACATTGTCGAGGAATACGCGGCGCACAATTACCACCCGCTACCCGTCGTGGTGGCGCGCGCCGAGGGCGTGTGGGTGGAGGACTCGGACGGCAAGAAGTACATGGACATGCTGGCCGCTTACTCCGCGGTCAACTTCGGCCACCGCCATCCGGACCTCATCGCCGTCGCCAAGGAGCAGCTCGACCGCGTTACCCTGACCTCCCGCGCCTTCCACAACGACCAGCTCGGGCCGTTCTGCCAGGGCTTGGCGGAGCTGTGCGGCATGGAGATGGTCCTGCCCATGAATACCGGCGCCGAAGGCGTCGAGACCGCGCTGAAGACGGCCCGCAAATGGGGCTACATGAAGAAGGGCGTCTCGCCGGACAAGGCCAAGATCATCTGCTGCTCGGAGAACTTCCACGGCCGGACGACGACGATCATCAGCTTCAGCACCGATCCGCAGTGCCGGCAGGGCTTCGGTCCGTTCACGCCGGGCTTCGAGATCATCAAGTACGGGGACATCGAGGCCCTGAAGAAGGCCATCGACGGCAACACCGTCGGCTTCCTCGTTGAGCCGATCCAGGGCGAGGCCGGTATCGTCGTCCCGCCCGCGGGCTACCTCAAGCAGGTTCGCCAGGTCTGCAGCGACAACAAGGTCCTGTTCATCGCGGACGAAATTCAGTCGGGTCTCGGCCGCACCGGCGCGACGTTCACCTGCGACCACGACGGCGTGAAGCCGGACATCTACATCCTCGGGAAGGCGCTCGGCGGCGGAATCATGCCGATCTCGGCCGTCGTCTCGACGAAGGAAGTGCTGGGCGTGTTCAAGCCCGGCGACCACGGCAGCACCTTCGGCGGCAACCCGCTGGCGTGCGCGGTGGCCCGCAAGGTGATCGAGATCCTCAAGTCGCAGAAGTACCAGACCAACGCCAAGGAAATGGGCCACTACCTCTTCGAACGCCTCCGCACGATCAAGACCGACAAGGTCAAGGAGTATCGCGGCAAGGGTCTGTGGGTCGGCATTGAGTTCAAGAAGGAAGCCGGTCCCGCCCGCCCCTACTGCGAGAAGCTCATGGCCGAAGGCATGCTCTGCAAGGATACGCATGAACAGACGATGCGGCTGGCCCCGCCGCTGTGCATTACCCGCAGCGAGCTGGACTGGGCCCTCGAACGCCTGCAGAAGGTCCTCGCGTAAGCCCTTTCGGAAATCCCCCGCGGGCCGGACGGTGCGAGCTGTCCGGCCCGCGTTTTTTGGGTCTGCGCCGGTGCGGCGGCCGCCGGTATACTGCGCGGCGGATCGTGTGGTTGGGGTCTGGGCGAGCCGAGGGCAACATGGGACGCAAGCGGGATCAGCGCAAGCGTGAAGCACACCGGGCCAAGAGTGGCAGCCCCTACCGGCTTGTCGGCCTGAGTGGCGAGTTGGCCGGCGCCTACATCAATTCCACCTGGCGCAGCGACGGCATGGCCTCCATCTTCATGCTCAAGACGCTACCGGGGCATGGGCACGCGCTGGGGGCGTTCCTGGTCGACATCTGGTGCATGGGCCTGAAGGACGCCTGGGGGCGGCTCGACTGCTCGTCCCAGGAGTTTCAGCAGATTCTGGCCGACGCCCGCGAAGCGATGGACATGGTCGCCGTCGACCTCGACACGGCGCGGCGGCTCGTGGCCGGTGGTGTCCGCTTTGCCAACCAGAACGGCTTCCGGCTGCCCCCGCGCTACGAACGCTGGACCGCGATGCTGGGGCAACTCGGCGATGTGGACACGGCCGACCTGAGCGACTTCGGTGCAAACGGCAAGCTGCGCTGCATCACCACGCGCGAGGATCTCAAGCGGCGGCTGGTGGGCTGTCCGCTGGACGAGTTCCTGGCCCGCCCGGATGTCGAGTTCCAGGTCGGCAACGACGATTTCACGCTGCTCGACGACTCGCGTCTGGCCGTCGAGCACGTCGTGGATACCGTGGGGCAGCGGATCGTCGACGGCGTTCGGCGGTGGTGCTTCGCCAACCGCATTCCGCCGCACCCGCGCCTGGCCGAGGCCTGGGACATCGTGTCCGAAGCCATGATGCAGTTTGAGGACCCCGGGGAGGACGCGGACGTCGACCCGGAGGTGGCGGCTGCCGCCGGCGCGGTTGCGGAAAGCGATGTGGAGGACCTGCTCGCCCTGGAAACCCCCGAGACGGCGGCCGACCTTCGTGCCGCCATCGAGCAGATCCACGCGTTCATGCGCCAATTCCAATCGGCGGCGGACATGTCGGCCCGCCTGGGCATTGATGACGCGCTGGGCCCGGAGGATCAGGAGGACGCGGACAAATGACCCGCACGCTTCTGGCTGGTCTCGCGCTGTGGCTGAGCATCTCGCCGGCCGGTGCGCAAACCTCGCAGCCGGCGGACCGCGCCCCGGCCGCGCTGTGCCAGCTCTCGGACCACCGCATCGACGAGGCGTCCGGCATTGCGGCCAGCCGTGCGAATCCGGGCTGCTACTACGTGCACAACGATTCGGGGGATAAGCCGCGTGTGTTCCTGGTCGATCGGCAGGGACGCACGCGCGCCACGCTCAAGCTCCGCGGTGCCGCCGCCGAGGATTACGAAGACATCGCCCTGGCGCCAGGCCGCGACCCCAACTCGTGGGATGTCTGCGTGGCCGACATCGGCGACAACAAAGCCAGGCGGCCGCACGTCGTCATCTACCGCTTTGCCGACGTCGCCACACCCGACCGACTGGACGCGGAGATGCCCGTGGCCGTGACGGCGACCCGCGTGCGTTACGCGGACGGGCCGTGCAACGCGGAGGCCTTCTGTGTGCATCCGCGCACGGGCGACGGCTATATCCTCAGCAAACACACCGGTGGACACGTCCGCGTCTACAAGCTCGCCGCGCCGTGGGGTGACCGGGATCCAACCACCGCCCGCGAACTCCCGCGCGTCGCCGAGTTCG
The DNA here is from genome assembly GCA_964523405.1 of uncultured Planctomycetales bacterium. Classification (GTDB taxonomy): domain Bacteria; phylum Planctomycetota; class Phycisphaerae; order UBA1845; family Fen-1342; genus CAZGAQ01. The sequence goes on from CAZGAQ010000001.1 coordinate 6,240, forward strand.
ACCTGCCGCCGGCCGTGGCGCTGGCGCACGTCATCACGGCGGCGGACATCGCCCCAGATGGCCGGCGGTTGGCGGTGCGCTGCTACATGGATGGCTGGGAATGGCGCCTACCGCCCGGGACAGCGGACAGCGCGTTCGACCGCGTTTTCGCGAGCGCGCCGACGCGACTGACATTGCCGGCCGAGCAGCAGGGCGAGGCGCTCTGCTATAGCCCCGATGGCCACAGCTTGCTGACCGTCAGCGAAGGCGCGACGCCCACCCTCTGGGAGACCCCGGCACCGTAGCCGACTCCGCGCCGGGCGAAGCGGCGGTCGCCCGCCCCCGACGTTGCCTGCGGCCATATTCCATGCTCGCCACGCCGCCCCGATGCGCCGGGCGGATTCGCTCACGACAACTCCCGACCGCGCGCGCCGCGCCGGCGCTGGCCCCCCGCACGCATTTATGGTAAGGGATGCGCCATGCAAAACGAACCCCATCATCCCGCCGATGCCGACGCACCGGTGCCGCCTCCGGCGGTCGGCCAACCGGAGTCTCCCGCAATCCCGCTCGCCCCCGTCGAGCCTGCGGCGCAGTCGCCTATTCCAGCGCCGACTGAATCCCCCAAGGTGTCCGCGGCCAACGGCGAACCGCCGCTCGCCGGCTGGATGCCGCCGCCGGGGCGGACGCCGCTGACGACGCCAGCGACGCGCTCCGTGGTCGCCGCCGCCGCGGCCGCGCCCCTCGAACTGCCGCGTGCCAAGCCCGAACGCCTCCTCGCGCTCGACGTTCTGCGCGGGATCACCATCGCCGGCATGATCCTGGTCAACAACCCCGGCACCTGGGACCACATTTTCAGCCCGCTGGGCCACGCGCAGTGGCACGGCCTCACCCCGACCGACCTGGTGTTCCCGTTCTTCCTCTTCATCGTTGGCGTCGCCATGCCGTTCTCGTTCGATCGTCGCGTGGCCGAAGGCGCCTCGCGCCTGCGCCTGTTCGAGCACGTCGTCCGCCGCTCGATCATCATCTTCGCGCTGGGGCTGGTGCTGAGCACGTTCCCGCGCTGGCCGGCCCTGGTGCAGCCTGAGCTACCAGTTACCTGGAAGGACCTACCGCTGGCCCAGCTCGTCTTACCGATGTGGAAGAACTTCGGCGACGTCCTCCCGTACATCCTCACTTGGCGCCTTGAATTCCCGTACGTCTTCGCCATCATCGGCCTCGCCTTGCTCTTTGCCCACGATCCACCGTTTCGCTGGCCGGCCAAGCTCGGCGCACGCATCGTCAAGGTGTTGTCCTGGGTCTTCCTGCTCGGCGCGGTCGCGCTGTTTATCCTCGACTTCGCCTACTTCCACAAACAAGGCGTGCGCGTCCCCGGCGTGCTCCAGCGCATCGGCATCTGCTACTTCTTCGCGTCGCTGATCATCATGTTCTTGGGCGTCCGCGGCCGCATCCTGTGCACGCTGGCCATCCTGGTTGGCTACTGGGCCATCCTCACGTACGTGCCCGCACCGGCGAATTACGTGGGCAAGGGCCTCAAAGACCGCCCCGACGGCGTCCTGCACGACTACGTCGACACGCAGGCCCTGGGCCACACCGTGCAAGGTCTGCAATGGACGTATGACCACATCTGGCCCGCCACGCCGCCTGCCTCGCAGCCCGCGTCCGGACCGACCGGCAGTGTTGCCAGTGCCCCCACTTCCGCCCCGGCCAGTGCGCCAGCCCCGGCCGATATTCAGACACTCGCGTACGCGCACGTATACCGCGAGCATCCCGACCCCGAAGGCCTGCTCAGTACGCTCCCCGCGATTGCCACCGTCCTCATCGGCGTGCTGGCCGGCAATTGGCTGCGCACCCGCCGCGAGAGCCGCGACAAGGCCGGGTGGCTCTTCCTCGCCGCCAACGTGCTGCTCGTGTTGGGCCTGTGGGTCGGTCTCGAAGTCCCCGTCAGCAAGAAGATCTGGACCAGCTCCTACGTGCTTATCACCGGCGGCCTCGGTTTGCACTTCCTCGCCGCCTGCTACTGGCTCGTCGACGTGCACGGCCGCCGCGCCTGGGCCAAGCCCTTCCTGGTCTTCGGCTCGAACGCAATCGCGGTGTATGCGGCCTCTGGGATTGGCGCGCGGCTGCTAAATTCCTGGATTGTCGCGGAAAGCAACGGCGCGCCGATCAGCGCCTGGACCTACGCCTATCAGCACATCCTGGGTGCGGTGGATCACGTGGCCGGCGCACTTCACCTGGCTTGGCAGGGCACGCCCGAACTGGCCTCCATGCTGTGTGCGCTGGCGTATGTCGCCATCTGGTGTGTGTTGTTGATCCCTCTGTACTGGGGACGCGTGTTCATCAAGATCTGACGACGCCGGCCGGACCGGCGGGAGCGACCCATGAGCATTCCAGTCACCACCACGTTCACGATCGAGGGTTACCGCATCAAGAGCTATCTCGGCGTGGTTCGCGGCCTCATTGTGCGGGCCCCCACGATCTCGCAGGGCATCCTCGGCGGCCTGAAGTCGATCGTCGGCGGACGCATTGGCGCCTACACGGAGATGTGCGAGCAGACGCGCCAGCAGGCCTACGACCTGCTCATTGATCACGCCGTGGCGCTCGGGGCCAACGCCATCGTCGGTCTGCGCTTCGACGCCTCGGAAGTCGCGAGCAAGTCCAGCGCCACCGAAGTGCTCTGCTACGGCACCGCCGTCGTCATCGAGCCCGAACGCTAACCGTAGCGTCGGCCCCCCGTGGCCGACGTTGAATGCTCTGCCTCTCCGTGTAGCGTGAGTCCCAATGAGGTAGGCTGGGCTACGGCCAGCGCCGTGCAACCGGATGATCCGGGCCATCTCCGCCGCCCCTTACCCAGCGTCCCCGCCCCGTCCGCTACGTCCCATCCGCCCGCCGCCGCCGGACGCTCCCCGCTTCAAACGGCCGGTCCGCCGGCGGCAGCGCTCGCATGGCCTGGTACCGCTCGATAAACCACTGCGGATCGCGCCGATACTCGCCGATCACGCGCCACGTATACGCCCGCCCACACTCCGGGCACCGGTAATTGTCCGGCAGCCCGCTGAGGTTGTACCCGCAGAAGATGCAGAACGGCTCCGTCCGCGCCCGCGTCGCCCGCCGGACCACATACCCCGCCAGGGACAGCGCGATTGCCCCCGCCAGGACGAGTAGCTTGCCGCCCAGAACCAGCATCGGTACGGCGAACATGCCCCAACGCAATGCCAGCAGGCCCAATAGCGCCAGCACGCCGGCCGGAATCAGCAAGACCCAGCGCCAGCCGACGTACTGCCAGCCGTCGCGCCAACTCGGCCGCCACCAGGTGATGTGCGGGTCGGGCCCGGCGTGCACGTGTGCCGGCGAGGCGAGCGCATCCGGCGGCAAGCCCCGCTCGAGCGGTGTCTGCGACGCCTCCCAGACCCGCTGCCACGCGGCCTCCATCTCCGGCAGGGACGCACCGCCGGCAGCAGGGGGGTAGGGGGGCTGTGGCCTTTCCGCACTCATCATGCCATCCATGGTACCTGCTTTCCGCGCCGCGCACGCCGACGCCCGCCTGCTCCGTCCGGCCTTGTTTTCCCGGGCCCGCGGCAGCGGAAATGCGATTTCCGACCGCCCCCTTGCCAATGTTCCCCGGCCATGCTAAAAGTAAGGGTCCTAGCCGGGTCCCTGGACTGGCCGGGTACCTGCGGGTGTAGCTCAGTGGTAGAGCGTCACGTTGCCAACGTGAATGTCGTGGGTTCAAGTCCCATCACCCGCTTTTGAGGGCGAGTCGCCCGCCCGTTCAACCGACACGCTGACCGCGACTTTCGTCGCGGTTTTTTTCTGCGCCGTCCAACCTGCGACGTTGCCCGTGTGCCACTACTGTGTCAGCAGTGGCGGGTGGTCGAACGCCGACCATACACCGGGGACGATGCGGTCGTCCCGGAGTGCACCCCATTCCGCACCGCGCGCCGAGCAGTGGCACACGGGCGAGAGTCGTTCTGCTCTGGGAGGACTGAGTCAGGGCTGGGTCTCATGTCCCGTCCCCGGCGCAGGCGGGCGTGAGCATGCGGACTGCTGTTCGTCACACGCCGTTCTTTGCGTAGCGCTCCGTGTCGGCTCCGCTTTGGGCCTGTCTATTTCCCAAGAGCACTGAATCTCGCGCGTACCGCTGAGCCCCCCGATCTTCTTAAGGTTCTTTCCCGGCCCGACCGCGGAGCAACGGCGCCGCGATTGTCCCGGCCGACCGCCGGGCGGCAGGCTGGCGCCAGGGCTGCGGCCGCGGCGCTGGTCGGTGGACTACTGCCCGGGCCCCGACTCGTTTCCCGACGGGATTCCGCTCGGCGTGACCTGGGCCGCTCGCCCCTCGGCGCAGAACAGCTCCAGCCAGGTGGCCGTGATCGCGGCGGGCAGCGTGCCCGCGCGGCGGCCTTCGGCTGGCGTCTGGCCCCAATAGAAGCTGATGCATCCGGCCGCATCGCGGCGCGCGGCTCGCAGAAAGTCGCGCAGCTCCTCCGGCGCGCAGGCCAGCGGATACGTTTCTTCGATCACCACCGGCTTGCCGACACGAAAGCCCGCCAGTGTTGCCGCCGCCTCTGCCATGTGCCCGGCCTCCGGATAAAGGTGCACACACAGGAAGTCGAGGTTCGCGGCGATGCGTTCCGGCACGAAACCGGACGTGAGCCCCGGCCGGTCGAGGCTCCACGGCACGAGCCCGACCGTGATCAAATGCTGTGTGTCGTGCTGGCGGATGGCGGCCACGAGTGTCCGCACCCACGCCGCGGCGATCGCCGGACGCGAGCGCTCGGCCTGGTCCAGCGTGATGAATTGCACGTAGTGGTACTTCTCCGCGAACGGCGGGGCCAGCCAGTCTGCGGGGGCGCGACGTCCACCGGGCACGACCGGTTCGTTCATGAGGTCGTAGCAGAAGATGGCCGGACTGCCGGCGCAGCGCTGTGCGATTGCGCCCCAGAACGCAGCTTGGGCGGCCCAGCGCTCCGTTTCATCGAGGGCATCGTACCAGGCGGGCACGTCTGGCTTGAGATAGCAGCCGAGCCCGGTCAGATCAAGGCGCAGCTCGCACTGCTCTGCGAGCTGCAACAAACGGGCGAGCTGCAGCAGCGCGGCTTCATTGGGCTCGCAGGGGCTGCACATGAAGCGTCCGAACTGCAGGTGAATCCGAACTACATTGGCGCCGAGAGCCTGCATCTCGCCGAAGTCTGCGACAACTTTGGGCCACTCCGCCTCCCAGTATTCCTCGAGCAAGCGCCCCGCCTCATCATGATCGTAGTTGAAGCCCCACGGTACGAACGGGCACCCGGACGGCCGCAGGACGAACCCGCTGCCGTCCGTGGTCACGTGCACCCATCCCATCCCGGCGTCCGGTCGCGCGCGCGGGCCACTCGTTGTGCACCCGACCAGGGTCAGCACGCCCACCGTCAGAGTGACGGTGCGTCCACTTGGATTCCACGCGCGGCTGGCAAAGCGGGGCATAGACAACACGGTACCGGAAGCGCCCTGCATCTGTCACGATCCCCACCCGCAGTGGTGCAGGGGTCTGGCCGCCGCGCGAACTCACGCCGTGCCCGAGCCGGCCTCCCTGGGCCTGCTGTTCTGCGGCACGCTGCTGTTCCGCCGCCGCTAGCTAACCCGCAGCGGTCCGTCCAGGACCTCACGGACGCGCTGCAGTAGCGACTGCCGGCTGAAGGGCTTCTCCAGGAACTCGACCCCCGCGTCCAGCACACCGTGGTGGGCGATCACGTCGGCCGTGTATCCCGAGATGAACAGCACGCGCAAGCCGGGGCGAGCGGCGCGCACCTGCTCGGCGAGCTCGCGCCCGTTCGTGTCGGGCATGATGACGTCGGTGACGAGCAACTGGATCGCCCCAGTGTGGGCCTTGGCCAGCGCCACGGCCTGCGCCCCGCGGGCGGCCGACAGCACGGCGTAGCCCGCATGCTGCAGCACGAGTGCGGCCAGCTCGCGGACGGCCTGATCGTCCTCGCATAGCAGAATGGTCTCGGTGCCGACGGGTGCAGCGGCCGAGTTGGCTGCGGGCGCCGGAGCCACCACGGCTGCATCGACGGTGGCGGGGAGATAGACCCGAAAGGCCGTGCCGTGTCCGGGCTCGCTGTAGACCGTGATATGCCCGCCGGCCTGGCGCACAATACCGTAAACCATCGCCAGCCCGAGACCGGTGCCCCGACCGAACGGTTTGGTTGTATAGAACGGCTCGAAGATGTGCTGGAGGACGGGCGCCGCGATGCCGGTTCCGGTATCGCTGACCACGAGCACGACATGGGGACCGGCATGCGCGTCCGGGTGGGCCTGGGCGTACTCGGTGTCCAGGATGGTATTGCGTGTTTCGAGGGCCAGCAGGCCGCCGGCGGGCATGGCGTCGCGTGCGTTCACGACGAGATTGGTGACCACCTGCTCGAACTGCCCGGGGTCGATGCGCACGGGCCACAACGGCTGCTGGTGGCGCAGGGCCAGGGTGATGTTTTCGGTCAGCACGCGGCGCAGCATCTTCTCCATTTCGCGCAGCGCCTCGTCGAGTTGTACGACGCGCGGCTGGACGACCTGCCGGCGGCTGAACGCCAGCAGCTGACGCGTCAATTCGGCGGCGCGCAGCGCGCTGCGCTCGATTTGCTGTAGGCCTTCGACCGCGGCGGGCACGGCCGGTTGGGCGGTGACGAGGCGGCTCTGGGCGAGCTCGGTGTTGCCAAGGATCGCGGTAAGGATGTTGTTGAAGTCATGGGCCACGCCGCCCGCGAGCTGGCCGACGGCTTCCATCTTCTGGGCCTGCAGGAGCTGCGCTTCCAGGCGTTTGCGCTCGGTGAAATCTTGTGCGAGCAGAACGAAGCCCTGGATCGGTTGATCCGGTGCCGGGCGCAACGGGGTGAAGATGACGTCCAGGTCGCGCGCTTCCCGGAGCACCGTGCGCATTCCGCGGCCGTGGGCTTGCGCGCCGTCGTAGTGCACGTCGAAGCGCACCGTTTCACCAGCCCGCAGGCGGGGCACCGCATCGGGCGGCAGGTTGGGATCGTCGAAGAACCGCCAGCCTGCTGCCGCGGGGAGGTCGGGCATGCCGAAGATGTCCAACGCGGCGTGGTTGGCGCTGAGCACGCGACCGTCCGCGTCGTAGACGGCGATGCCGATGGGACACTGCTCGAATACGCTGCGAAAGCGCAGCTCGCTGGCCTGCAGGGCCTGCTGCGCTTGGTGGCTGGCGGTGACGTCGCGGAAGAACCACACGCGACCCTGCTGCTGGCCGTCGCGGATCAGGGGTGCGGACCAGCGCTCGAGGATCCGGCCGTCGCGGAGCAGCACCGTGTCCCCGGAGCGTTCGGCGGTCCCATAGAGCTGCTGGATGCGGGCGACGAAAGCGTCCGGGTCCCGCAGCTGGGGCCGCACGTACTCGATCCAGGCGCGGTCGTCGCGTAGCGCCAGTTGCCCGGGTGGAATGCTCCACAACTCCGCGAAGCGTGCGTTGGAGTGCGAGACGGAACCGTCGCGCGCCACGACGAGTATGCCGTCCTGGGTCGATTCCAGGGTGGCCAGCAGAATGGCCTGATTCTCCTGCAGGGCGGCCTCGGCGCGGCGGCGCTCGGTGATATCGCGTCCGACGACGATGAGGCCTTGACGCGTGCCATCCGGGTTGAACGTCGGCACCTTGAGGATGTCGAAGACCCGGGGGGGGCTGTCGGGGCTGGGGATGACCTCGTCGCCGCGACTGATGCCGCGGGCGCGCCAGGCGACCTCGTCAGAGTCCTCACACGTCAGGAAAGCCGTGCGGTAGAAGGGACTATAGGCGGCCAATTCGGAGTCCTTCTTCCCGCGATATTCCACATCCTCGAGCTGGAACAGGCGCAAGTCGAACTCGTTGGCTTCGAGCCAGCGTCCCTGGCCATCCTTGAAGCAGACGATGTCTGGCATGGCGTTGATGAGCGTGCGGAGGCGCGTCTCGCTCTCGCGCAAGGCCTGGCCGGCCTGCTCGCGGGCGGTGATGTCCGTGAGCATGGCGAGCGAACCGCGGAACTGCCCGGCGTCGTCGTACTGCGGTGTCGCGCTCGTGAGCAGCAACACGGTCTCGCCGCTCCGGCAGCGATAGCGCCGCTCGTAACACTCGGCCAGTCCGGCGCGGCGATTCCGCATCCGCTGCTCGTGATCGGCCAACTCCTCGGGGACCATGAACGCACTCACCGGCCGGTTGAGGAGTTCATCCGGGGCGTACCCGAGCAGCGCGGAGACGCGCTGGTTGACAAAGTTGATGCGCGTGTCCGCATCCACTGCGATGATGCCTTCCAGCGAGGTTTCCACGATTCGGCGGTAGCGGCGCTCGCTGTCCCGCAACGCGGCTTCGGCCTGTTCACGGCGCGCGACTTCGGCGCGCAACGCCTGATTGGCGGCCTCGAGCTCCGCGAGCCGGCGGCGCAACTCCGGGTAGTGGCTCTTGCGTACCGAGTGCGCGCCCAGGCCGACGATCCGGGCGAGTTCGGCGTCCCAATCACCGGGGGCATCAGAGGGCTTCTTCATACACGACCTCAAGATCCCGCTGGTTAGCACGGCGCGGATTCGTCACCAGACACGGATCCTGCAGGGCGTGGGCGGCCAGTTCGGGCACGTCGGTGCGGTGCACGCCGGCCGCGCCCAGCCCGCGCTCGATCCGCACGGCCTGGCGCAACCGGGCGATCTCCGCGAGGATCGCGTGCTGCCGGGCCGCGGTACCCATCCCGCGCAGGTCCAGCCCGAGCGCGACGCCGATCTGCGCGAAGCGCTCCGGCGCGGCGGCGTGATTGTAGGCCATCACGTGTGGAAGCAGGATGGCGTTGCACTCACCATGCGGCAGGTCCAGCCAGCCGCCGAGGCTGTGGGCCAGGGCGTGATTGGCACCCAAGCTGGCATTGGAGAAGGCCAAGCCCGCTTCGAGGCTGCCCAACATGACGCGCGTGCGCCGCTCCAGGTCGTGCGGGGTTTGCACGGTGGCGACGAGATTGCCCGCGATCAGGCGGATGGCCTCGAGGGCGTGGAGATCCGTAATCGGTGAGCTGGCGCGCGAAACGAAAGCCTCGATGGCGTGCACCAGGGCATCCATGCCCGTGCAGGCCGTCAGATAGGCGTCCATGGTCGTGAGCGTTTGTGGGTCGATGAGCGCCACGTCGGGTACGACGGCCTTGCTGATGATGGCGATCTTTGTGCGCCGGCGCGGGTCCGAGATGATGGCGAATTGAGATACGTCGGCCGAAGTGCCGCCGGTGGTCGGGACGCAGATCAGCGGGGGCATCGGTGCCGCGACCTCGTCGACGCCTTCGTAGTCGAGAATGTGCCCGCCGTTCGCGCATACGATCCCAATGCCCTTGGCGCAGTCGATCGGGCTCCCCCCGCCAAGTGCCACAATGGCATCGCAGCCTTCCGCCCGGTAACGCTCGGCGCCCGCCATCACCTGTTCCGCGCGCGGGTTGGGGGTCACATCCGTGAAGGTCGTGTGCGGAACGCCCGCCGCATCCAGGTGTGCCGTCGCCTCGTCGGCCCAGCCCGCGGCGACGACGCCCGGATCGGTGACCAACAGGACGCGCGTGGCGCCCAGATTCCGTGCGGCGCGCCCCACGAGAAAGCGCGCCCCAATCCCGAACGTAAACTCCGGGGACACGAACTTGCGTAGGGACAGCTCGGCAGCGTCCATTGCGAACCCTTCCTCGTCGGCTCGCGGCGTCGCGGCGGAGCCGGGATGGGCCACGCCGTTCTTCCCGGACCGGCGGAGGGCCGGGAGTAGACTGGGGATACGACCGTGCCGGGGTGCCGTATGCTGCGCCCGACGCGTGGTCAGCGGCGCTTGGCATTATAGGGGCGCAGTTGCGGTCGTGAAACACCGCCGGTGTAAGGCAGCGGCGCGGGCGGGAGCGTGTGCCGGCGTCTTTGGGCGGCACGATCTAGCAGAGAACGCTTGCCCGGGCGGGGGAAACGGGTTGCTGTGAGCCACGTAGCGCGGTTATGCTCAGGGAGTTAGGCGCCTGGACCGTTTCATGCGGTCCCCGTTGTCGCGGTCGTACGATCCGGAGCCGCGGCCGGCTGTTGTGGTGGCCCACAGTGGTCATGCGGATCGAGGAGAGAGGAGTCATCATGCGGACACTTACCTACGTTGGAATCTGCGTTATGCTGGTCGCGGGTGTGGCCAGCGCATCGGCTCAACTGGTATTTGGCTCGACCACGACTACGACGAGCAACCCGTGCGCGATGTACCTCAACGTGGACACGCAGGAAGTCACCACACTGTGGTACTCGCAGGCCAACAAGAAGTGCAATGGGATGGCGGCGGATCTCGCCGGGCAGCGACTCTACAGCAACGACGCGGCCCGGCTCAACTACTGGACGTTCGGCAGCACCGGCATCGTGCCGACGTTGATCGGCGGCATGTACCGTTGGGATGGGACCGGTAGTCCCGCGGCCACCGGTGTCGATGCGCTCGCCTTTGCCAACGGCAAGCTCTACGGTGCCACCAAGTACGGCAGCACGACCTTCAAACGCGGCATCTACGAAATCCCGACGACGGCCGACCCCAACGGCCGCTGCATCATGGCACCCAAGTGGCTTGATCCCACCGGCGTGGGCACGCTCAGCGGCACCATTGCTCTGGAAGGCCTGGATTTCAACGGCGCGGACAACAAGTTCTACGCGCTCAACACGGTCGACACGACGGGCTCTGGCGGTACGTACACACGCGGGATCTTCAGCATCGACGTATTCGGCGACGGCACACTGACGAAGATTGCCGACTTCCCGGCCGGCCGCACGGGCCTCGACGGCCTTGCGATCGGCGGCGGCAAGTTCTGGCTGACGGAACACAACAAGACGACTCAGCGGATCGACATTTATCCGTACGACCCGGTGGCCGGCACGTACGGCACAACGATCCACGTGCCACTGGCCGATGGGACGCAGCGGGCCACGGGGGCGTGTTGGGCGCCCGCGGCCCCGGAGCCGGCGAGCTTGGCGGCGCTGCTGCTGAGCCTGGGCTTGCTGCGTCGTCGTTGAGACGATCTCCCGGGGGGCATGTCCGCGAGACGAAGAGGTGGCTGCGATCTGTCGGCAGGTCGCAGCCGCTTCTGCATTGCGGATCGGCGCGGTCCGCAATAGCGCGGTGGCGGTAGTTCCGAATATGCTCCGCCTAGCGCTGATGAACTCGGGAGTCGGCGTCAAAAGCCCTTGACCCAGGTACCCCCGGCGTGGTCTACTGACAAATACAGCCGCAAGTACAAATCGCCGGCTTTACCCGCCGTATCTGGCCGGCAGCGTATCGCGGCGCGTGCTTTTCCCGGACCCCAGCGAGGTTGCAGATGGATCGGCATCGGCAGGGGACGAAGCATAGCAGTTGGGCAGCGACGGCGCTTGGCGTACTCCTGGTCGGGGTGATCGTCCCCGCGAATGTGTGGGGGGCGCCGCGCGTGGTGCTGACCGAGGAATTCACGTCGCTGGGCTGACTGGCCTGTAACGACGCGGGTCCCGCGTTAGACTTGTTGCTCGACACGTACGCCGACTCGTGGGCGTTTGTGCAGTATCACCACGCCGACGAGAACAGCCAGCCGTGGTCCGACGCGCGCTGGGATTACTACGAGTTGGAGTACACGCCCGGCACCATCTTCGACGGGACCGACAAGGTGGTGGGGGCGATCAGCAATCTGACGCAGCAGTATGAGTTCTATCGCACGAAGCACCTGCTGCCCGAGCGCGCCATCCCGACCGATGTGACGCTCAGTATCAGCGCCACCTACGCTGGGGCCCAGACCTATCACGTCTGCGTGCAGGTGGGCATGGAAGCCAGCGGCTCGGCGAAGAACCTGCGCTTGTACGTGGTGCAAGTGCTGGACCACTGGCCGGCGTCCGAGCCGTACTACCGTAACGGCTTCAAACAGGCCGCGCCGACCGTCGACGTCAGCCTGCAACCCGGGCAGAGTGAGACGATCGCGCAGGACATTGCGCTCGACGCGGAAAGCTGGAGCGCTTTGCACGACGCCAAGATCATCGCCTGGGTGCAGTCGGTGACGACGGCCCAGGTGTATCAGGCCGTGGTGCGGCCTTGGCCGATCGATGCGCCGCCGGGCGACTGGGACGGGGACGGGTACCCGGATGCGAGTGACAACTGTCCGCGTCGGTACAATCCGGATCAGGCGGACGGGGACGGCGACGGCGTGGGGGACGCGTGCGACAACTGCCCGACGCAGCCGAATGCCGACCAGGCGAACGCGGACGAGGATCGCGTTGGTGATGCGTGCGACAACTGCCCCCAACTGCACAGCCTGGCGCAGGAGGACAATGACGGGGACGCGGTCGGCAATCCGTGCGATTCGTGTCCGGATGTGCCGGCGCCGGGAGGTGTGGACGAGTTCGGCCGGTCGCATGGCTGCATGGACCTGGATTGCGACGTGGACATGCTCGACGTTGTTGAGTTCATGGACTGGTTGGGCGGGCCGGACCAGGGGCCGCCGGCGGGAGTGAACGCGGAGCCGTTCTTCCGGGCCGACACGCAGAGTGACGAGGACGTGGATCTGGCGGACTTCGCCGTTGTGCAGTTGAACTACACGGGGGCGCTCGTCAGCCCCGCGCGCTACGTGGGGATGGCGAATTGCGTGAGCTGTCACAGCGCGCCGGCGACGAGCTGGCAGACCACGCAGCACGCCCGCGCGATTCAAACGCTGCAGGCCAGCGGCGATGAGAACAACACGTTGTGTCTGCCGTGTCACACGGTGGGTTTCGGCGAGGCAGGCGGCTTCGTGGACATGACGGCGACGCCGCAACTGGCCAACGTGCAGTGCGAGAGCTGTCATGGGCCGGGCAGTAATCATGTCGCGGACCCGCTGGGATTCCCGCTGCCCAAGCACTTTGAGTCCAGCTTCTGTGGAGCGTGTCACCAGTCGTGTCACGGGCTGTGCGGCGACAATCACCATCCGCAGTACGAGCAGTGGCAGACGTCGCGACACGCCAACTCGATTCTGGATGTGTGGTTCGCACCGAACGGAACGGACGCATGCATGCAGTGTCACTCCGTCGACTACCGCCTGGCGCCGGCCGGGCAGAAGCCGGACATGTGGAGTGTCGTGGCGGGCGTGGATTGTGTGGCCTGCCACGCGCCGCACGGCAGCGCCAACGTGGGGCAGTTGCGCCTCCCGCCGCGGCAACTGTGCGCGGATTGCCACACGATGGGGGCCACGGTGCCGCCGACGTCGCCGCTCCAGCCGCAAGCCGAGATTCTGCACAGTCTGGGTGGCTACCGGCTGGATGGGCAGCCGTTGACCACGCCGTATACGACGCACTGGTGGGGCATTCCGGACGAATGCGTGCAGTGCCATGTGCATAAGGAGCCGTACGGCGGGCCGGATCATCCCGTCGATAGCGGTCACCGTTTCCGCGAGAACCTGCGCGCGTGCCTGCCGTGCCACACGGAGGCCGACGCGACCGCGCTGGTGGAAGGCACGCACGGGGAGTTCGAGTTGCGGCTGGAGGTGATCGCCCCGTACTTCGACCCCGCGAGCCCGGAGTATATCAACCCCGCCGCACTGCCGCCCACGCAACTGTCGCGGTACCAGCGTGCGCGGTTCAACTTTGAACTTGTGCAGGCCGATCGCTCGTACGGTTCACATAATCCGCCGTACCTGCGGGCGCTGCTCGACCAGACGGAGTCGTATCTCGGCATTCCCCCCTGGAAGAAGCGGCCCCCCGAGCCGGGCCACTGGGAGCCACCACCGTGAGAATCGGACGGCGTGATTTTCTGCAACTCGCCGCCGCCGCGGTCGCCGCGGGGCATCTGGCGCCGGATGCGCTGGCCGCGCTGCGCGGCATCCTCGGCCGGGCGGCGCCGCGGGTGCTGTGGCTGCAGGGCGCCGGCTGCGACGGCTGTGCCGTATCGCTGCTGAACAGTGTCCGCGAGGCACGCGTCGCGGAGCTTCTGCAGGAGACCCTCGACGTACGGTTTCAGAACAATTTGATGGCGGCGGCTGGCGAGCTGGCCATCGACGCAGCGGAGAGTGCCCGGGCCACGCCCGGGTACATCCTGGTGATCGAAGGGGCGATCCCGGTCGGGGCGGCGGGGCGCTACTGCCGACTGTGGGGCGGACTGACGATGCAGGCCGGCCTGCAGACCTACGCCGCCAATGCCGCGTATATCGTGGCGCTGGGAACTTGTGCGGCGTACGGCGGCGTGAGCGCGGGAGCGCCGAACCCGACCGGGGCGCAGGGCGTGGGGGCGATCCTGGGCAGTGACCCGCGTCTGGTGAACGTGCCGGGCTGCCCGGCGCATCCGGACTGGCTGGTCGGCACCCTGAGCTATTTGATCGTGCACAACCAGGTGCCGCCGCTCGATGTGGAGCGGCGCCCGCTGGCGTACTATGGCCGGCGGGTGCACGACCTGTGCTACAAGCGACACACGCTGTGTGGCGCGCTGACGGTCGCGGAGGAGCTCGGCCAGGAAGGTTGCCTGGAGCCGCGGGGTTGTAAGGGCAAGGTGACCTACGCGGACTGCCCGATGCGGCAGTGGAACAGCAGCGGGCCGGGCAAGTCCGGCGTGAATTGGTGCGCGGGCGCACGCAGCCCGTGCCTGGGGTGCGTACAACGCACGTTTCCGGACGGCATGTCGCCGTTCTACGCGCCGGCGCCCGCGAAGTAGGCGTGGTTGCGGCGCAGGGCCCGGAGGCCGGCATGGCGAAGACCATCACGATCGATCCGTTGACCCGCATCGAGGGCCACCTCGACGTGGCGGTGACCGTGGATACGGTGCGCGGCCAGCAGCAGGTGCTCAGCGCGCGCAGCGGTGGCTCGATGTTTCGCGGTTTTGAGCTGATCCTGGTGGGGCGCGATCCGCGCGACGCGGGTCCGCTGACGCAGCGGATCTGCGGTGTGTGCCCGGCGCCGCACGCGATGGCGGCCTGCCTGACGCTGGAGCGCGCGTTTGGTGTGCAGGCGCCGGACAACGGGCGCATCCTGCGGAACCTCGTGCTTGGAGCCAATTTTCTCGATTCGCACCTGTTGCATTTCTATCACCTGTCGTTGCTGGACTATCTCGATACGACAATGGTGGCGGCGCTGGACCGCGCGCCATGGCTGCCGCGCTACACGGCGCCGGACCTGGTGGGTGGGCCGACGGCGCAGACGCTGGCGAACCACTATCTGGCGGCGTTCGAGCTGCGGCGCAAGGCGCATCAGATGGGCGCGATCTTTGCGGGCAAGCTGCCGCATGTGGGTTCGTTTGTGGTTGGCGGCTGCACCGAGACCGTCATGGCGGAGAAGGTTGCCCAGTTTCGGGCCTTGCTCACGGAGCTGCGGGCTTTCATCACGGACACCCTGGTGCCCGATGCCCAGCTTCTGGCGGGCTTGTTCGCGGACTACTACCAGCTCGGGCGCGGCCACGGCAACCTGTTGGCCTACGGTGGCTTTGATCTGGACGCCGCGGGCACCAGCCAGTTCTTCCCCGCCGGGCGCTACACGGACGGCGCTGCGGGCAGCTTTGACCCGGCCCAGATTCGCGAGCAGGTAACGCACTCGTGGTTCACGCCGGAGAGCGGGAACCTGAATCCGGCGCAGGGCGTGACCGAACCGGACGCGGATCAGCCGGCCGGGTACACGTGGTGCAAGTCACCGCGGCACGGTGACAAGCCGCACGAGTTGGGCCCGCTGGCGCGGCAGTGGATTGCCGGCGAATACACGCGCGGAATCTCTGCCATGGATCGCATCGTGGCGCGGGCGCTGGAAGCCCGGAAGCTGGCGGATGCGATGGATACGTGGCTCACGCAACTGGAACCGGGGGCGCCGAGCTGCGTAGCGAGCACGATTCCCGTGCAGGCGACAGCGATGGGCTTGACCGAGGCGCCGCGCGGCGGGCTGGGGCACTGGCTGAGCGTCGCGGACGCGCGCATCAGTCAATACCAAGTGGTCACGCCGTCGAGTTGGAACGCTTCGCCGCGGGATCACCTGGATCAGCCGGGGCCGATTGAGGCGGCGCTCGAGGGCGTGCCGGTGCGGGACGTGAACCAACCGATCGAAGTGCTGCGCGTCGTGCACTCGTTTGACCCGTGCATGGCGTGCGCGGTGCACTTGTTACGGCCAGGACAACGGACGGCGGTGGCGACCGTGCAGGCTGGGCCGGGATACGCGGCGCGGCGCGGCGGGTAGGCGCCTGGGAGCAAGGCCGGTCATGGCGACGACGCCAGACATCGCGGGCTGCGGAGGCGAAGCGGGGCTGTCGCGCGCGCCGCTGCTGGTGTTGGGGCTGGGCAACATCTTGCTGCGGGATGAAGGAATCGGCGTGCATGTGATTGAGGCCCTGCGCGCCGCGGCGCTGCCGGCGGATGTCGAGTTGTGCGATGGTGGCACGGCCGGGTTCGCGCTGCTGGATGTGCTGGCGGACCGGCGCAAGGTCATTGTGGTGGATGCCGTCGACAGCGGGGCGGCACCGGGCACCATCGTGCGTCTGACTGTCGCGGACCTGGTCGGGCGAAGCGGCGTGCGCGTGTCGCTGCATGAAGTGGGTTTTGCGGAGACGCTGCAGGCGGCGCAACACCTGGGGGTGGCGCCACGCGAGCTGGTGATCTTGGGCGTGCAGCCGCGCGTCGTCGCTCTCGGCCTGGAGCTGTCACCCGAGCTGGCGCAGTTGGTGGCGGAACTCGCGAAACGCGTGGTGGCGGAGTTGGAGGGGCGCGGCCCGGCGGATCGGCCGGGTATGGTTGAACTGGCCACGTCGCGGGCGGTCCGTGACCGTGGAGAGGAAGTCTGCCGATGAAACGTCTGACGTTTGTGCCGCTGATGACGCTGCCGGTCCTGGTCTTCGCGCTGGCGTGGCTGGTCCGGACATCGCCGGTCGCCTCGGCCGCACCCGCGTGGGGAGCCAACTGCCTGAGCTGCCACAGCCTGCTGACACCGAGTCCGCTCACGGTGGCGCGCTACGGCTATGTGGCGGATCCAGCGGAGGGTCCGGGGGGCGGCCCCGATCGCGGTCCGCTCAAGACGTTCGTCGGGTTTCGAGGACGCGTCAATGTCCTGCGCGCACACGTAGCGGGGCTGCAGTCGGCCGATCGGTACGCCGTGCAGTTGCAGCGGCTGCGCTTTCCCGGGGTGAGCCACGGCGGGCGACTCGACTTCGCTCCGGACTGCACGTGGCCCGAATGGGGAGACGGCGCGCCGTACTACACGAACCCGGCCGTCGCGTATGGGGCGGACAGCGGTCCCAGCGACTTTGCGTTTGAAATGGACGTGGCGGCGACAGCGCCGCGCGACTTCTACGACCTGGTGTTTGCCGTCGGGGGCAAAGGCGGTGCGGACGACGTGCTGTTCTACGGGGAGGAGCACTTCTATCTGCGGGTGGTGGTGCCCGGCGACCTGGATGACAACGGCGTGGCGAATCCGGCGGACTTCGCGCCGCTCGCCCGGGCCCTGGCCGGTCCGGGCGTGACGGCGCCGCCGGCGGGCAGCACGCCGGAGGCGTTCGCGCTGAGTGATCTCGACGCGGACGGCGACGTGGATGTCGCGGATGGCGCGGCGTTTCAGCGGCTTTGTGGAGGCAATTGAGGGGCTGCAGGCCGGCGGCGCGCGTGCGCCGCTTGCGGTGTGACTTGGCTTGCGGTCACAGCAAGGAAGCGAGCGGCGTGGACGCCGCTCCTGCTCGAACGAGAGTCCGGACCCGCGTGGGCCGCGGGTCACATCTCGAAAGGAGCCGAGGATGTTCAGGCAGCGGATCTCTGCGGGGACCTGGGTGCGCGGCGGCGCGGCGCTCGTGGCCGTACTGCTTGCCGCGGGCGTGCCGTTCCGTGCGCAGGGTGCGGAGCGAATTGTCTTGGGCGAGTACTTCGGGAGGGAAGGCTGAACGTACTGTGCTTACGCCGGTCCGGCGTTAGTGCAGATGATGACGAACTACCCCACGACCTTCGCGCTCGTGGAGTATCACTGGGGCAGCAGCAGCGACCCGCATACGACGACCTGGGGCAATGCGCGGGCCGTATTTTACAATGTGGATGGCACGCCCGACGCCTGGTTTGACGGCGTATCCGAGTGCTCCGGAGCCGGCAGCGTCTCGGGTGCGTATGCGTGCTACAACGGCTACTACACGGCGCGACGAAGCGTGCCCACCGACGTCGTGATCCGGCTCGGTGGTTCTTCGCTGGGCGGGTCCCTGTACCGGATCGAGGCCCAGGTCTGCCTGGAAGCCACCGGGACGGCCAAGACCGTGCGGATCCAGATTGCGCAGGTGCTCAACAACTGGCCGACCTCGCCGACGTACTCGCGGAATACGTTCAGGCAAGCGGCCGCCTACATGGATCTCAATTTGCAGCCCGGGCAGTGCCAGTCCGTGGTCCGCAATTTCACGTTCGATGCGGACAGCATGGCCGACCAGGCGAACATCAAGATCATTGCCTGGGCCCAGACGACGGCCGCGAGTGGTCCGGCCAACGTGTATCAAGCGGCGATCATGAACTGGCCGTTCCAGTCACTGGACTGCAACCAGAACGGCATCCCGGACGATCAGGATCTGGCCAACTGTGACGGCAGCGCATGGTGCCGAGACTGCAACGGCAACGGTCTGCCGGACGTGTGTGACATCAGCCAATGCGATGGCAGCCCGTCCTGTAGCGACTGTAACAGCAACGGGATTCCGGACGGCTGCGAGATCGGCGGCGGTGGCTTGCCGGACTGCAACACCAACGGGATTCCGGATACTTGCGACATCGCGAATTGCGATGGTAGCCCCTGGTGCGGTGACTGCAACAGCAACGGGATTCCGGACGGTTGCGAGATCGCCAGCGGGGCAGCGCCGGACTGCAACGGCAACGGCATTCCGGACAGTTGTGACATCGCCGGCGGCCAGGCGACCGACTGCGACAACAACGGCGTTCCGGACGCGTGCCAGCTCGTGAGCACGCCCGACGCCATCCTGTTCCCGCTCGACTCGGATCCGGGCTGGGCGACGCAGGGTCAATGGGCATACGGGCATCCGACGGGCGGCGGCACGCACGGCGGCGACCCGAACAACGGGCACACGGGGCCGAACGTCTACGGGTACAACCTCAGTGGCGACTATCCCAACAACATGACGTCGCGCATGTACCTGACGACGACGGCGATCAACTGCGCCGGACTCTATGGCACCGAGCTGCGCTTCTGGCGCTGGCTCGGCCTGCAGAACCTGGATCACGCCGGCATCGACGTCTCGAGCGACGGCACGAACTGGGTGACGGTCTGGGAGTACCCGGGCGGTGTGTCGCTGGTGGCGACGGCCTGGACGCAGATGACCTACAACATCGCGTCCGTGGCAGACAATCAGCAGACGGTCTACGTGCGCTGGGGCATGGGCACGACCGATGCGTCGCTGTCGTATCCCGGCTGGAACATCGACGATGTCGAGATCTACGGGCAGCGCTTCGCGGCGGACTGCAATGTCAACGGCGTACTGGACTCCTGCGAAATCGCCGCCGGTCTCGCCCAGGACTGCAACACGAACGGCATCCTGGACACCTGCGAGATTGCCCGCGGGCTGGTGGCGGACACCGACCACAACGGCGTGCCCGACTCGTGTGAGACGGGCGCGTGCTGCCTCGCGGACCAGTCCTGCATCGTCGGACTGCAGTCGGCCTGCAATGGCACCTATCTTGGCCATGGTACGACCTGCACGCCCGGCGCGTGTGCGCCGCCCACCGGGGCCTGCTGCCAGGCCGACGGAACGTGCACCGTCGTTCCGGCTTCCGGCTGTCAGGCTGTTGGCGCCACCTACCAGGGTGACGGCACGACCTGCACGCCGAATCCCTGCTCGCCGCCGAAGGGTGCCTGTTGCGTCGGTCAGGTGTGTAGTTGGCTGGATGCGGCGCAGTGCGCGGCCGCCGGTGGCACGTACCACGGCCCGGGCACGAATTGCACACCCGGTCTGTGCGCCTGTGCCGGTGACGGCAACTGCGACGGGGTCATCAACTGGCGCGATATCGACTACTTGATCGCGGCCCAGAATGACAACGAGTCGGCGTGGACGGCGCTGTTCCTCCCGCCGGGTCCGAGCTGCGCGTTCCAGAATCTGGATACCAGTGGTGACGGACACGTCAACTGGCGTGATATCGACCCGTTCATCGCGCTGATGAACACGACCTGCGATTAGCGCTGGTTTGTATCCGGTGCCAACTCGCCGGCCCGGTCTGCCCCGCAACGGGCTGACCGGGCCGGCGGTCCGTTGGGCGGCTAGCGCGGTGTCAGCGTGCGTAGCGGCCGAGCTCGTGGGCGGTGCGGAACATCATCCCGGCGTTCTCCAGGCAGCGCGGCGTCAGCGGGGTCATGAACGGGGCGGATGTTGGGAGCAGTACAAACCCGCCGCCTGGGGCGCCGCTCTGCAGGGCGGCCTGGACTTCCGCGCGCAGCTCCGCGGGCGTGCCGGTTTCCAGAGTGCGGGCCTGGATGGCGCCCATCAGGCACAGCCGGTCGCCGACCCGCCGCTTGATCTCGGCCAGCGTGACATCGGCGGTCGGCATCGGCAGCGTCTCGAGCGGTTCGAGCGCGTCCGCGCCCGTCTCGACGATCATGTCCAGCACGCCGCCCAGCATGCCGTGGCAATGGATCACGCTCAGGTTGCCGCTGTCGTGGATGGCCTGGGTGAGCGCCTTGTCCCGCTCGACGACATAGCGGCGAAAGTAGGTGCGCGGATTCATCAGCGGAGCGCCACAATACTCGGGGCCCCACAGACGGAAGGCGGCATCCTGGAAGGCCGGACCGATCGCGCGGACCGCGCGCAGGAGTTGCTCCTGAGCTTTGTCGAGGAGCGCGCGAATGGGACCGTCGTCCTTGCGGCAGCGCAGCACGAAATCCGAGTAGTCGAACAGACCGACCACACGTCCGACCGCATCACCGGGATTCGGGCATAGTACGCCCCCTTCGCCGACGCGCCGGGTCCAGGCACGGATGGCGGCCGGATCGAAGTGCAGTGGCGGGTCCGGCAGTGACAGCACGCGGGCGATGTCGGCATCCGACTTGATGAAGTGTTCGACTTGCCAGCTCGTCATCAAGCCGGGGTCGCGGCGAAAGACGGAGTGGAGGGGGCCGGCGGGCGTGTCGATCGTGACGTCGCGCACGACGCTGCCATCCGCCGCCTGGGTGCGAACGGTACGTACGCGGGTCTCATCGTCGTCATTCCAGAACACGGGAAATGCCGTGGGCAGGAAGACGAACGAGTCGCCGTATGCGCGTTCCAACTCGAGCAGCGGGGCGTACGACGGGTCGCGATTCGGCCAGTCGTCGTTGTACGGCGAGTGTTCGTAGATCGTGACGGGCACGCGGTCCGGCATGCCGCGGCGCAGGGCCGTGAGCAGACGCTGACGCGGTGACATCATGGGGTCATCCCGTATATCCTGCGCGAGTCCGTATACGCCTGCGGACCGGCGCGGCGGCGGCATTCTATGAGGGGGGGCCGTCCGGCGTCACGTCGGGAGCGGTATGAAAGTGCCGCGGCCGCGTGGGTCGCCGGCGCGGTGAGGCTAAGGAGGAGCAGCGTCATGGACGAGCCGATCTTTTGTGACAAGCAGCATGTGCCCACCGAAGCGGACCTGGCCGACGCGCTGGGGCGTGCGAAGGGCGTCTGGGATCGGGTCGTGGCGGAGGGGCAGGTGGGGAATGCGGGAGTGACGGCCGAGTGGAAGCACTACGCCGGCAAGAGCGGCTGGACGCTGGTCCTGCGGGCGAAGCAGCGCAACGTGCTGTACCTCAAACCCCTGGCGAAGCAATTCCTGGCGTGCTTCGCGCTGGGCGAGAAGGCCATGGCGGCTGCGGAGCAGGCCGATCTGCCGGCGCCGCTCCGGGAGGTGCTGCGCGCCGCGCCGCTGTATCCGGAGGGGCGTGCGGTGCGGATCTGCGTCAAGTCTGCAGCGGATGCGGCCATGGTGGGCAAGCTGCTGGCGATCAAGATCAAGTCCTGAAGAGTGCGGGCGGTACGGTGGGCTAGAACGATACCAGGCAGTGCCAGATGTACGTGTAGGCCAGACTGTCGATGTCCTCCCACACGCGTTGCACCAGGGTCTCATCTCCGGTCAGCGGCGGCAGGAGGGCGCGCTGTTCCGACCAGGGGATGCACACGCCGGGCCGCTGGGGCGACCGCTGTGGAGCGGACGGCGGCGCGCTGGGTGGTTCCGGTGCTGGCGCCGCGGATCGTGGTGTGGCGTGCCCGCGCGAGTACACGCCGTGTTCCCGCGCGTAGTCGGTCAGGACGCGCAGATTCTCCGTGCGGGCGTCGTTCTGGATGATCGCGCTGGCGTCCAGGATGTAGCCGCCGTCGCGGGCGACCGTGGCGATGATGTGCCGGCAGGCGGTGCGAACATCGTCGGGGGTGCCGTAGGACAGCAGCGTGTTCGGCAGTCCGCCGCTGAGGCAGAACTTGCACCCCAGTGTGCGGTGGGTACCGGCGAGATCGCCGCGGTCCACGTGATAGACGATGCTCTGGTCGGGCAATTCGGCGAAGCGCTCCAAGTGGCGGCTCCAGTCGCCCTCCGCATAGAACAACGTCTGGTGTCCGCGGCGCCACAGTTCGGTGATGATCGGTGCCAGCGTCGGCCAGTAGTGGGATTCGAACTGCGCGGGCGTGACGAACGGAACGCAGCCGCGGTGCATCCAAAAGCCGATGGGCACCTGACCGGCGGGGTCCGCGCCGCCGAGCGCGACGTGCAGGAGGTGCGGCTGCAGTGCTTCGCAGGCGCGCCGCACCTTTTCCGGCTGCGTGCGCATGTCGCGCGTGAGGCCCATGTAACCGCGGAGTTTGTCGCCCAGGATGTCGAAGGGGGCCTTGAGTATGCCGGAGATGGCGGAGACGGTGCCCGCTTCGCTGCGCAAGCGCGCCGCTTGTGTGCCGAAGGCGCTGAAGTACTGCAGGAGGGCCATGCCGCCCTTGAGGAACGAGAGGTGACTGCGCGCCGTGGCGGGGGCGCCCGGCGGCACGACGTCGCGTGAGACGCGCGGTAGCCACACATTCAGCAGGAAGCCGGTGGGGTCTGCGATCAGCGCGTCGTATTCATCCGGACGCATGAAGGCGTCGCGCTCGGCCGGTTCGCGATACTGAAAGCCCACGTTGGGCTCCAGGTGAATGCCGGGTACGCCGTAGTAGCGCAGGCCGATGGCCTCGGTGAGGCCGGACCAGACGTAGACCATGTTGCCGACCACGGCGTCCCAGTCGAAGTCGGCGGCGCAGCGGCGTACGGCGGCGAAGGCCTGCTCGTAGTCGTGCGTGACCTGCTGGCACGTGTAGCCGGCATACTTGGCCGCAAATTCGGCGACGAAGGGCCGGATGGGAATGCAGTCCGGCAGGCCGTGCCGCAGGGCCGTGGTGTAGCGACTCAGGCGTTGGGCGTAGCGGGCTTCGATGGCCGACCTCCGGCTGGATTAGGCGGGCCGCCCCGCGCCGGGCGGCGGAGCCAGGACTCAGGGCACGGGTGGGGCACCATCGAGGAGGCGCTGCAGTTCGGCGCGCTCGTCGGGGGTGAAGACGCTGTGGGTGCGGTCAATGGCCTGGGCCTCGTCGACGTACTGGCGGAGGAGTGCCAGATCGTTGAGTCGGCGCGAGACCTGGGCGAGGTGGAAGAGGGCGTAGGCGCGCACGTCTGAGCCCGGCGGAGCCAACTCGACGCCCTGCCGTAGCTCGGCGCGGGCCTCCGCGAGCTGATCCGGCAAACCGCTTAGCACTTGCCCCAGCGTGTCACGGTAGTTGGCCTCGCGGGGGCGCAGGTTGACGGCTTGCCGCGCAAAGGGCAGGGCCTCGGTCGGGGTGCCGCGTTTGGTAAGCAGGCACGCGAGGTTGTTGAGCGCGTCCGCCTCCAACGGGTTGTGCTGCAGGGCGGCGCGGTAGGCGGCCTCCGCAGCGGTGGCGTCGCCCTGTTTGTACTTCAGATCGCCGCGGGCCATGTGCGCGGCGGGATTGTTGGGCTCGAGCGCGAGCGCACGTTCACAGCAGCGCAGCGCAGCGTCGACGTGGGAGGGTGATGCACCGAGGACCGTGGCGGCCGTGATCAGCACGTCGACCGGTGCGTCGGGCCGGCCGACCACACCGTCGACGACCTTCAGGACCTCGTCGTACTGCTGCTGGGCGCCGGCCAGCACCACCTGGGCGCGCAGCAGTTCCGGATGATTCGGGTCTGCCGCCAATTGCTCCGCGCGTTGCAGGTTTGCCCGGGCGGCCGCGAAATCCGGCTGCAGGGTGCGCAAGCTTACGAGGGTGAGCTGCGTGCGCAAGCTCTGACCGCCGTCCGGTGTGGCGCCGTAGGCGCTCAAGCCGGCGATGGCCGCGTCGAGCTGGCCCAGGGCCGCGGCGACGCGTGCCCGTAACAGCTGGGCCTCCTCGCTCGTCGGGAGCTCTTGCAGGAAGGCCTCGGTGTGGGTCAGCACGCTGCGCAGCGTGGCGGTGTCCTGGCGCAGGGCGCACAGGCTTTCGAGGGTCAGCAGGGTGCGCAGACTTCGCGCGCCGTCGGCGGTGGCACAATAGTCCCGCAGTCCGGCGATCGCTGCCTCCACGTTGCCGAGGGTCGCTCGGAGCCGGGCTTGCAGCAGTTGGGCATCCTCGCTGGCGGGCACCTCGCGGACGAGCGCTTCGGCGCTACTCAGCAGCCCGGGCAGCAGGCTCAGGTCTTGCTGGGCGGCGCACAGGCTCTCCAGGGTCAACAGCGCGCGGAGACTCTTGCTGCCGCCGGCCGTGGCGCAGTACTTCTGCAGGTCGGCGATGGCGCTGTCCGCCTGACCGAGGGCTGCCCGGAGCCGGGCGCGCAGGAGGTGCGCCCCTTCGCTGGTCGGTGCGTCCTGGAGCAGCGCTTCGGTATCGCGCAGCAGACCGCGCAACGTCGCCGCGTCCTCCTGGAGATAGGCCACTTTGGATGCGAGGAAGAGGGCCTCGATGTTGCGACGGTTGGCGCCAAGCGCCTGACCCGCCAGGTCGCGGGCCCGGTCGAACTGGCCCAGTCCCAGTTCGGCCTTGCCCTGGAGGATCAGGAGCGTCTCGTCGCGCGGATTGAGCTGCAGCCCGCGGGCTGCCAAGTCGCGGGCCAGCTTGACATCGCCGAGTTCCAGCACCGTGCGCCCCAGGCCGGCATACACCGAGGGCGGGGTCGCGGCGGGCAGGGCGCGCTGCACGATGTCCGCGACGGTGGCGCTGGTGCGCACTTCCTGATACAGCTGGGTGAGGAGCAGATCCGTCGTCGCCTGCGAAGGGTCATTTTCGATGCAGTACCGCAGAATCTCGGCGATCTGCTCAGGGCGCTGGGCACCATCACCCTGCGTCAGCCATAGCCGGACCTGCTGGGCGCGCCACACGAGCCCCGTGGGGCCCTCCGTCTGTTTGATTTCGTCGACCAGCCGCGCGGCTTGGGTGGGTTCAGCGCGGACTTCTGGCAGATCCAGTAACAGCACGCGGCCTTCCACATCCTGGGGATCGGCCTCCACCATCGCCCGCAGGGCCTGGATGCCCGCGGCCCGGTCACCGCCCCGGATGTCGAGCAGGGCCCGCTGCCGGCGCAGGGCATTCTTGGCCGCGTCGCTGGTCACGACCGTGGCGGCCTCGTCCAGCACGGCCCGGGCTGCGCTGATCTGGGTGCGCTCGGCCAGAAACTGGCTGCGCAGAATCCACACGCTCGGACTGGTGCCGAAGCGCTGGCAGCCGGTCGCCAAGAGCTCCGCGGCCTGGTCGGCGCGGTTGGTGTGCCAGTACAGTTGGACGAGCGCCTCCAAAGCCGGCAGAGGCCGCGTACACTCCGCGATGGCCGCTTGCAGTACCCGTTCGGCGGCTTCGGGCGATTCGCGCACCGCGGCGAGGTCGGCTGCCAGCAAGCGCAGATCGACATTGTCGGGTGCCCGGGCGCGCAGCTCGTCCAGTTCGGCGCC
This sequence comes from uncultured Planctomycetales bacterium, assembly GCA_964523405.1. GTDB lineage: Bacteria > Planctomycetota > Phycisphaerae > UBA1845 > Fen-1342 > CAZGAQ01. The sequence continues at coordinate 32,046 of CAZGAQ010000001.1, forward strand.
GATGCGGTCGAGGGTTGTTTCCGCCGAGGCGCCGCCGCTGCGGGCCTGGGAGAACTGCGCGATCAGGCGCAGGGCCTTGAAATTGAGGTCGTCCGGCGCGAGACGTTCGCGCGCCGCCAGCATTTCGCTGGCCTCGCGCCAGTTGCCGCGGCTCATCTGCACCCGCGCGAGCAGCAGCGCCGTGCTCGGATCGGCGGCGGCCCCCGCCGCACCGCTGCCCAGCAGCTTGGCGAAGCGGGCTGCCTGGCCGGTGGCGTCGTAGGCTTCGGCCAGCAGGGTGCGCGCCAACCCCGGCTTCTCGGCAAACGGCGCCAGGAGCGTAATGACTTCGTAGGGTCGGTTCTCGGCCCGGGCGATCAACGCGCGCAGGGACGCGATCTGCTCGTCACCGGCCGAGACATTGCGGACCAGCTTCAGCTTCTCGACGTACTCGTCGAGGTGGGCCTTGGCGCCCGCGGGGCCGCCGGCCGCGGTTTCCAGTTGCCCGCCGGCGATCTGTAGCTGGATGACCAGCGGCAGGACCTGCAGCCGCTGGCGGGAATCGCCGAGTTGCGCGAGTACCTGCTGCGCCAGCGCCGCGCACGTGTCGCAGGGATGCGTCGCCAGCGCCAGACGGGCCGCCTGTACGAAGCGCGCCGCGACCCAGTCGGCCGGATCGACGATGAGGTCGCGGAGCGATTCCGCATCGACGGATTCGGTCAGCTGCAGTTGCGTCCGTGCCCGTGGGAGCTCCTCAAGTGCCAGCCATTCGTCACTGAGCAGCAGGCGCAGCCGGGGATCCGCGATCTCCAGCTGCTCGGCGCGCTCCAGGTCTGCCCGTGCGGCCAGCAGGTCGGGGTCGGTACTCTCCTGGCCGGGCGCGGGATGGGCCAGTTCGCGCCGCAAGCCGGCGCGCTTCACCAGGGCCGCCGCCGAATTGGGACATTGCGCCACGGCATCGTTCAGCCAGTTCAACGCGCGCTCCGCGCTGTCCGGCTGACTGCTCTCCCGCGCCAGGTTGCTCAACAGCACCAGGGCTTCCACGGCCAGGCCGCACTGGTCCGGCTGGCTCTTCAGCCGCGTCACGAGCGATTCCAGTTCGGTGCGCGCTGGATCCCGTTTCTCCTTCTGGATGAGTCCCTTTGCCCGGGCGAGTGCGGCGCGGGCGTCGGCCGCATCGACCTTCAGCCGTTGGTCGGCCAGATATTCGAGCTCACCGAAATTGCCGGTCGACTCGTAGAGCAGGACCAGGCGCTGGAAGGCCAACTCGTGGTCGGGGCGCACGATCAGAATCTGGCGATAGGCGTGGATGGCCTGCCGCACGCAGTCCGGGGTCAGGGGCCGGATCCGCAGTAGCGCTGTGGCGTACTTCTCGTTGATGCTCAGATCGCCAGGATGCGTTGTCAGATAGCGCTTGAGCAGGCGCGCGGCGGTCGCCCAATCGCCACGGTCATACGCGGCGGCCCCCTCCGTGTAGGCAGCGTGAACCATGTATTGTTTGCGGACCTTCCAGGCCGCATACATACCACCCGGCAGGACTACCACCAGGACGACGAGCAGACCGAGCAACTTCAGCCGACGGCGTCCGGTGCGACGTCCTTGTGCCACCATGTGCATCACCTCTTGCCGCGCCTGCAGGGATTTGCGTCCGGCCGAGTGTCCCCCGTCGCGGTCGCGACCCCGGTCTCGTGTTCCGGTAACGCCGCATTGGCGAGGCATTCTACAGGACGGGCTGCGCGAGGAAAACCAAGGCCCGGCTACCCGTCCATCTACATCGACTGACTACCAGCTAGACTCCACCTGAGCGCATCGGTCCTATATTGGTCCCGGTCGCGCTCACAGGAAGCATAGGCCGATAGCGGGATTTTTCGACATTCATCCCACGGTATTTGTTGCGTGGCGCCAGCGCGCCCGATACGGAATTAACGTAAACCGTACGAAATGAATAAGTTGCAATGACTCCTGGTGGTTTGAACACTTTGTGTGGTGAATTTAGATAAGGTCAGGGGACAGAATGAAACTTACCCAGATTACGTGCCGTGGCCTCTCACTCTGTCTCGCGGTTACGCTGAGCTTCGGGCTCTCGCTTGGTGGGTGTCCGAGTTCGGTGGACGGGACTAACCCGTCCAAAACGCCAGATGACGTGCTGCGCGCCATTGGGGCCTCGGAGCCGTCCGATTCGGACGCGGTCCCGACGACGTCGAGCGACACCGATGGCGGGATTGTGGTTCCCGTGGGCAGCTACGGCGGCGATTCCACGACTCCGGTTCCCGTGAACACGCCGCCGACGGTGCCAGACGTCACCGCACTGGTCGAGCCCGGCACGGCGGTCACCATCGCCCTGCAAGGGCAGAGCCCGGCGCAGTTGGCGCTGACCTATGAGATCGTGGCTGCTCCGGCTGTGGGCACGCTCTACGCGATCGAATACGCGGACGATGGCTCCGCCAGCGTTCTCTTCGTGGCGCCGGCGAACTTCGCGGGCCAAGCCCAGTTCTCGTACCGCGCGACGGATGGCGTACGCTACTCGAATGTCGGTACCGTCCTGATCCTCGCATACTCCCCGGTTGTGTTCGACCTCAGCGTCTGCCGCGGCAGCGCGCCGTTGACCGTTACGGCGCGGGCTTTTACGATGAGCGGCGTGCCGCTTCCCGATGGGGAGTACCATTGGGATTGGGGTGACGGGCAAGAGGGCGGGCCGATGGCTACGTTCGCACGACGGACGCACTCGTATGTGCGCCCCGGAGTCTATTCCGTTACGCTCACGCTCGTGTTCGCCGGAATCTCCGGCCCGCTCGGCTGCAGCTATGCGCCGGCAGGCGGGGAAGTCGCTGCGCGCGGGACGGTGACCGTGGAGCCGGTGATCTCCGGGCAGGTTCGCGATGCGGCCGGGGCACCCCTGGTTGGCGTAAGCGTTTCCAGCTCGGACGGTCGGGTGACGACGAGCGGCCAGGATGGACGCTACAGCCTGCAGGTGGCGGTGAATTGGTCCGGGACGATCGCGCCGGTGGGCGGGTCGCGCTTCTTTGGCCCGGGCTCGCGGACGTACGTCGAGCTGCATGACAACCTGGCAAACCAGGATTTCCAGGAGCAACCTCCGAACACGGTTTCCGTGTCGGGATTTGTGCGCGACGCCAGCAGTGTCGGCGTACCGAACGTCAGCTTGGCCGTCACGGGTTTGGCGAGTCCGGCTGTATCCGACGCGTCCGGCTTCTACCTGTTCTCGGTTCCGATGGGATGGTCAGGAACGGTTATGCCTACGTTGTCCGGATACACGCTGAACCCGCCGAATCGGGCATACGCGAGCCTGACCGCCAACCGTGATAATGAAGGGTACACGGCCACGGTGGTCAGCACGGCAGCCCCGGGTACGTTGTCGGTGTCGCCGGTGTCCGGGCTGGCGAGTTCCGGCCCGGTGGGGGGGCCGTTCACCCCGGTGAGCCAGGCCTACACGCTGACGAATGTGGGTGGGCAGTCACTGAGCTGGACGCTGGCCAAATCCCAGGCGTGGGTGACGCTCTCCAAGTCGAGCGGAACGCTGGCGGGCGGGGCCTCCGACACCGTGACGGTATCCATCGGTGCCAGCGCGGCCAGCCTGGCGGCCGACGCATACGCTGACACACTCGTCTTCACGAATGCGACGAACCACCTGGGCGATGCCGCGCGCGTCGTCAGCCTGGTTGTGGTGCCGGCCGGCACCTTCGCGGTTGTGCCGGGGAGCGATTTCACGAGTACCGGCAATCAGGGCGGGCCGTTTGACGTCGAGAGTGTCGTGTACACGCTCACGAATACGACGACGCAGCCGGTGAACTGGAGTGCGGCGAATACGCAGGGCTGGCTCACGCTGTCGAAGACGGGCGGGACCGTGGCAGCTGGTGCGTCCGATACGGTGACGGCCCGGCTCACGGGTAGCGCCAGCGGACTGGCCGTTGGCAATTACAGCGATGTCATCACGTTCACCAACCTCAGCACGGGGCAGGGCGACACGACGCGCGGCGTGCATCTGACCGTCACGGCGCCGGCGCTGCGGGCCGTGCTCTATACGCCGCCCGAGACGATGCGTATCGCTCCGTATACGGCGCTGTTCAGCGGTCTCGACTCAACCGCGGCGGGCGGCGACCGCATCGTGCGCTGGGATTGGGACTTCGGCGACGCGCTGTCAGCCGATCCGGAGACGGACGAAGGCCTTGTCGTGGCCCACTGCTTTGACAACGCGGGCACTTACACGGTGCGCCTGACGATCACGACGGCGGCCGGGCAGTCGACGACGACGACGATCAACCTCAGCGTGGCGGTGTTCAGCGGCTACACGTACTACGTAGACGCGACGCTGGGGAGCGACTCCTGGACGGAGACGGAGGCGCGCAACAACATCAACCGGCCGTGGAAGACGCTGGCCAAGGCGTTCACGGCAGCGGTAAAGAGCCAGAACAACCCGTGCAAGGTGCTGCTGAAGCGCGGCGAGACCTGGACGCTGAGCGACCGCGTCTATCCGCCGAATCCGTCCATTGTGGGTGCGTACGGGAGCGCGGCAGAGCCGCCGACGGTCATCTGTGCGGAAACGAACGGGCTCTTCTACTGGGGTGGCAGCTCGAACACGCAGTTCGGCTATGGCGTGACTTTGGAGGATCTGAAGATCACGGCACCGACGAACGAGCGCGGTGGCCTGGTTGGGGCGCACCGGCGCGGCACGGTGATCCGCCGCTGCATTCTGGAGAACGGGGGCATCTCGGCCACGATGTATGGGCGTGGATTCGTGCTCGAGGACACGACGATCCATCACGCCGCGGCGTGCGGTCTGTTTGCCGGCACCGAAGACGCCGACACGCAGGGCGACATGGTGTTGCGGCGGAACACGATTCACCACTGCGGTAAGAACTCGCTGCTCGATCACGGCATTTACCTGAGCGGCTCGTACCACTACAACACGGCGTTCGGGCGGCCGACGGCGCGTAACCTGCTGATCGAGAACAACACGCTCTACAGCAACGCGAACCTCGGAATGAACATCCGGGCTCACGACGGCTGCGTCATCCGCCACAACCTCACCTATGGCGACGGGAACGAGGAGTACTTTGCCACGCAGAGCAAACACGGCAACGGCAACGGGGCGTTCCTGACGCACCTGTGGCGTTGCGTGTACGAGAACAACGAGACCATCGGCCTGGACGGACCGCAGACGCAGGGCTGGGCCCTGTTCGTGCGGACGTGCGGTGACTGGCTCGTGATCCGCAACAACCTGCTGTGTAATGTGAAGAACGGGGTGGCGCTGCAGGGCGGCTACCTGGACAGCCAGGATTACGGCGACATCCGCTTCTATCACAACGTGCTGACGCGCGGCATCACGATCACCAAGGAGAGCGCCACGCACATTCTCGCCGCCGGGAAGACGGCGAAGTTCCACAACAATGTCATCACGACGACGGCCAGCACGGCCAAGTGCGTCCTGGACGACTACGACAATCAGCTCTCAGCCGCGTGGGCGTTCGACTACAACCGCTACTACAGCCCGAACAACACGGCCTCGCCGCTGGCGGGTGCGAGCTTCGCCACGTGGCAGAGCGCGGGTTGGGATCCGCACACGACGGTGGGCGACCCGGCGCTGGATGCGAACTGGGTGCCGACCGCCGGCAGCCCGTGCCGCCATACGGCCGTGCCGCTGCCCGAGGCGTTCCGCGATCACGCGGGTGCGGCCCGCGACGGCATGCCGGACATCGGTGCATTCGAGACGCCGTAGCCGTGCCGATTCTCGAGACCAGCGACAGGTTCAGCCGCGCGGTGCAGCCTGGGTGTGCCGTGCGGCTGTTCAATTGGGGGTGAGCGGCGCCTGCCAGAGCAGTTTCACGTCTGCTGCGTTGCCCGCGCAGCGCAACGCGACGTCAGGCACGCAGGCCTGACACGACCGGGCGGCACACCAGTTGTGCATTTGCTCTAGGGCTGACTGGTCGGTGCGTCGCCCGTGCGCTGGTAGAGCGTCCAGCGGCCAGCGCGCGTGAGCGGTGCAAAGTGCGTGCGAAACCACTTGGCGCTGGTTGGCAGCGGCTCGCGGGCCAACACACGCTGAATACACGGATAATTGCGATAGTAGTCCGGGCCGGCCGTGCGGGCCTCGAGCGCGTTGGGCAGGGCCGCTTCGCCCACGCGCCGCTGGACCTGCGTATAGGGGAAGTCCGGCAGGGCGGAGATGGCCATGCTCCCGTTGACCACGGTGTGGTAGTTGCCGGCGTGCACAAAGGCCTCCGGCTCACCGCGGAAGCTTGGGTCGCCTGCCGTAAAGCCGAGTACGCCGTCATGCGGGGCGGCGCGGAGCACGGTCAACAGGTCGCGTGCTTCGGCGCGATAGGCTCGGAAGTGCTCGCCCCACAAGCCGACGTGGGCCAAACAGACCAAGAGCAGGGTGGCGCGCACGGCGGGACGGGGACACCAGTCGCGGCCGAGGAGCTGCGCGGTCAGGAAGATCAGGCCCAGCCACAGCATCACGGTGAAGCGCTGGTAGATGCTCCAGAAGGGGGGGTAACCGGACGGTGCGAACAGCACGACGCCGGCGGCGGTCACGAGGAAGGCCGCCAAGGCCGCACTGGTTGGCTGCGTACGCCAATCCCTCAGGAGCTTTCGCACGGTCGTGTTGCGGACGCGCGCCGCGCGGTACAGCGTGGCCGCCAGGGCCACCAGCACCGCGACCGTGAATGCGGCCGCAATCCACGGACCGAGCTGCGGTGAGACGAGGCGGTCGTTGTCGAGGCGGAAGATGTCCGCGAGGCGCGTGCCGAACTCGACCAGGTAGTAATCACGGTAGTAGCCCTTGATCCACGGCCAGCCGCCGCTGCCACGCGTCCGGCCTGCGTACCAGGCGGCCAGACAGGCCAGTGCGGGGACGAGTGTCAGGGCGCCGGCGAGGAGCCGCCCCAGCCGGCGGTGATGGAGCAGTAGCAGGAAGAGCCCGGTGAACAGCAGGCCAAAGATCACCGCGATCGCGTGGCACAAGAAGAGGAGAACCAGTCCGGTCGCGAGCGCACTGTACCAGCCCCAGTGCGGTCGGCGAGCCACCTGCATTGCGGTCCAGAGTACACCGAGTGCGACTGGGACCGCGGCGGTGAACTCGGCAAAGCCGTACGAGACGCTTAGGTTGTAGAGGAAGGGGAAGGCGAGGAGGGTCAGCCACAGGCTGCCGCCAAGGCTGCGGATGCAGGCCGCGACGAGTCCAATCGTGCTCACGACGTAAAGCGCGTAGAGTACGCGCGCGGCGACCAGGGGGCGTCCGAGCCAGCCACTGGATGCGGCCAAGTAGAAGGTCAGGTTCGGCCGGACGCCGAGCGGCGTGAGCTCATAGTAGTCGCGGTAGGGTGTGGTCGCGACGTTGTAGTCGGCACGGATGGTCGCTGCGGCCAGGTGAAACGGGGTATCCGGCCAGGGCAGGAAGGGGGGGAGATTGAGGATGGCGACGTGTGCGGCGAGCAGCAGCAGGATGAGCGCCGCCTGGGGCGCAGTCGACCGGTTCACGTCACGAGGCCCCCGCGGGGGCGGCGCGATGTCGCCCGAGGAACTTGTACGCGAACAGCCGCCCCAAGTGCTGGAGATAGCGGAGTTGCTCGCGGAGGGTCAGCTTGCTTTCGCCGTGACAGCGATTGGCGAAGTGGATGGGCACTTCCACGATGCGGCGGAAGTGGCCCTTCACGATGAGCTCCAGGCCGATCTTGTAGCCGACCGGATTCAGGCTCGCGCGATCCTTCAGGTCACTGCGGCGGAAGCACACGAAGCCGGACATTGGGTCATGGGCGCTGGTGAACGGGCGCGCCAGGAGCGTCGCCACCTTGCTGTTGAGCCAGCGGAACAGCCCCCAGGATTCGTCCGTGGCCGCGCCGGGCACGTAGCGCGAGCCGATCACGAAGTCGGCGCCGGCGCGCAGGGCGGCGAGCATTTCGGGGAGCTTTTCGGGCGGGTGGCTGAGGTCCGCATCCATCACCGCGATCAGGTCATGGCGAGCCGCGTCGAGGCCCTCCAGGACGGCCGGGCTGAGGCCGCGATTGGTGGTCCGCACGATCAGCCGTACCCAAGGTTGTTGCAGGCGGGCGAGCAGCTCGATCGTCCCGTCGCGGCTGTCATCGTCGACGATCAGCAGTTCTACGGCCGCACCGAGCTGGGGGCGCAGGGCGTCGATCCGCTCGATGAGCAGCGGCAGGTTCTCGACCTCGCGATAGGTCGGGACGATGATGGTCAGTGCGGCGGAGCCTTCGGCCATGGTCTCGTCTGGTCTCCGTTTGTGTCCGCCGGCACGCCGGCGGGGTCACCCAACCGTGCCTATCGGCGGAGCGGCTCCCGGCCGAATATGGGCGGCTGGGTGCCGGAGCGACATGAAGTCGATTCTATGCAGCCCTTTGCGCAAGTCTTGCCGAATGGGCCGCTGACACGACAACGACGCACGCGGCCGCTAAACGCCACGCACCGTGGATCGCTCGCCTGAGCCGTAGAAATACGCCACGCGGCGACGGATCAACTCGGGCTCCAGCGCCGGGTCAAAGTCGCCTTCGCGGGCGGCAATCAGCTCCGCCCAAGGCAGTTGCTCCGTCTGCTCCTTGAGCTTGGCGACGAGTTCGTCCACACGGCCGATCGGCCTGGCCGGCACGCCGCCGACGATGTCACCCGGGGCGACGTCCTTGTTCACGACCGCCCCGGCCGCAACGATCGCGTTAGGGCCGATGGTGACGCCGGGGAGGATGACCGCGCCGTCTCCGATGAAGACATTATCGCGGATGTCGATCTTGCCGACGCTCTCCAGCTTCACGCCGTAGGCGCGATTGAGGACGGCGATGGCGCCATTGTGGCCGATGAGTGTGCAGCACGCGAGCAGGACGTTATTACCGAGGCGCGTGTAGGCCGGGTCGAGAATGCGCGTGCCGGGGACGATGCCGCATTGGGTGCCGATGCTATAGAGGGTACCGCGACGCTTGAGGTACTCCGCGTAGGCCCAGGGATTCGGGCGGAAAAGGCGCAGGTACCAGGCGGGGCTGAGGCGGTCTTCCCGTCCGCACGCGCGAATCAGTTGGCATAGGAGGCGGCGGAACATGGCGGTCTCTCGACTCCGAGGCTTGCGGCGCGGCCCGTGCTAGGGCGCGACCGGCGGCAGGCCGAGGTCTTCCGGCAACAGGTCCAGCACGATGCGGTCCACGTATTGCCCCTCATGCAGAAAGCCCTTGCGCAGTACGCCGACCTGCCGGAAGCCGATCCGCGTGGCCACGCGCAGCGAAGCGGCGTTGTGCTCGTTGATGTGCGCGGAAAGCGAGCGGAAGCCCCAGTCCATGAAGGCCTGCCGCACGAAACGTGCCGATGCCTCGGACATAATGCCGCGGCTGCCCTGCGACCGCTCGCCCAGCGCGAACCAAAGCATGGCCGTGTGCTCGGTTTCATTGATCAAGGACAGGGCGACGACGCCGACCGGCTGCCCGTCGCAGACGATCATGCGCAGGCGATTGCGTGGGCTCATAACGGCCATCGCGACGGTGCGATCGGTGACGGCGTGCGTGCGCCATTCCACCGAGAGCCAACGGTTGATCTCGGGGTCGGCCAGCCAGTTGGCGACCAGGCCGAACTCGTCCTCACGGATCTCGCGCAGGTCGATCATGGGATTCCTACTGACTGGCGAAGCGCACGATTCGGGCGATCGAGTCGAGATTGTCAAGGTTGACCTCGGTCGCGCGCAGCTTGCGCCCGATCTTCGTCTCGATGAACATCACCAGGTCGAGCATGCTGAACGAATCGAGCGTGCCGCTGGAGAACAGCAGCGTGTCGTCGTCCACGCCCTTGGTGTTCAAGCCGAGCTTCTGCTGGAGGTAGCCGATTACGTCTTCGCGGCTGACGGCCATGACACTTGATCTCCTACAACACGTCGATTCGCATGCACGGAGCAAACGTACTTAGCCGGGCACCTTGCCGGTCAGGCAGGCTTGGCTCACGGCCACACCGTCGAGCTTGCCGCTGGCCGTGCGAGGCATCTCGCCTTTCCAATGGTAGAACTTCTGCGGGACCATGTAATGGGGCATTTTGGCGCGGCAGTGCGCCAGCAGCAAGCCTTCATCCGGCGGGGCGTGGTCCGGAGTGGTGATCGCGACGTGGACGGCCTGGCCGAGCATTTCGTCCGGGGCGCCGAAGGCGACCGCGTTCACGACGAGCCCGCTGTTGGCGACGATCTCTTCGACCTCGGTGCCGCTGATGCGGAAGCCGCTCGACTTGATGAGCATGTCGCGGCGGCCGACAAACCAGTAATAGCCGTCCTCGTCGATGCGAATCAGGTCTCCGCTGTAGCAGACCGGCTCGTCGCCGATCAGGTGCCGCAGTTGCGGACAGGGTTTGATCTTCTCCGCCGTGGCTTGCGGGTTGTTCCAGTAGCCCTGGCTGATGAGGCTGCCGCGGTGGACCAGCTCGCCCTGCTGGCCGGGACCGCAGACGCCGATCTCCGGGTCGACGATGTACGTCTCGACGTTCGGAATCGCGCGGCCAATGGAGCCCATCTTCTGGTGGAACAGCTCCGGAGGCAGGAACGTCGAGCGGAAAGCCTCGGTCAGCCCGTACATCAGGAAGATCTTCACGCCGGGGAACACGCCGGGCATCTGTTGCAGGATGCTCTCGGGGATCTTGCCGCCGGTGTTCGTGATGTAGCGCAGGTGCGGCAGTGCCGTGGGCACCTCGGCGAGGTAGCGCACCACCTGAATCCAGATCGGCGGGACCGCGGCGAAGCCGGTGCAGCGTTCGCGCACGAGGGTCTTGATGATCTCGGCCGGCATGACGACGCCGTGCAGGACGACCGTCGCGCCAACCAGGAAGGCCGTCGTGAGTTGGTTCAGGCCGGCGTCGAAGGCGAACGTCAGGACGCTGAGCAGCCGGTCCTGCGGCGTGTTCTCGACGTACGTCGCGACGCTGCGCGCGCCGTTGACGAGGTTCAGGTGCGTGAGCATCACGCCCTTGGGTTTGCCGGTCGAGCCGGAGGTGTACAGCAGGGCGGCCAGATCGACGTCAATCGCCGGGCAGCGCGGCGGCGGCGCGACGTCGCGCGACAGGTCGCTCCAGGCCGTCATGCGGGCGTCTGCGGGTGGCGTGCCGTTGACCAGCACGCGCTCCAGCGTTTCCGGCAGGCCGGCCTCGAGCAGTTCAGCCGCGCGGCGTTGCTCCGTCAGCAGCACGCGGGCGCCGCTGTCGCGGAGCACGTAATCGAGCTGGTACACCGTCCACTGCGAGTTGATGTTGACGAAGACGGCACCGACCTGGGCCGTGGCAAACATCGCCACGACTTCCTCGATGCTCTTGCGCAGGTGGACGGCCACGCGATCGCCGCGCTGTACGCCGGCCTGCCGCAGCCAGGCCGCGACGGCGTCGACTTCGCGCGCCAGGGCGGCGTAGGTGATCGTGCGCGGCCCGTCGACGACGGCGGGGTGGTCGCCGCGCTGGGCCAGGTGTTGAGCCAGAAGGTCGTGGAAGGTGAAGACGATCACAGGCGGTCACTCCACAAGTCCCAAGGCCGGCGCGCCGACGAGGCGCCGCACTCACGCCGGCAGGTTGATGCACACCAACTTCGCGAGCAATCGCACGGCCGGGTAGATGCCTTGGCCGAGCGTCAACGTGAAACACATCGCGGACGAGACGAAGAGCAGCGTGGCAGCGTTGCCGGCCAGGCGTCCGGGCAGATTCTGTCCAAAGGTCCAGCCGCGCCGCCGCTTGTAGCGCGTCCAGGTGATGAATGTCGCCAAACCGGTGGCATGGTACAGGCCCCAGCAGATGTAGTTCAGGGCGCCCGCGTGCCACAGGCCCATCGTGCCCATCGTCGCGTACAGGGCGAGGTACGGGTTGCGCGTCAGGCCGAGCGTGGGCATGTAGACGTACGCCTGGCACCAGTTCGCCAGCGACATGTGCCAGCGCTTCCAAAACACGCCGATGTTCTCCGCGACGATTGGGTAGTTGAAGTTCTCGCCGATACGCAGGCCGAACAAGCGGCTGGCGCCGATGGCGATGTCCGAGTAGCCGCTGAAATCCAGGTATAGGTTAATGAACTGCAGGAGGAAGAACCCCCACACCTTGTAGACAGGCAGCCCGGTGAGGCCCTGCAGGACCATCTGGACGTCGCGCCCGTGCATGAGCGCTCGCAGGATCACGTCGGCGAGGACGAACTTCTTGATGAGGCCGTACGCGATGCGCATCAGGCCTTCGATCAGGTCCGCCCGATTCCAGGTCGTCGTCTGGTTGGCGAGGAAGTGGTCGTAGCGCTCGATCGGGCCGGCCGTGAAGATCGGGAAGAGCGTGATGTAGCAGAAGAAACGCGACCAGGAGCGGTCGGTGATGTTTCCACGCGTGACTTCGACGGCGTAGTGGATGAGTTTGAACGTGAAGAAACTCATGCCGAGGGGCACGAGAATCTGCGGACCCGCGCGACCCGTGGCGATGGCGGCCGCAATGGCGGGGATGTACTTGAAGTACGCCAGTTGGCCCAGGGCGACGAGGATCAGCAGCGGACAGGACCAGCGGCGCCAGGCCGGTGGCCCCAGCAGGAAGTAAAACGCCGCGGCGAGGACGAGCAGGCTCCCGGCCGCATAGAGGCTCAGTGTGGCGAGGTAGCCGAGCGAGACCAGCCCCAGGAAACCGTGTCGCCAGCGCAGGGGCAGTTGCCAGTACACGAGCGTACCGACGAGCAGCAGAATCCAGAATGAAAGCGACTGAATCATAGGGTCCTAAAACGCCTGATACCGGAAGAGTCGGGCGTCCGCGTGCAAGGCCACCAGGCGCACGACGGCGACAAACAACAGCGTGCCCAGCACAAAGGCCTGCAGGGCGATTCCGATGAGACGCGGCAGGGTCATGGTTGGCTCTCCGCTTTGGGGGCAGTGCGGAGCTGGTCCGCAATATGCTTGGCGAGGGCGGCCGTGTAGCGCTCGCGGGCGGCGTCGCTCTTCACGTGCAACCCGTCGAAGAAGTCGTCGGGCGTCATGGCGGCTTCGTCTTGTACGGTCCACAGCGGCGTGTTCTGCTGCTGTGCGAACTGCTCCAGATCGGTCGTGTAGCGGGCGAACATATCGGCGGCACCGCGTTCGGCCAGGGCCTCAGCCATCACCTTGGGGTTGCGCGGCGGCTGGAACAGGGCCGGCTGCAGGCCGCGTTGGCGAATGGCTCCGAGGATACGCCCATAGACGGCGAAGTTCGCGGGGGCGAGGTCGTACTTGGTGACCCATTGCCCGGCGGTTTCGTGAATGCGCCGCCACTCCGCCTCAGTGGGGGGGCGCCAGCGGGCTGTCATATGCGGGCACGGCGTGACCGGGCCGCGCACGAGGTTCAGCAGTGCCAGGGGGCGGGCGACGAAAAACTGGTAATGCCGCAGGAAGTAGTTGTCGGTCCATACGTGCGGCTGCGCCAGTTTCGCCGTGCGAACTTCGGCGTCGAAGGCCGGGGAATCGAGCGGCAGACGCGGCGACTCGACCAGACCCTGCAGCAAGTCCCGGGCTCGCGTGACTTGTCGCTCGGAGATTTCGACCAGGACCGTGCCGCGTAGGTGGGGGGGCAGTTGATCAACGACGGCGGCGATTTCCCACACGAACAGCCCGCCGCCGGCGATCAGACGCACATGAACCGGCTCGCCAAGCTGCGTGGAGACGAGTTCTTCGAGGTCTTCGGCCGAGGTGATCGCTTCGCGGGTCGAAGATGCTCCGATGATGACGATCTCACGCGGTCCGGGCGTGAGCGTTCGCAGACGGAGCGTGTCCGCCAGCAGCGCGGCGTACTCGTCCTCGTCGGATTCCATGAACCAGCCGCCACCGAGTTGGGCGATGCGTGCCGGCGTCAGGAACGTGATGCAGCCGAGCAGCCACGCCAGGGCGACCGCCAGCATGCCGATGAGCGCCGGTCCGGAGGGCCGCGTCGCGCCATGCCGCAGCTCCGCCCAGACTGAGGGGCGCTGCGGCGCGCCCGACGCCGCACCCGCGTCAGCGACAACAGGCGGTGACTGCACGGCCGTCATGCCCGTCCTTCCAACGGGGCCGGGATCGCCCGCACGGGTTGCGGCTCACGCGCCAGCCGCAGCCGCGCGAGCTGCCATTGCTGCAGGTAACGCCGGAACGTGGCGTCCTCGTAGCGGGGCTTCTTCTTCAAATGCCCGCCCAGGTAGCCGGCCAGGATCAGGACGCCGCCCACGATCCAGGGTCGCTCCAGCATGCGGTAGCAGCAAATCGCCAGGGCGTATAAGGGGTGCGTGCCCATGTAGTATTGGCCGTAACCCCAACGCATGCGGCCGTGGTGAATGCTGCGGAACGACGAGCCCATGCGCCGCAAGTGCCGGATCTGCAACTCATCGTCGTGGAAGCTCGCCGCCCGCCAGCCGAGCATGCGGCAGCGGTGGCAGTCGATGCCGTCCCACATGACCTCGCGGACGAAGCCGCCGATGTCCTCAAAGCACGTGCGGCGATAGAGCTTGGCGGCGCCGAGCGAGAAGTCGTCGCGCGTGCGCTCGCGCTGCAGGCCGGTATCCGTGACCAGCCAGCACTTGCCGCTGGCAGTGCCGAGCCGCGGGTCCTGGGCGAATTTCTCGAACAGCCGCTGGAAGTATGTGGGACCGAGTTCCAGGTCGCCGTCCAGTTTGCAGACGAATTCGAAATCCTCGAGCCGCGTTTGCCCGACGCCGTCGTAGAAGGCCTCGATCACGCCGCCGCCGACCTTGCGCACGCCGCGATCCGGCCGGCGGTAGAGGCGAATCCAGTCGTGCTCCGCGGCCGCCTGCGTGGCGATCTCCGCGGTCGCGTCGGTCGAGCCGTCGTCGACGATGATCCAGAGCGTCGGGTGCACGGTCTGGGCGACGAGCGATGCGATTGTCCGCGGCAGATAGTCCGCTTCGTTGCGGACGGGCGTGATCACCAGCAGACGCGGGCGGTCGGCGGGCGCGCCGGCTGCGCTGGGTGGCGTCGCAACGGCCGTTGCGGAGATGGGATAGTCTGATTCTGGACGAGTCATCAACGCACTCCCTTCGCGAGCGGAGTCGCAAGCAATCCCAACAGTAGCCAGCCGGCTGTCGCGGCGGCGTAGAGTCCGCGTTTCTCCGGGCTGCGGGCCCGCCAACACAGGGCGGCGCACGCCAGCGCAACGATGCCGAACAGCACCGGGTGCAGCGCGAGGGCCAGTTGACCGAGCCAGCCGGCCACAACCGCCGCAAGCAGCCACGTGGCCAGCCAGAGACTCAGAGTAGCCGGTCCGATGAAATGCTCGCCGACCGGCAGATACCAACCCGCGTAGTCCGTGAAATCGCGTACTTCGCGGTACTGGTCCGGGTGACCAAAGGCGGTTTCCACGAGCGGGGCATTCTGCGAGACGAACTCCCGCAACATCGCCCTCTTGCGGTCCAGTCGCGCCGCATTCGGGGGAAGCTGTAGTGCCGGCCCGCCCGTGATGAAGCGGCAACGGCGCGCCGGCTTCGGCCGCAAGCGCCGCCACATCGGCACCAACTCATTGAGCACCGCATCCATCGTGTCACGCGGGGCGTGCCACAGCGACAGATACGTGTTGTACTCGGGGGCCTCGCAGACCCGCAGACCCCCGTTGAGGCGGGCCAGCACGTCCAGCGCCAGCCGCCGCAACAAGCGATGATCCGCGTGCATCTCACCTGCGGCCGGCACGAACACGGCCGTGCCGGGCGCCTGTGCTCGCAGGAGCGTCTCCAGTTGCGTGCTCGCGGCGGCCTGTTCGGCAGCGGAACTCGCGACGGGCCCCGCGAGCGGCGAATTGGGTAGATCGAGATACGTGAATGCCTCCGGCTTTACGCCAAGCTGACCCCAGGCGCGCCACGCCTCTGCGCGCCGCGTGCGGGCCAGTTCGTCGTCCGGCCGATCGGCGCCGCAGGTCAGGTAGACGATGTGCACGGTGCGACCCCAGCTGACGGCCGCGGCCGCGTATTCGCCCGCCATGATGACGCAATCGTCCGGATGCGCCGCGAGGATCACGACGTCGTGCTCGGGCTCGCGATCCGTCCGCGGGCCGCGGGCCACGAGCGCATAGGCCCACACGGCCAGTCCACCGGCCGCGAGAACTCCTGCCAGACTCAGCAACACCGTCATCATCACTCTGTGCACCGTGCCGTCGTCGGCTCGCCCTGTGTTTGCGGCGTCGCTTCCATGGATCCGCTCCGCGCGCCGCACGCGTGCAGCGCCTGCCACAGTCGGTCGACGTTGCCCGCGAGTGAGAATTCCTGCGCCACCCACGCCCGCGCGGCCTGCCCCCAGTTGTGGCGCAAGGCCGCGTCCGTGAGCAGCCGGCGGATCGCCGCGACGAGCGCATCCATGTCTTCGGGGGCGACGAGGGCCCCGTTCTCCCCGTCGTGCACGAGTTCGCGGATTGCGGGCAGGTCACCGCTCACCACCGGCACGCCGGCGGCCATCGCTTCCATCAGCACGACCGGAATGCCGTCGCGATCGCCGGCCGGATCCACGCGGCACGGCAGAACGAACAGGTCGGCCTGGGCGACGAGTTGCCGCACGCGCGCGTGCGGCGCGGCCCCGAGCAGCGTAATGCGATCGGCCAAGTGGAGGCTGCGAACTTGGTCGCTGAGCCGCTGCTCCTCCGGACCGGAACCGATGATCTCGCATTGCCACGGCAGGTCGCGCAGACGATCCAGCGCCGCGACCAGCAGGTCGAAGCCCTTCTTCGGGACGAGACGTCCCACGGCGATGATTCGCGGCGCCACACCCTGCCGATCGGCATGCCCGTCGACGGTTGCGCGGTCGGGCAATTCGACGCCGCAACGTA
This sequence comes from uncultured Planctomycetales bacterium, assembly GCA_964523405.1. Classification (GTDB taxonomy): domain Bacteria; phylum Planctomycetota; class Phycisphaerae; order UBA1845; family Fen-1342; genus CAZGAQ01. Next base: position 48,786 of record CAZGAQ010000001.1, read on the forward strand.
CGATCGGCAGCCGCCGCTCGGGTAGATTGACGAACGTGCGGTAGAAGGCGCGGTGCCAATGACTGATGCACGCGACGAACGCCGCCCGTTGCAGCTTCTCCCGCAGCAGCGTTTGCTGCCGAAACAGGTCGTTCGCATGGCCGGTGAAGCTGAACGGGATGCCGAGTTGGCGGGCCGCGTACATGGCGATCGTCGTCGGAACGTGGGCCATGTGGGCGTGCAGGTGCCCGATTCCGAGCGGACGCACGCGCCGCGCTAAGGCCAGTGCCGCGAGCGCCTGGCCGACCAGCTTCAGACGTCGCAGCAGCGGCAACGGCTTGCCGCGCAGTTCGTCGGCGACCAGCCACGCCAGGACGCCGGCGGCCCGCAGCGGATGCGCGAGTGTCTCCCTCAGTGCATCGGCGACCAGGCGCGCCGTGCCCGCCCCGTAGATCGGAATCACACTTGCCGCCAATGCGTCGAGGCGCTGCTCGCCGAGATGCTGCTCCGGAGTGCGCACGGACGCCGCGTGGATGCGGACGCCACGGGCGCCCAGAGCCAGCAACTCGTTGTAGACGAAAGTCTCCGAGCGGGCTGGCAACACGGCCCCGACGTACAGGATGGCGTCGCGCGTGCGGCTCATTGTGCCTTCGCTCCCATCGACGCCAAGACCTGGGCGGGTGCGTCCGTCGGTTTGCGCCGGCCGACCTCGCGGGCCGGGGCGCCCACGACGATCGCCAGCGGCGGCACATCGTGCGTGACGACGCTGTTGGCGCCGACGATGCAGCCGTCGCCGAGCGCCACGCCCTTGAGAATCACCGCCCCCCGGGCAATCCACACGTCCCGCCCGATCGTGATCGCCGCGGTCGCGTGCGGCTGCGTGCGCATCGGCAGACCGACGGCCGTTCCGTGGTTGGCGTCGCGGATACTCACGTATTCGCCGATCAGGCAGTCGTCGCCGATGCGAATCTGCGTGTACGCGACGAGTACGCAACCCATGTTGATCCGCACGCGGCTGCCGATCTCGATTCGTCCGCCGGGATTCGTCTCGAAGAACACATCGCGTCCCAGGCGGCAATACGCCCCCAAAGTCAGTTGCACAGGGCCGGGCGTGTGCGTCGGACCGTCAAATTGCGTCGTCAAAGGAATCGTGCCGCCGGAGCGCGCCCGCAAGTGTGCCAGCCGCACGAAGCGCTGCAGCGGCCGTGCGACGAGGTCCCCGGCGCGCAGCGTCGCACCCAGCACCGAGGCGGCGCTGTCGGCGAGGCGTGCGATGGGGCCCGGCGTGTTGCTCATTCGGTGACTCCGACTTTGACGCGCGATTCCGCCGCCGCACCTGCCCCGGCCGGCGAGACGATCTTGTACTCGATCAACGCCGGACGTCGCCCCGTCAGCGCCCGCAGCGTCCACCGGATCGCGCCCAAACCGCCCGCGGTCTTGCCGACGATGTTCAGCGCGGCGTAGGCCAGGGCGGTCAACCGCGACACGCCCTTGCGGCGGCAGGCCCGCGTCAACGTCCACAGCAGTCGCGTCCAAAGCAGGATGGGCAGCAAGACCAGTGGCCACCAGGTGAATGCGGCCACGATGACGAGCAGCGGCAAGATCAGCCCGTACGCCGTCGTCGTCACGGCACGAACCGCCCAGGGCCGCCCGTGTCCCGCCCGGTGCCGATATCCGACCTCGGCGTAAGCGAAACCGGAGCGCTCCGCGCGGCGCCAGAACTGGCCGAAACGCGACATCATCACGTCGTGCAACGTGGCCTCGCGCGCGAGCCGCCAGACCCGTCCGCCGGCCGCCCGCAGGCGGAACGACAGATCGGGCTCCTCGCCGGCAATCAATTCCCCGGACCATCCGCCGACGGCGTCGAGCGCGGCCACACGGCACAGGGCGTCGCCGCCGAAGTAGGGGACCTCACCCGGCGGGATGTCCCAGTCAATGTCGATGAGCCGGCTGTAGAAGGACTCGCGCGTGCGGGTCTCACGGCGCCGGCCGCAGACCGCCACGACTTCCGGCCGCGTCTGCAGCACTGCGCGGGCGGCGTCGAGCCACCCCGGCTGCAGCACGCAGTCGCCGTCGATGAACTGCACGAATTCCAGTTCCGGGTGCTGACGCCGCAGCGCGTCGAGGCCGGCTTGCCGGCCACGTGCCGCGGTAAACGGCTGACTTGCGTCGAGCCGGATCACCGGCACCCCCAAGCTCTCGGCCAAAGCCGGACTGCCGTCCCGCGAACCGGAGTCCACGTAGATCACGTTCGCAAACTGGTGCCTCACGGACGTCAGGCATGCCCGTAGACGCTCGCCCTCGTTTCGACCGATCACGACGGCCCCCAAGCGCGGGTCGGGAGCGGCCGGTGACATGTTCGCGGGCTCGGGCGCGTCCGTTGCGACGGTGGCGCGGCCGGCGACGACTGCACGGACGAACTCGCCGTACTGTCGGGCGATCTCGGCCCAGGCGAAGCGTCGCTGCACGAGCTCGCGGCGGGCGGCCACGTCCTCCGGTCGACGGCGCGCGAGCGCCTTGTCCAGGGCCGCCGCGACGGCCGCGTCGTCGTCCGTGTCGACGAGGCACGCGAGGTCGCCCATCATCCAGCGGGTCAGGTCGCGATCGTGCGTGACGACCGGCAGACCGCTGGCAAGCGCCTCCAGATACACATTGCCGAACGGCTCGATCACACTCATGTGGAGCAACACGTCCGCGCAGCGGTACAGGGCCGGCATCTGCGGCGGGCGCAAGCTGACGCGCTGGAACCGTCCAGGCAGTAGCGTGGCACCCATTTCGTCGACTTCCGCGCGGAGCGGCCCATCGCCGGCGACCACGAGGTATGCCTGCGGGAAGTGTACCATCCGACGGATGCCCTCGCGGACGCGTTTGCTGGGGATGAGCGCGCTGGCGATCAGCACGATCGGCACGCCTTCGGGCAAGCCCAGGGCGGCGCGGTCGGCCGGGCCCGGCGCGAAGACGTCCGGCTCGACGCCGTTAGGGATCAGCGTGCATGGCCACTGCGCGCGCTGCCGTGCGAAGTATTCCGGATTCGTACAGACGAGGCCCTCGCAGCCGAACCAGCGATACTCCGCGTTTGCGCGCTGCGGCGGCCAATCGCCGTTCTGCGTGACGTAGACGTGCACCGGGCGGCGTCCGCGGCGGTGGGCCCGCAGGAACCAGTTCGTAAACGGATAGCTGCAGGTGATCGTTGCGTCGTAGTCGCTCGGGCGATACGCCCGCAGCAGGCTCGGCAGCGAGGTCAGCTCCTCGTACACGCAGTCGTTGCGCAATACGGGCAGGTGCGGCCAATGCTCGAAACGCTCGCGCGGCAGGCAACCCGCGCGGATGAAGCGGTACGGCTCGTCCGGCCGGTGCGGCCCCGCGCCGATCAGCGTGACGTCGAAGCCGGGCGTGCGGGCCATGTGCCGCGCGATCGACTCAAATGCCACCTCGGCGCCGCGGTTCACGCGGTGCAGGCCGGGCAGCACGAAGGCGACGCGCAGGGGGTTCATCAGGCCGGCTCCAGTTTACGACTCAACAGATGCGCGACCGCCCAGGCGTCCTGGCAGCGCGGCTCCTGTCCGCGGCCGGTCAGCGTCAGGCGCGCCACCTGCAGCCACGACCACGCGAGGTCGACGCCGCGCACCAGTGCGGCCGCGAGCGCCCCGTGGCACTTGCGGAGATAGACGTAACGTGCCCGCCAGCGGTGTACGTTGCGCAGGCGGGCGGCCATGCGCGTGGGGTCCGACGACGAGCCGCCGAAGTGGGTGATGGTGACGGCGGGATCGTAATAGACGCGGTAGCCCGCGCGCCAGACGCGTTGGCAGAATTCGATGTCTTCGCCCTCGAAGAAGAACTCTTCGTCCAACGGGCCGATCCGACGAACCAGATCGCCACGCGTCCACAGGAACGCGCCGCCGATCCAGTCCACGTCGCGGGCTTCGCGCCGGCGGTCCCAACCGAGGTCCTCCGTGTCTGCCCACGCGAACCGGCGCGGCCAACTCCACGGCAGCCCCAGCGTGCGGGCGATCAGCCGCAGCGGCGTCGGGAAACGGCGCGTGACGTTCTGCACGCTGCCGTCGCGATTGAGCAGGCAGCAGCTCAGCGCGCCGATCTGTGGCGTGCGCTCGAGCAGATCCCAGCAATAGCGCAGGCACCCGGGGTGCACGAGCGTGTCGCTATTGAGCAGCAGGTAGTAGCGGGCGGCGGGGTAACGCTCGATGCCGCGATTATTGCCGCCGGCGAAGCCCCAGTTGCGGGCGCAGACGAGGAGCTCAACCCACGCCGCCCAGCCGGGCGTCGCGTCGAGCGCGGCCTGCAGACGGGCGGCGGAGTCGTCGCCGGAGCCGTTCTCGACAACGAGCACGCGGGCACCGGGCAAATCAGCGATCTGCGGCTCCAGCGCGCGCAGGCAGTCGAGCGTGAGGTCCGGCGTGCGAAAGTTCACGACGATCACGACCAGACGCGGGGTTCCACCGACATCGGTCAGCATGGTTGGTGCGGGGGCGACCGTGCTCATGGCTGCCCCCCGAGAGCCGGATCGACGCCTGGTGGTGCGGTCGTCGGCTGCGACTGGCGCGGCCCAACGAGGCGCGCCACGCGCGTCGTCCGTGCGGCCACCCGCGCCGTCGCGGTCGCCACCACGGCGCCGTTGCACAGAATGAAGATCGGGTTGATCATCGCGTTGGGCAGGTTGTCCAGCGCGTACATCAGCAGCAGCACACACAAAGCGGCCGCCGGCGCGAAAACCGGTTTGCCCCAATGCGCCGTCGAGACGCGGCGGAGGAACAGCAGAGGGGGCAGCATGAAAGCGAGCGTGATCGCCCCCAATCCGACCAACCCGTTCAGACCGGCCGCAATGACCCAAAACTCGTCCGGGGTGGTCATGTTCGCTTCGGTGCTTTCGTCGCGCACGAGGTTGCGGCCCCAGCCGCCCCAGCCGAGGCCCGGGCGCTGCAGGGCGCGGGCCATCAGCTTGTCCTCGTTGACGAGGCGGAACTCGAGCGATTCGGCGCGCTCCGGATTGATCCGGTCGGCCAGACGCACCAGCGCCGCCCCGTCCCAGTGTCCAGCCGTGCGTGCGAGCATATAGCCGGCCGGCACGAGTGCCACCAGCAGTACGGCCCAGCCGCGCCGGCCCCGCTCGGCGAAGAACAGCAGCGCGACCCCGATGACCAGCAACAGCGCCGAGCCCAGCGACTTGCACAAGGCCGTCGTGAGCAGCAGCAGCCCGAGCAACGGCCAGACCGGCAGCGCTCCGAACCAGCGCACCGTCCGGGTGCGCCACAGCCAGATCCCCAGGAGCGCAGCCGCGGTCATCCACATGCCGACCATCAGGCCGTGCTGCATGAACACCATCGGCCGCCAGCCACCGAAGCGGAGCGTCTGCACCCAGTCGTGCTGGTGAAAGCCGTAGAAGATCAGGTGCAACTGCGGGCTCATCTTGATTTCGAACAGACAGAGGGGCACGTAGACGAGTCCGCCGATGAAGATGCCGATGGCCAGCTCGCGCAGGGCGGCCAGATCGCGAAAGTACACGCGCCCGATGAAGTACGGGAAGCCCCACTCGACCGTGCGCTCGAGCGTGGCCGAGAATCCATCGTAGGGCCCCAGGTCGTTCGACAGCGAGGACAGGAAGGGTACGCTGCACCACACCAGCATCGGCAGGTCGGCCCAGTGAGGACGGAAGGTGCGCAGCCGCGAGATGTCGAAGATGAGTGTGGCGAGCAGTACGCCGGCGCACGTCGCGGACATCTTCGTGTAGTCGGGCAGGCCCTTCACCTGATAGCCGGCCATCGGGAGGAACAGCCAGGCGGTCAGGAAGGCCACGATCACGGCGCGGCGCGTGGGCAGCGTCGCGAACAGGAACAAGACGACCGGAATCCAGCCGAGCATCACGACGTGGGCGAACAGGTTCATGTTCATCGCGGTGCGCCCTCCACCGAGTGGCGTGCGAGCGCCAGGTGCAACGCCGCTTCGAAGCGCTCCGCCGCGTCGTCCCAGCTGTAGCGTGTCACCGTGGCCAGGGCGGCGTTTGACAGCGCGCACCAAGCCGGCTCCGCTAGCGCGGCAAGCTCGCGGATCGCCGTCGCCAGCGCGGCCGCATCTCCCGCCGGAACGAGCCGTCCGCCCCCACGCGCCAGGAGTTCCGGCGCTGCGCCGGCCGGCATCGCCAGCACGGGGGTGCGACAGGCCATCGCCTCGAGGATCGGCAACCCAAAGCCCTCGGCGCGGCTCGAAAATAGCCAGGCGTCGCAGCGGGCGTAGAGCTCCTTGAGCTGGTCCTGCGGCGGATTGCGATAGTACTCCGCTCCGGGCGGCAGCGGCAGACGCGGGTCCAGTTCCTCGTGGCCAAACGCGATCACGTGCAAGTTCGGTACGTCACGCCTGGCCTGCCGTAGCGCCGCCAGCGCGAGATCAATGCCCTTGGCGGGAATTGCCGTGTACAGCAGACCGACCGTGGGGCGGGCCTGCTTGCCGCGCGGCGGCGCATGGAACTGCACCGTGTCCACGCTGTTGGGCACGAGGCTGACCTGCGTGTCACCGTACTGGGCCGCGCGGTCGACGAGCCATTGGGCAACCGCGATCTTGTGCAGCGGCAGACGCCACGTGGCGTCGACGCGGGCCACCGGATTAGCGCCCCAGCCGTCGTACCCCTGCAGGAAGTACACTGGCGCGCCCTTTGACGGCCCGTAGCCGGCGACCCACTCCGCCGTCTCCCACCAGGTCGCAATGACGACGTCGCCGTCCGGCACGTCCGCCTCCGTGATTGGCACGCCCGCGGGCAGAATGCGATGCGGCACCGCGACTGCGTCGAGGTGTGAGGGGTAGCGTTGTTGTCGCGGCCAGTGCCCGCTGGTCAGCAGCGTCCGCATGCGGCTGCGCAAGCCGGGGAGCCGCTTCGCCCGCGACACGACGCGCACGTCATGGCCCCGGCGGCGCAGGCGGTCGGCATAAATGGAGATGACGCGCGTGCCGCCGTCCATCCACGCCAAAGCCATCACGAACGTAATCCGCAGGGGAGACATCGGTCTAGTGCGACTCCGGGAGGGGGCTGACCGGGGCGGCCGGGCGCCGGGCGCCACGTTCCTGCAGTGCCAGCCGAATGGCGCCTGGCAGCCACAGCAGACCGCCCAGCAGCACGGCACCGGTGGCGACGACCCAGTTCGGCCACTGGGCCTGCGCCGCGGGCCATGCGGCCAGGTAGCCCAGTGCGGCTCCGATGGCACTCATCGCAATGATTCCGAGATCGGCGCGCCAGGCGCGAATCCCCTCGCGCTCGAGCAGCGCGACCGCCACGACGTACTTGCAGACGTCCGAAGCGGCCAAGCCCAGCAACGCGCCTGGGAACGCATGCAGGTACCAGCCCGTCGGCACGAGCACGACCATCGCGACCAGTTTGACGGCGCTGCCCGCCGCGACCGCAGCCGACCGGCCCCGCGCGAGCAGGGCGCTACCGTTCATGCATTCGAGCGACTGGAAGAGAATACCGGCGGCGGCGATCTGCAGCATCCACCCGGCCTCGTGATAGCGACGATCGTAGAGTGTCGCGATGAGCCAGGGTCCGGAGGCCAACAGGGTCGATGCCAGCGCACCGGCCATGATGACCAGGGGTTGCCGCGCGCGGTTGAACACACGGTTTAGCGCCGTCAGGTCGTCTGCCACGCGGCTGTAGGCCGGGAACAAGACGGACTGGAACAACCGCGTGATGATCTGCTGCGGCAGCAGCGCGATGCCCAGCGCGATGCCGTAAACGCCCAGCACTTCCATGGACACGAACTTGCCGAAGATCAGTCGGTCGCCCTGCGCCACGCAGAATGCCAGCAGCGTGCTGACGAAGATCCACCGCCCGAAGCGGAATAGCGCCCGCGCGGCCTCTTTCTCCCAGTGGAGCGTACAGCGCGGCCCGGGCAGCAGCACGTGCGTGCCGATCATCTTGAGCAAAGCGGCGCCAATCCCGCCGGCCACCAGCGCCCAGACCGACGGTGCGAACCAGGCCCACGCGATCATGACGATGGCTGACGCCGCCTGCGTGGCCAGTTCCAGCAGCGTCACGCGGCCCAGCGCCAGGCGGCGATTGGCCAGCACCAGCGCCGTCGAGTTGAAACCGCCGACCAGGGCTGTCAGGCCGGCCACCGGCAGAATCGACGCCAACTGCGGCTGCTCGTAGAACAAGGACAGGGGATAGGCCAGCACGGCGCACGCGAGTGCGAGGATGACCCCGCGCACGGCCTGGATCGTCCAGGCGGTGTTAAGGAAGGCGCGCTCCTCACCGCGCGGGTTCTGTACGATGCTCGGGCCGATGCCGACATCCGAGAACATCTGGATGCCTTGCAGCAGCACGTTGACGATCGTCATCAGGCCGAACGCGCCCGGAAACAGCAGGCGTGCCAGAACGAGGTTGCTCGCGAACCGAATCGCCTGGGCGCCGCCGTAGCCCACCAGGGTCCACGCGGCCCCGCGAAAGGCCAGGGCCTTGAGCGAATGCGGGCGGCGCGGGGCATACGACGCCGGCACCGGCGTGTCGCCGGAGCCGCCGGACGACGCGGCCGCGCTCAGCAAAGCCTCCTGGCTCACGAGCGCTCTCCCTGCGCCGTCGGGCGCCGCAGTGAGAACCGGCCGGCCAGCGCGCGCAACACCAGTTCCGCGCCAAACGGCAGCCCCTGCACGAGGTAGCGCTGGGCCAGGCGCCGCGGTTCCTGCGTCAGACGAAAGACCCATTCCAGCCCGGCATGCTGCATCCAGCGCGGCGCGCGCCGGACGTGGCCACACAGGAAGCTGAAGCTGATGCCCACACCGACCCACCACGCGTCCGGAGCGGCGTCGCGGATGCGTTCGATCAGTCGTTCCCCCTTCGGGAAGCTCAAGGCAACGAATACGATGCGCGGCCGGGCTGCCGCGATGGCCGCGGCGATCCGCGCGATCTCCCGCTCGTCCTGTTCGAAGCCGAACGGTGGGCAGTGTGTGCCGACGAGCTGCAACTCGGGATGCCGCGCGCGAAGTACCCGCGCGGCCTCGTCGGCCGTACCCGGGGCGCCGCCCAGCAGGTAGACGGGCAAGCCAGCCCGTGCCGCTGCGGCGGGCAGGCTGTTAATCAGGTTGGAGCCGCAGACCTTTCCCGGCAAGGGGGTGCCCTGCAGGTGGCTCGCCAGCAGGATGGGTGTGCCATCGCAGACAACGAGGTCAGCGCGCGACACCAGCTGCCGGATGCCCGGGTCGCGCACGCACTGCCGCAGGATGTCCAGGTTGGGTGTCACGACCCAGCCCCCGCGCCCCGCCAGGGCCAGCTGCGTGATGCACGCCACGCATTCCGCCTCGATCAGCGGGTGAAACTGCACGCCGGCAATCGTGATCGTCGGTGGAATCGCCGGCGCAGCCGCAATCGCGGACCCCGCGCGCGGCGCGGATTGGGCTTCAGTACGCATCATGCCCCGGCACGTCTCCATGCCCGCCGCTCACGCCGCCCCGCAGGCCTGCAGATCGGCGCGCATCATCATCTCCACAAGTTGCTCGAACTTGACCTGGGGCTGCCAGCCCAGCAGCCGCTTGGCCTTCGCTGGATCGCCGAGCAACAAGTCGACTTCGGCCGGGCGGTAATACGCCGGATCCACCTCGACCAGCACCTTGCCCGTCCGCCGGTCGCGCCCGACTTCGTTCTGTCCGGTGCCCTCCCAAACCACGTCGAAACCGGCGACGGCCGCCGCGCCGTTGACGAACTCGCGGACTGTGTGCGTCTCGCCCGTGGCGATGACAAAGTCCTCGGGGCGGTCCAGCTGCAGCATCCGCCACATGGCCTCGACGTACTCGCCGGCGAAGCCCCAGTCGCGGCGTGCGTCGAGATTGCCCAGCTCGACGGGCCGGTCGGAGCCCGCCTTCAGGCGCGCGAGCCCGATCGTGATCTTCCGTGTGACGAAGTTCTCGCCGCGGCGCGGGGACTCGTGGTTAAACAGGATTCCGTTGCTGGCGTGCATGTCGTACGCCTCGCGGTAGTTCTTCACGATCCAGAAGGCGTAGAGCTTGGCCACGCCGTACGGCGAGCGCGGATGGAACGGAGTCTCCTCGTTCTGCGGGGTCTGTTCCACCTTGCCGTACAGCTCCGACGTCGATGCCTGGTAGAACCGCGTCGGCAGCCTGGCAATCCGGATCGCCTCCAGCAGCCGCAAGACGCCCGTGCCGACGATATCGCTCGTGTACTCCGGCTGCTGGAACGAAACCGCCACGTGACTCTGCGCGGCGAGGTTGTAGAGCTCGTCCGGCCGCGTCAGCGCGACGATGCGATTCAGGCTGCTCGAGTCGCCGAGATCGCCGTAGTGAATCTCGAAGACCTGCCGTGTCTTGCGCACCCGCTCGCGCAGCCCGTCGATTCGGTCGCGCGCCAGAGCCGAGGTGCGCCGCGCGACGGCGTGTACCTCATAGCCCTTGTCGAGCAGCAGCTCGGCCAGGTAGGAGCCATCCTGCCCCGTTACGCCGGTGATCAGTGCGACTTTGTTTGCCACGGTCCTTACCCCAGTCGGGTCTGTGTCCTGTCTCTGCTCGGTACGTGCGCTTGCCAACACGTCCGGCTTACGGTGTCACCGCGTCCCAGTACGGCATCCTCTCCTCGAGCGGCCCTGCCAGGGCCGCCGTCAGCTCCTGGAGCGCCGCCAGGTCTTCCTTGTGATCGCGCTGCATCCGCGAAATCTGCAGCCGCGCGAAATACGCCGGCCGCTCGCCGAGCAGGTTCGCCGCCCGCGCATTGGGCTGCTTGAACGACTCGGTCTTCTGCTCGTACCGCCCGTTCATGATGTACGTACCCACAACCAGCAGCGTGTTGCCGAAGCCCTGGTCCGGGCGGAATTCGTACAGCACGCTCGAGACGGGCCGACCTGCCGCGCGCGGAATCGTCAACGGCTCCTGCGCCGTCTGCTTCCAGCCGTGCGCCACCACGCAGCGGTCCGGCCGATGTCCCAGCCACGAGCGCGGCCGGCCGACGTAGCCGACAAACACGCTCAACTCGATGTCCAGTTGCGCGTGCCGATAGACGCGGCTGACGTACAGGTCGTCGAAGTGCGCGGCCTTGAGAACGCGCGGGTCGACGGGCACATCATGGCCATGCCACGGACCGACGTCCATGGGCAGCGTATCGAGCGGTTGGCGCGGCTGGACCGTCTGCCCCAGCGCACGGTCGACTTGGCCGAGCAGTAGGCGATGTCCCAGACCCGTGATCAGCAAGATGCCGACCGCCGCGCACAGCGCCGCGGTTTGCGACCGCCGCGCGGCAGCCGGGCTGGACCGTGGTGGCTGGGTCGTCATGACGTCGCCTCCGGCGGGCCCGCGCGGACGGGGTCGTGGCGGGCGGGCACGACCGCTTCCGGTTGCGCCAATTCCGAAAACAGGTTGAGCAGCTTCAGCACACCCAGGAGCAGCACGACCGCCAGCGGCATCATCGCCAGGCCGGCTGCGTCGTGGAACTGCTCTTCCAGCACCGTGCTCTGCGAGTACTGAAAGAACAACGTCGTTGCCAGCACGCGCAGCGCATTGCACAGGACCGCCACGGGCAGACTGGCCGCGCACACCACGATCTTGTGCCACGCGGGACGCCGTGCCAGGAAGCACAGAAATGCGGCCGTGAACACGAACGCGGTCAGCATGCGCAGGCCGCTGCAAGCTTCCGCGACCATGACCGAGCCGCGCTCCTCCACTTGCAGGACGTTGCCCTCGCGCGCCACATAAAAACCAAGCAGTTCGAGTCCGGCGCGGCTCAGGCCGGTGGCCCAGTTCTGTAGCGGCATGGCGATCTGGTCATGCACGCGCATGGGCGGCGGCAGCATCAGCAGCAGGAACGCCTGCTCCCACAGCAAGCGCCGCCACAGCGCCGTTCCACCCACCCACAGCAAGCAGCCGCTGGCCGTCAGGACCAGCGCGAGCCGCTCCAGCGAACCAAAGGCGTAGTAGATCCCGACCGCGCGCAGCAGTTGGCTGCCCAGCACGATTCCCAGTCCCCACCAGCACGGGGTCAGCCGGCAGGCCGCGAGATCGTGGCGGCGTCGCCAGACCAGGTAGATCAGCACGGGGGGCACGAGCTGTCCCGCCGAGTAATCCTCGTTGCGGTTCCAGAACGCCCGCAGGTCCATCAGCGTCGGCCAATAGCTCCAGATCAGCAGCGCGAGCAGCGCGATGACCACCCACACGGCGCGCGCCCGCAGGGCCGCGTGAATCTCCGCCATCGTCCCTGGCCGGGCAACCGCCGCGCCCTTCGGCGGACGTCCCAGCGATGGCGTTCCGCGCCAGGCCGACGTCGTGGTTCTCATGCTGGGCCCTCCGCGGTGGTCCCACGGTGGTCGGCCCGCGTCCGCAAATACTCCTGCAGCATCGCGCGCCAACCCGGGCACGGCGGCACGTCCAGCGCGGCGAGCCGCGTGCTGCGCAGGGCCGACATGGCCGGACGCGGGGCCCGCGCGCCGAACTGCGCGGTCGTGATCGGCTCTACTGCGATCGGCATGCCGGCGAGATCGAAGATCGCCTGGGCGAATTCGTGCCAGGTGCAACTGTCGCGGGCGGCTACGTGCACAAGGCCCGTCGCACGGCGCTGTACCAGCATGATCAGGCGCTCGGCGCACACGACGGTGGATGTCGGCGACAAGCGCTGGTCGCTCACCACCCGTACCGGCTTGCCGGCCTGCCCGAGCCGCAGCATCGTTTCCACGAAGTTCCCGCCTTTTCCGCGCGCCCCCGCGTGGCCATATAGCCCGCACGTTCGGACGATGAGCGCGCGGCGGTTACCGGCACAGGTCAAGTGCTCGCCCGCCAGCTTGCTCGTGCCGTACACGCTCAAGGGGCCGGGGAGATCGTCCTCGCAGTAGGCGGTTGCCGTTGTACCGGCGCGGCCAAACACGTAGTCCGTGCTCAAGTACACCACGGCCGCTCCACAGGCCTCGGCGGCGCGCGCGACGTGCTGCGCACCACAGGCATTCACCCGAAATGCGGCTTCCGCTTCATCCTCGCACTGATCCACATTCGTCTGAGCCGCGCAGTTGATCACCACGTCCGGCCCGTACGTGCGCAGGGTGCGCGTCACCTCCGCGGGGCGCAGGACATCGAATTCCGGCCAATCGACGGCCAGACAATCCGGTCCCAGCCGAGCCCGCAGGTCGGTTCCGAGCTGGCCGTGTGCGCCGATCAGCGCCACCCGCATCGCGTCCTTTCCTTCCGCCCGCGTCACCGTTGTCCGTACTGCTTCTCGTAATACTGCCGGTAGGCTCCGGACTTGATCGCCCGCCACCAGGCTTCGTTCTCACGGTACCAGCGCACCGTCTCCCGAATCCCGGCCGCGAAGGGCACCTGCGGCCGCCAGCCGAGTGCCGTGGTCAACTTCGTGAAGTCCACGGCATAGCGGCGATCATGCGCCGGGCGGTCCTTCACCGGCCGAATGAACGACTGATCTTTGCCGAGCTCGCGCAGGATCGTGTGCGTGAGCGTCAGGTTGGTCAGTTCGTTGTCGCCGCCGATGTTATAGACCTCGCCGGGCGTGCCGCGCTCCAGCACGAGCCGCAGGCCGTCGCAGTGATCCCACACGTGAATCCAGTCGCGGACGTTGAGACCGTCGCCATACAGCGGTACGGGCTGGTTCTCGAGCAGGTTCGTGATAAACAGCGGAATGACTTTCTCGGGGAACTGGTACGGGCCGTAGTTGTTCGAGCACCGCGTGATCAGCGCCGGCAGACCGTGCGTCTCGTGGTAGGCCCGCACGAGCAGGTCGGCGCCGGCCTTCGAGGCGCTGTAGGGGCTGTTGGGCGCCAAGGGCGAGGTCTCCGTGAACTTGCCGGTGGGACCCAGCGAGCCATATACCTCGTCCGTCGAGACCTGCAGATAGCGGTCCACGCCGCTTTGTCGGGCCGCGTCGAGCAGCACCTGCGTGCCGAGCACGTTGGTCCGCACGAACTCTGCCCCCCCATGGATACTGCGATCCACGTGGCTCTCCGCGGCGAAGTTCACGAGTGCCCACAAGGGTGCCGCGCAGGCCGCCCGCACCGCCGCCGCGTCGCAGATGTCGCCGTGCACGAACTCGAAGCGCCCGCTCTCGGCCAGCCCGGCCAGATTCTCCAGGTTGCCCGCGTAGGTCAGCGCATCGTAAGCCACGATGTGCCAGTCCGGCTGGGCAGCGAGGGCCCGCCGCACGAAGTTCGCGCCGATGAAGCCCGCGGCACCGGTGACCAGCACGCGCCTCATGAGGCGCTCCCGACAGGGGTCGGCGTCGCGTGCGCGCCGCGCGGCTCATGGTTGGCGCCGCCGGTGGCGACCAGGTTGGTCGCCTTCAGCAGGGAGTCGAAGGTGCCCGCGTCGGTCCACCAGCCGTCGAGGATCTGGTACTCGAGCGTGCCTTGCTGCAGGTAGAAGTTGTTCACGTCGGTGATTTCCAGCTCGCCGCGCTCGGATGGCTTGAGCGACTTGATGAACTCGAACACCTGTTCATCATACATGTAGATGCCGATCACAGCGTACCGGCTCGCGGGATTCTTGGGTTTTTCCTCGATCCGCACAATGCGCCCGTGCTCGATGACCGGCACGCCGAAACGCTCCGGATCAGGCACTTCCTTCAGGTAGATGCGCGCCCCGCGCGGCTGGCTGAAAAAGTTCGCCACGCCCTGGCGGATGTCCTGCTCGATGATGTTGTCGCCCAGGATGACCACCAGCTTGTCGCCATCGGCGAACTCCTCCGCCAGGCGCAGCGCGTCGGCGATCCCGCCTTCGCCTTCCTGGTACGTGTAGTGCAGCTCCTTGAGGCCGAGCTCCTTGCCATTGCCCAGCAACCGCAGGAAATCGCCCGCATCGTTGCCGCCGGTCACGAGCAGCACGTCTCGAATGCCGGCGTTCACCAGGCACTTGAGCGGGTAATACACCATCGGCTTGTCGTACACGGGCAACAGGTGCTTGTTCGTGATTTTCGTCAGCGGCCACAGGCGCGTCCCCAGGCCGCCGGCCAGTACTACGCCCTTCATGTGTCATCCTCGCTGTGGGTCTCCAGACCAGCCCGGGTCGCCGGCCGGGCCGCAATTGATCGCCGCGCGCCACGCCGCGCCGGCGGGCGATGGATCATATCCCGCTCGAGACCGGCGTCTCGGCCAATTCGGGCTCGGTCTCGTGTGCCCAGACCGGTACCACGGCTGCGGCCGTCCGGCCGCGCAGCCGGTGCGCCGGGATCATCCAACGGACCGGTACGGGCCAGCGCCCACTGAGCGTGACGGCGGTTGCCAACAGGATCCGCAGGTCCAGCCAGAACGACAGATGCCGCACGTACAGCATGTCGAAGTGGATCCACTGGTGGAAGTCACCCGCAGCGCGTTCGTGCCGGCAGACCTGCCATAGGCCGGTGATGCCGGGGCGCACGGCCAGGCGCGCGTTGCGCCAAGGTACGCAGATCTGGTTCTCGCGGAACGGCGAGGGACGCGGCCCGATCAGGCTCATGTCGCCGCACAGTACGTTGAAGAGTTGCGGCAATTCGTCGATGTTCGTGGCCCGCAGCCAGCGGCCCACCAGGGTCACACGCGGGTCATTGGGTAGCTTGAACTGCGGCCCGTCCACCGAGTTCTGGGCGTACAGCTTGCGCTGCAGCGTGTGGGCGCGATCGACCATGGTGCGGAATTTCCAGCAGCGAAACACGCGCCCGCCGCGACCTTCCCGGTCGTGGCCGAAGAAGAGTGGCCCCGGGGAGGTTAACTTCAGGATCAGGGCGACCACGACGAACAACGGCATCAGCACGATCAGCCCGGCGAGCGCCAGCAGGAAATCGGTTGCCCGCTTGAGCGGGGCATACCGGCCACCCGGCGTCTCGGTCGCGAACAACTCGTTGCCGGCTTCGCCCGGTGTTTCCGGTAGAGACAGGCTCAGCGCCGCGGCCCGTGGTTCGGGCGGCGCCGCGTGCTCCAGCTCGGGATGTCCGGCCACGACGCGGCGGGTGACGACTTCGCCGGGCGGGATTTGCATTTGGTGCCAGACGATGCTCTGCGCGACTGTGGCGCCCGCTCCGACACGCGCGCCCGATCCCAGCACGGTGGGCCCCAGGATGACCGCGTGCGCGCCCACCTCTACGTCGGCGTGCGCGATGACCGGGCCGTAGAACTGCGCGGTGGGATGAATGTTCCCGGGCGGCGCTGTCCATACGCCCAGCGTCCGGGTCGTGAACGGCGGGGGCGCGCCGTTGCGCAGTGCCGGCATGCACAAGCGCTCGTGCAGGGCCAGCAGACCCGCCTCGCGGGCCAGGTTGATGGCCGGATGCTTGCTGCTCAGGTCCCGGCTGGGGACGCCGGCGGCGGCGAGCTGTGTTCGCAGGGTCGACAGCCCGAGTAGCGTCTGGTGTCGCAGGCAGCGCGCCGCCGCGACCGAAATCAGTGAACAGCTCACCGTGAGTCGCTCGATCTGGGTCACGCCCGGATACAGCCGCTGAATGGACCGCACACGCCCGTCGCGATCGTACAGCACCTGTTCTTCGGCCGTGCCCCGCCGCAGGTCCTGGTGCAGCAGATGACAGGCCGCGCCGTCCTCGGCCGCCGCCTCGCGCAAGCGCTCGAGTTCGTATCCCGCCGGCGGCAGCCAGCTCGCTTCCACGATCAGCAGCCGGTCCGCTAGCTCGTGCTGGGCCAGGTACTGGGTGAACTGCGCGGGGGGCAGCACGATGGCATCAGGCTGCACGGCGTGCACCGCCTGCGTATAGGCCTCGTCCGCCGGGAAGCTCGGGACCACGGTCAGCCCGTGCAACTCGGCCGACTTCAGTTGGGCCGCCATGTGCGTCAGCAGGCTGCCGGTTCCCAGCGGCGCCAGCAGCAGCGACCGCGCCCCGCGGTTGGACCGCAAGAACCCTGGGCAACGATCCAGAAGTATGCCGAAAATAACCATCGCTAGTTGTTCTGCGCCGGTTCGACCGGCCCGGTTGGTTCCTTACGGGCATCGAGCAGCGTGGCGCTGTATTCGTCGCCCTGGCCGTACCCGTATCCATAGCCGTAGCCGTACCCGCCGCGCGCTGACGGACCCGTACCGACGAATACCGTGCCCAGCAGCTTGCCTCCGGCCGCGCTGAGCGCCGCCAGCGCCTCGACGAGGCGGCCGCGGTGGCAGTGCCGTTCGCGTACGACCAGCACGGTTCCGTCGGCGTGATGCGACAGAATCGCGGCGTCCGCCGTGACCAGCAGCGGCGGGCTGTCGAGCACGACGATGTCGTATTGTTGACGCCACTGTGCCAGGAGATGCGTGAACGCGCCGTTTGCCAGCAGCTCCAGATCGCCCGCGTTATTGGTCGCGCCGGCCGGAATGACGCTCAGGCCGGGATATACCGTGCTCCGTACCGCAGCGGTCGGGGCGCTCGTGCGGGCCAGCAGATTCAACAGGCCCGGCGCGATATCCATCGTGAAGAACTTCGCCACCGTGGGGCGGTGCAGGTCCACGTCGACGAGGAGCACATGCTTGCCGCACTGTGCCAGGCTGCGTGCCAGGTGCACGGCAAACGTGCTCTTGCCCGAGCCCGGGCCCGCACTGGTGATCTGAACGATATTCCCGCCCAGTGCCCGCAGCCGGTTCAGCAGAGCCGTGCGCGTCATGCGGACCGCCTCGGCATGCAGCGGCAGCTCCCGCAGTCGCTCGTCTTCGTCAGCCGACCAGAGCGGCAGATAACCCAGGAACGCACTGCGCACCGCCGGGTCCAGGTCGTTGGCTTCCTGCACCTGCGGACTGAACAGCAGTCGCAGATACGCGCAGGCCACCGCCGCCGCCGCCGCCGCCGCTAGGGCGGCCGCGCTCAGCTTCAGCCGCTTATCCTCGGCTGCAGTCGTCGGCACCGATGCCCGCGAGATCGTCCGGATCGAAGGCGGGACGCGGGTCTTCTCGCTCAGTTCCTCTTTGCGCTTCAACACGGCGGCATACTTGTCCTTGCTGCGCTGCAGATCCGCGGTTTTGCTGCGCAGCAGTTCGGCGGTCTTGAAGTCGCCTTCAAACGAGCGCCGCAGTTCGTCCGAATGCTGCTGCAACAGCTCCTTCTGGAATTCCAGCCGTCGGAGCCGGGCCCGGAGGACCGCCGGATTGCTGGCGACTTCCGGACTGCTGGGCGCCGTGGGCGGCGTGATGCCGGCGCGCGTCAATCGCTCGAGCTGCGCCTCACGTTGGGCCAGCGTCTGCTGCGCGGAGCGCACCTTCTGGTTGGCCTGTTCCATGCGTGGGTGCGCGTCGCCGAACTGCAGGGCGAGTTGTTCGCTGTCGCGGCGCGCGTCCTGCAAGATCGTATTCAGCCGGCGCCACTCCGGATCGCTCTCGTAGGCCAGGCTCCGCGCTTCCTCACTAGCCGGTTGCGTCGAGGCCTCGGCCGCCGCCTCATAGTCCTTGAGCTGATCCCGCGCGACCGCCAGCTCCACCTCGATCTGCTGCAGGTCGGCCTCGAGCTTGTCCAGACGGATGCGGCGCTGTGAGATGAGCTCGTCCGGCGAACCCGTGCGCAGGTCTTTGCGGGCTTCGGTGATGACCTGCTCGGCGAACCCGATCTCCAGATCCAGCTTCTGCTGCTCCTCGTTCAGTGCGTCGAACAGCTTACGGTCCGTGTCCGAGAACCGCTCGCTGGTAAACCCCAGGTATTCGTCCAGCACGGCGTTGGCCAGCACGGCGGCGGAGAGCGGCTGCGGCGCCGTGGCCGTGACATCCACGAGTTCTGTCCGCCGCCGCGGAATCGCGTTGATCACGGCATCCAACCGGTCCAGCGGATTCGTGGGCGCCCCGACCAAGCGGCTCCAGAACGCGGGCTGATCGCCGTACCAGTCGGTCTCCTGGACGTCCCGCCGCCCGATCACGCGCTGCAGGACCGGCGGGCTGCGCATGATCGCCGTCTGCGTCAGCACATATTGCTCGTATTGCGACCCGGGTTTCGGCGTCGTGTCTTCCGTGGCCATGATCAGCCGCGGTACCGCCGAGTCAATCTGAATGACGGCCGACGCGCGGTACTCGGGCCGAAACGTGCTCCAGATCAGCACCAGCGCCGCCGGCGCCACGATGCCGAATACCGTCAGCATGGTCCACTTGTAGCGCAGCAGCAGGCGCAGGGACAGCGGGCGACGAGCCACTTGGCGCGCCCCGCCCTCCGCGGGCGCTTCACCCAGCGGCAGGCCCGCACCAGCGGCCACCGCCGTACCCTCGAGCACCTCGACCGGCTCTACCCGCGCCAGCGGACGCGCGGGGGTCTTTTCACTCGCCATTCCGAATCCTCTGCAAGCACGCCCGCCGCACCGGCGACGAGGCTCGTCCGCCGGCGGCGCGGTGCCCGTCGCCTATCCGCGACCATTCCCATTCCGGCCGATCGCGCCGTAGAAGGTGGCGCCCGCGTCGGCCGCGAATTCCGTTGTCAACAGCGAAAGATCGACCTGGCTCCGTCGGCCGAGCACACAACCATCCCATAGCACCGACCGGCTGACCATGGTCTCCGCGCCGAGCAGGCAATTCCGACCCAGCACCGCGGGACCGACCACAAAGCTGCCGGCCGCGATCTCCGTGCCGGGGCCGACCATCACCGGGCCCACCAAGCGGGCGCCGCTGTCGATGCTGGCCGTGCGATGGACACAGGCGCCATCGACGTAATCGTAGCCGGGTGGCGGCCCCCCATTGTTTTGGGCAGCCGTCATCACTTCGCCCTGCACAGCCAGGTAGGACTCCAAATCCCGGACCCGCAACGACGCATGCGCAGCCGCGTATGCGGTCACCGGCGCTGCCTGCCGGAGTAGGCGGGCGATGAGACCCTCTTTGAGATCTTGGTAGCTGGTGCGCGGCACCTGCTCCAGCGCGGCGGCGGTCAGCACGTAGATGCCGGCCGGACTGGCGCTCAGGCCCCAGCCCGGTCGCACGGCGCTGGCCGGTTCGACCACCACGGTGGCCGGCGCCGCGCCCTGCTGGTGCGCTTGCAGGATTTCCCGCAGGGGGCAGCCCGGCAGCACGCCGCCTTCGAGGACCACGTATTCGTCGGCCGGTACGAGCGTCGCGGCATCCCGCGCGCAGCCAGCGGGTCCGCGCGGCACCCGATCGACATAGTAATCGACCTGCATTTCCTCGGGACCGGCCCGCAACGTACGCTGCAACTGGCTCACGTCTGCGTTGACACACAGCACCATGCGGTGAATACCGGCCGATTGCAGCCAGCGAAACGCGTGTGCGACCAAGGGCACATTGGCCACCGGCAGCAGCAACCGCGGACACACCGCGCCGAACGCATCGTCCTGCCAGACGTGCGCTCCAGCGATGATGATGGCGGCGCGGCTAGCTGAGCTGCGGTTCATCGGGTTTCCTGCTCCAGAGTCGCACGTGGTGATTGGGACGGTCTCGCGCCTGCGTCCATCGTCGGGGCGCTCGGGCTCCCGCGTGGCCGCGCGCGGGCGCGTCGCACACCTTGTACGATCAGCGATGCGAGCGCCAGCAGAATCCCGACGCCCAGCATGAACTGCTGCTTCCAACCCACGCCGGGCCCCGCCGTCAGCCCGAGCCAGTCTGCGCATAGCGCCGCCGCGGCGAAGAGCAGGCCTGCCAGCGCGATCACCCCGGCACGGGTCAGCAGACCCACGCCAAGCACGACGGTCCCGACCAGCACGCCGAGCTGTTGATGACGGCCGAAGCCCGGATGCCGCGCCGGGACCAGATAGTCGCCCAGGAGCCCCATTACCACGAGTACGGCGCCCGCCAGCCCCAGCAGCGCGACGACGGGCAGCCCTAGGGGGCGGCGCGCCCGCCGCGCGCGCGGTGCCGGAACCACCTTCTCCACACACGTGGCGCAGACATGCCGTAGGACCGGCTGGCCGTTCGTGTACCCCTCCAGCACGTGGACCCGCGCGGGCTCACCGCAATCGCTACACCGGTGCTGAACTGCAATCACCTGGCTCGCCATCGTCGTTCTCGGTCTGCTGTGGGCGTCTGCGGCCCCAGCCAGCGCTTGCGGCGGGCCAACCCGCCGCCACGACTGCTCGCATGTGGCTTCCTGCCGCAACATGGGCCTGCACCTCCTGTGTTGCCCGTCCTGTCCGCGGTGCCGGGCGGCGCTCAGTCCAGCGCCTCCAGCAGCGCGGCGTCCACTTCCACCATGGCCGACTGCCCGACCATCGTCACGGCCAGACAGAACTGGCACCTCCGACCTTCCCGTACGACGGTGCCTTCCACGCCCTGCAAGGGACCGCGGGTGATGCGGCAACGTCGCCCAACCTGCAGCCCGGTATGCAGTTGCACCGCGTCACCGCAGGCCAGCGCCCGGGCGACCTGGATCAGTTCCTGACGCAGTTGCCCCTGGTCCGTGACGGCCAGTACGCTCGTTACCCGATTGCTGCGACGAGCCAGCTCACATGCGCCGGCGTCGCCCGCCAGGAACACGTATCCTGGGAACAGCGGCAGATAGAACGTGACCTTCCGCTTGGGGTAAGTGCGGTGGACGGCCACGAGCGGCAAATAATGCGACACACCCCGCTCCGCCAGGAACTCGGCCACGCACTTCTCGTGGCGCGCCCGCGTCTGCAGGACCCGCCACGGCGCGTGCGCCGCTTGAATCCGTGCGACCGTGTCCGGCTCCGCCCGGCTCACCGCAACCGCGCGGACGGCGCGTCGTGCCGCAGCCAGGCAGGTTGTTCGCGGGGCTGCGATCATGATCGTACTCGGTTCACCAGGCGCACCAGTTCCACTGCATT
The DNA here is from genome assembly GCA_964523405.1 of uncultured Planctomycetales bacterium. GTDB lineage: Bacteria > Planctomycetota > Phycisphaerae > UBA1845 > Fen-1342 > CAZGAQ01. The sequence continues at coordinate 70,415 of CAZGAQ010000001.1, forward strand.
GCGGGCCTTCATGGTGGTGTTGATGTTCGAACGGTAGACCTCGATGGTCTTCTCCTGAAGCCCGAGCTCTGCCGCGATCGCTTTGCTCGACATGCCTGCGACGACCAGGCCCAACACCTGTCGCTCGCGCCGCGTCAGGCGCGCTAGCCGGCGCCGCACGTCGTCCTCCTCACTGTGCTGGCGGTGCGCCTCCAGGTCCCGCGCGATGGCCGCCTGGATAGCCTGCTGGACGCGCGCCCCGGCGAGCGGCTTCTGCAGGACATCAAACGCGCCGGCCCGCATCATCTGCACGACGTCGGCTACGTCGGCGTGCGTCGTGGTGGCGATCACGGGCAGGGACGCCTTGCGGGCCGTCAACTCGGCCAGGAGCCGCGCGCTGCCGGCGCCCGGGAGATGCGCATCGAGGATCAGGCAGCCCGGGCGCCCCGCGTCGAAGTCCCTGAGGAAGCGCTCTGCCTCCGCGTAGGGGGCCGCCGCGTAGCCCAGTTCGGCCGCGAGCGCCCCCAGCCGATCGCGTATCTCCGCGTCGTCGTCTACCACAAACACCGCTGGCACCGCGCTCGTCAGCGGTGCTGGGTCGGCCCCGCCGGCGCGCAGTTCCTCTCCCAACGCCGGCTCCGTTGTTTGCGGTTCATGCTCTGGTGGTCTCGGATTCAGCATCCACACACTCGACACACTTCCCGAACTCCGCGCAGACTCCGTCCCCGTCGATTAGGACATCGACTGCCCGGGGACGTCGAACCGCTGGCAGCCCGTTTCGGCGGTGCGGCCGCACCCCGGGCCCGACGTCCGTGCCTTCCGTCTGCATCCTTGCTGCATGGAAACTGACCAGCCGCGGACCCTTCGTTCCGGCGCGGTCAGAGTAATACACCCAATAGATCGGG
>CAZGAQ010000001.1:71308-417757 GCA_964523405.1 uncultured Planctomycetales bacterium
CCCCAAATGGTGCGGTTCGCCCCCCCCGCGACTCCGCCTATTTTGTCTCGGCCAAGACCGACGCGTTTCGCCCCCGCGCCCACTCACACCCAGAGGGCTGGCCCGCTTCCTTCTCTCGCCTCCCCCATAACCGCGTGAGCAGCTAACGGCCCATAACTACGCGTTTCCCAACACGTCGTATTAGGGACCCACTACATCCCTTCCTTGTGACTAAGTATAACCTAGATATTTGTCCGAAACAACCTTTCAAGACGTATATTTTTAGTGCTATTTATGTTAGTACTTTGCACGCCCGGTAACATAGGGAAAACCCCCGATTGTGGGTTATCGGAATTCAACGTTCCATGCGAACGCGAACGCATTCCAGTCCGCGCGCTGCTCGTCCGGTTGGCGCGCATCGTACTTCCGCGTCACATAGTATAGCAGCAGCGCATCCCGCCCGCCGACGGCCACCCCGCCATGCCAGAGTCCCGCGGGAATCTGAATCACACCCGGCCGGTGTTCGCCGAGATACAGCGCCTTGCCGGACTGCGGTGGAACCTCGATGACGATCGCTTCGTCCCCGCCGGGTTGGGGCCGCGCCAGGCGCAGGCTCGCCACCAGCGGCACCGCCTCGGTGTTAAACAGCCCCACCTTCAGGTCCCCCGACACCACGACCCAATGGTCATCCTGTCGCAGGTGGCGGTGCCACGCCTTGACGGCACCCGCGTACATCGTGGAGATGTTGACCTGCCCCGGCAACTCCGCGAGGTGGTCAAAGATCGACATGAGCGAATAGCCGCGATCATCGACGTACGTATGCATCAACCAGCTCCGGACGCTCTAGCGGCTACTCATCAGGTACTGCAGTGCCGTTACCAGCATATCGCGTAAGTTCACCTGTGCATTGTAGCGGTAGTACCGCAGATAGTAGTCCCATTCCGAGCTGAGGACTTCCGGTCCCGGCTCCAGCGTCGCGCTCTGCAGAAGCACGTCCACCGTCGGCACGTCGCTGAAGTCCCCCTGCGGGCCGGTCGGTACGGCCGCAATCTGGTCGACCACGTCCATGCCCTGGATGATCTGGCCGAACACCGCGTAACCGGGGGCGGTCAGCGTGGCGTCGAGAGCGGGATTGTCCGCCAGGTTGATGTAGAACTGCGATGTGGCGGAGTCGCGGGCGTCTCCGCGCGCCATCCCCACCGTCCCGCGCAGGTTCTTCAGGCCATTGTTGGCCTCACTCAGGATCGGGTCCCGTGTGGCCTTGGCCACGAGCCCGGGGGTGTAGCCGCCGCCCTGAATGACGAAGCCCGGGATCACACGATGGAACAGCGTGCCATCGTAGAAGCCGTCCTGCACATACTGCTCGAAGTTCGCCACCGACTGGGGCGCATTGGGTTCGAGCAACTCGATGACCACCTCACCCAGACTGGTCGTCAAGCGGGCGCGCGGATTGCCCGCAACGTACGGCGCCGCGGAGGGACAGCCGCCACATACCAAGGCGCCGAGCAGCACGAGTTGTGCACAGAGCGGCCACTTCATCGCATCCTTCTCCTGCGCGACCAGCGCGCACCGTACGGCCCGGGAATCCGCGCGGGGCTCACGGCGCCTGGACTTGCGGGATCAGCAGATTCGGCAACGTCGAACCCAGCGAATCCTTCAGCGTGTTACGCGTCGCGTTGTTCTTGAGCGCGCGTTCCGCGTTGTACTGGGCCAGCGGATCGTAGTGCAGACCCACGTTGAACGGACCCGGCATCAGGTTCTTCCACGCCCACTCCTGCGCCAGCGTTTCCAGCGTCTGCGGAATGTGCAGGACATCGCCCGGCTTGAGGGCCAGGTCGGACTCGCGCCCCTCCATGATGCTCAGCAAATCCAGCCGCACCTGCACCTGTTGTCCGCTCGGCAGCGTGCGAATCAGCGTGCCTTCCTTGATGATCATGTAGTCCCGCAGGCCGCCGGCGGCCGCCACCGCCTGCACGAGCGAGATCGTCGCGGCGCGCGGGATCATGATCGGGCCGGCCCGGTTGACCAGCCCGCTGACGTACACGGCGCTCTGCTCCGAAGTCTCGACGACCAGGATGTCCCCCGACTCGAGGGGCGGCGTCACCAGCGCCCGGCGCACGTCGGCGACGTTGTCCAGATTGAAGACCGTCTCGCCGCGCTCGGTGCGGATCGGCTTGTAGTGCACACGCCCCGAGCCCGTCGCGTTGGTCGGTACGGCCACCGTTGACAGGCCGAAGCCGCCCGCCTGCGCCAGGGCATACAGGACGTTGCGCTCGTTCTGCCGCAGCTTCACAAACCCGGGCGTATTCACCGCGCCCAGCACGAGGACCGTGGTGGTCTCCGGTTCGAGCACCTGCACATACACCGAGAATGGATGCGTAGGCTTCACCACCGCGGGCACGTAGGCGGAAATCAGCGCCTGCTCCACCTGCGTCAGGGACAGTCCCTGGACCGCAATCGCCCCCGCGGAAGGCGCGTTGATCTTCCCCTCATCGTTCACGCGCACCTCGACGATGGTCGGTGCGTACGGATCCGCGGTGAGCCCGAGCATCTTGAGCGACAGCACATCCCGCGGCTGTACGAGGTACGGATGAACCTCGGTCAGCCCAAGGTCGGCGACGGGTACGGGTGCGGGCGGGGCCTCGATACCCTTGCCCTCCAGTTGCGCCAACTCCGTGACCGTGATGCGCTTCGGGCCTTCGCAACCCGGCGCGAGCAGGGCCACCACCGGCAATCCGACCAGCAGGGCGATCTGCCGCGCGCGGTAACCGCCTGCGCACCGGCGCTGTCTCGCAAGTTTCATGTCCGGCCTCGTCATGCGAATCTCCACTCGCCGCGTCTCGTCTCACTGCGGAGACTCTGGTCCGCCATCCAGTCCGCGCCTGGAACCGCTTCTTGCGGAGGCAGCCCGCCGTCGCGCGCCAGGCCAACACCATTATCGGAAGAAACTGGGTTGGGGCGCCAGCCCGGAGCCCTCCGTCCTGCTGGGCACCGGCTGCTTGCCCGACTGCAGAGGCGGCAGTTTCCCCGATTCCGGTCCGATATTCAACTGGGCCGCGACCCCGGCACGGGCGGCGGGACCCGCCTATCCGCCTCTACAAAAACGCCCCCCGGTAGCGAGCCGGGGGGCGCGATGAGTCCAACAGGTCGCCTCGTGGCGCGACCGCAAGCCTTTGAGTTAGGCCAAGCGGCGCTTGGCCCAGCCGACGACGCCCAGGCCGAGGACGCCCAACAGGACGGCGGCCGGCGCCGGGACGACCATGACCTCGACCACGAGGTCGTTGTAGTCCCAGTCCGTCTGCTGCTGCTGCAACTGGTCTTCGAAGAACAGCAGCCACGACTTGTGGCCGTTACCGTAGTCCAGCAGGTACGTCAGCATGTGATCCAGGCCGTCCTGGTTCGCGCTGTCCAGTGAGTACTGGGGGTTATACGGGCCGTTGCCGCGCCGCGCCCAGGCAAACAGGCTGCTGAGCTGGAACGGGCCCGACGTATTCTGGCCCGGGTTGATCATGTTGTTGTCGGCCACGTTCACCTTGAACAGCTGCTGGAAGCCGCCGCTCAGCGCGTAGCCACTGCCCGTGTTGACCAGGCGATTCCAGCCAAATTCCTGGCTGTAGGCCGCGTAGCGGGCCCGGGCCTTGGCCTTGATCGTGCCATCCTGCCAAGCCTGGTCGTCGTTAATGCCGGCGGCGAGCGACTTCAGCGGAAGGGGCGAACCGGCCCCGAAGTCGTCCACGCGGGTCAGCGTGACCGTGCCGTTGCTGTACGAACTGGCACCCCAGTTCAGCCCCTTCGTGCTGTTGTTGCCGACGCCGACAAAGCTGCCGCCGTAGACCTGATCCAGAATCGTCTTCGTGCTCGCGCCAGACGATCCACCAATCTGCGTAAAGCCGGCCAGGGCGCTCGAGGCGACCGCCAGCACGGCGAAAATACCGATTACCTTCTTCATGAGTATTTCCCTTCTCCCTGTATCACGAGACTCTTCTCGCCCTGACGCAAATGTCCGCCGCGCGAACATCGGCGCAGGTCGAACGATCAGCAAGACACGGGAGCGGGGGGAGGTCCGCGCGGAATCGCCACAAAGACGTGCGCGGACGTGGGGGGTGAAAAAGCTGCCTCGGTTCCGCGGCGCGGCCAAGCCGGCGCGGGCAGGGGCGGTGGTCTCGTCAGATCACACGGTACCGCCACGCACACCAGGTGCAGCGTCTCGCCGTTCGCGCTTTGAACTAGAACCGTCGTGGCGCTGAGTTCCTGCAGTGACGCGAAACTCAACTGCCGCACCGATCGAGCGGCCCGTAAGGCTCCGAAGCTCAGGAAGAGCGACAGCGCGAGCGGCATCGTGCCCGTCACGCCCGCACCCGGTCGGAGTGCAATGGTCGTCTCCGGCGCAGCCTCGGGGGAATAAGCATCAAGTGATGAGGCGGCCGACGGGAACGAGCCCGGCGATTCCTGCGGTTGGCTCGCAAGCAGGTGTGTGGAGGCGGTCGCTGCCCGATGGACGGTGGCGGGAGCGTAACCATTGCGCGCCATGCCACTGCCAACCGCCATGCCCGCGTGAAGCGGGACAGCGGCTATCGAGAGCGTAACTGCAATGGCGAAACGCTGGATTCGCACTTGCCCACCAGATCAGCCGAACAACTCTAGTATCACTCATAGGCTACGTCCCCGCTCCCGCGAAGTCAATCACAACCCCAAAATCGGCACCAAAAAAGACTCGGATTCTTCAGGAATGGCGGCAGTACGGGCCAAGCGCACGGCTTGCAGTGCGAGTTATAGGACGTGGTGCGTGCGTGTTCCCGTTCTGGCCGCGCGGAAGCGCTGGTCCCGTCCGGAAACACGCACGGGGCGTCGACTAGGTCTCACCTTCTGGCCCTTCGCTCAGATCGAGGTGGAACCTGTGGATCATCCGGTGCAACGCCGGGGCGAAGAGAATCCCCGCGACGGTCAGGAAGAGGAAGCCGGACGAAAGCGCGTAAGCGCCCGCAAAAAGCTTGCCCGCCGTGGTGTGTAATTCGCTCACTGGCCCCATACCCGAAAGAATCATTGCCGCATCCACGAACGCATCAAGCCAGGCCAGTCCTTCGAAGCGGTGGTAGCCCACCGTGCCAACGGCCAGCGCGCCGAACACAAGCCCCAGTGCGATGCTGACCGAACGGACCATACGCAGGAAGAACCCAAAGCGCGGCAGCAGCGGTTCCAAGCGATGTTCGAACATGGTGGCCTCCTCGGCGTGTTGAGCGGGGATGTCGCGTCAACGACCATTCTACCGCGCTCGGGTCGCAGCGGCATTACACCCCAACGTGCTGCGTCGGGGGTCGTGGCGCGTTCCCGCTGCGCCGCTAGAATGCGGCCGACCGTGCGAGGTAGACCGATGTCGGAGAGCCCATCCGCCGAGCATGCCGGTGCGGGTCCGATCCCCGGCCAGCCCGACTGCGCCCGGGGAACGTTCTCGTTCTCGCGTGCGCAGCGCCTGATTCGCAAGGCGGACTTTGATCGCGTCATGCAGGGCGGGATACGCCTGATCGATGGTCGCTTGACCCTCTGGGTGTCAGGGAACGGACTGGGCCGCACGCGCCTCGGTTTGACGGTGGGCCGCAAACACGGGCACGCGCCGCACCGCGCGCGCCTGAAGCGCGTGCTGCGCGAGGCGTTTCGGCTCTGCCGCCCAGGGCTGCCGACCGGGCTGGATCTGGTCTGCGCGCCGCGGGCGGGCGTCGAGCTGTGTGTCGTGGATTGCATGGACTCATTCCAAAACCTGACCGCCCGCGCCGCGCCGCGCCTCGCCGGGAAGTGATTCCCCGCTTATAACCTTCGCTCTATGGCCACCGGGCAACCGATCCTGATCCTGACCGCCTCCGCCGGCGCTGGGCACCTGGTCGCCGCCCGCGCGCTGGAGCAAGAGCTCCAGGCGGCCCTGCCCGGCGCGGACATCGAGCTGCTCGACGTGTTGTCGATCTCGCATCCCTACTTCCGCCGGCTCTACGCGGACGGCTACCTCGGCATCGTACAGCATGCGCCGGCCTTCATGGGCTGGCTGTACGAGGCGATGGACCGGCCGGGCGGGAAGCTCTGGGATGCGCTGCGGGTCGGCATCCAAAACCTCAACCGCCTCCCGACCTGCCGCTACGTCCTGCAGCGCCGGCCGCGGCTGATCTTCAACACGCACTATCTGCCGGCCGAGTTCGTGGCCCAGTTGCGCCGTGCGGGGCAGCTTCACTGCCCGCAGGTGACGATCACGACGGACTTCGATACGCACCGCATCTGGATGCAGGAGCCGACGGAGCGTTACTACACGGCGACTGCCGACGGGAAGGTCTACCTTGCCAACTGGGGTGCGCCGGCCGACCGGATCCGTGTGACCGGCATTCCGGTGCGGGTCGGCTTCGATCAGACCCTGGCACGCGAGGAAGCCTGCCAGCGCTGCGGACTGGACGCCCTGCGTCCGGTCGTGCTGCTGCTCTGCGGCGGGTTCGGCGTGGGTCCGACCGGGGACCTCCTGCGCGAGCTGATCACGATGGCGGCGGATGCGCAGGTCGTCGCGATTACGGGGCGGAATGAGAAACTCCAGGCGCGCCTCGAACAGCAGGCGCGCCACGCCAGCCGGACCGTGATCGTGCAGGGGTTCACGGAGCGCGTGCACGAGTGGATGCGGGCGGCGGACCTCGTGGTGACCAAGCCGGGTGGGCTGACGGTGGCCGAGGCCCTGGCGTGTGGGTTGCCGCTGGTGATCGTGAATCCCATTCCGGGGCAGGAGACGCGGAACAGCGACTTTCTGCTGGAGAACGGGGCGGGGATCAAAGTGAACAACGTCCGGCTGCTCGGGCATCGCGTCAGCATGCTGCTGCGCGAGCCGGCCCGAATGGCGGCGCTGCGGGCGGCGGCGGCGCGACTGGCCCGTCCGTACGCCGCGCGCGAGATTGTCGCCGACGCGCTGCAACTCCTCGGCGCCGGGGGCTAGACGCGCGAACCGGCCGCAGGTCCGCTCACCGCCCGCAGGGCTGGCCCGGGCCGGTGCGCAGCAACCATGGCGCGACGTACCGGCGGTTCCACGCGTACGAGAACAGACTCAAGTGGTTGCCCAGATGTCCCGACCAGACCATCGCGGGTTCCCACGACTGCTGCACGAGCTTGCTGCGCTGATCCGCCGCGGGAATCGCGGCCACCACATCGAAGCCGCGCTGGCCGACGGAGGCCGTATGCTCGCGATCGACGGTGCCCAGGGCGCCCGTGCCGAGCCCGAGCACGAACACATCCAGTGGAGAGTAGAAGCACAGCACGTGCCCGTCGACGTGCGACAGGGCCTGGGACAGGTTGTAGCGCGGACTGATCGCGGACTGCACGAGGACGATGTTTTCCACATGGACGTCGTTGGGTAAGGCCTCCGCAATCAGCAACGCGACGCCCCCGCCGGCCGAGTAGCCGACGAGGTACACCGGCGCGTCGGGATGGGCGCGGCGGTACGCGGCGATCTCGGCGGCGACGCGCTGCGCGCGGGCCAGGTTGCGCTGGTGGTCGGTGAGCTGCTTGAGCATGTCGTAGGCAAACGAATCCCACTCGGAGATGTGGATTGCGCAGTCCACGCCGGCGTCGCGGAAGGCCCGGTACGGGTCGCCGTAGTTGTGCGTGGCGCTGTTCACGCCCGGCAGCACGTAGATGCGACCGCGCGCTTCCTCGTGCAGGGTCGGGGCGGGCAGGCGGAAGCAGCCTGACACGCCGCTGAACAGCAGCCCGTACGCGAGCACCAGCCACGTTCGCATCGCCGCTGCTCCCCGTACCTAGTGTCCGGTGTGGCCGAAGCCGCCGGCGCCGCGGATCGAGTCGGCCAGTTCGGTGACCTCGACGACATCCACGTGGGCCACCGGGCTGATGACGAGCTGCGCGAAGCGCATCCCGCGCGTGACGGTGAACGGCGCGCGGCCGCAATTGCCGACGATGACCTGGAGCTCGCCGCGATAGTCGGCGTCGATCGTGCCGGGGGCGTTCGGCAGCATGAGGCCGTGCTTGAGCGCGAGGCCGCTGCGGGCCCGCACCTGGCCCTCGTAGCCCGGCGGGATTTCGACGCACAAGCCGGTCGGGACGAGCTTGATCTCGCCCGGGGCGATGGCGAGGGGCTCGTCGTTGGCAGCGTAGAGGTCCAGGCCGGCGGCGTGGGCGCTCATATACTGGGGCAGGGGCAGGTCGTGCACGTTGGGGCGACGGTGTATTTTGAGGACAGGTTTCATCCGGTACTCCAGGCAACTGCGAGGCGCAAAGCATGCGCGCCGCGCTGGCGCACAGCATAACCACTGTGCAAGCCGCCAGTTCACGCTGCCGGCGTTGCGCGTGCAGCGCGGTGGCGCGGCGGCGGAAGCGCCAGGAGTATACGCCGAATTCCCTTGACAGGGTGGACGGGGACGGGCGCAATACCGATAGGATGGGCGTAGCCGCTCGCGGCAGGAGTCTTTGTGAGCACCCTCCAGGAACAAGCGCCCGATACGATGCCGGACCTGGCGCCGCTGGGTCTGCGTCGGCAGGGTGATCATCTCGAGTTCTTCCTTCGGAACCAGGCGGACATCCTCGCGCAGCTCCCGGCCGACTATGAACAGGTGCTGGCGCACTGTCTGGGTGAGACGCTGGCGGAGCCAGCCAAGCTGACGGCGGAGATCAACCTCGAGGATACGCCGGGCATCAGCAGCCGGCAACTCGGGGCGCTGATCGCGCTGGGGAAGGTGCTGCGGACGCGGTTTGGGAATGTGCCGATGACGCATGTCAGCGCGGGCGTGCGGTACCTGCTGGAGATGACACGGACGGCGAAGCTGTTCCAGCTTGGGTAGCTGGAGTGGGAAAGCGGGGAGGTGGGGACAGGGGCACGCGGCCGGGGACAGGTGGGGAGGACGAATCTCGAATCACGAATTACGAACGAACTGGATACCGCGACGGGCGGTGCGATTGGTCGCTGCGCGCCCCCGGAATGACGGGGGCGGGGGCGTGCCATGCCGCGGGGCATTTTACCTGACCGGGGTGATGGTGGGTACATAGAATTGGCGGCCGGACATACAGGCGACGCCCGTAGGCGGGTGGAACGGGCGGGCAGCTTGGGCGAGCATGCAAGGCGAGCGGAGGTGCGGTGATGCCGGACGGCGCGACAACGGCGGCCATGCGATTCGACCACATTGCGCAGCAAGTGCCCGACATTGCGGAAGCGGTGGCGTGGTATGCGAACGTCATTCCGGGCAGTCGCGCGTTGTACCAGGATGCGACGTGGGCGCTGGTGGAGGCCGCAGGGGCACGGCTGGCGTTCGTGCGGGCGGAGCAGCACCCGAGTCATCTGGCGTGGCGGGTGACCGACGTGGAGCTGGAGCGGCTGGCGGCCAAGCACGGGGCGACGATCAAGCCGCACCGCGACCGGACGCGGAGCTTCTATCTGCAGGCGCCGGGGGGGCTGTGGGTGGAGATTATTGCGTATCCGGAAGGTGCCGAGCGATGAGGGGGAGAGGAATTGAGGGACCGGGGGACGGGGGGTGGAACGTCCTATAAGACCCCTACGCCAGTCCTGCATGATGGGTTTCTAGCTTCGCACGGGCGCCTGCCGTAGACGGCGCGAGCGTGGTTGAATTCCTATTGAGGCTGGCCGAGTGTTTCGCTATGGTAACGTCGCACTCGATCACCGCAGGGTGTGGTTGAGGAAGAGGCAGGAGTCGGGGGCCAGTTGGAGGAAGAGTCATGCGTTCCGTGTTCTTGGCCCTGGTGCTTTGTTGCACGCTCACTGTGGAGTCTCGGGCGGTTCCGGTGCGTGCGCTGGGATGCAGCTATCGCACCACGACTTCGACCAGTTCCAACCCGACCACGTTGTGGGACATTGACCTGACCACGGGGGCCGGCTCCAACCCGCGCACATTGCGGGCGCCGACCGGGTCGGGCACGTTCGTCAACTGCCGCAGCATCTCGGACATCGCGATGGGGCCCGATGGCTTTCTGTACGGCATGGATGACCACTATGCCGGCGCCAACGCGGACGCGATTCGCCTCAAGGACACCTTCGTGCGCATCGATCCTGTGACCGGATACGTTACACGCGTGGGCGACGTCTTCCCGATTCCTCCGTTCCCGTCCGGCACGTATGTGTACGAAGGTGATTTGGCCTTTCAGTCTGGCACGGGCACCCTCTACGGTATTTTCAGCGCGAACGCGCAGGCAACGCTCTTCACAATCAACACAAGCACCGGTGCGGCGACGCTCGTCAGCGCGATGAATGGCCTGGCGATTACCGACGCCAGCGCCATGACGTTTGGCCCCGATGGTTCGCTGTGGGTGGTCGACACGGGCTACGCCACCAGCGGGGCCAATCCGGCGGCCTTGCTCTGGAAGCTTGACCCGGTGACCGGGGCGGTGATCGACTCCAAGACGGTTGTCAACGCGAGCGGTGCCGGTGTTTCGCTCGGCCAGACGGCGGGCATGGAGTATGACCCGGTGACCGGGTACTACTTCATCGGCGATGGCGACTACAACGGGACGAACTTCCTGTACCGGCTCGACGTCACGAGTGGTCTGCTAACGACGGTCGGCGATACAGGGATCGTCGGTGGCTGGGCGAGCGGTTACAACAAGGGCGGCGGGCTGAGCGGCCTGACGATTGTACCGGAACCGACGGCGCTCGCGCTGGCGCTGGCGGGTGTGCTTGCTCTGCGGCGACGGTAAGCGCGGAGACGGATTGGTAGTGGAGCGGGGCGTGCGGTCTGGTGACCGTACGCCCCCGTTTCTTTGGGGGCGCCGTGCCTCTGACGGCGTGCGTGGCGGACGGGGTTCCGGGGTCCGGTTTGACACTGGCGCGCTGGGGGCGGAGAATTCGCCGCTCTGAGACTCAGGCAGCAGCGGCCGAGGTGGCCGCGGGAGCAAAGGAAGATCATGACCAAGCAAGTCGCCACCAACATCACCTGGCACGAGGGGCACGTGGATCGCGCGGACCGGCAGACGCTGCTGAAGCAGAAGGGGGCGACAGTCTGGTTTACGGGGCTGCCGTCGTCGGGCAAGAGCACGATCGCGTTCACGCTGGAGCATGCGCTGGTGCAGCAGGGGCACCTGTCGTACGTCCTGGACGGCGACAACATCCGGCACGGGTTGAACAAGAACCTCGGGTTTTCGCCCGAGGACCGGAACGAGAACATCCGCCGGATCGGCGAGGTGGCCAAGCTGTTCGCGGACGCGGGCGTGCTGACTTGCACGAGCTTTATCAGCCCGTACCGGGCGGACCGCGACCAGGCGCGCAAGACGCACGAAGCCGGCGGGCTGCCTTTCATCGAGGTGTTCGTGAAGGCGCCCGTGGAACTGTGCGAGCAGCGCGACCCGAAGGGACTGTATAAGAAGGCCCGCGCGGGTGAGCTGAAGGAGTTCACGGGCGTGTCGGCGCCGTACGAGGAGCCGCTGAAGCCGGAGATCGTGCTGGACAGCGGGGCGCTGGCGCCGCAGGCGGCGGCGCAGCAGGTGATTGATTATCTGAAGGGGCACGGGCTGCTGACCGCGAAGTAGGTGCGGTGACCCGCGCAGCGCGACCGCCGGTCGGAGGAAAGGGACGCGCCTGGCAGGGAGCGGGTATGAACGACCGGCAGCGATTCTGGGCGACGATGCACTACCAGCCACGCGACCGGGCGCCGTTGAGCGACTTCGGGTTCTGGGATGAGACGCTGACGGCGTGGTATGAGCAGGGGTTGCCGCGGCAGATCACGCCGGAAAGCAGTGCGGCGTACTTCGGCATGGAGGGGCTTGAGCAATACCTGCTGAATGCGCCCGACAACGCGTTCAGTCCGGGGACGGTACAGACGCGCGGAGAGGGGATTGCGACGGGGCTGGTGCCGGGGTTCGAGGAGCGTGTGCTGGAGGATCGGGGGGATCACGAGGTGGCGCAGCAGGCGGACGGGGTGCGCGTGCTGCGGCGCAAGGCGCTGGGGTCGATTCCGCAACATCTGGCGCATGCGCTCGCGGATCGCAACAGCTGGCGGCGGCTGTTCAAGCCGCGGCTGGACCCGAGTCAGCCGGAGCGGTTGCCGGCAGAGCTGAGCGCGTGCGTGCGGTGGTGGGGCGATCCGGCGCGCGAACATCCGCTGTTTCTGCCGGCGGGGAGTCTATACGGGCGGCTGCGGAGCTGGATGGGCGTGGAGAATCTGTCGCGGGTGGTGTTGCGCGAGCCGGCGTGGTTTGAAGAGATGGTGACGACGGTCGCGGATTGCGTGTACGGCGTGTTGGAGCGCGTGCTGGCGACGGGCGTGCAGTTTGACGGGGCGGAGTTCTGGGAGGACATGTGCTTCAACACGGGGCCGCTGCTGAGTCCGCGGCACGTGCGGCAGTACCTGGTGCCGCACTACCGGCGGATCACGGGACTGCTGCGGCGGCACGGGGTGGACGTGATCTGGGTGGACTGCGACGGCAAGGTGGATGCGCTGCTCCCCTTGTGGCTCGAGGCAGGGGTGAACGGGCTGATTCCGGTGGAGGTGGGGACGTGGGGGGCGGACCCGGTGGCGCTACGGCGGGAGTACGGGCGGGAGTTGCTGATGCTGGGTGGCTTCGACAAGCGGATTCTGGCGGGGACGCCGGCGGGGATCGAGCGGGAGGTGGCGCGGCTGGCCCCGCTGGTGGCGGAAGGCGGGTATATCGGGTTCTGCGATCATCGCGTGCCGCCGGATGTGCCGCTGGCCAATTACCGGCACTATGTGGAGACGGTGCGGCGCGTGTGGGCGGGCGGTGCGAATCTGAAGCCGGTGGGGTGGTGAGGAAGCCGTCAGTCATCCGCCCGAGCGTGGGAAACGCCGAAGATCGCACGGGGGCCGGGATTAAGGGACTAAGGGATTGAAGGACGAAGGGGGGCGGGGAGGCGGTACAATGGGGGCGACCGTCGCGTCTGAGCATTTCTGGCGGCGCGGCGGGTGGAGCGAATCGGAGGAGCACGCATGAAGTCGATCCGGCTGACCGGGATGGCACTCGTGGCGGCGCTAGCGATGGCAAGTGTGGCGAGCGGGGACGGCGAGGCCGTGCTGCTGGCGGACGACTTCGACGCGGGGACATCGGCGGGGCAGTGGAGCGTGTGGAGCTATGGCGGGGACTGCGTGGTGGACTTCGCGTACGACTATAGCGTGCGGGGGATTTTGCCGGCGCCACACAGTGTGGGCGGGACGACACGCGGGCTGCGGATGATGGTGAACGGCAATGATGCCGTGGCGGCCAAGGATGCGGTGAGTGTGTACCCGCTCGGGCAGGTTTTCGGTGGGGACCAGACGCTGCGCTGCGACATGTGGCTGAACTACAACGGCGGGGCGGGCGGGGGCACGGGCTCGACGCAGTTTGCGATGATGGGGCTGCACCATCACGCCGATCGCGTGGTGTGGAGCGACAACACGGCCAGCGACGGGGTCTGGAACGCGGTGTCCGGTGAGGGCGGGGCGGCGGACGACTACCGAGCGTATAGCGGGGCGACACTGCAGGCGGTGGGGACGGGCGGGTACGCGGCCGGGAGCCGGGATCACACCAGTGCGCTGTACCAGACCCTGTTTCCGGCGCCGCCGGCGGAGACGGCCGGGGCGCCGGGGAAGCAATGGGTGGAGGTGGAGGTGCGGCGGCGCGGGGCGGTAGTGGAGTGGCGGCTGAACGGGCGGCAGTTGACGATGCGGGTGGACACGACGGCGACGAGTGGGGATGTCATGCTGGGGCAGATGGACCCGTACGCGTCGATCGCGGTGCCGCCCGAGGACAACTTCGTGATCTTCGACAACGTGCGGGTGGTGGCGCCGGACTGCAACGGGAACGGGGTGGCGGACCAGCAGGATCTGGCGGCGGGGACGAGCGCGGACTGCAACGGGGACGGATTGCCGGACGAATGCGAAGTGATCGCCAACGGGGACTACGACGTGGACGGCGACACGGACGCGGCGGATCTGGCGGCGCTGGGGACGGTCATGGCGGGACCGGGCGTGACGCCGGGGCTGCCGGATGCGCGGTGCGTGGCGGCCTGTCGGGCGGCGTTCGACGCGAACGGGGACGCGGCGTTCGATGCCGCGGACGTGCAGGTGCTGCAGCAGCGCGGGACGCGGGGCGTGTTCAAGGATCGGGCAGCGGGGGCGGTGGTGGGGAGCGAGTTTCTGGCGTCGGTGGTCGGGCTGGACCGGGCGACGCGCGAGCCGCGCGTGGTGCAGCAGATTCTCAGCGGGAATGTGCCGGGCTTTCTGCGGACGTTTGTGCCCATCACGGTGAGTGCGACGATTGACGGTGTCTACACGCAGGCGACGTACGAAGTGGCGCCGGACTACCTGTCGATCGGACTGGATCGCGACTTCGTGCGGATGCCGATGAGTCCGGCCATCGCGCAGACGATCGCGGACGGACTGGGGTGTCTGCTCCCGACGCGGAAGATGGTGAACGACATCTACACGAGCGCGACGGTGAAGCTGGCGCCGGCGCCGATCAGTCCGACAACGGTGGACATTATGCTGCCGACGACGTTCTTCCGGCATCACGAGATGGTGGAGACGCAGCGGCAGGGATACGCGCTGGGGCCGCTGGTCGGCGGGATCAAGAAGGACGTGGTGATCACGCCGCGACTAGTGACGACGCCGGGGAAGGTGGCGATTTACGGGTGGCACCAGCTCAACGGGACACCGATTCAGCCGCTGTATCTCGGACATGAAGCGACGTACATGGACTACAGCCACGGGATTCGGCTGGTGCGGAACCGGATCGTGGTGAACGGGGCGGAGATGACGGTGGCGGAGGTGCTGGCGCATCCGACGCTGAACGTGCTGCTGAGTGATGAAGGAGTGGTGACGACGCCGCGGTATCCGACGGCGCAGTAGCCGGAGGCGCAGGGGGACGACGCTACGCGCGACGCGGAGGGCTGACGATACAATTGGGGGTTGGTGCTCCTGCGATTGCAGCGAACGCCACTGCTCGCAGAGCAGTGGCACATGGCCACCACGCATAGGGCAGTGGCACAGGAGCGCCGGTAAGGAGGCGTTGTGTCCACGGAGCCGCTCGACATCGTTTTCGCCATGCCCCACCCGGACGATTTGGAGATCACGTGCGGGGGGACGATCGCCAAACTCGTGAAGCTGGGGCACAAGGTGGGCGTCGTGCACATGACCAACGGGGAGCCAACGCCGCGCGGCACGCCGGAGCTTCGCGCGCGCGAGCTGGCGGAAGCGGCGCAGATTCTAGGGGTGAAGCACCTGGTGACGCTGGGACTGACGAATCGCGAGCTGATGGACGGACCGCCGGCGCGGTACGCGGTGGCAACGGTGCTGCGGCGCTGGCGGCCGCGGATTGTGGTGGGGATGGCGGGGCGGACACCGGGGGCGTCGCCGGACCATTACCAGGCACAACTGATTCTGGAGGGGGCGCGGTTCTATTCGCAGCTCACCAAGTGGGACGACCGCTTCGACGGGACGCCACCGCACCGCATCGACTGGCTGTGGTATCGGCCGGTGGCGGCGAGTGCGGAGCTGACGCATTGGCCAGGGTCGTTCGTGATGGACATCAGCGACGTGTATGCGCAGAAGATCGCGGCGATCTCGGTGTACAAATCGCAGTTTGACGAGCAGCGCCTGGCGAAGCTATTGCACCGCATTCGGGCGCTGGACGCGGCCGACGGTTCGCGGAGCGGGTTTGAGTACGGCGAGCTGTTTGCGCTGCCGCATACGCTGCCCTTGACCGATCCGGTGGCGCTATTCAAGACGCTGACGCCGTGGACGGCGCCGACGTATCCGCCGCGGTCGGGGTGAACCAACAGGTGCGGCTGCGCACTGGGACAGCAGGACAGTCGACGGTAGTTCACGTCAGGCACGGAGGCCTGACGCTACGGGACTGCGACCGTGGGCGTCCCGCGATCGCGTGCTGCTGCGGCGTCCATGGCGGGCTATTTCCCGGCGGGTTCGGCGACGAGGCAGTCGATGCCGAAGTAGTAGCCGGTTGAGGACGGGCCTTTGCCGGTGACTTCGAACTTCACGCGGGCGGGGCCGGCGGGCAGTTCGAAGGTGCCGAGGGGAACGACAAAGCCGGGCTCGATCTGGCGGGCGTAGGTGTCGGCCGGTTCGCCGGCCGGCTTGCCGTTGACGTAGGCCTGCACGAGGCCGTAGTCCCACGAGCGCGTGTAAACGGCCGACAGCTTGTAGCGGCCGGCGGTCGCGATGGGGAGCTCGATTTCGATCCAGGCGCCGGTGGCGGCGGGTTTGCACCAGAGATGGGCTCCGGCGCTGGCGCCATCGATCGGCTGGGTTTCGTGGGCGTCACCTTCGCCGCCGGTGATCTTCAGGGTCTCGGCTTCCTGGGCGTGGCGGCCGAACGTGCGGACGAGTTCGACGACGTCGAGGCCGAGGCAGCGGCCTTTGGCGGCGCGATTCGGCTCGACGGCGCGGAAGGCGAGCTGGTGCGGGCCGGCAGTGAGATTGGCGGTGCCGGTGGTGAGTGTCTTGAGGGTGGGCTCGGCTGCGTAGGTGTCGAAAGGTTCGCCGAGGGGCTGGCCGTCGAGGAGGGTCTGGAAACGGCCGCCGCGCGAGTCGCACGTGACGCGGGGATTCACGAGCACGGAGAGGTCGGTCTTCTGCTCGGGCAGGGCGAAGGTGATCGTGTCGCCGACGGCGGGGAAGTCGAGGGCGAGCTGCGCGCCGGCGGACCAGTCGAGGGTGCCGTACTCGAGCGTGTGCTGTGCCTTGCCGGCGTCGACGATCTTGAGGTCTTCCCCCTCGGGGCCGCGGTTGCTGCGCGGCAGGTCAGCGAGCATCCAGCAGTCGAGCACGGCAGGTTTGGGGCACTGTACGGTGATGTCGTTGGGGCCCTTGGTGAGCTTGATGACGCCGACCGTGTACGTGCCGGCTGCGGCGAGGTCATACTTGACGGTGCCGATGGTACGGCCGTCGGCGGCGGTCGCGGTGATGGTCTCGAAGGTGCGGTGCGTACTGACACGGAGCTGGAGGCGGGCGACGCGGTCGGCGTCAGACGGAAGACGCATGGTGACGGGCTGGTCGGTGGAGATGATGACGGCGGCTTCCTTGGAGAGCTCGTAGTCGCCGCCCTTGGGTTGTTTGACGACGTTGCCCCAGCCGGTGCCGATGATGACGGCTTCGGCTTCGATGGCGCCGGGGATGCGCAGGCCGGGGACGGTGAGGTCGGCCTTGGCGAGCGGCTTGGCCGTATCCTTTGCGGCGGCGTCGGCGTACCAGTAGGCGACGGTGCTGTAATAGGTGTCCTTTTCTTTGCCGAACTGCCAGTTCTCGATGGTGAAGCGGACGGACTTCTGGAAGTTGATGCAGTCGGGGATGTGCCAGCGGTAGGCGGAGTTCTTGCCGTACGGGCCGGTGCGCGTCACACCCTGCAGGGGGCGGATGTGCTCGTGCAGGCCCCAGGCGTCGCTGATGTAGTCCTCGGAGCCGGTGCCGAAGTATGACGGGAACTTCTCGCCGTCGAGCCAGAGCTTCTCGTCGCCTTCGCCCCACCATATTGCGCGGGGACAATCGACGTTGAGCACGCAACCGACGATGCGGCCGCGGCCGGTGGCTTCGAGGATAGGGTAGTCGTAGGACTCGCAGGGGTCTTCCTTGTGGAAGCGGGCGTGGAAGCGGAGGGCATCGGCGGCGGGGGGGCGCTTGTCGACGCGGAGGTGGAGCAGGAGGCCGATGGGCTTTTTGCCCTCGTTGAGGTTCTCGATCTCGACGCGCAGGCCATTGCGGAAGGGCATGGGAAAGAAGCAGTACAGGAAACGGTCTTCGCCGGCGTGGCGGTCGGGCAGGGGGATGGAGACGAGTTCGCTGGCACGCTTGGTGCCGATGGGGAGGCTATTGAAGGGAATGAGGTCGAAGCCGGAGCCGAAGAAGTCGATGAGCGGGCTTTCGACGCAAGGCGTCTTTTCGCCGTCGGCGTAGACGCGCAGAACGCAGCGGTGCAGGGCGTAGAGCTCGCGTGGGTCGACCTTGTCGGTGAGGCCGACGTAGAGGGCCCGGACGGTGCCGGCGCCGGTGAGGTCCCATTGCAGTTTGTCGCCGGGGGCGAGGTCCTTCTGCTCGGCGACGGGCATGGCGCGACCGCCGAGGACCTGCTTTTCCGAGAGACCTTCGGTGAGGGCCTGTTTGACTTCGGCGAGGGCGGCCTGTGCGGCCTCGTCGAGCTGCATCTGGAAGCGGTCGACGGTCGTGCCCGGGGCGAACTGCACATAGTTGATCTGGTAGTAGGCGCGGCTCTCGCGGCAGAGGACCTTGCAGCTCTTGGCGTAGCCGAGCGGGAAATAGCAGTTCAGGCCGCGGTAGACGAAAGGTTCGGTGAAAGGCTCGAGACGGCCGGAGAGCAACTCGGCGAAAGGCAGGTCGATGACGGGCTCGTCGTCGAGGAGGATGCGGATGACGCCCTGGGGGTTGGCGGACCAGATGCGGGTGATGGCGCCGGGGCCGGTCATTTCGGCCATGACGTCCCAGCCGTCGTCCTGGTGGCGGATGAACTGGCCCCAGTCGTTGTTGGCGTCCCAGCCGATCTGCTTGCCGGTGGCGTCAAGCTGGCTGGCGCGGTCGTAGCTGGAGAACATGCCGGTGCGTTCGCCGGCAGGTGGGGGCGTGGTGAGGCGGTCGAGGTCGATGATGCGCCGCAGGAGGTCGGCCTGTGTGAGGTGCGCGGGGTTCGCGGCGGGCTGGGCGGCGGCGATGGCGGCCGCGGCGGCGATGATCAGCACGGTGAGCGAAAGACGAGGCAGGTGCGTGCGTTGCATGGTAGTCCTCGCTGGGGGCTGGCAGGCCCGGGGCATTGTCGCGCGCCGGAGGCGAGGTGGCGAGGGCGGCGCGGGGAGGGAAAGCGGGAAGGGGGTCAAACCGGGACAGGGGACAGGTGAAAGGGGACAGGGCATCGTGCAAACGTGAAAACGTGCAAACGTGAGGCGGGGGCGTCTGACGCCGCATACATCGGCCGTCGCTCACGTTCGTTCGGGACAGGCTCCGTCTTGACGTTACTGGGGGATGGCAGCGCGTTGGCGGAGGCGGATGGTGGCGAGGTCGATGGCGAGTTCGAGGGCGGCGCGCATGCTGCCGGCGTCGGCGCGGTTTTTGCCGGCGATGTCGAAGGCCGTGCCGTGATCGGGGCTGGTGCGGATGGCGCCGAGACCCAGGGTGACCTGCACGGCGTGGTTGAAGGCGGCCATCTTGACGGGGATGAGGCCCTGGTCGTGGTACATGGCGACGAGGCCGTCGAAGCGGCGGGCGACGTCGGGGATGAAGGCGGTGTCGGGCGGCAGCGGGCCAGTGACATGCAGGCCGGCATCGCGGGCGATGGCCAGGGCCGGCTCGATGATGCGTTCCTCCTCATCGCCGAGCAGGCCGCGCTCGCCAGCGTGCGGGTTCAGGCCGAGCACGCCAATGTGCGGGCGGGTGAGGCCGAACCAGTCGCGCAGGGCGCGGTCGAGGAGATCGATGGGCTGGTGGACGAGGCCGATGGTGAAGCGGTTGCGCAGCTCGAAGAGGGGGACATGGTCGGAGGCGAGGGCCACACGTAGGGAGCCGGCGACGAACGTCATGGTGACGCGCTTGGTCTCGAAGCGCTGGGCGAGCAGGTCGGTGTGGCCCTGAAACTTGTGGTTGGACTCGTGCCAGGCCTGCTTGCTGATGGGGCCGGTGACGAGAGCGTCGAGCGTGCCGGCGCGGAGGTGGCGGATGCCTTCTTCGACGAAGCGGAAGGAGGCGTGGCCGGCCTGGGGGTCGACAGCACGCAGGCCGTTGACGCGCAGCGGCGGGATCTCGTCGAAGTCCATGACGAGCACGCCGGAGCTGACGCGCGGGCCGTGGTCGTAGGGTTCGCGCCACCAGTAGGGGTTGATCTCGGCCTGGTCAGCAGCGACTTCGAGGACGTCGTGCAGACCGAAGACGACGAAACGAGCGCGGCCACGCAGGGCGGGATCGGCGAGGGCCTTGACGATGGTCTCGGGGCCGACGCCGAGCGGGTCGCCCAATGTGATGCCGATGAGCGGGCGGGGCGCGACGGCAAGGGGGGCTGGTTCGGCGGCGGTCATGGGGCGAACCCGCCGGCCTGGAGCTGCTCCCAGGTGAGGCGACCGCCAGTGGAGCCGTTCGCGGCGAGGGCGTCGAGGCGGGCGACGATAAGGCGGGCGAGGATGTCGGTCTCAAGGTTGACGCGGTCGCCGGGCTGGCGGTGAGCGAAGGTCGTGCGCTCAAGCGTCGTGGGAATCAGCGCGACGGAGAACAACTCGCCGGTGGCGTCGACGATCGTGAGACTCGTGCCGTCGATGGCGATGGAGCCCTTGGGCACGATGTAGCGGACCAGTTCGACGGGCGCCTGAATCCAGAGCTTCCACTCGCCGGCGCGGCGCTCGATGCGTTCAAGGCGGCCGGTGCCGTCGACGTGGCCCTGGACGAAGTGGCCGTCGAGTGCGTCGCCGACACGGAGGGCGTTTTCAAGGTGGACGGCGTCGCCGCGGCGCAGGCTGCCGAGGGTGCTGCGCTGCCAGGTTTCGGGCACGACGTGGAACACGCCGACGGTGCCGCGGCGCTCGGCGAGGGTCAGGCAGACCCCGTTCACGGCGACGCTGGCACCGAGCTGGAGTCCGGCGGCGAGCGCCCCGAGGTCGAGGTCGAAACGGTGGGCCAGGCCGCCGGGGCCGTGCGGGCGCGGCGCAGGCTCGACCCCCACGACGGTACCCAGAGCCTGGACGACACCGGTGAACATGGCGAGCGAGCACCTGACAACGGTCGCGGCTGGCGTCGGCCACCTGGAACCGGTCAGCCCGCCACCGCGCACCGGGTATTTTAGACAAACGGAACACCCACGCCAGGGAGCGGGGGTGTTCCGGGTGTGCTGGGGAGCCGGCCGTGTGCCGGCCGCCGAGGTGGTGCTTACGGCTGCTGCTGGCCGAGATTCTGGAGCAGGCCGGCGTAGTCGGTGGCGCTCAGCGCTTCGAACTGTGCGCGGACCGTGTCGGAAATCACGACCGAGTTCGGGTCGGCCTCCGCCTGGGCGATGAAGGCGGTCAGATCTTCCTTGGTGCCGATGTTGTTGTCATGGAGGAACACGACGATGGCGTTGGCCTGGTCCTCCGTGAACGGCACGGTGGTGCCGCTGGCCTGGGCGGCCAGGTTCACGACGACCTGGACATCGGCGGCGTTGAGATTGGCGAAATCGCCGGATGCGATCTTGGTCGTGGCGGTGGCGGCGTCGCTGCAGCCGTACTTGTTGCAGGTCTGGGGGGGCGGGGCGCAGCTTGCGAGCAGCAGCAGGCTGACGGCGCCGAGAGCGATGGCGACATAGTACTTCCGTGCACTCATCCGAGGCCTCCTCTAAGGTAGATTGGGCAGCAGAAGCTGCGGGTCGAAGTCGACAAACAACGATTTCAGGACGCCGTCGGGAATGGTATCGGGCACCGCGGCGTCCGGCGTATCCAGATAGGCTTCCAGGCTGGCGCTGGTGGTAATGTGCAGGTCATCGAAAAAGGAGACGATGGCCTGGGCTTCCGCGTCGGTGAGCGTAATGCTCAGCGTGGTATCGGCCGCGCTGGCCCCGTCCCCGTAGAGCTGCACTTCATCGGGAGTGAGGTCGAGCAGGCGGCCGGCGACGACCTTGTCATAGGCGGTCCGCAGGTCGCCGCCGAACTGATTGGCCGTGCGCTCGGTCGAGAAGAGGACATTGATGATCTCGGCGGAGAGGCCGAGCTCGGCCAGCTTCGCCCGGCGCTGCGTGAGCGTGAGGTCGGTGTTGTTGACGATGAGGTTGATGTCACGCAGCGTGGATGGGACGGTGTCGGGGTAGTTTTCCGCGGGGCAGCCGCACAGCAGCACGGCGCCCAGACCGAGGAGCAGGCAGCCAGTCACGCGTTTCGCCATGGATTTCCTTTGCCGCGAGGCACGGGAATACCCTGCGCCGCTACGCGCGGGCGCGAAGCGGCAGTATGATAGCATCGGCTGAAAGGGCTCACAAGCCGCAGCCCGGGTCGTGGGCCGCCGGGGTGCGAACGGTTGGGTTGTTCCCGGGGAGCGGGCCCGGCTGGCCGCGCGCCGTGCGGGTGCCGTCACGGAGCCGTGATCGACTGGAGGCAGAATCATGCGCGTCGCCATTGTCGGGTTTCCGTTCTCGGGCAAGACCACGTTGTTTCGCGCGATCACCGGGCTGCCGGCGGACCATTTGAAGTTGGCGGAGGAGAACCTGGCGGCCGTGCACATTCCCGAGCCGCGGCTGGACTTTCTGCAGAAGATCTACAAGCCGAAGAAGCGCACGGAAGCGACGATGGATTTCGTCGACCTGCCGGGCAGCGCGGAGGGGGACGTGGAAAAAGCGGGTCTGGAGAAACATCTGCCAACTCTGCGCCAGGCGGATGCCCTGGTGGTGCTGCTGCGGGCATTCGAGTCGGGATCGGTCACGCTGCATGAGGGGCGCGTCGATCCGGAGCGCGACCTGACGCAGATCCGCGACGAGATGCTGCTGGCGGATTTTGCGATCTGCGCGGGGCGCATCGACAAGCTCGAGAAAGCGATCACCAAGCCGACCAAGGAGCGCGACCAGCAGAAACACGAGTTGGAGCTGCTCAAGAAGTGCGAACAGGCGCTGGAGAACGAGAAGCCGTTGAGCACGGTCATCAAGCCAGGCGAAGAGGAGAAGATGCTGCGCAGCTTCGGGTTCCTGACGCAGAAGCCGCAGCTCGTGGTGATCAATGTCGGGGAAAGCGGGATTGGGAAGGAGCCGTCGTTCCGGGCGCCGCATGCGGCCGCCACGATGGCGGTGTGTGCGCCGCTGGAGGCGGACCTCATTGCGCTGGAGCCGGCCGACCGACCGGCGTTCATGCAGGAGTACGGCATGGCGGCGCTGGCGCGGGATCGGCTCGTGCGGACGTGCTTTGACGCGTTGGGCATGATCTCCATGTTGACGGCGGGCGAGGACGAGTGCCGCGCGTGGCCGCTGGTGAAGGGGGCAACGGCAGTGGAGGCGGCGGGGAAGATCCACACGGACCTGGCGCGCGGGTTCATCAAGGCGGAGACGATCGCGTTCGAAGATTTTCACAAGGCGGGTTCGATGCGCGAGGCGAAAGCGGCCAATAAGATTCGCATGGAGCCGAAGGGGTACGTGGTGCAGGACGGGGACATCATGAACATCAAGTTCGCGATCTAGCAGCGGGGCACGGCGCGCTTATCGGCCACAGGAAAAGGCAGCGCGCCGGCGCGGGGGGTGCGGTTATAATCGGCGTGGCGGGTGGCGCGGGTGGTGCCGCGGCGACGGGACGGTGGCCTGACCGTTCGCGCCGGGCAGAGAGGAAGGAAGAGCATGCTGACCTCAACTCGTGCCCGCCGCGGCGCTGGAGCGCTGTGGCTGGCGGTCGTCGTTGTGAGCGGCGGGCTGGCGGCGCCGGCTCAGGCGGCGTCGGTTGTGCCGATGAGCGCGGCGATGCTGGCGGATTGCGCGGGGCAGGTGATTGTTGGTGAAGTTGCCGCGACGCGGTCGTACTGGGCGGACAGTCCGCGGCGCATTGAGACGGAGGTGGTGTTCGAGCGCGTGGACTACCTCAAGGGGCGGCACGCGGATGCGGGGACGAGCTTCGTGCTGAAGGTGCCGGGCGGGACGGTCGGGGACATGACCCTGCGGATTGCCGATGCGCCGACGCTGGCGGTCGGGGAGCGCTGGGTGCTGTTCCTGCTGCCGGAATACAAGGTGCATCCGGTCGTCGGGCTGACGCAGGGGGCGTTTCGCGTGACGACCGACGGCGGGGGAGTGGCCCGCGTGCGGGACGCGGCGGGGCGCCCCGTGACGGGGGTGGACGCGGCGGGGTGCGTGCAGACGGCGGCAGCGGCCGGCCCCGTGGGGACGGCGAATGCGTACGCGACGTCCGGGCTGGTGGACGCTGCGGGCGGAGTGCGCGTGGCGAACGTGCAGCCGACGGCGGCGCCGGCTGAGGGGCTGACGTATGAGGAGTTCGTGGCGCAGTTGCGGCCGATCCTGGTGCGGAGTCGCGAGCACGGGCTGACGGCGCCGGCGGGGCGGCCGGCGCTGGCGGAGATGAAGGCGGTACCGCTTCGGGCCGCGGCGGGGCAGGTGGGGAATGGGCCACCGGCGGGGCGCGGTGAGTTGCCGCAGACACTCCGGCCGGGGCAGGCGGTGCGACCGGCTACGGCGCCAGCAGCGGAGGCGGAGAAGAGTGCGGGGCCCGCGCGGCCGGCGGCGCAGGACGGGAGGGGCCGGTGATGAGAGCGCGACTTCCTGCAAGCGGGCTGTTGCTGGTCGCGGTGCTGCTGTTGGCGTGGGCGCCGGCGGCGCGGGCGTTCAGCTACTACAACATCGGGGGCGCGAACGTGGTTTGGGCGGGTGCGTTCAGCCAGCGGTATCTATCGCCGAGCACGTTTCCGCCCGGCGGCGTGACGACGGAGCTCTATGGCGGGGCGCTGGGGCTGTGGATGATCGTGCCGTCGGCGGACTTCACGTATGCCGGGACGATCAACGACCAGGACTACACCATCGATCACTATGACGGCTACAGCGACACGGCGGCGGTTGATCCGTCCGAACTGGACCCGGGCGTGCTGGCGGTCACGTACATGGTGAACAACGGCGCGCAGTGGTACGACATGGACATGGTGTTCGGCGCGGACGCGGCGGGCTACAACTGGAATTTCACGCCGGACCCGGACTGCGACATCGTGGGCAACGGGCAGCAGAACGGAATTGCGTTCATTCTGGTGGCGACGCACGAGCTCGGACACGCGCTGGGATTGGGGCATGATCCGCAGGGGACGGAGGCGCCGGGGACGACCTGGTTCATCGGGACGATGAATCCGGCGTATCCGGCCGGCGGGCCGATCAGCTCGAGCAACATCGTCGAGCTGCATGGCGATGATCGGCAGGGTCTGCGGTTCCTATATCCGCATTCGGGTCAGGCCACGCCGGTGCTGGATGCGGCGAACCCGGGCTACATGCCGGGGTCGCGCGTGGGCAAGGCGGTGCCGGCGACCTTCATGCCGGAGAGCATCGCACCGGGTGGGATGCTGACGTTGAACTCCGCGGTGGAGAATTTCGGCAATACGAACATCGCGAACATGCAGCAGGGGTTCTTCCTGTCGGCGGACACGGGCATCGATCCGCAGGCGGACCTGGTGCTGGGGCACTTGAACTGGGACATCGCCGCGGGCGATTGCATCCAGTTCCAGGCAGAGGCGGACCTGCCGACGGACCTGGCGGCGGGCACGTACTACGTCGGATCGATCCTGGATGAGACGAACGCGTTTCCCGGCGAGTTGTACAAGGACAACAACACGCACGTGTATTGCAGTCCGCTGACGGTGGTGCGGCTGGCGCCGGTGATCAACGAACTGGGGCAGCACACGGCGCAGTGTGGGCAGCCCTGGACAAGCCCGGCCCCGACTGTCACGCATCCGGTGAACATGGCGCCGCTGACGTGGAGTCTGGAGAGTCCGCCAGCGGGCATGGCGATCGACCCGGTGACGGGAGTGATCTCGTGGCCGGTGCCGGTGCGGTCGCAGTCGCAATACGTGCTGACGGTGCGGGCGACCAACAGCAGCGGCAGCGCGACCAAGTACCTGTTTCTGGGGGTGGACCAGCCGCGGCCGGCGCTGGTGGCGATTCCGGACGCGAGCGTGCCGGGACACGGCAGCTACACTGGGCCGGCGCCGCAACTCACGAGCCCGGCGTGTATGGAGCTGGTGCTGGTGTGGTCGCTGGAGGCGGGGCCGGCGGGGATGACAGTCAACGCCGCGACGGGCGTGGTGACGTGGTCGCCGGTGCGCTGCAGCGCTACGCCGCACGCGATCACCGTGCGGGCGACGAACGCGGTGGGCAGCGGAAGCGTGACGTGGCACCTGACGGCGACGCCGTGCGGCGGGGATGCGAATTGTGACGGCAGCATCAACTGGCGCGACATCGATTACTTCATCGCGGCCATGAACGACAACCAGAGTGCCTGGCGCGCGCTGTTCCCCGGCGGCAGTCCGCCGTGCGTGTTCGCGAACAACGACGTCAATGGGGATGGGCACGTGAACTGGCGAGACATTGATCCGCTGATCGGGTATATGAACACGTTCGCGCCGTGAGCGGCGGCCGGACGGGAAGCCGCGCCGGGGCCCATCGCGGGGCCACGGGAACGGACGTGACGAGAGGAGCAGGCATGCGAGCGACGATAACTGGAGCCGTGCTGGCCGGGCTGCTGACCACGGTGGTGGCCCGCGCGCTGCCGTTTACCGTGCCGGTGGATCCGAACCAGTCCGCGTTGACGTTTGAGCTCTGCGTGAGCGGGCGGTGTGACACGGAGACGTCGCCGGTGACCGGGTCGGTGGTGGTCGCGCTGGACTGCGTCGACGCGCCGACGGAGATCTGGCTGCACGATTTCCACGTGTACGTGCAGAACACGCTGACCTTCAACCTGAGCTGGGGTTTCCTGGGGACGTTCACGGCGACCGGCAACGCGCTGTCCCTGTACTACGCGGAGCCGGGCGTGGTGCTCGGGCCGACGGCGATCACCGGCGGCGGCTTTGTGTTCGGCGGGGTGCCGGCACGGAAGACCGGCAACCTGGTGTATCACGCAACGGGCGTACCGTGCCTCGCGCTGCAGAACGTCGGGCGACCCTGCGACGACACGCGTGATCTGGCGGGCGAGCCGGCGTCGAACTCCGACTGGAACGGCTCCGTCATGACGCTGAATCGGGCCGTCACCGTCGTCAGTACAGTCGACACTACGACGGCGCTGGATCCAAACAATCCCGGTCTCGGGTCGCTGCACGTGAGCGGCACGGTGCGCGGCACGGTGTACGTCGCCCGGCCGACCGGAGATGTGGACGGGGACGGAGACGTGGACGCCGTGGACTTCGAGTACTTCGCGCCGGCGCTGAGCGGGCCGGGCGTGACGACGCCGCCGGCGGGCAGCACGGCTTACCACTTCGCCGGAAGCGACCTGGATCAGGACGGGGACGTGGACCTGGCCGACGCGGCGCTCCTGCAGCGGGCGCAGCCGGTGGCGCTCTAGGCGCCGGGCCGGCGGGAGTGCCGGGCTGCGGCCGCCCGCGCGCGGCGGGCGCCGCCTAGAACCCGTAGAGGGGTTTGTATTTGCGGGTGAGGTAATCGATGAAAGGCCGCGGCGCGAGGGTCTTGCCCGTGACGACCTTGAGGAGTTCCGCCGCGCGGTAACGTTGTCCATGAGTATGAATGTTGTTCTGCAGCCACTGGCGCAATATGTGCAGCTCCCCGCGCGCGATGTGGACGTCGAGATCGGTGATGGCCTGGCTGGCCGCCTGGAAGAACTGAGCGGCGTACAGATTGCCCAGCGCGTACGTCGGGAAGTACCCGAAAATCCCCATGCTCCAGTGAATGTCCTGGAGACAGCCCTGCGCATCGTCCGGCGGGACGATGCCGAGGAGTTCGCGCATCCCTTCGTTCCACGCTTCCGGTATCTCCTTGACCGCCAGGCGCTCGGCGAGTAACTGCCGCTCCAGGTTGAAACGCAGCATGATGTGGAGGTTGTACGTGACCTCGTCCGCCTCGACGCGGATGAGCGACGGGCGCACGGTGTTGATCGCGAAGTACCAATCCTCCAGCGCGACCTTGGCGAACACGGGGAAGGCCGCCTGCAACTCGCGGAAATAGTGCGACCAGAACGGGCGGCTGCGGCCGACGAGGTTCTCCCACAGGCGCGACTGCGATTCGTGGATGCCCAGCGACACGCTGCTGCCCATCGGCGTGAACATGTGCTGGGGGTTCAGCCCCTGCTCGTACAGGCCGTGGCCCGCCTCGTGCATCAGGCCGAACAGCGACATGGGGAGGTAGTGCTCATCGTAGCGCGTCGTGAGGCGCACGTCGTCGGGCGAGTAGCCGCTGCAAAAGGGGTGGGTGGTGGTATCGATGCGACCGGCTTGGAAGTCGAAGCCCATCTCCGCGACGATGCGCCGGCCGAACTCGGCCTGCTCGGCAAGCGGGCAGGCGCGCTCGAGCAGGGAGGTGTCGGGCTGGCGGGGCGCGGTGGCGATGGCCTGGACGAGTGGGACAAGGTCGTCCTTGACCTCCGCGAAGACGCGCTCGACCTCGGCGGCCCGCGCGCCGGGCTCGAATTCGTCCATCAGGGCGTCGTAGGGTTCGGTCGTGTAGCCGATGCGCTCGGCCACCTGGCGCTGCAAATCGAGGAGCTTTTCGAGGTGGGGAGCGAACTGGCTGAACTTGCTGGTTTGGCGGGCCTTGGCCCAGGCCTCCTTGGCGAGCACCACGGTGGCGGCAATTTCGCGGACGAGGTCGGTGGGCAGTTTGACCTTGCGGTCGCGCGTGCGGCGCAGCTCGCGGACGTTGGTGGCCACGACGGGGTCGTCGTCGCCCTCGGCCTCGACCTGTTCGAGCAGGCGACCGAACTCGTCGGAGATGAGCTTTTCGTGGCTGGCGCCGGCGATGAGGGCGAGCTGGAGAGCGCGGGTTTCGGCACCCTTGGCGGGCATATAGGTTTCCTGGTCCCATTCGAGCACTCCGCCGATGGATGTGGCGGCGAAGATGTCCTGGACCTGGCGGATGAACCGGGCGTAGGTTGCGCTGGGCATCGGCGAACTTCCTTTCTACGAACCGTGGGCACGGGCCCCGCTCGCAGGTCCTTTATACGCCCGAATGGCGTGCGGGTCGAGGAGGGGCGCGAGGGGCTGGCGCCGCGAGTTCTCCGCAGGCAGCGGGATCTGCAGGGTGGGAACGTCGCTCCCCGTCCGACGTCGTCCACCCCGCACAAGTTCGGGGCGGGCAGAGGCCTGACGCTACGGCTGCAAGGCAGAGCCGCGCCGCACGTTCGGCACGGAAGCCGGCTGCTACGCGCGGCGGAAGAGGAGTTGGCCGGAGGCGTCGCGCGTGATTTCAATGTGGCCGGCGAGAGCTGCGCCACGCACGGTGGCACGGAGCTCGTCGCCCTCGAGGTGCTCCAGGATGGCGCTGCCGCGGTCCAGGCGACAGACCGTGCCGCGTCCCCCGGGGATCGCGCCTTCGTATTCCAGATAGGCGCGGCGGTGGTCCGAGAGGCGCTCGGCGGGGATGGGTGCGCGGGAGGTCAGCGGATTGGCGGTCAGGCGCCACGTGGGGAGGCGTTCCTGGCCGGGCTGCTCGATCAGAAAGTCCCAATGCACGAGGCGCGCCGCGGACGGCGTGTCGGGCGAACTCGTATCGTGCTGCAGCACCACGAACATGCAGGCTCCGACAATTCCCGACCCACACGACCGGCCGGCCGGTCTGTACACGCGCGAGGTCGGCGGCTACGCTGCTGCCGTTTTGTCAGGCGAGGGCTGCCGGTGAATCCAGGCTCAACACGGACATTTTACCAGGCGCGGCGGATCGTGTGGATTGCGGCGCTGGTTGCGCCCGTGCTGCTTTTGGGTGGCGTTTGGTGGTTGGTCACCGAGGTGCTGCTGCCGCCGGCCGTGCCGGACGACCGCACGCCGCCGGACGAAGTCGTGCAGTTCATGGTGCACGAGCAGGGGTTGCCGCGGCTGGCGCGCGCGAAAGCGGAGCAGTTTGTGCTGGCGCAGGGGCGGCGGTTGGCCAGGGAGGCCGCATTTCGGGAGCAGTTTCTGGCGGCGCTGCGCACGTCCAGCCCGGAGGACAAGAAGGCGCTGCGCACGAACCTGCTGGATACGTTCACGCCGATGATCCGGGAAGACGTGCGTCGGTTTCAGAGCCTGTCGCCGGGACAGCGCGAGGCGTTCCTCGATGATCGCATCGTGGCGTACCTGCGGCTGAACGTGTTCCGCGATACGCACGTCCATGTGAAAGGCTCAGACGCGTGGGGGGACGCGCCGCCGACGCAGGACGAGCTGATGACCTGGTTCGCGACGCGCTTCAACGAGGAAGAACGGCAGATGGTGGCGGCGTACTTTGCGGCGCTGTTCGCGCGGGCGCAAGCCGTCGCGGCGGATCCGGAACTGAAGGCGAAGTTCGAAGCGCAGCTCGCCGGCGGGGGGTAGCGCAACGGAGCGGTAGCGCGGCGCTGCGGGGTGTCAGCGGGCGGTGAGGAGTTCCATCTCGCGCGTGACGGCGGCTGCGCTCGCGGGCTGCGGTTCGGTCACGAGCGTGCCCAGCAGGCGGGATTCCCCGTACAGGTCGGGCATGTCACCGCTGGTGGACTCCAGTCGCAGGCGCGCGGTTTCCAGGGCGACGTTGAGCGTGCCGAGCTTTTGCTCCGGATAGGCGAAAGCGGTGCCGGTGTAAACGGCCGTGCCGGCGCGGGACGCGACGACGAAGCGCAGGAGGGCGTCGCACTGGGTGGAGTCGGCGTAGGTCCGGCCGGGGTGCGGCTTCCAGAACACGCGGACCTGGAGGTACTCGGTGACGGGGCCGACCTGTTCCAACTCGTGCGTGTCGGAACGGCCCGCGACGACGAGATCGCGTCCGGCGTCGATGCGGTACGCGCAGCCGACCAGGCGGACGCCGGAACTCTCCGGGAAGTAGGGGTCTTTGTACGACACGAGCTGCAGGTTGGACACCGGGCCGTGACAGCCCAGGCTGCCCGCAGCCAGGAGCGTGGCGGCCAGTGTCAGCAGGACCCTGCACCGGATGGAGAGGTTAGTC
Organism: uncultured Planctomycetales bacterium; assembly: GCA_964523405.1. Taxonomy (GTDB): domain Bacteria; phylum Planctomycetota; class Phycisphaerae; order UBA1845; family Fen-1342; genus CAZGAQ01. Next base: position 101,804 of record CAZGAQ010000001.1, read on the forward strand.
GTCATCGGTGAAGATGGCACTCCGCGCATGGTTCGGGGCGGCAGCCTGTTCGATACCCAGCAGCGCCAAGGTGTCACGTTCGACGATGCCGCGCAACTGCTCGCGCGGGATGGAAGCCAGGTTGCTGGCGTGGCTGATCTGGTTGATGGAATACAGGGCCTCGATGCACGCCGCCGGGGAGCGGTAGGGGAAGTCGCTGCCGAAGAGGAGCTTGTCGATGACACCGTATTCGCGCGCGGCGAGCAGGGCCGAGTAGCTCTGCCAGGGCTGCGGGAGCAGGCCGGCGACATTGGCGTAGACGTTGGGGTGTTTGCCGAGGAGCACGATGGTTTCGTTGATCCACGGGTGCCCGAGGCGGGCGATCACGATGCGCAGCTCGGGGAACTCCTGGGCGACCTCGTCGAGGAGCATGGGCTGGGCGTACTGCAGGCGGGCACCGGGCGCGCGGTGGTTCTGCTCGAAGAGGATGGGTAGGCCGCGGCGGGTGCACTCGGCGTAGAGCTGCATGGCGCGGCTGTCGGCCGGGTGGAAGTCCTGCAGGCCGGGGGAAACGACGACGCCCTTGAGGCGCAGGTCGTCGGTGGCAACGCGCAACTGCTCGCGCCAGGCGGTTTCGGTCGGGTCGATGCCGGCGAAGCCGATCATCTTCTTGGCGTTGCGGCGGACGTACTCGGCGACGTAGCGATTGGGGATTTCCGCCTGGAGATAGTTGCTCTTGAAGGCCAGGACGATGGTGCGGTCGACCGGATCGGCAGCGGCGAGATGCCGGGCTTCGTCGGCCTGGAGCGAGCGGACATGGGGGGCCGCGCGACCCCACTGGGTCTGCGAAGTCCAAATCTGGGTATGGCAGTCAACAATCATGCCCGGCCAGGACCCTGTCTGAGTGACCTTCAGGCGCCCGCGGTTCCGCGCCGAACCCGACGGCCGCTGCATGTATAACGCTATATGTTGTGGTCATGATACGGGGCGACACACGAGAGCGTCAAGCCCGGAGTGGCCCGCGGTAGGTCGTGTCAGGCCGGGCGGGGCGCTGGGTCGAAGAAGGCGTGGAGGTGGCGCAGGATGTCGGGAACGGAGTGGGCGACCGTTGGTTCTAGGGCGTCGGGCTGTTCGCGGCGGATGGGCTCGAGGAGCGGGGCCCAATGATCGCCGGCCAGGATCAGGGGGGCCTGTCGTTGCAGCATGCCCTTGTTGACCAACTCCCAGACCAGGGCGAGCTCGAGCAGCGTGCCGGTGCCGCCGGGGAGGCAGACATAGGCCTGTCCAAGGCGGACCAGGGTGTTGAGGCGGGTGGTCAGGTCGAAGGTCGGGATTTCCTGCCGGATGTCCGGGTTCGGTCCGCCGCGCCAGGCGAGGATGGAGCAGGTCACACCGATCGTGTGTCCGCCGGCCGCTTTGGCACCGTGGGCAGAGGCGGCCATCGTGCCGCCGTAGCCGCCGTTGCAGACGGTCCAGCCGGCCTGGGCGATGCCGCGGCCGAGGTCCTCAGCGAACTGCCAGGCTGGACTATTGGGACGCGCGGTGGAGCTGCCGAAGATGGTGATGACGGGGGAGTGGGGGGGCATAGGGTCAGATACTCCTGAGGCAATGCCGAGCTACGGTTGCTGCGGCAAGTTGAGGCACGCTGGGCCAAGGTCGCGGGGTCAGGTGCGACAACCCCGTCGTTTCTCGGGCGGCCCGAACCGGCGTGGCGCGACCACTCTTCACCGTCTCAGCCTACGATTCCGGCGCGGAGGCCGCAAGGCAGAGCCGAGCCGTACACGTCGGGCCCCCCTCGCCATCGTTCGGGGCAGGCGGAGGCCGGACGCTATGGTCGGGTGGACGGGGTTTGGCTTGCGGGGCGGGGGGCGGCGCGCCCATACTGCACGCGGTCGGGTTGGGTTCGGCGTTACGGCGCCCGGTCGCCGCCGCCACGAGGGTGCAACATGTCGAGCGTATCCGCCGAGCGTTTCGTGCGCACCAAGATCATTGCCACGCTGGGGCCGGCGTCCGCGACGCGCGAGCGGCTGCACCAGTTGATGGAGGCCGGGCTCGACGTGTGCCGGCTCAACTTCAGCCACGGGGACCTGGCAGGTCACGCGCAGACGCTTGAGCTGGTGCGGAGCGTGGCGGCCGAACGCGGGGAGCCGATCTGCGTGCTCGGGGACCTGTCGGGGCCGAAGATTCGACTGGGGAAGTTCGCGGCGGGGCCGGTGGCGCTGGCGGCGGGGGCCTCGGTACGGTTCGTGCAAGGTGACGGGCCGTGCACGGCGGAGCGGCTGACGACGACGTACGCGCCGTTTGTCGATGACGTGCGCGCGGGCGAGCGCATCTTCATCGACGACGGGCTGGTGCGCTTGCGAGCGGAGGGGCGCGCGGGTGACGAGCTGGTGGCGATGTGCGAAGTCGGCGGGGCGCTGAGCGATCGCAAGGGCATCAACCTGCCCGACAGCCGCCTGCAGACGCCGGCACTGACGGAGAAGGACCGCAGGGATCTGGCGTGGGCGCTGGAGCACGAGCTTGATTACGTGGCGCTGTCGTTCGTGCGCCAGCCGGAGGATTTGTACGCGCTGCAGGCGGCGATCAAGGCGCGGGGGCCGGATACGCCGGTGGTGATCAAGATTGAGAAGCCGGAGGCGCTGCAGCACCTGGATGAGCTGATCGCGCACACGGATGCGGTGCTGGTGGCGCGGGGTGATTTGGGGGTGGAGACGGATATCTGGCGCGTGCCGCTGGTGCAGAAGGATATCGTGGGGCGCTGTCTGCGCGCGGGCGTGCCGGTGATCGTGGCAACGCAGATGCTACAGAGCATGGTGGACAGCCCGATGCCGACGCGGGCCGAGGTCAGCGACGTGGCCAACGCGATTCTCGACCGTGCGGATGCGGTGATGCTGTCGGGGGAGACGGCCGTCGGCAAGTATCCGGTGGAGGCGGTCGACATGATGAACCGGATCGCGAGCGCGACGAGCGAAGTTGTGCCGCGGCTGGAGGAGCGCGACGCGGGTCTGCTGCTTCTGCCGGATCGGCCGACGGCGGCCGTCGCGCACGCGGCTATGCAGGCGGCGCTGGATCTGTCCGCGCGGGCGGTCGTCGTCTGGACGGCGACCGGGATGACGGCGCGGCTGGTGGCGCGGCACCGCCTGCCGATTCCCGTGGTGGCCTTGACGTACCACCCGGCGGTGTATCGGCGGATGAATCTGCTGTTCGGCGTCGTGCCGGTGTGCGTGGAGCCATTCGAGGAGCCGACCCAGATGGCAGAGGCGGCCGATGAGATTCTGCTGCGGCGCGGGCTGGTGAGCCGGCACGACACGGTGGTGGTGATTACGTCGACGCGGCCGACGCAGGCGGGGGCAACGGACACAGTGCTGGTGCGGCGGATTGGCGAGGGCGGGGGGCGCTGCACGGCAGACCTGGAAGCCTGACGCTGCAGATGGGGCGCGGCACGTCGACCCTGAAGCTACGACTGAGCGCATGGCGATACAGCATGAGCCGCGGCGCGGGGCCGCGGCTCGTGCTTCTTCGGGCTCAGATTCTGCGGGGGGTCGTCGTGCGTATTACGGCACGATCAGTTCCTTGAGTTCGCTTTCGATAGCGCCCGTGGCGAGGCTGGTGACGCCGAAGCGCAGCGTCTGCGGCTGGTACCAGTACGTGTCCGCGGGCAACTCGCGCAGATCTACGACAAACTCGAGAGTCTTGGGGCCGAGCGTCGCGACGGGAAGCCAGGGCCGGTCGTTGAGGCCGTCGTTCGCGAAGCGGCGGTAGACGCGGTAGCCGATGACCTCGTGCAGGTAGTTGCGCTCGCGGACTGTCTTGGGCGGGGTCCAGGTGACCTTGACGTGCTGGTCGTCGACCTTTGTCGCCTCGATTTCGGCCGGCGGCGGGGGGGAGTCGCTCGAGCCCAGCGGAGTGCGCAGGGTGACCGTGTACCGCTCCTTATGGCCGCGGAACCAGGCGATCATGCCGTCGCCGCCTTCGAGCCAGTAGTAGTTCGTGCGATTGTCCTTCACCACGCGAATCAGCAGCAGGCAGCGGTTGCCGACGACGTTGAGATTGCCGAATGGGTTGGGGCGGCGATGGAAGCCGTTGAGCGTCTTGACCTCCGCGACGGGACGGTTGGGCAGGACGAGCCGGCCATCGGCGTTCGTCTGGCCTGAGATGACCGGGTCCTTGGAGACGGGCTTGTCGAAGTTGCCATCTTCGATGACGGGGAAGAACTTCGCGCCGGTGGCGGGGTCTTCAGTCGGCTGGCCCTTGGGATCGACTTCGGTGCCGCGCTGGAACACGTCGACCTGCGCGCCGGGCAATGGCTGGCCGTTGATGTCGACGACGGCGAGCTCGATGTGTTCGGGCAGGGCGAAGTAGTAATCGCCGAAATGCCCGCGCGGCTTGTCGAGCGTGTAGTTGAAGTAGGCGGCGTCGGCCTCGCCGTAAACTTGCGGGCCGTGCGAATGCATCATCTGCATGGGGTAGCGCTGGAAGTGCGAGACCTTGGCGTTGCTATCGGGCCAGGTGTGGTGGCCGACACCTTCGTAATCCACGTTGTACCAGTCGACGAGGCCGAGCTGGTGGCCGAGCTCGTGGGGCAAAGACCATTCCGTGTGGTTGCGCCAGTCGGCATCGATCTGGATGAACTTGCCGGTATCCAGCTCCTCCTTGCTGTCGTTCCACGACCAGCCGCCCTGGTCATAGCGAATGCCGTCGGCGGAGAAGAGGCTCTGGCGCTTGCCGTCGATGACGGGGTCGTTGTCTTCGACACGGTCGGCATAGATGATGCGGTCGAGGCGGACGCGGGCGAGGCAGCCTTTGGGGGTGGCGGGGAAGACGCTGTTCTCGAACAGCAGGTTCATGATGTCGATGTGCCAGCGGTAGAAGTCCTCGAAGCTGAACGTGCCGTAGGCGCTACGGTAGGTGTGCCAGGCGTTGACGCGGCCCTTGCTGACGACGTAGGTGTAGGGCCAGGCCCACAGGGCGTCGACGGCCTCGTTGTTGATGACGGTGATTTCAGGCTGTTCGGTCGTGATCTTGAAGCGCAGGACCTGGCGGCCGGGCTGCCACTTCCACTTCAGCGTGAAGGTAGCTTCCTCCATCTCTTTGAGGGGCTTGTCATACTTGCCGGTTTCGAGCGCGGCCGGCTTGGCCCTGCTGTCCTCGGGCGTGATGAACCAGGCGAATTGGAAGGGCTTGGCGTCGGCGAAGCCCAGGTTCTTCACGTGGGCGACGAGTGTCAGCTCTTCACCGGGCTGGTACGCGAGCTTGAGGTTCTTGGCGGCGCCTTCGGGATCGGTGAACTTGCGGTCGCCCATGTCGACGAGCAGCTTGGATTCACCGGCGATCCAGGGCCGGCCGAGATCGTCGTATTGCACGCGGCCGTGGAGGCCGGCGAGCTTGGGCGTGATTTCGACGAAGGTGACGGACAGGTCGGGGAGTTCGGGGTGCTTGTCCCAGTCGGGGCCGCGCTCGACCTTGTAGTCCTTCACGACGCTGCGCAGGAAGATCTCCGGCTGACCGGCGACGTCTTTGAGGGACTTCCAGACGGTGAGGCGGACGCCTTCGTCGCGGACGTAGCAGTCCTTGAGGACGGTGCCGTCGTTGAGAGTCAGCGTGTCGGCGGCGGCAAGCGCGGTGAGGAGTAGAGCGGTGAGGACGATCGGGCAGAAACGTTTCATTGACATGTGCGCACTCCGGTGGGACAGAGGTTTCGGCGAGCGCGCGATTGTAGCGACGGCGCTGCGGTGCGGCTACCCGCTTCGAGACGTAGATCGATTTGTCCGTTTTGGGCTGGATCGGGCGGGGTTCGCCGCGTCTGCCGTCTTCCGCGTCGGCCGCGGGGGGGCCGACGCTACACGCCGTCAGGCGCCCGCCACGGCGGGCAAGCTGCGGCCTGACGCTACGTTTCCCGCGGATTGTCTAGACCAGCACGATGTCCTTCTGGAAGACCGAAGTCACGGTCGGGCCGTGCTGCGGGTCCATGAAGACGTCGATCTCCAGGCGCACGCCGAATTCGGGCAGGTATAGGCCGGGCTCGAGCGTGAAGCCGATGCCGGGAAGCAGCTCGCGCGTGTCGTGCGTTTCCAGGTTGTCGATGTTCACGCCGAGGCCGTGGACTTTGGGGCCCGGGCTGAGGCTGTGGCCGGTGCGGTGGCGGATGAACTCGCCGAAGCCGGAGCGGAGGAGGACTTCGCGGGCCGTTTCGTCGATCTGCCAGCCCTGCACCGGTGTCTTGTCCTGCCAGGCGGCGACGGCGCGGGCGAGGGCCGCGTCCCGGGCGTCGCGGACGGCCTCGAAGACTTCGCGCTGGCGGGCGGGGACCTGCGTGCCGGCATAGCCGACCCAGGTGATGTCGCTGTAGACATTCGCGTCGGTGGGGCAGCGGGCCCACAGGTCGATCAGGATCCAATCGCCGCGGCGGATTTCCGCGGGGTTGTCGGCGGAGACCTCGAAGTGCGGATCGCCGCTGTGGGCGTTGACCGCGACGATCGGCGGCTCGCCGGTTTCCAGGCCTGCGGTGGCGAAGCTGGCGAGGATGTGCTGCTGGACTTCGTATTCCGTGACGCGCTGGCCGGCGGCGAGGCGCGTGCGGATCAGCTCGAAGGCGGCGTCCTTGGCCTGACCGACCAGTTGGCTGGCGCGGGCGTGGTTGGCCTGGGCCTCGGGCGACCAGGTGGCGACGCTGACCTGGATCAGGTTCGCCGAGGAGACGACCTCGGCGCCGAACGAACGCACGAGTTCGACGGTCCCGGCGTCGACGATGGACACGGCGGGCAGGGCGCCGCCGGGGGCGTACTCCATGGCGACCCGCGCGCAGCCGGCGAGACGCGCCGCCAGCCAGTCGCGCAAATCGGTCCAGCCGAGATAACGCGTGCAGGGAACGGAGACGTCCTTGAACTGCGCGAAGTCGATGCCGTGGGCCAGCAGCTCGGGCGCGCCGCGGGCGGGAACGAAAAGCACGGCGCGGCGCGTGGTCCAGCGCTGGCCGGGCAGAAGCTGGGCGAGCACGGGATTGCTGCCGCGGAAGTCGTAGACGAGCCAGGCGTCGATACGCTGGTCGCGCATGTAGGCCTGGATGGAAGGCAATTGTCGCATGCTGCGGTCCTCGTAGGCGGTGTCGCTAGAACGGCGGATAGGTCGTGGGGAAGCGCAGAAGTAGCCACTTCTCGTCGTACTGCTGCCAGTGCGTCCAGCCAAGCTCGCTGAGCAGAGCGGCGCGTTTCGTGTAGAGCTTCTTGTCCGGCTTACCGTCCGCGAGCTTCTTGTTGAGCAGCCTCAGGGCTTCGCCGAGGCGGCCGTAGTAGCGCTCGCGGTCGATGTGCAGCAGGAGGTAGTCGTCCGCGGCGGTGTCGACCCACTTCGCGAGTTCGGCAAAGGCCTGCTCGAACGGCTCGTCCGCGGGTTGGGTCGTGATGTCGGCCGGGGCGGTGGTGGGGCGGGCCTGGAACGCCTGGTCGAGCAGCGCCCGCGCCTTGCGGTGCAGCGCCTCAGTCAACGCGGCCTTCTGCTTGTCCATCTCCGCGCGGACTTTGGCGGCCGCTTTGTCATCCGGATCGAGCTTCACGCCGTAGTGCTCGGCCAGCTTGGCGGCGTCGATCTGGGCGATGACGCGCTCCGCGGCGGCGACGACGGCGGGCAGGTTCTTGTCCCGGTCCTTGCCGTCGGCGCGCTTGAGTTGTTCGACGAGGACGGGGAGGTAGTTCGGGTACTCGGCGAGGACTTCCGCGGCAACCTGGTCGAAAAGGGCAGCATTCGCCTCGTCGCGCAGCTCGGCCAGACGGGCGACCTTCAGGTCACGCACGGCTTCAACCAGCTTCTGGGCGGGCGTCATGTCGTCCGTGTCGGATTTGTCGGCTCCGTCCTTGCCAGCGAACGTGTCCTTCTCGACGGGTTTGGGCGGCACAACGTACGTCAAGGGATAGCCGCCGGGACGGTCCCCGGCGCCGCCGAGTTTGCTGTCGGCCGCCCCAAGGGCCAGTGTGCCGCGGAGGACGTCGCCGGGCTGCGCGCCCTTGGGGAGCTTTTCCGCCGGCGGACCGACGAGCCAGAGCACGGCTTCATCGCCGGCTTCGAGCGTGCGCGGGTTGAAGGCGCCCTCCCCGCTGATGGCCTTCAGCGGATCGGCGTAGAAGGCGAGCGAGATCGGGCTCGCGAGCGTGCGGTCGAGGAGGAGCGGCTCGCTTTTCAGCTTTTCGAGCTGCGCGCGGTCTGCGTAGCGCAGGTGGAAGCGCAGGACGTAGTCACCCTTGCCGAGCTGTACCGGCTTCGGATCGTCGGCGTCCGCATGGATCAAACGCTTAGCGGCGTCGAAGAGCATGTACATCTGCGATTGGAAGGAGTCGTTGAGCTCGTCGAGGTTGGTCATGGCGACGCGTGGCGTGACGCGGGTGTCGTCGGCGAGCTTGAAGTTGTACGTCAGGACGAGTTCGTAGATCTGCCGCTCCTCGGGCAGGCGGTCGCGCTGGCCGTCGAGCGGACGCAGTTCGGATTGCGCTGGGCGGATCGTCTGGCGGAGTGTATCGAGAGAAGCACGCGGGGCGAGACGCTCGCGCCGCAGCGCGGCGGCTACGCGCAGCGGCGTGGCGACGGCACTGCCTTCGAGCGCGATGGCGGTGCTGTTCGGTTGCAGGCCGTGGAAGGTGAGTTCCCATTCGAGTTCCGCGCTGCCGAGGCTTGACCAGGACTGCGCGAGGCAGACTTCGAGGGTGCGGCCGGAGGCGACCTTGAAGCTGCGGACTTCCTCGCCTTGGGCACTGAGCGTCAGGTACGTCTGGAGTTCCCATTCGTTGTAGGCACAGCCGGGGACGAGTTGTACGGTGTGCAGGACGATGGTGCGCGGCTCGGCGTCGTCGAGGCGGCGCACGCGGAGGTCGGCCCAGGTGGCGCCCGGAGGTACGGCAAAAAAGCGACGCTGGAGCTTGCCGGTTTCGAGTTGCAGGGTCTCGTGCCAGTCGCGCTCGCCGCCGACTTCGGTCTGCTCAGGGCGGATGACGGTGATGGGTACGCGGAAGAGGGGGCCGCGCTCGGGACTGATGCTGTCGCAGCCGCGAATCTCGGCGTAGTGCGCGCCGGGGGGCAGGCGGGTCGGGTCGACGCGAATGTCGAGTCGGCGGCCGCCGTGCATGAGGACGAGTTGGTCGGCGCACTCGACCCAGCGGGCAGTGCTTTCGAGCGTGCAGCGCAGCTCGAAGTCGACCTTCTCGCGATTGTCGGCGTCTTCGTGGAAGAGGGGTGAGATCGTAACACGGGCCTCGCAGGGGCGATCGATCTCGAACGGCTCGCGGAGGTACAGCCCGCGCGCGTTGTCGCGGGCGGGGATGCGGACGTCGAAGCGGAGGTTCTCGTCGAGGTGGCCGGTGAAGCGGTGCAGATACTCGTAGGCCTTGTCGATCTGGATGAGTCCGCGACCTTGCGCGAAGACTTCGACGTTGGGGACTTCGGTGGCGGTGTTTTCCAGGGCGCGGCGAACGCTTTGCGGGGAGTAGGCGCGGTGCTCAGCCTTCAGCGCCGCGAGGAGCAAGGCGATGTTGCCGCAGGCGTTGGGAGAAGCCATCGACGTGCCGTGCATCTGCTGGTTGCGGGCGAGGACCCAGTTCGGGACGGGGGAGATGGCGCCGCCGGGGGCGCTGAATTTCACGCCGAGATCGCCGTCCAGCGTGGGCCCGCGCGAGGACCAGGTGTATTGGACGGCCGGGGCGCGCTCGCGCATGGAGTACTGCGCCGTCATCATGTCGGGCGAGAGGTAGGCGCCGACGCCGAAGAGGGCGCCGGTGGTTGCGCCGGGCGAGCCGGCGGTGGAGAGTGCGGGCCCCTCATTGCCGGCGCTGCTGACGAAGATGATGCCGTGTTTATCGACGAGTTCGGAGTAGAGCTGGGGGATGCGGCCGCGGTCGGGCCCGGGCGAAGCGCCGCCGAAGCTCATGTTGATCAGGTCGCACTTGTGTTCGAGGACGGCGATGCAGCCGCGCGCCTCGCCGGTACCGTTGGACGAGGAGCCCAGGCGCGTGTCGCCGATCTTCACGGAGACAAGTTGGGCGCCGGGGGCGAGGCCGCACAGGTCGGGCTCGTCGGGGAAATAGGCGGCGACGATGCCGGCGACGTGCGTGCCGTGAGAGCCGGAGTCGGCGACGATGGACAGCAGGTTGCCGTCGGCGTAGACGTGGACGGCGAAGTTGAGGAGGTCTTCCGAGCCGAAGGTGGCGTACTGGTGCTCGCGCGAGTAGTCGGCGAGCAGCTTTTCGTCGCCCAGGTCGCCATTCTCGTTGGTGTCGATGGCGACCCGCCAGGTCTCGCCGTCGTGGAAGACGACGCAGTCAAAGAGCGGGCCGGGGTCGTCGTACTTCTCCTGCAGATCGTTGAGTTGTTCGAGGCGCGTCGCCAGTTCCGCGCGGCGCTTCTTCGTCGCGTCGTTGGGTTCGGGGTGGGCGGCGTCCAGCTCGGCGAGCTCCCGCGTCAGGGCGGTGACGGCGGCGCGCTGCTGGGCATCCCACTTCTCGCGGCGCTTCTTCACGAGGCGATCGACGAGTTCGCCGGGGTACAGCTCGTAAGCCCGTTTGAAGCCGAGGTGATACTGCCCGGTGGGGTTGTGCCAGGCGGCGTCCAGCCTGAGCGTGCGGCCGGAGAGGCCGGTCAGGCGGCCACCTTCGGCGGTGACGACCTTAGACGTATCGACGTCACCGCTGCCGGTCCCGTCGATGAGGTCGAGGATTTTGGGGCGGCCATCGCTGGTGACCTGAAGGCCCGGGGCGCCGGGGTCGACGCCGGTGTCGAAGATGGCGACGACGACGCCGCGGCCGTCGCTCTCGGGGTGGGCCTGGAGGAAGCGGTCGGCGCCGGTTTCTTCGCGGGGCATCAAGCCGTAACCGGGGAAGCCACTCTTGTGGGTCTGAGCGGCAACGATTGCGCAAGCGAGCAGAATGGCCAGAATTGCGGGAGTCAGCGAGCGCAGCTTCATGCTTGTAACCTTCCGACAGAGGGTGAGCGGCCGCAGCGCCTCCGCTTGGCGGGCCGCACGACCGATATTACCAGAACGAGCGCTGTTTTCCACGAAGCGGCCTGGCCCCCGGGGCGGGTCGCGTCGTGCGTTGGGGCGCAGAACGGGCCGACCGGAGCCGGTCCAGCGGCGGTAGGAGCGCGTTGTGAAGATCATCAGCGTGTGCGGAGCGCGGCCGAACTTCATGAAGATCGCGCCGCTGATGCGCGCGTTTGCGGCGCGGCCGGCGGTGCGGCCGCTGCTGGTGCACACGGGGCAGCACTATGACGAGGCGATGAGCAAGGCGTTCTTCGATGATCTGCACATTCCGCGTCCGGACATCAATCTGGAGGTGGGGAGCGGGTCGCACGCGGCGCAGACCGGGCTGATCATGCAGCGGTTTGAGCCGGTCGTGCTCAACGAGCGGCCGGACGCGGTGCTGGTTGTCGGGGACGTGAACTCGACGATTGCGTGCGCGCTGGTTTCGGTGAAGCTGCACGTGCCGGTGGTGCACGTGGAGGCTGGGCTGCGGAGCTTCGACCGAACGATGCCGGAGGAGATCAACCGTGTCCTGACGGACCAGCTCAGTGCGCTCTTGTTCGTGACGGAGCCGGCGGGGGCGCGGAATCTGGAGCGGGAGGGTCTCGACGCGCGGAAGATTCACGTGGTCGGCAACGTGATGATCGACACGCTGCTGGCCCATCGCGAGCTGGCGGCGCAGTCCGCCGTGCTGGAGCGGTTCGCGCTGGAGCCGGGGCGGTACGGCGTGCTGACGCTGCACCGGCCGGCGAACGTGGACGATCCCGCGGTGCTGGCGGCGCTGCTGGATGCGCTGGAGGAGATTCAGCGGCAGGTGCCGCTCGTGTTTCCGGTGCATCCGCGGACGCGCGGTAATCTGCAGCGGACGGGGCAACTGGCACGGCTGCAGGCGATGGCGGGTATGAGGCTGGTGGACCCGCTGGGATACCTGGATTTTCTGAAGCTGATGAGCCATGCCCGGGTCGTGTTGACGGATTCGGGGGGCATTCAGGAAGAGACGACGGTGTTGGGGGTGCCGTGCCTGACGCTGCGCGAGAACACGGAGCGCCCGATCACGGTGGAACAGGGGACGAACCAGGTGGTCGGGTTGTCGCCGCCGCGGATCGTGGCGGCGTTCGAGCGCATCCAATCCGGGCAGGTGCAGCACCGCGTGCCGGATTTGTGGGACGGGCGGGCGGCGGAGCGCATTGCGGACATCCTGCTGCAGTGGCACGTGGCGCGCACGCAGCCGTGACGCGCGGCGCCGGGGGCGGGGATGGGGTGGTTACCGTAGGCGCTCAATGGCGCGCGTAGACCGCGAGCAGGTAGGGGGTGGTGCGCGAATGCACGAAGACCCGCGTTGCGCCGAGGCACGTGGCCATGTGGGCCGCGGTGTCGGACTGCACGTTCAGCTCGAGGGGGTGATCGCCTGGCGGGGGCCGCCAGTAATGCGCGCGGAATTCCGGGTGCTGGAAGAGCCGGCTCTCGATCCTCGTCTTGGGCAGGAAGTCCACTACGCCCGCGGGGCTCTCGCGCCGCGTGACGACGAGGATGATGTAGTCAGGCTGCTGATCCAGGACATAGGCCGGGTCGTAGTGCTTCTCGAGGAAGCCGCCGGAGGAGCGGGCGATGTGCCGATCGGTCAGGCCGGTAATGTCGAGGATGCGCAAGTCGGGGTTCATGTAGCCGATCAGGCCGATGTCCATGAGGGCGACCACCTGGCCGGTGCGGGCCTGGCCATGCAGCCACCAGGCGGCGGCGAGGTGGCCGGTGCGGTAGCCCTGGACACCGGCGTCAACCTGTTCGACCAGTTGCCGGCGCGGTTGCCACTGCAGGCCGACCACGAGTGCGAGCAGGGCCAGCGTCAGACCGGCCGCCCATGGGGTGACGCGGCGGGCGCGGTTGGCGCAGACCGCCAGCCCGCAGACGGCGAGGGCCGCCCAGAGGGGGGCATACGGCACGAGGGGGCGATAGCCGAGCATCCAGTCGGTGCCGGTCTTGTACGTGCTCGCGGTCAGCAGGACGCATACCAGCAGGGCCGGCAGCGTGGCGCGCCGTACGGCCGGCTGGCGGGCCGCGAGCGGCAGCAGCGCGACGAAGGCCGCGGGGCCGCCGCAGTATTGGAGGGTGTACTGCCAGATGTAGGGGCCGGCGTCGAGATGCAGGAGTAGGTCGCCGCTCTTGGCGTAATAGGTGTTGGGCAGCAGGTCACCGTCGTAATACAGCCAGCGGAAGACGAGTTGTGCGACCAGCGTGAGCGCGACGATACTCGCGTCGATGCGCAGGGCGCGCGGGAGCGGCTGGCGCGGGCGGACGTAGCTCAGGGCGACGGCAGTCAGCGCGAGGCCGGCGACGAATGCGCCTTCGGGGCGGGTCAGGAGCGCGAGGCCCAGGGCGACTCCGGCGCCGCGCCAGCGGCCGGAGGCTTGGGTGGCAGCAAGGAGGGCGAGGGCCAGGGTGACGAGACCGGAGTACAGGGTGGTTTCCAGACCGCTGACGCTATTGAGGGCGTAGGCGGCATTGGCGGCCACGAGGGCCGGTGCAAGCCAGGCGAGCCAGTCCGCGTGCGGGGCGAGGCGTTCGATCCGTCGCAGCCAGTGCGCACACAGCCAGCGGGCGCTGAGCAGGGCGAGCAGGCCGCCGGCGATGCCGATGAGCTTGGCGACCACGGCGGCAGGCTCGCCCACCAGCCGCGTAAACGGGGTGAGCAGCAGCATCAGCAAGAAGTTGGTGTAACCCTCGACATGCTCACCGAGGTTGTAGTACGGGCCGCGCCCCAGAGCGAGGAACAGGCTGTGTCGGAACGTGATGTAGGCGTCGTCGTTGATGTACGCTCGGAAACGCCACACCTGCGCGAGGTAGACCAACAGGACGGCTGCGCCGAGCGCGCCGTGCCCGATGCGTCGCACGGGGGTGGCGATGGTCACGGGCGGCCCTCGGTGTCGAGGTGCAGCTCAATGGCGGCGCCAGCGTGCAGGTCGAGGGCCTCGCCGGCGCTGGCCATGTTGCGGGCGATTTCCAGGTTGCCGGAGGCGTTGCGGAGGACGATCAAGGTACCGGCGGGCACATCACCGTAGGCGCGCGCGTGCACGGCCGCCGCCGTCTGCCGGCCGGTGTCGAGCGTGACCGCGGCGCCGAGCGCGCTGCGGTCGAGCCAGTCGGCGGGAATGTTCGTCAGCAGGTTGCCATAGCGGTCCCGGTGGAGGATCGCGCCGCGCAGCAGCGCGGCTGCGTGGGTGGCGGGTGGCAGCGGCAGGTGCACCCACGCAGACTCGCGCGGGCCGACCGCGGCGGGCGGAACGCCGCGGCTGAGATGGCCGGCGACGGGACCAAATAGATCACGCCCGTGAAACGTGCTGGAAGCGGCGCCGGGGCGCAGGAACGCGTGGTTTTCAATGCGAAAGACGTCCGACGCACCGCCGTCGCGCTGGATGAGGAGGTCAAACAAACCGTTGTCGGGGCCGACGAGGATGTGCTCGGCGCGGGTGACAGCGACGAGGGGCGCACGAGCCGTGCCGACGCCGGGATCGACAATGCCGACGATGACGGTACCGGCGGGAAACTCGTGTCCGGCCTCGGCGAGCAGGAAAGCGCCCTGCGCGATGTTGTAGGGCTCGACCTCGTGCGTGATGGTCACGAGGCGGGCAGCGGGGTTGGCGCGCAGCACGCTGGCGGCCAGTACACCGACGTAGTGGTCGTGCATGCCGTAGTCGGTCAACAGGGCGACGGTGCCGTGCGCCCGGCCGGAGCAACCCGACACGGTCAGAATGGCGAGCAGTCCGAGGGTAGCGGCCACAACAGCTTGTCGATGCAGTTGATAACGCATAATCGTTCCTCCGGGCGCGGGTAATTTCGGGAAGCGCGGTCCGGAATGCAAGGGTGGCGCGGCGCAGGAGCCATTTTCACCCGCATGTCCGGGGTGTATGCTGGGGGTAGCGGGCCGTTCGGCGCCGCGGCAGTTCAGGAGCGTCATCATGTTTGGCAGCGACGAAGTCAAGATCACGCCCGGCATGCAGCGTTACATCGATAAGAACAACGAATATCTCGCGCAGCGCGACCGCTACATCCGCGAGGTCGTCAAGAAGTGGAAGTTCGACACGATCGCCGTGCACGGCCTGTACACTGTGCAGGACGCGCTCGAGGACTACCAGGGGGCGATCATCGAGCCGGTCTTCATGAGCAGTTCGCAGGCGTACCGCGACGCCGATGAGATGGGGGCTGCGCTGGCGTACCTCATCCCGACGTGGTGTTACTCGCGCATCGCGAATCCGTCCACGTATTACTACGAGTGGACGATTGCGCTGCTGGAAGGCTACGGCTTTGCCGGCGACACGTCGTGCTGCTCCACCTCATCGGGCATGGCCGCGATCATGACGGCGGTGCAGCCGTTCCTGGTGCACCGCCAGCACCATGTGCATGAGCCGCGCAACTTCCTCGCGACGGCCCAGTGTTACGGCGGCACGTTCCAGCAGTTCAACGTGCGTCTGCAGGAGGAGCGCGACATCGAGTGCCGCTGGGTACAGAACTCGGCGAATCTCGACGAGTGGGCGTCCAAGATCGACAAGAACACGCGCTTCCTCTACGGCGAGCTGCCCAGCAATCCGCAGCAGGGGTTCTTCGATATCGCCGCCGTCGCGGACCTGGCGCACGCCCACAACCTGCCGCTGATCGTGGACACGACCGTGGCCACGCCGGCCCTCATTCGGCCGATTTGCCACGGGGCGGACATCGTGATTCACTCGGCCACCAAGACCATGACGACCAGCGGTTTCGGCGTGGCGGGGGCGGTGATCGCCCGCAAAGGGCTCGTGTCCAACATCGTCAACGACGACCTGAAGAACGATTTCTCGCTGTATGTGAAGTACCTCCCCAACCGCGATTACGGTCCGAACCTGCACCCGATGCAGGCGATCCTGACGCTCAACGACCTGCGGACGCTGCGCTCGAAGGTCGACATGCTCAGCCGCAACACCATGAAGGTGGCGCAGTTCCTGCAGAAGCACGCGCAGATCGAAAGCGTGCAGTATTTGGGCCTGCCGGACCACCCGCTGCACGGCGTCGCGAGCAAGTACATGTGGCTCGTGGATGCGGAGCACGACGAGCAGTACCGCAAGCCGGTCAACCGCTACGGGCACCTGATGTCGTTCTGCGTGAAGGGCGGGATCGACGCGACGCGGCAGGTGTTCGACGCGCTGCAACGCATCTGGCGGGCGACGGACCTCGGCCGCATCAAGAGCGTGGCCACGATCCCCGCGATTTCGACGCACCTGCAACAGGGCGAGGCCGGCCGGACGCTGGCGAACATCCCGTCCAACATGATCCGGCTGTGCGTGGGCGGCGAGCATCCCGACGATGTGATCGCCGACCTGGATCAGGCGCTGGCGAAAGTCCGCACGAAGACCGCGGCAGCAGTAGGGGTGGCGTAGCACTCAGCGGATGCCAAGGACGCGTGCCAGGCAAGGGGGGCCTGGCACGCGGGGTGTCCCGGGGAACGGGGGCTACCGACTTGTCGCGCGCTGGGTCCACTTCTGCCATACCGCCCGGTCGCGCAGCAGCGGGGCATAGATGCCGCCCACGACGGAGCGCGCCCGGAAGCCCTGGCACTTGCCGGAGATCGTCTGGTACCAGTCCGTCAGCGGCAGGCGGTCGGGCGTTTGGTGGGCGAAGTCGTACATCGGGTTCATGATGGCTTCGAAATTGGCCCGGTCGTCCGTCATCGCCGCCGTCCAGGTCGCGAAGTCGAGTTTCGTGTACGTCTCGCGCACGTCGAGCGGCAGCCCGTAGCGGTTGAGCTTCGTGCGGTAGAACGCCAGCTCGCGCTGCGCCACGGCCGGCGGGAACAGCGGCTCGCGCAGAATGCGGTCCCAGAACAGGTTGTACTTCTGGCTCCACGTGCCGGACTTGTCGAACGCCAGGCGGTAGTGGTCACCATCGTCGGCGAGCTTTTGCCACTCGCCCACGAAACGCTCGGCGAGCCGGCGATACGTGCGGCTCTCGTTGCTGCGTCCGGTCATCTCGCACAGGCGGGCGTACGCGCCGAGGCCGAGAATCGCCTTGATCGACAGGTTCGCGTTGTGCGCGAGGTGCCCGGCGAAGTCGTCGGTGCAGAGCTGGTTTTCCGGATCGAGGCCTTTGTCGCGCAGGTACTCGGCCCACTTCGTCACGGTCGGCCACCACGCGGCGGCGAAGTCCGCGTTGCCCGACGTCTCCGCGAGCACGCCGAGCAGCACGAGCATGTTGCCGCACTCCTCGACGGGCATCTGATTCTCCTCGGTGCGCTCGCCGCCGCCGTAGACCTGCCCGTTGGCGTGCGGCCAGGTACCGAGGTCGTGCGGGGCGAAGGGGAAGCGCCAGCGCGCGGACGCGGCGTAGACCATGATCGGGCGGAGCTGCGCCTCGAGCAGCCGCGGGTTGAAGAGCAGGAAGTACGGCGCGGACGGGAAGAACACGTCGACCGTGCCGATGCAGCCGTTCGAGAAGTTCTCCTTGGGGAACATCAGCGGCGTGCCGTCAAAGTCGGCCACGAGCTTGTGGGCGGCCATCGTCTGACGGTAGGCGAGTGCGGCCAGACGGGCGTACTTCTCGCCGCCCGCGGCCCGCAGATCGGTCATCAGCTCCTCGTCGAACGCCCGGCAGCGACGCTCGATGTCCGCCTGGTCGCGGACGGCCGCCTGCAGTACGTCCGCGTACCCGATACCGGCGCGGCGCCAGTACGGCCGAACGGGACGCTGGAAGTACTCGAGCGAATACAGGTCGTCGTAGCCGAGGTAGTACGTGCCGGTAGCGGCGGTCGTGCCGACGGAACCGAGGTCGAGCGCCGCGGCGAGCACCGGCCAGTTGTCGCGCGCGGGGCGCGGTTGGTCGAGATCGTCGGAGTCGGGTAAGGCGCCCGTCGCGATGAACTGCTGCCGCGCGGTCGTATGGCCCGAGATTACCGCATCCGTTGCGGGCGTGGCCGGCAGGGCGAGATAGAAGTAGCCCCAGTCGATGCGGAGGTTGTCGCCGGCCTTCTTCAGCACGGGCTGCTCGGCCGAACCGAAGCTCAGCAGGTGCAACCCGGCGGCGCGGGCGCGATTCCAGCGGACCGGCTGGCTCGGCGTGTTGACGGCCCATTCGGCCGAGCAGTCCACGTAGAGCTTGACGGCGTGCTCGTGCCCGTCGGTCGCACGAGCGGAGCACTTCAGGTACGTGATGGGGCGCGACAGCAGATCGAGGTCGTCTGGCAGCAGTGGCGACAGGAAGGTGACGGTGAGCTCGATGCCGGCGCCGCGGAAGACGTAGATCGTGTGCGTGGGGAGCACGTCGAGGCGGACCTGCTCGAGAGCGGGGAGGTCGCCCGGCAGCGGGCCGCAGAAGCGGTAGGTCTGGTTGTCGATGCGGACGAAGCCGCACAGGGCGTTGTTCTCGCCGGTCCAGTGGCGCGGCCAGCCGTCGGTGAGGCGGTCGTTGAAGGACCAGACGCTGAAGTACGGGTCGTGCGTCACGAGCGGCACGGCCGGCGGCCGAAAGGCGGGGAGTTCAGCGGGGCCCGAAGCCGGCGGGGCGGCAAAGGTCATCGGGGATGCGGTGAGTAGGAGGGCGACGACGGTGGCGAGCAGAATCCACGGATACATATTCGCTCCTGTACGAAAGAAGGGAGTCTGGCGGGCAATATAGCCGGAAAGGGAGTGGACGCCCAAGGGACCGGGCTCTGAGTGACTAGGGGTGTGTCGCTGTCAGCATGCGATAGATTCCGGTTGCCACGCCGGTGAGCGTGTCGCCGGCGACGAGGCCCGTGCAGATGGTGACGAGGAAGCGGCTCGACCAGGACTTACACCAACGTTGCAGGAGCCAAGCGACGACAGCTCCGATGCACAACGCCAGTGACGCGCCGGCGGGCAGCACGAACGCCATGCCGAGGCTCGGGGCGCTGGGCAGCCAGCGCGCGACCGCCTTGGGCGAGAGCCTCTCCGCGACCGGCAGAAGCGCGCCGACGGCCGCGACGATCACCATGGCCAGGGCCGTGCCGTCCGGCAGCACCTGCCCGCCGTTGACGAGCAATTCGGCGATGGCTTTGGAGCCGACGACGCCGGTGGCCGGCAGGTCTGCGGTCATGAGTTGGGTCGCCGGGTCGCGGATTAGCAGCAGATAAGCGACGGCGCCGCACGCTGCGCCGGTGGCTGCGCCCAGCAATTGCGAAAGCACCTGGACGCGGAGGGACGCACCGATGAGTTGCGCGCACTTCAGGTCGTGCAGCAGGTCGGCGCATTGACTGGCGGCGCCGCCGCTGAGGCTGGTGGCCATCAGGTTGGGAACAGGGGTCGCGTGCGTCGCGAGGCCGAGTGTGACCTGCGCGACTTTGCTGATGGGTGCGACCGGGGTCATTGCCGTCTCGCCGGAGACGCGGCCGGCGACGACGGCAAGTACGAAGGCCAGCGCGAACGAAAGCAGGGCGGCCCACCAGGCGATGCCGAACGCGAACACCTCGGCGGCCAGGCAGAGCGCGAGCACGAGCAATACGCCCATGACGTAGAACCTGCCGCCGGTTTGCCCCGCACCGAGGCCGCGCGCCCAGGTTGTCAGTCCCGTCCAGGCGGAGCGCCACGACCAGGCGAACGACACCAAGCCGGACACGACCATTAGCACAACGCCCGGCCAAAGCAGCCAGCGCAGGCCGACGCCGAAGGCCGCACCGGGGTCGGCCGTCACGAGTGCCGCAAAGTTCGCGTTCTGCACGAGGTCCGCGCGAATCAGCGGCGGCAACAGGATGCCCCAGGCCAGCACGGCTCCGAGCAGCAGCGACAGCCCCGCCCGCGCGCCGATGAGTCCGCCGATGCCGTACAGGAGCAACGTGGGGTCGAGCGAGAACGACAGGGTGCTCAACCGCAGTCCGCAGCTGCGTCCGGGGAGTGGCCAGGCCCGCACGACTTCGCGGAATTCGGCGAACTTCAAGCCGGCCGCGACGACGCCGGCGCCGACCAGGGCGAGCACCCGCTCCAGCGCGCGACCGCCGACGGCGTGCAATTCGCGCAGCGTCTCCGCGGTGGCGACGCCGACGGCGAGGGGCAGCTTCTGCACCTCAACGATCTGCCGCCGCAGACCGACCGCGACGACGATACCCAGGAGGCAGACGCACGCGAGCCAGAGCGCCAGCCAGCCCCATGTGAGCTGCTTGCCGGTCATGATGGCGAGTGCGGGCAAAGGGCCGACGAGTCCGGCCGAAGCGATCAGCGCGGCCGCGGAGGCGATCGCCTGGATGACGTTGTTCTCCAGCGGCTGCAAGGCACGCGTGCGTCGTCTGCTGAGTTCGTGTACGCCGGTCCACAGACCCCAGCCGAGCAAGGCGGCTGCGATGGCCATGTTGAAGACCAGGCCCACTTTGAGGCCGGCGTAGATGTTGCAGACGGCGAAGGCGGCGCCGAGGACGACGCCGGTGAGGATGGCGCGGGGGGTGAGTTGCTGTGCGAGGGGCACCGGCGACGGCGCGCCCTCGATCGATACCGGCGATGATCGCTCGGCTGCAGACTCCGGTGCGGACATGCGGTTCCGTCCATGGAACGCCGCCCCGCGCGCGCCTGGCCACATGGCCACAGCAAGTCCGCGCGGCAAGGTACCCGCGCACATCATACGGGCGATGCATGTGGGAGGCGCGGGGCAAAGAGGGCCGGTGCCAGCGCCGCCCGCCCGGTGACCGGGTGCTGGCGACGAACCGATGCTACGGGACGCCGGCCAAGGGCAGATCGGGTGGTCCTAGTTGGAGCGCAGGAACAACGGCTGGAAGATGGCGAAGTCCGCCAGATCCGTGTCCTCGTCGTGGTCTAAACGCAGCCATTCGCACCAACCGCCGGTGACCGCCACATCCGGGCCGGTCATGCAGCCGGTCCAGGCGACGAAATCGGGCAGGTTCACCAAGCCGTCGTCGTTCCAGTCGCCGCGGACGAAGCGGATGAGCCGCTGTAGCAGGATTGACTGGCAATCGGTGCACAGCCGCAGGTCCAGGGCGTCAATGTTGTCCTGGGGGCCCAAGGGGCCCCCCAGGCCGAACGTGTCCGCGGGGGCCCAGGGGAGGGGTGCCATCTGCGGGCGGGCAATGAACAGGTCAGCCCCCGCTCCGAAGGGACTGACGCCCGGCAGGGTGTCGAGCGAAGGCGATCCGGGTGCGAGGGAGAAGACCACGCTGTCGGGGCCGTCGTAGATGCCGTTGGTGTTGACGTCGAATACGAGGACGGCGTCGATGTCGTCGAGTTGCTGCAGCCCCAGGTCCAGGTATGCGGCGTAGACGGTCGTGGGATAGAAGCCGGGCTCGTGGTTGAAGTAGATCGTGGCGCCGCTGGGGGCGTTACCGGGCAGCGTCGGCAGGGAGGGCGAAAAACGCGTCACCGAGAAGTAGACATCTACCGGCTGACCGCGGGTGGCGTAGTTGAGGTCGGCCGCGGCGTCGACGTTGTCCTGTGAGGCCGTGCCGGGGTTGTCACGGGAATGGGTGTTGGGCTCGGCGGCGAAGTCGGTGCCACCTTCGTCGAAGTTGTTGCGGCATAGTCCGCTGTTGCTGGTTCCACCGCGCAGCAGCAAAGGGCCTTGCTTGGTGAAGACGCGTGTGGACATGTACTGGTCGCCGGCGGCCTGGCTCTTGAGGGCTTGTTCGCGCACGTTGTAGGGTACGCCGGCGTTCACGAGACCCGGGTCCGGCAGCGCGGCGCCCACGGTCAGGCGGTCCACGGAGAACAGCACGACGAAGGTGTCCGTTTCCCCAACGTTGGCGTGAGCGGAGGAGAGGCCGTCCAGATCATCCGCGAGCGAATTCAGTCCGAGCGCGCTGCCCAGCACGATCGTGGTTGGGTGGGGGTGTGCGGGGAACAGGATCGAACCAGGTGTCACGAACCCGTTGAGCGACGCGGGCGATTCCTCGTCGAACGAATAGGCGGGCATCGGTAGGGGATTTACCGGAGGAGCCGCCCAGGCAAGTGCTCCGACCAGCGCCAGACAGACGCACCCCGCAAACACGTGCACCGCTGAAGTCCGATGGGCAGGACGTGACGTCATTGCCGTTCTCCCTCTCCGTCGTCCCCGCGGGTGCCCTCCGGGACCCGTACCGGCCCGGCACCCATCCCATCCCCCCATGATACCTGGATCCACGGTGGCCAGGAGGGGTTTTTTTGCAGTAGCACGGCCAGAAGCCTGCCATGGTACGTGTAGCCGGCTTCGTCGTCAAAGGACCGGTAAGCGCCCAGGAACCCAGCCAGGGCCTCTGTCCGGGCGCCCGTCGCCAAGTCGCGTGCGGCGGAGTGGAAGGCGACGGCCCCGCGCAGGCGCCAGGGCGTCGGCGAGGCGGCAGCCAGGGTTTCCAGATCGTCCGGCGAGCCGCCGAGCTGCATGAAACGGTACAACGCGCGCAGCCACACTTCGGTCTCGGGCGGTTCCAGACCTGCCGTGAAGTCGGCCGTAGCCGCCCGGGCGTCCAACAGCGCCGCCGCCTCGGCCGGTCGGCCCAGGAGCCGCAAGCCGGTGGCAGCCCAGACGGTGTCGACGGCGCTGGCGGCGGGGTCGCTGACCAGCCTCCACACGAGGCCGGCGGCCGAGTCGTGATCGCCGAGCTCCGCGCGAATCAGGGCCGGATACAGCGCGGCATAGAAGCGGCTGTGCGGATCCTGGCGCGCGCACTCGGCCAGATCGTCGAGAGCGGCAGTCAGGCGCGTGCGGCGCGTCTCCTCATCGGGAGCCGTCGCCGCTGTCCAGTACAGCAGACGCCAGCGGTAGTGGTAGCCCTCCCAGCGCTGCCGCTCGCTCTGTGCCGCGACAATGGCTCGTGTACGCGCGACGATGGCTTCCTCGAATCGGCCCAGACTCTCCAGACATTCCGCTTCAGCGGTGATCGGTCGATCGTCCCCGCCGTCGAACTGCTGGCCGCGCTGCGCCCACGCGAGAGCCTGCGCGTAGTGTGCGTCGACGAGTTCGTCGCCGCGCGTGCCCTGGCTACCGGCGTAGATCTCGGCGGCCAGCCGGTGGGTGATTGACAGGAGGTAGTACGGATAGGCGCCGTAACACTGCTGGTCCACGAGTTGCCGCAAGCTTGCCTCGGCCTCTGTGAAGCCGCTCAGGCTGCGTGTGGCGTAGAGCTGCTGGTTGCGCGCGCGGGCCAGATGCAGGACCGCCTGCGGATAGAAGCCATGCGCGCGGGCGCGCATGGCGTTGGCCTGGCGGTACGAGTCCAGGGCCGCGGCCGGATCGGTGCGGTGCAGCGCCAAGCCGCGGAAGAACCAGGCGTCGGGGGTCATATGGTCGGTTCCGCCGGGGGCCTCACGCTGGGCATCGGCGGCGGCCAGGGCGTTTGCCGCGGCCGCGGGGTCGGGGCCATTCTGCAGGCGGCAGGCCCAGGCGAGCAGGTAGCGGGTGCGCAGGTCGGTCGGATTGTGCTGCAGCACCTTGGTCAGCAGGCGCGCTGCGCCGGCGGGATCGGTGCCCACGATGGCGAGGGCGCGCGCGCGGTTTAGGTCGGGTTCCGGTGCGCCAAGGGCGGCGGCGCGGTCGATCTGCGGGCGGACCAGTTCCGGCCGGCGATAGTCGAAGAAGGCCAGTTGTTCATAGGCCTCCTGCAACAGGCGCGTGCCCTCGCGCTGCCGCGCGATCTGCGTGGAGACGGCCCAGCCGGCGGCCAGGGCCAGGGCCGCGACGCCGGTGGCCAGCGCACCGGTGAGCGCCTTGTGGCGGCGCATCCATTTGACCGCGCGCGCCGGGAGACTCGTGCGGCGCGAGAGGATGGGGCGCCCATCGGCAAAGCGGCGGAGGTCTGCGGCCAGCAGCGCGGCGGTGGGGTAGCGCTGCGCCGGCTCCTTGTTCATCGCCCGCAGGCAGATGGTCTCCAGGTCGACGGGGATACGTGGATTGAGACGGCGTGGAGGCGGCGGCTCGAGCGTGCAGATGCCGCTGATGATCTGCTCGCGCGTGCGGCCGTCGAAGGCCTTGTGGCGGGTGAGCAGCTCATAAAGCGTGACGCCAAGCGAGTAGATGTCGGTACGGTGGTCGATTTCGGGGGTAGTTTGTCCGGCGTCGGCGGTTCCCGCCCGCACCTGCTCGGGGGACATGTACGCGGGCGTGCCCATCAGCTCGCCGGCGACGGTGACGTGCGGTTCGTCAACGAGGCGGGCGAGACCGAAGTCCGTCAGATGCAGGCGGTCGAGGGTGGCTCCGGGTGGGGCACCCGCGGGGCGGCCGAGGAGCAGGTTGTGGGGCTTGACATCGCGGTGGATGATGCCCTGTTGGTGGGCACAGTCCAGGGCGTCGGCGACCTCGGCGACCAGGGCTGCGAGCGTACGAAAGTCGGCGCTGGTCCACGCGGCCTCTTCCGGCGTCGCAACGGGCGGGAGGTCGGGTGGCGGGGTCGTCGGCGCTGGCGCGGCCGTGCGCGTGGGAGCGGCGAGACCGGCGTGGGCGGATGACCCGCCCCGGACAGCGCCGGACGCACCCGATCGCCACAAGGCGATTGCGGACGAGCCGCTCCGCAGGCTGCGGGAGGACAGCAGGTCGGGGCGGCGACGAATCACCGTGTCCAGGGGCACGCCTTCGACCAGCTCCATCGCGTAGTAGTACTGGCCACGGTACTCGCCCTGGGCGTAGACGGACACGATGTTGGTGTGGTGCAGGCGCGCGGCGGCCTGCGCTTCGGCGCGGAAGCGCTGGACCGCCGTGCGCCCGTGGCGCGCGAAACCCGGCAGGACCTTCAGGGCCACCTCGCGGCCGAGGGAGATCTGCCGGGCCCGATACACCACCCCCATGCCCCCGCGCCCCAGCTCCCCAAGGATTTCGAAGTCATCGAGGCGGCTGCCTGGTGGCAGGGCGGTCACATCGAGCGCGCCCCGCGCGCCCGCGGAGGTCACGGGTGTGCGGGCATCGAGGCCGTCAAAGCCGAAGGCTTCGCGCAAGTCGGCGATGAGCGAGCCGTCGGCGGCTTCGGGCTCTACCGCCGACGGCTCCGGGGGGGCCGACGCCCCGTTTGCCGCCCGCGGCGGTTCCAGCGCTGCACCGCACCGCGGGCACAACGCAACCGCGTCCGGCGACGAGGCCGTGACGTGGGTTGCGCAGGCTGGACACACGAGTTGGATCACCGTGGTCTTCATCTCGCCGCCATCCCATAGTGGATAGACGGGGGCGATGCGGTCTTTGACAGGTCAATCCTGTCGCCCGGACGATCCGAGCGTTGCGGTTCGGTCGACGGTGCCGGTGCGGGACCGGGGTTGGAGCGGAGCCTCAGGTGTCCCCGTCGGGGTCGAGTTCGGCGAGGCGTTCCTTGAGGCGTTTCAGAACCCGGCTGCGGGCCTGGTAGACGCTGGCTTTGCTGAGGCCCAGGGCGGCGGCGGTCTGGCCAACCTCTTGTCCGGCAAGAACATGCATCTCAAAGGCCTGCAGCGTGATCGGCTCGAATTCGTCCGCGATCGAGCGCAGTGCCCAGCGCAAGCGGTGCAGTTGCCACTCGCGCTCCCAGCGCAGGTCGGCGCTGGCCTCCTGCTCTCCCGCCAAGTAGTCAAACTTTTGTGGGTCGAGCATCGGCATCTGGGCCTGCTTGGCTGCGCGCCGCGCCAGGGCGTGCACGACCGCCGAACGCAAGTAGGCCCGGAAGCGGCCCTTGCGCGCGTCGTACTCGAAGCCCTCGATGGCTTTAAACAGGTACAGCTCCACTTCCTGCACGACATCTTCGGCGTCGGCGTGATTGGCCCCGCGTCCGCGGGCATATCGGTACAGGAGCTGGCCGTAGCGGTCATGGAACTCGCGCCAACTCAACTTGTCCGATCGGTCGCGGAGGCGCATGAGGAAGGTCAGGCGTGTGGAGTCCGTCTGATCCATGAACCGCATTCTGGCACAATCGATCCGGGGACACAAGCAGAACGTTGCCGGCGCTCGGGGAGGCGGAGTCAGGGCCGGCGCTGACCGACGGTGCAGTACTGGCCACCCAGCGCCGTGAAGCTGAGCAGGGCTTCGAGGAAGCTCAGGCGGCGGTAGATGGCTTTGGGGAGAAAGAGATAGTAGCGGTTGCGCACAGCGTCAAAGCCCGCCGACTGGAGCATGCGCTTGGTTTCTACCCCGGCGAGGAGTTGGGCGTTTTCGTCGAGGGGGCAGCGGCGGACGATCAGACGCGTCAGCGGGTTGTAGGGGTTGTGTTCGAAGATCAGGAACAGCCCACCCGGACGCAGGACGCGATGGACGTCCGCGACATGCGCGGCCCGCCGCTCCAGCGCGATGTGGTGATACACGCAGGCGGACAGCGCGATGTCGAAGTACCCGTCGGTGAAGGGCAGGTGCGTCGGGTCGGGCATATGCACGGCGGCCGGCCCGGCGCGGACGACCATGCTCTGCGCGGGGTCGCAGCCGCGCACCTCACGGAAGCGTTGGGCGAGAACGCGCAGCATGGCCCCGGTGCCGCAGCCAATGTCCAGGACGCGCAGGTTCGGCGCGGTGGCCGGGAAGGCGCGGTGCGCAAAACGCCAGACGAGATCGCACTTCACCTGCACGAAGAACTCGTAGTTGTTGGTGGCGACGAAGTTCTTGATGGGGTCCGCGACGAGTTGATCGTAGGTCTCGGGGTCTGGGGCGCCGTCCTCGAGCACCGTGTAGGTCGAGCGGATGGCCGCCACGCGCACCCCCAAAGCCCGCGCGAACTCGGCGGCCTCCGCCGCGGTCAGCGGAGCGTCGGATTGCCCGCCGGGAGGCGGGTCCGGTGCGCGGGGCCCAGCGGTCATGTGCCTCTACTCCCAGGTGAACGACGGTGAATCACAATCGGTGCGGTGCCCTCCGCTCTATCGGCACCTCGCGACGGGAAGCCACATGCGGTTTCGGCCACACTCAAGGCTAGTTGGCGGCCGTGGCGAAATCAAGCTGCCGGCCGCCGGAGTGCGGCGGAGTGGCTTTCCGGGGCCGCGGAAATCAGCCCGGGGGCGGAGTCGGGCGCCGCAGGGCCTGCTCGCAGGCGTCGATCAAGGACAGCAACTGACGTGCCTCGGCTGAGTCCGGTGCGGCGTGGCTGAGCTTCTCGCGCTGGCTCTGGAAGTATGCCAGGGCGTCGGGCACGCGGCCGAGATTCGCGTAAGCCTGCGCGATGGCGCGGTAGGCGTCGAGTCCCAGGAGAGCGTCCTGAGCGATGCCGGCCTGCCACAACTCCAAGGCCCGCGGGTAATCGGGCGGAATTGCCGCCGCGTACATGTTGCCGCGGGAGCTCTGCGCCGCGGGCCAGTTCTCCGGCCACCAGAGCTGACCGGCGCGGTCGCGGGCGAGCAGCTCGTCGCCCAGCGCGGAGCCGCGCCGCACAAGGAGGATGCCGTCGCGCGCCTTGAGGGCCGGCAGCCAGAGCGGATCGGCCAGCACCGCGCGGGCGAGATGCTCCATACTCCCCCACTGCGCTAGCACGATCGCGTCGGTGCCGGCGCTGGCAATGTTCGGGGAGACCTTCGAGCGGTCCTGCTCCGGGTAGCCCATAAGCCAGTTGTAGCGGTTGTAGTGCTCCTCGGAGTAGACCTGCTGCGCGCGGCCGTCAATGAAGACCTTGGCGTCTGGCACCTCGAACATGATGGGGCCGTACAGCTTCCAGTCGGTGAAGATGTGTGGTTTCAGGGCGTTGCGCTTGAGGAACTCAATCACTTCCCGCGGTGCGTTGTCGTGACGCGTCACGCGGCAGAGCAGGTCGCACTCCTGCTTGCCCGGGGTCCGGAACGGGCGGATCAAGTCCTGGTTGATGAAGAAGCCGGTGTAATAGATCGTGGCTGCGGCGCCCGCCCAGACGGCCACGCCGAGGACGTCGTGGACCCAACTGCGCAGCTCGCGCCCGATGAACTGGCGCACGCTGAGCGTGGCCACCGTGAGGGCCGGAGTGGCGAGAATGTAGAACAGCGGGGCGAAGCGGCGGGCCCACAGAGCCATGCACAGCCCGAGCAGGGCCGCGGCGATGTCGAACAGCAGCAGGTGCAGCCAGGCGGGTGGGCGCGGCGGCGCGGCGCTGGGCGACACGCTGCGGAGGCGCGGGTTGAGTGGCTCCGCGGAGAAGAAGCGCACCAACCGCGGGATCGTCGAGACGGCCAGTGCCACCACGACCAGCCCCATCATGCCCCAGAAGCGCCGCACTGGGGGGAAGGCGTTTTCGCGCCAGTAAATGGGCGGGCGCCATTCGCCGACCATCCGGATGTCCGAACTGGCGGCGATCTTGCTCTGATGCGTGTAGTTGTCCAATCCGTAGGGGCTGAGGACCGCGCCCAGAATCGCCGTCACCAGCGTCACGCCGAGAAGGGCGATCCACTGGTTGCGGCTCAGCGCGGTGTGCTGCTTCAGGAGCCACGCCACCAGCGCGCCGCCGGTGAACAGCCCCACCATGCCGAAACCAAAGATGAAGCTGCCGTGGGCGTGTGGCCAGGCCAAGAACAGGATGGCGAGTACCCCGATCGGCCACCAGCGGCGCTTCGTGCCTTGGCCGATCAGAGCCGACAGGCACAGCCACAGCAGCGCAATACAGAAGAACTGCACCGTGGCCGGCCGCGCGCTGAGCCAGTCGCGTCCGCCGATGCCCGCCAAAGCCCCGGCGACGATGGCCGGGATCCAGGACCGGCAGCGAAACCAGGTCGCCAGCAGAACGAAGGTGAAGGTGGCGACGGAGAGTGCCCAGCAGCCAATGATGACGGCGCTGCGGCCGAAGTAGTCGTACAGGAGCCAGAAATAGACGTGACTCAGCCAGTTCTGGTTGAACCACTCGACGCCGGGTTCGCCATAGTTGAAGGGGTCGGCGACCGGGAACTTGCCCGCCCGCAGCCCCTCCATGACGACGCGGCCGCCGGCCAGGGAAATCCAGGTGTCCGTCGAACCATGGACTTCGAGCATGCCAAAGGCACAAGCTGCCAGGAACAGCGTCACGGCCCCCAGCAGGACCCACAGGCCGACGGGGGTCTCCGCGGCCAGCGCAGGGGTGGCGGATCTGGCGCGATCCGGTGGGGACAGCTCGCCTGCACGGACGCGGGACTTCTCGGTCTTGGCCATAGCTACTGCCTATCTCCGCACCGGAATTCGGTGGCGGCGGTCATTCTCGCATTCACCCGGCGCGCGGACAAGGCGCCGCGCTCGGCGGTGGTGGCGGGATCTCGTCCGGCGGGTACCTGGTGGCGCAGTTGGCATGAAACGTATTTCCCGCGCGGATCGCAAAATCCTACCGGTTCAAAGCGCCCGCAGTGCTGGAAATGCCGCGGTGGCGCTGCTAGGCTCACGATGAGTTGGGCCAAAGATCGGGAAACGAGACCGGGGCGGCAATGGGGACGCGGCATGTCTGAGGTCACGCACACGGGCTACTCGCTCGCACCGTCGGATGTTCAGGATGAGGAGCTGATTGGCATGGACCTGCTGCGGGCCAGTGAGGCCGCGGCGCTGAACGTGTTCCACTGGGTTGGCAAGGGCGACAAGATCGCGGCCGACGCGGCGGCCACCGATGCCTTGCGGGGGATGCTGCAGCTCATGGACATGTGCGGCACGTGCACGATTGGAGAGGGGATCAAGGACGAGGCGCCCGGCATTTTTATCGGCGAGCAGTTGGGCACGTGGCGCGAGGGCGCTCCGGTGGTCGACATCGCCGTGGACCCGATCGACGGCACGACGCTGACCGCCAAGGGGCTGGCGGGAGCTCTGTGCGTGATCGCGGCGGCGAAGACCAGCGAGCCGGGCAAGGGCACGCTGGCGGCGATCCCCAGCTACTACGTCGAGAAGATCGCGGTGGGGCCGCGCGTGCGCGAAGGCACCGGGGCCGTGCGTCTGGGAGCCTCGGTGGAGCACAATCTCGAGATCGTGGCGCTTAAACTGGGCAAACGCGTGCGCGACCTGGTCGTGTGCCTGCTGGATCGCCCGCGGCACCAGCAGATGATCGAGGAGATTCGCAATATCGGTGCAGCCATCCGCCTGATCGGCGACGGGGACGTGGCCGCGGCCATCGCCCCGAGCATGTGGGACAGCAACGTGGATGTGTACATGGGTATCGGGGGTTCACCCGAGGCGGTGCTGGCGGCGGCAGCGATCCGGGCTTTGGGCGGGGAAATCCTGGCGCGGCCGTGGCCGCGCGATGCGGAGGAGCGGGAGCGGCTGGTGCGGGAGGGGCACGGCGAGATTCTGAACCGGGTGTACACAACCGCGGATCTGGCGGGCGGCGAGGATGTGGTGTTCGCGGCGACCGGTATCACCGACAACCAGTTGCTGCACGGGATCGCGATCAACGGGCACATCGCGACGACGTACTCGGTGGTCATGCGGGCCCGCTCGCGGACGGTGCGCTACATCAAGGCGTTTCACGATCTGACGCACAAAACGATCCGGCTGGCCAGCGCGGCGCGACACACACATCTATGACGGTGCGCGGCCGGCGTGCCGACGAAGCCCGGAGCCGGGGGAATCGTAGATGGGGCGGGGACTAGTCGCGCCACTCCAGCCGCCGCGGCCACTGGTCGTCGAAGGGGGTTACCTCCGGCTTGCCGGTCGGGCGGATGTGGGCGTAGAGGGTTTCCTTGGCCTTGTTGTAGGCGACGCGGCCGTTGACGATCGTGTAGCGCACCTGCGTCATGTAGTGCAGGATGTCGCCGTCGCAGAGAACGAGATCGGCGTCCTTGCCGACCTCCAGCGAGCCGATGCGGTCGTCGAGGCGGAACAAGCGGGCGGCGTCGATGGTGATGGCCTGCAGGGCGTCTTCGTCGCTGAGTCCGCCGCGCACGGCGAAAGCGGCTTCCATGTTCAGGTGGAGCAGGTCGCGACCGGCGAGGCCGGACAGCGTGATCGCCGGGGCGACCGGCACGATGGCGATGCGTACGCCGTGTTCGCGCAGCAGACGGGCGTTCTCGATCGTCGGGCCGTTGGGGCGATTGAGCCGCGGGTCAGGCTCAATGGCGTTGCCGAAGCCGCCATCGGTGCGCGGTGAGATGATCGCGCCGACGTTAGCGCGGTTCAGCTCACGGGCGGCCGTCCAGCCCTCATAGGCGCCGGTCACGACCAGGTCGAACCCGTAGGTCTCCGCGAGGCCGGCCACGTCCCGCAGGCTCTGGGTGTCGTTGGCCGCAGCGACTGCGACGGTCTCGCGCTGCAGGAGGCGGCGATACTGCTCATACTTGTCCTTGAGCCATTCCTTGTCCGGGGCTTTGGCGTCCTTGTTGGTCGCCTTCTCACGCTCGAACTTCTGCACTTCGCGGAGGTAGTTGCGCACGCGCTCGAGATCGGCGCGGAGCTGCGCCCGCTCCAGGGGCGCGCGGGTGTTGTAGTTCAGCCGCTGGAAGAGGTCCCGTTTCAGCACCAGCCCTTCCAGCGTGCCGAAGCAGAGCTTGTCCGCGTTCGTGC
Organism: uncultured Planctomycetales bacterium; assembly: GCA_964523405.1. Lineage (GTDB taxonomy): Bacteria > Planctomycetota > Phycisphaerae > UBA1845 > Fen-1342 > CAZGAQ01. The sequence continues at coordinate 133,074 of CAZGAQ010000001.1, forward strand.
CCGATACGGTGGTCGTGATGCCGCCGGCGAGCCCGATCAACATCGTGAGCGAGTGCACGTCGGCCGTGTCTTGCGGGTTGTCGCCCGGCATCAGTCCGGCGGAGGCGGCCGCGATCAGTCCCGGGTAGGCGCGCAGGCCGGCGCCATCGATGATCTCGCATTCGGGTGGCAACTGGACGCTGGCGCCGAGAGCGGTGATGACGCCGTTCTTGCTGAGGACGGTGGCGCGTTCCAGAACCGGGCCGGTGAGTGTGTGCACCTCGGCGTTGATGACGGCGAGGTAGCGGTCCTTCTTCTTCTCGGCGGCCTGGGTCGAGGTCGTCGACGTGGTGGACGTGGAGGTCGTCGAGGTGGCCCGCGAACTCGTGGGCTTGGAGGTCGGCTGCGAATCCGGCCGCGAAGCGGGCTGGGATTCCGGCTGCGTCGTGGGCTGCGACTCAGGCTGGGTGGTGGGCCGCGACGACGGCTGCGAAGCCGGTTGCGAATCCGGCTGACTGGCGGGTGGCGCGTCCGGTTGCGTCGTGGCCTGCGCGGCGGCCAGCGTGGCGGTCAGCAGCCCGGCGACGAACAGCAGGCCGTGGACGGACTTCATCGGGACTCCTCCGCGGCGGGGGCCGTTGGTTCGGTTAGTGCGGCCGCGGGAGCTGGCGCAGGCTGCTCCGCATGTCGCCCGCGCGGCGCCGGGCGCGGCAGGGGTGGGGCGGCGTCGGTCACGTTGTCGGCTTGTGGGACGGTGCGGACCATTTCGCCGCCGATCATCACGGCGCGAACGCGCGTAGTTGGGTCGAGTGGGTCGCCGTCCAGGAAGATCAGGTCCGCGTCCTTGCCTTTTTCGAGCGTGCCCAGGCGGGCTTCGAGCCCGAGCAGGCGCGCCGCGTGCAGGGTCACGGCCTTGAGGGCGAGTTCACGTGACCAGCCTTCGCGCACCAGGTCCGCCAGGCGTCCCAGCAAGCGGCTGTGCTCGCGGGCGTTGTCCCCGGCGGGCGTCAGTGTGACCTCACAGCCGGCGCCGGCGATGCGCTTCACCAGGTGGTTGCGCTCCGCGGAATAGGGTATGCGCCCAATCACCGGGTGCATGATGACGCGGGCCTTGCGCTGGCCGAGTTGGTCGGCGACGTAGGCCAGGTCAGACTGCATGTCGTTGCGGAGGTAGAAGCAGTGGGCGATCTCGAACTTCTCCAGGACCTCGGCCATGTGCAGGAACTCGGAGGAGGTGTTCACTTCGATCAAAGCACACAGACCGGGTTTCTTCTGGATCAGGTCGACCAGGGGCTGCAGCGCGGGGTCGATCGGTGGGGGCTGGAACGCGGGCTGTGTGGCCGGCTGGCTGGCGGGCTGCGACGCCGGCGGCGGCGCGGGCTGTGAACCCGGGTTGCCCGCAGACTTCTTTTCCTCGTCCTTCTTTTTCTGCTCCTGGGCCTGCTTTTCTGCCTCCTGCTTCTTGTTGAATTCCTCGCGGGCCTTTTCGACCTTGTCGATCTCGCCCTTCGCGCGCTCCAGGGCTTCGCGGAACGTCTTCTTGTCGTTGGTTACCCGGAGGTACGCCGGTGACAACAGCACGCGGTCGGACGCGGGGCCACCGGTATGGACCACGAGCGCACGGCCGGGGAGGCCCGCGCCGGCCGGATAGAGGGCGACCGCCGTGAAGCCCGCGTCGAGCAGGTCGTCGAATTCGTCGGCCGCCGGCTGAAACTCGTCGGCAACGAGCCAGTTGGCGTGCGCCTCGCCGCGCGTGTAGTTGGGCTGGCCGAAGCGCGTGCGGGCATCGATCAGACCGGGCATGACGACGCGCTCGCGGGCGTCGATGACGTGTGCGTTCAGCGGGAACTCGAGGGCATGGCCGATGCTGTGGATCTTGCCGCCGGCAATAACGATCGTGGCGTCGTCGATTTCCTTACCGGCGTTGGTGATGGCCTTGCGGGCCAGGATGACCGTGAGCCGCTCGCCCTCGGGGGCGGGCGCATCGGCCGCCAGCGCCGGCAGCGCGGCGGCCAGGATCATGGGCCAGCAGCCGAGTCGGCGGGCGGGGCGCCACGGGTGTCGCAGCCAGCCAGAAGTGGTCAGGAGTTCACGCATCTTTGTGCTCTCTACTCGCCGCGCCGGGCCAGCGAGGGGTCCGGCGCGGGGGCACGGCCCGGTCTTCGTTCTTGGCGGCCCTAGAAGCGCCGCACGCCCTCGCGGCCGTCGTAGACGACGCGGCCGTTCACGACCGTCAGCAGGCAGGCGGAGCGCGGGTCGAGCGGATCGCCGGTCCACACGCTCAGGTCAGCCTGCTTGCCGGGTTCGAGACTGCCCACGCGATCGTAGATGCCGATGGACTTTGATGTCATGCTGGTGATCGAGTGCAGCGCGGGGTAGGGCAGCCAGCCATACCAGCAGGCCATCGTGGCTTGGTAGGGCAGTTCCTGCTGCGGGATCACGGGGGCGTCCGTGTTCAACGACAGATTGCGCACGCCATTCTTCCACCAACCGTGGGCGTTACCGATCATACGCCGGGCGGTCGTGTCGAAGTGAAACTGGCGGGGGCCCTGGATGGTCCACATGCCGCCCCGGGCGCCGCGGCGGTGCAGCGGGGTTGCGTCCGCCTCGTTGGCCTGTGTCGCAGCCTGGGCTTCGAGCGCACACACCAGCGGCCCGGTCTTCCACGCATCGAAGCAGCTATGCTCGGTGACCGTCCAGAGCTGCATGCGCGTGGCGAACATGTCGAGCGTATTGAGCTCAACCTGGTAGATCTGCGTGTGGTTCGTGACCGGCAGGTCACCGCGAAAGACCCCGCGGAAGGGTTCCCAGGCGGGGTCGAGTTCGGGCGCGGCGCCTTTCTTGCCGGACTGTTCCCAGGCGGTCCATCTTTCGTGATACGCGCGGGCCTTGGCGAGCGTCTGCCGCATGTTCCAGTTCATGAAGCTGCGGCCGTTGCCACCGAAGTACCACTCCGGGTTGCCAGCCTGGGCGACCTTGAGCGACCCGGGAGTGCGGACGGTGATCTCGTCGGGGTTGTGGCCGCCGGTTTTGACGATCGTGCCCATGCCGGCCAGGTTTGTGCCGCTGCCGGGCAGCATCAAAGCGGTGGTGATGCCGCCGGTGCGGGCCATCTTGGTCCATTCGCAGTCCGGCTGGGGGACGCCGCGCGTGTCCAGTCCGGGGTTGGTCTGGTAGACCATGTCATTGAGGTCGTTCCAGCCGCCGGCGGTGCTGTGATTGTGGGCCTCTACGATACCCGGCAGCAGCCAGTATTCGGACAGCTCGAACACGCGGTAGTCGGTGGGAATCGTGATCTGCTCGACCGACCCCAGGGCTTCGATCGTGCCGCGACGGACGGGATGCTGGTAGACCGCCGTCGGATCGGGCGGTTCTTCGCTGAACTTCACCAGCAGCACGGCGTCGTTGAAGACGTGTTCGCCGTCATCCATCGCGACGATCTTGCCGACCCGAAAGGCGAGCCCGGCGGGCGGCGTCGCGGGGGACCGGGGCACGTCGGCTGCCTGCCCGGTACGGCCCGCCAGCAGCCAGGCGACCAGGAGACCCGTGGCCAACCGCACCCTTGCCCGCCGGCCGGTTCTACTACTGCTCATCCGGCACCTCACGTCCCCCGACGATGACGCGCTCCAGCCTGGCGTCCGCGTCGAACGGATGCCCGCTGAAAATCAGCACGTCCCCATCCTTGCCCGGCTCGAGCGTGCCGAGCCGATCATCCAGCTTGTACATCCGGGCGGCGTCGACGGTCAGGGCCTGCAGCGCCGCATCGCCGCCGAGCCCCTCGCGCACGGCGAACAGGGCCATGTGCGGCAGGTTCCGCGCGGCGTCCTCGCTGTTACTCTGCAGGGCGACGTGCAGACCCCGCCGGCTCAGGTCGGCCGCGGGATTGTAGAGCGGTCCCGCACGCGAGTTCGTGCCGGCCTGACCGATCACGTTGCGCAGGACTTCGGTCGACACGACCACGCCGAGCTTGTCTCGGCAGGCGACCAGACGCTCAGCGGCCGGTGCGGCGTCCTCGGCGCCGACCAACACGAGCGGGACCTTGAAGTCGTCGACAAACAACTTGACGGCCGCCGCGATCTGCGCGGCCGACTCCACCTCGACCACGGCCGGCACGCGTCCGGCCAGCAGGGTCCGCAGCGGTTCGAGGTTCTCGTCCACCTTCGGCGGAGTCGGGCGTCCATCTTTGGACTTCTTGCGAGCGAGCTGCACCTTGAACTCGACCGGGCCCTTTTCGGTGCGCTCCGCCTCAAAGTGCACGCCGAACTCGCCGACGCCCAGCCGCCCGGTCATGTGATCCTCGCGGTCGAGCGTCGCGCGAATCGTTGGTTTGCCCAGCGGCGTCTCGGCGTCCACTTCCATGGTGATGTCGTTACCTGAGAGCGTGCCGGTCAGGTGGACCTCCTCGCCGCTCTCCGGATCGGTCAGGCGCCCCTCGATGGTCGTGCCGGTCAGACGCAGCACGACGGAGCCGGTGACCTTGTCGGGGAGCGGCTCGCCGCTGAGCGTGTATTGCCACGTGCCGGTGATCGGGTCGATCTTGCCGGGCTCACCGGGTGCCGGCGTCTCTTCTTTGGGCTTGGCCTCGGGCTTGCCCCCGCCCTGTTTCCACTTGGCCAGCTCCTCTTCGTACTTCTTCCACGTCTCGACATACTTCTGCCCGGCCTGCAGGGTGCGGCGCAGCGGTTCGACGCCGCCCACCGGGTCCTGACCGCGCAGCGAGAAGCGCACGCCGCTCAGTTCGCGGGCAACCAGTTCATCGCGGCCGGTGCCCCAGGTCTTGATGGCGGCCACGCGGGCGCCGTTCGGGGCGCCGCGGTAGGGGGCCAGCAGTACCGTCGTCACGCCGGCGCGCGCGACGCGGGCGAACTCGCGCCCGGCCACGGCGATCGTCTTGTGAATCGGCACGTCGGGTGTTGCGACGGTCTGATCGCCGCTCAGGCCGAGGTGCCCGTAGGCGTCGATGAAGCCGGGTGTGACAAACGCGGTCGGGCCGGCGTCGACAATCTTGGCGAACGGGGGATGTGGCACCCGGGCGCCGACGGCCTGTATCTTGCCGTGCTCGATGAGCAGCTCCACTCTGCCGCCGGCGGTGCCGGTGAGCAGACGCTCCGCATTCACCCAGATCGCGCCCGCCCGCACGACCAGCGGGGCCGGTTCGACGTTGGCCCTGTCCGCCGGGGCGGACGTGGGTTGCGTCGTGGCCGCCCGCGGCATCTCGAAGACGACACGTCCGTCGGCGTACACGCGCCGCACGTGACTGTGGATGTCCAGGGGGGGGCCGGTGAGGACCAGCAGGTCGGCATCCTTACCCGGGGCCAGACTGCCCACGCGGTCGCCCAGGCCGAGAATCTCAGCGGGCACACGCGTGATGGCCGCCAAGGCCGTGTTGGCATCCAGCCCGCCGCGTACGGCTAGCAGGGCGGACATGCGGGGATTCTCCGCCGCGTCGCCGGCTTTGCCCGCCAGGGCCAGACGCAGGTCACCCCGCGTGCCTGCGGCGGTCGCGGCACTGATGATGCGCGCGGCCGTGCCGAGACCGGGCGCGTACGCATCCGGGTCCGGGCCGATGTTCTGACCGGGGCGGCGATACTCTGCGTCGACGCGCACGACCAGCGGCACACCGGCCGTGGCGAGGGCCGCCGCGAGCCCATCGCCCTCGGTCAAGCCGACGAGATACGCGGAACGCGGCGCCGCGGGCGTGGCCGCCAATTCCTTCAGCCAGCCGAGGGTGCCTTCGATATCGGCGGCGCGGTGCACCTCGATGCGCAGCGGTAGCTCCGCCTGCCATGCGGCCGCGAAGGACTCCGCATGCACGTCATACTTCGCGTCCGGTGCGGCGCTGGGCTGCGCCAGCCACGCGCGGGCGGCCGCGATGCGCTCGTTGAGCTCGACGAATTGCCCGAGGCGCGACTCCGGCCGCTGCAAACGGGCCGGCTCAATGGGTACGTCTGACGAGGCGTAGAAGGGGCGCTCCACAACCGGCGGCGGGCCGAAGACGCCGAACGTCACGCATAGATCGGCCGCCTCCGCCAACACGCGTGTTTCCGGTGGGCCCGCCAGCTTCACGCTCGCGCCGACGCCGCTGACCAGGCGATGCGTGCCGGGATCCAGATGAGCGGTCGTGATGCCGCGCGCGAGCGGCAGCTCGTACTCGCCATAGGGGTCATACGCGTCAACCGCGTGGTAGGCCGCGCTGAGCGAATGCGGCCCGGCGTGCGCACCGGCCAGACCGCTGCCGGCGGCCACAAAGCCCGGGCACACGATCTCATCACGCAGGTCGATGACCGGGATGTCGGCGGGGATCGCGAGGTCCGCGCCGACGGCCACGATCTTGCCCGCGCGCACCAGGACGACGCCGCGGTCGATCGGGCCGGGTTGGTCCGGCGTGACGGGATAGACGGCCCGTGCCCGCAGAGCGAAGGTGCCCGGCGGTTGGGCCGCCAGAGAGTGCGGGGGCACGGTGCTGCAGGGTGGGGGGGCCGGCGTCGGGCCCGCGGTGCCGCTCATCGCCACGGCCAAGCCAGCGGCCGCCAGGGTGAGCAGCCCCAGGGCAGCTCCCCGGCGTGCGGCGCCGTGTGGTCGTCGCGGGCGGGCGGTCTGCGTCAACCGGTTCACTCCGGCTTCTCCTCATCCTTCGTGCCCGGCGACAGCAGCTTCTGCAGCCGCACGTCCTTCTCGCGCTCGTAGGCGAGAATGCCGTCGATGAAGACCTTCTCGACCACGCTGTTGAAGTCCAACGGATCGCCGCTGAACACGACGATGTTCGCGTCCTTGCCGGGCTCCAGGGACCCCAGCCGCTGCTCGAGCCCGAGAATCCGGGCGGGGTTGAGCGTGATGGCCTGCAGTGCCGCGTCGCGCGGGATGCCGTTGCGCACGCAGACCGCGGCCTGGTACACAAGCATGCGCTCGGCGTACGACTCGTCCGGCCCGGGCACCAGCGCCCACAGCAGCCCCGCGTCGTAGATCGCCTTGGGCACGAACGTCTCACGCTCCTTGTCCGTCAGCGGGTCGCGCTCGCGATACGTCAAGTCGGGTGGCAGGACGACCGGGCGAGCCGCCTGCTTGAGTTCGCCCACGGCCTTGTAGCACTCGCCGCCCAGGACCAGCACGGTGCGGTCGAAGAAGCCGTTGTCCTTGGCCAGGCGCACCGCCGGCCCTACATCCATGGCTGCATTGCAGTAGATGAATGCGCCGAGCGGCTTGAGCAGCGGAGCCGTCTCCTCGCCGGCGACCTTCACCCGCCCGCCGCGCAGCCGCACCAGGTTGCGGTGCTGGTCGTCGAGGTCCTCCGCGCGGATCAGCGCCCGCCCGCGCTGCCGCGCCTCAGCCGGCCCCACATCGACGGGTTTGTTGTCTTCCTTGAGCTTCTCCTCGTAGCGCTTCTCGGCCAGCTTGGCGGCGTAGTCATCCAGTTCCGCGAACGTCTCACGCAGCGTGGCCATCTGCAGCATGCGCTCGAAGCCGACGCGGGGCGACGTGGCCATCTTCAGGAACACCCCCTCGGCGATCGTCATTTCCGATACGCTCAGCCCGATCGGCCGTACGACGCGCCCCAGCCCGCCGATGACGGCGTTGTTGCCGGGCATGACGTGTACGCCGGTGATGCCGAGCCGCAGGCAGTCTTCGAAGAAAAGCTGCGAGGGGTCGATGGCGTCGTACACATCCAGGTGCGGCGTGACCGGGCGCGGCTCGTTGGCGACGTCCATGCCGCGCGGCGTGTGCACGTTGAGCATGCCGGGCAGCAGCACTTTGCCGCGGAGATCGAAGACGCGCGCGTCATACGGCACTTCCACGTCCGTTCCCACGGCCGTGATCTTGCCCTGCTCGATCAGGATGATGCCCTTGTCGAGGGGGGCCCCGACGACCGGGATGATCCGGGCGTTGGTCAACGCGACCTTGCCCGGCGGGGGCGCGGCCCAGGACGCCACCGTGACCGCCGCGATGACCCCTGCCGCCGCCAGTGCGTAACGGTTTCGCACGCTACTCCTCCCGCGCGTCGTAGACGACGCGGCCGTCAATCAGCACCACCAGCGGCCGGCTGGTGGCGTCAAAGGGTTCGGTACTCCAGATCACCACATCAGCCCGCGCCGCGGGCCGCAGCACGCCGATTTGCCCCTCCAGACCGAGCAACTCCGCCGGGCTGGCCGTGATGGCCCGCAGTGCCTGATCGGCGGACAGGCCGTTGCGCACGGCGAGCATGCCCTGCCGCACGAGGCCCTGCTCGTCGCGCTGTTCCTGCGCGGTCAGTGCGAACGGGATGCCCGCTTCGGCCAGTTGCCGCGGCGTGTTCAGCCGCGGACGCCGCACCTCGTCCGTCTGGGCCCGCCAGCCCGACGGCTCCATGTACAGCGGTCCGAAGATGACCGGCACGCCGGCCTCCGCCAGTTGCGGCAGGCAGCGATACGCCTCGGTGGCTTCGTCGAGAATGAACTTCAGGTGGAACTCGCGCGCCAGCCGCAGCGCGGTGTAAATGTCGTGCTGCATGCGGGCCTGAATGCGCAGCGGCGTTGTGCCCGCGAGAATGGCCTGTAGCTCCGGAATGGCCGCGGCCGGCGGCATATCCGCCCCGTGCAGCTTGCCGCCCGCCTGCGCCAACTGGGCATCGTAGAAGGCCTTGCGGAATACCCACTCCACGCCCATGCGCGTCGTGGGGCGGCGCGTGTGGATACTCGGCGTCGGGCCGTAGGTCGGTGGCAGATTATTGCTGTCGCCACGCTGGGTCGGATCGCTGCCCATGGCCGCCTTGACCGCGCCGTCGCGCTGCACCACGCGGGCCGCGAGCGGACCACCCGTCTTCACAATCGCGCCGTGGCCGCCGATGACGTTGGCCGTGTCGGGCGACAGGAAGACGGTCGTGACGCCGGACTGCAGCAGCCGCGTGAAATCGGGGGACAACAGATTGACCGAGTCGAGGACGCGACGGTGCGGTGTCACTTCTGACGCTTGCTCCGCCGAGGAGCCCTGCTCGCCCAGACGCCAGGCCAGTTCCTGTGCCGCCGCCGTCGGCTCGGTCGGACGCTCCCGGTCGCCGGGCAGGTCGACCTCGCGATCGGGAACAGGGATGGGCGGCGGTTCAGTGGAGTTTACCCCTGCGCGTCGCCGGTCGTCCGGTGCACGGCGGACCGCGTCAGCGAGCCGGTTCCACAGACTGGGCTGCGCGTCGCCGGCCACACGTTCACTGCCGCTCTGTGGGATTCCGGAGTTGATCGAGCAGCAGGCGTCGATGAGGCCGGGCGTGATCACGGCGCTCGGCAGATCGATGACGTGAGCGCCGGCGGGAATGTCCGCGTTGCGCCCGACCGCGGCGATGCGCCCGTCCCGAATGACGACCATGCCTCCGTCGATCGGATCGCCCGTCAGCGAATACACGCGGGCGGCCTTGAGGACGATCACCGCGGGCCCTTCCGCCGCGCTGCCCAGCAGTGGCAGCGCGAGCAGCAGACCCGCCATCCCCAGCGCCCGCCCGGCACGAAGTCTCATGGCACTTCTCCTGGCGCGGCCGCCGCCGCGCCGCCCGACACCCGCTGCCCCGCGACGTACACCGCCAGCACACGTGACCGCAGGTCCAGCGGATCTCCCGAGAACACGACCAGGTCCGCGACGCGTCCGACCTGCAGCGACCCGGTCCGGTCGGCGACGTTCAGCAAGTTGGCCGGCACGCTCGTCATCGCCCGGCGCGCGGCGTCTTTCGACAAACCGGCGCGCGCCGCCACCGTCGCGGCAAGCCGCAGGCTGTCCGCCGGCCGGGCCGGCAATCCGCCCGCCAGGGCCACCGGCACGCCGTGCTTTTCGAGCAGCGCAGCCGCGGCGGCAGCACGTGGGCTGGTGGACAGATCGAGCGGGCCGACGATCACGCCGCGCGTGTGGCCGGCGAGGGCCTCAGCCACCTTGCGCGCGTCGTCCGTGTGCACGAGCGCGAGCTGCAGGCCGAACTGCTCGGCGAGTTCCACTCCGGAGAGCACGTCGGCCCCGCTGGGGGCCGTGAGGATGGCGGACGTCTGGCCCTGGACCAGCGTGGCCAGCGGATCGGCCGGGCCGGCCTTGCGGGCGGCCGCGAGCGTATCGCGCAGCAGGCCGACGGCGCCGCCGCGGGACGTCGGCTCGCGATCCTGCTTGAGCACGGCCGGCGCGAGCGAGAGCTTCCACGGGCCCGGCTCGCTGAGCACGAACGGCTTGCCGTCCGGGCCGAAGCAACAGACCGCGATGCGACCGCCGATGAGATTCTGGTCATCCGGGGCCAGGGCGAAGGTCGTCACGCCCGCGGCCAGCGCCGCCCGCAACTGGCTCGAATAGCGATTGAGTGCGTCACGCGCGTCTAGCTTGGGCTGTACGGACTGCGCGCGCTCGCTCAGGCCACCGTCGCACCCCAGCTGCGCGAGGCAGTCCACGAGACCCGGGCAGACGACCGCGCCGGGATAGGCGTCCACGCGCACCCCGGGGGGAGCCTCGTCGCCCAGACGCTGGATGGTGCCCCTTTCGATGACGATCGCCCGGCCGGGCTGGAGTACGCCGTTGGGGTCCACCCAGCCGCCGGCGGCGATGACGAGTGTGTCGCTCCCGGGGGCGGGCTGCGCCGCGGACTGGGCCGAGGCCGTAACCGCGCTCAGGAGCACCGTGACGATGATGGCAAACCTGGTGTGCACGGGTACCTCGTCTTCTGTTGCGTGCGTCGGTCGCTGTTACTCTGTCATGCGACGACCGACCCGCAAAACGCGCAGCGAATTCACTGTCTTTGGGCCTGCCCGGCGTGCGGCCGCGCTGAGGACGCGCTATTCCTCGTCCGCGTCGTCCTCGCCGGCCCGATAGACTTCGACGCCGCCCACGAAGACCCGCTCCACCCGCGCGCCCGGCGCGAACGGGTGATCGCTCCACAGCACCACATCGGCCAGTTGCCCCGGCGCGAGGCGGCCAATTTCCTTCTCCACCCCCAGCAGACGCGCGGCCCGCGCGGTCACGACGGCCAGCAGATTCTCGGCTTCAAAGCCGTGCCCGGCCGCCCGCGTCGTCCGCAGCGCGAGGCGCGAGGCTGTGCCGGCCGGCACGGTTCCCGAACCGAAGTACACCTCGACGCCAGCGGCCTTGAGGGCCCTGGCCGCCTCGGCGGAGGCATACCGCATCGGACCGCCGACGAACGCCAGCGGCTCCGGCGGCCCCGACAGCACGACGGGCACGTGCTGACGGGCGAGCTCGGTCGCCACCAGATGAGCCCCGCTGCCACCTTCGAGAATCAGGGCGAGGTTGTAGTCCGCGGCGACGCCGAGGACGTTCAAAATGTCGGCCGGATCGTGTGCTTCGACGCGCAGCCGTAACTCGCCATCCAGTACTCGGAGCAACACCTCCAGATTGCGGTCCTTCGGCGGCTCCTGCGGCTTCTTTAGTTCTTCCTTCTTCTCATCCTTCTTGTCGTTCTTCGGTGGCTCGGCAGGCTTGGGAGCGTCCGGCGTCTTCGGCGGTTCGGCCGCAGCGCCGTCCTTCCTGGTCGCTGCGCCCGCGGGCTTGCTGCCCGGCACGTCCTTCTGGGCGGCTTCCGCCTCCTTGTCCTTCTTGACGCGCTCCGCCAGCTTTTGCTCGTACTCTTTGAGGTTCTCTTCGTACTCCTGCCAGGCTTCGCGGTAGTCCCTCGCCGCCTGGAAGCGCCGCCGCAGCTCCTCGGCTACGCGTACCCGCGCCAACGGCCCGGCCCCCGGATCGGCCGGCAACGCGAACGCGTACGCGGCCTCCGCCTTCAGCACGCGGTCGTCGCCGCCCGCCCCCGGCCGCAGCCGCACCACCGACCCCAGCCCGCCCAGCCGCGCCGGCGCGTAGATCGCCGTGATCCCCTCCGCAAACGCGGCCTTGAGCTCGTCCTGTGCATAGCCGTCGAAGGCATCGACCGCCCGCGCCGTGGCCGTCCCGCCCCCGGCGTCGGCGTCGAGCCCGAACGTGCTGTGCACGTCGATCAGGCCGGGCGTGAGGTACTTGTTCTTCACCTTGAGCGTGCGCGCCAGCAGCGGGGGGTCGACTTTATCCCCGACAGCGCTGATCTTGCCGTTCTGAATCACGATCGTCCCCCGCTCGATCCGCGTGCCGTCACCGGTCAGGACCGTGGCGCCGCGAATCACGAGCGGACGCTGCTGCGCCTGCAGGGCGGATGCCGGCAGCAGGAGCGCCAGGAGCGGGATGATTGCGATGGGACTTGGCCGAGGTACGCGCCGCACGAGGCGGCACTGATGGCGAGAGTGGTTCATGGTTCCACTTCTGATGGGCCCGTGGCCAAGGGGCCGAGTCGCGTTCTGTTTCAAAGACCTGAATGTATGTTTGCAGGCCGAAAAGTCAACGCCGGTTGTCGGTTGTTGTCGAACCGCTCCCGATTCGCGGCTGCGCAAGTCTCGCGCGAGGTCGAAGTCCTATTTCGCTTCCGACGTGGCCAGCCAAGGCATCATCGCGCGCAGCCGCTGCCCGACCTGCTCGATCGGGTGTGCCGCCGACTCCGCCAAGGCCGTTGCCAGCCGGGGCTTGCCCGCCGCGCACTCCGCCATCCACTCGTCCGCGAACTGCCCGGACTGAATCTCACCCAGCAGGTCCTGCATCGTCTGGCGGGCCGCTGCGTTGACCAGCCGCGGTCCCCGCGTCACCCCGCCGTACTTCGCCGTATTGCTGATCGCCTGCTGCATGCCCGCGATGCCGCGCTCATGGATCAAGTCGGCGATCAGCTTCACCTCGTGCAGACACTCAAAATACGCCACCTCGGGGGCGTAGCCGGCCGCCACGAGCGTCTCGTACCCCGCCCGGATCAGCTCGACCAGCCCGCCGCACAGGATCGCCTGCTCGCTGAACAGGTCGGTCTCGGTCTCCTCGCGAAACGTCGTCTCGAACAACCCCGCCCGTCCGCCGCCCAGCCCGCACGCGTAGCCCAGGGCGATGTCGCGCGTATTGCCGGACGGGTCCTGATGAACCGCGAACAGGCATGCCACCCCGCCGCCGGCCTCGTACTGCCGACGCACCATCCGCCCGACGCCCTTCGGTGCCACCAGAAACACGTTCGTGTCCGGCGCCGGCGTGATCTTGCGGTAGTGAATCGCGAAGCCGTGGGCGAAACCGACATACGCCCCACGCCGTAGCTGTGGCGCAATCTGCTCCGCGTACACCCTCGGCTGCACTTCGTCCGGCACGAGCAGCATGACCACGTCCGCCGCCGCGACGGCCGCCGGCGCATCGCGCACCGTCAACCCGTCCGCCGTTGCCGCCCCCCGCGAGCGGCTGTTCGGCGACAGACCGACCACCACGTCGAGCCCGCTGTCCCGCAGGTTCTGCGCCTGCGGCCGCCCCTGCGCGCCGTACCCAATGACCGCAATCCGCTGCCCGCGAATGGCGTCGAGTCGTACATCCTTCTCGTAGAGCACGTTCATGACCTGGCTCCGTTCGATCCTGCGGCGATCTGCGCAGCGTGCCATGTTGCCGCGCGCGGACTTGTGCCACGCAGCCCTCATCCGGGCTGAGCGCGTCGCGTTCCAGAATCGGTCGCCGGCCGTCATACAGAAACCGCCGCGCCCGCGTCACGCTCCACGTGCCGTTCCCGTACGTCAAGACGCGCTCCTCGACGTGCCGGTTGAGATCATCATACACAAACTCGAGCTCGGTCTTGCCGTCGCAGAAACGCGGCGAAATGCGGCTGAACCCCACCGCCAGCGCGCCGTTGAGTTTCTGATAGAAAGGGTGGCCGGTGCCGGGGCCAGCCGGTCGGTCGCGATCCAGAATTCGGCTTGGGTTTGTTCCGGCCATCGTCCCGGCGCCATGACCTCGTCCTTCGTGACCAACGTCTCGTCGATGTGGCCACAGATTGGCACAGCCTGGGCGGTCAAGAATACTCCTGCCACGAATTGCTAGCCCCCCATGCCTGGCGAGGCCGTGCACCGATACGTGAAGACCAATGAACTCCCGACAGCCCCAACGACGCCATCTGACGGCGAGCGTCTCTCCCGACAAGACGGCATGCCTGCTTACGCTCGCAACGGAATGGCATTCAGGAGGTCAGGGGTTCGGACCCCCTCGGTTCCACCGTCCGACCAGTGCAGTCACCTCCGGGTAATCCTCACGCTTCGCCTCTCCCGGCAATACCGGGTCGCTCAGCCGAATCGCCATTTCACATCCGGGCGCAGAAAACTACTCGAATAGTTTCGGGATAAACTGAAGCGCTTCACGCCGCATGGTGTATCCGCTATGGTCGCCGCCAACAAGCTGAAATACACTCTTATAGCCCAGGCTGTCGAGGTGTTCGTGAAACTTCCGGGCACCCTCCACGCCACTGTCAGCACTGCCCATACCTATCCAGTAAAGTTTGGGAGGCTTTGCGAACTGCCGGGCGAGCTTGCCGTCAAAATCGTTATAGATGGGCGCCTTGTCCTGATTGTCTTTGTCGATGCAGCCTGATAACAAGCCTACATAGTCGAACATATCGGGATAGGCTTTTGAAATGTGGCCTGCATGAAAAGCACCCATGGAAAAGCCGGCAATGGCGCGGCCCGACTTTTCGGGGATGGTTCTGTAAGCCTCGTCAACATAACTCACTATTTCGGGAAAATACTGTTCGTAGGTGCCGTCGCCATTGCGGGGAAAGTTGCGCATCGGAGGCATCAGCCAGCCGTAGCGGTCGTTTCCCGGTGCAGCGTCCTGGTCGAGTTTGTTGTTGGGCATCACAACGATCATTGGCTTGGCCTTGCCCTTGGCAATGAGATTGTCCATGATTTGCGCTATGTGCCCGTCATTTGGCCAGTCTTCCTCATCGCCACTGTAGCCGTGCATCAGGTAGAGCACAGGATAGTGTTTCTTGGACCTCTCGTAGCCGGGAGGAGTGTATACGACCATACGACGCTCGTGTCCCACGGCCTGGCAGGGATACCAACATCGCGTCATGCTGCCGTGGGGGACATCGTTTACCTGATAGCATTCCGATTCCGGCCCGGGAACAGTGAACATACTGTAATTGACGCGATAGGACAGAGAGGTATACGCATTGGCGGGGTCGAGAAAACGGGTGTCGTCTACTACAAACGCATAGGAGTAGCACTCGGGAGCTACGGGTTCGGGCGAAGTGTAAGTCCATATGCCATTTGAATCCTGCTTCAACTCACGTAGCCCAACTGCAACGCTCTTTACCCATACCGATTTGGCCTTGGGGGCACGAAGCCGGAAGGTGACCCTGCGGTCGGGGTGCACGACGGGTGAAAACACCGGCTCCGGGTCGTTGTCCCAAAGGACAAGTGGAGCTGAAGCCACTTGTGCCGTTACTTGCACAGACGAGGTCATGAGCAAGATGGCCAGGAATCTCAGTGTGTTCATTGTTTCAGGGTTCATATGCTATGCCTTGACTCGCGAAGATCCAAAAGGAGAGGCTCCCGGCGTGGGTCTCTCATTTGTGCTTCTTGCCTTCGGCGGGGGGTTTACGGTTCGATGTACATCGTGTAGAGATCGGCGCTGCGCATCGTGACGCGAAGGCGGAAGTCGCCTGCGGGCATCGCGAAGACGGGGGTCTTGATGCTGTCGCCCCGGACGGTCGCAGTGTCGAGCACACGGCCCTTTGCGTCCAGTAGCTCGATGCGGAGCAGGCCACCTTCGGCGACACAGGCGTTGACGGAGAGCGAGCCGCCGCCCTCGATGGGACGGGTGACGAAGACCCCCTTGCGGCCGCCGGCACGGACGCCGAACCAGCCGTCGGCCCGGTAGGACATCACGCCCACGGAGTAGTGACCGTTGCGGGCGTGCTTGGCCAGGCCTTCCCAGCCGCCGATCGACTCGAAGTACGGGAGGCTCTCGGCGTAGCGGCGGTTGGCGAAGATGGACTTGAAGTCGTCGGCCGTAATCTCGCTCTGCGAGTTGTGGCGGAACAGAGGCTCGGCAAAGTAGTGCGGCAACGAAGTGCCCGAGGCAAGCTGGTAGTACCGGTCGCCGATCTGGACAATCTCCTGGCTGGTGAACAGCTCGCCGAAGTACCAGTCGAAAGGATTGGCGGTCTTGGCAAACGGATGGGGGTCGGTGAAGTCATAGAAATGGATGCCGTCACGGCTGTACTTGAGGTCGAGATAGATCTGCTGGTTTTCGCTGTCGTAGGCGTTGACGAAAGCCAGATGTAGCCCGGCGTCGGGCATGAACTGGATGTCGGCGCCGTACTGCTGCGTGAACGGGTTGTCGAGAGGACCGCACGAGGAGATGGAATGGCAGTAGTGCCAGTCGACGCCGTCGACGGTGCTGTAGATAGTGAGTATGCGGCTGCTGTTGGGCAGCAGGTCGTAGGGCACGTCGTAGGGAGCAAAACGGCGGACAGTCTGGCCGCGAGCCAGGAAGAGCGTTTTGCCGTCGTCGGAGAGCCACGAGTTGCCGAAATTATCGTTGGTGGTGAAGCCATCATCGAAACCGTCGCCGTGGTAGAGGGGAACGTCGCGGAAGAGAGGCTCTTTGCGGAGGAAGACGGTCTTGCCCGACGAGGTGCGAGCAACGACCCAGTAGGTGCGGTAGCCCGCCTTCACGCAGCCGAAGTCGTAGGGGTCCATATTCTGGATGATGCCGATGTCACGCAGAGTGTAGGTGCCGTGCCGGGCGGAGTCGTACAGTTCGTACTGACGGC
Organism: uncultured Planctomycetales bacterium; assembly: GCA_964523405.1. Taxonomy (GTDB): domain Bacteria; phylum Planctomycetota; class Phycisphaerae; order UBA1845; family Fen-1342; genus CAZGAQ01. Next base: position 149,653 of record CAZGAQ010000001.1, read on the forward strand.
CTCCGGGCGCCGAGCCGAGGATATTGAAACTCTTGAAGACATCCTTATGAGGTTCCGTCTTGGGCGCCGTGTCGACAGCCACATAGGGGCCCTCGGGGGACGGGCTCTGCACCGTGAAGCGACGGGGGTCGTCGGAATAGAGATAGCCGCGGCGGTAGGTGTGCTCGAGTCCCTGCATCACGTAGGTGCCGTCGACAGCGCGGCCGAAGGAGGTTCCGTAAAGGTTCACCACGTCGGGACGGGAGGAGGGGTAGGTCTCGGTGAGCTTTGGCTCGCAGTAGCGGATCTCGAGGTCGCGGAACGACTCGAAGAGCCAGTTGTCGGGCGTGAAGAAGATCTTGCGGAAGCGAATGGGACCGTCGGGCAGCGGCATCGCGGGGATGCGCTCGATGCGGAGCATGCGTTTCATCGCGGTCTCCCCTGCCGTGACGGTGGCCATATAGCGTCCCGGAGCAAGGGCCCCGATGTTCTTCAGGACACAGGCGTTGCAGCCGGGAGCGAGCCGGAAGCTCCCGTTCCAGACCTCCTTCCCTTCGGGAGAGACGACGGAGACGGAAGCGGCGCGCAGGGAAGCCATCTTCTCCGGCACGACCACCGTGAGCTCAGCTTGCGACGGGTTGCGGTAGACGGGCATTGTGAACTCGGCCTGCACTTCGGCGGCAGCAACCACCTTGCGGCCGGGCTGGACGGCGGGTGCACACGCAGTAGCCAGGAGGCAGAGGGGCAGGAAAGGAATCAGTTTCTTCATGGGAAAGGTCTTTTTCATGATGCAAATATAGGAAATCGGCGGTAGCGCACAACAACGTGCCGCGGCGGGTGCCATGCTCAGTTTCTCGGTACAGCCGGGCCTCAGCATGCGGTGGGCCATCCGGGGCGGTTGGCACCGCCGTCGAGGCGATTTTGCGTGTGCCATTCTGCCGCGTCCAGGCGCGACGCAGCGGCAGGCCGCGCGCTACCAATTGGAGGGGCGAAACCTGGTGACTGCCCGTAATCGACACCGAACTACCATGGACGCCGCGCTGTGACGTGCCCCCGTGTACACCTGCCGTGGCCCCGCGGCCTGGGTGGGATCGTCCGAACGCTGTTGCTGATCGGTGCTGCCACCATGGTTGGGCTGTGGTGTCGCTTGATGGACCAGGCCGTCGGTTCGGCCGATGTCGTCGTGGTGCAGCTGTCGGCCAACGACTGCGCCTACGCCATGTCGTTGGTCGGGTGGATCTGTGTGGGGCAGTACGATCACAGCTTGGGGCTCCCGCGCGAGCGTGACGCGAACAAATGGGGCTGGCACACCGCCCTGATGGCGCTGCCCGGTCCAGTCGCGGTGCCGGCAAGCACGAAGGCTCCCGCTCCCCCGTGCGACATGCAGATTCCGGGTGTCCTTCGGATCGTGCACCGCCCGGCCCGCGTGGCAATCGGCCCGCGCACCATCGCGGTTCCCCACCGGTTGGTTGCGGTCGCCCTTGGGGGCTATCCCGTCACACGCACGCTCGTGCGTGTCTGTCGACGCGTCCGAAGGCGTCGCCAGGGGCTGTGCGTGCTGTGTGGTTACGACTTACGCGGCAACGAGTCCCCACAATGCCCCGCGCGCCACTGCTCCGCGACCTCAGGACCACGTGGGGGAAAAGGTGGCGATGGGATTCGAACCCATGAAAAACGGATTTGCAATCCGCTCCCTTAGTCCACTCGGGCACGCCACCAGCGTGTTATCGGCCGCGAACGAACCACTGCGGCGCGAGAGCCGCTCAAAGACGGCGCCAAAACGACCCTCGCCAAAGCGCATGTTAGCAGATTCGTCGGCCCAAACAAGGCCCAATCGCGGCGCGGGGACCGTCGCCACGCTTGGTGGCCGCGGTCAGCGGCGCGGCCTCAAACGGTGCGCAGCGGGAAGGTTCCGCGAGCCAGCTCTACCCCGCACGATTGCCGCACCACCAGGCGGCAACCGATATGGATGTCGCGCGGCGGCTGGTGCGGATCGGCGATGCGGCTCAGGAGCGCGGCCACCGCGTTGGCCCCGATCGCATCCACCGGCTGGTGCAGCGTCGTCAGCCGCACCGGCCCGTGTTGGGCGAACGGCAGGTCATCGATGGACACCATCCGTATGTCCTGGGGGACGCGCAAGCCGGCGGCGCTGAGGGCATACAGCACGTCGCGGGCCAGATGATCGTTGACGCAGACGAAGGCCTCCGGCTGCATTTCTCGGACCAGCGTGGGCAAGGGCGTCAGGTTCTCGGGCTGCAGGCCGAGGTGTAGCCAATCGTCGGGCGGCCCCAGTCCGGCCGCGCGCATGGCGGAGCGGTAGCCCTCGATGCGTCCGTAGACGGAACTGCTGGAGGGCATGTCGTGGCACAGGAAGTGGATCCGCCGGACGCCCAGGCTGAGCAAGTGGCCCGTCACCGTCTCCCCGGCCCGGCGGTTGTCGATGCCGACGAGGTCGAAGGGGCTGCGCTCCGGCGGCACGCACACATCGCGGTCCATCAGCACCAGCGGGATGCCGGCCGCGAAAAGCGCATCCGCGATGCGGCGGTTGGCGTTCCAGTGCTGGGGGGGTACTTCCATCGGCAGGAACAGGGCGCCGCGGACGTGGTGGGTGCGCAACTGGTCGCACAGGGAGCGGGCCCAGGCATCGATGTCGTCGAGCTGACTGACCGAAGTGCCGAAGATCACGGAGTGGCCGGCCGCCTTGGCCCCGTTGGTGGCGGTGGCGCAGAGGCGGTCAAAAGTGCCGCCGCGCTCGACGGAGGGCGCCACGAGGCCGATGAGCTGCTCCGCGGTCGTCGGTTGCGCCCGGACGAAGGTCCCCGCGCCGCGGCGACGCACCAGCCGGCCCTCCTGCTCCAGCATGGCCAGGGCGCGGGCGATGGTCGGCCGGGAGACGCCGAAGCGCGTGACGAGCTCGGTCTCGGCCGGCATGCGCGCGCCGGCGGAGAATTCGCCGCGCTCGATGGCGTCGAGGATCTTGCGATAGACGCCAAGGTGCTTGGACACGGCCACGGAAGTCGTCGCTCCTGGTTCGCCGCCTGGAACAGAATCAGCTCGGAACCCTGCCGATCCCCCAGCTTACCGGCTCCGCGTGCGGTTGTCACACCGGGGGCGGCGGGCTACACCGTCGGCGGCTTGAGGGCGCGCTTCAGGATCTTCCCCGTTGACCCGCGTGGCAGCTCTTTACAAACATAAATCTGTCGCGGGACTTTGTAGGCCGCCAGACGCTCGCGGCAGAACTGCCGCAACTCAACCTCGCTCGGCGTGCCGGCGCCTTCGCGCGGAATCACGAACGCGACCGGCAACTCGCCGCGGATGTCGTCCCGCACACCGATGACGGCCGCTTCACCCACCGCCGGGTGATCGACCAGGACGCTCTCGATCTCGAACGGGAAGACGTTCTCGCCCCCGACGATCATCATTTCCTTGGCGCGGCCCGTGATGGAGATGTGGCCGCTCTCATCCACGCGTCCGATGTCCCCGGTCCACAGCCAGCCGTCACGCAGCACCGCGGCCGTCTCCGCCGGCTTGTTCAGGTAGCCCTTCATGACGCAATGCCCGCGGATGAGCAGTTGGCCGTCGGTGCCGTGCGGTACTTCGTGCCCGTGCTCGTCGGCCGCAATGACCGTGATCCCCGGCAGCGGTGGTCCGACGGTGCCGACCTTGTACACGTGCGGCGCGTTGACCGACACGACCGGCGAAGCCTCGGTCATGCCGTAGCCCTCGCAGATGCGGACGCCGAAACGCTCCTCGAAGATGCGCGCCACCGACAGCGGCAACGGCTCGCCGCCGCTCACCGCGTGGGTCAGCGTGGCGTACTGGTCGCGCGGAGCGTTCTTCATCGCCGACAGCGCGCCGAACATGCTGGCGATCGTGATGAAGACCGAGACGCGCTTCTCGGCGATGAGGTTGCTGACTGTGATCGGGCTGAAGCGCGGCAGGAAGTGCACCGTCGCACCCATCGCGAGCGGCACCACGGTCGTCGTCGTGAAGCCGAACGCGTGAAACTGCGGCAACAGCCCAAGGAAGATTTGGTCGGGCGAGATCCGCACGCCTTCGACGCAGGCGGCCGCGTTGCGGGCGATGTTGTTGTACGTCAGGCAGACGCCCTTGGCCTCGGCGGCGGTGCCGGAGGTGTAGATCACCGCGGCGATGTCGTCGGCCTGTACGTCCGGAACGGCGCAGCGGCCCGGCACGAGCGACTGACTGTTGAGCAGCAGGGTCTTGAGCCCGGTCGCGCGGGCCGCGGCGGCGAAGTGCTCGATCGTGATGAGCAGGTCGAGCCCGGCGTCGCGGAGGATGCGGCCCAGCTCCTCGGGGGCCAGCATGAAGTTCAGGGGCACCGGCGTCCGACCGGCGTACCAGCAGCCGAACACGGCCGCGGCACAGGCGACCGAGGTCGGGGCGAGGATGCCGACGCGCGGCTGGTCGCTGGCGGCGGCGATCTGGGCGGACAGGCCGCAGGCCACGGCCCGGAAGCTCTGATAGTCGAGGGCGAGGCTCTGGTCGGCGGTAGCGAGCTTGCCGGGGTGGTTGGCGGTGTGGAGTTCGAGTTGATCGAGGATCGGGTGCATAGGCCCGTTTCCGGCTTTCTGCGGGCGGCGGGGTCGTCCCGGACGTAACGGGGCCCCAATCCGCCGCGCCAAATAGGCGACACACTCTTGTACAAAGCGAGGCCGTGCCGAGTGGCACGGGGGGATCATAGCGGGGCGGGCAGGGGGGTGAAAACGTGCAAAGGCGAAAACGTGAAGACGGGGTGGGGTCGGGCGTGCGCGGTTCGGAGCGAACTGGCCGAAGGTGATCAAGATCATGTTTCGCGCGCGCCCTAAGTGAGCATCTTCGATATCGGGACGTTTGGCGCGGAGCGGGCGGGTGACAAGGCGAGAAAGGGGACAGCAAGGGGGCCAAGGTTGCCAAGGGGGCGTGGGGCGGACGTGGGCGTGCGCGGTTTGTGGGCTGGGAAGGGAAGGTTGCCAAGGACTTCTGGTTGCGCGCTGCCTAATTGGCAACCTTTGGGTGTTTGCCTGGCGGCAACAACCTGACAACGCGTGGGGGCGGTGGGGAGACGTGAAAAGGTGCAAAGGTGAAAGGGTGAAAACGAGAGGGCGGCGGGCGTTGTCGGAGTGCGCGCACTCATGGGGGAAGGATGGCGCGCGAAACGGGCGGCGGGGCGGATTCGTGGCGGGTTGCTCCGGATTGGCGGAGTCTGGCTGGGCGGAGGGGGAGTCTCGCCGACGAGCGCGGGGATTTGCACCGCGAAGGACGGGGGAGCAGGGATTGAGGGACCGAGGGATTAAGGGATTGAGGGGCTGGGAGGGTCGGGCGGAAGCGGGCGGGTGGAGGCGATCGGCAGCGGGCCGGGCGGGGATGGACGGATGCTGAAGCCGGGGAACGGCAGAGGGGTGCGGGGCGACGGCGCGGGCGGGTGACCTTGGCGGCTGGGCCGGGGCGCGGGGGCGACGCGGCGGGAATGGCGGGTGAGGCGGGTGTGCCGGGCAGGGGACGGGGTGGGTAAGATGGCGAGGTGGAAGTAGAGACGGGCGCGGCGGAGGGCAGCGCTCCTGAAACGGGCGCTGAAATTGGTGGTTGTCCATGGCGATCAGCAGTTCAAGGCTACCGCGGTGGGAGTGAGCGTTTGTCGCGCCCTTCCGAAAAGTGAGCGCCCAGCGAGTGACCTGAAATGTCTTTAACAGAAAAATCACAGAGGATACTGCGGGCATCGGGGTGGTATCCCGGTCGGCGGGTTTCCCTGGAGCCGTACGAATCGGCTATTCGCCGCCCGGATGGCTCCATCGATCCGGCCGCCGGGGCCTTCTTGGCGGAGTTTGGTGGCCTACACATCCAGCATGCCGGATACCGGGACTACATTCACTTTGACCCCGTAGACGCTGCAGACTGCATGGATGTGGCTCCCGTCTACGAGGAGGTGGCGGGACAACCGTTGACGGTCGTTGGATTCTCGTGTGGCCACACCACGCTGATGCTCATTACGCCTACGGGGCGGCTCTATGGGCTCCTGGAGGATCTGCGTGACTATGGTGAGCCGGCCGAAGAGGGCCTGAACAACTTCTTTGACAATCGGATCCTAAGGATACTCAGACGACCGCCGGTGCAATTTGTCACAGGACTGACTCCCGGCGCGCGGGCCTTGCTGGAGCGCGCCGGATGGTATGACGGCCGGCGCGTCCCGGTTGAGAGCGAGATGCAGCTTCTGTCCCGCGCGTACCAGGAAGTGCCGGACACGGTGCGTGGCTTCTTGGAGAGCTTTGCCGGACTGCAAGTTCAGTACCAAGACTGGGAGAACAAGCCCCGCACACTAGTCTTTTCGGTTTGTGAAGCGGTAGCGGGCTGCGACGCGAACCTCGGCAGTCGCTTTGGCCAACCGCGCGGTATTCGTGTCTTCCCGGTAGGCGTCATCCGGGTACCATCAGTGGCGGCAGCCGGTTGCGATCACGAGCTGGGCGCACAGCGGGATTTGCGGGGCTCTCCTGGGAGCGCGATGCGGGAACCACACGTGTGCGTCGTATGGATAGAGGCGGGGGGTGGGGTGTTCGTGTCCATATCAAGGCATGGCGGTTTTGACCTGGCGGGCCGTGACTATCTCGGAGGTATCGGCACGATCCTGGAGAATCGCGAGCGAGAGTGCTGTGGATAGCGCGCAGGCGCGCAGGTCCACCGCGCAGGTCCACGCAGCGCGGGTCCAGAATGTCGACGGCCCCGTGAATAGATGACGATTGCCCGAAACAGACGTGAAAACCGACCCGCGCGGCTCGTTCGCCGGGTGAGAAAGTGGGGAGGTGGAAAGGGGCGGGAAGGAATTTCTGAGGAAGAGCGTGCGAGAACGGATTCTCGCACGAGCACGTGCCACATGCGTCAGGCACGGAGGCCTGACGCTGGCTGGCAACGCAGCATTAGTGAAACCGCGCTAACGATACAAGGTGGTCGCACAGCGGACCCTACGTTACCGTGCCACCCTCGTCGGTCCGTTCTATTCCGGCATTTCGAAGAGGGCTTCGACGAAGGCGTCGGGGTTGAAGGGTTCGATGGCTTCGATGGTTTCGCCGAGGCCGACGAACTTCACCGGGATGTCGAGCTGGTCGCGGATGCCGACGACGATGCCGCCCTTGGCGGAGCCGTCGAGCTTCGCGAGGAACAGGCCGCTGACCTTCGTCGCCTGCGAGAAGACCTTGGCCTGGTTGATCGCGTTCTGGCCGATGGTGGCGTCGAGGACAAGCAGGACTTCGTGGGGGGCTTCGGGGAGGCGTTTCTGCACGACGCGCTGGATCTTCGACAGCTCGCGCATCAGGTGCTCCTGCGTGTGCAGGCGGCCGGCGGTGTCGATGAGCAGGATGTCGGCCTTGCGGGCGATGGCGGCCTCACAAGCGTCGAAGGCGACGGCGGCGGGGTCGCTGTTAGGCTGGTGCTTGACGAGGTCGACGCCGCAGCGTTTGGCCCAGATGCCGAGTTGGTCGATGGCCGCGGCGCGGAAGGTGTCGCAGGCGCCGAGCAGGACGGACTTGCCCTGCTGCTTGAGGTACCAGGCGAGCTTGGCGACGGAGGTGGTTTTGCCGGAGCCATTGATGCCGACGACGAAGATGACGGTCGGGGGCGTCGGCGCGAAGCGCAGGGCGCGATCGCTGTCGGTCCAGGTGCTGGCGATGCGCTGCTTCATGAACGGGATGATTTCCTGGGCTTCGCTGAGCTGGCCGGCCTTCCAGGCGGCGCGGACCTCGCCGATGAGGTTGGTGACGGCCTTGGGGCCCATGTCGTCGGCGAGGAGGGTGTCGGTGACCTGGTTGAGCAGCTCCTCGTCGATCTTGCGGCCGAAGGGGAGGATCGTGCGCAGGCCGGAGACGATCTTCTCGCGGGTTTTGGAGAGGCCTTTTTTGAGGAAGTCGAACAGACCCATGGGAATCCTGTCTAGCACAAAGCCGTCAGCCATCAGCCGGAGGCGGGTGGCGGGGTTTACCGGCAAGATGCCGGTGGCACACAAGGACGTCGGACACGGAGGTCCGACGCTACGGGAAGGTCCGTACAGCGGACCCTGCCTCTCACCGGCCAGATGCCGGTGCCACACAAAGACGTCGGACGCCCCTCACATTCGTTCGGGGCAGGCGGAGGCCTGACGCTACGGATTGGTCCGCACAGCGGACCCTACGTCAGGCGCGGAGGCCTGGCGCTACAGGCGCTACTCCTGGGCGCGTTGGCGGTAGAGCTCGGGCTCGACGACCTTGAGCATGGCGGCGGTGTCGAGGCGGCCGCCGAGGAATTCGTTCAGCGCGGCGACGGTGTCGCGCGGGGCGGTGAGGGTGTCGTTATAGCTGACGTAGAGGACCTTGAAGTTCGGCTGCTGGCGGACCCACCGGTCGAAGTCGGCGAGCTGCTGCTGGAAGAGGGCGATGAGCTTATCCTTGCCCAAGGCGCCGCCCTCGCGGCCCATGCGGGAGAGCATGACGTCCTGGGAGGCGACGACCTCTTCGAGTTTGCGGCGCATGAAAATGACGCGGTACTCGCGGCCTTTGGGGAGGTCGTAGAGGAGGCGGTAGACCATCTTGACGACCTTGCCGCCGGCGTGTTCGAGCCAGGACGGGTCTTCCTTGGTCTTTTTGACGGGCTCGAACTCGTAGTAGCCGCGGGGGTTGTCCTCGTCGGCCTTGCGGATGTTGTCCACGAGGGCGGGGATGCCGCCGGCGTCGATCATGCGCATCATCATGGAGGTGCCGGAGCGCGGCAGGCCGGAGACGATGGCGACGAGGTTGGCGTCGAGAGTGCTCATTTCGTTGCGCTGCTCCCAGGGGTTCGCTTGTGAACCGGCATTCTAGGGCCCCAGCGGGGGCGTGCAAAGCGGGGCGGGCGCCGGGCTGGCCGCCCGCCGCGGGCGGGGCGGATTGACGCGTACGTGGCGCCCTTGCACAATCCCTGTCTGGAGCGGGCGTTGCGCCCGCGAGCAGGTCCGATCACCGTTCTGGAGCCGGGTCACCGTGAAGTCCTGGGAAGTCCTGCGAGATGCAACCGACCGCGTCGGGATCAAGGCCGTGGCGGCGCGCCTGAAGGTCAGCAGCGCCCTCGTGTACAAATGGTGCCAGGAGTCGACGGAGACGGATCCCGGGGCGTCGGGGGCCCGCAATCCGCTCGATCGGCTCAAGCTGCTGTATGAGGAGACGAACGACGAGCGGATCATCAACTGGCTGTGCCAGGTGGCCAACGGCTTCTTTGTCCGCAATCCGCAGGCCAAGCCGGCCGACCGGGACGAGCAGCTTCTGGGTGTGACGCAACGGGTGGTGGAGGATTTTGGCGAACTGCTGGCCGAGATCAGCCGCAGTATCGAAAACGATGGGGTGATTTCGCCGGAAGAGGCGGAGACGATCCGCAAGTCGTGGGAACATCTGAAGGCGCAGGCGGAGCATTTCGTGGTGTCGTGCGAGAAGGGGCTGTACGGCAAGCGGGGGCGGTAGGGGTGATTGTGCGGGGGGCGACGGAAAGCGTGCCAACCGGCGGGGCCGCGCCTACTATTTTGGACTATGACAGTAGAAAGCACTGCTACGAACGCCGTCTTGTTGTCGCGTGAAGACCTGACCGACACCCTGAGCATCGTGCGGGTGCGGCCGGACGCGGGGGTGGTGCCGACGTTTCATCCGGGGCAGTTTTTCCGGCTGGGGCTGCCGAAGGCGGAGGTATCGGACATTGCGACCGAGGCGGCGGTGGGGCCGGCGGGCGGTGTGACTGCGGGCGGGCAGGCGGCGGTGGCGGTGCGGCCGGTGCGAGCGGGGCGGATTCGGTACACGCGGCGGGCGTACTCGATTGCGTCGTCGCCGCTGGTGCGGGACCACGCGGAGTTCCTGGTGGTGCGGATCGACCAAGGGGCGTTGACGCCGCGGCTGTGGGACTTGGCGCCGGGGGATCGGTTGTGGATGGACGTGGAGGCGAAGGGGGAGTTCACGATGGACGTGGCGCCGGCGAGCGCGCATCTCGTGATGGTGTCGAGCGGGACGGGGGTTGCGCCGTTTCTGTCGATGCTGCGGACGTATCGGGGGCAGGGGCGGTGGCGGCGGTTCACGCTGATTCACGGGGTGCGGTACGCGGCGGACCTGGCGTATCGGGCGGAGTTGGAGGCGGTGTGCCGCGAAGAGGAGAGCGTGCGGTATGTACCGCTGGTGACGCGGGAGCCGGAGGGGAATTGGAGCGGGCTGCGCGGGCGCGTGCAGGTGGCGCTGGAGCCGGCGACGTTCGAGCGTGTAACGGGGACGGTGCTGGAGCCGGCCGATTGTCACGTGTTCCTGTGTGGGAATCCGGAGATGATCGATTCGGTAGCGACGCTGCTGCAGGGGCGGGGATTCCGGCTCGATAGTCGCGAGTCGCCGGGGAACGTGCATTTCGAGCGCTACTGGTAGGCGGGGTGCGGGCGGGGACGGGCCGGAGGCCGATACTCCCCGGGACAGGCCAGAGGCCTATGCTCCCCTGGGGCGGGGGTTTACCATGGCCGCTTTTGCGAGGTTTCCATGGCTACGACCGCTGGCACGACGACCGTTCGCACACGCTTTGCTCCTTCGCCGACCGGGTACTTGCACATTGGCGGGGCGCGCACGGCTTTGTTCAACTACCTCCTGGCCAAGCGGCTGGGCGGGAAGTTCGTCCTGCGCGTCGAGGACACGGACCAGACGCGGAACATCGAGGCTGCGGACCAGAAGCTGATGGAAGACCTGCGCTGGCTGGGGCTGCAGTGGGATGAAGGGCCGGGCGTCGGCGGGCCGGCGGGAGCGTACTACCAGAGCCAGCGGCGGGCGACGTACGCGGCCGCGGCCCGGCGGCTGCTGGAGAGTGGGCAGGCGTACTACGCCATGGAGACGCGGGCCGAGCTGGAAGAGATGCGCAAGGCGGCTCAGCAGCGCGGCGAGAAGGGGTTCCGCTATCCGCGGCCGGCGAAGTTCCCGACCGAGGCCGAAGCGGAGGCGGCGCGGGCGGCCGGGCGGCCGGTGGTGATCCGGTTCAAGATGCCGACACGGGACTTCACGGTTCACGACCAGATTCTGGGGGACGTGACGATCGGGGCCGCGGAGCTGAGCGACTTCGTGATCGTGAAGAGCGACGGGTTCCCGACGTACAACTTCGCGGTCGTGGTCGACGACGCGGCGATGGAGATCACGCACGTGCTCCGCGGGCAGGAGCACCTGATGAACACGCCGGGGCAGATCGGGCTGTACGAGGCGCTCGGGCACACGCCGCCGGCGTTCGCGCACCTGCCCATCATCTTCAACATGTCCGGCACGAAGATGAGCAAACGCGAGAAGGACAAGGTCGTGCGGGACGCGGCCAAGGCGGCCGGGCTGGACGACGCGAAGATCATGGCAGCGGCGGGGGTGACGGATGCCGCGCTGGTGGGCGCGTGGCGGGCGGGCGATACGCAACTGCCGGGCGACGCGCTGGCGCGGCTGGCGAAGGCGCTGGCGGTGCATCCGCCGGAGATTGACATTCACGACTTCCGCAAGAGCGGCTATCTGCCGGAAGTGCTGAACAACTTCATCGCGCTGCTGGGCTGGTCGCCGGGGACGGATCGCGAGAAGTTCTCGCTGGCGGAACTGGCCGAGGCGTTCAGCCTGGAGCGGGTCGGCAAGACGAACGCGCGGTTCGATCGCGACAAGCTGCTGGCGTTCAACACGGCGGCGCTGGATGCGGCCACGATGGAGCGGAAGGTGGCGGCGTTCCGCGATTGGCTGAGTGTGTGCGAGCCGGGGCCGTTCAGTGGCGCCGACGATGCACTGCTCGTGCGGCTGATCGAGATGTGCAAGGGGTTCCGCACGTTCCCAGACATCGAGCAGAAGGCGGGTGTGCTGTTGGCGCCGGACGAGGCGGTGAAGTACGACCCGAAGGCGATCAAGGACTGGCTGCACAAGGGCGAGCGGCTGGGCGTGCGCGTGCTGAATGACCTGGCGGGGCGGCTGGGGGGGCTGGCGGAGTGGACGCCGGAGCGGCTGGACGAGGTGGTGCGCGGATATGCCGAGGAACACGGGCTGGGGCTGGGCAAGGTGGCGCAGCCGCTGCGGGTGGCGGTGACGGGAACGACGGTGAGTCCGCAGATTGCGGATACGTTGAATCTGTTGGGGAAGGAGCGGACGCTGGTGCGGATCAGGCGGGCGCTAGTCGCGGCGGGGTAGAGCGGCTGCAAGGCAGAGCCTTGCAGTACGTTGGGCGCGCGTGGCGCCATCGGCAGACGCGGACGTCAGGCAGAGACGCCTGACGCTACGGTCCGGCGTGACGGGCGGCGCGGCGGACGATGTCGGGGTGGCTCGTGTAGGTGCGGGCTTCGGCCGCGAGGGCGTCGGCGGCGGCCTGGCCTTCCTGCTGCTCGATGCGGTCGAGTAGAGCCGGCAGCCGCAGGACGGGGAGGAGCTTGCGGGGGAGGAGTTCCCGTTCGAGCTGCTCGGCGAGGCTGTCGTCGCCGCAGGCGCGGGCGAGGTCGGCCAGCCACAGCCAGGATTCGTTGGGCGTCGGGCTGAGCGGGCGGGCGCGGTCGAGCAATTGGCGGGCGGGTTCGGGGAGATCGTGGGTGGCACACCAGTTGCCAAGCAGGCAGAGTGTGCGGACCGCGACGATGGGGTAGAGCTTGCCGGCGGTGAGCTGCGCGTCGATGGTGGCCGCAACGGTCTGTGCTGCGCCTTGCTGGGTCGCGCGTTCGGCGGAGGTCGGCAGGAGCTTGGTTACGTCGATGACATCGGCCGAGCTGCCGCGGTCCTTCGTGGATACTTCGAGCAGGCGCCGGGCGGCGCTCGCGAGGTCGTCGGACCTGCCGGCGGCGGCGTCGAGGCGGCCGAGGGTGGCGAGGGTCTGGCGGAAGTCGGCGCCGCGCGGAGTCTGGAGCAGGGCGCGGATGCGGGCAAGGCGGGCGGTGTCGCTGTGGTCGGGCTGTGCGAGCCAGGCGGCTTCGAGCAGGTCGGAGGGATTGTCCAGCGGAGTCGGGGCGAGGGCACGCCAGGCTGCGGGCGTTAGCGCATCGCCGGGGGCGCAGGCCGCGAAGTCCTCCACACGCTGGATGCGGTCGTCGCTGCGCGTGGTTGTGTAGCCACCGGCGGCTTCACGGGCCACGCACCAGCGCAGGATGGCCTGAGCCTGTGCGTGGCGGCCGAGGGCGAGATTCCCGCGGGCCAGATTGCCGAAGCCGTCGCCTTCGCCGGGGTCGGCAAAGAGCAGCGCGGCATCGAGCAGCGGGGCGAGGTCAGCCGGGAAGGCGTTGGGATCGTGGTTGATGAGCGTGACTGCAAGCAGGCGGTCGTGCGTCGTGACGGCGTCGCGTTGCAGGCCGTCGCGCAGCTCGGCGGCGATGGTGTCGGGCTGACCGGCGGCGCGGGCGGCGCGAACGCGGGCGGTGGCGAGCTGGGCGGCGTCGCGCTGGGCGGGCAGGAGGGTGCGCCAGAGGCCGGCGTATTCGGTCGCCGCGAAGGGCAAGTCCGCGAGGGCGGCATAGACATCGGGGCGATCGCGACGGGCGACGGCGTTGTCCGCGAGCCAGCCCACGAGTCCGCCGGGTGAGGGATCGCGCGGCCAGACGGGCGTGAAGAACTTGTTCTCCGCCTGATTCTTCGCGATGAAGCGGAGGAGAACCGAGCGGGCGGCCGCCGTGTCGCCGGCGAGGCGGGCGACCTGCATGGCCTGGACGGGGGCAAGCGGGCCACTGTCGCGATCGGCGGCGCGGGCGGCCCCAGGCAGGTCGTAGACCTGGCAGCAGGCGAGGGCCAGGGCCCGCCATTCGACCGTCTGCTCCATGCCGGCCACGGTCAGGCGCGTGCCGAGGAGGTGGGCGAGTTCGGCGTTGCGGCCGGTACGCGTGAGGACGTCGATCAGGCGCTGGTTGACGGGGCGGAGGGCGGTCGTCTGGTTGAAGGCGGTGACGTAGGCGTCGCCGGCTTCGTCGAGGCGGCCGGCCTGCTCGAGGAGGGCGCCGAGGGCGAAGAGCGGGACGACCGGGGCCGCGGCGGTTTGGGCGCGCTCGCGCAGCGTGGTCAGGAGGTCGTCGAATTCGGCGGGCGTGAGGGTGCCGGCGAGGTCCTCGAGCATACTGCGGAGGCGGAAGTCGGGAGCTTTGGCGGCGAGGACGCGGTCGACGCCCTTGCGCACGAGGGCGGCGGTGTCTTCGCGCTGGCCAGTGGCCTGCTGGACGCGGGCGGTCGCGGTGAGGGTGGCGAGGTCGTCGGGAGCTTCCTTGCGGAGCGTGGCGATGATGCGCGTGGCGGCGGGCAAGAAGGCCGGGTTGCGGTTCCAGCCGGCGCGGGCAAGCTGGCTATAGGCCTGCTCGGCTTCGACCTTGGGGCGTGGGGCGGCGGCGAAGAGCTGGGCGATTTGCGTGCCGAGATCGTCGTCGAGCGGTTGCTCGAGGGAGTTGCCGAGGTCGAGCAGGAAGGTGCGGAGCCCGGGGGCGGGGCGGGCGGCGGCGACGGCCTGGAGAAAGGCAGCGCGGTCGCCGGCGGGCATGGCGTCGAGCAATTCGGCCGCATCGCGGGCGGACAGCGTGGCGGCGCTACCGGCGTCGGTGGCGAGGCGCGTGAGGTCACCGGCGGGCGTCGGCAGGGCCTGGGCGAGGCGATAGTGCAGCCATTCGATGCGCAGGCGTGGCTCGCCGGTGAGGGTTTCCAGCGCGCGGGCGAGACGGGCGACGACGGTGGCACGATCGGTGTCGGCCAGGTGGTTCCAGGTCGCGCGCACGCAAGCGGCGAGATTGGTCGAGAGCGCGCCACCGCCCTGGCGGAGGCAGGCGTCGAGCCAGGCCAGCGTCCACAGCCGCAGGGTGTCGGCGTCCTGCAAGGCGAGGGCGCCGGCGACCATGGTGGGGGCGACGGTCTGGCCGGCGTCGCCCGCGGACTCGGGGGTGAACCGGCGCAGCACCTGGCGGGCAGCTTCGAGCTGGTTGGTGGCAATGAGCAGCGGCAAGACGCGGGTGACGAGCGCGGCCGTGAGCTTGGGCGGCGCGGTACCGGTGAGGCTGTGGGGATCGCGGATCAGGCGTGCGGCGACAAGTTCGACGGGCAGGTCCGTGGCGCTGTCGGGATCGATGAACGATTCGGCCCGTGCTTCGAGGCCCCAATCGAGGCGGTGCTGGATGACGGTGGCGCGGAGCTTGCGGTCTTTGGGGAGCTTTGCGACGAGGGCGCGGTCGAGGTCGTCGGCGACGTCGGGGCGGCGCAGGGCGAAGGCGGCGTGGCGGACCAATGTTGCCAGCCGCTCCAGGCGCGGGAAGCGCGACAACGTCGCGGTGCCGTTGCCATTTGCCGCTGCGAGGGCGGCCAGTTCCGAGGTTGCCCGCTCCGGGAGCAGACTGAGCAACTCGTCGCGCTGGGCGTCGGTGGCGCAGGCGTGCAAGAGACCGCGGACGGCGACGTCGAAGGACTGGCCGATTTCGTCGAGGTTGGTGGCCTGCTTGCGGACGGCGACGCGCATGCGGTCGGGCTGCTCTTTGTCGGGCGCAGAGGCCGCGGCGTCGACGGCGGCGGGCAGGCGGCCGAGCATGAGTTCGAGGGCACGCCAGTAGGATGCGGCGGCGCGCTGGGGTTGGTCGAGCTGCTGGCACAGGCGGGCCGAGCGGATCAGCAGTTGGACATCGTCGGGTTCGGCGACGAGCAGCAGGCGGACGACGCGGTCGGCGTCGGCGGGGCGGCCGGCGTCTTCGTAGACGGTGGCGATACGCTGTTGGATCGCGGCGTAGTCGCCGGAGGCGGCGGCGCGGGCGAAGGTGTGAGCGGCCTGGCCGACGTCGCCGTTTTTCAGGAGGGTTTCGCCGAGGTCGAGAAGGACCTGTGGGGGGACTTCCTCGCCGAGAGCGAGGAGCGAGCGGCCGAGTTCGACGACGGAAGCATCGACGCCGTCGGCGCGGGCGCTGTCCATGAGCTCACGCAGCAGGGGGCTGCGCTGCTCGCCGGCGACGAGGACGGCCTGTTCGAGCACAGCGCGCATCGCGGCGGTACGATTGAGGGCTTCGTGCAGATCGCCGGCGAGGCGATAGAGGAAGAGCTTTTCGGGATCGGCGGCAAGGCGGGCGTAGACGCGGCGCAGGGCGGCGCGGAGCGCCGGTGGGCCGGGTTCGAGGTTCAGCAGGCCGTCGACGGCGACGGCGAAGAGGTCGTCGGCGTCGGCTTCTTCGGTGAGCTGCTGGAAGCGGGCGACGGCGCGGGCGCCTTCGCCGGCGGTTTTCAGTGCTCCGCCCCACAGCAGCAGGGCGTCGATGCGGTCGGGATAGCGCGTGAGCAGGCGGCCGTAGGCGGCGGCGGCCTCGCGGGGCAGGCCGGCGAGGGCGAGGACGCCGGCGGAGTACTCATCGGCGAGGGCACTGGAGGTCGTGACCGCGCGCAGGCGGTCGAGGGCCGCCAGGGCTTCGGCGGGCTGTTTGCGCTCGATGGCCATGACGGCGAGCTGCTGCAGGTAGTCGCCGGCGTTGTTGGGGTCGGCGACGACGAGCTGTTCGAGCGTGCTGCGGCAGCGCCCGAACTGGTTACAGGCGAGATAGACGCGCGAGAGCTGGACGAGGGCGGGGACCTGCTGGCCGCTCTGGCGGGCGTACTCGTGCAGGATTTCCGCGGCGGAGACGGGGTCGTTGGCGGTGGTGTAGATATTGACCAGGAGTTGCAGCTCGCGCTGGGTGGCCTGGCCAGCTTCGAGGCGTTCTTCGAGTTCGATGGCGAGTTCGGCGAGGTTGCCCTTCTGCGAGGTGAGGTCGAGCAAGCGCTCTTCGGCCTGCGCGGCGCGGGCGGTGTTCCGGGTGGTGTTCCACAGGGTGCGCCACATCGCGCGGGCCTCGTCGTAGCGCTCGTTCTCCTCGAGCAACCAGGCGACGCGAACGAGGAGGTCTTCGCTGCCGGACTGCTCCTGCAGGCGGCGGAAGTACTCCAGCGCGCGGGCCTTGTCGCCGTAGCGCTCGTAGGTTTCGGCGACGCGCAGGACTTGGCTGTCGTCGGTGCCGGCGGCTTCGGCGGCTTGGGCGACGATCTCGAGGGCGCGGTCGCCCTGGCCGCGACGGCGGGCGAGCTCGGCCTCGAAGAGCAGGGCGCTGACGCGGGCACCGGGGCCGGTGTCGGCGGCGCGGTGCGCGGCGGTGAGGGCCACGTCGTCGAGGGCGAGCTGTCCGGCGGCGTCGGCCAAAGCCAGCAGCGACGCGGCGTCGGTATGGCGGTCGATCGCGGTCTGCAGGACGGCGCGGGCCTCGGCGGGGCGGTCCTGGAGGAGGTAGAGGCGGGCCAGGCCCGCCGGCCATTCGGCGACATGGGGGGCACGCTCGATCAACGCCTGATAGGCGGCCTGAGCGGCGTCGAGGCGGCCGGCCTCGATGGCGAGCGTGATGGCGTCCTGTTCCAGCGAGGTTTCGGCTTCGGTGGGGCCGGCCGTGGAAGATGCGGCGGCGCGGCGCAGGACGGCGAGGGCATCATCGGGGCGGCCCAACTCGCGCAGCACTTCGACCAAAGCACGGGCCTGCTCCGGCGTGGCGTTGGGCTCGGCGAGCCAGGCGTCGGCCAGCGCCGGCAGGCTGCGGTCGTCGCGGGCGGACGCGATGATGCGTTCGCAGGCGTAGCGGCGGTCGCGCGGCAGGGGGGCGGCCGCGAGGGCGGCGCGGAACTCGGCGCGGGCAGCATCGGCGTGACCGGCGTGCAGTTGCCAGTGGCCGCGGAACAGGTGGTCGTGGAACGGGCGAGCCGACTGCGGCGCTGTGGGGCCGACGAGCTCGGTGGCGAGCGTGAAGTCGGTATGCAGGGCGGCGAGCTGGGCGGCGTAGGCGCGCGCGGCGCCGGGGGCGTTGGCGAGATCGATCTCGGCCGCGGCCCGCAGCGCGGCGCCGGCGGCGCGCGCGTCATCGATGTCGTAGGCCAGCAAGGCGCGCCGGACCTGCAGGGCGAACCGCGCTTCGGGCGTGGCGGCTTGCTGCAGTGCGCGGGTGAGCCATTTCAGGGCGGCCGACTCATGACCGAGCTGCTCTTCGACGCGGCCCAGCTCGGCGGAGACGTCGGTGCCGACCGCCGGTTGCTTCGTCAGGGGTTCCAGCACGTCGCGGGCGAGCTGCAGATCGCCGTTGCGCGCGGCTGCGCGGGCCAGCCAGTGGGCGGCCAGCGGGGCGGCGATCGTGTCGTCGTCCGTCAGCCCCGCTTTGCGCAAGTGGGCGACGAGCGCGTCGAGATGGCCATCGCGTGCGAGCACGGCGCGGCAGACGGCCTCGAACTCGGCGTCCGCGTCGGTGCCGGTGGGGCTCTGCAGCAACTTGTCCAGGTTTGACACCAGCGCGGCGGGCAGCTCCGCCGGGGCCGAGGTGGGCGTTGTCGTGGCCACTTGGGCACGGGCGAGTTGCGGTAACAAGGCCAGGGCGAGGAGCAATCCGGCCGCACGCGGTAGCGTGACGCGGTACCACTGCGACACGGGCAGACGGCGCACGACGATGTGCAGCAGGAAGCAGCCTAGCGCCGTGAGGGTGAGGTAGGGCCAGAGCTCGATAGCGCGGTGCGCCGAGAGGGTGGCCGTGGCCGCCTGCTGCGCGGCGCGCTGGCGCTGGGCGGTGATGTCGTCGAGGACGGGCTGATTCACGCCCAGGCCGGGCACTTCGCGCGGTGCGGGCAGAGCGAAGGCAGCCATTCCGCCGAGGGTGCCGCCGGTTGTGCGCGCCTGGAGCGTGCAGGTGCCGGGCGCGAGGCCGGTGAGCAGGGTGTTCCAATGCTGCGGGGCGATGGGGTCGAGCGTGATGGTTCGCACGGTTTGGCCGCCGGCGGTGACTTGCAGAGCGAGCGGGGCGGTGTCTTCGGGCGACGTTGGCAAGGTGCTGGTGATGTCGACTTCGACGCCGGCGGCGCGCACACGCGGCAGGACACGGAGGGTCTGCGTGAGCCGCGCGCGTGCGGCGGAGCGGGCGAGGTTGGACCAGAGCGTGGCGTAGGGTGGCCAGGCGGCGAGGTCGCGCGACCACTCGCCGGCGGCGTGCGTGGTGAGTGCGGCGACAGCGCCGAGGCCGTACTGCCAGCGGGCAAGGATGGGCTGGGCCTGATCGGCGGTGAGGAGCACGTCGGCGGTGGGGCGCGGCTCGGTGAGGTTGTAGCCGGCGAGCGCCGGGGCCGTGGTGAAGTCGAGGCCCTGCAGCCAAGGAGCGTTGCCTTGCGGGTTGAGGGTGGCGCGGCGTTCGGCGAAGGGGGGCAGGAGCGTGTTCTGCGGCTGCTTGATGATGATCTCGGGCATGGTGAAGCGATCGGGGGCGGTGTAGAAGCGGCCGCGGCCCCACTGGGCGAGGCTGGAAAGGAAGGCGGAGTAGCGGCCGGGGCCGACGAGGACGGTGGAGACGGTGATGCCCTTGTCGGACATTTGCCGGATGAGGGGTTCGAAGGCGCCGGGCTCGACGCCGCCGTCGGTGAGGACGAGGACGTGGCGCGTGCGCGTGCGGACGTTGAGCAGGGCGTAGTAGGCTTCCTCGATGGCGGGGAGGATGACCGTGCCGCCGCCGGAGCTGAGGCGGTTGAGGGCGCGTTGCAGGTCGATGGCGTTGCCGGCGGACTGGATCGGGGCGGCCCAGCGTTTGGAGCCGTAGAACTCGACGATGCCGGCCTTGTCGTGCGGCTTGAGGCGGGCGAGGGCGAGGCGGGCGACCTCCTTGGCGAGGTCGACGCGGCCGCCGCCCATGCTGCCCGAAGTATCGATGATGATGACGAGCGTGCTGCTGGGGTCGCGCAGCTCGGCGGATTGCGAGCAGGCGACGGGGAGCAGGTCGGCGAGCGGGCTGTCGGCGTAACCGCCGGCGCCGAAGGAGCGCCGACCGCCGGTAACGATGAGGCCGAGACCGCTCGTGACGGCGGCGCGGAGCTGCTGCTGGGCGGTGGTGTCGAGGGCTTCGGCGGGCAGGTCGGCGAGGACGAGGGCGTCGAGGCGATCGAGGGCGCCGGGGGTGGCGAGGGCTTCGGCGGTCAGCGATTGCACGTGGGCGGCGCGCCCGAGGAGGTTGGCGATGGCGGCCGGGGTGCCCGGGTCGTCGGCGCTGGTGACAACGCCGACCTGCTGCGGCGGTTGGACAAAGACAGCCGCGGGGAGACGCGTGTGCTCCGGCGCGCGGTCCGAGTCACAGACGAGCTGGACGTCGCAGGCCAGCGTGCCTTCTTCACTGAGGGGCAGGGGGCACATAATCGTCTGCTGCCCGGCTTGCAGGTGACAGGAGACGGAGGCGAGCGTGTCGCCGCCAGCGCGACGGATGACGAGCTGCGCGTCGGTGGGGGCGTCGGCCGCGACCAGCGCGGTCAGCTCGACCGTGGCGCCGACGCCGGCGGTGGGGGGTAGTAGCGCCGTACGGAGAATGACGGCGCCGGGGCGCGGCGTTTCGAGCGGGTGGACCTGAACACCGAGGCCGCGGTCGGCGAGGTGGCGCGCGGCAGCGGCGGCGTCGCCGTCCGTGGCGTACCCGTCGGTGTACAGGTGGAGCTCGCCGCGACCGGCGGCGGGGATGAGGGCGCCGGCGAGCTGCAGCGCATCCGCCACAGCGGAGCCGGGCGCGGCGCGAACGCCGTTGGGGTCACCGGTTGATGCCGGAGGTGCTGCGCCGCCCGTCTGGACGAGCACGGTGAACTCCGCGCGGGGGTCGGTGGCGTGGGCGAACTTCTCCGCGTCGGCGACGGCAGCGTGCTCTGCGAAGACGACCAGGCGCGGCGGCGGCGTGCCGGGCGGGCCGAGGAGTCTGCGCACGTCGGTTTGGGCGGCGGCCAGCTGCGCGGGGCCGACGCTGGCCGACAGGTCCACGACAGCGACGGTCGTCCAGGTCGTGGTGGGGCGTTGCAGGATCGGTTGCGCCAGCGCGAGGATGACGGCGGCGAGGGCGGCGATGCGCAGGGTGGTCACGACGGCGGCCGCACCGCGGCGCAGGCTCATGCGCTGCCGTGGGAGGAGCGCGAGCGGCGCAAGAGCCAGCGGCAGAAGCCACAGCAGATACGGCTGAGCAAAGACCATCACACGACCTTATCCAGCGCGGCGCGGACTAAACGATGCGGCCGCGCATGTGCAGCAGAGCCTCGACGAGGAGGAGGCTGCCTGCGAGTACCAGGGCGATTTCGAACCAGGCCGGCGCGGCGCGGCCGTGCGCGGCGGATGGGGCGGAGCCGGTGGTCGGCAGCGGCTGTGCGACGTCGCTGGCGTGGCGAGAGCCGGCCAGGGGCTGCAGCGCCTGTGGTGTACTTGCGACCGGGGGCCAGCCGGGATCGTTGTCGATGCGTTCGGTCGGCAGCGTGAGGCGCTCGTCGTCCCAGCCGGCGAGCTGATGCAGGGCGCGGATCAGCAGGACGGCAAACGCGGGTTGACGCGTCACGGGTGCTTCGGGATCGAGCAGCGCCAGCGAGAGGTCGAGACGGGGGGGCTGGGCCGCGGGATTCCAGGTGGCCAGGGCGCTCGTGCCCGCCTGCAGCAGTGTGATCGTCGCGGGATCGGCCGTCGGCAGCGCGGGACCGGCGGCGCACGTAGCGCCGGCGAAGTCGAGATTGGCGAGGAGGGCACCGGCGGGGCCCGTTTCCAGCGCCGTGCCGGCGGCGACATCGCGGCCGGCGGTGTGGACGATGATCGCGGGGCGGTTTCCGGAGGCGTCGGCGGGGGCGCCGCTGTCACGCACTTCAACGTCGGTCGGTGTGCCCGGGGCGACGATGCGGACCGCGGGGTCGCTGGTCAGCATGGCCCGCAGGCACGCGGGGGCGTCGGCCGGCAGGGCGGCGCGGATGGGGCGACGCAGCGGCAGGCGGAAGCGGGCGGTGCTGTCGGCGGGCACGGCGTCGGCGGGCTCGAGTTGCAGGGTCAGCTCGCGGCCGTCGGCGGCGAGGTCGGCGAGGGTGAAGTCCTGGGTGGCGCCGGGGGCGAGCGTGGCGGTCTGTCGCAGGAGGACGGTTGCGTCAGTGCGTATCTGCAGCGTGATGTCGGCGGATGGCGCGCCCCAATGCCCGACGCGGGTGGTCAGGTGGCCACGCAGCGGGTTGGTTTCATCGGGGGTGAAGACGGCGCCGACGATGGCGGCGTTGGTGGCGGGGCTGCCGACGGGGACGGTGTGCCACGGGACGTCGAGGCGCGCAGGCGTCTCATCGGTCGCGAGGGGGCGGTCGGTGACGAGGAGGATCTGCGGCTGCGGGCGGCCGCGCAGGAGCGACGCGGCCAGGCGCAGGGCGGAAGCGCGGGTGGCGGGCTGCGCGGCCGGACGCGCGGTCTGCAGACGCGCGGCGAGCAGGCAGCGGGGCTCGTCATAGCTGAGGAGCACGCGCGGCTGCGGGTCGGCGACGAGGACCGCCAAGGCGGAGGAGCTCGACGCGTTGTTGGCTACGGCGCGGGTGGCGGCTTGGGCGGCGGACCAGCGCGTGTCGCCGGAGGTGGCCGCGGGAGCCGCGAGCGACATGCCGGCGTCGAGGACGATGACGGTGGTGGCACGCTGCGCGGCGCGGCTGGTCGGCTCGGGTTGCCCCAGCGCGAGCGCGAGCAGAGCGGCGATCAAGAGCAGGAAGGCGTAGGTGCGCGGGTGGCGGAACTGGTGGAACAGGGCGCGGGCCGGGGCGGCCTCGATGGCCTCCGACCAAAAGAGGGTGGTGACGACGCGCACCTGCGGGCGGCGGATGCGGAGCAGGTGGAAAAGGGCGAGGCCGGCGGCGCAGGCGCCGATCAGCGTGAGGACTGCCCAGGCTGGCCAACCGAGTAGGGTCATCGTCGTCAAGTCACCAAGGTTCCGGCGCGGAAGAGGTCGCGAAGTTGCGGTAGCACGGGCTGGTCGGCGTCCAGGCGCAGGTGGGCGGCGCGACGGCGCACGGCGAAGGCATGCAGGGCGTCGTTGAAGCGCGCGTAGGCGGCCTGATAGCGGGCGAGCACGCGCGGCGTGGCGGCGACGTCGACCTGCTGGTGCGTCTCGCAGTCCACGAAGGTGAATTCGCCGGGTACGTCGGGCGCGGCGTCCGTGGCGCGGACGAGCTGCACGAGCAGCAGGCGGTGGCGGACCGAGCCGAGGGCGGCGAGCACGGGCGCGAGGCCGCCCGGGTCGAAGAAATCCGAGATCACGACGAGCAGGCCGGGGCGCAGCGGCAGGGCGGCGAAGCGCCGGATGGCGCGGACGAGGCCGGTTTGGCCGGCGGGGCCGAGACGCGTGAGATAGTCGAGGATGCGCGGAAGGCTCGCCTTGCCGCTGGTGGGGGCGAGCGGAGCGACGAGGTCGGCGCCGAAGGGATAGAGGCCGACGCGGTCGAGCTGGTTGAGGGCGACGGCAGCGATGACGGCGGCCATGCGGCGGGCGGCGTCGGCCCGCGGGGGCGTTTCGAGGAAAAGGGAGTCGCTGACGTCGAGGAGGACGTAGGCGGCCAGGTCCTCCGGTTGCTCGAAGACGCGCAGGACCAGGCGGTGGCTGCGGCGGTAGACGTTCCAGTCCACGCGGCGGAGATCGTCGCCGGGGACGTAGGCGCGGAAGTCGCGGAACTCCTGGCCGGCGCCGCGGTCGCGCGAGCGGTGCTCGGCGGGACGTCCGCCGGCGGGGACCTGGCGGGCGACGATGCGCAGCGGGGCGAGGCCGCGAATGAACTCGTCGGTGAAGAGCGTGCTCATGTCAGCTCGACAGCTCCCCGACGGAGTCGAGGACGTCGCGGATCAACTGGTCGGGGGTGACGCGCTCGGCCTGACCTTCGAAGTTCAGCAGCAGGCGGTGGCGCAGGACGGGCAACGCGACGTCGCGCACGTCCTGGCACGACGGGGCGAAGCGGCCGCCGCACAGGGCGCGGACCTTGGCGAGGAGCAGGAGGGCCTGGGCGCCGCGCGGGCTGGAGCCGAGGGCGACGGAGGCGTTGATCGCGCGCGGGGCGCGCGGCGAGCCGGGCTGGGTAGCCATCACGAGGTGGATGGCATAAGCACGGACCTGCGCGCTCACGGGGACGGAGCGGACGATCTGGCGGAGGGCGAGGACATCCTCGGCGGAGGCGACGGGCGCGACGGTGGGGATGGCGGTGCCGGTCGTGCGTTCGAGAATATCGTGGTATTCCTGCTCCTGGGGGTAGCCGGTGAGGAGCTTGACCTGGAAGCGGTCGAGCTGCGCTTCGGGCAGGGGGTAGGTGCCTTCCTGCTCGATGGGGTTCTGGGTGGCGACGACGATGAAGGGCGCCGGCAGGGGCTGCGTGCGGCGCGCCACGGTGACCTGACGCTCCTGCATGGCTTCGAGCAGCGCGGACTGCGTCTTGGGGGTGGCGCGGTTGATTTCGTCGGCGAGGATGAAGTTCGCGACGATCGGGCCTTCTTCGAAACGCAGCTCGTGGCCGCCGCCGGGTTTCTCGTGCAGGGCCATGGTGCCGAGGATGTCGGCGGGCAGGAGGTCCGGCGTGAACTGGATGCGAGAGAAGGTCAAGCGCAGGGCGGACGCCAGCGTGCGGGCGAGCAGCGTCTTGCCGACGCCGGGGACGCCTTCGAGGAGCACGTGGCCGTCGGCGAAGAGGGCGCCGAGGAGGTCGGTGACCAGTTCGTCATGCCCGACAAAGACCTTGTGGACCTCGCCCTTAAGACGGGTGAACAGGTCGCGGAAGCGCTGGGCCTGGGCGGCGGCATCGGCGGGGACGGTAGCGGCTGGAGTCGTCATCGTGGGCTACTCTTGGGGCTGGGGGGATGGCGCGGGCGCCGCGGTCGCGGCGGCCTGCGTGTGTAAGGCGATCAGGTAGTCGCGCACGCGCGCGGCAAAGCCGGCCGGGATCTCCCAGCGCGGCAGGGGAGACTCAGGAGCGGCACGTGCGGCGGCCGGCGCGGGCTGCGCGGCGTCACCGGGCGTGGCCGCGGGAGGCACGCGCTCCTGTGTGACCTTGGTCGGGCCGGGGCCCATGCGGCCGCGGACGAAATCCGGCACGGGGACGCCGAGGACGAGGGAGGCGGTGCCGCGGGATTTCTTGGGCGGAGTCGGGCCGCCGCGGCCGGCGCCGGGCATGCCCTGGTCGGAACTGATGCCGAGCTCGCGCGTGGGGGAGTCGTTGCGGTCCTTGAGGGAGGGCTGGACGCCGCCGCGCTGCGAGCTGTTGCGGGATTCGTCCGGGGTGGGTTCGTCAGTCTCGGTGTCCTGCTGCTCCGCTTCGGTGGCATCGCGCTGGGACCAGTTGTGCTGAATGGGCGAGCGGCACAAGCCGGCCGCGGAGCCGGGCGTGGCGGAGGACTGCTCGCTGGTCAGGGTCTGGGCCTTGTTGGACTCGGGGCTGTCGACCGGTGGCGGCACGGGGGCGGACTTGCGCGGGGGACGCGCGGAGCGCTTGGCGGCCGGCGAGCCGGCACCGCCGCTGGCCTCGCCGCTCATGCCGACGGGCTGCTCGGAGAAGACGGCCTGTGCGCTGGTGCCGCGCGCGGCGCCGCCGGTGGAGGCGATGGTACGCTGGCCGGCGGGCGTGGCGCGGGCGACCTCGGTCGGAGTGCCGGGCGCGGCGGCGGCGGTGGACGTGCGCGGTGGCGGAGCGGGCGGATTGGGCGGTGGATCGCGCCGGGCGCCGGCATCCGACGGGCGATCGCTCGTGGTGGTGGCGAGAGACGCAGGCGCAGGCGTGCCGCGATCCTGCCAGGTCGGCAGGGCGAAGCGCCACTGGGCGGCGAGGTTGAGGAGCAGGAACAGGGCGCCGGCGCCCGCGATGCGCCGCCAGGGCAGTGTGACGGCGGCAGCATAGGGGGTCGCCGCCGCGAGGCGGTGGGCCGCGGCGAGACCGTCGGCGATGGCGGCCAGGGCGAAGTCGGACGGGGCCGTCTCACGCGTGAAGGCGACGGCGATGGCAATGCGGTTGTGCTCACCGGCGCCGAGGTCGAGGCGCTCGGCGACCTCGCGCAGCGACGGGTGGCGGCGCAAGACGGCGAGCGTCACGCGGACGTAGGGCAGCCAGAGGGCGAGCAGCAGAATCACGATGTAGAGCGGGGGACTGACGGACGTCTCCGCGCCGCGTGCCGTGCGGACCAAGCTGACCAGGGCGTAGCCGAAGGCGGCCAGGAGGAGGAGGCCGGCGGCCTGCCAGGTGGCCGCGGGCAGCGCGGCGCGCCACGCTGCCCTGCGCACCTTGCGCGTGGCGGTAGCGAGCAGACGCTCGAGTTCTGCGTGGGCGAGGTTGGGCGCCGAAGCAGTCATGGACGGGCACCATCGCGCGGGCGCACATCCAACGCGCCAGCGACAAGCACCGCCTGGTTCGTCGCGTCTTGCACGAACGCGGCGATCAGACAAGCGCGCGGATCAACATACGTCGGGTGCACGTTGAACGCAAAGCCTCCTTCTTTCTGGGCGCGCTCCAGGCGGCGCTCGAGATCGGCCGTGAGGTCGGCGGTGGCCAGCTTGAACTCGTAAGTGCGGCGTCCGGCCGCAGGGGCGACCGCGTAGCCGTCGGCAGGCGAGAAGCCGTAACGGGCGACGTTGCGGTGCAGCACGACGCCGTTGGCGCCCGGGGCCATGACGACCTTTTCGCAGAGGATGATGAAGACGCGGAGGTCGCCGGTCGCGGTGGGGCCGTCCACCGCGATGTGGCCGGCGATCGCGCCGTCGCTGAGGCGCACGTCGCCGGTGAGTTGCCAAGGCGTCAAATCCCGTCGACCGCCCTCTGCGGCCTTACGGTAGGCCGCATAGGTCGCCTCGGTGGCGGATTCGTCGCCGGACTGGGTCTGCGGATCTCGGCCGTCGAAGTAGGCGACCGGTGTGGCGTCGAGCCCGTAGAAGAGGGCCCGGGTGACGCCGACCGCGCTGGCGAGCGGGTCGCGCTCGGGAATCTGCACACTGTACGTGATGAGCACGACGTCGGTACCGGCGAAGTATTCGCGCAGGCCGTTGAAGGCCAGCTCGGGGGCCATGGTCGGCGCGCTCTGCAGGCAGGTAAACAGCTCGACGAGGCGTACGGGCGGCGTGCGATCGGCGGCGCCGCGCGTGAAGCGCTCTGCGGAGTGATAATCGGAAATGCGGCCTTCGAGCAGTTCCTCGGCGTCGTTCATGGTGAACGTGGCGCGGAAGTTCGGGTCGCGGTTCAGGCGATCGAGGCCGGCAAAGGCCTCGGGCGGGGCCTCGCGGGAGATCGCGGCTTCCAGATAGCGGGACCACGCGCGCGTCGCTTTGCCGGTGCGCTCGTAGAGTTCGGCGAGCCACAGGTTGACGCTGACGTCACGCGGCAGGCCAAACGCGGCGGAGAGCAGGTGTACGCGGGCGGCGGCGAGGTCGTCGCGGCGGAGGGCAAAGTAGCCGAGGCGCGCCTGGATTTCGTGGCCGGCGCGGGCGTTCATGTCGCGTGGGGCGTACGGGAGGGCGGCCTTGAGGATGTCGGCGGCGGCGAGGTACTTATCCAGGCGCGTGCCCTGGGCGACGGTGTCGGCGAGCGCCATCATGGTGCGCGCTCGGCGGTCCTCGCGCTCGTAGCGGGCGCGGTAGCCGACGGCCTTCATGATTTCCGCCCGGCTGGTGAGCGGGTCGGCGATGCGAAAAGCGAGCAACTGCTCGGCGGCTTCGTTGGCCAGGCGGGACGCGGCGTGCTCGTCGAGGAACTTCTCGATGGCCTCGCTGTCAGTCTGGGCGCGGGCGACGAAGTAAGCCTGCTCTTCTGCGGGGAAGCGTGTCTCGCGCACCCGTTCAAAGGTCACGGTCTGCTGCGCCTGGCTGACGGTCACGCGAAAGCTCGACAGCAGGCCGGAGCCGAGCGTCACGTCGGCGCGGATGCGGCCGGCGGGCGGCTCGGGGCGCAGCGCGAGCTCGCGGGCAAGATCGAGCGGGCCGAGCTTGAGCGTGCTGACGTTTCCGCCGGGGGCGTCCAGAGACTTGGCCAGGGTGGCGTCGATCAGCGTGTCCCATTGCAGGGCCGCGAGTTGGGCGCGCAGCTCGGTGTCCTGGGGGCCGGTGATGGGCAGCCACGCGCGGCCGACGCGATCCAGATAGGGCAGGGTGAACAGCGCCGGGGTGTTACGGTCGGCGGCAGGGATGGAATCGGTACTGGCGGGCAGCAACCGCAGCACGCCAGCGGGCAGGTCGAGCTGCACGTCCCGCCCGGCGAAAGCGGGCAGGCCGAGAATCGCCACGAGCGGGATTTCGTTGAGTTCTTCGGAGTGTTCCTGGGTGAGCGCTTCCAGGAGCTTCCCGTCCGCCTGGGTGCTGCGGAGGTCGGCGAGCTCCACCGCGCCGAGCGTGACGCGGGCGGTCGCTTCGCCGCCGAGCGCGAGCATGCCGCCGGTGCGCTCGTGGACCCGGAGCGCCTGTGTGCTGCCGAGGTCGATGAGGAAGCTGGCGGGGATGGACTTGCTGCCGGCGAGCGTGCCGCGCGCGCAAGGCACGCCCCCGATGAGAGTCACCGGGAATTCGCCGTCCGCCGCGCGCGCGGGGGAGCCGATGACAAGGGCTGCGATGCAAGCGGCCGCGCCGAGCCCGCGTATCAGCGCGCGCCGCGCGGCCGCCAGGAATCCGTTCGTTTGCAAGCGGCCTCCGACGGAGCGGTTACTGGGCCTGATTCATCACGTTCATCTGGCAGTGGCCGTCGACGTAGAACGCGATCCAGAATCCGGACGGGCCCTTCTTGAAGGAGAAGGCGCCGGCCTTGTGCGGACGCTGCTGGTTGACGAGGGGCACGGTATAGCTGGCGTACTCCTGCTGCGTCGGCACGAAGCAAGGCTTGGCCGGATACTTCTGATAGTTGTCCCAGATCAGCGGGCTCTTGAGCGCGGTACGGGCGTTCTTGCCGAGCCAATCCATGTTGTAGACCTGATTGGCGGCCCCAGTGTCGATCGGCGCGTTGGGGTCGATGGCGCCGCCGGAATCGTTGGGGTCTTCGTTGGTGCGGACCCCGGCCGAATTACAGCGGTACATGTAGGTGTTCCCCCACTCGGCCATATTCTGACCGATGGGACCGGGGTTGCCCGGGCACACCCAGACCTTGCTGTCCGCAGGGCAGTAGATGGGATTCGGTGGCTCGCTCACGGTACGCAAGCCGTTGGGGAGGATCTCGGGGCTCTTGCCGGTATGGAGGACGGCATTGACGCCCAGGACTTCGTAGTAAGGGCTCGTGTTGGTGCTGCCGTTGGGCAGACGCATGTTGAGCCGGTTGCGATAGCGTACCCGGAACGGGACCTCGCCGATGGCCTTGTAATCGGGGAGTTGCTGCTTGTTGTCCATCGCATACGTGTTTAGCGCCACACCGATCGCGCGCAAGTTCGCCATGCACACGGCGCGCCGGCTGGAATCGCGGGCGGCGCCGAGCGCAGGGATCAGGATGGAGATCAACAGGGCGATGATGGCGACGACGACCAGCAACTCAATTAGCGTAAAGGCGAAGCGTCGTGGTCGAATTGCTGGCGTCGGCGCGGGACTGAAACGACGTGACACGTCCGCCATGGCGGCGTCCTCCGACCCGCCCCCGGGTACTGCACGAGCGATTGGACCACCTATCATAAACGCTTCAGTTCGCATGCAACAGGCGAAAACCTGATATTCCGTGCGCGATGACGGATGCTCCGTCCCAGGCAGACGGAGCATCGTCATCGGGCATGGCCCTTTCCTCGAGGGCCAGTGCCGCTATAGCGCGCCGCTGGCGAACTGCTGGAGCTTGGCGAAGTCCGCCAAGTCCACGTCGCTGTCGCCAGCCAGGTCCGCGTGTTCGAACAGCTCGGTCGAGCAGCCCGGCGGGGGCGTGACGACGTCGGGGCCTGCCAGCGCCTGGCCGAACCACCCCAGATCCTCGCTGTCCACATCCAGGTCTGCCGAGAAGTCGCCGTACTGGAACGAGTTCAGGTCGACCTGGTAGATACAGGTGGCTTCCACGTCGACGTAGTTGTACGTCAGCAGCTTGCCATTGCGGATGGTGAAGCAATTCATGCCGCGCGGCAGCTTGCCGACGGGCAGTCCGATGGCGGCGGCGATTTCGGGGCCGCTGGCGACCAGGCGGATGTTGTCGACACCACCGCAGGCCGGGGCCTTCCAAATGCCGCGGGTGGAATTGTCGCTCCAGTATACGGTGCCCATCGGGTCGACCGTGAGGCCCAAGAACTGCACGCCGGTCGAGAGGGTGCTCGTGCTGCCACCGCCGGTCACGGACTGAATCTGGTTGGAGGTCAGGAGCGTGTGAATCTGCACGCCGTCGGTCGTCCACAGAAGATCGTCCGTCTCACCCTCGGTGAACCACACGCGGCCGGCGGAGTCTGTGGCGATCTGCGCGCCCGCGGTCACCTGGGCGTTGTTCGGGTCGAACTCGGCGAGGTGGGTTGGCGGAGGCGTGGTGTAGACTAGCGCGATCTCGTCCACGTAGAACGTCGGCTGCGCCGCGGCCGCCGTGCTCTTCCAGACCAGGCCGTCAAAGCGCGCCACGCCGAGCTGGCTGACGGGAACGTCGACGACGGTCCAGGTTGCCGCGGTCGGTGGAGTCAGGGTGACGTCCGGCCCCGGGCTTCCGGAGTCGTCGAGCGCGTGGAAGGCCAGCGTCTGGCCACCCGTCGCTCCGCCGTGGATCGCGAAACGGACGTAGGCGAAGTCGGCCGCGTCGGGCGACACGCTGGTGGTGCTGGTGTGCCGCAGGATGAACTCACTGCCAGCGGCGTTGTAGGTGACGGCGATGGACTTGGTGCCGCCGGGGTAGTTCGGGTCGAGGGTATTGAGATTCACGGTGGTTCCGACGGACTGGTCAGCCCAGCCGCTCGTCAGTGAATTCGCGTAGATCGACACGGGGGCCGGCTGGTTGATCGCCTTCAACCGTCCCGTCGCGGCCTGCGCCTGGACATAGTCATAGAGCGTGGTCTGCGGCACGTAGACGCTGAAGCTCTCATGGGTCGTGGTGGAAACAGCGATCACGCCGCCGGTCGTAGCCTCGGCCACGTAGAGCGTTTGGCCGTCGGGGGAGAGTCCGCCCGTGTAGGTCTTGGGGCCCGTGGTCACGTTCGTCGCGTAGTACGGAAAGACCTGGCGGAACGTTCCGAGGGTGACGTGCGGCTGGAGGCTAAGCAGGTAGCCGACATCTGTGGCAGTGGTTTGGCCGGCCCAGACGGGGTCGCGATCCAGGCGGAGTTCGGTGGCACTGACGACCTGGGTGACGGTGTAGAAGTCGGATGTCACTGCCGACCAGGTGTCGACCGGGTACAAGGTGATGCGGTCACCCGCCTGCACGCCGGACGTGATAAAGTTCACGCGGGGTTGTCCGGTGCCGGGGTTGATGCTGGCGTCCACGAGGCTGTAGATGCCGCCCGCGTTGGAAAGCGTGACGCCGGTCGGGACGACGGCCAGGCTGTCGGGCAGGCGGGGATCGTAGATGGTGATGTCGGGCTCGGTGGCCAGGCGCGTGCTGCCCGAGGGACCCTTGAGGCTCGCGATGCCCTCGAAGTAGTACTTGCCATTCGTGGGGTTGAAGTTCACGCCCCAGAAACTGAGCGTGCCCACGTTGGAGGGGTAGCCGGCGCGCGCGAAAATGCCGAACAGGAACCAGTCGATCCGCACGTCGCCTTCCATCTCCCAGGGCGTCGTGGTGTCGTTCAGCACGTGGCTCCACCAGATCGAGTTGTTGTTCCCGTAGCCGGCGGTGATGAACGTGTCGAGTGCGGGATCCCACGCCAGCGCGGACAGGTTATAGGAGTTGGCCGGGTAGGCATACTGCTTGGGGATGGCCACACTGACCCCGGCCGAAGCGGGCATGGCCAGCCAGCCGGCGAGGACGAGCAGGGCCAAGCTACCGGAAAGAACCGCTCTCCGCATGGTGACTTCCTCCACTACGTATCGAACCGGCTCCCGCAAGAGCCGGAAACGGTGCCTCCGGGCTGTCACGAACAATCCGGACGGCGTCCATACTCAGTCTGCGCCAATTGCAGCACGAGTGACCATCCGCCGTGCGCCGCACGGCGCAGGTCACCCGCGCGCCCGACTCCCCAGTATCCCGGCCGCCGCGGGCTCCTGACCCCGGCGGTGGGGACCTCCATTAACCGGACGGTGGCAAGCCAGACCCGCGCGCCATCCGGCCGGCAGCGCCCTCCGCTGCGCTGCCGGTAAGCCCTGTTGCCTAGCGCCGTCGCAGGCCGAGCGCGCCGGCAGCCAGCAGGATCAACGTCGCCGGCTCGGGGACCGCCGCATACAGCCCTTTGGTCCCCAGAATGTTGAACGCCAAGCGGCCATCATACCACGTGAGCTGTCCCACGTTGTTGCCCGCAGCCGGGCCGGCCGTCAGTTCGGCGCCGGTGATGTAGTTGGTCACCGTTGCGGCCGGATTCGCCAGGCTGAACCGGACGATGTTCTTCGTCGTGTTGTCATTGAAATAGCAGTAGCCGTCCGGACCGATGAACAGGTCCTTGTTCATGCCGATCGCGGAGACGCCCATGCCGGCGTAGAGCTGGGCGGCCGTGATCACGACGCTCAACGTGCCATCCGCAGCGCGTTTGTAGATGGTATCGGTCGTGTTGTTGCCCCAGTACATGGCGCCGCTGGAGTCGAAGGAAAGGCCGGTATTCATGTCCTTGATGCCGGCACCCTGGATCGTCTCCAGCGCGGAGCCCGAGAGCCAGATGCTGACGTTGCCCTGGCCACTGGACTTCACCAGGTTCTTGGTCGAGGTCTCAAAGACGGCGAGTTCGCCATCAGGGGTTGTGTCGGCCACGC
This sequence comes from uncultured Planctomycetales bacterium, assembly GCA_964523405.1. Lineage (GTDB taxonomy): Bacteria > Planctomycetota > Phycisphaerae > UBA1845 > Fen-1342 > CAZGAQ01. The sequence goes on from CAZGAQ010000001.1 coordinate 182,168, forward strand.
TGTTGAGGCTGGCGGCACCCGCCGCCCCCACGGCGGCCGCAATTTGCGCGTTGGTGACGTACGGCGTGATGGCGCCCGTGTTCTTGTGGACGCGCCACATGGCATCGGTCGAGGTGTCGGTGAACTGGATGTAGTCGCCCGACAGGCTGAAGCCATAGAAGCTGAGCAAGCCGTCGGTTCCGCCGGCGTTCACCCACTGCTGGGTGGAGACGAGGGTCGTCATCGCCTGGGCGCCGTTGAGATTGGAGACTCTGACGATGCGCGGGGCGGCGTTGAGCGCCAACTGGTGGTAGGACGTCTGCCCGTCGACCACAGAACCATAGTGCTGCGTCGGGCCGCCGGACGGTCCGATCAACGTGCTCCAGGAGACGATTTCGGTGTAGCTGACAGCCAGCGCGGGGACGGCGGCCGCAAGGGCCACGACGATACTGATGACGAACGCTCTCTTTGCCATGTTGAAACTCCCTCCAGCTCAGGGGTAAAGCCGGGGCTCCACTTCCTCCTCGGAAACGACACAATCAGCGAATCGGACTGGCTCTGTAACGAAATGGGGGGGCCGAACAACCGCCGCCAGAGAGGGGGTGATCAGCCCCGGGTACAGGCGCACCCTAGTCGAAACTTGCGTAGCAGCGGCACGTCGACTCCTCCTCGAAATCGGTGCCCAAAAGCGCCCGATTTCCATCGCGATCGTAATCCGTTTCGGGCAGGAGTGTCAAGAAAATCTCGGGTTTAGCCCCTAGTCCGGTGCGTCCGTGGCAATGCCGCATGAGGGGGCAGGAGCCGCCGGCTTGCACCCAGGGCCCGGGCCGCTATTGTGCCCCGATAATGCGTCGCGCCGGGATTCTTCGGTGCGGCCGCGCTATGCGGAGGGTGCACGCATGGGCATTGGGCGACACAAGCTGTGCTCTGGGGGGCTGGCGGTGGTCTTGCTGGCGGTGGGGGGCTGCTCCACGTACCCCCGGGTCCCCTGCGCGCCGCGTGTGACACCAGCGCTGGGGACACCCAATGGGGCCGGAGCGACGGTGGACGTGCTGTTCGCCACGGATCGGCGGCCGACCGGGGCGACCGAACCGGCGCTGCAGTTTGGCGTCGAGCGCTCCCGCGGTCTCACCTATGGGCGTGGCACGGTGAGCATCCCGCCCCGGCATCTGCAGGGTCGTATTGATGAGGGTGGCCTGGGGGCCGGAGGGGATCCCAATCGCACGGTCGTGCTCATGACGGCCGAGACGCTGGGCCCGACTGGGCGGGGCGAGCGGCCGGAGCCGTTTCTGGCGGAGCTCCGGCGGCGGGTGGCGCTGTCGGCGCGGCACGAGGTGTTGGTGTTCGTGCACGGGTTCGCGGGCACGTTCGAGGAATCGGTGCGGCGGACGGCGCAGATTGCGCATGATATCCGGTTCGACGGGGTGCCGATTGCGTATACCTGGCCGACGCAGGGCAACATCACGAGCTACCTCGTGGATGGGGCGAACGCGGAATGGACCGTGCCGTATTTTGTGCAATTCCTGGACTTACTGGTGGAGGAGTCCGGGGCGGAGCACATTCACGTGATGGCGCACAGCATGGGCACGCGGGTGCTGGCGCAAGGGTTGCGGAACTACATGGCCCTGCGCGGGGGGCTCCGGCGGACCGAGGACGGGCATCTGGAGGTGGGGCAGGGCGAAACGCCGCCGTTTGACCAGGTGATCTTCGCGGCCGCGGACCTCGATGCGGAGATATTCGAGCGGGATTACGTGCCGTTTGTGTTGGCGGCGGCCGACCGGGCAACGATCTATGTCTCCACCCGGGATGTGGCGCTGGGGTTGGCGGTGCGGCTCAACGGGTACTTCCGCCTGGGGCAGGGTGACCTCCCGAACGTCGACCTGGACGCCATGCGGCGGATCGATGTGGTTGATGTGACGGCATTCGACACGGACTTCCTGGGCCATTTCTACTACAGCCAGTGCCCGCGGGTATTGGACGATCTGGCCGCGGTGCTGCGAACGCCGGGCGCGGAGGCGGCCGGGGCGAGCGCCGGGACGCGAGGGGGCCAGGAGGACGACAAAGCCTGCCGAAGGCTCCAGCGGACGTTCTTTTATCGCATGCAGCCGTGAGGGGATGACGGTACTGGTAGCTGTCGGCGGGCGGGGACGCCCACCCCACCCGGCGGGGCCGGTGGAATATGCCGGGCGTAAAATGGTTGTAGAATGTAGTTTCTCATGCGCATGCGGCGCGGCAGTGGCGACGGGCGCGGGTCTGCGGCCGTCGTGGCCGCGCCACGTGTCGCGCTAGCTGGCCTGAGGGATTGCCTGCATGAACGTGCTCGCCCTGCTGCTTCCGGTTGTGCTCACTCTGCAACCTGCTCCGCCGAATCCGCCCAAGATTGGCCTCCAGCTCCAGGCCGCACACACGAGCGTGCCGCCGGGTGGGCAGACCGAGCTGGCGATTGTCGTCGACGTGGAGAAGGGGTGGCACGCGTACTACCCGCTGATGGTGGATGCGGGGGCGCCGACGACCGTGCAGTTCACGGTGCCGGCGGGGGTGGAGCCGGGCGAGCTGCGTTTTCCGGTACCCGAGCTCGGGGAGGTGGCGGGGATTGAGTATCTCGGGCTGGCGGGGCGGTTCGTGGTGTTGACGACGCTGAAGGTGGACGCGGGGGTGGCGGCGGGGCCGCTACCGATCGCGATCGAATTCCACGCACTGGTGTGCAAGGAGCTGTGCGTTCCGGTGACGCTGACGGCGCGGCTGGACCTGAAGGTGAGTGCGGATGCGCCGGTGGCCACCAATACCGAGTTGTTCAAGGCGGCGCGGGCGGCGCTGCCGCCGCTGCTGGGCAAGGCGCCGTACCTCGAGGGGAGCACGGTGGCCATCTCGAAGGAGAAGCTCGCGGTCAACGAAGCGGCGGAGGTCACGGTGACGGTGCGTGTGAAGAAGGCGCACCACATCTTTGACCGCGTGGCCGGTTCGGAGGACATGATCGCATCGCGGCTGTTTGTCGAACAGGTCGATGGGATGAAGGTCGGCGAGCAACTCTGGCCCGAGCCGAAGGTCCGTGAGATTGAGGGGTTGGGCAAGCTGCGCGAGCAGCACGGCGAAGTGCGGATCCGTGTGCCGGTGCAGATCATCGACGAGAAGTTCGCCGCGGGGCCCGTGTATCTGCGCGTGCTGTTCCTGTACCAGTGCTGCACGGACGCGGGCACGTGCTTTCCGCCCGAGATGGCGGAGGGCGTGGTGCGCTTCGTGGCGGACACGCCCAATCCACCGGCGCAGGGCGGGGCGCAGGGGACGTGGTTGCCGCTGATCGCGCGGACCGCCGATCGGCCGGCGCCCGCCGTGGGGTCGGGGGCGGAAGGCGGCCACGCATCTCCGCCGGTGACGCCGCCGCCCGCGGACGGAGCGGGCGCGACTACGCCGCTGGTGGTCCGTCAGCTTCTGTTCTATCTGGTGCTGGGCTTTGTCGGCGGCATGATCCTGAACATCACCCCGTGCGTGTTTCCAGTGATCGCGCTGAAGGTGCTCGGTTTCGTGCGGCAGGCCGGGGAGGACCGCCGGCGCGTGCTGCGGCTGGGGCTGGCGTTCTGCGCGGGGATCATGGTGTGGTTCTGGCTGTTCGGGTTGCTGACCAGCCTGGGGCAGGTGCCGATCCAGCATCCGCCGGTGGCGATCGGGTTGGCGGCGGTGTTGTTCGTGCTGGCGCTGAGCCTGTTCGGCGTCTATGAAATCGTGTTGCCCGGGGCGGCGTCGGGGAAGCTGGGCGAGGCGTCCGGGCGCGAGGGATACGGCGGGGCGTTCTTGAACGGCTTTTTAGCGACGCTGCTCGGTACCACATGCACGGCGCCACTTTTCGCCGGGGCGGCGGCGTATGCGGCGACGCAGCCGCGCGGTGTCGGGCTGCTGGTGTTCACGGCGGCGGGGCTTGGAATGTCGCTGCCGTACGTGTTGCTCGCGGCGTTTCCGGCGTGGCTGAAGCGCCTGCCGAAGCCTGGGCCGTGGATGGTGACGTTCAAGCAGGTGATGGGCTTCGCGCTGTTGGCCACGGTGGTATGGCTGCTGGGCGTCATTGGCAAGCAGCGGGACGTGAGCGGCCTGACGTGGACGCTGGCGTTCTTCTGTTTCCTGGGCTTTGCGGCCTGGCTGATCGGGCGGATTCAGTGGAACTGGGATAGTGGGCGGCGGCTGCGCTACTGGACCGGGGCGGTGGCGGTTGCGGCGCTGGGGCTGTGGTTCTGCCTGCTGTACATGCATGATCTCCGGAAGCCGCCCGTGGCGGCGGTGACCGCGGCGGGCGAGGGTCTCGGGCGGGCGGCGGAGCGGGCCATTGCGCGGACCGCGGCCGCCGAGTGGAACGACACGATTCCCTGGCAGCCGTATCAGGCGGGGCTGGCGGAAGAGCTGGCGGCACGAGGCTACACGGTCTTCGTGGACTACACGGCGGACTGGTGCATCAACTGCAAAGCCAACGAGACGACCGCGGTGAACATCCCGAGCACGCGGGCCTTGATGAAGAAGTTGGGGGTGATCCCCGTGCTGGCTGACTTTACGAAGCCCAGCGCGGAGATCCGCGCCGACCTGCTGAAGTTCAGGCACAACAGCGTGCCCATGAATCTGGTTTACCCGGCCGGTCGACCGTCGGGCGTGATGAGTCTCCCCGTGCTCCTTACGCCGGGCATTGTCCAGGAAGCGCTGGACAAGGCCGGTCCTTCCCGCGTCAAGCCGGTGGTCGCGGCGGCGCGGTCCCAGCCGTCCTGAGCACATCCGATGTTGGGCGCATTGTATGGTCATGCGGTAAACCCCTTGGTCGAGACCGGCCGATAACTACGACGTTGCTGGCCTTGGCGATGTGGACAACTTGCGCTCTGGCTGCGGCGACCCTGCGGGCAGAGGTGTCGTTGCACTCCGGGCAAGTCTCCCTTGCGGCCAGCCGGTAGACCCATGGACCGGATCGGCGCACAAATTCTTTATAGAGAGCCACTTGTGGTCCCGGTGCCGGACGCGCGATGTGAGCGTACGTCGTTTTGCGCCGGTTGGGTCGCCGTGTCGGCCTGCAGCGGGAGCCGGGGCGGGTCCTTTGTGTCCGAACAGAGTCAAAACGGGGGTAGTGGGTGGATCAAGGGGGCGGCGGCGCAACCGAGTGCAGTAGGGACGGTGGCGGGGTGGCGAAGTCGGCGGAATCCGTCGTAAGATTAGGTTACGCAAATGGTTAATGTGTCTGCGAGCCGCAGGATGGAATCGTTTTCGCGGGCCGACTTGCGCCGTGATGTTGTGCGTAGACTGTCGTGCGCGGACACGATGGCAGTGTCAGGCTGTAAGTCACGCGAAGAACGAGTCTTACCCGGAGTTGACAGGTCCGATAGAATTTGGCGGCGAGCCGGACATTGTGCTGCGTGCATCGGTGCTGGGATGGCCGCAGTAACGTACGATCGCATCCGGGTGGCATTGTGTCTACTGCTGTGCGCTGGGTTGGCGGGCGTGCTGGCCGGCTGTGCGCAGAGCAACGCGAAGTCCGCCCCGCCGCCGCAGTACCCACCTTGCGTCCTGGTCGTGGCACCCGTGCTGAACCTCAGCGGGGCGCGTGATGTCGATTCCCTGAAGCTCACGGACTTGTTGGCGTCGGAGTTTGTGTCCTTTCCGGGCACGACGGTCGTGCCGGTGAACCGCGTCCTGGCCGAGTTGCTGGCGCGCGGCAAGACGACGGTGGAGAGTCCGGAAGACGCGCTCGCGCTGGCGCGTGCGTTTGACGCCGATGCCGCGATTGTTGTGGCGCTGACGGAATACAACCCGTACGCGCCGCCGGTGGTGGGACTGGTGATGCAGTGGTACGACGCGCGCGGGGTCGGGGCTGCGGCGCGTGGGGCGCCGGTGGCCGCGCGGGAAATGCCGGCGCAAAATCCGCGGGGCGGGGCGGTGCCGCGTTGGCAGATTCAGCGTGTGTTCAACGCGGCGCAGGAAGAGGTGCAGGAGCAGGTGCAGCACTACGCGGATGAGCGGGACGGTCACCGCAGCCCGTATGGCTGGCGAAAATACCTCGAATCGCAGGAACTGTACGTCCGTTATTGTTGTTGGGCCCTCATCAAGACGATCAGAACGCTGGATCACGACGGTCGGGTCACCGTCGAGCCGAACGAGGCGCAGTCATGACCGCGACGCCACGTGCCTTGAGCATGATCAAAGGGCCGCACCGCTTCGTCTTTCGCTACGTGGAAGGCCGGGAAGCGGAGCTGCTCGCGAGCTTCGTCGCACTCGCCAACGATCCCGAGAGCGAGTTTGACTGGTTTGACGCTGCGGTGCTGAGCTACCAGATGGGGCAGCAGTTGACGCGTGCATGCGACGCCGTCGCCATGGAGTAGGGGCGCAACGCGATGTGGAACACGCAGAAGTCGGACAGTTCCGGAAGGCCAACAACCATCGCCGAAAGTGATGAAAGACGTATGAGCGAGCAGGCTAGCCTGGTACAACAGTTCATCAACTACCTCCGCGCGGAGCGGCACTTCTCCCCGCACACGGCGAAGTGCTATGCCGCGGACCTCCAGCAGTTCTGCGGCTACCTGTGTACCCTGAAGGGCCAGGTCCGCGAGGGTGCCAACGGCAATGGCAACGGCCAGGGCGGGGCACAGCTCGATCTGTCGAAGATCGCGCCGCCGCCCGAGGTGTCCGGCGAAGAGCTGAACCGGCGGCTGCTGCTGGTGGAAACGGACGACGTGCGGGCCTTCATGTCGCTGTTGCGGGACAACAACTACTGCAAGAGCACGGTGGCCCGGAAGCTGGCGACGCTGCGGAGCTTCTACAAGTTCCTCGTGCGGCGCAGCTACCTGAGCAGCAACCCCGTAGCGCTCATCCGCACGCCGAAGCAGGACAAGCGGCTGCCGAAATACCTGGAGGTCGAGCAGATCGAGAAGCTGCTGGCCAATCCGGACACGACGACGCTGCTGGGGGCCCGCGATCGGGCGATGCTGGAGACGCTGTACTCGACGGGCATGCGCGTGAGCGAGCTGATCGCGCTGAACGTCAACGATGTGGACCTGACCAACAGCGTCGTCCGCATCAACGGCAAGGGCAAGAAGCGTCGCGTGATTCCGCTGGGCCCCGGCGCGGTGCAGACGATCCTGCACTTCCTGGATCTGCGCCGCAACAGCCCGCGCAGCGGCACCTTCGACACCGAGGCCCTGTTCATCAACAAGCACGGGCAGCGGCTGAGTACCCGCAGCGTCCGCCGCAAGCTGGACAAGTACCTGCTGGAGGCCGGACTGGACCTGTCGGTCAGCCCGCACACGCTGCGGCACAGCTTTGCCACGCACATGCTGCAGCGCGGGGCCGACCTGCGAAGTGTGCAGGAGATGCTCGGTCACCAGAGTCTGAGCACGACCCAGATCTATACGCACCTGACCGGGGATTCGGTCAAGGAAGCCTACAACAAGGCCCACCCACGGGCCTGACGCCGCGGAACCGCCGCCGGGACCCGCCCGGCACGAACAGACAAAGAAAGCGCCGGACCACCGGGTCCGGCGCTTCTTTTTTTCCGGCTCGTGACACGCCGCCGCAGCCTGCGGCCGCGTGGCCCGCCGACCGTCAGGTCGGCATCGTCGCATCAATGGCTTGGTACAAACCGTACATCCGCTCGCCGATCGAGCGGATCGAGGCCATGGCGATGAGCACGATCAGGCCCAGCAAGATGGCGTATTCGGTGCCGCTGGGGCCCTGCTCGTCACGTAGCAGGTGTCGCAATCTGGCCAGGATTTGCCGGCACATGGGACTACTCCCGTTGGAGACACGATCGAGCACTAAGGATAGGGTACAAATCGAATGCCCGTGGCGGGAAAAAAAGGCCGGCGGCGCGCTGGGCCAGGAAGCGGGTGCCCGCGCGGCGGCTGGGGCGGTGGGGCGGGGCGGGGCGGGATGGCCCGATTAGCGGACGGGCGGGCCGGGCGGTTGGGGGGCAACTGGCGGAACCCTGCCGGGTTAGCGGACTTGCGCGTACAATCCCACACTGCGCGCCGCCGTTGTCTCCGTGGTGGCGGCACGCGACACAGGAATACCGAAATGAGCAAGCTGTGGCGCTGCTTCTGCCGCGTGGCCGGCGTGAGTCGGGCCTTGCGGGCGCGGTGTGTGCTGGGACTGGTGGTCGGTGTCGGGGTGCTGGGGCAGGCCGGGTGCGAGCGGAAAACGGCGGCCGGTGCGCCGGAGCCCACGACGCGTCCGGCCGTGCCGGTGACGGTGGCCGAGGCGCAGCGAGCGGATGTGCCCGTGGAGCTGCGGGTGATTGCACGCGGGGAGGCTTACCGGACGGTGACGGTGCGGCCGCAGGTGGCGGGACAGCTGACGCGGCTGCATTTTGAGGAAGGGCAGGACGTACGCGAGGGGGAATTGTTGTTCAGCCTGGACGCGCGCACGTTTGAGGCGACCTTGCTGCAGGCGCAGGGTGCCCTGGCGCGGGACAGCGCGCTGGCGCGCGATGCCCGGAGCGAGGCGAACCGGCAGACGGAGCTGTACAAGCAGAACGTGGCGGCCCCGCGCGAGTACGAGTCGGCCGTGGCGCAGGCGGATGCGGCGGAGGCGACGGTGCAGGCGGACCAGGCGCAAGTCGACTTTGCGCGGGCGCAGGTGGAGTACTGCTCGATCCGGGCGCCGATTTCGGGGCGTACGGGCGCGCGGTTGACCGACGTCGGCAACGTCGTCAAGGCGAATGAGACGCAGCTCGTGGTGATCAACCAGATCAGCCCGATTTTCGTGACGTTCGCGGTGCCGGAGGCGCAGCTTGCGGAGATCAAGCGGCACCAGGCCGAGCGTGTGCTGCGGGTGCGGGCGGAGTTCCCCACCGCGGCGGAGGGGCCGGCCGAGATCGGCGAGTTGACGTTCATCGATAATCAGGTGAACGCCAGCACGGGCATGATCACGCTCAAGGGGACTTTCGGGAACGAGCGGCGACGGCTGTGGCCGGGGCAATACGTGACCGCGGTGCTGGAGATTACGACGCGTCCACAGGCGGTGGTGGTGCCGACGCGGGCCGTGCAGATCGGACAGACGGGGCAGTTTGTGTACGTCGTGGGCGCGGATGACCAGGTTGAGCTGCGGATGGTGAAGGCGGGCCCGGAGTACGCGAACCGGATGGTGTTGGAGGAGGGGGTGGCGCCGGGCGAGCGCGTGATTACCGAAGGGCACCTGCGGGTGGTGCCGGGAGCGAAGGTGCAGGTGCGCCCGGCGGGCGGGGCGCCGACGGAGCCGAGCGGGGCGCCGACGAGCGCGGAGAGCCACGGATGAACATCGCCGAACCGTTCATTCGCCGGCCGGTGATGACCACGCTGGTGATGGCCTCGCTGCTCGTGTTTGGGGGGATCGCGTACCGGCATCTGCCGGTGAGCGACCTGCCGAACGTGGACAATCCGACGATTGCGGTGTCGGCGTCGCTGCCGGGGGCGAGCCCGGAGACGATGGCGGCCTCGGTGGCGATGCCGCTGGAGCGGGAGTTCTCGACGATCGCGGGCATCGACTCGATGACGTCGACGAGCACCCTGGGGGGGACGTCGATCACGGTGAACTTCGTGTTGAGCCGGAACATCGACGCGGCGGCGCAAGATGTGCAGGCGGCGATCTCGCGGGCGAGTCGGCGTCTGCCCCCGAACATGCCGACGCCGCCGTCGTACCGCAAGGTGAATCCGGCGGACCAGCCGGTGCTGTTTCTGGCGCTCACGGCGCCGACGCTGCCCCTGTACGAGCTGAACGAGTACGCGGACACGCTGATGGCGCAGCGCATCTCGATGGTGTCGGGCGTGGCCCAGGTAAACATCTACGGTTCGCAGAAGTTCGCGGTGCGGGTGCAGCTCGACCCGCGCGAGCTCGCGGCGCGCGGCATCGGGATCGACGAGGTCGAAAACGCGGTGCGCAACGCCAACGTGAACCTGCCGACCGGCACGCTGTACGGCGACAGCCGCGCCCTGACGCTGGAGGCGACCGGGCAGCTGTTGAAGGCAGAAGGCTATCGGCCGCTGATCGTGGCCTATCGCGACGGGCATCCGGTGCAGCTCGCGGCGCTGGGGCGGGTGGTCGACAGCGTGGAGAACGACAAGACGGCGGCGTGGTTCAACCGCCAGCGCGGCATCGTGCTGGCCATCCAGAAGCAGCCGGGGACGAACACGGTCGAGGTGGTGGACGCGGTCAAGCGGTTGCTGCCGCGCTTCGCGGATCAGTTGCCGGCGGGGGTGACGATCAGCGAGCTGTATGACCGGTCGGCATCGATCCGGGATGCGGTCAACGACGTGAAGTTCACGCTGTGGCTGACGCTGGGGCTGGTCATTCTGGTGATCTTCCTGTTTTTGCGGAACCTGCGGGCGACAATCATTCCGAGTATCGCGATTCCGATGTCGCTGGTGGGGACGTTTGCGCTGATGTACCTGCTGGGGTTCAGCCTGGACAACCTGTCGCTGATGGCGCTGACGCTGTCGGTGGGGTTTGTTGTCGACGACGCGATCGTCATGCTGGAAAACTGCGTGCGGCACATGGAGCTGGGACAGGCGCGGCTGGCGGCGGCGCTCAGCGGATCGCGGGAGATCGGTTTCACGATCGTGTCGATGACGTTGTCGCTGGTGGCGGTGTTCATCCCGGTGCTGTTCATGGGCGGGCTGGTGGGGAGGCTCTTGAACGAGTTTGCGATCACGATCAGCATCGCGATTCTGGCGTCGGGCGTGGTGTCGCTGACGCTGACGCCGATGCTGTGCAGCCGCTGGCTCAGGCACGAAAGCGAGGTGCGGCACGGCGCGTGGTACCGGGCCTCGGAGTCCGTGTTCAACGGGATCCTGGCGTTCTACGAACGGGGGCTGCGCGGGGCGCTGCGCTGGAAGTGGCTGACGCTGCTGATCTCCGCGGCAGTGCTGGGCGCCACGGGCTGGCTGTTCGTGCGCGTGCCGAAAGGCTTCCTGCCAAGCGAGGACACGGGTCGGATCATGATGCCGACCGAGGCGGCCGAGGGCGTTTCGTTCGAAGAGATGCGCCGGCTGCAACTCCAACTGGCCGACATTGTGGCCGCGCAGCCGTATGTCGACTCGTTCATGTGCAGCATCGGGCAGGGGCCGGGCGGGACGGCGGGCACGCTGAACAACGGCAACATGATGATTCGGCTCAAGCCGCGTGCCGAGCGTCGGCGACACGCGGACGCGATCATCCAGGAACTGCGGGGGAAGCTGGCGGTCGTGCCGGGCATTCGGGCCTACCCGCAGAACATTCCGCCGATTCGCGTGGGCGGGCAGTTCACGCGCAGCCAGTACCAGTACACCCTGTCGGGCCCGAACGTGGACGAGCTGTACGCGGCGGCGCCACGGCTGGCCGAGCGAATGCGGGCGCTGGACGGTTTTCAGGACGTCAACATGGATCTGCAGATACGGAATCCGCAGGTCAGCATCCAGATCGACCGCGACCGGGCGGCGACGCTGGGGATCAGCGCGAACCGGATCGAGGCGGCGCTGGCGGACGCGTATGCCTCGCAGCAGATTTCCACGATCTACGCCCCAAACAACCAGTACCAGGTGATCATCGAGCTGGCGGACGAGTTCCAGGTGGACCTGTCGACGCTCAAGCTGCTGTACGTGCGGTCGGACCAGGGGGCGCTGGTGCCGCTGAACGTGGTGGCGCGATTGGTGCCGGACGTTGGGCCGCTCTCGGTGAATCACTCCGGGCAGTTGCCGTCGGTGACGATCTCGTTCAACCTGCGGCCGGGCACGTCGCTGGGCGCGGCAACGGAGCAGGTGGACGCGCTGGCGCGTGAGCTGCTGCCGGAGGGCATCAGCACGACGTTCCAGGGCACCGCGCAGGCCTTCCAGGCGTCGCTGGCGAACCTGAAGGTGCTGCTGATCGTGGCGGTGCTCGTGATCTACATCGTGCTGGGCATCTTGTACGAGAGCTTCATTCACCCCATCACGATCCTGTCCGCGTTGCCGTTCGCGGGGTTTGGGGCGCTCGTCACGCTGCAGCTCTTCCACGTGGAGCTGAGTCTGTACGCCTTCGTCGGCGTCATCATGCTGATCGGGCTGGTCAAGAAAAACGGCATCATGATGATCGACTTCGCGCTGGAAGCGCAGCGGAACGAAGGCAAGAGTCCGCGCGACGCGATCTACGAGGCGTGCGTCATCCGCTTTCGGCCGATCATGATGACGACGATGGCGGCCCTGACCGGGACGCTGCCGATCGCGCTGGGGTACGGGGCGGGCGCGGAGTCGCGGCAGCCCCTGGGCCTGGCGGTGGTCGGCGGGTTGCTGTTCTCGCAATTGCTGACGCTGTACGTGACGCCGGTGTTCTACCTGTACATGGAGTCGCTGCGCGGGTGGTTCGGGCGGCGCCGCGGTCGCAAGGCGGATGAACCAGCCGCGGGCGAGCGGGCGGTGTTGGAGCCGGTGGGGGGCCGGTAGCGGCGGCGCGGGCGGCGTCGGGGGCGTCCGTGCCGGGCAACGCCGCCCTTGTGCTCGATGCGGGTGCGGCGAGGCAGAGCCTTGCGGCCCGAAAAGGTCGGGTGCGGCGGGGCAAGTTGAAGGTGTCGGGCGCGCCTCCTATCATCATGCTCAATCGCGCGCGGCGCGCGCTCGGGCGTTTCCTGTTGGTTGACTCAGTCTTGCCGGTTGTGGGTCGTGGTGGCCCCGGGCGAAAGGCGGCGATCGGCAGAAACGTTTCAGTCCCGGGTATTTCCGCGTGTTGCCGCCCGCCAGGAGCACTGGGCACCATGTACTGGCATCCGAGCAACCCTTGGCGCTGTTGGGAACGTACGACCCTTGCCGGCCTGCTCAACGGACCTGACGACCTCCTCGTCCGCGTTGCCCTCTATGACACCCGCAACCGCACCTATCAGTCCGAGTTCCGCTGGCCCGCCCTCGACCGGCTCGGCCCCAACGACTTCGGCGGCGGCTACGCCCAGGTCACCCTGCGTTTCGGCGATGTCCGCTGGTCGTTCGAGGCCGCGGGCGAACGCGACCGCACGTACATCCTCGTGCGTTGCCTGAACCCCGAGCGGGCGGGCGGCATCCGCATCCACCTGGAGACGCTTTTCCAGCGCGAGGGCGGGCAGATCGTCACGCGCGAGGAAGAAGTCGTCGCACGCCGCCAGCAGAACGCCTGGCGCGTCTGGTCGCCGACGCCGCCGGCCCATCGCACCGGCTCGACCATCACCGCGCCCCTGGCCCGGCCGTTCTTCGCGATCGTGGAACCAGCGGCGGAGGCCGGGCGGCGGCTGGAGCAGCGCGACGAAGGCCCGCGCGTGCCGGGGCAAGTTACCGACCCGCTCACGTCGGCCGAGCGCGAGATTGCGGCCAAGGTCGCCGCAGCGCGACGGACGTTCCTGGCCCGCTTCTCGTACGTGCCCGGCGAGTTCTGGTGGGCGTACGCTGCGATCGTGTACGGCCTCGGCTGGAACATGATCTGGGCGGCCGACCGGCGCGAGCCGATTCAGGTGTGCAGCCGCGACTGGTGTGTGCACGGCAACTACGGCGAGTGGGTGCTGTTCAACTGGGATACGTTCCTGCTGGTGCCCGCGGCCGCGGAGTACGACCCCGAGTTCGCGCACCAGATCGCCCGCCCGCAGCTCGCGGTGCAGACGCCGGAAGGGCTGGTGCCGGGCGTGGCGAGTCCGTTGGGGGTGTCGGCCGACCGCGGCATGCCGCCGGACGCGAGCTACGGTTTGTGGAAGGCGTACTTGCGGACGGGCGATCGCTCGTTTGTGGAGCAGTACTACGACCGGCTGTGCCGGTACCACAACTGGTGGCGCCGCAATCGCGACGGCAACGGCGATGGGCTGCTGGAGTGGGGCAGCAATCCGACGGAGCCGGCGCACCCGCAGTGGCAATCGCACTCGTTCTGGGCGAGCCGCTACGAGACGGGCATGGATAACCACCCGATGTGGGACGGCGTGCGGTTCAACCCGGACACCAACACGCAGGAGCAGAGCGACATCGGCCTGACCGCGCTGCACGCGCTGGACGCGCTGTGCCTGGCGAAGATGGCCGAGCTGCTCGGCAAGAAGGAGGACGCGGCCCGCTTCCACGCTCGCGCGCAGCAGGTCGGCAAGCTGCTGGATCGCGAGCTGTGGAACGACGACACGGGGCTGTGGCTCAGCCGCGACTGGAACGGCATGTGGAATCCGCACGCCTCGCCGATCTGCATGTACCCCTTCTTCCTGCCGACGAGCGAACGCCAGCACGTCGAGCGGGCCGTGCGCGACCACCTGTGCAACCCCAAGCGCTTCGGCGGTCGTTACATCATGCCCGTGAGTCCGCGCGACGATCCGGCCTATCCGGATCAGTACTACGTGCGCGGACGCATCTGGCCGGCGCAGACGATGCTGGTGCACGACGCGCTGCGCGAGCACAACCAGGAGGAGGCCGCGGCGGAGCTGGCGCGTGGGGCGCTGGAGACGATGAAGCAGGAGTGGCTGGAGGAAGGCCACCTGCACGAGAATTACCACGCGGAGACGGCCGACGGCGACGACACGCCGGAGAGCGATCCCTTGTATAGCTTCGGCGTGATGCTGCCGATGGCCGCGTGGCACCACCTGCGCGACGTGAAGCTGGACGGCACGGAGGTGAAGGCGGAGACGAGCGTCTTGTCGGATTACCTCGACAAGGGCGGAAAGCTGCGGCGGCAGATCGATCCGCGGGAGACGATGGGGGAGCTGGAGGGATAGCTGTCAGCCATCAGCCGTCAGCCTTCAGCCGGAGCGGCGCGTCGCTTGCTGGTGCGAGAATCCCTTCTCGCACCCACCCCTGCGGGAATCCCTTCCCGCGAGAAGCGGCCCGCAGTACGCTCTCGTCATGCCACGCTATCGGGCCGATGAGCACTTGCCCTACTTCTGCACGATCACGATCCTCGACTGGCTCCCTGTGCTCATCGACGCGCGCTACATCGATCCGGTAGTCGACAGCCTCCGCTTCTGCCGCCGGAACAAGGCGCTGAAGCTCTTCGGCTTCGTTGTCATGCCCAATCACGTGCATCTCATCGCGTCCTGTGGCGAGCAACTGCAGGAGTTGATGCGTGACTTCAAGCGCTTTACGTCGCGGCAGATTCACGAACGCCTGAAGGCGGACGGGCGCACGACGCTCTTGTACTGGCTAGAACATGCCACCCAGGAAGCGCGTCGGGCGCATGGGGAGCTCGGTCTGTGGCAGGACGGTTTTCATCCGCAGGCGATTTGGTCGCGTGACGTGTTTCAGCAGAAGCTCGACTACCTGCACGCGAACCCGTGCCGCAAGGGGCTCGTTCAGAGGCCGGAGCAGTGGTGGTACAGCTCGGCGGCGTTCCATGCTGGGGAGCAGGCGTTTTGCCTGGAGATGGATGTGGCGGAGTTCTGACGTGGGCGGGAAGGGATTCCCGCGAGGGTGGGTGCGAGAAAGGATTCTCGCACCAGCGATACTTCATTGGTCGGGAACTCGCCGCCGGGCTATACTCCCGCGACCGGCGTCCATTCACATTAGTGTTTGGGTCGCTACCGCTCGTCTGCCTGCGGAGTGTTCGCACATGCCGTCGCCTGATGCAGAGGGTCTTCCTGGTGATACGCCCGTCAAGACTCAGGGTCGCGGAACGCGACGGTCGTTCATCATTCGCGTCGCCGTGTTCCTGGGGCTCGTGATTCTGGTCACCAATCTCTGGCCGGAGTACATCGCACCCCTGCCGTTCCCGTGTCCGCAGCACGGGCGCGTCGTCGATGCCGAGACCGGAGAGCCGGTCGCGGGGGCGACGCTGTCGTACTACTGGCAGGTGTGGGACTATCCGATGCTCGACGGTGCCGGCGATCGCACCGTGATGGCCGAGGTGACGACCGGCTCGCGCGGTGAGTTTACTCTCGTCAGACCGTCGGCTCGCCGCGGGCTGCTCGAGACGAAAGCGCATCCACCGGTTGTGTACGCAGTTGGTTACTGTGAGTTTGCGGCGTCCGATTGGGGACATTCCGAACGCTACGATGCGGGGGAGGTCGTTATTCCGCTCCGTCGGGCTCAACCGCGCAGGTCCGGTCAATAGGGGGGCGCGGATGCGAGGCGCGTGGTGCTGCCGCTCGCCAATGCTCCCCGCGTGGTACGGCCGCTTGCCACTTGGCTCCGCCAGGGTGCGACCCGCTCATGCTCGCGGTAACCGCGCATCGTGCACGCAGGCCTCCGAGCGGCCGTGTCCGCGCGCGGGTGCACCGGTCGCTATCTCCACGGCCGCGATCCGACGTTTCCGCCCGGCCGCGCGGACAGTGTGTTCCGAGCGTTCCCCCCCCCCCCCCGGTGCGACGTCGCATGAAGTGGCCGTGCCACGCCGCCACCGTGAAGGCCACTCGCGGCTCCGGGGGCGTTGGCGCACATCGGAAGACATGCTCAGGCCCGGCTGCGCCGGGAACCTGAGCGTGGCACCCGGCGTTCGGCTGCTGATCTCTGACTTCGCCGTTCGCCGGTTGGCTGAGGGCTGACGGCTGACCGCTTCTCTGTCTTCGTGCCCTTCGTGTCCTTCGCGGTGAAAGCGTTGTCTAGGAATCTGCATCATCCTAGAATACGACCACACACGTCTCCGCCTTCGCGTCCTCGGCGTCCCTCGCGGTGAGCATCCCGCGTGCCTCCCCCGCAACGCGAACGGCACGGCCCGCGCGTCGGACCGTGCCGTCGTGAATGCTGCGGACGCAGAAGGCGGGCCTACAGCCCGAAGCGCCAGCCTTCGCGGTACTCCTTGTGGACGTACTGGTTGGCCTCGGGCAGGTTGGTCACCTTCATCGCCTTGCCGTCGTAATCCAGCCGCCGGCCCATGCGCAGGGCGACGTTGCCGAGCAGGATCGTCTCGGACATCGGCCCGGCGTAGGCGAAGTTCGACTTGCAGAAGTCCGGCGTCTTCTGGCCTGCGACGGCCATCAACCACTCGAGGTAGTGGCCCGGCGAGCGCTCGAGGAGCTGCTTGGGTTTGCCGATTTCCTTCATCTTCTTCTCGGGGAAGATGCGGGCGCTGTCGCCATACGCGCCCTGGCACAGCAGCGACGCCTTGGTGCCGATGAACAGGTTGCCCAATCCGCCGAGGTCGCGACCGAGCTCGAGTTCGGCCGGGATCTTCGGCAGCAGGCCGCCGTCGTACCAGTAGGCGGTGAAGGCCTTGCGGTCGCCCTGGGCGGGGAATTCCCACTTGACGACGGAGGCCTTGGGGAAGGTTTCGTTGTTGACGGGCGTGTACGCGAGTGGCTCGATCGCGGTTGGGCAGCCTGGGGCGAGCGACCAGAACACGCCGTCCATGGTGTGGCAAGCCATGTCGCCCAGGGCGCCGGCGCCGAAGTCCCACCAGCCGCGCCAGGCGAAGGGGTGATAGGTCTTCGTCTTGTGCGGGCGGACCGGGGCGGGTCCGAGCCAGACGTCCCAGTTCAGGTTGTCGGGCACCGCGTCCTCGCCCTCGGGGCGCTCGAGGCCCTGTGGCCAGATGGGGCGGTCGGTCCAAGAGTGGACTTCAGTGATGTCGCCGAGGGCGCCGCCGTGGATCCACTCGTAGATCAGGCGCCAGCCTTCGCCGGCGTGGCCCTGGTTGCCCATCTGCGTGACGAGCTTCGGGTTCTTGGCGGCCAGCTCGGTCAGGCGGCGCGCCTCCCACGGCGTATGGGTGAGCGGCTTCTGCGTGTAGACGTGCTTGCCGAGCTCCATCGCGATGACGGTGGCCGGGAAGTGGTGGTGATCCGGCGTACCGATCATCACGGCGTCGAAGTTCTTGGCCTCCTTGTCGAACATCTCGCGGTAGTCCTGGTAGGCCTTGGCCTGCGGGAAGTGCTCGGCGGCCTTGCCGTACCGCTTGCTGTCGACGTCGCAGTAGCACGCACACTGCACGCCGTGCTTGGCGGTTTCTTCGAGGTGACCGCCGCCCATGCCGGCGGTACCGATGTAGGCCAAGCGGACGTCGGGGAACTGCGGGGCCTTTTCTTCTGGTTCTTCCTTCTTTTCCGGTTCCTGAGGCTTGTCGGCCTCCTTGGGAGGTGTCTTGTCGTCGGCGCGGGCGAGGCTGGCGGCGCCGGCCCAGGTCAGGCCGGTGACGAGGCTGCTTTTGAGAAATCCGCGACGGCTGGTCGCGTCGAGGCGCTTGAGGAAGTCGAGATCGGGTACGAACATGCTACGGGTCCTCACTGGCTAGAGCCGGCTGTTCCGTCGTCGGGCGGCATCAGCGCTACACCGCCCCGCGGGGTGCGCGGGCACGCCGCGGTTTGCGGGCGGATGGGACATTGTCCCGCGCCGGGGAGCGGGATGCAACCGGCGGGCGGGCGTGGCCGGGATGCGGCCCCGCGCAGGCGGCCGGCGTGGCTGTGCCGCGGGACGTTTGCCGACGGGGGGTGCAGGTTGCCCCGGGGCGACGGCATATTGCGTTGCGACTCTCAAGAACCGCAGGGGTGGCCGCGCCAGGCAGGGTAGTTGCCCTCGGCGCGCCAGACCCGCAGCATCAGCTCATAGCGCTCCAGGCGCATGCCGGTATAGACGCAGTTGCTGGTCGAGAAGATGTACCGGCCGCCGGGCATGCCGTGCCGCAGGGCGTAGCGCGCGGAGGCGACGACCTCATCGTCTGTGCCGGTGTCGAGGAGGCCGCAGTTGACGTTGCCGATGAGGCAGACGCGGTCGCCGACGCGGCGCTTGAGATCGGCGAGGTCGACGCCGCCCTGCGGGTCGAGCGAGTGGAGGGCGTGGGGTTCACCGAGGAGCAGGCGGTCGAGGATCGGCAGGATGTTGCCGTCGGTATGCTTGATGACGTACCAGCCCTGGGCGCGGTAGCCGCGGACGAGGTCGGTGAGATACGGGGTGACGAAGTCGTCGAACATGGCGGGGCTGAGGAAGGAGCCGGTGTTGAAGCAGTAGTCGGAGCAGAGGGCCCAGCCGTCGAGACCGCCGTGCCGGCGGAAGCGTGCGCCGCGCAGCAGGGCGGTGTCGACGGCCCGCCGGGCGCGGTCCTTCATTTCCTGCGGACGGTGCTTGAGTTGGCGGGCGAAGGCGACCATGCCGGCGCCGTCGGGTACGGCGTAGGTGGCGTCGCCGTGC
Organism: uncultured Planctomycetales bacterium; assembly: GCA_964523405.1. Classification (GTDB taxonomy): domain Bacteria; phylum Planctomycetota; class Phycisphaerae; order UBA1845; family Fen-1342; genus CAZGAQ01. The sequence goes on from CAZGAQ010000001.1 coordinate 201,136, forward strand.
TGCATGAGGAAGTACTGCGTGGCGCCGGATTGTTGGCGCACCGCGTCGATCAGGCGGAATTCGTCGTCCTCGGTGGTCGGGCCGCCGTGAACGAAGATGGCGGAGTGCTCGAAGCGCTGCGCGGTCAGGACGTACAACTCGGCCAGGTCGCGCAAGTGGAGCGTGCGTTCGGCGGCGGACATCTGGCCCCACTGGCCATAGTTGCGGTGGCAGGGGTGGACGCGGCCGAAGGCTTCCATGGTGAGGAAGAAGACCAGCTCGAAGTGTGGCACGCGGCCATAGGGCGGGCGACCCGCGAGCGTGTCGATGAAATGCTGGCGCGGGTGCACGGGGGCTCCTTGGTGAGGCGGCGCGATTGTACTCACGCGTCGAAGTAGTGTCGCGTGCGCGGGTCGGCGCGCAGCGCGGTGATGGCGTGGTGCAGGCGGGATTTGACGGTACCGAGGGGTACTCCGAGGGCGGTGGCGATCTCGGCCAAGGGCAGGTCGTCGACGAAACGCATCAGGACGACTTCGCGGTGGGCCGGGGGCAGGTTGGCGAGGATGGCGGTCAAGGGGTGCTCGGCTGCGCTGGGAGCAGCGCCGCCCGGGTCGGAGTCGGTAGCGGTCGCGGCGAGTTCGGCGGCGTCCGCGTCCTGGAGGAGCTGGGCGCGCCGTTGGCGGCGACGCGTCAGGGCGAGGTGCTTCACGGCGGGGTACAGAAACGTGGTGAGGCGTGCGGAGAGTTGAAAACCAGGGAACTTGCGGAGCAGGTAGAGGAAGGTGTCCTGGAGCACGTCGAGGGCGGTGTCGGCATCGCCGGTGAAGCGGCAGGCGAGACGGAGGACCCAAGCGCGGTAGCGGCGGTAGAGGATCTCGAACGCCCGTGCGTCGCCGGCATTGGCGGCCGCGATCAGCTCGGCGTCGCTACGGTCCTCGGGGGCTCCCACGTGGGCAGTATAACCGGGTGGGACGGGAGGGGATGCGCGCCGTGCGGGCGCAGTTCTTGCCGTGGAGCGTCGATGCGTTGGCGGCGGTGAACGTGCGGTCCGCAGAGGCGGCGCGTGGCCGACGGGAGGGGCGCGCCCGGGGCGAGGAACGCGCAAGTTTGGCGCGATTGCATTTTTCTGCGCGGGGAGGCCGATACACACGGTCTGGCAGGGAGGGAGGTTGCTGCCAAACCTATCGTTGGATGTGAACCTCGCCCGCTGAGCCGCGGAGTGTATTGGGAGTCGATGCGGATGGAGCCAGTCAGCATGCGCCTGCCGGCCTGCGAGCATTCCCATCAGGGCGAGCGGCCATGCGACCTGCGCGCGACGTTTGACCGTGCGAGCGCGGCGAGTACGGACGGCATCCTGATCATCACGGCGCGGCGGATGGTCTGTTACTGCAACGGGGCGGCAGAGCGCATCCTGGGGCGGCCGGCGGGGGAGCTGTTGGGGGCGCCGCTGCGAGTGCCGTTGGGCGAGGGCGGGGGCGTGGAGACGAGCCTGGTGGGGCCGGAGGGGCGTGAACTGATCGTGGAGGTGCGGACCATTGCCACGGAATGGGCGGGGGAACCGGCACAACTGGTGCTGTTGCGGGACGTGACGGAACGGCGGCGGCTGGAGCAGGAACTGCGGCAGGCGCACAAGATGGAGGCGCTGGGGGCGCTGGCGGGGGGGATTGCGCACGATTTCAACAACCTGCTGACGTCGATTCTCTCGTACAGCGGTCTGCTGGTGGAGCAACTGGCGGCGGACGATGCGCGGCACCGCTATGCGACGAAGATCCGGGCGGTGGCGCACCGGGCCGCGGCATTGACGGGACAATTGTTGACGTTCAGCCGGCGGAAGGTCGTGCAGGCGCAGGTGCTCGACCTGAACGACATCGTGCGGGAGACCGGCTCGCTGCTGACGCGGCTGATTGGCGAGACGACTACGCTGGAGATCACCGCATCCGACAGACCGGCGCTGGTGAAGATCGACCGCTCGCAGATGGAGCAGGTGCTCATGAATCTGGCCGTCAACGCGCGCGATGCGATGCCCGCGGGCGGCCGACTCAGCTACGTGGTCGGGGTGGAGGATGCGACGGGCGTCCCGACGGAAGGCAACGCCGAGGGGGGACGGCTCGTCGTGCTGACCGTGCGGGACACGGGCTGCGGGATGGATGCGGCCACGCAACAGCGGGTCTTTGAGCCATTCTTCACGACGAAGCCGGACGGGCAGGGCACCGGGCTGGGACTGTCGATCGTGTACGGCATCGTGCTGCAGGCCGGGGGAGGGATCAGCCTGCACAGCGCGCCGGGCCAAGGCACGGTCTTTCGGATCCAACTGCCCAGTGCCGTGCGGGTGTCGGCTGAGGCGGTTCCGGAGCCGGCCAGTCCGCACGCGGCCGTCACGCACGCGCACCACGGGGCTAACATCTTGCTCGTTGAGGATGACGAGGAGATTCGCACGGTGGTGACGGAGCTGCTGGGGGCGCGGGGTTACCAGGTGGAGGCGGCGGAGAACGGGGCGGTGGCGCTGGCGATTCTGCAGACGTCGGCGCCGCGCTTCGACCTGGTGATCACGGATCTGGTGATGCCCGTGATGGGGGGGCAGGAGTTGGCGCAGCACATCCACCGGAGTCTGCCCGAGCTGCCGATTCTGTTCGTGTCCGGCTACTCGAAGCAGACGCTGTCGGATGCGTACCAGGGCAGCCAGCACTGTGACTTTCTGGGCAAGCCGTTCGCGCCGGCGGCGCTGCAGGACAAGGTGGCGCGGCTACTGCGGCTGCGCGGCGAGCGGCTGGCGGCCCAGCGTACGGGCACGGCGCGGGCGGTGCTGTCGGCCTAGATGCCGCGGGCGGGGACGGGGGCGCTACAGGCCAACGGGATCGTACCCCTCGATGGCATAGTCACTGGGCTGCAGGTTGCCGTCGGGGTCGATGGCGGGCTCGGTGATCGCCTGTTTGATGAGGCGTTCGCTGGCGCGCTGGGGGTCATAGGTAATGCGGACCTTGCCCTGGCCGGGGGCGGGCCAGGCGTCGACGCGCAGGTACCCGCGGACCTTGAGCTCGTCGTTGCGAAGGAGCTGTTTGACGAACATCTCCGTGCTGTGGCGGCATTTCACGCCGCGCACCTGCAGGGTGACCGACGCGGTCTGGCGCGGGGGCTGGCCTTCCACGTGGACGAAGGAGGGCAGGGGCGTGGCGTAGCTGGCGGCTACCGCGCCACCCAGACAGGCGAGTACAAGCAAGGCGACCGCCGGGGCCGGCGAGCGTGACAGCCAGGTCGGCCAGGCCGGACGGAGCCACTTCGGGGGCCCCCAGCGCAGCGCGCTGATCTTGGGCGGGCAGGCGCAGAGGCATTCGAGGCAGGACGTGCAACGGGCAGCCGTGACTGCGGGGACTTTGTCGACGCGGATGCCCATGGGACAAGCGCGGGCGCAGGCGCCGCAGTCGACGCAGGTCTCGTGATTGCGCTGGATGCGCGCCAGGCCGAAGCGGGAGAAAGGCGTGAACACGGCGGCCAGGGGGCACAGCCAGCGGCAGAAAGGGACCATGACGAACAGGGAGCCGAGGACGATGGCACCCGTGACCACGTAGGCCCAGACGGTGATGTCCTCGCCGTGGCGGCTGATCAAGACGTAGCAGGGGTCGTAGCCGCGGAAGACGAGTTCGCCGACCCTGGCGGTGAAGTAGATGATGACGCCGAGCACGGCGTACTTCAGCAGGGCGAGTCCGCGGTCGAGGTCGTAGGGCACGCGCGCGGGGCGCAGGCCGAGGCGGCGGGCGCCGGCCTGGAGCCACTCGGACAGGGCGCCGATCGGGCAGGCGTAGCCGCAGAACGCGCGGCGCGCGAGAAGGGCGAGCACGAGCACGCCGGCGAGGATGTAGAAGTTGGAGGTGCCCAGGGAGCAGGTCATATTGCCGAGGGTCGTGTAGCTGTAGAGGGCCTCGACGCCGCCGAAGGGGCACCAGCGCTCGGTGTGGCCCTGGACGACGAAGACGCCGACGAGCGTGAGGACGAGGAAGCCGAGTTGGATGAGCCGACGGGTCAATCTCATGTGCGTACCCGAGCGTCGCCCCCGGTACAAGGTGGCGCGCCACCGCTCGCGGAGCGGTGACGATCGCCGCGGACGTTCACGGCTGCCACAGCCGTGGCGCACCTGGCGCGCCCGCCACGGGCGCGTGCCGAGCCGCGCGCCGGGCCCACCGGAGCGGCGCGCGCTTTAGTATGCCCGATTGGTGGCGGAGCTTTCCAGTGCGATTTCGCGCTTTGCGGCGAGAAGGCACACGGCGATCCCCAGGGTGGCCACGGCCAGGGCACCGAGTACCCAGGGCAGCGGTGGGGGGGCCTTGTCGCTCAGGGTGCAACCCAGGCGGTCCAGCAGGGGCTTGAGGCCGTCGGCACGACTGGCGAGAACGGAAAGCCCATTGTGGAGGGCGTGGGCGAGCATCGCCGGCCAGATGGAGCGGAACTGCACGACCAGCAGACCGAAGAGCAAGCCCAGGCCGGTGGTGATGGCCAGGCGGAAGATGCTGTGGTGGTTGACCCCGAAGGCCAGGGCCACGACCGCCAGCGCCGCCCATTTGCCGAGGGATCCGCGCAGGCCGCTGAGCGCATACCCCCGGAAGAACAGCTCCTCGCAGACAGCGGGGACGATGGCCAGAAAGAGCACGACGGTCGCCAGGTTCAACGGCTGCAAGAGCACTTCAAGCTTCTCAAGCTCCCGAATCATCTCTTGCGGCATCGGCAGCCACTGGTTCTGCAGGTACAGCAGCGCCTGGGCGAGCACCCAGGTCGAGGCGCCGAAACACAGCGCGGCTACGATGGACAAGGGGGGCGGGGGCGCGAGGGCAAAGGTGGGGCGCAGCTCCGTACGGGTGTACGCGGCGCTGGCGGCGGGCAGGGCCACGAAGAGCGTGGCGAGAATGGCGGCCAAGCCGACCCAGTACCCGAGGGTACCGAGCAGACCGGGGATCTTGAGCAGGCCTTGCTGCGCGAAGAAGTTGAGCGAGAACACGAGGGCGATGAGCAGGAAAGCCTGTGCCGCGGTCGGCAGCCGGCGGGGCTTGAAGAAGCGGCGCTGGAAGAGCGTCTTGATCGAGCCCGAGTCGGCGAACAGGACGGCTTCCTGCCCGAAGAGGCGGGCGGCGACAGCCACGGCGGCGCCGGCGTAGAGCGTGGTGGAAGCGGTGACCCAGATGATGTTCACCAGCTCGAACTTCCCGGTGAACAGGTCGCGTGTGAGGATGACGATATTCGTGACCGGCATGATCAGGAGCGGGCCTTCGAGACGTGTGCCGGGCAGCACGCCAACGACGGCCGGAATGAGGGCGGCGACCATGACGGGCATGACGTAGTTCTGGGCTTCCTTGAAGCTGCGGGCGAAGCTGCAGACGGCCAGCAGCAGCGCGCTGAACATGACCGCCAGCGGCACGAGCAGCAGCAGCACCCAGGGCAGGGCGCCGAGGGGGATGACGACCTGGCCGCCCTGGGTGAGCAGGGAGCCAAGGCCGCCGAGGTAGATCGTGCCGCCGATCGAGAGCAGGTTGAGGGCGGCGCTGAGCATGCCGATCAGGGCGACGACGACGAACTTGCCGGCGATGAGGTCGACGGTCGGAACCGGCGCGACCATGAGGGTCTCGAGCGTGCCGCGCTCGCGTTCGCCGGCGGTTAGGTCGATCGCGGGGTAGATCGCGCCGGTGATCGTCATGATGATGAGGATCAGGGGGACGATCTGGCCGAGGATGGAGCCGCCGACCTTCTCCGGGGTGGCCGTGGGTTGCTCGCGGATCTGCAGGGGCTCGATGAACGAGCGGTCCAGATCCTCGCGTTTGAGGCGCTGGTCCAGCAGGGACTGGCCGGCGCGGTCGAGGATGGCCTGCAGCCCGGCGGCGGCAATCTGGCTGCGGATGTCGGTCTGGTCCATCAGGACGGTGACCAGGGCGGAATGTTCACCGGAAGCGCTGGGCAACTGGTCGCCGACCACGATACCCACGTGCGCCTGGCCGGTGGCGACGCGGCGGACGAGTTCGTCGGCGTCGTCGAGCGGGTCGATGACGTACTTGGGCGGCTGGCGGCGGACGTCAGCGCGGGCGGCTTCGGCGGCCGAGCCCTCGTGCGTGCCGGGAGCGGGGGGTGGCTCGGCGGGTAGTTCACCGCGCTCGGCCTTTTCGACGAGCGCCTCGGCCGGCTGGCTGGCGGCGCCCGGGCGGCGGGCGGGATCGCTGTCCACGACGGTGCGCAGCCAGTGGGCGACCGCGGCCGAATTCACGGGCTCCGCGCCTTCGGGCGGGACGGACCCGACGACGACGCGGTATTCTTCCTGCTTGAGGCGTGTCAGCTGGAGCTCGAAGCCCTGGAGCGAGCCCAGGATCATGGCGGGGTAGAGCGCCATCGGCACGAGGATCATGGCGATCAGCGTGCGGCGGTCGCGGAGCGTGTCGACCAGCTCTTTGCGCCAGATCGTGTTGATGCGCGCGAGGCGACTCATCGCGGCTCCGTCGACAGAGGGACACGGGCAGGCCAGCGGCGCGGCCACGGCGGCAGTCGGCGGGGGCTCATGCGGGGACCTCCGGTGCGGCGGTGACGGGCTGCGCCGGCGCGCTGAATACCGGCTGATTGGCGCCGACGAGGTGCAGGAAGACCTCGCTGAGGCGCTGCTGACCGGTCTGGGCCCGCAGGACGCTCAGGTCGCCCTCCGCGATCAGCCGGCCGTTGTGGATCAGGCCCATGCGGCGGCACATCTGGTCGATCTCGTCGAGGGCGTGGGTGGACAGCAGGACGGCCTTGCCGGCGTCGGCCTGTGTGCGGATGAACTCGAGGATCAGGCGGTTGCTGAGCACGTCCAGGCCAAGCGTGGGCTCGTCGAGGACGAGAATACGCGGATCGGCGATCAGGGCCCGCGCGATGCTGACGCGCTGCTTCTGGCCGGTCGACAGAGCCCCGCAGCGCAAGTGCAGGTAGCTGCCCATGTCGAGCCATTCGACCAGCTGGGTGATGCGCTGCCGCGCGGCCGCGTGGGGAATGTCATACAAAGTCGCAAAGTAGTCGAGCACTTCGCGCGGGGTCAGGCGGGCGTAGAGGCCGGTGTTCGCGGTGAGGTAGCCGATCTGGCGCTTGACGGTCTCGGGATTCGCCGTCACGTCGCTACCGTCAATGCGCACGCGGCCGGAGGTCGGGCGCAAGAGGCCGCTGATCATGCGGAGTGAGGTGGTTTTGCCGGCGCCGTTGGGGCCGAGGAGGCCGTAGATTTCGCCGGGCAGGACGCGGAAGCTGATCCGGTCGACGGCGGTCTTCTCCGTCCCATCGGGATTTGGAAAGACCTTGGTCAACTCCTCGATCTGGATCATGGGAACGTCCGTTTACCGCGCGCGCCGCAGGTCGGCTGTTGCTTCTATCGGCTGGTCCGGCGCGACGCTTGTACCGCGTGGATAGCGTAGTCGAAGCCGCGGGGCTTGGCGACGGAGGGCCGTCATTTTGGCCTACGCCAGCGAGACCAGGGGGCGCTCGCGGCGTTCGGGGGCCGCGGTGGGGAGCACGACCCAGAAGGTGGCGCCGAAGCCGAGTTGGCTCTCCAGGCCGATTTCGCCGCCGAGCAGGAAGGCCAGCTCCTTGGCGATGGCCAGGCCCAGGCCGGTGCCGTGATGCTCGCGTGTCGGTGACTGGTCGATCTGCCGGAACTTTTCGAAGATGGCGGCATGGTGCTCGGGGGCGATGCCGGGGCCGGTGTCGCGCACGCTGAGGCGTACGTGCTGGTCGTCGAGGCGCGCCGCGTGGAACCAGATTTGCCCGCCTTCGGGGGTGAACTTGATGGCATTGCTCAGGAGGTTGAACAGGACCTGGCGCAGGCGGCCGCGATCGGTGGACAGGGTCGGCAGGCCTTCGTCGACCTGCAGGCGCAGGTCGAGTTGTTTCTTGTCCGCGAGCGGGCGCATGAAGTCGGTCAGCGTGGTACACACGTCGGCGACGTGGACGGTTTCGATGCGCAGCTCGACGCGGTTGGCCTCGATCTTGGCGAGGTCGAGCAGGTCATTGATGATCTCCAGCAAGATGCGGCCGGAGATGAGGATGTTTTCGGCGTAGCGTGCGGTGCGCGGGTCGAGCTCGGCGGGCTGGCCCTCGCGGAGGAGCTCGGCGAAGCCGATGATGCTGGTGAGCGGCGTGCGCAGCTCGTGGGAGACGTTCGCGAGGAACTCGCTCTTTACCCGGTTCGCCTCGTAGAGGGCGACGTTGGTTTCCGCGATCTGACCGAGCTTCTCGTCGAGCAGTCGGTTGGCCTTCTTGAGGTCCTCCTGTGAATCGCGGAGGCGCTCGAGCATGGTGTTGATGTTGACGGCGAGCTGCTCGAACTCATCGCCGGTCCGGACGGTCGAGCGCACGGCCAGGTCGCCGTCGGCGACGCGCACCGCGACGGAGCGCAGCTCGTGGATGGGCGAGAGGATGAAGCGGGTCGTGATGAGGTAGAAGACGAGAATGGCGAGGATGCCGGCGAGTGAGCCGGCGACGACCATCAGCACGCGATTGAACAGGGCGGACTGGCCGCTCTGCTCGGCGGGCAGGTCGACGAGGATCATGCCGGCGAGCTGGTTCTCCCGATACGGGCGGGCGCTGCGACCTTCGCCGTGGCAGTTCAGGCAGCCGCGGTTGACCCACACGGCGTGGGCGTACCAGAAGCGCCGATCGCCCTCCTCCCAGACGGTGCGGTAGTAAAAGCGTTTGCTGGGGCGCTCCCGGAAGGTCCCGCGGGCGGATTCGATGAACTCGTCGAAGCGGCCGGCGGGGCGTGTGGCGGGCTCGTCGGGGTTGCGTTCCAGGCGGATGAACTGCGGGGTCAGGGGGCCGCGCTCGGGCAGCAGGCTGGACTTGCCGCTGTGCACGCCGGTGATTTGCGTCGGGCTGGGCAGGACGTGGCGGAAGTAGGCATCGCACTGGCTCTGGGCCTCGCGGAACGGCTGCTGCAGCACGAGGACCTCGAGGGTGTACCAGGGGACGGCCAGCGCGGCGCCGATGATCAGCACCACCGCCAACCCGAAGAGGATGCGATATTTCGTCGCCAGCGAGATTCGCGCGAAGCGCATGAGCACACCCACGAGGGGGACGACGACCGGGCGGCATTATAGCCCGTGTGTGAGTGCCGCGTAGTCCGCCCGGCACTGACGGGCAGAGCGCGTCAGGGCTTGGTGGCCGCGTCCACGACCGGGTTGTTCTTCATCAGTTCTTCGAACCGGGGTTTGAGCTTGCTGTCGAGCACGCGGATTTCGGCCTTGCGGAACGTCTCGGCGACGAGGCGGTTCATTTCGGCGGGCACGACCCGTTCCTTCAACTTGGCAGCGACTTCGGTGCGCACGTTGTCGAATTGCACGTCGGACGGCGGGACGCGCCGCTCGAACTGGAGGATGAACCACCACCGCCCGACGCGGATCGGCTGCGTGCGTTCGCCGGCCCGCTTCAGCGCGAACGCGGCCTCGCGCAGGACCGGGGCCACGGCGTCGTCGTTGAAGGCGAAGGCGTCCATCAAGCCGCCGCGCTGCGCCGTGGGCGGATCCTGGCTGATCCGCTGTGCCAGCGCGGCGAAGTCCGCGCCCTTTTCGAGCTGGTTAAGGGCCTCATGCAGGCTGTTGGTGTCGGCGACCTGGAGCGCGCGCACTTCGACTTTCTCGCCGTACAGCCGGCCGAACTCCTCGCGCAGCACGGCGTCGTCGATCTTCAGATCGGCCTCGACGAGCTTGCGGAGGTGCGCGTTGCGCTCCATGCCGATCTTGAACTCGGTCATGGACAGGCCCTTCTCCTGCAGCAGGTATTCCAGGGCCTGGCGGCGCTCGTCGTCGGTCAGCGGCTGACCGGTCGCGTTGGTCTGCGGGGCGATCTTGGCGACCGCCTCGTTGTATTCGCGTTCCACGTCGGCGGCACTGACTTTGATTTTGCGCTTGGCCGTCTCTTCCTGGGCGAGCTCGAGCACGATGAGCTGCTGCATGAGCTGCAGGCCGTGCGCTTCCATGAGCAGGTCCGTCATGCGGCGTTTGGAGATGGGGTGGCCGTTGACGATCACGACCGCGTCGCCGTCCTGGGCCCGGGCGGGTGTCGGCAGCGTGCCGAACGTGGCGCCACAGATGACGGCCGCGGCGGTCAGCGTCAGACCGCGGGGATGGGTACGCAGAGCATTCATGCGGAGTCTCCAGCTGGAACCGGGGACTATGATACGCGGGGTCGTGGGCCAGACCAAACGCACCGGAGGGGCCTGGCGGAGCGTGCTAGCGCGCCAGGGGTTGGAAGGGGGCGCTGTCGCTACGGGCAAGCGTGAAGCGCACGCCGGGGCAAGCCGCAGCCAGGTGCTGCCGGAGGCGCGTCAAGGCAGGGCGCTCGCTGGCGTAGTGGCCCAGGTGGACGGCCGTGATGCCGCGGCGCAACAACTCGAGCGCGTCATGATGCTTGAACTCGCCGGTCAGGACCAGGGCGTCGGGATCGCGGAAGGAACGCACGCCGAATGAACCCGCCGCGGCCGTGACAGCGCGAAAGCGGCGGGTCAGCGCGCCGACAACGCTGGCGCCGGAAAGATCGACGTGGCCGCGCAGTTGCGCGACGAGTTGAGTACCGCGGGTCGGGCGGCGCAGGAGGCCGACACGCCCGAGACCGACCTGCCCGCGGCCGGTGAGGTTGTGGAGCGGCAGCAGATCGAAAGCGGGCTCCTCATAGGGATGGTGGGCGTACAGAACCCGGACGACCGGGCCCACGCGGTGGCGTGGTACGATCATCTCCAGGCGGGTTTCGTCCACGTGTTCCAGGACCTGCCGGCTGCCGATGGCCGGATGCGTGGTCGCGTCGCCGCGGAACGTGCCGCGTCCGGCCAGCTCGAAGCTGCACTCGCCGTAGTGGCCGATCTGGCCGGCGCCGGCCTCGGCGAGCGCGGTCCGCAGCGGAGCGACGCTTGCGGCGGGCACGAAGACGATCAGTTTGTATTGTGTGTCGGCCTCGGTGCGCAGCTCCAGCGGGTGTGACTCGGCGAGGTCGAACGGTTCCAGCAGGATGTCGTTGGTGCCGCCGACGGCGACGTCGAGCGCGGTGTGCAGGGCCAAGATCGAGACGCGTGCGGCCAGCAAATCCGGCAGCAGGCCGGTCGGAGCCTCGGCCGCGGCCGTGATCGTGCGAATGCCCTTGAAGATCGGCGGGTGATACAGGACGAGCGTGTCGACGCGGGCGCGGAGCGCCTCGCGGGCTACCGCGTCCGTGAGGTCGATAGCCAAAAGAACACGCCGCGTCGGCGCATCGCGCCAGCCCGCGAGGAGGCCGACATTGTCCCAGTCGGCCGCGTGGGCGAACGGCGCCAAGGCGTCGAGCGCGGCGTGGAGATCCGCGACGGTAGCCGGTTTACGGCTTTTCGGGCTTCTTGCCCTCATCCTGCTTCTTGCCTGCGTCGTCCTTGGGATGATCCTTGCAGCCGGCGGCGTCTTTGCCTTCCTTGCTTTCGCCGGCGCACTTGCCCTTGCTGGGGCACTTGCCGCAGGCGGACGATTCGCCGCACCCCTTCACCTTGGACTCGGTCGCGAGCACCTTGGTGAAGGCATCGTTCTTGGCGATGCTGACCAGGTCCTTGCTGGTCTTGGCTTCGTTCTTGACTTCGGCGAGCCAGGTGGCGGGGGTGGCCTCGAAGGAGGCGGTCAGGGCGGCCAGGGCCTTGTCGGACTGCCCGACCAGAGCGTACAGCCGGGCGGCGTTGAAGCACACGCCGGCGTCGCAGTCCTTGGTCAGCTCGAACTTGTCGGCGATGGCCTTGGCTTCGGCCGGCTTGCCCAGGCGCGCCAGGGCGACGCCCTGCAGCACGGTTGTGCCGGGCGTCTGCTGATCCTTGGTCAGCCCGGAGAGGAGCTTCAAGGCGTCGTCGTTCTTGTCGACGGTCAGTTGCGTGTCGGCGAGAATCTCGGCGGAATCGCCGTTCTTGAGCTTGGCGTGCATCTGTCCGGCGAGCGTGAGGGCCTCGCCGTTGATGTGGTTGCGCTGATAATAGCTCAGGAGCGCGCGGGCCATCTGCTGCCAGGCTTCCGGCTCCTGCTCCTTGGCGAACTGCTCGCGGATCGTGATGACGCGCCGCAACATCGTGTACGCGCTGGTGAGCTCCTTGCTTTCCGGGTCGGCCTTCACGGCCGTCTTGTAGGCCTCCAGGGCCTTATCGAACTCGCCCTTGGCGAGCAGGGCCTTGCCGTCGTCAAACGCCTTGGTGGCCTCGGCCGAGCCGGCCCATGCCAGCGGCGCGGCGAGAATTCCCGCAACAGCGAGGCCCAACAACACAGTGCGCATTTTCATCCTGACTCTCCTTCGCGTTGTCGCGACAGTGGACACCCTGCCCGGGGCTACCCGCGTCGGGTGCGTACACAAGTTTATTAATATACCCGAAGCTTCCGGAATTCCCTATCGCATTGGCAGTCCGCGCTTTCAGTGCTATAACGGCCGAAACTTCGCCCGCACTTGAAGCCCGGGCGGCGTGCGCCAGGAGTACTCCCGATGCTTGCGTTGCCAGCCGTCGCGCTGCTCGCCGCCGTTGCCGCCAGTCAGCCCGTTTCCGATGCAACTCGTTGGGGGCACGAGCCTTACGATGTGGCCAGCCCGGTCGATGTGGCCGTCTCCCCGCCAGACGGCGCGGTCTATGTCGCTTGCGCGGCCGAAGGCCAGGTCGTGATGCTCAAGCCCGATTTGCAGCCCACCGGCATCACGATCGCCGCGCCCGGCGTCAGCGGTCTCGCCGTGGCCGCCGACGGCCGACTCGCCATCGTCACCGGCGGTAAGGCGGGCCAGCTCTTCGTGGTGCGGCAGGACGGGGAGATCGTCAAGCGCGTCGGCGGCGCCACCCAGCCGGTTTTCACCGACGCGCAGGGCGTGACCTGGGATGCGGCCGGCAACCTGTTCGTCTTCGACTTCGGCGCGGGGCGGGTACGCGTGTTCAGCACAACCGGCGAGGCCTTGTTCGACTTTGGCGACTACAAGTGGCAGCGCCGTTATGACAGCCGGAAGCAGAAGAAGCGGGTCGAAGAAGAGGTTACCGACAAGCTGTATCACCCCTGCCGCGGCGACTTTCTGCCGGACGGCCGGCTGATCGTGGTGGACTACGACGGGCCGGTGATCGACCCGGAGCGGAACCGCCGCGCTGGGATGTACAGCGTGTGGAAAGTGGATGTTGCCGCCAAGCGGGCCACGTTCGAGCAGTTCATGAGGCCGGAGGACCCGTACCCGACGTCGCAAGCCGCCGACGTGTGTGTCGATCCGCGGACCGGGCGCATCTTCACGGCGGAAGCGGACTTTCCACTGACCGACCACGACTTCGTGCGGGTGCAGGACAGCATCGACGAGACGCCGCGCTGCGGCACGAACTTCTTCCCGTACCGGTTTATCACGCACCCGCGCGGCATTGCCCTGGCCGCCAACGGTGACGTGCTGGTGGCGGAGGCGGACAAGGGGCAGGTTTTCGCGATTCCGCGCAAGCTGTTTGACACGCGGCGGGACGATCCGAGCCCGCTGGACTGGCCCAAGATTCTGCGCATACCGGTGTGTGAACGCGAGCGCGTGGTGCTGGAGTACACAACGCTCGAGGCGGCGCTGTCCAAAGTCGAATTCGCGCCGCTGGAGGGCGACTGGTACACGTATCCGCAGCCGCCGGGCGCGGCCGGGCGGCGCGTGGCGGAAGTACCGGCGTTCACACCACAGGGGCAGGAGCGCCAGGCCGGCGAACCGGATGTGTTCCACCGTGTGGAGCTGACGGACCTGGAGCCTGGCCGGCGGTATGTGTGCCGCTATCTGGTAACCGACAAATGCTACCCGGCCCCGCTCTGGTCCGAGCCGTTCCTGGTGGCCACGCAGCCACCCGCCGGCCAGACGCAGTACGTCGATGCGGAAGTCATCGTGCTCGTGTTCACGAACCTGCTGGACCCGGTGGATGCGAAGTTCGCGCCCGAACCGGCCGATCCCGGCCCGATGACCAAGGCCGAGGTGGACGCCCTCATGTACCGGCTCGAGATGGCGCGGCGTTTCTACTGGATCAACTCGCGGTGCCGTTTCCAGGTGCACTACAAGTACGTGCTTGAAGATCAGCGCTACACACCGGCCCCCGTGCACAACTATGGGTATTGGCCCCACGACGACCATCAGGAGATCGACGCCATTCTCGCGCGCCACGGTGTCCAGCACGCCCGGACGGCCGGGCTGTGCACGATCTACGGCTACCGGCACTGGGACGATGCGGCCAAGCAGTGGGTGTTGTCCGGGAGCGGCGGCAACACGTGGGGTTCGATTCACGATGGCAGCGACATCAACGCGTTCAGTGCCGGCGGGGACACCGCGTGGCTGTTTGTGCACGAGTATGGCCATGGGATGGGCATCAACTACCAGTACAGCGGTCAGGTCTTTCACTTCAACCACTTCCACTGGAACTTTCTGGCGACGCATTACGGGGCGCACTACGACGGCATGGCCGCGATGTGCCGGGAGTTCTCCGACGCGGCGTACTGGGCGAACAAGTACGGGCGGCTGGTGCTCACGGCGGATGCGGACAATGACGGTCTGCCGGACGCGGACGAACGTTGTCCGGTGGACGAGCGCCGTTTCGGCAGCAGCCCTGAGGACGAAGACACGGACGATGACGGGCTGACCGATCGCGAAGAACTCATGACGACCGCCGGTCTGGCGCGTTACGCGGAGGCGTTTGGCATGCGGCAGATCGAGCCGGTGTTCGAGCCCGATCCGCATAACCGGGACGCCGATGGCGACGGGCTGCTTGACGGTGACGACGAATACCCGCTGTATCCGTGGGAACCCGAGGCCATGTTCGCGAAGGTGCGCGTCGATGGCGAGATTGAGATGGACGAATGGCCGCACGAGGGCTTCGTGCGGGCGATGGAGGACGAAGCGATCAACGGGGAAGTGCGCCTGGCCTGGGACTTCGGGCACCTCTACCTGGGGCTGGTCCAGAAGGTGCAGGCGGGCGAGGCGAAGCCGGCGCGGCTGTACCTGGAGCTGGATTGCCAGAACGACGGCATGACGGTTGGTGCGGACAACCTGGAGCTGATCCTGGAACCGCAGGCGGAGGGGCGCGTGCAGATCCGCACGAAGCACAACGACACGACCATCCGTCAGAAGCCGATTTGGCGCGACAACGTCCTGCCTAATCCGCGGGATCTCGAGGCCCGCTGGACCAGACAGGATGACGAGTACCACCTGGAGATCGGGATTCCGCAGACGAAGGATGCCGGTCTGGACCTGGTGCGATTCCAGCGGATGGGGTTCATGCTACAGCTCAAGCCCGATCGGGCGCAAAAAGAGCTGCGCCTGTTCGAGCCACAGCAGCACTTCACCTTCCAATTGCGGTAGCGTTGCCGGGCCTCGCGGGTCTGGCGGAGTCATTGCAGCATCGCTCCCGGGGGCGCATCGGTGCCACGTCGGTACCGCTCCCGGGCAAGGGCGGGGCTCGTGGCTGGGCGCGGCTAGCGCGAGTGGCCGAAGAGCAATACACGAGGTAGTCCGGATTTTTCTTGTTCAACCCCGTCGGCACCGGTATTTTGTGCCGCCTTAGCTGCGGCGCGCCGGGCGGCGCGCGGTCTCCTCGTATGGTGAGTACAGGCCCGCTCACGGCTCGGCACGGTGCCGGGCGTGCGCCGGCTTTCTGTTGGTGTGGCCGAGACAGGAACGGACCACCCAGTCAGCCTGTGGGAGGTCGTGTATGTGCGACGATGGCGGCAAGCGGTTATCCGAGGTTTTCGGAGCGCTCACGTTCAACGGCGATGTCATGCGCCGGCACCTGCCGGAAGACGTGTATGACAAGCTGCAACAATCGATGCAGCGGGGTCAGCCGCTGGACGCCGCCGTGGCGAACATGGTTGCGGTCGCGATGAAGGCCTGGGCGATGGCCCACGGCGCGACGCACTACACGCACTGGTTCCAGCCGCTGACCGGCTCGACGGCGGAGAAGCACGACGCGTTCCTGTCGCCCAATGGGGATGGCAGCGCGCTGGAGACGTTTTCGGCGGACGCGTTGATCCAGGGGGAACCGGATGCCAGCTCGTTCCCGTCGGGCGGGATCCGCGAGACGTTCGAAGCCCGCGGGTACACCGCCTGGGATGCGACGAGTCCGGCGTTCATCTTCAAGACGCCGGACAGCGCGACGCTGTGCATTCCGACGGCGTTCGTGTCGTGGACCGGCGAGGCGCTGGACAAGAAGACCCCGCTCTTGCGGTCGATTCAGGCCGTGAGTGAGCAGGCGCTGCGCATTCTGCGCATCTTCGGGACGGATGCCGGGGTGAGCCAGGTGATCACGACGCTGGGTTGCGAGCAGGAGTACTTCCTGATCGACCGCGCGTACTTCGACCGGCGCGACGACCTGCGGTTGTGCGGGCGAACGCTGATCGGCGCGGCGGCGCCGAAGGGCCACCAACTCGACGACCACTATTTCGGGGCCATTCCCGAGCGGGTGATGGCGTTCATGACCGAGGTCGAGCGACGGTTGTACGAGCTCGGCGTGCCGGTCAAGACGCGGCACAACGAGGTGGCACCGAACCAGTTCGAGCTGGCGCCCGTGTTCGAGAACGCGAACGTGGCCGGCGATCACCAGATGCTCACGATGCAGATTCTGCGGACGGTGGCCGAGCATCACGGCTACGTGTGCCTGCTGCACGAGAAGCCGTTCGCGGGCGTGAACGGCTCGGGCAAGCACAACAACTGGTCGCTCGCGACCGACACTGGCGTCAATCTGCTCGACCCGCGTGACGAGACGCACTCGAACGTGCAGTTCCTAGTGTTCCTGTGCGCGGTGCTGCGGGCAGTCGACCTGCACGCGGACCTGCTGCGGGCCTCGATTGCCAGCGCGGCGAACGACCATCGCCTGGGTGCGAACGAAGCTCCACCGGCGATCATCTCGGTCTACCTGGGCGACATGCTCAGCGACATCCTCGACCAACTGGAGCGCGGCGAGACCCGGTCGACCAAGAAGGGCGGCCGGCTCAACCTGGGCGCGCGGGCGCTGCCGCAGATTCCACGGCACAGCGGCGACCGTAACCGCACCAGTCCCTTCGCCTTCACCGGCAACAAGTTCGAGTTCCGCGCGGTGGGATCCAGTGCGTCCATCTCCTGGCCCAATACCGTGCTGAACACGATCGTGGCCGAGTCCCTGGACTTCATGGCCACGGAGCTGGAGAAACGCGTGGGCCAGGGCAACCATCCGACCAAGGTCGAGGCGGCCGCGAAGGCGCTGCTCAAGGAGGTCGTCAAGAAGCACCGCCGCATCGTATTTGACGGCGACAACTACAGTGCCGAATGGCACGCCGAGGCAGAGCGGCGCGGCCTGCCGCACCTGCGTTCGACGCCCGATGCGATTCCGGTCCTGGGCTCCAAGCTCGCGCAGACGCTGTTTGCGAAGTACGGGGTGCTGAACAAGCGCGAGCTGCAGGCGCGCGTGGATGTGAATCTGGAGAAGTACAACCGCACGCTGGGCATCGAAGCCCGTACGCTCGTGTCCATGCTGCAACGCGAGGTGCTGCCGGCCGCGCTGCGGTACCAGACCGAGCTGGCGACGGTGGTGGGGGCGTCGGAAGCTGTCAACGTGAGCTGCGCCGACACAAAGCAGCAGCTCCTGCGGGTCGCCGATCTGGTCGGGCGTCTGCGCAAAGCGAGCGAGGCGGTTGCGGCGGCCGAAGCCCACACCGACGCGGACGGTGTGCGGCACGCGCGGCATATCCGTGACAAGCTGGTGCCGGCGATGGCGAAAGCGCGCGAGAGCGCGGACATGCTGGAGCAGCTTGTGCCCAGCGACATCTGGCCGCTGCCGCGCTATGCAGAGATGCTGTTCGTGCGCTAGGCACGCAGCCGCGGCTTCCGGAAATGACGGCGGGCGTCGGATGCCAGCGCATCCGGCGCCCGTGTCGCTCTGGGAGTGCCACGCCTTCCGCGGCCGGCGTCGCCCATCCCGCGCATCGTGCGGGACGGGCGGGGGGTGACGCGACGATGCGGTCTACGGCACCGGCGTCAGCACGAAGCCGCGGACCTGGCCCTGGTACAAGCCGTAGCCCGCGATCTGCCCGGCACTGTTCACGCTGTAGGCCTCGGCCAGGTAGTCCCAGCCGCTGCCCAAGTCGACCAGCCCATTCAGGTCGTGCAGCGCGCCGCCGGTGAAGACGAAGGCGTGCGACACGGCATTGGCGTCGTCGCTGACGGTGCCGACGACCTGCCCGGCGTCGTTGATGGCCCGGGCGGCCGTCTTCGGGAAGCCGGCCAGGGTGCCCAGATCGATCACGATGCCGTGCGTGCAGAGGAACGAGCGGTCTTCCCCGGAGCCCCAGGCCGAACCGGCCACCAGGCCGTGGTTGTTGATCACCCAGGCCTGACTCTGGCTCAGGAGGGGCGCGCCGAGATCGTAGAGCGTCGCGTTCGTGTAGAGGAACGCGGTAGCGGTGCCGCCTGGATTGACGAGCACGCCGACGACGTCGCCGCCGTCGTTCACGTCGAAGGCGCCGCTCTGGGCATAGGCCTGCGTACCCAGGCCCGCGAGCACGCCACCCGTGGCCAGGAAGGCGTGATACGTGCTGCCCGCGGCGGAGTAGCCGGCCACCTGGCCCGACTCGTTGACGGCGTACGCCACGGCGTTGGTGCCGCCGAGCGTGCCTAGGTCGCGCATCCCGCCCACGGCATCCCACACGAAGGCGCGCGTCTGGCCCGCCGCGTCCACGGCCTCGCCGACCACCTGTAGGTGTTCGTTGATGTCGTGCGCGGCCGAATCCCAGCCGCCCAGCGTGCCCAGCGACGTGAACGCACCGCCGCTGTAGAGGAAGGCGCGTCGCTGCCAATCGGCGTCGAAGTAGTAGCCGACGACCGCGCCCGCGTCGTTGAGGGCGTGCGGGTACGTGCCGTTCGAGTTGGGCACGTCCAGCGGCGTGATCGTGTAGTGCAGGCCGACACGGGGCTGGATGGTGACCGTTACGGTGTCCACGGCCGTCCGCGCGTGCACCGAGTTGTCGGTCACCGTCAGCGTGTACGTCAGCGTCTGTGGTGGCATCACGACCACGTCCTGCGCCGTCGAACCAGCCCACCCTGAGGCCGTCCAGGCGTACGTATAGACGCCGGAACCGCCGGTGGCGCCGGCGTGCAGCGTGACCGGCCCGATCTCGGCGAGCGTCACGTCGGTGCCAGCGTTGGCCGCCAGCAGCTCGCAGCCGTACGCGTCGACCGGGGCGCCTCCAGCCGAGTGGGGGCATTCGTCGATGCAATCAGGCAGGCCGTCGCTATCGCTGTCCGTGTCGGGCACACCGCAGCCGCACGACCCGGGTGCGGTCTTGGCCGGATCGGCCGGACACCCATCGATGCAATCCGGCGTGCCGTCGCCGTCCGCATCCGTCTCCGCGACACCGCAGCCGCAGTCGCCCGGCGCCGTCTTGGCGGGATCGTTCGGACAGCCATCGTTACAGTCGGGCGCACCGTCGTGATCCGTGTCGGTGTCGGGCACACCGCAGCCGCAGGCGCCCGCCTCGGTCTTCGCCGGATCATCCGGGCAGCCGTCGTTGCAGTCCGGCACGCCGTCATCGTCGGTGTCCGTATCCGCTACGCCGCAACCACACGCCCCCGGCGCGGTCTTGGCCGGATCATCCGGGCAGCCGTCGTTGCAGTCCGGAGTCCCGTCGTGATCGGCGTCCGCATCCGGCACGCCGCATCCGCAACTGCCCGGCGCCGTCTTGGTCGGGTCACTTGGGCAACCGTCGCTGCAGTCCGGAGTCCCGTCGTGATCGGCGTCCGCATCCGGCACGCCGCAACCACACGCCCCCGGCGCGGTCTTGGCCGGATTAGTGGGGCAGCCGTCGTGACAGTCCGGCGTGCCGTCTTGATCCGTGTCGGTGTCGGCAACGCCGCAGCCGCAGGCACCCGCTTCGGTCTTGGTCGCGTCGTCCGGACAGCCGTCGTCGCAATCCGGCACGCCGTCCTGGTCCGCGTCGGCATCGGCCGCACCACAACCGCAAGCGCCCGGTGCGGTCTTGGTTGAATCATTCGGGCAGCCGTCGCACGCGTCGATCGTGCCGTCGTGGTCGCTATCCGTCTCGCACTCGTCCGGCACACCGTTGTGGTTGCAGTCCTGGCTCGTGCCGGCCGCGATGTCCTGACCGTCGGCGACGCCGTTGCGGTTGCAGTCCACCGCCGGCGGCGGCTCCAGGCCGGTCAGGTGGCCGGCCGTGATCTCAAAGGCGAGCTGGTCGCCACGGGGCAGGAGCGGCCACGTCCAGTCGAAGCGAATCGTGCCCGTCAGGGTGAACGCGCCGTCCAGATTGCAGCCCAGGCGGAGGATATGCAGGGGGCGGTGCGGCGAAAGGAAGCGCGCATCGACGGTGCCGGCGATGGGCTGACCGTTGACGGCCAAGTTTGACAAGCGCGTCCGGCCGAGCACGGCGTCGGCGCGCAGCAGCAGCGCGTTCACGCTCTGGGCGCAGGCAAAGCTGTCCTGCAGCCGGACTCCATCCACCTCGAACGAGGCCTGCTGGCCGCTGTATACCAACACGAAGTGGTGGTCGTGGTTCTCCTGCCAGGCGAATTCGCGTTCGTTGTGCGGATGCTCCGGGCGATCGCTGAGGGCCAGCTCCGGGGACGCACACGGCGGCCAATGCGTGGCCGCGTTACCGATCTGGCCCTGGGCCGTGAAGCATGCGGTGAAGTCCCGCTTGGCCTGCCCGGGGCTCGTGAAGAACTGCGTTTGGCAGGTCGTCACCGTCTGCTCGGCCGGATCGACGCAGTCCGGCAGGCCGTCCTGGTCCGAATCGGTCTCGGCGACGCCGCAGCCGCACGTTCCGGGGGCGGTTTTTGCAGGATCGGCCGGGCAGCCGTCCAGGCAATCTGGCGTTCCGTCTTGATCGGTGTCGGTGTCCGCGGCGCCGCAGCCGCAGGGGCCGGGAGCCGTCTTGGCGGGATCGGTGGGGCAGCCGTCACAGGCGTCGATGGTGCCGTCATGGTCGCGGTCGAGCTCGCATTCGTCGGGGACGCCGTCTTGATTGCAGTCCTGGCTCAGGCCGGCGGCGATGTCCTGGTGATCGGCGACGCCATTATGATTGCAGTCGGGGTGCGGGGGGTGGCCATGGCCGCAACCGTCGTGGGGCGGCGAATTCGGCTCCGACGGGGGCGAATCGGGCGGGTCCAGCGGAGGCGGCTGAACCGGCGGCGTATTGGGTTCGGCCGCATTGGGATCATCCGGGTCGGCGGGGGCATTGGGATCGGGCAGATCGTTGGGGTCCGTCAGGTCATTGGGGTCGGCGGGCGCGTTCGGATCGCTCGGGGTGTTCGGGTCCACGGCGGAGTTGGGGTCGTTGGGATCGCCGATGGTGTTGGGATCGTTCGGGTCGACCGCGCCGTTCGGGTCGTTCGGGTCGTTGGGATCGGTACTCGGCTGGCCGCGGCCGTCGTCTTGGTCGAAGCGGTTCTGCAGGACCGTGAGCATGTTGAGCAAAGACTCACGTTCCTCGGGCAGGCAGCCGAGGAAGACCCACAGCAATGCGGGCAGCATCAGCAGCGGCAGCAGATTGCGCTTCACTCCATACTCCTCTGTGTCAGGGCCCCTCTGGAGGAGCTGGCGGCCACGGTGCGGCGGCGCGGTATCGCCAATCTGATATTCTGCAATACGTATGCCACCGGGGCGCAACCGGTGACGCGTTGGATGGGGAAGTGCGCGGGGGGGTGTGTGCCGGCGGGCGCAGGGGCGGATATCTATCGGAACCGCGGAGGGCGGAGGCGCGCCCTCCCCGGCGAAGTCGTGAGTGCGTTAGCGGACGGTGGCGGTCAGGTCTGCGCGACGTCGATCCACTCACCGTGTTGGGCGGCGGCGACGACGACGCGGTGTGTCTCCTTGGGGACGCTGTGCAGTTTCACGCAGAGCCAGTCGTTGGCCTCGCCTTTGATCACGCCGACGATCTCGCCCAGGTAGCGCTTGTTCTGGTTGTTGGGCCAGAACAGACGCAGCTCGAGGCTGATCCCGTCGGGCGGGGGGGCAAACGTCGGGATGAGCAGTCCGCCGCGCCCGATCCTCAGGGTGTCGCCGGGGCGAAAGACTTCCTGCGGCGCGACCTGCAGCGTGCGATAGCGGAGGCGCATCGTCGAGGGCAACTGGCAGAACTCGCTGCGCAGGAGCCACTTGGCCTGGGCCGCGGCGGCCGCGGCGCCGGGGAGGGCGGAGTGCGTGCGGAACTGCAGGACGTAGAGGGTGATCTGAATGCTGTCGCCGTGCCGCAGCGTGTGGGTTTCGACCTTCGCGCCGTTGACGGTGGTCCCGAAGCTGGAATTGGCGTCTTCGAGCACGTACTGGTCGTCGTGGCGCGTGATGGTGGCGTGGATGCGCGAGACGCTGTGATGCGGCAGGTGCACGTCCGCATGCTGGGAGCGTCCGAGGGTCACACTGCCGGTGGGCGGCAGATCGACCTCGAACGGGCCGGTGCCGGGGCCGAAGCCCTGGAGGTGCGGCCGGTCGGCGAGGAAGGCGCCCTGGGCGGCACCAGCGCCGGCCTGCAGCGCGGAATCCAGTTCGGTGATGTCGGGTTGCACGTCTTTGGCGGTTTCACTCATGGCATCGTTCCAGACCCGGCGAAGCGGCACGACAACTCAAACGTATCAAGTAGCTCGCACGTTGACCCACTCCCCGGGATCGCCGCCCTCCAGGACCGCGGCGTGCATCTCGGGGGGAACGCTGTGCAGTTTGACACACAGCCAGAAGAGGTCGGATTCCTCGACCACGCCCATGACCTCGCCCAGGTAGCACTTGGTCTGCTGGGACGGCCAGCAGAGGGACAGCTCGAGGCAGATGGTGTCGCCGGGACTGCTGGTGGTCGGAATGAGCAGGCCACCGTGCCCGACGCGCAGGGTGTCGCCGGAGCGGAAGACCTCTTTGGGGTTGGCATTGAGCGGACGGAAACGGAGCCGCATGGTCGAGGGGAGCATGCAGAACTCGGTCCGCAGGAGGAACTTGGCGCGGGCGGAGGCGGCGCTGGCGCCCGCGGGAACCGGGTGTGTGCGGAATTGCAGGACATAGAGCGAGATCTGCACGGTATCGCCATGCTGGAGGGCGTGCTGCTGAATGCGCTTGGAGTTAACCACGACCCCGTAGTTGGAGCCGGCGTCCTCGATCACATACTGACCTTCCCGGTAGGCCAGCAAGGCATGCACGCGGGAGACGCTGTTGTGCGGCAGGCGTACGTGGGCGTTGTCGGAGCGCCCGATCGTAATCACGCCTTCGCCGAGGTTGTACTCGAACACGCCCGTGTCGGGGCCGAAGACCTGCAGGTAGGGCCGCTCCAAGCCCGTTGGCGGTTCGGCGGGAACGACGTCCTGGGGTTGTGGGACACAACTCGTCGCGTTCACGTCCATGGACTCGGGCGTAGCCATAGCCACTCGCTCTCCTGCCGCGCCGGGGTGCGCTGCGGAACGAACTTCGCTCAGCAGTCTGCCGGTGAATGACGATAAAACCAGAGACTGCCTGTACCTCTAGATCGGCTCGGTACGCCCGGACATGCAGTCTGAGTGATCTCGGGTAATGACCCGTAATTTCGCGGCTGGCCTGTGTGGCGGTGCGGGCGGAGACGCTGATGGACGCGCAATCCAACTCAACTGAGTTCTCCGCGAGCCCCGGGCCCGACGGGCCGGCGCCGGCGCCAATATCGGACGCAGACGCCACCCCAGCCCCGGCCGACCGGGAACGCACGTGGGATCCCGCGGCCGGCGACCCCTTCGCGGAATTGCTCGCGCCCGTGGCCGGAACCGCGAATGAGGGGCGCGGATCGAACTCCACCCGCGAGACGATCGCGACGCCGCCGGGAACCGGACTCGCGGCGGCGCCGACAGAACCGGGCGGAAGCGCGACGCCGGTACGCCGGGCGACAGGCAGCGATCCCGACCGGACACCGCCAGCCGGCAGCCGCGGGCTGGAGCTGTGGAAAGACGACTTCGACAGTCTGACGCCGAACATGACGCTCAAGCTGCCGGGTAGCCGGTCGGCGCGGCCGCGTAGCGGGGCGGCGGCACGTCCGGCGGGGCTGCCGAGCGTGACCGTGGATGGGTACGAGCTGCTGCGTGTGCTGGGGGAAGGCGGGGTCGGCATCGTTTACCAGGCGGTGCAGAAGTCGATCGAGCGCGACATCGCGGTGAAGATGATCAAGCCGGGGGTGGGGGACAGTCCGCACGACCGGGCGAAGTTTCTGGCCGAGGCGGTTGTCACGGGAAAGCTTGATCATCCGAACATTGTGCCGATTCACGATTTGGGCACGACGCGCGATGGCCAGCCGTTTTACGTGATGAAGCTGGTGCGCGGCACGCCATGGAACGCCGTCATCCGCACCAGCAGTCTGGCGGAGAATCTGCGGATCCTGATCGCGGTCTGTGACGCGGTGAGTTTCGCGCACTCCAAGGGGGTGATCCATCGCGATCTGAAGCCCGAAAACGTCATGTTGGGGGAATTCGGGGAAGTGCAACTGATGGACTGGGGGTTGGGGCTGTTGCTGACGGACGACGGCGCGGCGGCGCGGACGCAGTCGGCGGGCGGGACGCCGGCGTACATGGCGCCGGAGATGGTGACCGGGGAAGGCGGCCCCGTGGGGGTGCACAGCGACGTGTACCTGCTGGGCGGGATTCTCTACGAGATTGTCACCGGGCTCACGCCGCACGGCGGGCATCGCGTGATGGATTGTCTGCAGAACGCGCTGCAGAACATCATCCAGCCGACGGAGCGTACGGGATTGCTGGTCGACATTGCCCGTCGGGCCATGCAGACGAATCCGGCCGACCGCTATCCATCCGCACAGGCGCTGAAGGAAGCCCTCCAGACGTACCAGACGAACGCCGAGAGCATCCACCTGAGCCAGCGTTCGGCCGAGCGACTGCAGCAGGCGATCGCGACGCGGGACTACGAGGCATTCGCGCAAGCGTTGTTTGGCTTTCGCGAAGCCCTCAAGCAATGGGCCGACAACGCGGATGCGCGGAGCGGAGTGCGGCAGGCGCAACTGGCCTATGCGCGCTGCGCGTTCGAGAAGGGCGACCTTGACCTGGCCGCATCGACCCTGGATCGGCAGTGCCCGGCGCACGCGGCGCTGCTGGCGGACATTCAGGCCGCGCAGGACAAGCGCGGCAGCGCGCGGCGCTGGCTGCGGATTCTGCGAAACGCGGCGATCGCGCTGGCGCTCACGGTCATCGTGACGCTGACCGTCGCGTCCGTCTGGATTTCGCGGGCCAAACAGCAGGCGGAGGTGGCCCGCGAGGCGGCCGTGGCGGCGCAGCTTGCGGAGGCGCAGCAGCGGCGCGAGGCCGAAGAGGCACGTGCCCGGGCGCAGCAGGAGGAAACGCGCGCGGTGCAGGCGTTGGCCGATCTCGAACAGGCGGTCAAGCGGATGATGGAGGCCAAGACGCAGGAAGAGAAGGCCGTAGCCCAGGCGGAGGCGTCGAACCTGGTGGCGGTACAGACGCGGGACGAGCTGGCCAAGAGCGGCATGCTGCTGGACAACTCCTGGTGGGGCTTTGGTGCGGACCTGGCCGCGCAGCATCAAGCGGAGGCGGCGTGCGAGCTGGATCTGCCGCCCGTGCTGACGCTGCGTCTGGCGGGAGATGTCCTGCTCGAGCTGAGCGTGATTCCGGCGGGCGAGTTTGTGATGGGCAGTCCGCCGAAGGAAGAGAAGCGAGCGGCGGATGAATACCTGCATCGGGTACGGCTGACGCGGGCGTTCTACTTGGCGCGCTGCGAGCTCACCGAGGCGCAGTGGGCGGCACTCACGGGGGCGCCGCCGCTGTGCGCGGCGGGGCGGGAGCCCGATGCGGCGCTGCCGGTCGTCGGGGTTTCGTATGACGAGGTGCAGCGGGAGTTGCTGCCAGCGTTGGCGGGTGTGGCGCCGCCGGGATACGAGTTTCGGTTGCCGACGGAAGCGGAGTGGGAGTACGCTTGCCGGGCGGGCACAGGGACGGCGTACGGCGCGGGCGACGGGCTGGAGGCACTGGAGGGCGTCGGGTGGTACCTGACGAACAGCGAGCGCGTGGTACAGCGGGTGGCCAGCAAGCGGCCAAATGCGTTTGGACTGTACGACATGCACGGCAACGTGGGCGAGATGTGCGCAGACGGGTACGCGGTGGGATTCTACCTGGAGTCGCCGACGGATGATCCGGTGGCGCGCGAGGCGGGGGAGAAGCTGGTGGTCCGCGGGGGCAGCGTGCTGAACACGGCGGAGCACTGCCGGTCGGCGTACCGCAGCTACGTGTATCGCAAGAACCGCTACGAGTTTCTCGGTCTGCGGCTGGCGCTGGTGCGACCGGCGCCCGGCGCCGGGGAGTGACGCGGGGCGGCGGCGCGCGCCACAAGCCTCCGTGCAACGCAGCGGCTGTCGTCCGGTACCAGACCGATACGACAGCCGTGCGTGGAATTCCGGAAGCGATCCGCCCAATGGCGGCTAGCGGACGTCCTTATCCTTCTTGGGTTCGGACTTGGCGTCCTTCTTGGGCTCGGGCTTGACGTCCTTCTTGGGTTCGGCCTTGGCGTCTTTCTTGGCCTCGGGCTTGGCCTGGCACTGGGCGGTGCACTTGCCCTGGCACAGGCACTTGCCCTCGGTGCACTTGCAGCCCTTGGTCATGACGGCCGTGAACGCCTTGGCCTTCTCGCCGCCCTGGATCTTCAACTCACCGCCGAGCGCGACGAGCTCAGCCGTATAGGTCCGCTCCTTGCCGTCGGACTTGAACACGAGCTTCTTGGTGTTGGCGTCATACGTGTAGGTGCCCGTCAGCATCTTGCACTGGTCGCCTTCCTTGGCGCACGCCGTGAAGGTGTTGTCCTCACCGAGCTTCATGCACTGGAGGTTGAAATGCGCTTTGGCCGTCGCCGGGTCGATGGACTTCATCGACCAGGTGCCGGTGACCGCGCAACCACTCAGCATGACCAGCACACTGGCCAGAACAACCGCCTTGCACAGAGTCTTCATCGTCTTCTCCTTTCCATTGAAAGCGGACACCAGCCCGCAGGATATGTCCGACGAACGCGGGTATCTTGGCGCCGCCAGGTGGCGGACGCAAGGGGCGCGTGCGGCCGATGCGCCTGCCCGCCGACCGTGGCGCGTCGATTCTTGTCGACGCCCGGCAGCGAGTCAGGAGTGGCGGCCAGCCGTCACGGCCGGACAGGCTTTCGCGGTTCGCCGAAAGACTCGCGGGAGTGGCAGTCCGCCTCGGCGCGGCGGCGTTCGCACCGCGTTCCACGGCGGCCGGCGTTCACATTCGTTCGGGACAGGCGGGGGGGCGAACGCCGCGCCGCGCAAACCCCTAGCGCATGTACTTCACGACGGCCGCGCCGAACGCGCTGCACTTCACCTCGGTCGCGCCGTCCATCAGGCGGGCGAAGTCGTACGTCACCGTCTTGGCGCCGATCGCCCCGTCCATGCCCTTGAGAATCAGGTCCGCGGCCTCGGTCCAGCCCAGGTAGCGCAGCATCAGCTCGCCCGACAGGATCACCGAGCCGGGGTTCACCTTATCCAGATTGGCATACTTGGGGGCTGTGCCGTGCGTGGCCTCGAAGATCGCGTGGCCGGTGACGTAGTTGATGTTTGCGCCCGGGGCGATGCCGATTCCGCCGACCTGGGCCGCGAGCGCGTCCGACAGATAGTCGCCATTGAGGTTCAGTGTGGCGATCACGTCGAAATCGTCGGGTCGCGTCAGTACCTGCTGGAGCGTGATGTCCGCAATCGCGTCCTTGATGACCAGCCCCGCGCCCGGCCGGCCCTCCGGAATGCGGCACCACGGCCCGCTGTCGATCTCCACCGCGCCGTAGAACTGCTTGGCCACGCCGTACCCCCAGTCGCGGAAGGCGCCTTCCGTGAACTTCATGATGTTGCCTTTGTGCACCAGCGTGACACTCTTGCGCCGGTTCTGGATGGCGTACCCAATGGCCGTGTGCACTAGGCGCTCGGTCCCGAGATAGCTGACCGGCTTGATGCCGAGACCCACCTGTACGCCGACGGTGCGGTGCGGTGCACCGATCCCCTCCAGTTCCCGCTGCCACGCCCCCGCGGCGTCCGGCGTCCCGAAGCGGATCTTCTTGAACTCCGTGGGGAACTCCCGCGCAAAGAAGTCCAGGATCTTCTGGGCCTCCGGTGTGCCGGCCGCGTACTCGATCCCCGCGTAGATGTCCTCCGTGTTCTCGCGGAAGATCACCATGTTCACCTTTCCCGGGTGCGTGACGGGCGAAGGCACGCCCGCGAAGTGCCGCACGGGGCGCAGGCACACGTACAGGTCGAGCACCTGCCGCAGAGCGACGTTCAGCGAGCGAATGCCGCCGCCGACCGGCGTGGTCAGCGGGCCCTTGATACCCACGAGGAATTCGCGAAAGGCGTCGATCGTCTCATCGGGGAGCCAGTTGTTGAACTTCTGGAAGGCCGTCTCACCGGCGTAGACCTCCATCCAGGCGATCTGGCGCTGGCCGCCATAGGCTTGGGCCACGGCCGCGTCGAGGACGTGCTGGGCGGCGCGCCAGATATCGGGACCGGTGCCGTCTCCGCGGATGAACGGGATGATCGGGCGATCGGGCACGTGCAGGGCGGTGGCGGTGCGGGTGATGCGGCTGCCGGACGGAACGGTCGTGGTCGCGTAGGCCATCACGGGTCTCCCAAGTGTGCGCGCCGATTCAGGAAAAAACGGCGCGTTTTGCGCAGGTATTGTAGGCGGCTCGCAGCACGGTCGGCAGAAACAGCCGATGATTCCGAGGGCACCCCGGTCCGGCGGGCGGCGCCGGGCCGGGCACGGTCCACGTTTCTTTGACTCAGGTTTCGGCCGGCCGTATCCTTTACAGTGCTGACCGCCTCTTCGCAAGGTGCGGCTGGGCGCCGCTGGGCCGACAATCTCTCCTGTGGTTTGCAGCGCGCGGGTCGCGGCCGTGTGGCGGCCTGGCGGAATCCGCCGACAGGTTAGTAGTCCGATGTCGCAGATGCTCTCGCAAATTCCGCGGCAATTGCTCCAGCAGCAGTTGCGTCTGACGCCGCAGCTCATCCAGGCGATGGATATCCTGCAGCTCAACGCCCTGGCGCTGGAGTCGCGGATCGCGCAGGAGCTGGACGGCAATCCGGCCCTGGAGGTTCTGCCCGGCGACGAGGAGGTGCAGGCGCCGGTCGAGCCCGCTGCGGTGGAGGAAGAACGGGCGGACGGTGAGCGCGCGATGGTTGTGGGGGAGGGGACCGCCGGGGAGTTCGAGCGCCTGGACAGCCTGGTTCGCGAGTACGACTGGATTGACGACGAGGCGCAGTACCGGGGGACGGTTTCGCGCGCCCAGGGCGGCGAAGAGACGGACGGCAAGCTCGACGCGATGGCGAACACCGCCGCCCGCCCGGTGTGTCTGCACGACTACCTGCTCGAGCAATGGGGGCTGGTGGAGGTGGCCGAGCGGATCCGCGCGCTCGGGGCCGAGTTGATCGACTATATCGATGAGACCGGGCGCCTCGGTACGCCGCTGGAGGAGATCGGACGGGAGCTGAACCCACCGGCCACGTCCAATGAGCGGGCGGAAGCGCTGGCGGCGGTACAGGAGCTGGACCCGCCAGGTGTGGGGGCGCGGACGATCCAGGAGTGTCTGCTGCTGCAGCTCGCGGCGCTACCGGGGGACAACGCGCTGGAGCGGCGGATCATTGCGGAGCACCTGGAGGATCTGCAGAAGAACCGGTTGCCGGCCATCGCCAAGGCGCTGGGGGCGGACGTCGAGGAAGTGAAGGCGGCGATCCAGGTGATTGGCCGGTTGTCGCTGCACCCGGGGGCGGACGTGACCGAGTATCAGACGCCCGCACTGGTTCCCGACCTGATCGTGGACTTCGACGAGCAGGAGGACCGGTACGACGTGCGGCTGGCGCGGGGCAACCTGCGCGAGCTGCGCATCTCACCGGAGTTCCGCGAGCTGTTGGAGCGTTCGCGCAACGACCCGCGCGCCCGCGAGTTCGCGAGTCAGAAGATTGACGCGGCCAAGGCGATTATCGACGCCGTGCGCTTCCGGCGGGAGCGGCTGCTGGAGGTGGGGCGGGCCGTCGTGGAGGCGCAGCGCGATTTTCTGGACCACGGTGAGCAGCGGCTGAAAGTGCTGCGGATGAGTGATCTGGCCGCGCGCTTCGGCTGCGACCCGTCCACGATCAGCCGGACGGTGGACGAGAAGTACATTCAGACGCCGCGCGGCATCTATCCGCTGCGGATGTTCTTCACGGGTGGGGCGGAGACGGACGAAGGCGAGGCCCTGGGGTGGGCGAGCATCAAGGCGAAGGTCAACGAGATCGTCGCGGGTGAAGACAAGCGCAACCCGCTCAGCGACGACGAGATTGTCGACAAGTTGAAGGCGGACGGCGTCGACATCAAGCGCCGCACAATCGCCAAGTACCGCGCCCAGCTCAACATCCCGCCCGCGCGGCAACGCAAGCAATACTAGGGCAGGCGGGGGCTCCCGCGACGCTCAGTTGAACATCCGCTGCGTCACCAGCCGCGTCTCGGTCTCGCGCATGTCCATCAACGACCACTGCAGCGCTGCGGCCGCCACCTGCAGTCCGACCAGCAGCGCCAGGACCCCCAGCGTGTGGCGCGTCGGCGCGCGCCAGTCGCGGAGTTGCAGCAGCGCCCCCAGCAGCAGCAGCGGCGCAAACGACAGCCACAAGCGCGGCGTCTCGATGTTCGTAAACCCGACCGTGGCAACCAGTACAGCCCCCGTGCCCCAGAATAGCCAGCGGCCGAACCGCTCGGCGCGCGTCGCGTCCGGGCCGGGCCGCAGCAGCCGCGGACCGGCCGACCAGCTCGTCAGCCACAGGACCGGGCCGGCGAACAGTGCGAACAGCGGTAGGCCGAGCATCTGCCATGCCAGGGGCATCGCCTCCGGCCCGCGTGTGACTTGCGCCTGGGCGCGCGCCACCGCCCGCGCGATCGCGAACACGTTGCAGTCCAGCGCGACATGCAGCACGACCGCGGCTGCCACCGCCCCGCCCGCGGCCGGCAGGACCAGGTGCGTGAGGCGGCGCCGCAACTCCGGCCCGTCCCGCCCATCCGCCAGCAGCGTCGCCGCCACCACAATCGCCGCGAGCCAGACGTGCACCAGGCTGACCATCGTCGCCAGCAGCGTGACGGTGCCCGCTAACATCGCTGGCGCGACGCGCCCCGTCCGCCACCCGCGCAGCCATAGATACAGGGGCACGGCGGCCGTCAGCAACTGCGCCGGATCCTTGCCGGGACTGAACAGCACCGCCGCCGGGGCGAGCACGGCACCCGCCGCGAACACCGCGGCCGTGGGGGCGGCGCAATAGGGTCGGGCGCAGACGTACAGCACTGGCCCGGCCGCCAGCCACGCGGCCAGCAGGACCCAGAAGTAAAACAGGCCGACCGTGGTCGAGCGCAACAAATCCGGCCGCGCGTCCGTGTCGAGCAGCGGCTGGGCCGCCCAGGGGATCACGCCGGGCGCGGCGTCGACGGCCTGACGGATGGTCCAGGCGAGGGCGGTCATGCCGGGCGGATTGCTGATGACGCGCGTGCCGCGCATTTCGGCGGGCGGAGTCTGCGCACGCTGCGGGAAATCGTGCAGGTAGGCGTGCAAATCGCGGATGGGCATGGCTTCGGTGACGAAGGCACCGTCGTGCGACGGGGAGTGCATCGTGAAGAAGATCTGGTTGAAATACAGGGGCGGGCCGAAGTAGGTCCACAGCCCGAGGCTGATCAGGCCGACCAGGAGCAGTGCCCCGCCGCCGTGCCGCGCCGCCGGGCGCGCGTGCCCCAGCCACCACACCCCGCCGCCGAGCATTCCCGCCGCCAGCAGCGCCGGCCAGAGGCTCGCCATGCGCAGCGCGGACACCGGCGAATACAGATAGACCAGTCGGCCCGGGCAGCCCAGCGGTACGCCGGCGCGCCACAGCACGACGCTGACCAGACTGGGCGCGAGAACCGCGAGCAGCAACGCGCGCCACCAGTGCCGCGCGGTGAGGGTCGGCGGCTCGCCGACCGGTGGCGCGGAGTCACTCCGCGGGCGCGGCGCCGGTGTCGAGGGCATAGATCTCTCGCAGGATGAGGTCGCTGACGAGTTGCGGGGCGTCCTTGTCGCGCTCACGTCCGATAAAGGCGGACAGGTCAACGGGCTTGCCGTAGCGAATCCGTACGCGGTGGCGGCGGAAGAGCGCGACGAACGGGTTCGCGGCGTATCCCGCACCCACGATATGTATGGGGATTACGGGGGCGCCGGTCCGCAGGGCCAGCAAACCAAGCCCCGACTTGGCCGGCGGTTCCGCTTCGCCCGGCTCCACATACGTGCCCTGGGGAAAGATGCCCAGGCAGCCGCCTTCCTTGAGTCGCCGGAGCGTGTTGGTCAGGAACGACTTGCCCGGATTCGTGCGGTCCACCGGCACGCACTGGTTGAGTCGCATGAACCAGTTTGCGAGCGGGAAGCGGTAGTACTTCTGCTCGACGACGAAGCCCGGCAGGCGGTGCGGGCACGTCCCCACGATCACGAGGGGATCGACACCCGACAGATGGTTGGCCGCCAGAATCACCGGACCCTGCGCCGGCACCGTGCACGGCCCGATGCGCTGGGCCCGGCACCAGAACGCCGCGTACAGTCGCGTCAGTCGCCACACGAGCCACGGGATCGGCGGCAGCGACGCCCCGCGGCGGTACTCCCGCCACGCCACGACGAGCGTAGCGCCCAGCCCCGCGGCCGTGATCGCCAGCAGCCACGGAATGTGGCGGTCGAGGTGGTCGATCTTCGGCAGGCCGAGCAGCCCGGCTGTCGCCACAATCGCGGCCATTGTCGCCATGTCCGATACGCCGAATACGCGGCCGCGCCGGCTGTCGGGCACGAAGCGCTGGATCACCACCATCACGCTGACGAGGATGGCCGCGCCGTGAATTCCGATCATCAGCAAAGCAGCGCCGGTTGCGACGCGCCCCAGCTTGAATACCAGGGTGGCGTCGAGGGCGAGCATCCAGAACGTGGCCCCGCTCACGCCGGCCAGCACCGCCAGGGAGACCGGCAGAGCGGGACCGACGACCGTGAGCAAGCCGGCGCCGATGGCCAGCCCGGCGACAATCAGGCCGCGATAACGTCCGATGGCGTCGTAGTCCCCGCCGAACACGTCGCGCACGAGGGCGGGCAGCACGGAAATGACCACGCCGGCGGCTGCCCAGAAGACCGTGCCGAGGAGAATGA
This sequence comes from uncultured Planctomycetales bacterium, assembly GCA_964523405.1. Lineage (GTDB taxonomy): Bacteria > Planctomycetota > Phycisphaerae > UBA1845 > Fen-1342 > CAZGAQ01. The sequence goes on from CAZGAQ010000001.1 coordinate 234,245, forward strand.
TCTGCAGGATGCGACGGTGCCGGCGGACGTAGGCGAAGCCTTGCACGACCGGTGTGAGGATGCCGGAGCGGACCTCGCTGGGGACGGCCCGTGTCCGCGCTAGCGCGATCCAGACGAGCAGCGCGGCACTGCCGACGAAGGTGAGCGCGTCGAGCCAGTAGTTCCAGTTCAGATGCAGATTGCCGATCCGGGCCGCCTTCACCAGCTCGCCGCCCACGACCGCGCTCAGGATCCCGCAGATCGTCCCGAGCGCGCTGATCAGCGCATTCGCCCGCACGAGCTGATCGGAGCGAATCAGGGTCGGCACCATGGCCTGCCGGGCTGGGGAGAAGAAGGCCGCGAATACGCCTGCTAGCGCGAGTGGGGCCGCAAACGCAAAATCCCCCAGCTGCATCCCAACGAGTAGGGGTAGCGTCCACGGCAGCGTGCCCATAACCAGGAACCGCGCCAGATCCGCCGCGATCATGGTCCATTTGCGGCTGAAGCGGTCCGCCCACCAGCCGGCCAGCGGTCCGCAGGCCACAAACGGCAGGAAGAAGAAGAAGGTCATGAGGGCCTGGACGCGCGTGATGTCGTCGCGGGCGATGCCTCCGGACTCGTGCAAGAGGGCCATCTCGCTGAGGTGATCGCCGAACGCGCTGATGCCATAGGCGGCCCACAGGAGCACGAAATTGCGGTTCTGCACCAGCCAGTCCGGCAGCGCCGGTCCGGGCGCGCTGGAATCTGAAGTGGGAGCGGCCGTGGGCTTCATGATGGCGAGACTGTACCGCGCGGCCGATGAGGCGCGAACGGGCTGACCCGGCCCCCTGAAACCCGTACGGTCCTGGGCGGTACAATGGGGGGAACGTGAAGGAGGTGTGGCGTGAATCGTCGCGATCTGGCCGGACCGGTGCTGGGGCTAATGCTGATGGCCGTGTGGGGGCTTCTGTCAGGCTGCGACAGCTCGCCGCCGCGGGCGGAGCGCCAGCCGCAGACGGCGCCGGCCACGCGGGCGGTCGCGCCCCATGTGCCGGCCACGCAACCGGCCTCGGCGGCGACGACCACGACGGCGCCGCCTGTCGCGCCCGACGGGGCGACCGGGCACCAGGATGTTCCCCCGCCGGACAGCAGCGAGCCCGAGCTCCCCAGTTACGTGACGGTCATCGAGCGCTACGAGTCCGGCAAGTCTGCCCGGCTGACGGCCGCGACGCCTGGCGGGCGCCGGCTCACGCTCGACACGCGGAACGTGCGGCGGATTCGCATCGATCGCGACGATGTGCCGATGGCGGGCAAGGGCAGTATCGCGCTGGCGCTCGACGGGCAGGTCTTCGAGTGGGTCGCGAACTCGCAAGTCGCGGTGTTCGAGCGTAGCGAGAACGGCGTGTGGCGTCCGGTGCCGCCGGACGAGGCACGCGACGTGCGCCGTGCCCGTCCCAAGCCGTAGTCCACTGCACAAGTAGCGTCGGCCCCCCGCGGCCGACGTTGGATGCCGCGAAGGTCGAGCTGGACCGCGACTCGAGATTGCTTCGAAGAGTCCTCCGTTAGCCGTGTCTTTCGCAGTCCCAGAATTCGGGAGCCACAACAGCAGCATGTCGGACGAAGGCGGGCCATATGTATCGCGTGGCGGAGCGAAGTTGGCGCATGCGCTAGCCGCGTTCGGTGTCGACGTAAACGGGGCGGTCTGCACGGACCTCGGCAGCCACGTCGGCGGTTTCGTGGACTGTCTGCTCCAGCATGGCGCCGCCCGCGTCTATGCCGTCGAGCCCGGCTACGGTGTGCTCGACTACCGCCTCCGTAAGGACGCCCGCGTCGTCGTCTGTGAACGCACGAATGCGCTACGCTACATCGCTCCGGAGCCCTGCGACCTCGTCACCGTCGACGTCGGTTGGACGCGGCAGCGCCTCGCGCTGCCAGCCGCCTGGCGCTGCCTCAAGCCCGGCGGACAGGTCATCACGCTCATCAAGCCGCACTACGAAGCCCCGCGGGAGGTGCTCAACCACGGCGTCGTGCCGCCCAACTGCCTGGCCGACGTACTCGCCCAGTGCCGCCAGGACGTTACGACTGCGGGTTGGACGATCGCCGGCGAGACCGAGAGCCCCATCCAGGGCCACGGCGGCAACACCGAGTACCTCTGGCTCCTCCGCCCCGGATCGTAGCGTCCGCGCCGCGGACCACCGCGCTCACTACTCTCCCTCACGCTCCAGCCTGATCCGACAGCCCAGCGCCGCCTTCGCGCGCGCGGCCGCCACGCTCTTGCAGATGTCCTCGCCGGTGTTGCGCCACTCGCCGTCTTCCAGGACGAGCGACCGCAGATCGATGCTGCCGCGCGGCCCTGGAAATCGACTGATCACGGCGGCACACTTCCCGCCGTAAATGCGCACCTCCAAGATCTCCGTATCCAGCCACTCCTTGCGCTGGCTCTCCCGCACCGGATACTGCGTGCGGTCATCGTCGGGCATTGCCGCCCGCAGAGACTGGGCACTGACGCGCCGCCAGGCCGCGTTCGTCCCCACGAGCATGGCGCGGTTTGTGATCGTGACGAAGGCCATCTCTGGCGTGGAGTAATCCTCCTCGTCCGGGTAATCACCCACCCGCCGATTCACGGCGTAGACTTCGGCTCCGTCGGTGGACTCCCCTTCGGGGGCGTCCGCGGATGCGTCTACCGGGGCTGTGTTGGACGCGGGGGCCGTGTGGACCTTGTAACCGTCCGGCGGTGTCAGCGCGAGCAAGGCCGGGTCGATCGGCACGCCGAAGCGAATGTCCGACGCAATGACGCGGGCCTTCGTCAAATCCTCAATCTGCACCGGCAAGCCCGTGGCCGGGTCCACCCAGACCAAGTACTGCTCCAGCATCGTCCCCTCGGACGCCGGAATCGGCGCCGTGGTTTCGTAGCCGACGCACATCCGCCCGCCAAAGCGGCGCTCGCCCACCCGCGCCGCGCCCGGCTGCTTTCCCATGTCGGTGAGCCATCCGTACACGTCGTACGCGAACCCCTCCGTCGGCGTCTCGAACGTCACGGTGCCGTCCTGCGGCCGCACGCGCATGCACCGTCCGGCGGCGCGGTCAGCCACGATATATCCGCCGCTGGTGAATTCCATCCGCTGCAGATTCGGCTTCTGCACCAGCACCTGCGCCGTGCCCCAATGCTCGTGGAGCACGTACGTTGCGGTCCCGGCTTGCAGCGCCCGCGTGACGACCTCTGCGAACGCCGGTGCCTCCAGGCCGCGCCCGGCCGCATGCAGGCCCCACCCCGCCAGTACAAGCACACCGGCTGCCGCAATTCCGCCCGCACTGAGCCAGACGCGCCGGTGTCGCGCTGGCCGCCGCACCGCATCTCCCTCGGCCGCCAGCGCCACCCGATCCTGCGTGCGCGCCAGCAATTCCGTCGTTGGTCCGTCCCCGGTCGGGCTCTTGAGCGTATTCATAAGTTCCTCGATTTGTTTATCCATGGCGGAGTCCTCCGCCCCGGTGCCGTGGTTCTTCGCCTTCCAGCCAGGTTTGCAGACGCCGGTGGGCCTTGTGCAAGAGCACGGCCACCGCGCCCGCCCGCAATCCCAGCACGTCCGCGACTTCGGCGTTCGACAACTCGGACAGGTGCCGTAGGCAGACCACCTCGGCCTCACGCGGCGGCAACCGGGCGATCAGCGCCCGTGCCTGCGCCTGCAATTCTCCGGCCACGAGCTGCTCCAGCGGCCCCGTCTGCGGACGCGGGTCGAGGGCCGTCGCCTTGCCGTTCATCCGCTGTGCCAGCCGGCTGCGGCGCCGCAGCCGATCAATCGCCCGAGCCGTCGCCAAACAGCGCAACGTTGCCGGCCAGTTCTCCACGCGCCTTCGCTGTGCCAGTTGTAGGGCCGCTACAAACGTGTCCTGAAAGCAGTCCGCCGCGTCCGGCGGGTCCAGCAACCGGCGGACCGTGGTCCACACCAGCCCGCTGTGCTGCTCGACAAGTTGATTCCAATCCGTTGGCACGTGCGCGTCTGTCCTTCCCGAAGGCACGATACTAGTCGCCACAGCTAGCTACGGATTACCGCGCGGTTTCCGGATTTCTGCAACTGCTCTCTCCGCAATCGGCCCCCGCGCACGCTTGACCCTCCCGGCCCTTTCCCCGACCATGCCCCGGCGGCGGGACGCCCCCCGCATCGGCCGCTCGACCCCCATAGTGCCGCAACGGCAGGTGGAAACATGGCCCTCAAGCAGCTCACGCCCGAACAGGTCCGTACCTGGACCCTCGAACAAAAGGACCGCTGGTGGCTCGAAAACGTCTACCGCGGCGACGAGCCCCAGTTCACCGCCCGCGCCGTCATCTGCGGCTTCCTGCTCGGCGGACTCCTCTCCTGCACAAACCTGTACGTCGGGGCCAAGACCGGCTGGACCCTCGGTGTCGGTGTCACCTCCGTGATCCTCGCCTACGTCGTCTTTCAGGTCCTCATCAAGGTCGGTCTCGTTCGCACCTACACCGTCCTCGAAAACAACCTCATGCAGTCGATCGCCACCGCGGCCGGCTACATGACGGCGCCACTCCTCACCTCCCTCGCCGCCTACATGATGGTCACCGGCCGCGTCGTGCCGCAGTGGCAAACGGTCTTGTGGCTCGTGGGCCTCGCTCTCCTGGGCGTGCTCTTCGCCTTCCCCATGAAGCGCCGCTTCATCAACGATGAACAGCACCCGTTCCCCGAAGGCCGCGCCGCCGGCGTCGTCATGGACGCCCTGCACAGCAAAGAGGGCGGCGCCACGGCTCTGGCGCCGACCCTGCTCGTCGTGTTCGGCGTGATCGCCGCCGTGCTCAAGTTCATGCAGGCTGAAGCGATCATGAAGAAGCTCAACCTCGCCTGGCTGCACGTCCCCGAATTCCTGGACGGTTGGCTCTACGGTCCCGGCAGGCCTAATCCCGGCATCATGGGGACCACGTTCAAGGAACTCAGTGTCCGCCCGGAACTTGACCTCGCCATGATCGGTGCCGGCGGCCTGATGGGCATTCGCACCGGCGTCTCGCTCATGCTCGGGGCTGCCCTGAACTACTTCGTCCTGGCCCCGCTGATGATCGAGTTGGGCGACATCTCCGGCCGCGTGAACGCGGACGGCGAGACGATCTACGGCTTCCGCAACATCACCTATTGGGCCCTGTGGGGCGGCGTGGCCATGATGACCGCCGCCTCGCTGTTCGGCTTCTTCTCCAAGCCCGCCATGCTCCTCAACGCGTTCCGTGGCATCTTCGGCGGCAAGAAGGGCGGCGACGACTTCATGAAGAAGATCGAGCTGCCCATGTCCGTCTTCGTGCTCGGCATCCCGCTCGTGGGCCTTGGCGTCATGTGGATGGCGCAGAGCTTCTTCGGCGTGCCCTGGTACTGGGCCGCCGTCGCGATCCCGCTGGTCTTCGTCTTCTGCATGATCGCCGCCAACTCGACCGCCCTGACCTCGATCACGCCGACCGGCGCGATGGGCAAGCTCACCCAACTCACCTTCGCCGCCCTCGCCCGCGGCGACATCGGCACGAACCTGATGACCGCCGGCATCACCGGCGAGGTTGCCAGCAATTCCTCCAACCTCCTGATGAACATCAAGCCGGGCTACATGCTTGGCGCCAAGCCCCGCCTGCAAGCCCTCGGCCACTGCGTCGGCGCTATCTCAGGCTCGCTCGCCGCCGTCCTCGTCTTCTACCCGCTGTTCCTCCGCGGCAACCCCGACAACCTCATCAGCGAGCAGTTCGCCATGCCCGGCGCTGCGATCTGGAAGGCGGTCGCCGAAATTCTGACCGGCGGCCTCGGCACACTGCCCGCCTCCGCCATCTGGGCCGCCGGCATCGGCATCCTCGCCGGTATCTTTCTCGAAGTGCTGCGCTTCGTGACCAAGGGCAAATTCCCCATCTCCGGCGTCGGCTTCAGCCTCGCCTTCGTCATCCAGTTCAACACCTGCCTTGCGATGGCCTTCGGCGCCTTCGTGATCTGGATATTCGAGAAGCTCTACAAGTCGCCCGAGCACAAGATGAACAAAATCGTCGTGCAAAATCAGGAACCGATCTGTGCCGGCGTCGTCGCCGGTGCCGCCCTGATGGGCATCGTCGTCATGGTCTACGAGAACATCCTGGCCCCGTGGCTCGCCAACTAGAGGTCGCCCTCAAGGAGAGAACCCAATGCTGCCTCTGCGAAGCATGCTCATCCTCGTCGGCGCCCTGAGCCTCCTGGCCGGCTGCCGCCCCAACTTGCCCGCCGACCCCGACGCCGTCCTGTACTACTTCCGCTACGCCCGCGTGCAGGGCGAGGTCCGCCGCGTCTGGCCCGAAGGCCAGCAGTACGTCGACACGGTCCTCAAAGCCGACGCCGTCGTGCAGAAGAGCTGCGCCCCCCTGTGGTCCTGGCAGTGGCCCGAGTCCCTCTGGCTGCGCGAGGACCCGCGCTGGCAAGACCCGAACGAAATTGCCGCCCAGCTCACCGAACTCGACGAATTGACCGCTGCCAACACGAAACGCGACGAAGCTCTGACGAAGCTCCAGTCGGCTCTGGAGCAACTCCCGCCCACGCTGGCCCAAGCCACCGGCGGCGTCACGGCCTTCGTGCCACAAGCGAGCGCCGCGCTTGCCGTCGACGGCGTCGGCCTGGGCCGCGACGTCCGCGACACCGAGGCCCGCCTGACCGCCACCGTGGCCCAGCACCTCGCCGTGTACCGCGCCGCCCAGTCCGCGACCAGTCAGCCTCAGGCCGCGCCGGCCGCGCCGTTTGATGCGGCCTATGAGGCGCTCGCCGAACACCTCCGCGACAACCGCGCGCAGTTCCTCAGCTACGCCGCCGAGCGTCTGGCCGCCACACGCACCGCCCAAGCCGACATCCGCGCCGAGCGCTACCGCGTCTACGGCCGCGTGTTCATCCGCAAGCAAGTCGAGGCCCAAAGCAAGGCCATCGCCGCCTTGGTCGAACGCCAGCAGGACGCCATCGCGAAGCTGGAGAAGCAGGGCCCCGGTGGGGGGGCTGCCGCTCGCCTGACCTTCCTGCGCGAGTACGTGCAGAAACTGACCGCCGCCCGGCAAGACCTCGACAAACGGGTGGCCGAGATTCTGTCCGCCCAGTAACATCCGCACCGCCTGACGAGGCCCGCGATCCGCGACGAAGTCGTGTCGCGCGGCGCGGGCCCTTACCCTCTGCCGCTGCAAGGAGATGTCCGTGCGCTCATGCTTCCTGCCCCTCGCGCTGTCCGCCCTGTTGCTGACCACCGCCCGTGCGGCCGAGCCGGTCTCGCTGCGCTCCTTGCTACCCGAACTGACCGACCTGTCGCGGCTCGCGGAATACCCCGCCCCGCCGTTCACCTGCAAGCAGTTCTCGAGTTATGACCGCGCGTCCAAGTCCGCCGACGATCCGAATACCTGGTTCGCCAACGGCGATTGCGGCCAGTACCTGCGCGAAGAGAAGAATGGCGACCGCACCGAGTTCGTCATGATGGACATCGACGGCCCCGGCGCAATCGTCCGCATCTGGTCCGCCAACCCTGAAGGCACGCTGCGCATCTACGTCGACGGGCAGGCAGCGCCCGTCCTCGAAGCGGACATGAAGGATCTGCTCAGCGGCAAGGCTGCCGGTATCCCCGCGCCGCTGGCGCACGTTGTCAGCGCCGGCTGGAACTGCTACCTGCCGATTCCGTACGCCAAGCACTGCAAGGTCACCAGCGACAAGGGCGGCTTCTATTACCACGTGAACTACCGCACCTATCCCGCCGGTACGCCCGTCGAGTCGTTTGCGAGCGATCAGCTCAAGGAACTCAGCAAGGAGATCGACGCCCAGGTCGCCGCGCTGAAGAACAAGGAAACGAAGGAATACACGGCCAAGCTGCAGTCTCAGCCCTTGGGCGACGCTCGTGAACTCGTCCCCGGCGCCACGCTCGAACTTGCCAAGCTGACCGGCCCGAAAGCGATCACCGGCCTGCGCCTGCGCGTCGAAGCCGCCGACCGCCCGCTGGCTCTGCGGCAGACGCTGCTGACCATCACCTGCGACGGCGAGACGACCGTCACCGTCCCCTTGGGCGACTTCTTCGGCGCCGGTCCCGGCGTCCACGCGTTCGCCACGCTGCCGACCGGGATCACGCCGGAAGACGTGCTGTGGGCGGACTGGTTTATCCCGTTCGCCAAGTCCGCGACCGTGCAGCTCCGTAATTCGGGCGCCGCATCGCTCAAGGTAGCCGTGCTCGTCACCGACCAGCCCTACACCTGGACGGATCGCTCGCTGCACTTCCACGCCGACTGGCGCGTGCAGCGCGACATCCCCACGCGCCCGTTCCTCGACTGGAACTACCTGACGGCGCGCGGCCAGGGCGTCTTCGTCGGTGCCGCCTTCTCCATCGCGAATCCGGCCAAGGGTTGGTGGGGCGAGGGTGACGAGAAGATCTACGTTGACGGCGAGAAGTTCCCCAGCCATTTCGGCACCGGCACCGAGGACTATTTCGGTTACGCGTGGTGCAATCCGGCCCTGTTCATGCAGGCTTTCCACAGCCAGCCGCAGTGCGACGGCCCGGGCAACTACGGCCGCACGGCCGTCAACCGCTGGCACCTGCTGGACAAGATTCCCTTCACCAGGGACTTCCGCTTCGACATGGAGCTATGGCACAGTCACGATCGGCTGCGCGTGACGGAGGCTTCCGTCGTTTCGTACTGGTATGCCCAGCCGGGCGGCACGAGCACGCACGCGGAGCTGAAAGCGGACGACCTGCGGATCGTGGAGGCGCCGCCCTACGTTGCGCCGCGCGTGAAGGATGCCCTCGAGGGGGAGGAACTACGAATCGTCGAGAAGACCGGGATCGTGGCGGCGCAGGACATCGCGGGCTGCAGCAACGACAAGCACCTGTGGTGGCGCGAAGGGCAGGTCGGTGACAAGCTCGTGCTGGCGTTCCCGGCGCCAGCGGCCGGGTCATTCCACGTGCTGGGGCGGTTCGTGAAAGCAGGCGACTACGCGATCGTACAAGTCTCGATCAACGGTCAGCCGGCGGGCGAGCCACTGGATTTCTACAACGATGGGGTCATCGCTGCGGACGAGGTCAAGCTGGGTACGTTTCCCCTGAAGGGCGGCGAGAATGAGTTGCGGATCGACATAATCGGAGCCAACAGCAAGGCACTGAAGACGTACATGTGCGAGCTCGACTAGCTGCGGCTGGAGAAGGCGGAGTAGGGCCGGTTCACCCTCACCGCCGCGAGCGGCGCCGGTCCGATGGTGGTGGGCCGCGCGCCAAGGATGCCGCGATCGGGTATGCTGGTCGCCATGTCACAGACGGAACCGCCCGGCGGCGAAGAGCTGTTCTTCCTGCCGGCGATCACGAGCTTTCGGATTGAGGTCAGCCGCAAGCTGCTCCACCTGAGCACGTGCCTGATTCCGCTGGTCTACTGGCTCGTCGGTCGGCAGGATTTGATGCTGGGGCTGCTGGCGGTGAGCGTGGCCATCGCGGTGGCTGTGGAGGTGTTGCGGCACCACCACGCCGGGTTCCAGCGCCATTTTCGCGCTACGGTCGGATTCATGGTGCGGGAGCGCGAGTGGGGCCGCGTTTCGGGTGCTACGTATGTCCTGGTGGCTGCGCTGCTGAGTGTCTGGCTGTTTCCCCGGCACGTGGCGATCGCCGGCCTGCTGATTCTGAGCATATCGGATTCGGCGGCGTCGCTGGTCGGGCTGAAGTTCGGGCGCAGCCAGTTTCTCGGGAAGAGCTTGGCAGGGAGCTTCGCATTCTTCGTGACCGCTCTCGGGATCCTGTTCATCGCGCTTCCGGAAGCACGCGGTGTCGCCTTTCTCGCTGCCGCGGTGGCGACGGTGGCGGAAGCTATTCCCGCACTGCGCTTCGGGAAGCTGGAGCTAAGTGATAATATTCTCATTCCGGTGTGCACCGGGGTGGCGATTCAGGGCTTGCAGGCGGTGGGTCTCTGAGCGCGCTTCGGCAGCGGTAACGCGGAAGCCGGTTGGCTTTTTGCGGTGGAAGCGCAATCGCCGATGCCGAGACCATCTGGGACCTGCCGATACTTCCTATGATCCCCATGGCGGATGGGCTGGCCCGCAGGATGGTTGCCGCCGCCAGAGAACCCGCACAACGCGGTCTTTCTTCCAGGGAGCGCGCTGCTCGGCAGCGGCTGGAGGCGACCGATGCGAATTGCCAAGACGATCCTGATCGTGGAAGACAACCCGGAAGTGGCCAACGCCCTCGTCCACCACCTGGAGCGCGAGGGTTATATCTGTGAACGCGCGACCGATGGGGATGAAGCGCTGGCCTCGGTGCGTCGCCATCCTCCCGATCTGGTGCTGCTCGATCGCGGGCTGCCCGGCGTTCCCGGGGATGAAGTGGCCCGGCAATTGCGGGCGGATCCGCGTTGCGCCACGACGCCGGTCATCATGGTGACGGGTAAGGCCGAAGAGGCCGACCAACTGGTGGGCTTCGCGGTCGGGGCGGACGACTACATCAGCAAGCCGTTCTCGCCCAAGCTGCTGTTAGCCCGCGTCGAAGCGCAACTGCGCAAGAAGGAGCGGGCCGAGGCGGCGCATCCGTCCGTGCCGGCCGCGGTCATCAAGCTGGATCGCAGCCAGCCACGGGCGTTTGTTGACCGCACGCCGATCCTGCTCAGCACCGACGAGTACAAGATTCTGGCGACGTTGATCGCCGCGGGGAGCACCGTCCTGGAGGAGCACCGCTTGGCCGCGATGGTCTATGCCCCGGGGCAGGCCAACCCCACCGAGCGGCTGGCGTCGGACATCGAGGGGTTGCGCGACAAGCTCGGTCCCGGCGGGGGCTGCATTCAATGTGTCCGCCCCGGGATGTACGCTTTCTGTCACCCGCGCGATACGCAGACGCCGGCCTAGGCGCGCCGCGCGCGTCGGCGCGCCCCTACGCCACCAGCCGCGCCAGGCTCAATTCCAGCACGGCCACCGGGTGCTTCAGCCCGTAGGCTTCCAGGACTTCGGGGTGCAGCTCGCCGAGCGTACCGAGGCGCTCACCATGCGCGTCCACCAGTGCCGCGACGCGGCCGGGGATGTAGCTGGGGTGCTCGGTGGGGACGACGCGCACGGCGTCGCCGACGGGGCGGCCCATTTCGTGGACGAACGCGTCGGCGACGGCGCGGATATCTGCGTAACCGACGTGGGTGCCGATCAGGGCGACGCCGGCCAGACGCTCTTCGCGGGCGCCGGTTTCGGCGGCGGGGTCGACGTAAGAGCAGTCGCCGATCTCGAAGAGGTGCTGCGGCAGGTCGTACTGCTTGTTGATGGCGAGGGTTTCGAGCAGGCCGGGCAACAGCGACACGCGGCACATGGTCTGCTCGACGCTGATGGGGTTTTCGATACGCACGGCGCGGGCGCGCAGCGCGTCGCCGACGGCGTTGCCGGGGCTCAGCCGCCACTTGTCGAAGGTGGCCGCCTCGCTCGTGAGGACGAGCGTCATGACCTGGTGACAGCCGAGGCCGGTGAGCACGCGGCGGGCGATTGCGGATTGCTCTTCGATGGCGCGCGGGGCGCCGACGGTGAAGGTCGGGACCAGCCGGGGCTGGAGGTTGTCGTAGCCGTACGCGATGGCGACGTCCTCGATCAGGTCGACGATGTGCATCACGTCGTTGCGGTAGGCAGGCACGAAGACGCGCAGCGTGTCGGCGTTGGGGCCTTCCTCGACGCCGTGCCCCATGGACTCGAGCAGTTCACCGATCTCGGCCGCGTTGGCCTCGATGCCGATCGTGTCGGCGGCCTGGCGGACGCTGAGGGCGAATTCGGCGGGGCGCAGATCGGGGGTGACGCGGGCTTCGTCGCCGCGTTCGAGCACGACGCTCTCGATGACGATCTGCGGCAGGATCTCCTTGAGGCTGGTGACGACGATGTTCAGGGCGCGATCGACGGTGCGCTGCGACAGGCCGGTGACGTCGATGAAGAACTGCCGCGTGGCGAGCGTGACGCGCGTCGATTCGCTGTTGATGATCGGCGGCATGGACAGGACGGTGCCGCCGCCGTCGCGCAGCAAGGGGTACTTCTTCAGCGGTTTGAGCAAGTGCGCGAAGGCCTGGCCGGTCTTGTGCTGCTCCAGAATCTGCCGCGGCGTGATGGCGCTGTCGGGCTGGGCGGGGTCATAGCCCAACGGCACGAAACGCAGTGAATCCGGGTCGACGGCGTCGTAGCGGAAGACTTCGCCGGTGAGCGTGTCGAGGTCATAGACGCCGATGGACGCGAGCTTGCGGTTGCGGCCGAGGGCCCAGTGCAGGTCTTCCTGCAGGTTCATGACCATCTTGATCGTGCTGTGGTCGAGCTGCACGTTGCGGACGACCGCGCAGGCGATGAACGGGCGATAGCTGTCTTCCTGCGCGAGTTGCGGGTCGATCTGCACGCGGTAGCGCGGGGCGGAGGGCAGGTACTCCGCCAGGCCGGTCTGCACGCCGAGGTAGCCGCGGATGTAGCGAGCCATCCCGCCGGGATCGAAGATGTCCGGGCGAACGGCGAGCATGTTCAGGCGGATGACCTGGTTGGCACCCATCGGGGACAGGTCGGCGGGGTTGGCGCGGTAGTCGGCGCCGCAGTGGGCGCACAGCAGCGGGGCACCCTGGGCCTCGGTGCGATCGTAGATCTTGCCGCAGACCCGGCAGGCGTACTGCTGCATGGCCGCGACTTCCTCGATTTCGCAGCCGAGCTTGGGCAGCAGGTCGACGAGCTCCTGCACAGACAGCTTCGGTCCGCGCGGGACGTCGTCATTGGAGTATGAGCCGCGTCCGGCCTGGATGCGGCCGGTCAGCAGGTCCACGGGCATGTCGATGATGGGCACGTGTCACCTCTCTACCGTGCGACCGACCGGCCGTTTCCGCCCGGCTGTCGCGAACGCCTTCCGGCGTATTGAGCATCGCCGCAGTCGACCGCGGGCGGTGCCATTCTCCAGAGCGCGATCCTGTCTACCAGTATCTTCGGGCAAGCAACGTCGCGGGCGCCCCGCCTACGCCCGGCTCACCGGTTCTTCCCGCAGCCACGGCATGGTGGCGTAGAACAGCTCGCCGATGGCCTTGACCTCGTGGACGAACATCGCCAGGCGTTCCAGGCCCAGGCCCCACGCCAGCACGCGGTCGGTGATGCCGACGGGCAGCGTGACCTCGGGGCGGAACACGCCCGAGCCGCCCATTTCCACCCAGTCCTTGCGGCTTTCGAGGTACAGCAGGACCTCGGCCGACGGCTCGGTGTAGGGGAAGAAGCTCGGGTTCACCTTGACCTTGGGGAACCCCATCTTCGCGTAGAACGCCGTCAGCGTGCCGACGAGCGTCGCGAGGCTGGCCTGCGGGTCGACAATGATGCCGTCCACCTGCGTGAAGACCGGCAGGTGCTTGTAGTCCACGGTTTCGCGGCGGAAGACTGGGCCGATGACGAAGTACTTGCCCGGGCGGATGCCGGTCTCGCCCTGGCGTTTCGCGTGGGCGGCGAGGGCGCGGATCGTGGCCGCGGTCGTGTGCGTGCGCAGCACGGGCTTGTGGGCGAGTTGCCGATTCCAGCGGTACTGCCAGCCGGTCGAGCCGGTATTGCCGCCGTTCTCATGCGTGGCCCGGATGTGTTCCACCAGCGCCTCATCAGGCAGGCGGCAGCGATCGGGCTTGGCGATGTAGAACGTATCCTGCATGTCGCGCGCGGGGTGGTCCTGCGGCTGGAAGAGGGCGTCGAAATCCCAGAAGCTGGACTCGACCCACGGGCTGACGACTTCCTCGAAACCCATCTCCAGGAACACGCGGCGGACGCGGTCGAGCGTACGCTGGAAAGGGTGCTCCTTGCCGGGGTAGAGCTTCTTGGCCGCGAGCGTCACGTCGTAGGGCTGGATGTCGACCTCGCGCCAGCCGCCCTCCGCGAGCAATTCGGGGGTGAGCTGCGTGACTTTCTGGCGGCCCTTCACGCCGGAAGCCAGCAATTGGCGACCGGCGGGGGTGATCTGCACGCGCCGCTCGGTGCGCTCCTTCACGACCAGGAAGCCCTTGCGCTTGGACAATAGGGCCGTCGCGGCGTCGACCGGCAGACCTTCGGCCAGCAGCGCGGCCTTGGTCGCGACGCGGCCGCCGGCGAGGGCTTTGAGCAGGCGCTCGTCGGCCTCCGGAGCAGCGTTCGCGGCCGGGGCCTTGGCGTCGAGCACGAGCTGGTCGCCTTCTTTCTTGGCCCAGCCGCGCTGGGAGAGCCAGCGGAGTGAGCCGCCGACCTGACCGGCGTTGAGGGCGCAGTGGTTCGGGATCTCGGTCAGCGGGAGCCTGCCGCCGTGGGCCGCGAGGACGCCGACGATGACGCGCTCGGGGAGCGGCTGCGTCGCAAACGGTTCGCCGTCCGGGCCGAGGCGGAGTTCTTCATAGGCGGATTCGGCGATCGTCACCAGCCCGGCCGTCTGGAGTGCCCCGGCCGCCGCGGTCACCGGTGACTGGTCGAGCTTGAGGGCGGTGCCCAGGCGCGGGATGTCGAGCGTGCCGTCAGCGGCCGCCAGGGCATGGAGGATGTCCACCTGTATTTGGGGCAGTTCCATTGGGATACCTCGCAGTCGAATTCCTGTGTGTAGCCGAATTGCGTCCGGGGCTCAAGCGCGACGTCCGCATGGAAGCACGGTTTCCCGGGTGCCCAGAGGCGGTTGCGGGGTAGCCGGGGCGGGTGGGGCGGCGCTGGACGGCGTGCGGGGTGCGGTGCAGGAGGGCGGCGCCGCGGGAGGGGATACGGATGCGAGAGTTTTCGGAACTCCGCGGGAAAGCACTGGGTGCGCGGCGGTCAGGGGCGCTGCGCGGCGGTGGGGTACTGATAAAACATCCGGCGCGCCGCCGGGGGCGGCGGGGCCGGCGGAGCGTTCGGCGCGCGGCGAGGCGGCGACGCACCGGCGTGCGGAAAGCGGTGAGACCCGGGGGGTAGAATAGCACACAAGCAACCAGCGGACGCAGTGGACGTCCGACACCGGCTGAACCCTGACCCACGGCCCGGTGAACGCCCCTTGGAGGAAAGAAGCCGTGAACGAAGCGGAATTCCAGAAAAGACTGGCGGAACTGGTGGCCGAAATCGACACGTTACCGGCGGGCGAGCGCGACCGGCTCAAGAAGCTGGCCGAGGAGACGAAGGACCGCCACGAGCAGATCAAGAAGAGTGTGAGCAGCCTGCAGGAGAGCATCGATTTCCTGCGGCTGGGCATCAAGTACATGCTGTTCGATCTCGAGGCCACGCGGCGCGAGAACACGTATCTCCGCAAGATGTTGGAGCACGATCCGAACGGTAACAAGGACAAGGACAAGGACGAGCAATAAGACCCTCCAAGCCAGGCGTGGCCGGAGGCCACGCGCATTGACCCATAACCGGCCCCGTTTAGTTCTGACCCTTACCGATCGAGCCCGGCGTCGCCAACGCCGGGCTCCACTTTTTGCGCGGGGGGATCGGCGGAATCGCAGCGAGTAGAAGAACCCCCCGGGAGCGTGGCGCTGCCGCGAGGAACAGGATCAGCCGCAGGCAACGTCGGCCATCCCTCACTACGTTCGGGACGACGCTACACAGCCGACAGTCGCGTCATGCGCCATCCAGTTCGTGCAGCACTTCGGCGAGGGCGGCCGCGATTTGCTCCGCTTCGCCCGTCTCGAGCGTGCGTGGATCAAAGACCAGCGCCTCATCGCGGATGCGGCAGGCGATGGGCACGTCGCGTCGCCGCAGGGCGGCCGCCAACTCGACCGCGGTGTGTCGCTGCGGCCGCACAACGACGACCCAGGTGGGGAAGGGATGCAGGGGCAGCGTGCCGCCGCCGGCCTCCGAAAAGTCCGAGTGCCCGGAAACCTCAACGCCCGGCGCGTCGGCCGAAATGGCCTGGGCGAGTTCGCGGGCGGCCTGCTCGAGCTCGTTGGCCGTGCGAGCCAGCAGCGCGAGGGCCGGGATGCGCCGCACGACCGAGGCGGGATCCCGGTACAGGCGCAGCGTGGCTTCCAGGGCGGCGAGCGTTAGTTTGCCGGGGCGGAATGCGCGGGCGAGCGGGTTCTTGTGGATGGCGGCGATGAGATCGGCGCGGCCGACGATGATTCCCGCCTGCGGGCCACCGAGGAGCTTGTCGCCGCTGAAGAGCGTCAGGTCGGCACCGGCGCTGACGCTCTCTCGCACGGTGGGCTCGTCCCAGGTACGCGGGCCGGCGGTGCCGTTGTCCGCGGCGGGCTCGGTGGTGGCGGCGGCGGTGTCTTCTTCACCGTCGTCGACCGTGGGCGTGGGGGGGGTCGGGCCGGCGTTGACGGGGATCGGCGTCGCTGTGTTGGCGGCTGGCGTGCCGCTGTCCCACGGCAGATCGTGCGTGAGCAAGCCGCTGCCGAGGTCATCCACGACGACGAGGTTGTGGCGGCGGGCCAGCGCGACGAGGTCGGCCAGGGGTGTCTCTTCGGTGAAGCCCTGGATGCGGTAGTTGCTGGTGTGGACCCGCAGCAGCAGGGCGGTGTTCTCGTGGACCGCGCGCTCGTAGTCGGCCAGCCGCGTGCGATTCGTCGTGCCGACCTCGACCATGCGGCACTGCGCCGCGGCCATGATATCCGGCAGGCGGTACGAGCCGCCGATCTCGACCAGTTGGCCGCGGGAGATGACGGCCTCGCGTCCGGCCGAGAGGGTGTTGAGGGCGAGGAACGTGGCGGCGGCGTTGTTGTTGACGACGAGGGCGTCCTCGACTTCGCACAACTCGCGCAGCAGGTCGCGCACATGGTCGTGACGGTTGCCGCGCTGACCGGTGGCGAGGTCGAGTTCGAGATTGCAGTAGCTGCCGGCCGTCTCGACGATGGCGTCGAGCGCCTCCTGGGCGAGCGGGGCGCGGCCGAGGCCGGTGTGTAGGACGACGCCGGTCGCGTTGATGACCTTGCGCAAGTGCGGCTGGCTGCGCTCGTAGAGGCGCTGGCGGATGTCGAGGGCCAAGGCCGGCAGATCACAGTCCGCCTGGCCGCCGGCGCGCAGCGTGGCGCGGCGCTCCTCGAGGACGGCGCGGATGGCGTACACGACCTCGCTGCGGGGATAGTCGTCGGAGAGGTTGACGACGGCCGGCTGCTTGAGGAGCGTGTCTACGGAAGGCAGCTCGCGCAGGGCGGCCAACGGTGCGTGCGGCGCAGGCGACGTGTCCATGGGGGCATGATACGCGCGCGGGCGGGCGCGTGTAAGGGCGGGCCGGTCCGGGCGCGGTGGAGCCCGCGATGCTGCCGGGAAGCCCGCCGAAGCGGCCAGCGGGGTGGCCGGACAAAGCGGAGCGTCCGGGGCAGCCCGGCGGGCGGGCGAGCGGTGCGCTGTGACGGTCAGCGTGTCGGCATCGCCTACGCACCGGTCTTGCGGTATGCTGCGCTCCACACACTTGTCCCTGCAACTGGAGCCACCATGCACGTCCGTACACCCCACGGCCTCACGCTGACCATTGGAGCGCTTTTTCTGGGCCTGCTCACGGGCTGCGTCACGTTCTACGGCCGCCCCGGCGAGCCGCTCCGGCGCGCGGGCGACGAAATCGTCGTCTGCGGGCAACTCGTCCATACCGGCGCGCCGGTCGTCTTGTGGATGGACCCGGGCGGGTATGACGCGTATCGGGCGGAGTGCCATTTCAACCCCGAGCAACGCATGCCCACCAAGCCGGTCAGCTCGCAGCCGACGCGCTACGACACGATGCGGAACAACCTGCCGCCCGAACTGGCCGAGGAGGTCCGCACGCACGGCTGGACGCGCGAACGGCTGGCGCAGTGGGTGGACCTGTTCGTGCTGCACTACGACGTGTGCGGCACGTCGCGTAGGTGCTTCGAGGTGCTGCAGGATCGCCGCGGACTGAGCGTGCATTTCATGCTCGACCTCGACGGTACGATCTACCAGACACTCGACCTGAAGGAACGGGCGTGGCACGCGGGGTCGGCCAACGATCGCAGCGTCGGGGTGGAAATCGCAAACATGGGAGCGTACCCGGACATGAAGGTGCTCGACAAGTGGTATGGGCTGGACGCGGACGGCCGGGTGCGCGTGACGTTTCCGGAAGGGTTTGGCGAGCCGGGACTGCGGCGGGCGGACTATGTGCCGCGGCCGGCGCGGGCGGAGCCGGTGGTGGGGGCGATTCACGGGCGGGAGTTGCACCAGTACGACCTGACGCCGGCGCAGTATGAGTCGCTCGTCAAGCTGACGGCGACGCTGGGCCGGGTGTTGCCGAAGATCCGGTTGGAGGCGCCGCGGGATGCGGCGGGGCACGTGCGGACGAACGTGTTGACGCCGGACGAGTTGGCGGATTTCCACGGGATTGTCGGGCATTATCACATTACGACGGGCAAGGTCGATCCGGGGCCGGCGTTTGACTGGGAGCGCGTGTTGAAGGGGGCGCGGCGGCAGTGGTGAGCGGTCGTGCGGGCGGGCGGGCGTGATGGCGCCGGGAGGGGCGGCGTTCCTGTGGGGCGCAGAGGAGTACTGCCAGATGCTGCGATGGGCTGGACTGGGATTGGTCGCGTGCGTGCTGACGGGATGTACGAGTGCGGTGCCGCGGTATGACGTCGTGGTGTATGGGGGCACGTCGGGCGGCGTAATCGCGGCGGTGAAGGCCGCGCAGCTCGGGCGATCCGTCGTGCTGATTGAGCCCGGGCAGCATCTGGGCGGGTTGAGCGCGGGGGGGCTGGGGGCGACGGACATCGGCAACAAGGGGGCGATCGGTGGGCTGGCCCGCGAGTTCTATCGGCGCCTGGGTCAGCACTACGGGCAGGAAGAGGCGTGGAAGTTTGAGCCGCACGTGGCGGAGGCGCTGTTTGAAGAGCTGGTACGCGAGGCCAACGTGCCGGTGGTGCGCGGCGCGCGCCTCGACCTCGCGCAGGGCGTGCGGAAGGACGGGGCGCGCATTGTGACGATCCGGATGGAATCCGGGCGCACGTTTGCCGGGGGCGTGTTCATCGATGCGACGTACGAGGGGGATTTGATGGCGAAGGCGGGCGTGGCGTACACGGTGGGGCGCGAAGGCAATGCGCCGTACGGCGAGACGCTGAACGGCGTGCAGGTGCGGAACGCGCGCGAGCACCAATTCGTGAAGGATGTCGATCCGTACGTGCGGTGCGGGGACCGGACGAGCGGGCTGTTGCCGGGGATCGACCCGAACGGGCCGGGCGCGGAAGGGGCGGGGGATCATCGCGTGCAAGCGTACAACTTCCGGCTCTGCGCGACGGACGTGCCGGAGAATCGGCGCGCGTGGCCGAAGCCGGCGGAGTATGACCCGGCGCTGTACGAGCTGCTCTTGCGGAACTTCGAAGCGGGTGACGAGCGCGTGCCGTGGGGCCCGGTGCCCCTGCCGAACCACAAGACGGACAGCAACAACAACTTCGCCGTGTCGACGGACTACATCGGGGCCAACTACGCGTACGCCGACGGGGACTATGCGACGCGGGCGCGGATCGTGCAGGCACACCGGACCTATCAGCAGGGCCTGATGTGGACGCTGGCGAACAGCCCGCGCGTGCCGGCGAAGGTGCGGCAGGAGTTCCAGAAGTGGGGGCTGGCGCGGGACGAGTTTGTCGACCACGACAACTGGCCGCACCAGATTTACGTGCGTGAGGCGCGGCGGATGGTGGGGGCATACGTGATGACGCAGCACCACTGCGAGGGGCGGGCGGTGGCGGAAGACGCGGTGGGGCTGGCGGCATACACGATGGACTCGCACAACGTGCAGCGCTACGTGGATGCGCAGGGGCACGTGCGGAACGAGGGGGACGTGCAGGTGGGGGGCTTCCCGCCGTATCCGATTTCCTATCGGGCCATCGTGCCGCGCCGTGCGGAGTGCACCAACCTGCTGGTGCCGGTGTGCCTGTCCGCGTCGCACATTGCGTTCGGCTCGATCCGCATGGAGCCGGTGTTCATGGTGCTGGGGGAGTCAGCCGCGACGGCGGCCGTGCAGGCGCTGGAAGGCGGCGCGGTGCCGGTCGATGTCCAGGCGCTGGATGTCGAGCGGCTGCAAGCGCGGCTCACCGCGGACGGCCAGGTGCTGCACTGGCCGCCCGCGGCGGGTCATCGCGTTCCGTGAGGGGGGCTACTGGACGCTGATCGCGCAGGACTGCGCGAGTTCCAGGGTTGCCGGCCACGCCGTGGCGTGATGGCCCAGCGCAGTGACCAGTGCCTGATGTTCGCGGCGCACGTTGTCCAGGAAGGTCGTGGCGTTCGGGCCATTGGCGCCGTTGCGCATTTCCAATAGCGTTGCCAAGCGCTGCAGGTCGCTGGGCTTCCAGGAACGCAGGTCGTGCGGCAGGCAGGCGGCGATTTGCAGGGTCGCGGCCGCGTCGGCCTCATGCACGTGCATTTCCAGTTCGAGGGGGCGATGGTGGAGGCGCACGGCGCTGCGGAACGGCTCCGGCAAGCCGAGCTTCTCCGCAACCAAGCCGCCACACTGGGCGTGGTCGACGCCGAACTCTTCGACCTCCCAGGCCAGCTGCGCGGCGATGTCGCAGGTCGGGTCCAGCATGCGCAGGGCGGCCTCCTGGCCGCCAAACGAGACCAGCAGCCCCAGACCGATGTCCTGCAGCAAGGAGAGCGTGAACAGCTCTTCGCCGTTGACGGCGGGATCGCGGGCCAGCAGACGGGCGCCCGTGGCCTTGCACAACGAGGACTCCCAGTAGGCCTGGGCGTTCTCGATGGCGAGCTCCCAGGCCCGATGGATGCCGCCGACGCAATAGCTGACCGCCAACACGCGCACGTTGGCGGCGCCGAGCAGGTTGATGGCTTGCCGGACCTGGGTCACCTTGCGGGCCACGCCGCACCATGACGAGTTCGACACGGCGATCAGCTTGGCACTGAGCGCGGGGTCGAGGCGGATGAGGCGTACGTAGTCCTCGATCTCCGCGTCCGGATTCATGGACAGCTCGATCAGGCGGATCGCCACGCTCATGGACGTGGGCAGGCTATCGAGCTGCTCGATGAACTGGTAAATGTCGTCGGACGTCTTCTTCATCACATCCTCCCATCCAGCATAGCCCCGGCACACGGCGTCCTTCTGCTTGGCCGCGCGCCCGTTCAGCCCCCGGCCCCGTCGGCCCGAGTCGGATCCCGGGGAAGCTGCTGCTGAATCACCTCCAGCAGCCGGTGTCGTTCCACGGGTTTGGTGACATAATCGTCGCAGCCCGCCTGCAGACACTTCTGGCGATCCGCGGGCATGGCGTGCGCCGTCAGTGCGATGATCGGCCGCGTATAGTGCTGAGCGCGCAGGCGCCCGGTGGCCTCGTAGCCGTCCAGCTCCGGCATCTGCATATCCATCAGGATGACATCGAAGGGCTCGCGGCGCGCGCTGGCGGCCAAGGCGGCTTCGACGGCCAGCCGGCCATTTTCCACGACGGTCACGGTCGCGCCCGCGCGACGGAGCAGCAGCGAGATGAGTCGCTGGTTATCGGGCCCGTCCTCGGCCAGCAGAATGCGGGCCGCGAGCGGCTCATGGGCCGGTCCGCGGCTGGCTGCGGTGGAGTCGCGGACGTGGACCATCGCCGTGGCGGGGTCGGCCAGCAAGGGCACGCCATCCAGGCAGCCCGTGGTGACGGTGGTGCGGAAGCACGTGCCGCGTCCGAGCTCGGTGTGGACGACGACCACATCACCGCCCAGGGCCTGGGCCAGGCGTTTGCTGATCGTCAGGCCCAGTCCCGTGCCGCCGAAGCGCCGCGTGGTGGACGTATCCGCCTGGGTGAAGGGCTCGAAGAGTCGGGCCACCTGCTCGGCGCTCATGCCGATGCCGGTATCCACCACGTCGAACTGCAGGAAGCGCTCGACGGGGGCGAGACTGTCCGGGTTGCTGGCGTCGGGGATTTCCGGCGCGAGCTGGGTGGTCATGCTGGCCACGAGCCGCACGCTGCCGGTGTCGGTGAACTTGATGGCATTGCCGGTGAGATTCAGCAGGATCTGGCGGAGGCGCGTCGGATCGCTTTCCACGTACTGCGGCATCGGACCGCGGTACTCGATCTCGAACGCGAGGCCCTTGGCGGTGGCCCGGACACGCATGAGCGAGGCCACTTCGGCCACCACCTGACAGGGGGAGCAGAGGACGCGCTCGATCGCCATCTTGCCGGCCTCGAGCTTCGAGAGGTCGAGAATGTCGTTGATGATCGTCAACAGGTGATCGCCGTTGCGCTGGATGGTGCGCACCGCGTTGAGCCGCTCCGTTTCGCTGAGCTTGAAGTCCAGGAGCGTCTGGGCGAAGCCGAGAATCGCGGTCATCGGGGTGCGAATCTCGTGGCTCATGTTGGCGAGAAATTCGCTCTTCGTGCGGCTCGCCGTTTCGGCGGCATTCTTGGCTTCCTGTAGTTCCGCCTCGGCGCGCCGCCGTTCCGTGATGTCTTCGTAGGCCCCGAGCATGCCCACGACGCGCCCGTCGGCGTCGTGCAGTGGCACCTTGCTTGTGTCCAGCCAGGCCTGACTCCCGTCGGCGCGGCCCTGGGGTTCGATGACGTGGTAGGTCGGCTGGTCGGTGGTCATGACCTGCAGGTCAGCGGCCCGGTAGGCTTCGGCCTCAGCGCGCGTCCAGGGCAGGTCGAAATCCGTCTTGCCGCAGATGTCCTCGGGCTTGTCCAAGCCGGCGTCGTGGGCGAAAGCCTGATTGCAGCCGAGGTACACGGACTGGCGGTCCTTCCAGAAGATGCGCTGGGGGACGTTGTCGAGCACGATGCGCAGGACCTGCTCCCGCTCGCGCAAGAGCTTCTGGGCTTGCTTGCGATCCAGGACCTCCGCCGTCAACGCCATGTTGGCCGTCGCCAGCTCCAGCGTACGCTCCTGGACGCGTGTGGCCAGGCGCTGGCGCTCCACGCTCAGCGCCGCGGCAGCGTGCCGCCGGCCTTCGTCCAAGGCGAGAATTCCGGCCGCGACCTGCAGCAGCGCCACTTCTGCTTCACCCCACACATGCTGGGCTGATGCGTGCACGAGAGCCAGTGCCCCCCCGATGGCGGCGCCGTTTAGGGCCGGCAGGGGTGCGAGCACGATGCCGGCCAGCCCAGCCGCCACGAAGGCCTCACCCTCGGCAGCAGGCCAGGTTGTGGCCGGTCCGTGGACGGCCTGTCCCTGGATGAGCCGCGCCAGTGAGCCGGGGTAATCCCGCAGACGCAGCGCGAGTGGGGGGGCGGAATCGGGCGGAGGCGTTGTCGCGGACTCGTGCCACGCAGACTGCAGCTCGAGAATCGTGCCCGCCGGGCGTTCGCGGCGCAGCGCGAAGTAGAGCACGCGGCTGGCGCCGGTGCTCTGGGCGAGAGATGCCAGCGCCGCTTCAGCGAGTGCGCCCGTTTCGACCTGCGCCAACCGCTGTGAGAACTGCTGTAGGGCCGCCAGGTGGGCGCGTGGGGCGACTTCGCTCCACAGGTCGGCTTGCTGGAACGCACGCTCGGCCATAGCACCCTCGGCCTGTGACATGGCGATCACGGGGCCGGTTGAGAGTCCGGCTCCGCCGCAGGCCCACAGATGCAGCGGCCCACGCCGGCCCGGGCGGCCACAGCGCGAGGCGATGCCCGCACCAGGCCGCAGTCAATCCAAGACCTGATCGGTCTTGGCTATCTTCCTCTGCTGTATCGACGGAAAGGGAGACGTGAATTAGGTGACCGAACTGACGAGCAGTTGACCAACGGTTGTCTTCCGGAGGAGCGCCTGGGTGGCTTGGGCCGCCTCCTGGCACAGGCCCTCGATAATATCTTTCACGGCTTCATCGCCCGTGATCTCTTTCCGGACGCTCAACTCCCCGGTCATCGGGCCGTCGATCGCCTCCACGATCTGGAGCAGCGTAGTCTGCTCGGGGTCGTTCTTGAGCAGGAACCCCCCCCCGCCGTCCGGTTTCGCTGTCGAGCACCTGAAACCGGACGAGCTGCTGGAGAATCTTCAGCAGGTACTCCACCGGGATCCCGCATGCTTCTGCGATCACGCGACCTTGCACGGGGCCGTGCTGCTGATGCTTGGCCACGTGTACGGTTGCGAACACAGCGTATGCAGACGCTTTACTTAATCGCATCCCTGCACCACCCGCTCGGCCTGCCCCGATCTCCGGCCGCCATTCTAACGCCACACCACTCGCGCTCAACGGCGCGCATCAACTGTCCCTGCCAGCGGCACGTGCCAACAGGTCCAACCAGAGGTTCTCACCCGAAGCCGAGCCGGCAGCGCCGCCCTCCAGCAGCAGGACCAGCAGGGCGGGCTCGTGTCGCCATTGCGTGCGCAGGACCATCGCCCGGTACTCGCCCAGGATTGCGTCGCGGCGGAACAGCGTGAGCCAACAGGGGTGCTTCTCGTTCTCGGCCGTCTTCAGGCAGGCCAGCAAGCCGGGCGTTACGTCCGTCAACGGACGGGTCTGTTGCGGATCTGAAACTGCTTCCAGGGCCGCGCGTCCGCTCGGTGTCGCGAACAGGATCGCTCCCGCTTCACTGATGCAGGCCACGGGCAGTCCGGTCAGCAATTGCGCCGCCGGGGCCGCCTCTTCCGCGGCCGCGAGTTTCTGCTCGAGCCGGTGCATCTCCTGCAGGAGCTGGCGGCGGTCCTGGACGCGCTGGACGTGCAAGCCCAGCTCTTTGAGGTCGAACGGTTTCTCCAGATAGGCCACGGCGCCCAGCTCCCGACTGCGGCGCTCGTAGTCCGGCGAGCTGTAGCCGGTGATGACGATCAGGGCGAGCTCCCGATTCTGTTGGCGCGCCCAGTCCGCGAAATCGAGGCCGTTGATCATGTCGGAGAGGCGGATGTCGACGATGATCAGTTCGACGGGCGCGCTGCGCAGCCGCTCCCGCGCCTCTTCAATGCTGGCGGCGGTGATGGCGTGCAGGCCCTTGCGCTCGAGGAAATGCTGGATGTGCTCTCGATAGCGCAGCTCGTCATCCAGTACCAGTGTATTCATTCCGAATCCTCCTCGGGCACGCGCGCGCCCGCTTCTACTCCTCGCAGGGGAACTACATTACGGCGCGATTCCATCGTGGCATTCTCGTCCAGAACGGCCTGGTAGTGCCGGCCGCAGCGCACACACACCCACTGGTCCGCTTCCTCGCGGGCTTGCGGATGCCGGAGGGGCAGGGGCAAGTCACACGTGGCACAGCGACCGATCTGCTGTCGCAGGACGGCGATCAGGTCAGCCATCGCCCAGGGCTTCAGCAGAAAGGCCGTCACGCCCATCTGCCGGAATTCCTCGGCGCGATCGAGACCGCTGGTGCCCACGAAGCGGACTTGCGGCAGGTGTTGGCGGATGCCGGCCACCAATTCGCCCGCCTTCTCGCCCGGCAGATCGTGGTCGATGACGACGATCTCGATGCCGGAGTCGCGCAGACACGTTTGCAGTGCGGCCTGGGCACTCTCGGCAGTGTGACAGATGCCGCCCCCGTTTTCAATCTGTCGGGCGACGATATGTCGCACCCATTGATCATCGTCGACGATCAGGGTCCGCCCGCCGAACGGCCAAGGCGTAGCGGGCGAAGCCTCCAGATCCAGAAGCATGCGCACCACGGGGTGTTCCTGGAGGTGCCGCTGCTCGTCCGGGACGATGACCACCAGCCAGCCGGACTCCCCGACATGAGCCTTGGCGCGCACCTGCCAGCGCAGCGGGGCCGGCCCGCGCGGGGCGACCGGCACCCAGCGCTCCGTGGCGCGCCCCAGCGGCGTGTTGGCGCCCAGCTCGAGAATCTGTCCCAGGTCTGTGGCGGCCACGCCGGAGGTCGTCTGGGCAAGCAGTTGCCGGGCACGTTCATTAGCGAAGCGAATGACTCCGTCCCGGCGCACATCGAGCACCGCGATGGGCGAGTTTCCCAGGGGCGTCGGACCGGCGGCGGCCGCGGCCCGCACGGCATCCCGCAAGCGGGCCATTTCGAACGGCTTCTCGATGAACTCGACCACTTGAACACTGCGGGCATCGGCGCGAACGTCCGCACTGGGAAAGCCGGTAATCAGGATCGTCTTGAGGCCCGGTACGGCCGTGCTGAGCGACTCGCACACCTGCAGGCCGTGCAGTTGGTCGCGCAACATCCAGTCGGCCACGAGGACGTGCGGGCGGAAAGCGCTGCCCGAGGCGATGGCTTCGCGGGCACTGCCGGCCACGCGGACCTCGTGCCCGTCGCGCGTGAGGACGCGGCTGATGTGGTCGCGGTAGCGTGGCTCGTCATCCACCACAAGGACTCGGACCATCGTGTCCTCCTGGCCTAACCGGGCAGCTCGATCGTAAAGGTCGTCCCTTGCTGCGGCGCGCTGTCGACGGAGATGTGCCCGCCGTGCGCCGCGACGATACCGTGCACGACGCTGAGGCCCAGACCCGTGCCGCCCGTCTGCTGGCGGGTTGTGAAGAACGGGTCAAACACATGGGCCAGCTGGGACGGCGTCATGCCCGGGCCGTTGTCGATCACGCGGAGCCGCACGCCGACTTCATGGCGCTGCGACTGGATCACCACGCGGGTGTTGGTCCCCCCGGCCTCGACGGCGTTCTGAATCAGGTTGATCAGAACCTGCTCGAATTCGGTTGGATTCAGAGCCACTTCGGGCAGGTCGGGGGCCAGTTGCACGGAAAGGTCGCCGCCGCGGCGGCTCACAGCCTCCCGCGTCAAATGAACCGCGCGCCGCACGAGCGCGTTCACGTCGTTCGGCCACTTCTCGGTCGGCTGCTGGCGCGCGAAGCGCAAAATGCTCTGGATGATGCGGCCGCAGCGCTTGGCGTCCTCCATGATCTCCTTCAAGCAGGTCGCGACATACGTGCGGTCGCCGGTGGAGGTCAGCTCGTCCCAGGCCCCTTCTGCGGACAGGAGGATGCCGCCCACGGGGTTGTTGATCTCGTGGGCGATGCCGGCGGCCAGCGTGCCGATGGATGCCAGCCGTTCGGCCTGGCGCAATTGCTCGGTCGCGCGTTTGACGTCGGTCAGGTCGTGCGTGACGACGATGACGCCGATGATGGCGCCGTGGGCATCGCGTTGGGCGGAGCGGGCTGTCAGGAAATTGTGCGTCACGCCGTCGAGCGTGACCGATTCCTCGGTGACCAGCGGCGTGCCGGTCTCCAGCACCTCCCGGTCCCGTGCCTGCAGCAGCCGGGCCTCGCCAAGGGGAAACAAATCGAGCGCCGTCTGCCCGATGCAGTTGGCCAGAATCGGGCTGAGCTCCCGCCCGGCGCGGTTCAGCATGACGTAGCGCAAATCGCGATCGCGCACCGCGACAATGTCGGTCGTCGCGTCCATGATCTCCTGGAGCAGTTCGCGCTGCTCCTGCAGCTGCGCGATCGTCTGCTGCAGTGCGGTGATGTCGGTCATGAGCCCCGCCACGCGGATGACCTGCCCCGCTTCGTTCTTGATCGGGAAGCCCCGATCGAGCACGTGACGGACCGAGCCGTCCGGGCGCACGATGCGGTACTCCTCGCGCGTTGCCGCACCCTGAAACTGCCGCTGACTGGCCGCCACTGCCCGCTGCCGGTCTTCCGGAAAGAGCGGGGCGCGAAACTGCGTATGCGAGAGCAGGGCTTCAGCCCCGGAGTGGCCTGTGATTCCGGCGTAGTCGGGGCCCACTTCGACCAGGTCCGCGCGGCCGACGTCGGTCAGCCAGAACGCCTCCGGCAAGTCGGCCGCGATGTGTGACGGGAGCGCGGACAGGAATGGCCGTGTGCTGGGTACTTCACGGCGCATGGGGGCGGCGCGCAGCTGCTCCAGTTCGAGCTGACAGGCGCGCAGGGCCGCGCGCAGTTCAGCGATGGATTGGGGGTCAACGCAGGGGGGCGGAGCGGCGGGCGGACTCGACGGAAACGCCTCCGGCTTCCGCGTGGAATCGCCCGGCTGTGCTGGCTGCTCTGCCATGCGTTGACGCCCTCATCTTCCGCCGTGCGCGGGCCGGCGAACGTCACGGAGAGGCGCGGCGGCCCCGAACCGCCATGTGGGTGTCCTGCGCCGCCCGTGTGATCGGAGGTGCAATTCTAGCTGTTGGTGCGGCCGACGTGTAGCCTGCCGCGGTCCGCTAGTTGCGGGCCTGCCGAGCGGCGCGTGTCATCCCCTCACCAGGCGACACACATAAACCGGAGTCCTCGGGTCCACGTTTGCATTCGCCAGGGGGCGCGGTTAGGTTCCACTGCGGGACCGGCCTTTTGTGTTCGCCTGTCATCCCAACACGGCATCGTTCGGCTTAACACTGCCACGGAGGGAGCAGGTAGGGGCGCCCCGTCAGGGGACGAGTCGAGGCCCACTCATCGTCAGGCGGACCGTTTCCTTTCGACCTGCGTGAAACGGCCGCCGCCTCGAGGGCGGCGGCGCCCCGCATCTTTCCGACAGCTTCGCTTCCCGCCAGAGAGCGTAGAGAAGCCGCCGGCCGGCGGTTTGCGCCGCGCGGAGCTTCCGCTTTCCAGGCCTGCAGCCCTGAAACGTGGTGTACCAGGGCCTTGTTTGCTATTCCATCGCCCGATCGGGGCCGCGCGCTTGAGTCCAAAGCGGATTCCTCCGGACTGCTCGCGAAGTCGTTCGCGGCCAGGGCGGGCTGGGGCGTCGGGGTGGGGCCGGGCGTGCTCTTTTTTGCGCGTTGGCTGTCATGGAACCCATTTTCTCACAGCGTCCGGCAAATACAGCCGATGCAGTGTGCAGAAGCCTGGAGGCTCGGCCGTGCAGCGGCTCGCTCTCAAGTTCGTTGGGAGTGGGAGAAAGAAGTTTGCGGGCGTGATGCCTGTCGCCCGTCATCAGCCGAGCCATCCGCAGCTCCGCAGTTCCACCCCGAGCTTCTTCGGTCGGGGCCCGCCGACCCGAACGTACCCGCCCGAGTCCCTTGTCTGCGACAACCACTACCAGACCCCAGGAACCAACTCCAGTGAACAGACCCTCCTAAGCCGGCAGGGCAAGAAGCGGAAAGCAGGTGAGTACGGTGCTTCCCTTCACATCCATCAGTTTATTCATCGTGGATGTCTGGAACATTCTGGTCAACCTGTACGACTATGTGGTCATGGGGGCGGAGGGTTGACCATGGCGGTCGAGCCGCTATCCACGTACACGCCGCGCGAGCTGATCTTCGGCGGATATGTGGCGGCCACGCTCCGAGTCTTCTCGGCGACCCTGCTGCTTGCGCTAGCAGTTTGGTCCCTCGGATTGCGTTGAGTCGCACGTCGCGTCCGCAACCAACCGCGCCACGGCTGGCTGGCCGGGCGGCGTCCAATCGCGGGTGACTCGCCCTGGGTGGTGGGGCCATCCCCACGCTCTACAGCGGTTTCACCTCAGGCGTCGTGTTCCGGAACGGGCGTGCTCCGTCCGGCATCCCGCACAATCGCTCGGGGCAGGCGGAGTCCTGACGCTCCGAGGCAACGCACCATTGGCGAAACCGCTCTAGCGACCGCGGGGATCGCTGGCGGCTTGTTCGGCTGGTGCGCTGGAACGTGACGCGCTGCCCCGCGGCGTGCCCACCAGGACCGTCGTGCTAGTGGTCGTGCTGCCCGCCAGCCAGACCGGCGTGGGGGCCAGGTGCAACTGGCGCTCGTGCAATTGCCGGATGAATACGGCGAGCCCGCCGGCGCTGAGCAGTGCGCAGCCCGCAATGGTCGCTTCCACTGCCCAAGCGGAGGTGGCCCCCACGGCGAGCGCGAACGTCAGGAGGATGCCGGTCAGCATCGCCGCCGCTGCGCTGGCCAGCACCGGCCAGACGGCGCCGCGGCGGCAAAGCGGCACCGCACCGGCGGCGAGACTGGCCAGGGCGCACCAGACACAGACGCGCCCCAGCAGTCCGGGGCGATCCACGCGATGGATGAAAGCCCCGGCCAGCAGGGCGTCCAAGATGGCCGTCTGCACCTGGCAGCCGAAGACGGTCTGATCGGACCGGAGTTCGTGCTGATCCAGCCCGGGCAGCATCTGTCCGACCAGAACCGCTCGTCCGCCAAACCAGGCACGCACCTGCTGCGCCTCCGCCGTCAGCACCTGTTCCAGCGGGATGGCGCGCTGCGCCCAGACGGCGACATCGTCGAGGCGGAAGCGCCCGTGGGCGGGGCGGTCCTCGGCTTCCAGATCGGGCGAGCGTGTGCCCGCGGGATCCACGCTGAAGATCGGGATGCGGTCGGTCTCGGCCGCCCCGCGCCAGCGCCGCTCGCCGGCCGCGACGTGGCGACGGCGATAGCGGAGCTCAAGCTGCGTCGGCTGCACGTCGATGTCCACGTCGCAGTCCGGAAAGCGGGCGGCCGCGAAGCCCGCCAGCGCCAGGGAGGGGATGGCCGGATTGAAGCCGCGTTGCAGTGCAAGGGGTACATTCACTTCCGCGCGGAGGGTGTCGGCGCGCGTCACCAGCAAGAGCCCCCAGGCCTGGGCCGCCGCGTGAATCGCGGCGCAGAGCTGTGGCTCGCCGTTGACGTCAAACTTCGCGCTGCCCACCACGACCGGCACCCCGCAGTTGCGGATGCCCCGCACCAGAGCCGCATCGTAGCGCGGGTCGCAAGTGCGGAACGTGTAATCCCAGACGACGACGCGCGGGCCCGCTTCCGCCAGCTTCTCCAGCAGGCGGCCGTAAAGCAGGCGCCAACTCGGGCGCTCGTTGGGGTCGAAGCCGGGGAGGGCGGCGCCGATGCGGCCGTTTGCGGCGGCGGTCAGCGTGTCTGGCGTCACGGCGATGAGGGCGGTTTGGGGCTGGCCGGTTCCGGCAACACACCAACGGGCGCCGGTGGTCCAGAAGGCCAGCGTGAGGGTAGCGACGATTACGGCCGTCGCCGCGACCTGCACGCTGCGGGGGTAGGTGCGCAGGACCAGGGCAGCCAGGCGGATCGCGTGATAGCCGGCCGTCGGGTTGGTCTGGGCTTGGACTTCGCGGCCCGCGAGGTAGCGGTCGAGGTCGGCGACGAGGGCGAGACAGGTAGGGTAGCGCTCCTCCGGCGCGGGCCGGGCGGCGTGGGTGATGATGGCGGCCAAGTCATCGGCGCGACTGACGTGGCGCTCGCGAAGTCGCGCGAGAAGCCGGTCCGGTTCGGCGACCGAGCGGGCCGGCAGACCGGTGATGACGTGGAAGAGCAACACGCCCAAGGCATAGATGTCCGCACGGGCGTCGACGGCGCCGCCGGCAATTTGCTCCGGCGCCATGTAGCCGTAGGTCCCCAGCGCGCCCTCCGTACGTGGAGAAGCGCCTGCGGTGTCCGCCGCGCCCGCGAGCCCCAGGCGTTTGGAGATGCCGAAATCGACAATGCGCGGCTGGTTCTGGGGATCAATGAGGATGTTTTGTGGCTTGAGGTCGCGGTGCACGACGCCTTGGCCGTGAGCATAGGCGACGGCCGTGGCGACCTTCTTGATGATCTCGATGCGTTCTTCGAGCGAGACATCATGCGAATGCAGGTAGGCGTCGAGTTGCTGGCCCGCGACGTACTCCATCGTGTAGTAAAGCGGGGGGGCGTTGAGATGCGCCTCGTAGAGAGTGGCGAGGTAGGGGTGCCGGAGGCGCGCCACCAGGTGGACCTCGTTCTCGAAGTACGCCTCCCGCAGCGGTGTCTTGCCGAACAACACCTTCATGGCTTCGACACGCGCCTTACCGTGGTGGATGGCCTTGTAGACGTGCCCGAAGCCCCCCCGGCCGAGTTCGGCGAGGATGGTATAACCCCGGAACCGCGGGAAACGATCGGCGGTAAGCTGGCGGAAGTGCGCGCGGCACGGCTCGCATTGCTCGAGGTGTTGCTCGACGTCGCGCTGCGCTGCCCCGGTCAGATCACCCGCGGCGAGGGCCTCGACTTGCTGGCGGTGCCCACAGGGCTGTCCGGTTCGGGGGGGCATCCGTGCTCCCTCAGTGCGACGCGAGGCGCCGCACAACCCGTCGCTCGATCCAACCTAGTATACCCCCCAAACGACGGGCCGAAAACCCGGCTCAGTCCCCGCGCCCGGCCGTCAGCATGGTGCGGCGTATGGCCGCGCGATCGTTGGTAGGGCCTGGCGGCAGCGTGAACTCGCACTCCAGGTACTTGCGCCCAAATCGCACGCACTGGTACTCGGTCGGAATGAAGATGTCGACGGTGTTGTGGCGGAAGCGGGGATGCGTGCGGTCGGTGACGACGAACCGTCGTCCCAGGGCGGGCACGTAGACCGTGGACCCGAGGGGGATGTAGCTGGGCGCGGCGCACTGCCCGATCCCGGACCACAAGCCCGAGGCGGTGATACCGCGGTCGCAATAGGCCGTGACCCGGCAGACACGGCGGATCGTGCGGCGAACGGGCTTGGGGGTGACTTTCGCCTGGGGCGCGGGCTTGGTCGGCGCCGGTGCCGAAGCGATATAGGGGTCCTGCTCGTCCGGCTCGGGGTCGGTCAGAGCCAGGCCGTCGTTCTCCTCGGTGTCGGCCTCGTCATAGTCAGGAGGCAGGACGGGGATGGTGACGTGGGCGGCCGGCGGGGGGGTCGCCACCCGTACCAAAGCGGGTCGGGGAGCCGTGGCGGTCGAGGGAGCATCGGGCGCCTGACCTCCGGCCAATCCAATAATGAGTACACCCAGACCGAGCAGTCGCGCCAGCGGCTGTGTCGCCAAACCCATACATGTCCTCCGAACCCTGACGGGGAGCCTCACCGAAGGCTCGGTGTCCGACTCCCGCGCTCGGCGGCGTTGCCCAGACGCGTTCGAGCGACGAAACAGACGGATCATAGTCGAAGGCGGGGGGGAAAATCATCGGGGATCGTCCCGCCAAACGGGAAATATCCGAAAGCGCTCCCGCTACCATGTCACCTGGGCGTCTCCAGCGGCCTTTTATGGGTGCCGGTGCGCGTGACTGGGGAAATTCTGGCCAGCACTCGGTTTCCGGCGTCCGGTGCGATTGACGGTGGTCGCCGGTGGCCTTTCAATACGCGGCCTGTGCGTCGGCACGGAGCGCTGCTGTATGGCGCTGCACGACTGGATGTAAGCATCTACGGGAGAAATAGTTATGAGGCGTCCGCTCGTCGCTGGCAACTGGAAGATGAACCTCGATGTGAAGCGGGGGCGGGACTTGATCGCCGGGATCAAGGCGGGTCTGCAGTCGGCAGGCGTGGGTGACCGCGTCGAGGTGGCGGTGTGTCCGCCGGCGGTCTATCT
Source organism: uncultured Planctomycetales bacterium (assembly GCA_964523405.1). Lineage (GTDB taxonomy): Bacteria > Planctomycetota > Phycisphaerae > UBA1845 > Fen-1342 > CAZGAQ01. The sequence goes on from CAZGAQ010000001.1 coordinate 267,106, forward strand.
TTTCCCTCTGGCGGAAGCCGTGGCGGGGACGTCGATTCGGCTGGGGGCACAGGATTTGTATTTTGAGGCGAGCGGGGCATTTACGGGCGAACTGTCGCCAGCCATGGTGGCCGAGCCGGGCTGCAAGTACGTGATCATCGGGCATAGTGAGCGGCGCCATACGATCGGCCATCACGAAGATGACCGCATGATCAATCTGAAGGTGCGGGCGGCCCGGGCGGTGGGTCTGACTCCTATCCTGTGTGTTGGCGAGACGCTGACCGAACGGAATGCCGGGCAGACGATGGATGTCCTGACGTTTCAACTGACGGCCGGTCTGGTGGGGCTGGCATTGCGGGGGTCGGACGATCTGGTGATTGCCTACGAACCGGTCTGGGCGATCGGTACTGGGCAGAACGCGACGCCGGAGCAGGCTCAGGAAGCCCACGCCCACCTGCGGGGGCGTCTGCGGGCCCTGGCTGGCGGGGTCGCTGACCAGGTGCGGATTCTGTACGGCGGGAGTGTAAAGCCGGATAACGCGGCCACGATCATGAAGCAGCCGGACGTGGACGGCGGCCTGATTGGGGGGGCGAGCCTGAAGGCGGATTCGTTCCTGGGAATCATCACGGCCACGCTGGCAAGCCGCGGGTAGAAGAGCTATATTGTGAGGTTCGGCTCGGGTGCTGCGGAGTTCGCAGACCGCGGGTCGCGCACTTGAGCGATTTCGAGGCAGGCAATGATGCTGGCTGCGCTGTGGTATCACCCCATCTACGCGTTTTTCTTCGCGGTCGTTGCGCTCCTACTCATGATCGTGATTCTGCTCCAGCGTGGGAAGGGCGTCGGATTGGCCGGCGCGTTCGGTGGTGCCGGGGGTGGAACGGCTTTCGGGGCAAAGACGGGCGACGTGCTGACGTGGGTGACGATTGTCTTTGCTGTGATCCTGCTCACATTCGCCGTCGCGTTGAATTACGTGTTCCAGCCGGTCGGGCCGGGCTTGAGTGTGCCGCCGCCGCCGCCGCCCGCAGCGCCGGTTGCCCCCGCGCCCCTGACGCCGACCACGCAGCCTATGTCGCCCGCGCCGGTCACGACACCTCCGGCGACTTCGGCGCCAGCCCCAGTGACGCCGGCCCCGGCACCAACTGAGATGCCCGCACCGGCAACACCGGCTCCGACAACGCCGGCGCCAGCGCCGAGTGACACTCCTCCGCCGGCTCCCGGCGAGCCCCAACCGGGCAACGGGACCGGGCAATAGTCCGCGGTGACCGCCCGGCGCCAGGCTCTGGGTGGGGGTTGCCCGGGCAGGTGGGCGGGAACGTAGCCGACTGGGGGGGTAGGTGCAGGGGGTTTGATCGGCGGCACGTGTGGCACGCGCTGGCGGGCCGGCACGCAGGTCGTGTCGTTGAGGGAGCCTGGCAATGATCCTGTCCATGACCGGGTTCGGCGAGGCGCGCGTGGAGGAGGCCGGACACGCCTACCACCTTGAGCTGCGCAGCGTCAATAACCGCTACTTCAAAGCCGCGATTCATCTGCCGGACGATTTCGCTTTTCTGGAGACGGAGGTGGAGCGGGCGCTGCGTGGGCGGCTGACGCGGGGCAGTCTCACGCTGCGGCTGTACGTACGCGACCTGAGCCCGGACGCCGCCGCGGAGATCAACACGGCGGCGGTGCGGTCGTACCTGGCGCAGCTTTCCGGCCTGTTGGGGGAGGATGCCCGAGCGCGCGTGGACCTGGCGACCTTGCTGACGCTGCCGGGGGCCTGTCAGCCGCGCGAGGCTTCGGAGATCGAGCAGCAGCAGAAGTGGGCGGTGGTGGCGCGGCTGGTGGGGAGCGCCCTCGATCGCTTGATCGAGATGCGCACGACGGAGGGGCAGGCGCTGGCGCGCGATTTGCGGGCGTACTGCGCGGCGATGACGCGCTCGCTGGAGGTTATTCGCGCGCGGGCGCCGGAGGTGATCCGGGAGTATCGCGACCGCTTGCACGATCGTGTCACGCAGCTCATCGCGGGGAGCAACGTGACGCTCGCGGCGGACGACCTGCTCAAAGAGGTCTCCATCTACGCGGAGCGCAGCGACATCAGCGAGGAAATCAGCCGTCTGGCAGGGCACCTGCAGCAGTTCGACCTGCTGATGGAGGCGAGTGAGCCCCCGGGACGAAAGCTGGAGTTCATCGCCCAGGAGATGCTGCGCGAGGCGAACACGATCGGTTCGAAAACCGGCGATGCGGCGATCGCGCGCGAGATCATCGAGATCAAGAGCGCGATCGACCGCATCAAAGAGCAGGTGCAGAACGCGGAATAGGTGAGTGGGCAGCCATGCTCATTGACACGCACTGCCACCTGACCAGCCCGGAACTGGCCCCGCGCGTCGCGAGTGTGTTGGCGGCGGCGCGCGCCGTGGGGGTCACCCGCGCGATTCTGGTGGCGGTCAACGCGGTCGACACGCGGGCGGGGCTCGACCTGGTGCGGAAGTTCCCGGCGCTTGACTTGGTGGTGGGTATTCATCCCCATGAGGCCGGCAAGTGCGGGGCGGATGATTGCGCTTTCCTGCGCGAGGTGCTGGCGGGGCAGGGGCCGGCGGAAGGACTGCGGGCGCGAATCGTGGGGGTGGGGGAAACGGGCCTGGACCTCCACTATGACTTTGCGCCGCCAGCGCGGCAGGAAGAGGTTTTTCGCGCGCACCTGGAGCTGGCGATCGCTGCGCAGCGCCCGGTCGTGATCCATGCCCGCGAGTCGGAAGTCCGGGTTTGTCAGATTCTGGCGGAGTATCCGGCGCTGGCGGGGCGGGTTGTGTTTCACTGCTTTTCGGCCGACCCGGATGTGGCCCGGCGGGCCCTGGACCTGGGCTGCTACCTCTCCTTTACAGGCGTGGTCACGTTCAAGAAGGCGGAAATCATCCGCGCGTCCGCACGCCTGGTCCCCGGCACTCGTATCATGGTGGAGACCGACGCGCCGTACCTGGCGCCGGAGCCGATGCGCAAGATTCGCCCCAACGAGCCGGCGTTGCTGGTGCATACGGCCCGCTATCTGGCCGAAATCCGAAATGAGCGGTATGAAGACTTCGCGGCCGCGACGACAGCCAACGCGGTGCGCTTCTTCGGACTAGTCGAGGAATGAGTCATGGGATTGAGCCTGGTTACCGGCGGCAGCGGGTTTATCGGAAGCCACATCGTGCGGGGACTGCTGGCGCAGGGGCAGGCGGTTCGTGTGCTGGATGATTTCAGCACCGGGAAGCGCGAGAATCTGGCCGAAGTTGCCGGGCGCATCGACGTGGTGGAGGGGGATATTCGGGACGAGGCCGTTGTGCAGCGGGCGATGCAGGGCGTGGAAGTCGTCTTCCATCTGGCGGCGCGGGCGAGCGTGCCGCGCAGCGTGGCGGAGCCGCGTCCGGCCAACGACATCAACATCACCGGGACGCTGAACCTGTTGATTGCGGCGCGTGACGCCAAGGCGCGGCGCTTCGTGTACTCCGCGAGCAGCAGTGCCTATGGCGACACGCCGGTGCTGCCGAAGACCGTGGACATGTGCCCACACCCGCTGAGCCCATACGCGGTCAGCAAGCTGGCGGCCGAGCACTACTGCGCGTGCTGGGCGCATGTGTACGGTCTGCAGACGGTGTGTCTGCGCTACTTTAACGTGTTCGGTCCACGGCAGGACCCGAAGGGCGCATACGCGGCCGTCATTCCGGCCTTCGTCAGCCGTATGCTCAAGGGTGAGCGGCCGGTGATTTACGGCGACGGCGAGCAGTCGCGCGACTTCTGCTTCGTGGAGAACGTGGTGCACGCCAACCTGCTGGCGGCGGCGGCGCGGGAGGTGCACGGCGAGGTCGTCAACGTTGCGTGCGGGGAGCGGACGACGCTGAACCAGATCGTCGCCGACATCAACGCGCTACTGGACACGAACGTGCAGCCGGAGTATCAGCCCACCCGGGCAGGTGACGTGCGGCACAGCCTGGCGGACATCAAGGTGACCAAGCAGGTGCTCGGCTACGAGCCGAAGATCATGTTCTCCGAGGGGCTGCGGCGCTCGATTGAGTGGTACAAGGCGAACCTGCGCTAGTTACCACGCCGCCGGCCGTGTAATGCCGCACGCCCATCGCGGAGTAGCGGCACAGGATTTCGTGTTCGCGCGACTGGAAGTGTCGCGCGAGCTCGGCCTCGGTCAGGCCGTCGCCCAGCAGGACCACCTCATCGCCGACGCGATCGGTCGGGTCCACGCTGACGAACGACGTGTTCATGCCGACTTCGAGCAGGCGCTGGCGGCGGCCGTTGATGACCACCGGGCCGGCCTGCACATGGTTGCTGTAGCCGGCGAGGATCACGCCGACGTAGGGGCATTCAAAACCGGTATAACCGACGGGGCCCTGTGTAGGCCGTACCAGTTGCAGCGGCGTCGTCACGCGCACGCTGCCCTGATACAGCGCGAGTCCCGGCCGCACGGCGTTGAGGTGGGCCTGCGGGTACGGCAGCAGGGCGGTGGCGGCGGCATGCACCGGGCGGCCGCGATGCGCGCAGGCGGCGCAAAAGCGTTCGACGGCTTCGAGCGTGACGGCGTGCGAGAAGTAATCGTGGACGTTGCAGCGCGGGACGAGGTCGTCGAGTTGCTCGGGGGGACAGCCGAAGCGCTGCATGCCGCTGTCGATCTTGATGGCGACGGGCAGGCCGCTGAAGCGTTCGGCATCGGCGCGGTTCGCCACGGCCGGACGCAGGTTCAACTCGCGGTATTCGGCCGGACTGCCGACCGGTGGGCCCAGCACGATGCCGGGGCGGGCGATCTCGCGCGCCTCGGAGATGGTGAAATACGCGAATTCGTCGACAACCGGGGCGAGGGCGTCGGCCACGCGTGGGGCGCCGAGGCCGTAGGCATCGGCTTTGATGACGGCGATGACCGGGACTTTCGTCTGGCGGCGGATGGCTTCGGCGGACGCGCGGACCGTATCGAGATTGACGGTTACGTGCACGAGTGCGGAACGCATAGCAGCAGCAAGACCTCCATGTCCAGCCAAAAGCGCAATATAGCACGCTCGAGCGCGCGGGGCCAAGGTCTTCTGCCGCGGTGACGGCGGCCCTGCGCGGTGCGGCTCAGAACTTCCAGGGGAAGCGTGTGCGGTAGTGCCGGAAGAGGAGGCCGAGCGTGCGAAACACGATGTAGCCAAAGTACAGCTCGGCCGCGTAGCCGGCGATGGGTGCCAGCAGTCTGAGTCCGGGTTGATCAAGAGGCCGTTCCGCGCGGTTGAAGAGGTACCAGAAGCCGAGCGTGAGCAGGATTTGCAGCCAGGCGACCAAGTAGACCGGGCCGATCCCCCAGATGCAGCGGACCAGCCAGTCGGGGCGGAGAAAGAGCAGCGTCTCGCCCAGGGCGACGGACATGACCGCGACGGGCCAGAAGAACGAGCCCGCCAGGAGCGCGGTGGCGACGAACAGGCGGTGGTTGGGATCGTCCGCTAGCCGCACGTGAAGGTAGTACGCCGGCCCCAGACAGATGGCCGTGATCGCGAGCAGCCAGAGTGCCGGCTTGATGGCGTCCTCCCAGAATGTCCAGTCCGTCTGCGTGACCGGGATGTCGTCTTCGCCGGCAGCCGTACGCGTCAGCGTGCTCCAGTAGAAGTGCACGACGAAGAGCGAGACGCAGACGGATAGCACAAGCACGAGGGGAAGTGCGAGGCAGCCGAGGATCGGGATCTGGCTGATCAGAGCCGGCACGGCGCAGCCCACCGCGGTGAGGAGCAGATTGACGGCGTTGGACTTGCTGCCCGCGAGGCAGAAGCTGGTCAGCAGGTCCCACAGGAAGGTCGGCGGGACTGTCGCAGTCGATGGGACGGGGAAATCCGGGGCCGCGCGGTGCACCTGCGCGACCGGCGCAGGAGTGGGAGGGCGAGAAACCTCCAACTCCCGGTCCGGCGGCGGCGCGGGACGCTCGATGGCGGGGCCGTTCGCCAACGCCAGCCAGTCGGTGCCGCCGGCTGGAGCCGCGGGCGCAACGTCGGCAGCGGGCTCGGCCGGAAGGGGGTTCCGTGCGGGAATCGTCAGCGTGCTGCCGCAGTGTCGACAGCGAGCCCGCTGTCCCGCGTGGACGACCGGCAGGCGATAGCGCTTGCCACAGGCACACTGGACGACCGCGGCCGGTGCCTTGTCGGGGTGGGTGACCATCGGACGCCTCCCGCGAAATTACGCGGTCATTGTCGCGCGGCGAGTGACCGTCGGCTGCTACAATTTCGCCCGGTCTTTGGAAGCGCGAGGCGCCTGTTTGAAGCTGGCTGAACTGAACTACGACCTGCCGCCGGAGCGGATTGCCCAGACGCCGTGCGCGCAGCGGGACGCGTCGCGGTTGCTCGTGCTGGACCGGGCGACGGGCGCCCTGGAGCACCGCGTTTTCCGTGATCTGCCCCGGTACCTGCGGGCCGGGGATTGCCTTGTGCTGAACGATACCCGCGTGGTCCCGGCGCGGTTCTTCTGCAAGCGGGCGACCGGGGGACGCGTGGAAGGGCTGTTCCTGCACGCCGAGCCGCCCGCCTGGCGCGTGCTGCTCAAGCCGTCCGCGCGCCTGAAAGTGGGGGAGTCCTTGCGGTGTGCGGCCGAGGTGGTTCTGCAGATCGTGGCGCGGGCGGAACGCGGGGAGTGGCTGGTGCGACCGGAGCCGGAACGGCCGGCGCTGGAGTTACTCGGCCGGATCGGGCAGACTCCGCTGCCGCCGTATATTCACCGCGATGCGGCGGGGGCGCCGCCGCTGTCGGACGCCGATGCGGAGCGTTACCAGACGGTATATGCGCGGCAGCCCGGGGCGGTGGCGGCGCCGACGGCGGGGCTGCACTTCACGCCGGAGCTGCTGGCCGCCATCGAGCGGCAGGGGGTCCGCATTGTTCGGGTGACGCTGCACGTCGGGGCGGGCACATTTGTCCCGATTGAGGCGGAGGACCTGGCGGACCATCGCATGCATGCTGAGTGGTTTGAGGTGTCGCCCACGGCGGCGGCGACGCTGGGGGCGACGCGGGCCGCCGGCGGTCGCATCTTCGCCGTCGGCACGACCGCGACGCGCGTGCTGGAGACGCTGGGACAGGGTGTTGCCGCAGGCATGCCGGCGCCGCCGCCGGCCGCTATGAGCGGCTGGACAGACATCTTCATCCACCCGCCGCACGCGTTCCGGTATGTGGACGGGATGATCACGAATTTCCACCTGCCGGGCAGCACCCTGTTGGCCCTGGTGATGGCCCTGGCGTCGCCGGCGCAGATCCGCGCGGCCTATGCCGCCGCCATCGCCGCGGAATACCGGTTCTACAGCTATGGCGATGCGATGCTGATTCTCTGACGGGCGCCGTATAATGCGGCCCGGTCGGTGCGGCCAAAGAAAGGGAGCCCATGAGCACAGCACGAATCCTCATCACGCGCCGCGTGCCGCCGCCCGCCAGCGAGCGGCTGCAGCAGGCCGGGCACGTGGTTGACCTGATCAATCAGGACGATCCGCCGAGTCGGTACGAGCTGATTTCCCGCGTACATGGCGCGGCCGCCATCGTCGCGATGCTCAGCGAGCGGATCGACGCCGCCCTGCTCGACGCCGCCGGCCCGCAGCTCAAGGTGATCGCCAACTTTGCCGTGGGCTACGACAACATTGACCTGGCCGCCTGTCGCCAGCGCGGCGTGCGGGCCACCAACACGCCGGGCGTGCTGACCGATGCCACGGCCGATACGGCTTGGGCGCTCATCCTGTCGGCCGCGCGGCGCGTGATCGAAGGCGATCACCTGGTCCGCGCGGGGCAGTGGACCGGTTGGGCACCTACGCAGCTCCTGGGGCTGCAGCTCAGCGGGGCGACGCTGGGGATCATTGGCACCGGGCGGATCGGGACGGCGGTGGCGCTGCGGTCGGTCGGCTTCGGGATGCGCGTCCTGTATGTGGATGAGCAAGCGAACGAGGAATTGGAGCAGCGCGTCGGGGCGCAGCGGGTTACGCTGGCGGAAGTGCTGCCGGCCGCGGACGTCTTGTCCCTGCACGTGCCCCTCACCGCGGAGACGCGGCATCTGATCGGGGCGGCGGAGTTGGCGCGGATGAAGCCCACGGCCGTGCTGATCAACACCGCCCGCGGCCCGGTGATCGACGAGCCGGCTCTCGTGCAGGCGCTGCGCGCGGGCACGATTGCGGCCGCCGGGCTTGACGTCTACGAGCACGAGCCCCGCCTGTCGCCCGGCTTGGCCGAGCTGCCCAATGTCGTCCTGCTGCCGCACCTCGGTAGCGCCACGGTGGCCACGCGCCGGCAGATGTCGGCGATGGTGGCCGACAACGTCCTGGCCGTCCTGTCCGGCCAGGAGCCGCCGAACCCGGTTGTGTGATCTCTCCAGCGAGGCGAAACATGCCCACGAAAGTCAGCCAGCCCGCTCCCGTGTTCCCGGTCACCCTGGACGCCGTGCCGGCCGCCTTGCGCGTGCCGTACTACGACGGGGCACGCTACCTTATCGACGGCGTGGTGCGCGCGTGGCGCGGGCCGTGTCAGGAGGTGCTCTCGCCGGTCTGCATCGGCGGCCCGCAGGATGCGCAGCCGTATCGGCTCGGCCGGTATCCGCTCATGACGCCCGAGGATGCCCTGGCGGCGCTGGCGGGGGCGCAGCGGGCCTACGAGCACGGGCGCGGCGTTTGGCCGATGATGACGGTGGCCGAACGGATCGGCCACCTGGAGACGTTTGTGCCGCGGATGGAAGCGCAGCGTGACGAGGTCGTGCGGCTGCTGATGTGGGAGATCGGCAAGACGCTGCCGGACGCGCAGAAGGAGTTCGACCGCACGGTCGTCTACATGCGCGACACGATTCAGGCACTGAAAGAGCTGGACCGCACGAGTTCGCGTTTTGCCGTACAGGAGGGCTTCGTCGCCCAGATTCGCCGCAGCCCGCTGGGCGTGGTGCTGTGCATGGGGCCGTTCAACTACCCGCTGAACGAAACGTTCACGACGCTCATTCCGGCCCTGATCATGGGCAACACCGTGATCTTCAAGCCGCCGAAGCACGGCGTGTTGCTGCACGCGCCGCTCTTGCAGGCGTTCGCGGAGTCATTCCCGCCGGGCGTGGTGAACACGGTCTACGGCGACGGACGCACCGTGGTTGGCCCGTTGATGACCAGCGGAGCGATCGATGTGCTCGCCTTCATCGGCTCGGCCGGGGTGGCGTCCATTCTCAAGCACCAGCATCCGCGGCCGAATCGCCTGCGCTGCGTGCTGGGGCTAGAAGCGAAGAACATGGCCGTCATCTGCGCCGACGCCGACCTCGACTTGGCCGTGTCGGAGTGCGTGCTCGGCAGCCTCTCATACAACGGGCAGCGCTGCACGGCCCTCAAGATCATCTTCGTGCACCGCAGTCGGGCGGCGGAATTCACCGCGCGCTTCGCGGCCGCGGTGGGCGAGTTGAAGGTGGGCATGCCGTGGGAAGACGGCGTGAAGATCACGCCGCTGCCGGAAGACAACAAGCCGGAGTGGCTGAAGAAGCTGGTGGACGGGGCGGCCGCCGGCGGGGCGAAGATCATGAATGCCGGCGGCGGGACGATCGACCGCACGCTGTACTACCCCGCCGTCGTGTATCCCGCGAAGCCGGACATGGAACTGTGCCAGGTGGAGCAGTTCGGCCCCGTCGTGCCGGTCCTCGCGTACGACGACGAGGATGAAGTCATTCAGTGGGCGGTCGATTGCCCGACCGGCCAGCAGGCCGCGATCTTCGGGCGCGATGCCCGCAGGCTCAGCCGGCTTGTGGACACGCTGGTCAACCAGGTCTGCCGCGTGAATCTCAACAGTCAGTGCCAGCGCGGGCCGGATGTGTTTCCGTTCACCGGGCGCAAGGATTCGGCGGAGGGGACGCTTTCGGTATCGGATGCGCTGCGCGTCTTCTCGATCCGGAGCCTGGTGGCAGCGAAGGCGAACGACGCGAACGAGGCGATCATCTCGGAGATCATCCGCGGCCGGCACTCGCATTTCCTGTCGACGGATTTCATCTTCTGAAGTCGGGTGCGGGTGCGGGACGTCATGCTGGGCGGGAGCCGCCGGGCGATTTGCTGCGAGTCTGTGGCGTATGCTGCGGTTCCAGCCCAACCTACGCGCTGAGGCGGCGCCGCGTATCGCCGGCCGACACCTCGGCGATGGGGTGGAACGGGTAGGCCGAGGCAGGATCGGCCACATCGGCACCGATTGGGCGGTACGCCGCATTCGGTCCCAGCTCAGCGCTTTTTGGGTATGGTCAGCGTGCCAACTCGTCGCACAACTGCGCGCACAGGAGCAGGGCGCGCGGGATGTGGAAAGGGCCCTTCCAGACGCCGCCCTTGAGCGGGGTGGAGACGCGCCCGTCGCGGTGCAGGTAGCCGAACCACTCGCCGTAGGCCGAGTCGGGGAAATGCCCAAAGGTCCATTCGTGCACGTCTGCAAACTGCCGCGCGTACTTCTCGTCGTGCGTTGCCTGGTAGGCCATGAGCAGGGCGATGGCGGCCTCGTTATGCGGCCACCACAGCTTCATGTCGTGTTCGAGCTGCGTGGCCGGTTTGCCGTCGACGTCCACGAAATACAGCAGGCCGCCGTACTGCGCGTCCCAGCCGCGGTCCATCGCGTAGTCCACCATCTTGAGCGCGCGGGCCGTCAGGGCCTGGTCGCCGCGCCGGCGGGCCACGTCCAGGATGAACCAGGCGCACTCGATCGCGTGGCCGGGATTCATCACGCGGCCCTCGGGCTGGTCGATGCGCACGCCGCCGGGACCGGTGGTTTCGAGGACGGCGCCGATGTCGTCGCGGACGAAGTCGCGGAAGATCTCGGTGACGCACTGGTCGATGATCTGCTCGTAGACCGGGGCGTCGTCGATCAGCCGCAGCGTGTCGGCCACGTTCAGTAGGCACATGAGCGGCGAAAGGCCCTGCATCGGGCGCGTCTGCGGATTGACCTTGGGCTCGGTCAAGCCGGGCGTGCGGAGATAGCGGACGAGCTGCTCGAACAGGCCGAGGGCGCGGCGGCGGATCTGCTCGTCGCCGGTGATCTTGGCGAGGGCCGTGAACGCGAGCACGCCGAAGACCTCGCTATAGACGTAGCGGCGCATGCGCAGGGGGCGGCCCGCGCGGTCGACGAGGAAGTACATCTTGCCGTGCTTGTCGAAGCAGTGCCGGGTCAGGAAGTCGTAGCCGTGGCGAGCGAGTTCGAGCCACTCGGGGCGGGGCTCGACGAGGCGGTACAGGGTGGCGTAGAGCCAGGTGGCGCGGCCCTGCAGCCAGACGGGCTTGTCGGTGCCGTAAAGGCTGCCGTCGCGCCCCAGCAACATGTAGAACCCGCCGTGCTCCCGGTCGACGGAATGCCGCATCCAGAACGGTACAATGTCGTCGAGCAGAGCGGACCGGTACTGGTCGCGCCACTGCAGCAAACGCTCACGATCCATGGCCACTCCTCTGGCGTGGCCCGTTCCCTGGCCGCGTCGGGAAACATGATACCCGGAGCGGCGGCGGCGGGGCAGTCCGAGGCGACCAAACCGATCTGTGGAGCGGCGGGTTCGCGGGGGGCGCCTTGCGAAGCCGTCCAGAGAGTGTGAGACTGACCTCATGAATACGCCAGAAGCATCGTGTCCGGCGGCGGCTTTGGACTGGGCTGGCCTACCCGGCGCGCGCGAGGTCGACGTGCTCGTCGTGGGCGGTGGGCCGGCGGGCTGCGGGGCGGCGATTGCGGCCGCGCGCGAGGGGGCGCGCACGCTGCTCGTGGAGCAATACGGGTTCCTGGGGGGCATGGGGACGGCCGGGCTGGTACCGGCGTGGTGTCCGTTCACGGATCGTCAGCAGCCGATCACGCGCGGCATCGCGCTCGAAATCCTGCAGGAAATGAAGGCGGGCATGCCGCACATCCCCGCCGACGCGTACGACTGGGTGCCGGTCGATCCGGAGCTGCTTAAGTTCATTTACGAGCGGCGGGTGACCGCGGCCGGGGCCGAGGTGCTGTTGCTCACGCACTTTGTGGACGCCGAGCGTGACGGCGACACCGTGCGCGGTGTGATCGTGCACAACAAGTCCGGGCTGCAGCGGATTGTGGCCGGCGTGGTGATCGATGCCACGGGCGACGGCGACATGGCGGCGCGGGCGGGGGCGCCGTTCGAAAAGGGCGATCCGCAGACGGGCGCGTTGCAGCCCGTGACGATGTGCTTTGTGCTGGCGGGCGTGGACAACCAGGTGCTGCAGCCGTGGTTGTGGGCCGATAACGCGAAGAACCTGCTCTTGCGACCGGCCATCGCGGCGGCGAAGGCGGCCGGCGATCTGCGCATTCTGGAGGAGGCCGCCAACGTCGCGTACCAGTCGCCGACCACGATCGGGCTGAACTTCAGCCACGTGTTCGACGTGGACGGGACCGACGCCGCGGCCCTGTCGCGGGCCCAGATCGAAGGCCGGCGGCTCATCCGTCACCTGACGGAGTTCATCCGCAAGTATCTGCCGGGCTGCGCGCAGGCGTACCTGGTTTCCAGCGGCGTGCAGATTGGCGTGCGCGAGACGCGGCGGATCCTCGGCGACTACGTGCTGACACTGGAAGACTACCTGGCGCGCCGCAGTTTTCCCGATGAGATCGCCCGCAACGCATACTACATCGACATTCACCTGTCGCGCCGCGAGTGGGAGCGGACGCTCGGAGGAGAAGTGAACTGGGAAGAGAAGATTCATCAGTACGGGCCGGGCGAGTCGCATGGCATACCGTATCGCTGCCTCACGCCGCGCGGCCTGACGAATGTGCTGGTGGCCGGCCGCTGTATCAGCACGGATCGGCCGGTGCAGGGCGCGGTGCGGACGATGCCGAACTGCATCGCGCTGGGGGAGGCGGCGGGGTGCGCGGCCGCGCTGGCCGCCACTCGGCATGGCGGGGTGGTGCGGGTTGTCGATGTTGCGGCACTGCGCGTGCGGCTGCGGGAATGCGGGGCGTGGCTGCCGTAGTGCAGGTGGTCTGCGACGCTACTCGGTGCGCATGGCCCGGCCGAAGATGTCGGCGGCGAGTCCGACGCGCTCCCCCATGTCGCCATCCCAGCGATGCGCCGAGAGTGAACTCACGATCTGCTCCGCCAGGCGCACGGCCGCCACGCCATCCTCCGCGGGCACGGGCGGGCGCCCGCCGGTGCGGACGCAATCGATGAAGGTCTCCAACTCGGTGCGCAGGGGGTCCTTCGCGTCGATCGCCAGCGGTTCGACGTGGACCATTTTGCCGAAGTCCAGGCCGGCGACCTGGGACAGGTCTTCCAGGTTGCGTTCGCGGGCGAGCTTGAGCACGTCGAGGTTCTGGTCGAGGGTGATCGCCACGCCGACCTTCTTCTGGTAGTCCAGGGAGACGTAGGCCTTCTCGGCGAAGAGCCGCAACTTGCGCTCGGTCTTCAGGGCCAGGCGCGAGGCCGTCAGGTTGGCCACGGCGCCGCGCTTGAAGCGCACGCGTGCGTTGGCGATGTCCTCGTGCTTGCCCAGCACGTTGACGCCCACCGCGTCGACGCTGGCGACTTCGTCGTGCACCAGGTGCAGGACGATGTCGATGTCGTGGATCATCAGGTCGAACACGACGCCGATGTCGGCTGAGCGGAACGTGAACGGGCTGATGCGGTGCGTCTCGACGAACTTGCCGTGTAGCCCCAAGCGATCCACGGCGCGCACGGCCGGGTTGAAGCGCTCGGTATGGCCCACGGCCACGACGACGCCGTGCCGCTGCCCAAGGGCGGCGATCTGCTCGGCGTCGGCCGCGCTGGGGGCGAGGGGCTTTTCGATCAGCACGTGGATGCCGCGCTCGATCAGCGGGCGGGCGACGGCGAGGTGGTGGACGGTGGGCACGGCGACGCTGACCGCGCGCACCGGGCCAAGGTCGGGCGTCAGCGCGGGGGCGTACTTCACGTGCAGCGGCTCGGCCAGGGCCTTGGCCCGCTCCAGGCTGGCGTCGATCACCGCGACCAGCTCGACGCCGGGCATTTCCGCGTAGGTCCGCACGTGGTGTCGGCCCATGTGGCCGCCACCGATCACCGCGACGGGGATCCGCTCGCTCACCGGAAACTCCTTGAAGGCGGCGCGGCGCGCGGCACACGACCTCGCCGTGCAGCGCCGGCCGGATGAGGAGCATCATACCGTGGATAGGGCGATCGGGCAGCGGGACCGACGGCACTGCGGCACGCCGCTCAGTGTGTCGGTGCCGGGGGGCCGGCGGAATCCGCCGGGGTCTTGGTGCGCATGCGGTCTTCCAGGCAGTCCGTGCGGTAGTGTTCGCGCACGCGGCCGAAGATGCCGACCGTCAACTTGCGGCGCAGGAACTCGACGAGGTAGCGAACGTGTTCGTCGGCCATCAGCCCATCCGCCTCGATCGCGCGCAAGGCCTCGGTCGTGCGCAGCGGGGAACGTTCCCCGTGCCGGGCGTACAGGAGCCGGGCGGCGGCCCGCACGCGGGCGATCGACTCAGGCGGGTAGCGCCAGCGGCGGAGGCCTTCGACGTTCACGCCGCGCACGGTCTGGTCGTAACCGGTGACCTTCATGAAAGGCGGGACGTCATGCGTGATGCGGGTCATGCCACCGACGTAGGCATTGCGGCCGACGGTGACGAAGTGATGCATGGCGCTGGCGCCGCCGACGACCACGCAATCCTCAATGCGGACATGCCCGGCCAACTGCACGCTATTGGCAATGATGAGGTGGTTGCCCAAGTCGTCGTCGTGCGCCACGTGGACGCCGACCATGATGAGATTGTGGTCCCCGATCCGCGTCAGGCCGCCGCTGTGCTTGTCCAGTTCGGTGCCGCGGTGCACGGTGACGTGCTCACGGAAGACGTTCTCGGCCCCGACGACCAGCCGCGTCGGTCCACCGCGGTACTTCAGGTCCTGCGGTGCCGCCCCCAGCACGCAGCCCGAGTAAAACACGTTCCGCGGACCGAACTCCGCCGGTCCCAGCAGGGTGACCCGCGGCCCGAGCGTGCAGCCCGTGCCCAGGCGCACGTGCGGGCCGACATACGAAAAGGCGCCCACCTCGACCTCGGGGCCGAGCTCGGCACGGGCATCCACGTAAGCAGTGGGGTGAATCGTCGTCATGCACTCTTCAACGGCACGGGACTTTGTCGACTCCTGCGGCCAACCTCACTCCGGGTCCGCGTCCACGAGCATGAAGCGGATCGTCGCCTCGGCGGCCAGTTCATCGCCCACGGTCGCCCGGCAGATCGTCTGGCCCGTGCGGGCCTTCACGCGCACCGCCTGGGCTTCCATCACCAACTGGTCACCGGGCACGACGGGGCGGCGGAACTTCACTTTGTCCAGGCTCAGCAGCACGGCCACCTTGCCCGTGTGCTCCAGCTTCTGCGAGAGCAGGATGCCGCTGAGCTGGGCCAGACCTTCGATGATCAGCACTCCGGGCATGATCGGCATGCGCGGGTAGTGGCCCTGGAAGAACGGCTCATTGATCGTGACATTCTTGATGCCGACCGCCCGACGATCCCCTTCGATCTCGATCACGCGGTCGACCAGCAGCATCGGGTAGCGGTGCGGCAGAATGCGCTGCACCTGGCGGATGTCCACCTCCGGCTTGCTGACGAGCTTGTGCTCGAAACGTTCGCGCTCGCGCGCCTCCAGCAGCCGCCGCACGAGCTCGTGATTGAGGTGGTGGCCCGATTTGCGGGCATAAATCTTGCCGCAGACGAAGGCGTCGGCCAGCATCAGGTCGCCAATCAGATCGAGGATCTTGTGCCGCACGCACTCGTTTTCGTAGCGGAAGTGGTTCTCGATCGGGCCGTCCGCACCAATGACCAGGATGTCCTGGTAGGTCAAGTGCGTGCCCAGCCCCGCCGCCCGCATCTGCCGCGCCTCTTCCTCCAGCACGAACGTGCGGGCCGGGGCGATCTGCTCCGTGAACTTGCCCGGCTCCAAGACGAAACGGTGAATCTGGTGGCCAATGGGCGTGGTCGCGCCATAGTCCAGTTCGTAAATGATCTCCAGGCGATCCGTCTCCACCGGCCAGGCCACGACTTCCGCGTCACCGTCCGCCACGCGGACGGGCAGGGTGACGCGCAGGTACTCCCGCTCGGCATCCAGGAGAGCCACGCCGGCGGCAGCGAGTTGGTCCGCGAAAGGCTCGGCGCTGCCGTCCACTCCGGGCAGCTCGGCGTTGTCCAGCTCGATCACGAGGTTGTCGATGTCCAGCCCGCGGGCGGCCGCCAGGCAATGCTCCACGGTCTCGATGGATGCGGTGCCGTTGCGCAGCGAGGTGCGGCGGGCGCGCTTGGTGAGGTTGTCCACGCGGGCGGCGATGCGCACCGGCTCGGGCTGGTCGGTGCGCACGAACGTGATCCCGCTGCCGGCGGCGGCGGGCTTAAAGCGCACGGTCACCGGGAAGCCGGTGAACAAGCCGCGGCCGGTGAGCTCAACTTCCTTTTGTATCGTGCGCTGCTGACTCAAGCTGCTCGATCCGTTTCTGCAAATCCCGCAACTGCTCCACGACCTTGGGCAACTTCCGCACCACGACGGCGGAGCGTGAATACTCATTGTTCGGCACGGCCGGGATGCCCCGGTACACCTGGCCGTCCGGGATGTCGCTGGACACGCCCGACTTCGCCGCCACGACCACGCGCTGACCGATTCGCAGGTGATCGATCAGGCCGACCTGCCCGGCGAGGACCACATAGTCACCCAGCGTGGTTGAGCCGGACACACCGCACTGCGAAATCAGGATGCAATGCTTGCCCAGGCGGACATTGTGTCCAATCTGGACGAGGTTATCAATCTTGCTGCCGCGGCCGATGAGGGTGACACCGCTCCGGGCACGGTCGATGCAGGTATTGGCGCCGATCTCGACGTCGTCCTCGATGACCACGTGGCCGATCTGAGGAATCTTGCGATGCTCGCCGCCCCGCTGCAGGTAACCGAAGCCGTCGGCCCCGATCGTGGCATTGGCGTGGATCGTGACGCGGTCGCCCAGGACGCTGTGCTCGCGCACGACCGCGTTGGCGTAGAGTGTGCAGTCCCGCCCGATGCGGCAGCCCAAGCCGACGTACACGCCCGGGTACAGCCGCGTGCCCGGGCCAACCATGGCTTGGGGTCCCACATAGACATTCGGGCCGATGCGTGTCCCTGTGACGGTCGCGTCCGGCGCCACGCGGGCGGAGAAGTCCACGCCCGGCGGAATGTCATCCATGGGCGGCATGAGGGCCTGCAGCGCGGTGCACAGGGCCAGATCGGGGTCGGCCACGCGGATCACGGTCCGCCCGGGAGGCACTTCGCACTGTTGCGGCACGAGCACGATGGCCGCCTGGGAGGTGGCGAGTCGCGGCAGGTACTTGGGATCGCCCAGCCAGGACAGCGCGTCCGGACCGGCCTCGGCCAGGGTGGCGACCGAGGCGACGGTGGCGGCGGGGTCGCCGACCAGCTCGCCCGCGACCAGGGTGGCCAGCGCGGCGGCGGTGATCGTGACGTCGGGGGTAGCAGGGCGCATCGGGGGATCCTTACGGCACGATCATCATCTTGGCGCGCGGCTGGGTGCGGTAGTCAGCATTCAGCTTGTCCGTGATCACCGTGGAGATATCGATGGCATTGTTGGCGTACAGAATCTGGATGGAGCGGATCTGCTCCTTGATCTGCTCCGGGTCGAGTGAGGTCGACTCGAACTGGCCCCGGTACAGCACCAGATCGTAGCCGTCGCGCTTGGCGATATCCTCGACGGCCTTGACGATTTCCTTGTAGATCTTCACCGACCACACGCCGATCTCGCGGCTCATGTCGGCCTGCTTGAGGTCCACCCAGTTCTTGTAGTCGATCTGCATGGCGAGCAGGTCGTGCATGCGCTGGGTGCGGCCGGGATCGTCCGGGCCGAGCTTGTCGATTTCGGCCTGCAAGGCGTCGATCTTCTGCCGGCGCTGCGTGTTCTCATCCTGCAGCTTGGCCTGCACGTCCGTCATTTCCTGGCTGAGGTCCTTCTGCCGCTGGTACTCGTTGAAGACCTTCACGACGTCGACACAGGCGATCTTGCCCGTCACCGGCGTGCCGGCCGCCTGGGCGTGGAGGTTCTTCGTGACCGCGAAAGCCATGATGCCGACGACCGCCGCCGTGGCGACTGCGAGAATCTGCTGCCGTGTCATCCCGGACTCCTTGCACTCTCGGTTGTCTAGGGCTGCCGGGCCCGCCGCGCGCGGCCCGCACCAAGGCACCATTGTCTTCGGACCGGGCCGGACCACAAGGGGGCGGCGCGGGGGCCTGGTCAGCCCAGGACGCGCCTGGTCATGCGCCGCAGAGCCACGATGTGGCAGACGACGACATAGGCGGTCAGAACGGCCGCGTGGGCGGCCGTCGCCCAATCGAACTGGGCCTTGTACAGGGCGCGGGACAGCTCGATGGCGTGGATCAGGGGCAGGCTGTTGGCGACCGCGTCCAACAGGGGGTGGTGGCCCAGGATCGGAAAGAACGTCCCGGAGAAGAAGAACAGCGGCGTGATCACGCCCGAGGTGAAGAACGCGAAGTTGTTCATCGTCTTCACGTAGCTGGTCACGATCAACCCGATGGCCCCGAACAGGTACGCTGTTACCAGCCCAAGGACTGGGACCAGCAGGCACCACGCGTTCGGCCGGGCGCCGAATAGCAGCGTCACCAGGATGACGATCGTGCTGAATATGGCCCCCTTGGTCGCCGCAAAGAGCAGCTCTCCGATGAACATCTCGCGCACGCGCAGGTGCGTCCCGAGCATCGCGTCGTACGTCTTCTGGTACACCAGCCGGACGAATGTGCCGAATGTGGTCTCGAAGACCGCCGTGAACATCGCGGAGCTGACCGCCAGGCCGCTGGCGACGAAGGTGCGGTACGACAGGCCATCGAAATCGGTCTGGATGTAGCCGCCGAGGCCGATGGCGACGCTGGTGAAAAAGAACAGCGGTTCGAGGACGGGCGGCGTGGCGTTGGCCAGCAGCGTCTGGCAGTACACGCGCTGATGGCGGAACCACACGCCGTACAGGCTCCAGAACCAGCCGGTCCGCAGGGGAATCTCGCTGCGCAGGTCGGGCAGCATGCTTGGTTTGTCGCTCATTCGTGCAACCCCCGGCCGGTGAACCGCAGGAACACGTCTTCGAGGTTGGCGTGGCGCAGCACGGCCTGCGGCGTGGCCAGTCGTTCGAGCAGCTCCTGCAGGATGTGCTCGGTGTGGGAGTAGAAGTAGTCCACGTCGCCGGCCTTCTCGTGGCGGATGTCGCCGTTCAGGTCCGGGGCCGCCGCCAGGCCCGAGGTCTGCAGCACGTAGCGTTCCAGGTGCTGCTCGATCAGCTCGCGCGGCGCGCCGGTGAGGATGACCCGCCCCTTGTCCATGATCAGCACGCGGTCGGAGAGCTGCTCGGCCTCTTCCATGTAGTGCGTGGTGAGCAGGATCGTCAGACCCTGGCGTTTCAGCTCGCGCAGCAGGGCCCAGATCGTGTGGCGCACCTGCGGGTCCAGGCCGGTCGTCGGCTCATCCAGGATCAGCAGCCGCGGATTGTTCAGCAGGGCCCGCGCGATCATCAGGCGCCGGACCATCCCGCCGGATAGCGCCCGGATCGGGCTGCGCGCCTTGGCGGTCAGGGCCAGCCAGTCCAGCAGCTGTACGATGCGCCGCTTGGCGGTGCGATGGTCCAGGCCGCAGTAGAGCGCGTAGACCAGCAGCGAGTTCTCGGCATTGAGCTCCTCGTCGAGGTTGTTGTCCTGGAAGACTACGCCGATCCGGGCGTTGATGGCTTTCCGGTCGTGCATCGGTCGACGCCCGAAGACCGTCAGCTCGCCGTCGGACTTGGCGATCGCGCTGTAGATCATCCGCAGCAGCGTGGTCTTGCCCGCCCCGTTGGGGCCGAGAAACCCGACACACTCGTTGGCCGCGATCTCGAAAGACACGCCGTCGACGGCCGTCAGGTCGGCGAAGCGCCGGACCAGGCCGGAGGCGCGGATCACGGGGCCGGAAAAGTCCAAAGCGAAGCGCATGCGGAGATGATAGCCGCGCGCGGCGCGTTCGGGCAGCGCAGTTCGCGCCAGCGCGCCGGACGGCGCTCGCACGCCGGCCCGCCTGGGTGCTTCGCGCGGAAACCGACCTGCCGTGCTCCCCGCGCCGCCGGTCGGCTGCGCCCGGTTACTTGCGGCCGGTTGCGCAGGTTGTGTTCATCAGGGCGATGAACGGGTCGATGTCGCGCCAGTTCACGTGGCCGTCACTGCTGGCATCCAGGTTGACGAAGGCGCAGCTCGGAGTGGTGGCGAACAAGGCCTGCCAGGCCGACTCGTTATCGTTTTGACCCGCAATCAAGTAGTCAATGTCACGCCAGTTGATCGTGCCGTCACAGTTGCCGTCACCCGGGCACACGGGCGGCGCGCATGGGTTCGGGGTGCACGTCGTGCCGTCGCCCTGGTACGTGCCGCTGGCGGCGGAGCACTCCGCGGCCGTTCCGACCGTGCAGGAGCCATCCACCTGGCAACAGGCACCGGTCGGTTGCGGGCAGGGATTGGGCGAGCAGGTCGTGTCATTACCTTGGTAGGTTCCGCCGGCAGCCGAGCAATCCGCGGCCGTTCCGACCGTGCAGGAGCCATCCGCCTGGCAGCAGGCGCCGGTCGGTTGCGGGCAGGGATTGGGCGAGCAGGTCGTGTCATTACCTTGGTAGGTTCCGCCGGCAGCCGAGCACTCCGCGGCCGTTCCGACCGTGCAGGAGCCATCCACCTGGCAGCAGGCGCCGGTCGGTTGCGGGCAAGGATTCGGCGAGCAGACCGTACTGTCGCCCTGATACGTTCCGCCGGCCGCACTGCAGGCGGTTGCACTGAGGACGGCGCAGGTCCCGTCGCCCGGGCAGCAGGCACCGGTGGGCGGTGCGATCACGGTAAAGACGGAGTTGCTCTCGTCCCAGGTGCTGTAGTTGCCGCCGCCGAAGGCGGCCCGCGCCCGCACCTTGTAGGTGGTGGCCGGGGTGGCGGGCGTCCAGGTCGTCGACGTGGCGCCGACCGGGGTCAGCGCGATGACATCGCTCCAGGACGTCGCGTCGCCCGTGAGCGAGAGATCGTCGATCCACACCGTGTCGCTGCCGCCGCTGACGCTCGCATCCTTGGTGTATTCCCATTTGAGCGTGTGGGTCCCGGTCGCCAGCGCGGTGGTGTAGTAGGCCCACGCCACATTGCCGGACTTCTTCAGCTTCTCGACGCCGTCCACGTAGAAGCGGAAGAAATCGGCGCCCGACTCAGAGTAGACCTTGTAGTAGAAGCCGACCACCCCGCCCTGCGCGGTGCGGGTCATGTAGCTGCTCTGGCTGTGGCCGATCGCGCCGGCGCGGGCGGAGTACGTACCCGCATGGGGCGTGCCGGTGGTCACGTACCACGGGGCGTTGCCGCCGACCGTGTACGCCGAACCCAGCGCGCCACCTTCGAAACCGTCCGATGTCGGCCCGGTCGTGCCGTAGTTGCTGGAGTACTGCACCTGATAGGCGAGCGTCGGGGCGCCCGTCCAGCTGATCGTGGCCGGAGTTCCCGCCGTGAGCGTCTCGCCGCCGTTGGGGGATTGCAGCGCCGGCGGGCCGCCCATCGCGACATCCAGCCGCGTCGCATTGCCGGAGGTTACAGTCACCGGCAGCGTCAAGCTGCTGTACCCCGTGGCGTCAAACTTGAGCTGATACGTACCCGGCCGCAGAATGCGGTGGTAATCGCCCACGTCCGGGTCTGTGTAGATCTTGCTCGTGCGGCCGACGACGGTGACGGTCGCGCGCAAGGGCGCGCCGGTGGCGGCGTCGGTGACGATGCCGCGCGCGCCGGTCAGGCACCCTTCCATGTAGGCCAGCATGGATTCGCGGTTCTCGGTCCAGAACTGGGCCATCAGGGAGTACGCCGGGCTTTTCACCACACTGATTTCCATCGTGATGTGATACACCCCCTGGTAGCGGTACGCCCAGTCCTGCAGACCGCCGTCGATCGAGTACCAGGCCGCGCCGTTGGTGATGCCGTGCGTGAAATCGGTGCTGGCCCACATCGGCGGGTTGTGGCTGGCGTACTGCTCGGAGAGCCAGTAGAACTCCGCTTCGTCCGGCGTTGGCGAATAGGTGGAACCGAGGCCGTCGTTATCGTACGGGTAGTTCACGACGAGCTCCCCGCCGTGATAGTTCACGCCGAGCGTGGGCGAGTGCGCCCAAACCCAGTTCATGATGGTCGCCACTTCTGGAGCCCGGCCCGTCGTCGTATTGGGATCGGGGCTCGCGCCCGAGCCTTCTGGGAAGTTGCGATTCATGTCCGTCCCACTGGCGTTTCCGCGCGTGTTGTTCGCGTAGCCATACGGGTTCATGCTCGGGATGATCCAGATCTCCACGTTGTTGACGAGGTTGGCCACGCGGGAGTCGCTGGGATAGTTGGTGAGCAGGTAGTTGATCATATTCATGCACATGATCACGCCGGTCACCTCGTCGCCGTGGATGTTCGCGATCCAGTGAAACTCCGGCTTGTCCGCCTCGACGCTCACGTTGCTGGTGATCTTTAGCCCATAGATGTGGTCGCTCGTCGAGCTGGTCCCCAAGTCGAAGCGCTGGCAGATCGTGGGATACTGCGTGGCATACGTCTGGAGCTGGGTGGCGATGCTGGCGTACGTCGGATAGCCACTGGGCTGCCGCGTCTGGCCCACGTTCGTGTGCGGCCAGGCCACGCGACCCTGCCCATCCGCCAAGTCCGGGGTCGCGCCGGCATGAATCAGCTCCTGCGCCAGCTCGGGCAGCAGTTCCTCAATCTCCGCCACGTCCGGCCGCGCGGCTGCGCCCAGCACGTGCAGCGGCGTCTGCCCGTCGGCGTTCTGGGCGTTGGCGTCTGCCCCCGCGCCGAGCAGCATGGCGATCGCCTCTGGCCGCGCGAACCGTGCCGCCGAGTGCAGCGGGGTGTCGCCGAGCGCGTCGCCCACCTTCACCTGCGCCCCACGGGCCAGCAACTCGGCCAGCAGCGCCGTGTGATTGCCCTGCGCTGCGTAGTGCAGCGCCGTTCGCCCGATGCGGTCCACGGCGTTCACGTCCGCACCGGCGGCCAGCAATTGCGTGGCGGCATCGGTCTGACCCTGCAGGACCGCCCAATGCAGCGCGGTACGCAGGTCCGCGTCCACGGCGTTGACGTCGGCCCCCGCGGCGAGCAGCGCGCCGAGGGTCGGCAGGTCGCCGACCCGGGCGGTGGCGTGAAGCTTGTCGGCTTGGGCGCTGGCAAGGCCGGCGCAGAGGAACAGGGTGGCCGCAATGGCGAGGCGACACATGGTGTTCATCTCTTCCCTCGGCAACGGGTCAGGAGTTTGGCTGGCGGTCGCTTCCAAGTGATCCAATCCCAGCATGGTCTAGATTATCGCTGGCGGCGCGGCATAGCAATGAGAAAGGAAGAGCCCGATAACGGCGCGGCCGCACGCGCTCCCATCCAGCCCGGGCGCGCCCCGCACCGCGAGCGAACCTCAGGCCGGCGCGACACGGCGCTGCCAGGCGGCGAGCAAGTCGCGCAGCCCCAGGAGGTCCGCGAATTCGTAGTCGGGCGCGTGTGTCCCAACGTCGTGGATGCGGTGCGCGCGGTTCACCCACCCGGCGCGCAGCCCCGCCGCCCGGGCACCGCCCACGTCGCTGTGCAGCGAGTCGCCGACATGCAACACATGCTGCCGCCGCCAGCCGGTGCGCTGCAGCGCCACGTCGAAGATGTACGGGTGCGGTTTGTAGCAACCGACCTCCTGGGACGTGACAACTTCGGCCACCTGGAGGCCGTGCCGGGCGAGCGCCTTGAGCAGGTCCGCGTGATCCGCGTTCGAGACGATGCAGACCGGCGCGCGGACGGTGGCCAGGAATTCCGGGACCTCCGGCTGCAGCGGCGGCGCCTGCCAATACGCGACGAGCATATCGACGTAGGGCTGGGGCGGGACCGCCCTCCCGTACGTGGCCAGCGTCTCCACGAGCGTGCGGGCCTCGACCTCATACAGCGTTTCGAAGTCGCGCCCATGGGCGTCGTCCATCGCTGCGAAAAACCGTTCGCCCCAGGCGATGCTCAGTTCGCCGGCCGTCAGCGGCAGGCCCGTGTCGCGGACGATGGCCGCGCACGTGTGCTCGACCGCGGCGCGATCGCCGCTGGTCAGCGTGCCGTACATGTCCAGGAAGAGACCGTCCAATTCCATGCCGTGGCCGTCCTCTGCAAAAGGGCGATTCTACGCGCCGCCGGGGTCGGTGGCGAACGGTCGGACACCCGTGGGCCCCCCGGCTCGGACGCGCTGGGCAGCCGCGTGAGCTTTGCGACCGATAACACTATGATGACGGCGGTGGCAATCTCAGGGAGCAGACGGATGACACGCTTTGGCCTGATCGTGCTGGGCATCGTGGGAACGGCGCTGGTCCTGGGCGGCTGCCCTGGCAGCACCACGTCCAGCCTGTCTGAGACGCAGCAGGCGGCGGTCACGCAGGTTGTCAAGCAGGTGACCGCCACCGCGGCGGCGCTCGGCACCTGCAGTGCGCTCACCGACCATCGCGTCGATCCGAACGACATCGCCGTGAGCGGGGGCTTCGGCGAGTGTCCGCAGGTCAGCTTCAGCGCGTCGACCCTGCAGGCCCAGTTGCTGCTGAGCTTCGGGACAGACGGCTGCAGCGGCGCGGCGACGGGCGGGCAGACCGTCCAGGGCGCGGTGGAGGCCACGGTCACGCGGGCGACGCGCTCGGCCGCCATCACGTTTACGGACCTGCAGTACAACAGCCAAGCCATCACCGGCGGTCTGGGCGTCACCCTGCGAGCCGCGCCGGATGAGGCCATCGTGCTGGACGGCACGTGCAACATCTCGACGGCGCGGCTCGGGACGGTGGCCGGCAACATCACGGTGGCGATGACGGCCGCCGGGGTGATGACGATTCGCACAGGTGAGGTGGCGGTTGCCGGGGCGACCGCCAGTTACCAGGTCACCCTGACGGACGTGGTAGTCGATCCGGTGACGAACGGGAACTTTATTCCCCAGAGCGGGTCGGCGCGGTTTGTCGTGCCCAGCGAGGGTGGCCCGGGCCCCACGCAGCTCACGGTCGTCGTGACTTTCACCAGTCAGTCCCCGGTCAACGGCACGGTGCAGGTTCAGGTGCAGAGCCTGCCGGCGGAAACGTACGCCATTGCCGGGTTGCCGTAAGCGCCGGGCGCGGCGGACGACGACGTCGGGAGGGAGATCCGGACGCAGCGCGCGGAGACCGGAAGTCCCGGCATCCTCCCTGCATCTGCCACGCCTCTGGGGGCGGCGGCTGCCAGCTGGGCAGGCGGGGGTTCCAAAGAAAGCCTGGATCTGTAATGGTCGCACCGTGGTGGGGGCGAGACGATTGCGTGGCGCAGCGGTATGCTGCCGACGGTGAAACGAGCCGGAGCGCGCCACGTGTGCCCGCACTGCCATAAGTCGCTGATCGTCATCGAATACGAGGGCGTCGAACTCGACTATTGCCCGGCGTGCCACGGGACGTGGTGCGACGCGGGTGAGCTGGAGTTGGTCGCGGAGCTGGCGGGCGCTCCGCGGGGGCCGCTGGCGGCGGAATTAGGCCAAACCGGGCCGGTCGGCCCGCGCCGCTGTCCGCGCTGTCGGCGGAAGATGCAGGTGCTCCGCGTGGGGGCCGCGCCGGCCGTCGACGTGGACCGCTGTCCCGTCGGGGACGGGATCTGGCTGGACGCAGGGGAGCTGGCGGCGGTGGTGCGGCACTACGCGCCGCGCGGGGACGCACCGGTCGCCGAGTTCTTCGGCGCGATGTTCCGGAATCAACTGGCGCGTGCGCCGGAGACACGATCGCCGCGGGAGCGGCAGAGAGGATAACCATGGGAACCGCGTTGATAGCGCTACTGGTTGTGCTCGGCATTGTCGTGATTGCGCTGTTGTGGCTGGTGGGCATCTACAACGGTCTGGTTCGGCTGCGAAACGAGGTGAAAGCGGCCTGGGCACAGATCGATGTGCAGCTCAAGCGCCGGCACGACCTGATCCCCAATCTGGTGGAGACGGTGAAGGGCTATGCCGCGCACGAGAAGGGCACGCTGGACGCGGTGATCTCGGCCCGCGCGCGGGCCGTCAGCGCCCAGGGTATTCCCAACCAGGTCAAGGCAGAGGGCGAGCTCACGCAAGCCCTCGGGCGGCTGCTGGTGGTGGCCGAAGCGTACCCGGACCTGAAGGCCAACCAGAACTTCCTGGCACTGCAGGAAGAGCTGACGTCGACCGAGAACCGGATCGGCTTCGCGCGGCAGTTCTACAACGACACGGTCATGAAGTACAACACGCGGATCCAGACGTTCCCGCCCAACATCATCGCTGGCATGTTTGGCTTCGGCGAGTCGCCGTTCTTCGAGTTGGAGAACCAGACCGAACGCGAAGTGCCGCAGGTGAAGTTCTAGCGCGCCGTCAGCGATCAGCCGCAGCACTCGGCCGCTCCTGAGTCGTCCCGGGCACACGGATCGCCGCAGACCATGTGGGAAGCGATTGCCGCCAATCAACGTCGCTCGTGGTGGCTGATCAGCATCATGGGGCTCGTACTCGTGGTGCTGGGAGCTGTCATCGGCGCAACGGTGCAATCCTATGCCGCGCCGCACCTGCACGGCTGGCAAGGCCTGACGGGCTACGCGCCCGGGCTGGCGCCGGAGCGTCCGGTGACCGCGTGGGATGAGTTGGCGAGCTACCGCGGCGGCGCCCTCGTGGGGATGGGGGTCGCCGCGCTGGTCTGGCTCGGGCTGTGGCTGACGGCCATGGGTGGGGGCGACAGCATCCTCCTGAATTCGGCCCAGGCGCGCGAGCTGCAGAAGGAGGACGCCCCCCAACTCTGGAACGTTGTGGAAGAGATGACGATCGCGGCCGGTCTGCCGAAGATGCCGCGCGTGTTCCTGATTGATGACGCTTCCCTCAATGCGTTCGCGGTGGGGTACCGGCCCGCAGGGGCGGCCGTCGCCGTCACCGCGGGGTTGCTCAAGCGGCTCAGCCGCGACGAGCTGCAGGGGGTCATCGCGCACGAGATCGGGCACATCAGCAATCTGGACGTGCGCTTCATGACGCTCGCCTCGGTGATGGTCGGGGCGATCGTGATGATCGCGCAGGCCTTCCTGCGCGGCACGTACTACTCGGGGCGCAGCCGACGGTCATCACGCGGCGGAGGGCAGGCGGCGGCCATCCTGATGATCGTGGCCCTGTTGCTGGCCGTGCTGGCCCCAGTTGCCGCCCAGCTCCTGTATTTCGCCTGTTCGCGCCGCCGCGAGTACCTGGCCGACGCCTGCTCCGCCCGGTTCACGCGCTACCCGGAAGGACTGGCGTCCGCGCTGGAAAAGATCGCGCAGCAAGCCGGCGGCCAAAAGGACGTCAACAAAGCCCTCGCGCCGCTGTACATCGTCAATCCGCTGGAGGGTTCGGCAGTCCTCAACATCATGAGCACGCATCCGGCCACGGCGGAGCGGATTCGCATTCTGCGGGGGATGGCCGGAGCGGGCTATGCTGCCTACGAAGCCGCTTTCCGTGCGGCGCGCGGCCAGCAGGAGAGCTGCATCGGGGCGGGCACGCTGCAAGGCAGCGAGGCGGTCGCAGTCCGGGCGCCGTCGCCGGCGGCCGAATCGCGCGCTGCGGCCGTGACTCGCGCCCGGGCCGTGGGGGATTTGCTGGACCGGGTGCTGCCGCTGGTCGTGATTCCCTGCGACTGCGGGCTGAAGATGAAACTTCCGCCCGGTTTTGACCAGACCGAAGTGGTGTGTCCGCGTTGCGGCCGCCAGCATGACGTGCCGCGCGCGGCTGCGGACGACGCCCCGGCACCCGCGGTGGGGCCCGCTCCGGCCGGGCCGCCGCTCCGCTATCACCGGCGGGGGCGCGGCTGGGAATCGTTCCGCTGCGCGTGCGGTCACACGGTGCAGCTCAGCCCGAGCTTCGCCGGGGCGCAAATCACGTGTCCGAAGTGCCGGCGTGTGATTTGCGTGGATGGGTGATCGGCGCGGGCCGGCGCGGCACGGTCGCACACGGGGGGTCGCTCAATTGAGACGAGTTGATAATCGTGCGGCCCGGGAATGTGTGCATGGGCCGTTCAACCGCTACCGTGCGCGCGTTATGATGCGCGCGTCACGGCACGCCGCCGGGCCCAGTTCTGTACCTGACGCTAGATGGACGAGTGACGATGGACTTCTCGTTGCCAGAGGATATTGCTGCATTGCGGGACGTGGTGCGTAAGTTCGCGGCCGAGAAGATTCGGCCGCATGCGCGGCAGTGGGATCAGGAACAGGCCATCCCGGATGAACTGATCACGGAGCTGGGGAGCCTGGGCCTGATGGGCACGCTGACGCCGGAGGAGTACGGTGGGACGGGGTTGACCTACCTCGGCAATGCCGTCGTCATTGAGGAGTTGGCGCGGCAAGATGGGGGCCTGGCGCTGCTGGTGGCGGCGCATAACGGTCTGTGCCTGTCGCACCTGAACCTGGTCGGTACGGTGGAGCAGAAGCGGCGCTATGTCCTGCAACTGGCGACCGGGGCGTGGGTCGGTTCGTGGGCGCTGACCGAGCCCTGCAGCGGGTCGGATGCCGCGGCGCTGGAGACGCGTGCGGAGCGTGACGGCGCGGGCTGGCGGCTGAGCGGCCACAAGATGTTCATCACCAACGGCGCGCGGGCACAGGTGTTCGTGATCATGGCGCGGACAGACCCGGGGCAGGGCGCGCGCGGCATTTCCGCGTTCATCGTGGAACGGGGCGACGCGGGGCTGGAGATCGGGCGCAAGGAAGACAAGCTGGGGATGCGCTCGAGCGACACCGTGCCCCTGGACCTGGACCGCGTGTACTGCGGGCCCGAGGACCTGCTGGGCGCGCCGGGCCAGGGCTATCGCGACGCGCTGCGCGTGCTGGAACGTGGGCGGGTCGGCATCGGGGCGCTGTCGGTCGGGCTGGGGCGGGGCGCGCTGGAGGAATCCATCCTCTACGCGAAGGGCCGCCAGGCGTTTGGCAAGACCCTCGCGGACCAGCAGGCCATTCAGTTCATGCTCGCGGACATGGCCACGGACGTGGAAGCGGCGCGCCTGCTGGTGTGGGGTGCGGCCCAGATGCTGGACCGCGGCGAAGACGCGCGGCAACTGGCTTCGATCGCCAAGCTGTACGCCAGCGAGATGGCCACGCGTGTGGGGCTCAAGGCGATCCAGATTCACGGCGGGTACGGCTATACGAAGGACATGCCCGTGGAGCGCTACATGCGCGACGCGAAGCTGTGCGAGATCGGCGAGGGCAGCAGCGAGATCCAGCGAATTCTGATCGCCCGCGCGCTGCTCGGCGGCAAATAACGCGAACTTGGCCGACCAGCACGGAATTGCGGAAAGGAGAACCGAAGGCCTGTTGCGCGGATCGGCAGAGTGGTGCGTCCGGCGGTGGTTGGCCGGCCGGACGGGCGGTCCGCACGTGATGGCGCTGAGCCTGTGGGGCTCGTCGGTGCGCGGTGGTCTTCACGGCGACGGGTGACATCCGGGCCGGTGAAACTGCGGGACGCGACAGCGCGAGGAGGCCGGTGTGGATTTCCGTTTCGACGACGACCAGCGGCAACTGCGGGATGCCCTGCGCGACTTCTGCGACAACGAGATTGCCCCCAAGGCCGCGCAGCGCGACGCGGAGGGACGCTTCGAGGAGGGGCTGATCCCCAAGCTCGGCGAGATGGGCCTGTTCGGCCTGTACGTCCCGACGGAGTATGGGGGCACCGGTCTGGACTGCCTCTCGTACGCGATGGCCGTTGAGGAACTGTCGCGGGCCTGCGGCGCGACCGGTATTCTCGTGTCTGCGCACCACTCGCTGTGCGTGGACCCCATTCTCAACTTTGGTAGCGCGGCCCAGAAGCAGCGCGTGCTGCCGCGCCTGTCCAGCGGGGAGTGGATCGGCAGCTTCTCGCTGACCGAGCCCGGCAGCGGGAGCGATGCCGGCGCCGCGCGGTGCACGGCGACTCCTGACGGGGACGGTTGGGTCATCAACGGCACCAAGAACTTCGTCACCAACGGTGGCGACGCGCACGTGGCCGTGCTCTTCGCCGTGACGGACCCGCAGCAATCCAAGTCGCGCCGCCTGTCGGCGTTCATCGTCGAGCGCGGCACGCCCGGCTTCACCGTCGGCAAGCTGGAGAAGAAGCTGGGGATCAAGGCGAGCAGCACGGCCGAGTTCATCTTCGAGGATTGCCGGGTGCCGGCGGAGGCTCTGCTCGGTGAGCGTGGCCAGGGTCTGAAGATCGCGCTGGCTACGCTGGATGGCGGGCGGATTGGAGTTGCGGCACAGGCGGTCGGCATTTCCCAGGCGGCGCTGGAGGCGTCGGTTGCCTACGCCAACACGCGGGTGCAGTTCGACAAGCCCATTGCCGCGCAGCAGGCGATCCAGTGGAAGCTCGCCGACATGGCCGCGTCGATTGAGGCCGCCCGCCTGCTGACGTACCGGGCCGCGCAGCGCAAGCAGGATAAGCAGCCCTACGAGACGGAGGCCGCCTTGGCCAAGCTCCATGCCGCCGAGATGTCGGCCCGCGTGACGCACGCGGCCATCCAGGTTTTCGGCGGCTATGGTTATTGCGCGGACTATCCGGCGGAGCGGCTGATGCGCGACGCGCGCATCACGGAGCTGTACGAAGGCACGAGCGAAATCCAGCGTCTGGTGATCGCCCGCAAGCTGATTGCGGATCCGGCCTGGATCGCGCGGTAGCAGGCCGCGCTGCCCTACTGAGGATTCACCGATGCCCGAGAAACAGGCCTATCTCGTGGCCGGTCGGCGCAGCCCGATCGGCAAGTACCTGGGAACCCTGGCGAAGCTCAGCGCGATGGAGCTCGGCGGACAGGTGGCCAAGGCCGTGCTGGCCGAAGCGCAGGTCGATCCCGCCGCCGTGGGCGAGGCGTATGTTGGCCAGGTGTTGCAGGCCGGCTGCGGACAAAACCCGGCGCGGCAGGTGGCGCTGGCGGCAGGTCTGCCCGACACGATCTCGTGCTGCACCGTCAACAAGGTGTGCGGCAGCGGGCTGCAGGCGGTGATGTTTGCCGATTTGACCATCCGGGCTGGGGCGGCCGACCTCGTGCTGGCCGGCGGGATGGAGTCCATGAGCCAGGCTCCGTTCCTGGTGCGCGGCGTGCGGGCCGGGATCAAGTTCGGCAACGCCGAGTTCGTCGACGAGATGCAGTACGACGGCCTGACGAACGTGTACACGGGCGAGGCGATGGGGGATCTGGCCGAGTACACGGCCCAGAAGGCCGGCATCACGCGGCAGCAGCAGGACGAGTGGTCGGTGCGCAGCCAGCAGCGGGCGGCGCGGTCCTCCCAGGAGGGGCGGTTCAAGAGTGAGATTGTCCCGATCAGCGTGCCGCGGGCGAAGGAGCCCTTCAGTGTGGACGAGACCTTCCGCGCCGACACGACGCTGGAGGCCCTGACGGCGCTCAAGCCGGCGTTCAAGAGCGGCAACACCGTGACGGCGGGCAACTCGTCGCAGCTCTCGGACGGGGCCGCGATGCTGGTGGTGACGAGCGAAGCGGGGCTCAAACGCGTCGGTGGCAAGCCCCTGGCGCGGATTGCTGGCCAGGCGACGGCCGGCGCGGCCCCGCGCGAGCTGTTCTTCACGCCGCCGATCGCGGCCCGCATGGCCTGCGAGCGGGCGGGCTGGAAGGTGAGCGACGTCGATCTGTGGGAGCTGAATGAGGCGTTCGCGTCGCAGACGCTCGCCGGCGTGAAGGGGCTCGAGCTCGACCCCGAGAAGGTCAACGTGCACGGCGGGGCGATCGCCCTGGGGCACCCGATTGGGGCGAGCGGGGCCCGCGTGCTGGTCACGCTGCTGCACGCGCTGCGGCAGCGCGGCGCGAGACGCGGCGTGACGGCCATCTGCCTGGGGGGTGGGAACGCGGTGGCCATGGCCGTCGAGGCACTCTAGGCAGGGCGCAGATCTCGGGAGAAGGGAACACGCATGAGCATTCGCACGAACATCAAGACCGTCGGCGTCATCGGCACGGGCACGATGGGCTCCGGAATTGCGCAGACCTTCGCGCAGGCGGGCCGCACCGTGCTCCTGTACGACGCCCTGCCGGGGGCCGTGGAGAAGGCCCTGGGCGGCATCAACAAGTCCCTGGACAAGCTGGTCGAAAAGCAGAAGCTCGCGGCCGAGGTGGCGGCGACCGCGAAGAGGAACCTCAAGCCCGCCGGCCTGGCGGACATGGGCGGCGTCGACCTGGTTGTGGAGGCGGTTTTCGAGGACGTGCAGGTCAAGCGCGACCTGTACACTCAGCTTGCCAAGACGGTGGCTCCCGACGTCGTCTTTGCCAGCAACACCAGCAGCATCTCGATCAGCCAACTGGCCGCGCTGTCGGGCCGCCCGGCGCAGTTCATCGGCATGCACTTCTTCAACCCGGTGCCCTTGATGAAGCTCGTCGAGATCGTCGTTGGCCTTCAAACGGCCGAGCCGGTCGTCGAGTTCATCGCGAACCTGTCGCAGGAACTCGGCAAGACGCCGCTGCGCGTCAAGGACCATCCCGGCTTCGTGAGCAACCGTGTGCTGATGCCCCTGATCAACGAGGCGATTCACTGCTATGCCGACGGCGTGGCCGACGCGGCGACCCTCGACGAGATCATGAAGCTCGGCATGGCCCACACGATGGGGCCGCTGGCGACGGCGGACCTCATCGGTCTGGATGTATGCCTGAACATCATGGAAGTGCTGCATCGCGATCTGGGCGCCGACAAGTACGCCCCGGCGCCGCTGCTGCGGACGATGGTCCGGGCCGGCGTGCTCGGGCGCAAGAGCGGCCGCGGGTTCTTCCGCTACACGTAGGGCGGGGGACCGCGCCGTAGCGTCAGGCCGCCGTGCCTGACGCAGGAGACGAGCAAGCGTATGGCCAGTGAAAAATCGCAGACGGACGTCGTGCTGGAGAAATCCGGCCCGATCGCGACTGTTAAATTCGTCACGCCTGGCGGCGTGAACATCTTCTCGACCCGCGTGGTGACGACGCTCGGCGAGCGGATCGCGCCGCTCGCGCACGACACCCAGGTGCGTTTCGTGGTGCTGCGCGGCGAGGGCAAGACTTTCCTTGCAGGCGCGGACATAAGCGAGATGTCCGAGTTTGACGAGGGCCGTGCGCGCGTCTTTGCCGCCCAGGGTCACCGCGTGTTCAACACGCTGGCGAGCCTGCCGCAGGTGACGTTCGCGGCCATCAACGGCCACGCGCTCGGCGGGGGCGGTGAATTGTCGCTCGCCTGTGACTTTCGCCTGATGGTGCGGGACGCCCGCATTGGCCAGCCGGAGGTCCGGCTGGGCCTGATTCCCGGCTGGGGTGGCACGCAGCGGCTGCCGCGCGTCGTGCACAGCCTGGGGCAGGCCAAGCGCCTGCTGCTGTCGGGCGAGGCGATTTCGGCTGAAGAGGCGCACCGCATCGGCTGGATCGACGAGGTTGTGCCGACCGCCGCCGATCTCGACGCCGCGCTGCAACGCTGGTTTGCCGCGCTTGCCCCGGCCTCGCCGCACGCGATCGCCCGCGTGAAGGCGGCCTTGGCGTCCGGCGACGAGATCGCCGAGTTTGGCCGGTGCTTCAACGCCCCCGATGCGCGCGCGGGCACGACGGCCTTTATCGAAAAGCGCAAACCGACCTGGGCGGAGTGGCCTGGATAGTGTGCCGCGCAGCGGTCGGTCGCGGGGGGCCCTGGCGGTGCGGCTCAATTGCCCGCCTGGCGCTCGGGCTCCCATTGGCGCTGGTACTTGAACGGGGCCTGCCCGAACGAAAACGCGTTGGCGGCGTTGCGCGTGTTGTGGCTGTCTCCGCCGGCACACCCCCATTTCACCGGCCCATACTTGCCGGTGCCGTAGCAGTGCAGGATGCCGGCCTGGTCCGCCACGAGGACTTCGAGGTAGTTGTCCCCGTCGACGTCCGCCACAACCGGCGAGCACTCGGCGGGTGCGGGGTAGGTCAGCCGGGCGACCGGATGTCCGCCGCGGACGGGCGCGTCGGCGCGCGGGTCCGGCCCGGATACGATCGTCAGAACGCCGAACGCGTTGCCGGTGGCGTCGGCCTCGATCGAAGTGAGCACGATCTCCGGCACGAGATCACCGTTCAGATCGGCCACGGCGGGCGATCCCCAGATGGCGCCCCGCACAGGCCAGCGCCACAGCAATCCCTCCGGCGCGACCGCGCAAACCCCCGCCTGATCGCCCGTGAAGTCGCCCGTCGGACACACGATCAGCAGGGGCGATCCGTCCGGCTCGTTCCGTACGGTGCGCGCCGCCGCGATCAGCATGTCTTCCGCATGCTGCCCCAGCACGGCCCAGATGACCGGCTCCAGGCTGCGCGACGAACTGGTCAGCGACCAGATATTGGCCGCGCGGTCGCCGACCAGCGCCGGTAGGCCCAGGTCCAGCCGTCCACCGCGGCAGATGGCGCCCGCCAGGGTCCCGGCCCGCAGGTCGTGCCGCCAGCGCGAACGGCCGGTCTTGAGTGTCAGCACCTCCACCGCACCTGGCGGGGTCGTTGCGATCAACTCCAGCCCCTGTCCGGGCAGGACATCCCCTAGTGCCAAGGTCGCGCCGAGCAAGTCCGCGCTGGCCGGCGGCCTGGGCAGACTGGCCACCCACAGGGTGCGCCCATTCTGGCCATTGAGCGCGACGACCTTGGCCTCACTCGTCACGACCATCACGTCGGTCCGCTCGTCGCCATTGATGTCCACGGCGAGCGGCGCGCTGACGATGGGACCCCCCACGTGCTGCTCCCAGCGCACCTCCCCGTCGGCGTCCAGGCTGAATAGCGTGCCGTTCTGACAAGCCGCGAACAGCCCGTTCTCGCTGGCCGCCAGGCCCAGGACATCCCGTGGTCCGCGGCCGGGGCGATCGGGCGGGCTGAAGATCAGCTCGGCTGCACCGTTGGTCCCGTCCACGCGCACCACGCCGTCGGCCGGATCGTTCGTGGCGTCGAAGCTCTCGCCCAGCGAGGCGATGTAGATCTGCCCGTCGAGCGGAATGATCGTCGTGTACCAGGCCGTCAGGCCGATGGCGGCTTCCCAGCGGAGCTCGAGCTTGACAGCATCCGCCCGCGGGACCTTGAGAGGCTCGCCGGCGCGCTCGCGCTTCCGCCCATCGTACCAGCGTTCCCAGTCCTCGCGGCGGTCGCCATAGTCGGCTCCGCACACGCGCAGCAGCAGCGCCCGCAGGCGCACGTCCTCCCACGGTCGCTGCGCGTAGAGGTACTTGATGAACTCCTCGCGCCGCGGTTGCCAGACGGCGCGCGTTTCCGCTTCCCAGGCATCCAGCCGCAGGCGCGGATCCTCCGGGTTGGTCAGCAGCTCGCGGCCCCGCTCGACCTGCCAGCCCAGGCTGCGCGTCGTGAAGTACCAGCGTCCCGCCAGCCCACCACCGGCAATGGCCAACAGCGTGACCACGATGCCCACGACCGAGCCCAGCAGACTCCGGCGGGGCGGCTGCACGTTGTAGTTGATGTTCTCGTACGTACGCGGCGACATCGTTACTCGGTGAAGCAGGCCCGGTGCCGCATGGGCGGGTCAGCCGATCCGCGCCGTGGCGTCGGTCCGGGTCGTCCCATACGGTGCCGGTTCCATCCCAAGACGGGCAGTGTACTCGATGCCGGCGGCGAACGCTCCGGGTACGCGGCCGGTTCACCGCGCCGGCGGCGCGGGCCCGCCCCGTCAGCAGAACCAGTGCATGTAGCCGCAGCGTCCGCAGATCACGCAATGCGTCGGCTTGCCCGGGGCCTCGGCGCCGCGGGTGGCGGACGGCGCGCCGGTGGGCAGCGCCTGTTCGCGGAAGCGGTCGTAACTGCAGACGACGCATGCCAGCGGTTGGTCCAGCACGAGGAACTCGTGGAGATCGCCGTCTTCTGCCGGCGCGGCTTCCTGGCGGAGCGCCGCCAGAGCCTGCCCGCGCGGCGGCTCGATGCCGCGCTGGCGCGCGAGATCCGCCAGGATTTCGATGGCCTCCGGTTCGTACTCATGCCGGTGGACGAACAGGGCCTTGATGATCTCGTCGTCGGACGCCTTCGCCCACGCCCGCCGGAGTTCGTTGGGGCTCGCCATGTGGTTTCCTTTCGCGTCCGCCGGGTGAGCGGCGGCGCGCGTAGTCTACCGCCCCGCGCCTCGATTGACGCCCCCCGGGGGGCCCCGGTAGTTTCGCCATCGATGACCTCGCGTGCTTCGCCATCCCGCCCCGCTCCGGCCCCGTCGGTCGCTGTTGGCCCGCGCTGGCAGGGTCCCGTGGTCTTGTTCCTGCTGGCGGGGGTTGGCCTGGGTGTCTACGCGCATGCGCTGGGCAACCCATTCGTGATCGACGACCTGCACCTGATCCCCGGCGACGCGCGCGTCGTTCAGGGTCGCCTCGGCGACCTGATCACCAAGGACTACTGGGCCCCGCCGCGCACCAGCGGCCTGTGGCGCCCGCTGGTCAGCCTCACGCTCGG
Source organism: uncultured Planctomycetales bacterium (assembly GCA_964523405.1). GTDB lineage: Bacteria > Planctomycetota > Phycisphaerae > UBA1845 > Fen-1342 > CAZGAQ01. The sequence continues at coordinate 303,384 of CAZGAQ010000001.1, forward strand.
CCTCAACTGGCTGGTCTCCCACGAGCCCTGGACCTTCCGGCTGCCCAACCTCGCGCTCTATGTCGGCAGCGCGTTCGTGCTGTACCTGCTCGTGCGGGATGTCACCCGCGCGACATGGGCGGGGATCGTGGCCGCGCTGCTGTTCCTCGTCCATCCGCTCCACACCTACTCCCTGAACTGCATCGTCGACCGGGCGGAGCTGTCCGTGGCTTGCTTCGGCCTGCTCGTTCTGTGGCTGGTCTGGCGCGACCTGGGCGCACCGGGACCGCGGTGGTGGCCGGTGCTCATGGCCGGCGTGTTTGCGCTCGCGGCGCTGTCGAAGGAGCATGCGCTGCTGCTGATTCCGCTGGTTGCGCTGCTGGAGCTGCATGCGCGGCGTGCCGGGCACTTGGCGAGTTCTGCCAGGCCGTTGTGGCGCAGCGTGCTCCGCTACTACGTGCCCCTGGGGCTCGTGGCGGCCGCGTACCTCATGGCCCGCGTCGGCGTGCTCGGCACGGTCGCCCGCGCGCCGGTCGACGTGAAAGCGGTCGACAACATCATTGCCCAGCCCGACCACCAGTTGCGCCCCGGCGACAGCCGGTTCCTGGCGCGCTGGGGCACGCCGGTCGCCGTCTGCGGGCTAGCCGGCAGACTGCTCGTCTGGCCGCACCCGTTGTCCTGGGACTATTCGTACGCGGCGATCGACAGCGTGCGGCGGGCGGGCGATCCGCGCTTGTGGGGTGGGCTGCTCGTGCTGGCGGCAGCGGGGGCCGGCGTGGTCGTGAGCTATCGGCGGCGCACCCCGGCCCTGTTGGCGCTGGGTCTCCTGCTCATCCCGTACAGCCTGAACTCGAATACGTACAAGGTCATTGGCACCATCTTCGCGGAGCGATATCTGTTCCTCCCCAGCGCCGGCTGGTGCTTTCTGATCGTTCTGGGCGCGGCCGCGCTCGTGCGGCAGACGCGCGCGGCCTCCGGTGGTGTGGCGCGCGCGGGCACTGGCGCGGTCCTGGTCGGGCTGGTGGCGGTGGGGGGGCTCTACGGCTGGCTGACCGTCGCGCGCAATCGCGTCTATTCCTCCGCGCAGACGCTGAATGCGACCGATCTTGCTACGTACCCTCGCTCCGCCCGCCTGCTGACCTCCGTCGCCGCCGATGCGCTCAAGGCCGGCGACCTCGCGCGGGCCGCGGAACTCGCGCAGCGGGCGATCGCGGTGACGCCGGACTTCAGCGAGTCCTGGCGCGTGGCCGGCATGGCCCTGTATGGCCTGGGTCAGCCGGATCAGGCCCTCGCCCACCTGGACCAGAGTTTTCGGCTTGGCTCCCTGGACGAACCGGCCCTGGTGGCGGCCTGCAACATCATGGCCGCGCGCGGCGATTACGCACGCGTGCTGCCCATCCTTGAGGGTTTCGTGCGTGAGTCGCCGCTGGCCGTTGACGCGCGCAATGCGCTGGCTTGGCACCTGGTCACGGCCCAGCCGTCCGCCCTGCGGAATCCCCGTCGCGCGCTGGAGCACATGCAGAGTGTGCTGCGTCAGGCGCCGCACGTCCCGGAGTATCTGGACACCTATGTCGAAGTGCTGCTCGCCCTCGGACAACGCGCCGAGGCGATGACGGCCCTGGAGCACTGGCTGGGCCGTGCGCCGGCGGAGCTGCCCGGTCGCGAAAAACTGGCGGCGCGCCTGGCCGCGCTGCGCGGCGGGGCCACCGCCAGCCAGCCGAACACACCGCCCGGAGCCACACCATGACGGCGACGCCACCCGCCAGCGCCACCCTGCCGGCGCGCTCCGCCCGTGCCTGGCTGCCGGATGCCGCGTGTCTGGCGGTCCTGCTGGCCGGGTGGCTGGCGTATGTCGGTCCGCTGGTCGTGCGCGATCGTCTGCGCGGCTACGACATCTGCCGCGACATCGCGTCGGTCGTCAACATTCAGCACGGGCAGGTCTTCTCCGACCCCGCCTATGTCGGCGAGACCATCTGGTACCCGCCGCTGAATCCGATTCTCATGGCGGCGATCACCGGCGTCAGCGGCATTTCCGGCGCGGACGGCTACCGGTGGTCGCAGCTCGTGTTCAACTGGCTGTTGCCGGCGGGCCTCTTCCTCGTTACGCGCCTGGCGTGGGGACGCCGGGCGGCCGTGGGGGCCACGGTGGCCATGCTGCTGGCGATGCCGTGGTGGCAACGAGAGGTCGCCCACGGCCAACCGTCCATCCACGCGATTGTGTGGGGCTGGCTCGCATTGCTCCTCTACGCCCGCGCGGCCCGCGCGCCGCGCCCGGGCTGGATCGTTGCCTGCGGTGTGTTCCAGGGCCTTTCGTTCTGGCACCATCCCTTCGTGCCGGCCACGCTCCTGGGAGCGTTCGCCCTGCAGGGGCTGTGGGCCGCGCGGCCGCGGCCGGGTTCCTCTGCGGCGCCGCCCGGGCCACGGCCCCCCCAGGGCGCCCCCCGCGCGGTCCTGGTCCGCAATGCACTGCTATTCGGCCTGACGCTCGCTGTCGCAGCCCCGATTCTCTACTTGGCGATGCACGGCCCCGTGCGGAACACCGCCCCACGCGAGTACCTGGCGGCGGAGCTGCTGCAGCCGGAGGTGGCACTGCTGCACGCCGACCGAGTACCGTGGGCCCTGTGGCTGTGGAGCGTCGGCGTGGTCGGCTTAATCACGGCTGTGCGGCGCCGCGACCTGCCCGGCCGCCTGCTTGCGTGCATCCTGATCGTCTCCCTGCTCGGACAGGCGCCCGGCTACGCCCGCATCGTGCTTGGATCGACCGGCGAGCGCCTGCCCATCATTGTCCCGCACGAATTCCAGCGCATCTGGCAACTGGCCTGGGCCGTGTGCATCGGCGTGGGGATCGACGCCCTCGTGCGCTATGCTGGTGGGCGGATTGCTGCGTTGCGCAGAAGTCGGGCAGCGGTCAGCGGCGTGACGGTGGCGGCCCTGCTGGCGACCGGCTTGCCGGGCTGGTCGGCTGTGCCGGGCAACCTGCGGAAGTACCTGATGCAAGCCGACATGCCCGCGGGCTACGAGCAGATGGCCAGTTGGATTCGGCGGTCGACAGGACTGAACGACGTCTTTGCCTGCGCCCCCGACGTGGCGTTCGGGTTCATCGGGCCCGAGACGGGGCGCAAAGCCTGGATTACGAACGTTGCCCACAGCAACCCGCGCGTGGATTGGGAGGCACGGGCGAACGTGATGCTCGCCCTAGAAAGCGCGGCCACGCCGGCCGAGTTCACGCAAATCGCGCAGCAGCATGGAATTAAGTACTTTATGCCCTCGCGGAGCTGGATGCCGCAGGTTCTGCGCGATCCGGCGCTGCGGGCGACGGCAATGCCGGACTACTTCGTCTGCGTCCAGAACCCTCCAAATGCCGACCCGCTGTTCAAGTTGACTGCGCGTCCCGCGCTCCCGCCGAGCAGGCCGACGCCGCGCTGAGTTTTCGGCGCGGGGACTGGTGCGCGCCGACTTTTTCCCTATCATGCGCGGCTTCGGTCGCCGCCGAATGGACGGTGGCGCGGACAGCCGAGAGCACCTGGCGCGGTGCGGCTCGGAGCGGTCTCCAAGCACCGCGCGGGGCTTGGCCCGTCGTCGCGACTTGAGCCGGTCGCCGGACGACGTGTGAAGCCGTTTGATAACCCTGGGGCCTCCAGAGTGAAGGAACAGTGATGGCAGCGAGCAAGAAGTACGTGTATTTCTTCGGGGCCGGCAAGGCCGAAGGCAAGGGCACCGATCGCAAGACGCTCGGGGGCAAAGGTGCGGGGCTCGCGGAGATGACCAGCATCGGCCTGCCGGTGCCGGCCGGCTTCACGATCGCGGTCGATGCGTGCGAGTACTACGACGCGCACGGCAAGCAGTGGCCCGCCGGGCTGGACAAGGAAATCCGCCAGCAACTGGCCCAGCTCGAAAAGACGACCGGCAAGAAGCTTGGGGATCCGAACGACCCGCTGCTCGTCTCCGTGCGCAGCGGCGCCGCCCGCTCCATGCCGGGCATGATGGAAACGATCCTGAACCTGGGCCTCAACGACAAGTCCGTCGTCGGCCTGGCCAAGGCCACGAGCAACCCGCGCTTCGCGTGGGACGCCTACCGCCGCTTTCTGCAGATGTACTCGACCACCGCGGTCGGGCTGTCCAAGGAAATCCTGGAAGACAAACTCCACCACCTGAAGGCTCGCATCGGTGTCAAGGGCGATCACGAAATCCCCGCCGAGCACTTGCAGGCCCTGTGCGGCGAGTTCAAGGCCTTCTTCGTCGAGCAGACCGGCCGCGAATTTCCGCAGGACCCCTGGGCCCAGCTCGTCGGCGCGATCAACGCCGTGTTCGGCTCCTGGAACGCCGACAAGGCCGTCACCTACCGCCGCGTCGAGAAGATCACCGACCTGAAAGGCACGGCCGTCAACGTCCAGCAGATGGTCTTCGGCAACATGGGCGACGACAGCGGCACGGGCGTGTGCTTCACGCGTGACCCCAGCACCGGCGAGAACGTCTTCTACGGCGACATGCTGGTGAACGCCCAGGGCGAGGACGTCGTCGCGGGTATCCGCACGCCGATCAAGCTCGCCGACCTCGGCAAGAAGATGCCGGCGATCTACGACCAGCTCTGCGCCGTCCGCGCCATCCTCGAAATCCACTACGGCGAGATGCAGGACCTCGAATTCACCTTCGAGCGCGGCAAGCTCTACATGCTGCAGTGCCGCACCGGCAAGCGCGCTCCGGGCGCCGCGTTCCGCATCGCCGTCGAGCAGGCCACCAAGCCGCTCATGACCCCGGCCGAGGCCAACCGCCTCGCCAAAGCCGGCTTCCTGCCCAAGGCCTACGTCGCCGCGGCCAGCAAGCCCGTCATCACCACCGATGCGGCCCTCAAGCGCATCGTCCGCGAGGACATCGAGCGCCTCTTCTACCCCGTCATCAGCCCCAAGGTCGGCAAGGATCAGCTCAGCCGCGCCAAGCTGTGTGAAGGCATCAACGCCGTCCCCGGCGCCGCCTGCGGCCAGGTCGTCTTCAACGCCAAAGATGCCGAGCAGCAGGCCGAGCAGGGCGCGCTGGTCATCCTGGTCCGCAAGGAAACCAGCCCCGAGGACGTCGGCGGCATGCAGGCCGCCAAGGGCATCCTCACGCAGACCGGCGGCAAGACCTCGCACGCGGCCGTCGTGGCCCGGGGCTGGGGCAAGTGTTGCATCGTTGGCTGCGACGTGCTGAACATCGACTACGAAGCCGGTTCAATGAGCGTGAACGGCCAGACCGTCCGCCAGGGTGACTTCCTGACGCTGGATGGTTCGTCCGGCACCGTCTACCTGGGCAAGCTCGAACTTCAGCGGCCCGAGCCGCCCAAGGAGTTCTACACGCTGATGGGCTGGGCGGATCAGCGCCGCGAGCTGCTCGTCCGCACCAACGCCGACACTCCTGAGGACGCCCGCAAGGCCATCGAGATGGGCGCCGAAGGCATCGGTCTGTGCCGCACGGAGCACATGTTCTTCGCGACCCGCGAGCGTCAGCTCGCCATCCAGGAAATGATCGTCGCCGACTCGCTCGAGCACCGGAAAGCCGCCCTCGACAAGCTGCTGCCGTTCCAGCGCGACGACTTCATCGGCATCTTCCAGGCGATGGAAGGCCGGCCGGTGACGATCCGCCTGATCGACCCGCCGCTGCACGAGTTCGTGCCGCGCACGCCGGAGCAGGCCGAAGACCTCGCAAAGGTCACCGGCATGCCGGCCGAGGACATCCTCCGTCGCAGCGAGCAGCTCCACGAAGCCAACCCGATGCTGGGGCACCGCGGCTGCCGCCTGTGCATCACCTACCCCGAAATCCTGGAAATGCAGGTCCGCGCGATCATCGAGGCCGCCATCGCCGTTAAGAAAAAGGGCGGCAAGGTCGCGCCGGAGATCATGATCCCGCTGACGATCGACTGGAAGGAGCTCGAACTCCTGACCGTTCAGACGCGGCAGGTCGCGGACGCGATCATCGCCAAGTCCGGCACGAAGCTCGAGTACATGGTCGGCACGATGATCGAGACGCCCCGCGCCGCGATCACTTCCGACGACATCGCCGAGGTCGCCCAGTTCTTCAGCTTCGGCACCAATGACCTGACCCAGATGACGATGGGCCTGAGCCGTGACGACGCCGGCCGCTTCCTGCCGGACTACGTCAACCAGGCCAAGGCCGCCATCTTCAAGGAAGACCCGTTCCAGTCGCTGGATCAGGAAGGCGTCGGGCTGCTCGTTTTCCTGGCGATCGACCAGGCGCGCGAGGTCAATCCGAAGCTCAAGGTCGGCATCTGCGGCGAGCACGGCGGCGACCCCGAAAGCGTGAAGTTCTGCCACCGCGTGGGCATGAACTACGTGTCCTGCTCGCCGTACCGCGTGCCCATCGCCCGCCTCGCCGCGGCCCAGGCCGTGATCGAAGCGGAAGAGGAACTGGCCGGCGAGAAGGCTGCTGCGAAGGCCGCGACCAAGGCCGCCAAGCCCGCGAAGAAGGCCAGCAAGCCGGCGAAGAAGACGGCGAAGAAGGCCGCCAAGCCGGCAAAGAAGCCCGCGAAGAAGGGCAAGAAGTAACGCCCGGTAGCGTCAGGCGTCCCTGCCTGACGTGTGTGGCACCGGCATCTTGCCGCTGCGACGACGGAGCGTAGCGTCGGCCCCCCGCGGCCGACGTTGCAGACGAAGACGCAACGAACCCCGCTCGCAAGGGCGGGGTTCTTCTTTGCGCTCGATTCCAGGCGAGGGGCCAAGAAGCAAGCGGGAGCGCAGGCCATTGACCTGTGCTCCCGTCGCTATGGACCGTTTGTGAATGGAGTATGCGAGGACCCGCTTACCGCCCAGCCGCCGCCGTCAATAGATCCACATCCTCCGCCGGATACTCCGGCAATTGCGCATCGATCACCAGCACCGCCCGCGCGCTGCGCGCCCCGGTCGTCGCGTAATCGCATTCCGCGATCAGCACGTAGCCCAGCACGTGCTCGGCGGCGCTGCCGCCGCCCGCTTTCTCACCCAGCAGCGCCAGAAACTCGGCCATGTACTCCGGCCGCACCAGCACCAGGTCGTGCGCCGCGCCGTCCTTCGTGTACCGCAGGGCGGCCGCCGCTTCCGTGTCCCAGTCCAGGTAGTTGTTCAGCGCCCGGTCCGGCTGCTTGGCGTCGATCTCCGCCAGGTACCGCGAGCCCGCGATCGGCTGCGTGCCGGCCGGCAGCTTCAGGAAGAACCGCGACTTCGCCAGTTCCAGCCCGTTGATCCCGGTGATCTTCTGTAGTTCCGGTGTACCCAACTGCGGCAGCTTCTCCAGGTAGTCGTCGCCGACGTCGGCCCAGCGATACTGCGGGCCCACGGCCGGCGGCGTGTACGCGGCACACTTCTCGCCTCCCGGCAGCTCGGTCGCGTACTTGAGCCCGGTGACCGCGCGGTTCTGGAAGTCCACAGCGTGCACGCTGAAGCCCCAGTCGCCGCCGCCGCGCTCGATCTTGGCCGCCAGGCAGTTCCAGCCCTTCTGCAGCTTGCCCGCAATGGCCAGCTCGTACGGCCGGTTCTGATCTTCCCACTTCGCGCAGGCGCAATAGGCGCCCTTGTAGATCGGCCGCCCGTTGAGCCAGAACGCGCCGGTGTCGTTGAAGCCCAGCCAGAAGCGGACTTCCTGGTCGACGGGCGAATAGATGAACGTGCGGGCGTACGCGACGCACTTGTCTGGTGCCTGCGGGTACTGCGCCCGCAGGTCGACGAAGTTGTCCTTGGCGGCCAGCGGCGGGGCGGGTTCGATCTTGCCCTTCGGCGGGGCGCCGCGCACGTAGTCCGCCTCGTCCGGCGCCGCGAGTTCGTTCAGCATCCGTACCGCGTTCCACTGCGCCGTCAGGAAGCCCGCCCAATCCGGCACGGGGACGAAGTCCGGCTCGGACTTGATGACCGGCGGCTTGGCGGCCCGCTCCTGCTCCGCCTTCTTCGCGCCTTCCCAGTCCTTTTTCCACTGCTCGATCTGCTTGGCGTCCGCGCGCTTCTGCTCGACGAGCCACTTTGCGAGGGCGTCTGCGTCGCCGGTGGGGGCCTTGGGGGCCGGCACGAGCGCGCCGCGCTCCCACGTCGGAATGAGCGCTTCGGCCACGACCGGGTCGGAGGCCATGTGCCGTCCGTACTGCCCGCGGTTGATGTAGTAATGCATCGACGAGCGGTGCCCGCAGCCCATGCTCACGATCGGTTGCTTGCCGCAGCCGTCGCTGTCGTGTGTCGGCGGATAACCCGGGACCTGCTCGCCGAACACGCACACCCAGTCGAACTCGTGGTTCCACTCGTGCAGCCAGACTTCCCAGCTTCGCGTGGGGCCGATCTGCGCGCCGCCCGCGCCGTTCACGCCGCAATCGACGCCGCCCGCGTGGCTGGAGCCGTACTCGGCCGTGCCGATCGAGTAGTCGTACGTCCCCATCACCGGCACTTCGCGGTCCGACGGCAGAAAGATCCAGCGGGCCTGCATGACCCACGGCGTCGTGTTCGGGTCGGGCTTGTCGGTCTCCGGCCAGACGCGCCAGTGCGTCCGGACTTTCCACGCGCCGCGCGACGCTCCGTAGACCTGCTGCTCCACGTAGCGCCAGTCGCGCTGCAGCTCGTTGAAGCTGTTGGGCGAAAACTGCCCGCACATGTCGCGCACCGCGTCGCCGTGGACGGCGATCATTACGTCTTCCACGCGCGCCGGGCCGCGCCCGTCGCGAATTGCGTCGGACTCGCCGAGGAAGCCGGCCCGCTCGTATAGGGGCGCCCACTCCGCCACCGGCTCGCGGCAATACTCCATCGCCTCCGCGAGCCGGTACGTCGCATCCGAGTGCAGCGGGTTGGATTTCGTGGCGAGTTGCAGCTCGGCCAGGGCGTCTTCCCAGCAACCCCACGCACCCGCCAGCATGCCGAGGCGGTAGTGCGCGGCGAAGTCCGGACGCTCCTTCGGACCCTGCACATCGGCCGCGACGGCCTTCTGGCGGGCCTGTTTGAGAGTGACCCGCCGCGCGGCCGCGTGGGCGAGACGCGCGAGTTCGGTGTCGCTCGCCGCCTGCTTCTCCACAGCCGCAAAGTACTCCGCGGCCTTCGCGTAGTCGCGATCCGCTGCGGCGACCAAGCCGCGCACGTAGACCGACTTCGCATCCGTGCGGCTCGCGTCGCCCGCGAACGTGGCCAAGCTGCCGGCCAAATCCGCACCGAGTACGTCCCAGTCGCGCGTCGCGTAGAAGCGGTAACCCAGGGAGACGAGCGGACCGGCGGCGGCGGCGGGCTTGTCGCCACCCTGGCGCGGGGCGGCCTGGCTTGGTTCCAGCACCGTCAGGCGCACGGTCAGTTCGGCGGGGGCCTGGTTCTTCTCGACGAATGCGGACTTCGGGATCACGTAGAGTGCGTCGTACAGATGACGCTCGCCGGCGGGGGGGTAGATCGACCAGACGCCCAGCTCCTTGCGCTTCTCACCGGTGCCGAGCTCGACCTTGAGGGCCTGCACGCCAGCAGCCGAGTCCAGGCAGCGGACGAGGACGATGTTCGTCGGTGCCGGACCGCCGCGATACGACGCGGGCTGGATCACGAACGTCTCCGGACCGCTGATGAGGCGGCCGGTGCGTCGTTGTGGTTGCTCGCCGCGATAGGCCAGTTCGACAGTCTGAATGTCGCCGCAGCCTTCGTAGTGGGCGGCGGCTTCACTCGTCAGGTCGCCGACGATGAGCGTGCCGCTGGGGAGCCAGTTGAACTCGGGTTCGGCAGCTCGGGTAGCGGCGGGAAGCAGGGCGAGGGAACTCAGCAAGCAGGTCAGGACAGGGCGGGCAGTGCGGTGCATGTACAACCTCCAACGCTAGGGGACCGAGGTCAGCTTAACCGTTTCACTCCGCGGTGTCGAAGGACGGTGCGGGCCGGCGGCGTTCGCGCCAGGCGATACCCGTTGACGGGGTGCGGGCCGGCGCCGGGGCCCCGTGTTTTCCCCCACAGGGCGGGTTGCGTTTTGCCTGCGGCGGGCTACGATGCCGCGTCACGACCTCGCCGGGGCCAGCAGCGCGCCGCGTGCGATGGACCCTTTGGCCGAAGTCGCCCGACAGCCACGAACCGGAGCCAGCAACGTACACGACACGCCCCACCCTTGGCGGGACGATCGCAGAAAGCACCCAGGCATCTGCAACGGCAGCGGTGTTATGTACTGGATCAGCAAATCCATACACCTGGTTGGGCGGGCGCGCCGCCGCGCGCTGATCCTCCTGGCCGTCCTGGGGCCCGGCATCATCACGATGGTGGCGGATAACGACGCAGGCGGGATTTCCACCTACGCCCAGACCGGCGCCAAGACCGGCTTCAACATGCTCTGGGCGTTCCTGATTCTCGTGCCGATGGCGTACTACATCCAGGAGATGACCGTTCGGCTCGGAGCTGTCACAAAGCGCGGCCACGCCGAAGCCATCTTCGAAGCCTTCGGCCCGTTCTGGGGCTGGTTCTCGATCTGCGATCTCGCCCTGATCAACTGGCTGACGCTGGTTACCGAGTACATCGGCATGACGCAGGCGATGAGCCTGTTCAACATCCCGCCCTGGATCACTTTCCTCGGCGTGACGGCCCTGCTGCTGAGTATCGTGCTCACGGGGCGCTACTGGACCTTCGAGAAGCTCACGCTCTTCTTCTGCCTATTCAATATGGTCTACATCCCCGCGGCGATCTGGGCGATGCAGACCGGCAACGTCAAGGAAGGTTGGTCGGCGGTCGCCACGGGGTTCTATCATCCGCAGTTCCGGTTCACCGACACCTTCACGCCGGCCGCCCTGGTCATGCTCATCATGGCCAACATCGGCACGACCATCACGCCCTGGCAAATCTTCTTCCAGCAGTCCGCGGTCGTCGACAAGGGCATGGACATCAAGGACGTGAAGTTTGGCAAGATCGACACGTTCGTTGGCTCGCTGCTGACCTGCATCGTGGCGGCGTTCATCGTCATCGCCACGGCCGCGCTGTTCTACTACAATCCGCACGGACAGCAGGTGGTGGAGTCGGCGGCGCAGACCGCGGAGCGCATGCCGCATGTGATGCCCAACGCGACCATGGGACACTGGGCACGCGTCCTGTTCGCGATCGGCCTCTTTGACGCGGGTCTGCTCGGCGCGCTGTGCATCTCGCTGTCGACGAGCTGGGCGATCGGCGAGGTGTTCGGTTGGGCCCACTCGCTGAACAAGTCGGTACGCGAGGCGCCGTGGTTCTACGTGGCGTACGTGGGCATGCTGCTCACGTCCGGTTTCGTCTCGCTCGTGGCGAGCGTCGAGTTGCAGAACATCATCACGATCTTCGTGCAGGTGGTGGCGGTGACGCTACTGCCCGCGGTGCTCGTGTTCCTGCTGCTGCTGCTCAACGACAAGCCGCTGATGGGCGAGCATGCGAACACGCGCTGGCAGAACATCGCGAACGGCGGCATCGCCTTCTTCGTGATCGCGATCTCGACGCTGTACGGGTTGACGATCCTGTTCCCAGAACTGGTGAACAAGTGGGCTTAGGGTGCTGGCATGAACACGCGAATCCCCGATTCCAGCGCGAAGACGCCGCCGTCGCCCGCGGCGCTGAAGGACTACCAGGCCTACTTCTTCTCGCAGCTCCTGGGCCGCCCCGTTTGCGCCGGCAAGATCAAGGATCGCCTCGGCAAGCTGAGCGACCTGGTCTTCCGCCTGGCGGAGCCCTACCCCGAGGCGGTTGGCATCTTCCTGGAGCACGGCTGGGGCAAACCGACGGAGTTCATCCCCTGGGACAAAGTCAGCCGTATCGAGGACGACGCCATCTTCGTCGCGCCGCCCGTCCCCGGTCCGGCCTATCCGCCCTTTGTTGACCAGCCCGGGTGGATTCTCGTCGGCGAGCACCTGATCGGCCGCACGATCCTCGATATGGACGGCCGCCGCATCGAGGTGGTCAACGACGTGCACCTGCTGGCCTCCAAGGGCCACATGGTCGTCGTCCACGTGGACGTCTCCTTCAACGGCTTCCTGCGCAAGTGGGGCCTGGGGCGGCTCACCTGGATCAAGGACCAGTTCATCTCCTGGCGCTACGTACAACCGCTTTCCCTGGAAGATGTCGGCGCGAAGGACGCCGTTTCGCTTTCGGTCACGCGCCGACAACTGCGCGAGTTGCCCGCCGAGGACCTCGCCGACGCCCTCGAGGAATTGTCCGGCGAAGAACAGAGGGCCGTCTTCGCCGCCCTCGACTCCGAGAAGGCGGCCGAGGCGCTGGTCGAGGCTGAGCCGCGGGCGCAGCGGCAACTCATCGCGAGTCTACGACGCGAGCGGGCCCGCACGATTCTCTCGGAGATGTCGGTACCGCAGCTTGCCGACCTGTTCTCCGTACTGCCCCACCATGACCAGCAGAACCTGATGCAGTTGCTGCCGCCCGTCGAAGCGGAGCGGATCCAGGCCATCATCTCCGAGCGCGAGGTGGACGCGACGGCGCTGCTCGCGCCGGACTACATGGCTTTCCCGCGCGAGGCGACCGTCGGACAGGTGCTCCACGAGATCCGCACCTCCAAACGCGAGCCGGACAATGTCTCGTATCTCTACGTGATTGTGCCCGACACCCGCGTGCTGCTCGGCGTGGTCGACCTCCGCGAGCTGGTGCTGGCTGCCGATACGGCCACCCTGGGCGAGCTGATGGCCTCGCCGCCCGTAGCGGCGCAGCAGGACGACGTGCGCGAAGACCTGGCGGAGCTGTTTGCCAAGTACCACTTCCGCATGCTGCCGGTTGTCGACGAGCACGATCACCTGCTCGGCGTGATCCGCTATAAGGACATCATGACCGGGCTGACCATGCGCGCAAAGACGTGAGTGCCACCATGCCCCGCATCAAAACTACGCCGCTTGTTCGCGTCACGCTGGGGCTGCTGTTCGTCTACGTCTGCAGCATGCTGGCGCTGATCGCCTACAAGTTCGCCCACACCTTCATCCAGCACACGCGCGGCTGATCGCGCGTTCCCGCGCTGTCAGACCTGGGCCGACGATTCGTCAGGCGGCGGCGCCTCGTCCTCTTCCAGCACAACCTCGCCCTTCTTCGCCTTGCGTTTCTTGGTCGGCGGCGGACGCCGGCCGGTCGCCAATTCCTCCTCGAACGTCCGCTTGCGCCGCAGGATGTGGTGGTAGTGCTGCCCGAAGCGGTGCGCCTCGTCCCGCACGTGCTGCAGGATCCGCAGCGCCGCGTCGTTCCGTGGCAGCCGCAACGGCTCCGCCCGCGCCTGGGCGTACACCAGTTCCTCACGCTTCGCGAGCGAGATGACCATCGCCGGGCGCACGGCCCGCCCGCCTTCGGTCTCGATCGTGCGGCGCATGTGCTCGAACGCTTCCAGCGCCGCGTGCAACTGCCCCAAACCTCCGTCGATCAGAATGAGGTCGGGGTACAGCTCTTCCGCCACGGCCGCATAGCGGTACCGCCGCGCAATCACCTCCTTGATCATTGCGTAGTCGTCGACGCCGCCGACCGTCTTGATCTTGAACCGCCGGTACCCGCCCTTGAACGGCTTCCCGTCGATGAAGCACACCAGCGAACCCACCGAGTCCTCGCCGTGCAAGGTCGCGATGTCCAGTCCCTCGATGATCCGCGGCCGTTCCGGCAGCTCCAGCAGCGTGCGCAGCCGCTCCAACCCCTCCGCGGGATCGATGAAGAACACCTCCGGCTGCACGTCCTCGTCGATGTCCCCGCTCAGGTCGAGCGACTCAATCGCCTTGATGCGATCGCGCAGTACCGCCGCGTCCTCGTACCGCCGTGCCTGGGCAGCTTGCTCCATCTCGCGCTGCAGCGACCGCAAGAGCACACTTCGCCGGGTCCCCAGCAGCTTCTTGAGTCGCTGAATGTCGGCCGCATACGCCTCCGGCGTGATCGCCGCCGCGCACGGTGCCGAGCACTGGTCGATCGCATGCAGGAGGCACGGGCGGAAGAACCGGCGCTTGTCGTCTGTGGCGTGGATTTCGAGCTCACAGGTGCGGAACTTGAAGATGCGCTGCAACGTGTTGACGGCGTCGCGCAGCCCGGACGGTGTCGTGAATGGCCCGTAGAGCTTGCTGCCCTGACGCGGTTGACGCGTGACGTACACGCCGGGGAAGTCGTCCTGAACCGTGATCTCCAGGTACGGAAAGGTCTTCTGGTCCTTCTGCTGCGTGTTGTAGGGGGGTTGGATGTCCTTGATCAGGCGGCTCTCTTTGAGCAGCGCATCGATCTCGGAGTCGCACTCGAGGAAGTCGATGTCCTCCACCTGCGCGATCATCTGCACGATCCACGGCCCGCGCGAGCTGAGCAGGTCGGCCGACTCCTGGAAATAGCTCCCCACGCGGGAGCGCAGCTCGCGGGCCTTGCCCACGTACAGGACAATCCCCTCCTTGTTCTTCATCAGGTACACGCCGGGGGTCTTCGGAAACTGGCCGATCTTGGCGCGCAACCGGGCGAGGCGGGGATCGATGGTTTCGGACATCGCGAGCGATTATAGCTCGGCCGTCCCCCACGTGGGTGGCGGTGCACAGTGGTGACCGCTCGGGCGGTCTCGTGTGAAACAGGCCCCAGAAGCGCTCCCGGAGGCCCCATAATGGCCCAGCGCAGGTGCGTCGGCCGTGGTGCAGCCCTTGCAAAACCCCCGCTGCGCTGCTAGAAACTGCGTTCCCGGTAGCGCTCCGGGCTACTTTGGGCCCGACCACGCGGCGGAACCGAGCCCGCCTGCCAGTTGGCGGCCGGGTTGTTTCGCCCGCTCAAGCTCGCCGGAGCATGGAGACTGTCATGGAGGAGTACCTCAAGCTCAAGCAGCTTATCGAGGAAATCGGGGATGATGTGTACAAGGCCCAAGGGGGCAACAAGGCTGCCGGGACCCGCGTGCGGAAGGTGATGCAGGACATCAAGAACACCGCGCAGGAAGTCCGCAAGAAGATTCTGGACATGCGTGGTGACGAAGAGCAACCCCCGGCCAATCCCCCGGCCCAGGGCTAGCCGCCCCACGCCTGCCTCCGCGGACGCCTTCTATCGCCACGGTTGTTGATCGAGGACCGATGCCCCCACTTGCCATCCTGGATCCGAACCAGTTGGACTTCTCCAATGTGCTCGCGGATCGCGATGCCATCGCGCGGCTGAATCCCCATCGCTACGAGTTTGCCCTACTCGACGGGGTCGTGCTGTTGGATCAGGAGCGCGGCCTGGTGGCCGGTTACCACGATGTCCGGCTAGACGCATTCTGGGTCCGCGGCCACATTCCGGGTCGCCCGGTGTTCCCGGGCGTGTTGATGATCGAATCTGTGGCACAATTGGCGAGTTACGTCTATCACGCCCGCTTTCCCAACCAGGGTTTCCTGGGGTTTACCGGGGTCGACGGGGTGAAATTCCGCGGCGTGGTGCAACCGCCGGCGCGCTTTGTCATTGCCGGCCGCGCCAGGGAGATGAAGCCGCGGCGCATGATCTGCGAGATGCAGGGTTTCGTCGACGGCACCATGGTCTTTGAGGGTACGATCACTGGCATGACGGTCTGACCGGTGCGCCGGGAGGCGCAGGATCGAATGCCCGCTTTTGAACCCCTCACGGATCTCATTCCCCAGGCGCTGCCCGAGCTGTGCAGTTGGGCCGATCGGCCTCGTCCCGAGGACTTCGGGCCACTCCCCGGCACTCCGGCCGTGCTGCTATTCGTGGACGTCGCCGGTCGCCCGGTGCAGTTGCTCACCACGCAACACCTCAAGCGAATTGTCACGGCACGTCTGACAGCGCCGGACGAGCCGCACCGCGGCAAGGCCGACCTGGCGGAGATCGTACGGGGTGTGCGCTGGCGCGCTGTGGGGTGTCCGTTCGAGGCTCGCTGGTGGTACTACCGGCTCGCGAGCGCGCTACACCCGCGCGATTATCGGGACATGATCGGATTCGGTCCGGCGTGGTTTCTCCACGTCGACTGGGCCCAAGCCATCCCGGAGATACGCGTCAGTGAGCGCGTCTGGATGTTGCCGGGTCAGTTTGTGGGCCCGTGGCCCAGCCACAGAGAATGCCAGGCGGCGCTCGAAGGGTTGTGGGATTTGTTCGATCTCTGCCGCTACCCTGAACAGGTACGACGTGCTCCGCAAGGCACGCGCTGCGCGTATGCGGAGATGGGGCGCTGCGACGCGCCGTGTGACGGGACGGTGCCGCTGGATGCGTACATCGCGCGCACACGGGCGGCGTGGGGATTCGCGTGCGGTGAGCCCGAAGCTTGGACGGCCACCGCCGTGCAGCGCATGCAGCTCGCCGCTGCTGAGCAGCACTACGAGTTGGCGGCGCAGTTCAAGCAGCAGTTGGCCTTTGCGCAACACTGGCAACAGGAGTGGGGGCCGCGCGTGCGGCCGCTGGCGCGGCTGAACTGGCTGATCGGCTTGCCGGTCACACGGCGACGCGCGTGGAAGCTCTTCTTGTTCCGTGCGGGCGAGATTGTGGACGGTCCAGTGATGCTGGAACGGAAGTTGCCAGCCGAGGGGCTGGCTTGGCTGCAACAGGCTGGTGCGGCGCCGCCGGCCGCACTGCCGGATGTCACACGCATGGAGCAGACTTGGCTGGTGTGTCACCTGGTATTCAGTCGTGAAGCGGACCGCGCTTTGTTGCACATGCTTGGGACGGGTGAGTCGCCGGCTGAGCTGGGGCAGCAGATTGCGGAGCGTATCGGCGCGGTCCGCGCGCGAAGCGGCGACGACGATGCGCGCACGTGGGGCGACGTGTCATCGTCAAGTTGAAAGGGTTCACGCGGGGGCGCGGATGGAAAATCGGTTTCGAAGCGCGTCCGCGCGGCAAATCTATCCACCGTGATTTGACTCGCGCGCGAACGTGAGGGATAGTTGGAGTGTGGCGTTGCGGTGGCGGAAACACGTCGCCCACCGCATTCGAACTGCTGATCTATAAGGAGAGTGGGAAGAATGCAGCGGGTGAAGTCCGCGCGCAGCGGATAGCGCCCGCACCAATGGACGGTGCCGAAGCGACCGGTAGGCCGGGCCGACGGGTGCGTCTCGAAGCGGGGCGACAGCCCGCGGGGGTGGCAAAAACCGGACGGCAAGACCCCGGCGCGGACACCTGCGATTGCGACGGCACCCGTTTTATTCCACGCGCGCGACGGTGGCCGCGCGCGTCTCACCAAGGCCGGCAAAGCGGGCCGGGCGTTGGTCCAGCCATTGAGCTCGGCGACCACGCTTCCACGACCCACTGTGCCGGCCCCCTTTTGCGCGGTCTGCGCCCGCAAGGCGGGGCCGACGGCTGCCTTGCTCGTCCTCGTTGTCCCCCTGGTGCGCTGCCGCCGGGCGCTCGGATGGTGTGCAGCGCTGCGGCCCCGGCGCGTCAGGCCGCGCTGCCCGACGCGCGTGTGTTGCGCGGGCTCAGGCTTTCACGACTTTCCCGCGTCCGCTCTTCACCTTCGCCGTCGCATTGCGTGTGTCGACCACAAGCCTCGCGTTGGCGACGACCATCCGGTAGTCAACTTTTGTGTGATCTGTGGAGATCAGCACGCAGTCGTACTTCTTCACGTTGGCCGCGGTCAACGGGACGCTCTTCATGTGCGTGATGTTGTGCTCGCGCATCTCCTTGGCATGCGCGATGTGCGGGTCGTGATAGTCCACCTTCGCGCCGCGGTGGTTCAACAACTCGATCAGCTCCACCGACGGGCTTTCGCGCACGTCGTCGACGTCCTTCTTGTACGCGAGCCCGAGCACCAGCACCTTTGCGCCCTTCAGTGCCTTGCCCTGCTCGTTCAGGGCCTCCATCACCTTGCCGACCACGTACTCGGGCATGTGCGTGTTGATCTCGCCGGCCAGCTCGATGAAGCGCGTCGTCATGTTGTATTGCCGCGCCTTCCACGAGAGGTAGAACGGATCGATCGGGATGCAGTGTCCGCCCAGGCCCGGCCCCGGATAGAACGGCTGGAAGCCGAACGGCTTCGTCTTGGCCGCCTCGATCACCGCCCACACATCAATCCCCATCCGGTCGAACAGCATCTTCAGTTCGTTGACCAGCGCGATGTTCACGCAGCGGTACACGTTCTCGACGATCTTGCACGCCTCGGCCACTTCCGCCGTCGGCACCGACACGACCGTGTCCAGTGCCAGCGCATACACGGCCGCCGCCAGCTTCCCGCTCGTCGGCGTCACCCCGCCCACGACCTTTGGAATCTGCTTCGTCGTGATGTTGGTCCGACCCGGATCCTCCCGCTCGGGGGAGAACGCCAGGAAGTAGTCGCGGTCGAGCTTGAGTCCGGTCGCGTCCAGCATCGGCTGGCAGACCTCACGCGTCGTGCCCGGATAGGTCGTCGATTCGAGCACGATGAGCTGCCCGGGACGCAGGCGCTGGGCGATGTCGCGCGTCGTACTGACAATGTACGTCATGTCCGGCTCGCGCATCTTGTCGAGCGGGGTCGGCACGCAGATCAGAATCGCGTCCGGCTTGCTCAGCTCGTCCATGTTCGCCGTCGGCCGGAACCGCCCCTGCTCGATCAGCCCCTTGAAATACGTGCCCGGCAGATGCTCGATGTAGGTCTGACCCGCCTTGAGCATCTTCACCTTGCGCTGGTCCACGTCGAAGCCGATGACCTTGACGCCCGAGCTGCAGAACTCGCGCACCAAGGGCAAGCCGACGTAGCCCAGACCCATGACACCTACGACCGCTTTGCGGCCGTTGATCTTCTGAAGTAGTGCTTCCGCGTTCGACATCTTGTTCTCCGTTCGTCCGTAAGAGACGGAATCGGAAGGTGTTGTAACGGGCTTGAAGGTTGACGGCAAGCTGCCCGGAGATTGCGGGGCGCGAGGTCGGGAAACCGGCCAAAACGGCGCGGGCCCGCCCGGCGTGGCCTACCATATTGCCGCGGCAGACGGGATTCCGGCACCCTTCCTCGGCGCCCCCCTCCGCCGACCACCACCGTCAGGTCTTCTTCGCCGCCTCGCGCATCGCCTGGGCTTCGGCCAGGAAGCGATTGGTGTAATTCGCGTCGACCCGCTGGCAGGTCCGCAGCGCCAGGTCCGCCAGGCGCTCATACTCCGGGTCTGCTGTCCGCACCTGGAATTCGCCCGCCAGAATCACCAGTCGCAGCAGGTGCCGCAGGATCAGCCCCTCCTGCTTCATGAGGTTCAGTGCCTTGACCGACTTGAAGAACTCGCAGTCGCGGGCGAAGGCGTCCCCGGCGATCCATTTCGGCTGCACAAACGCCGGCTCCGGGGCGGCCAGCTTCGCTTCGAAAGCCAGCTTGAGCATTTCCGGAAACGTCGGCGGCCGCGGCTCCTCGTCGTCGCGCTCCCACGGATCGACCCAGCGTCGCCGCCCCTTGTCGTCGTATTCGTCGTCCTCGTCACCGCCGCCGTCCGGATGCGCCACCGTGATGCCCATCTGCACCAGCAGCGGTTCAAGCACCTGCTCCTGCAACGGCCCCTTCGGCAAGTCCTCCGGAATCGGCACGCTGCGCAGAATCGCCGGCGGCACCTCGAGCGCGGCCTCCAGCGCCAGCAGCTTCTCCTCGAAGCTGCCGTACGCGAGCTGGCCGGCCAGGTAATCGCCGAACAGCGGGTCGACGCTGCGGTAGTTCAACAGGCGGTAGATCGACTCATCCAGCGTGACGTGGTCGTCGTCTTCGGCCCGCTTCAGATAGCCCAGTCCCTGGAGGTTGTCGAGCATGTAGTCGAGCTGCTTGGTGAACCGCTCGAGATACTCCGCCCCCGCGAAGCGCTTGCTGATGAAATCGCGCACCTCGTGCAGCGTCCCCGTCCGTGTCAGTAGGTAGATCAGCACCGAGTACGGGATCATCCCGCGGCTGTACAGCTTGGCCGGCCCCGCCTTGATCAGGTCCTTGAATTGTCCCTCGCTCCAGTACTGCTCCGTGTTGCGCCGCGTCGGCCGCTTGCGCTCCAGTTCCTTCTTCATCCGCAGCAGCCCCGGATCCTTCGTCTGCGTCGGAATCTGGTCGTACTTCTTGCGCCACTTGTTGATCTTGACGTCGTCCTCGTGGGCCGTGACGTACACATGCCCCCGTGTATCGAATTGCGGCCGGCCCGCCCGCCCGAACATCTGGTGGGCCGCCGCGGCCGGGATGATCTTCATCTCCCCGTGTTTGCCCTTCAGCAGCGTGGTCAGCACGACCGCCCGCGCGGGTAAGTTGATGCCGGCCGCCAGCGTTTCCGTGCAACACACGTACGGCACGAGCTTGCGCCCGAACAGCTCCTCGACGATCATCTTGTGCCGCGGCAGCACGCCGGCGTGATGCACGCCCACGCCGCGCTGCAGCATCTGCGCGAGTTTAGGCCCGATGCCTTCGGCGAAATCCGGCCTATGATCGGCGAGATACGCTTCCACTTCCTTCTTCTGGGCCCCGGTGATCAGCGCCAACCCCTTCAGCTTCTCCGCGAGCTCCCAGCATTCGTCGCGGTTGAACGCGAACACCAGTGCCGGGGCGTGATAGGCGTCGCCGTCCTCCGCCACCATGCGCACCAGCAGGTCCGTCAGCAGCAGGTCGTCGACCCAGTGATACTCCAGGGGTACACGCCGCTCCGTCGACGTCACGACCGTGACGCGCCGCCCGTGCTTGTTCTTAAGCCAGTCCGCGAAGTCGTACGGATTGCCCACCGTCGCCGACAGCAGCATCACGCGCACGTGCGGTGGCAGCATCGTCAGCGACAACTCCCAGACCACGCCGCGCTCGTAGTCGTTGAAGCTGTGAAACTCGTCCATCACCACGCTTGCGACGTTGTCGATGTCGGCCACGGCCGGATCGGTCGCCAGCAGGTGGTTAAGCAGGATTTCGGCCACGACGACGCGGATCAGGGCGTCGGGGTTCTCGCGGCGGTTGCCGGTGATGAAGCCCACGTCCAGCGGCGAAAAGCCCCAGCGCTGCACGAGTTCCTGAAACTCGCGGAATTTCTGCTCGGTCAGGGCGATCAGCGGCGTCGTGTAGTACAGCCGCTTGCGCGTGTGCAGGGCCTCGAAGATAGCGGCTTCGGCGATGAGCGTCTTGCCCATCCCCGTCGGAGCGCAGATCAGCGTGCCCCCTTCGCAGTCGAACCACGCCAGCAGCGCCTCTTCCTGAAACGGGTACAGGGCGTGCGGCACGGCCTCGATGAACTTCGTGCAGATTTCGTCGCGCGTCATGTCCGCAGGATAGCGGCAGCGCGGAGGCTTCGCACCCGTACGGAGTCCGTTCGCCCGCGGCGGGTGCGAAAATCTGCGTCGGTTCTCGTGTCGGCCGGCCGACTAGCGTCGGCAGACACTGCGGAAGGCCGCGATGGCCTGGTCAATCTGCGCGCTGGAGACATCCAGGTGCGTCACCGCCCGTGCCCGCTGCGGGGCCGTCGGCAACAGCCACACGCCGGCGGTCCGCAGCTTGGCGGCCAGATCGGCGGCCGTCCCGTGCCGCGCGTCGACATCGAAAATCACGATGTTCGTCTCGATCTCCGCGGGATTGACGCCGATGCCTGGCAGCTCGGCCAGCGCTTCGGCCAGTCGTCGCGCGTGCGCGTGATCGTCAGCCAGCCGCTCAATGTTGTGATCGAGGGCGTACAAGGCCGCCGCCGCCAGAATCCCCGCCTGCCGCATCGCGCCGCCGAACATCTTGCGGAAACGATGGCAGCGCTTCACAAATGCGGCCGGGCCGGCGATGACGGAGCCAACGGGCGCGCCCAGCCCCTTGGAAAAGCACAGCGACACGGAGTCCACGTGTCGCGTGAACTCGGTCGGTGCCAAGCCGCGGGCCACACACGCGTTCAGCAGCCGCGCGCCGTCCATGTGGAAGTGCAGCTTGTGCCGATCCGCGACCGACCGCAACCCCGCCAGGTGCTCCAGCGGCCAGATGCTGCCGCCGCCGCGGTTGTTCGTGTTTTCCACGATCACCATGCGGCTGTGCGGATAGTGCACGTTGTCGGGCCGCACCAGACCTTCCGCCTGCTCCGGCGTGTAGATGCCGCGCGGCCCGGCGATGATCCGGAAGCTGACCCCCGACAACGCCGCCGCACCGCCGGTCTCGAAGTTGTAGCTGTGCGTCGTCTCGTCGATGATCAGCTCATCGCCCGGTTCCGTCACCGCCCGAATGGCGAGTTGGTTCGCCATCGTCCCCGACGGCACGTACAGCGCGGCTTCCTTGCCCAGCAGCGCGGCCGCGCGTTCCTGCAGCTTGATGACCGTGGGGTCGTCGCCGAGCACGTCGTCACCGACTTCGGCATTGGCGATGGCCTGCCGCATGGGAGCGGTCGGACGAGTGACGGTGTCGCTGCGCAAGTCGACGATACTACTCATTCTCGGTTTTCCATTGTGTGGCGGCATTCCGGATAAGCGGCAGCACGCGGTCGACCTCGTCCTTCTTGAGCTTGGCGTTCGAATTCGTGAAGAACCGCTCCGGCTTGAGCTGCGGTACGCGGCAGATCGTGCCGGCCGTCTTGTAGGCCAGATAGTCAAACGGGTCGGTATCCGGTTTCAGGTCGGCGACCATCATCTCGGCCGCGACCGGCGTGCACTTCTCCATGGCTTTCTCGGCCGCCTTGTCGCCGGCGCGGGCCAGCTCGAGCAGCTTGTCCACGGAGGGCTTGCTCGACAGCGCCGCGAGCGTCTCGAGCGCGGCTTTCCGCACGCCCGCGTCCAGGCGCTGGCGCTCAAACAGCTTGATGATCGTCGCGTCGGCCGCCTGGACCCCGAATTGCGCGATCTGTTTCAAGGCGGCCGTGACGTCGTTGGGCTTGGCGTTCTCATCCTCCAGCGTCGCCTTGTCGCGCTTCTCATACAGCTTGCGGCCATAGTCCTGGTACGCCGCTTGCAGCTTCTGGGCGAGGGAACTCTCCTGGGCGACACCGTTGGCCCCAAGGCTGCCGAGGATCTCGCCGTCGGGCGTGACGAAGCGAAGTTCCATGATGGACGTCTCGCTGAAACCGAAGTCGCGAAGCTGGTTCCGGTGGGTCGAGCGGGACAACTTCAGGGGGACGAAGCGTTGGGCGCGGGCCAGGACGCGGGCGCTCTTGAACGCTCGCTTCTGGTCACGATCCAAGTGGCCCACGTCGTCGCGCTCGCTCCCGGACAGGTAGACCAGCAGGGGGCGGTTGGACGCCCGTGCCTGGTTCAATGCGGTTTGAATATCGGTTGTCCACTGGATCGCATTGTTCTGGGCCCAGGCCGCCTGGACGGCCGCCGCCAAAACGACTGCCGATAGCCAACGTCCCACAAGACACCTCCTTGCTGCTGGGTTCCCGGATTCCTGCGCGGCGCATTCTAGCACAGTTCCTCGGCGACGGCCTGTAACTAGAGACAGATCCGCTTACTATGACGCTCGGAACGGCTCCCGCATTCATTCGACTGCGGCGGGCAAATAAGGTTCCCAGCCGAGCGTCTTCTCAGTGAGGATATGTGCGTGCAACCCCGACCCGGCGACGGGCTGACGGCTGATGACCGCCGGTTGCTGGCGGCCCTCGTCCAGGACATGGGTCCGCGGCTGCTGGCCTACGTCCGCCGGGTTTATGGGAATGTCGAGGCCGACGACATCGTGGCGGAGACGTTCTGCCGGGCTGCCCAGAATGTCCAGGCGCTGCGGGCGAGCGAGCGCCGCGACCTGTACGTGCTGACGATTGCACGCAATCTCTGTCGGGACGCATTTCGGCGCGCACGGCCCGTGCGCGGGGCAGACACGCTGGAACGCTATGACGCCGGTTGCGTCGGCCCTGACGAAGAGGTGGCGCGCAGCGAGCAAGTCGGCCTCTTGCGGGCTGCGGTGGCGGCCCTCCCGGAGAACCTGCGGGAGATCGTGGTGTTGCGTCTTAGCAGCGGTCTGAAGTTTGAGGAAATCGCCCAGCTCCTGCAAATGCCGCTGGGCACAGCGCTTTCGCGGATGCACCAGGCGGTGGAAGTCCTGCGAGATCAATTGAGATACGCCCATGAACGCTGAACAGGGAAAGACCGAATGTGCCGCCGTTCGCGCGGCATTGCTGGGCGGCGAATACGGGGCCGACGATGGACTGCCCCCAGCGCTGCGCGGGCATCTGCAGGCCTGCGCGGCGTGCCAGGCGGATTGGGCCGAGCGGCGAGAACTGCTGAATGCGTTGCAGGTGGCCTTGGCGCCGGAACCCCTGCCGGAAGCGCTGCGCCGGCGAATCGAGCAGGAGATGGCCCGGGGCCGCCGGCGCCGCAGCCGCCTGATGCTCCTGGGTGGAGCCGGCGCCGTCGCCGCGGCGTGCGTGCTCGGTGCCTTGCTGGTGCCCACGCGGACCATACAGGCTCCGTACCCGAGCGAGATGCCCGCGACGACCGTGACGATGACACCGGACGACGCCGCAGCGATCGCGGCCGCAGTGGGCGTGCTCACGTGGGATAGCCCGGTCGACTATTCGCTGAGCGGGTTGACCGAGCGGGTGCAGGATACCGCACGACAGGTGGGGCGTGAACATGGGGCCAATACCTACCTGCCGTGGAGTGCCGATGATGATTGGGACATGCCGAGCAGTTCAGCGGAGTCGTCGCAGGCTCCGACCGTGCATTGCGCCCGCGCCATTGGGGCGTTGGATCACCACGCATGCTAAAACACAAGTGCGGGGCTAAAGGGAGGCTAATCGTGAGCAGCAAGATCATTTCGATTGTGGTTCTGGCCGTCGCGTCCTGGGGAGCGGCCAGCCTTGCTCAGGAAAGCTGGGGTTCATCCACGGGGCCGCGGGCTGTGCCAGCGAACACCGGCGCGGCGCAGGATCAGCCGCCGGCACCACCCGCGCCGCCCCCCGCGCCGCAGCCGAACCAACCAATACCGCCGGCGCCGTTGCCGCCGCCGCAGCCTCCGCAACCGGTGCCCCCGCCAGACCGGCCGGATGTGGAGCAGCCCAGGCCGCCGAGTCCGCCACCCGTTCCGTCCGGCCCAGGGGTCTTGCCGGGCAACGGCCCGCAACCCCCCGAGGGGCGCGCCGGGGAACCGGGGGGGCCGCGGGGACCACGCGGTGCCGGAGGGGGAGTTCAGCGCCCTCCGCTTCCACCCGTACCGCCCAGCCCGCCCGCCGGTCCGCGGGGCATGCCGCTACTCCGGATCATTGCCGAGCGCCGGCCGGACCTGGCCGCCCGGCTGGAAGAGCTGCAGCGTCGCTCTCCGCAGCGCTTCGAGGAGGTGTTGGCGGACGCGCTGATGTTCCGACTGGAAGATACCTTGGGCGATGCCGAGCCCGGTGAGGCGCCGCCGGCCGACGAGCGGCGTGGGGGCGCGCCTGCGTCGCGCCCGGCGGGGCCGCGCGGGCCCGGACCGCAAGCAAGCTTGACGCCGGAACTGCGTGCGGAGCTGCGCCGGCTGAACGAGCGGCAGGAGCAGTTGGAGACCCGCTCGCAGGAACTGGCGGTCCGGCTGCGCGAGGCCAAGCTGGCCGACCCTGAAAAGACGCAGCTACGGGACGAACTCAAGCAGGCGATCACCGAGCAGTTCGAGGTCCGCAGCGAGCTGCGGCGCTTTGAACTCGAGCGCCTGCAGCGGGAAGTCGAGCGCATCCGGGCCGCGGTGGACCGGCTGCAGACGGAGTTGCAGCGACGCACCCAGGAGAAGAGCGCCATCATTGACCGGCGCCTGGAGCAGCTCACGGGGACCGATGCCGGCGGCTGGTAGCCGCCGAGGGCCGGCTCGCACGCGGTGGCGGACGGGACGGGACTACTGGCCGTTAGCGCGGTCGAGTGTGTCCCGGACGCGCCGCAGCAACGTGGGGGCGCTGAAGGGCTTCTCCAGCAGGTCGGCGCCCGGTTCCAGTCGGCCCTGGTGGTCCATGATCTGCGCCGTGTAGCCGGAAAGATAGAGCACGCGCAGCTCCGGCCGGGCTGCGCGCAGTTGCTCGGCCAGTTGCCGGCCGTTGATTTCCGGCAGCGTCCAGTCGGTGGCCAGCAGGTGCACGGGGCCGGCATGCGTGGCGCTGAGCTGCAGCGCGACGGTGGGGCTCTCGGCGGACAACACGGTGTACCCGGCGCTGCTGAGCGCGGCGCTGGTGAAGCGGCGTACGGCCTCATCGTCTTCACACAGCAGGATGGTCTCGTGCCCACCGAGCGGGCGCGCGGCGTCCGGAGCCGGCGCGGGCACCGGGGCGGCGACGTTGGGCAGGGCGGGTAGATAGATGCGGAACGTCGTGCCTTGATTGACTTCGGAGTACACCACGATGTGTCCGCCGGCTTGCTTCACGATTCCGTGCACCGTTGCCAGACCGAGACCCGTGCCCTGGCCGGCGGCCTTGGTGGTGAAGAACGGCTCGAAGATGCGGGCGCGTGTTGGCGCGTCCATGCCGCAGCCCGTGTCGCTCACGGTGAGCACGACGTGCGGGCCGGCGCGGGCTTCGGCGTGCGCGCGGGTGTAATCGGCGTCGAGCAAGGCGTTGCGGGTCTCGATCGTGATGCGACCAGCGGACGCGAGCGCGTCGCGCGCGTTGACGACGAGGTTCATGACAAGCTGCTCGAGCTGGCTGGCGTCGGCGCGGAGGCACCACACGTCCGGTGCCGGCACGAGCGTCAGTTCGATATCCTCCCGAATGATGCGCCGCAGCATCGCCTCCATGTCCAGGAGAACGCTGTTGGGGTTGAGCAGCGCGGGGTGCGTCGGCTGGCGTCGGCTAAAGGCCAGGAGCTGCCGAGTCAGTGCCGCCGCCCGCTGGCTGGAGCGCTCGATCTGGTTGAGCCCCTCGAGCACGGGGAAGTTCTGGTTCTTGCCCTCCAGCGCCGCGCGCAGCAGCTCGACGTTGGCGAAGATCGCGGTCAGGATGTTGTTGAAGTCGTGTGAAATGCCGCCGGCAAGCTGGCCGATCGCCTCCATCTTCTGAGCCTGGCGCAACTGCTCCTCCAGGATGGCCCGTTGGGCCTCGGCACGCTTGCGCTCATCAATGTCGACCTGCGTGCCCGCCATGCGGAGCGGTCGGCCGTCCGCGTCGCGCTGGACCACCTTGGCCCGACTGAGGACCCACTTCCACGCGCCGGAGCGGGTGCGCAGACGCAGTTCGGCCTCGAACTGCGGAGCCTCGCCTGCCAGGTGGGCGTGTAGGGCGGCAAGCGTGGGGCCCCGGTCGTCCGGGTGGATCAGCCGTTCCCAACCGGCGCGACTGACGTCGACCTCACCGGGGGGGTACCCCAGCATGGCCGCCCACTGCGCGTTCACGGTGGCCTGCCCCGTGACCATGTTCCAGTCCCACAACCCGTCGCGGGCGCCCTCCATGGCCAGCTCCAGCCGCTCCTGGCTCTCCCGCATGGCGGCCTCCGCCTGGGCGCGGGCTTCGAGCTCCCGCTGCAGCTCGCTGGTACGCTGGGCAACCAGCCGCCGCAGGGCGCGATTCCCCGCCAGAACGCCGCCAACTGCCAGCGTCGCACCGGCCGCCGTGGCGATGACCGTGATCCAGAAAGCGCGCGACTGGAAGACGGATGTCTGACCGAGGTGGACCCACCGGTGCAGCATCGTCCGCCGCTCTTCCGGCGTGATCTGCGCCAACCCCTGGTTGAGGATCGCGACGAGTTCGGGCCAGTCGCTGCGCACAGCCAGGCCAAGCTGATAGGAAAATCCGGTTTCGCCGGCGACCCGCAAGTTCGTGATTTCCTCGCGCTCAATCCAGTACGTCGCCTCAGCCAGCGTTACCAGGAACGCATCGTTCGCGCCGAACGATACCTGCCGTAACCCGGTCCGAGCATCCGGGACGGCCTGGATTTGCACGCTCGGCTGCCGCCGCGCCGTGTAGTCGATGATCGCGTGATTCGAGATGGCACAGACCTTCAGGCCCGCGAGATCGGCCAGCGTGAGTTCACCGGCCAGACTGCTGCTGGTCACGATGACCACCGGCGTGGTGACATACGGAGTGGTGAACGCGAGGTAGTCCGAGCGCGGTCCTGTGGCCGTGAGGGCACCGAGCAGGTCGACCTCGCGTGCGGCGGCCGCCGCCAGAATCGCATCCCAATCCTCCAGGCGGATGACCTGCACCTGTAGCCCGAGGCGCTGTTCCAGACGACTGACGTAGTCGGCGGCCAGGCCTTGGTAGCGGCCGTCTTCGTCGAAGTACTCGAACGGCGGAAAGCGGGGATCGGGTGCTAAGCGGATCGGCGCATGCGCTGCCAGCCACTGCCGCTGGGCGGGCGTCAGCGTGTCCCTCGGGGAGGATGGACCGGCAGCCTGTGCCGCCACAGGCGCGAGCAGGCCCGCAGCCAACACGGCTAGCGTAGTCCGCCGCAGCGGGCATGACCGGATTCGTGGTGTCAACGGCTTCACGATGCGTGCAAGGAACTGCTGAGCGCTCCGCGAGGCACAGATTTCACCCGCAGCGCTCCTCTACTTATCGGCGTCCGCGCGGTCGTCTAGCAGGGTGGCCCGCTCCCCAAGGCGCTCACCGCGCACAACCTGCGGGTCCGCCCGGCCCCGACTGCGTCCGACTTCCCATAATCATGCCGGGGCCTGGCGCTGTCAACGTCGCACCACGGGCGCCCGCGCGTCGGGCTCCGTCAGCGCGCACGGTTGCGCGCCACGATCCTGCCGCCGGCGCCGGAGCCCTGGCCGGGCTTTTCGCTCGCCGCCACGACGACCGTGCTCGCCCCGCAATAATCCCGCCGGTCGACCGTCTCCTATGACATATGGCCGTGCGTGCGCTCTTCGGTTGTGCCGTGCACGCAACGCCCGCTGTTTAGGAGGCCAGCATGCGAAGCATCGTGATGGGCGCCGGGGGTCTTGTGTTGCTGACTGTGATCGGCATCTACTCGCTGGGCGGCTGCGCCACCGGCATCACGGCTAATACGACGCTGGCGGACGCAGCCGAACAGCTCGCCCAACTCGTCGCTGCGGACCCGACGCTGAGCACACTCACGGTCGGGGATTTGGCGGCGGCGTACCAGAGCTACGTCGCGGAGCTGCTGTCGGGAACGACCGCGGATGCGACCAGCAATGGGATAACGGACTCCGCCACGGGGGTTGGACATCGCGGCGCGCGTCCCGCGGGGCTGGATCGCGCGCCGTCGTCGCTGAGCGCGGACGAATTGGCGCAGCTCCAGACGTTGCAGGCTCAGCTTGCAGCGGGGGCGATCACCCAGGACGAGTTCGTGACGCAGATCCAGAGCATCCTGGGCGATGCGGCCGCCACCGGTACCTCCGGAACCGACAATCACGGGGGGCCGCGGCACGGACATCTCGCCGGTCTGTTGAACCTGACGAGCGATCAGCAGACGCAGGCCGATGCCATCTTCGCGGCGGCGGAAACGGACATTCGCGCCCTGCGGGACGAGGCGCGAGAACAGATCCGCGCGCTGCTGACGACCGAGCAGCTCGCCATCTTTGATGAACTGTGCCCGCCGCCGCCGGACCCGAATACGCTGCCCGATCCCAATCTCCCGCCGCTTCCGCCTGGCGGTCCCGGTATGGGGCCGCAGCGCGGAATGGGGCCCGGACACGGCATGGGGCCGCATGGCGACCCGTCCAGCATGCCGGTGGTCTCAGTGGACGATCCGAATGCGCCGGCCGATGGCCCGGACGCGTGGCTGGATGAACAGCTCCAGTTGACGGACGAGCAGCAGACCCAGATCGATGCGATCCGCGCCGCCCTGCACGACGCCGTGATGGCTCGTCACGAGCAGGCGCGCACCGAGTTCCGCGCCATCCTGACGGCGGATCAGATCACGATCCTCGATCAGTGGGAAGCCGCGCACCCGCGTCCCGAGTAGCCGGAGTACGCGAAGCAACAGACAAGCCGAAAAAGTGCCAACGTTGTGAGGAGGTAGGGCAGGCCACGCGCCTGCCCTTCTTTCTTCTGGCCCCCGAGTAGTCAACGTTCCATCACGGTGGCCCTGCACCTGGCCTTGCGGGCCTCTCGCTAGCTGTATCCGCGTGCGGCTGTGCCCTGGCCTCTGCGGGGGGCGGCCGCTCGCCGACGGTGGCTGACCTCCAGAAGGGCCCGCGCGGTGAGGCCGCACCACGACCTTAGGCGCGCATTGTGCTTGTCCGGCGCCACCGCCGGCAGGTATAATGGTGCAGTGCCAGACAAGAAGGACGTCGTGCGACGTCGTGCGCCGATCCGTTGTCCAGGACTGCCTTGGCGGTCGGGCATTGGGCGAGGTCGGCTAAGGCCGGACAATACGTGCGGGGACCCATACCGGGGGCCGTGCCGCACGGGGAGGTCCAGAGATGATGGCAGTGCGAAGGTTGCGTGGAGTTACTCTCGTCGAGGTCGTGGTGGCGGCCGCAGCGCTGGGGGGCATCGTGGTGACCGTCGGTTCGGTGGCGCTGAAGCCCAAGCAGGTCTCGGCCTCACGGGCCTGCCTTGGGAACCTGCAGCGCATCGGGCAGGCGACGCAGATGTATGCGGACGAGGATCCGCGCGAGCAGATCGTGCCGATTCACATGAATATGGTGCGGGCGCGGCCGACCTGGATGCACCGCGCGGTCAACTCGTTTGCGTGGGGTGGTCGCGGAGGGGTGGAGCCGTTTTGGATTGGGCCGAATGTGGGTTGGCTGCTGGACGACACGGCGCCGACCGCGGACGCTGAACCCATCCCGGAATACGCCGCCGTGCGCCGGCCGCTGAATTTGTATCTGGCAGCAGACGGCTTGGATGTTTTCCACTGCCCGGCGGATGTTGGCTATCCGGACAATCCGTACGAGGGCAGCCTGCCGTCGTATTCCTTCGGCTACCCTTGCTGGAACATTCTGGGCAACAGCTATCGCGCGAATACGCGGGGCCTAATGTTGACCGGCAGTGCAGCTTCTGTGGTCGGGGCGTTTTCGCTTGGACCATGGGGCCACGCTCGCTCAACGTTGCCCAACGCCAGTCGCCTCGTGTTGATCGCCGATCCGCTGTTCTACTCCCAGCTTCAGACGCAGCCGGGGCCGCCGCCGGACGTCGTGAACTGGGGCTGGCACAATGCGTGGCGCAAGGAGAACGTGTTGTATTGCGACGGATCGGCGCGGGCCACATCGACGGAAGGGGCGATCCTCGGGCCTGGACGCCGTCCATTGCCCGGTGATGGGTTGGGGTTGGATTTGCCGCCGATCGATGCTAATTTCCAGAGTAGTCTGTGCTCCGGTCCGACTTGGCAGACGGACTGCTATCCCGCGCCGGGGGCCGTCCTATTCGGGAACTGGGCCCCGGGTTGGACAACGTGGCCATGGTTCGGCGCGTACACGAACCCGTAAGGTTAAGGTCGGGGCGGGCGCTCGCGAGACTTCAAACGACGATCATCCTGCGGGAAGGAGTGCCATATGGAACGCATGTTTGTGGCGGGGATGTTGGTGGGCTTGCTGACGGTGCCGGCGCTGGCCGCGCGGAATGCGGCCTTGGCCGATGCGCTCGGGACCAGCTCTGCGACGGCGACGGTCGGTATGCGGGCGAGTTTCTTTGAGAACTTCGAGGGCTTCAATGTCGGCGCCCTCGTGGGCCAGAACGGCTGGGGCGGCTACAGCGCGAACGTGGCGGTGAGCGACGCAGCGCCCATCGGCGGCGCGAAGTCCGCCCGCCACACGGCCGACGGCAGCGAGTACAGCGGCTTCGAACTCAGCGGCCCGGCCTTCACACCGAGCTACGGCATTCTCGCGGCCGACGTGCGCATCAGCGGCGGCGGCGTGACGTACCAGTTCGCGGCGCTGGGCGACGTGGCCATGACGAGCACGGGGACGTACTTCAACACGCGCGTGCAGTTCAACCCGGACGGCACGATCACGGCGCTGCAGGCGGTTGGCGGCAGCGCAGTGTTCGCCCCAACCAGCGGCAGTTGGACGCCTGGTGTGCCGTTCCAGATTGCGATCGAGACGGCCGCGGACGGCTCGGTGCGCGTGTATCAGAATGCGGTGAACATTTTC
Source organism: uncultured Planctomycetales bacterium (assembly GCA_964523405.1). Classification (GTDB taxonomy): domain Bacteria; phylum Planctomycetota; class Phycisphaerae; order UBA1845; family Fen-1342; genus CAZGAQ01. The sequence goes on from CAZGAQ010000001.1 coordinate 335,055, forward strand.
ACCGGGACGGAGATCGGCTTTGCGATGAAGGGCATGGCCGGCCACAGCAAGCAGTACTATGGCTGGACCGACAACGCGCCGGACTTCGCGGGCGTGAGCATGACGATCGACAACTTCACGAACGTGCTGACGCCGGAGCCGGCGAGCCTGGGGATCGTCGGCGCGGTGCTGACGCTGCTCCGCCGACGGCGCTAGGCCCCGAATTGAACTGAACATTCGCTCGGACGCGGCGCATCATCCCGGATGGTGCGCCGCGTTACTTTTGGGGGTTCATGGTTGCCGCTACCGCCGCGCCTCGCAGGCGTAGAACTCGTAAGCGGCGCGGACTTCGCGGAGGGTGTCGCCGCCGAACTTGGCGAGCCAGGCGCGGGCGACCTCGCACGCCACGGCCGCCTGCGCGACGACGCTGGCCGCGGGGACGGCGCAGACGTCGCTGCGTTCGTAGTCGCTGCGCTCGGGCTGGTGCGTCTTGAGGTTCACGCTATCCATACCCTGCAGGAGCGTAGCGATCGGCTTCATCGCGCCGCGGACGATCAGCGGCATACCGTTGGTCATGCCGCCTTCGAGCCCGCCGGCGCGGTTGGTCTTGCGGACGAAGCCGAAGTTGGGTGTCGCCTGCTGGGCGGCGTCGTAGTAGAGGGCGTCGTGCACCTGGCTGCCCGGGCGGCGGGCGGTTTCGAAGCCCAGCCCGATCTCCACGCCCTTGAATGCCTGGATCGAACCGACCGCCTGCATGAGCCGGCCGTCGAGCTTGTCCTGCCATGCCGTACACGTGCCCAAACCCGGCGGCAGGCCGAACACGCGCACTTCGACGATGCCGCCGACCGTATCCTTGGCGACTTTGGCGGCATGGATTGCCGCCATCAGCGGCTCGACGGCCGCGGCGTCGGGCGTGTAGACCTCGTTGGCGTCGCGGGCGGCGCTCAGGGCGTCGGGCGCCGCGTCGTCGGCGACGGCGGCTTTGGCCGGACCGACCTCGGTGACGAAGCCGACGCAGGTGACGCCGAACTCGCGTAGCAGAAGCTGGGCCACGGCGCCGGCCGCGACGCGAGCGGCCGTCTCGCGGGCCGAGGCCCGCTCCAGCGTCTCGCGGCAGTCGGCGGTGAGCCACTTGCGGCTGCCGGGGAAGTCGGCATGACCCGGGCGGGGGCGGTTGACGTCCGGAGCGTCGTCGATGCGGAAGTCGCGATTGGCGATCTGCAGGACGAGCGGGGCGCCGGTCGTGACGTTGCGGCGGACGCCGCTGAGGGCGAGGGCCTCGTCGGTTTCGATCTTCTGGCGGGCGCCGCGGCCATAGCCGCCCTGGCGACGCTGCAACTCGCCGTTGATGAACGCGAAGTCGAGCAGCAGGCCGGCGGGCACGCCCTCGATGAAGACGGTCAAGGCGCGACCGTGGGACTCGCCGGCGGTACGATAGAAGAACTCGGCCATGACGGCTCCTCATCAGGTGGCGGCATTGTAGCGGATTGCGCCGGGGCGTGTTTTCGGGTCGGGGGAGTGGCGGGGAGGCTGAAGTTCCGGCCGGAAATGGCTGGTGGACCTGCCGCGGGACGGGGACAATCCGGGACATGGCACCAGCGACAACTAGCGCGACGACGATTGTGACGGCCATCGCTGTGCTGCTTGCCCTGCTCGGCGTCGGGCTGTGCTGGTGGGGGCTGTTTCCGCGGCGGCGCGGCGACACGGCATTCTGCCGCAAGTGCGGCTACAACCTGACGGGGCTGGCGCTGGACTCGCTGGGGGCGGCCTGTCCGGAGTGCGGGGCGCCGGTCGGCGTGCCGGGGCATGTCGTGATCGGGGCACGCAAGCGGCGGCCGGCGGTGATCGCGTTGGGCGGATTCATGCTGCTGATAGGTGGTGGGGCGATCGGGTTGACCACGTCCGGCGTCCTGCGGACCGTGAACTGGTATCCGTTGAAGCCGACGTTCTGGCTGCTGCGCGAGTTGAAGACGGCAACGGGTGGCCAAGCGGCCGCGGAGTTGGAGAAGCGGCGACTGGCGGGCAAGCTGACGACCGACGACTTGGCGAAGTGGATCGACGCAGCCATCGCAGCCGAAGCGGCGCCGAAGCGCTCGACCGCGCAGAAGGCGGTCATCAAGTCGCTGGGAGCACTCCTGAAGGCCCAGCAGGTGACGCCGGAGCAATTGGCCCGTTTCGGGCAAGCGGTCTGCCGGAACGTCACGTTCACCGTTCGGCCGCAGGTGCTGGCGGAGGAACGGATTCCGTGCCAGACACGATACCAGGCGGACTTGCCCGACGGACTGGCGTTGCGGATTGTGCTGGGCGAAGTGGAGTCGAGCGGAGCCGTGCTGTCGCGTGGCGGGAGTGCGTCCACGACCGCTAGTGGCGGCCCCGGCTCGTGTGGGTCGTCGCTGGACAGTCTGGCGGTCGGGCGATATCCAATCCATGCGTCGGTGACGGTCGGCCTGCTCCGCGGGCAGAACTGGGACGCACCCGTAAGCTGGTCGCAGGAGATCACGTTCGATGCAGAGGTGGAAGTCCTGCCGCCGGGGGCGAAGGACACGGTGCGGCTGGTCGCGACGGGCGGGGACTGGGCCCGGCGGCACATCCGCCTGAGGCAGATTCAGATTGAGAAGCGGGCCTGGTCTGACAGGGACGAGCCCAAGCCGTATTTGAGCCTGAACGTGGAATACGACCGTGGTGCGCCGGTGGCGTACGCGTTCGACGTAATCGCCCAAAGCGGAACTACGCGCGTAAACCTGGGGACGACTACGATCGCGGCCGCACGCACCGACTCGGACTTGTACAGCACGAACGTCCAGCGTGAGTTGCCGGACGAATTCGATCCAAACGGCATGGTGATCATCCTGGGGCCCAGTCCGGCGGCGGCGCGACAGACCGTGGACATCTTCGACGATGTCTGGGGCGGCACGCTGGTGTTCGGCGATCTCGGGCTTGAGCAGCGGATGCCGGGGTACTGGTACCCGCGCGACCAGGGGCCGCTCTACCCGCTGCTCGTGCGGGATGATCCGAACGCGCCGCTGGTTGAGGTGGATGCGGAGCCGAACCGGCCGACGCGGGAGAATGACCGCGGCGATCCGAACCTGGGCCGGCCGCCGAGGGGCTTCGAGATTCCGGGGCTTTACCCGCCGGCCCGTTCCGGGCCATGATGCGCCTATGACTGCCAGTCCCGTTCCCAACCCTGCCGTGCGCCCGTTGCCCGTCCTGCGGGCGATGATCGACGCCATCGACCACGAGGTTCTGCAGCTCCTCGCGCGGCGCAACGGCCTGATCGCCGACATTGCCGTGCATAAACGCGAGCACCATCTGCCGATTCGCGACCCGCAACGCGAGCGCGACATCATCTCGGACCGGCGCGACCGCGGGCAGAGCCTCGGCCTCAATCCGGAACTGCTCGAAAGCATGTGGCGACTAATCATGTGGGCGAGCCGCGACCGGCAGGCGGCGCTCCGGGCGGAAGTGCCGCCGGAGGTCGAGCCGCGGACGGTGGCCGTGATCGGCGGCAGCCGGGGCATGGGCCGCTGCATGGCCAACCTGTTCGGCGACCTGGGGCACGCGGTGATGATTGCGGACCTCGACACGCAGCTCACGCCGGATGAGGCGGCCGCCGCGGCGGACGTCGTGGTTATCGCGGTGCCGATCGATGTGACGGAAGATGTGATTCGGCGGCTGGGGCCATTGGTGCGGCCGGAAGCGTTGCTCATGGACGTGACCTCGCTGAAGGCGGGGCCGATGGAGGCGATGCTGGCGCATTCGCGGGCGAGCGTGGTGGGGACGCACCCCCTGTTCGGGCCGTCGGTGCACTCGCTCCAGGGGCAGCGGGTGGTGCTCACGCCAGGCCGCGGCGACGAGTGGGCGGCGTGGCTGCGGACGATGCTGCACGCGCGCGGGCTGGAGATGGTGGAGATCACTCCGGAGGAGCACGACCGCGCCATGTCGATCGTGCAGGTGCTGGTGCACTTCTCGACGGAGGTGATGGGGCGGACGCTGGCGGACCTGGGCATGCCGCTGGAGCAGACGCTGCAGCTCACGTCGCCGATCTACCTGATGGAGCTGCTGCTGACGGCGCGGCACTTCGCGCAGTCGCCGCATCTGTACGCGTCGATTCAGATGTCGAATCCCGCGACGCCGGAGGTGATGCAGGCGTTCGTGCGCGCGGCGGAGGGATTGCGAACGACGAGCGCGGGTCACGACACGGCCGCGTTCGTGCAGATGTTTGCCGACGTGCGGAAGTACTTCGGCGGCTTCACGGAGCGGGCGCTGGAGCAATCGGACTTCCTGATCGACCGGCTGGTGGAGCGGACGTAGGGCGCGCAGCGAGGAAGACGGGCAGTTGCCGCGGAGAACACGAAGGGGAAGCCGCTAGCAGCGCTCCGCCGTCAGCCGGAGGGGAAATGGCGCATCTCGAATAGCGCATCACGAAGGAAGTGTATGGAAGCGCAGACGCCGCGGCTGCTCGAGAGGGCACTGTTGTCGGGGGCAGATTCCGCCATCGTTACACTCCCTCGCAATGACGGGGCGGGGGGGCGGGAAGGGATTCATGCACCAGCCCGCACCCAGTGGATGGCGCAGCGGATAGTACGCTCATGGCGGGGTGCGCGTGCTGCACGGGGGCCATCGGCAAGGCAACGGGGCCGAACGCGCGCCGCGGCGGGAGCCCTTCCTGCGGGCATATCCGCCTGAACGAGTTGCATTTCATATAGGATTGTGTTAGTATTATTTGTCATAAACGCCAAGCGTAGAGTGCTCGGGCCGAGCGCTACTTACTTGCACTGATACCGTGATTGTCCGCATCTCGCGGAGCCGCTCTGGTTGCGCCATGAGGGATGCGCAGCGCACGCTGATACCCGTCACGCGGCGGGGGCGCTGGTGGTATGGCCGCATGAAGACGAGGCGCTGGGATCGTGTCCGGTCAATTTCCCAAGTTGCAGGAGCAACGCCATGGTCGAGATGGAATGTAGGATTTGGATTGCGCGCCGCGAGCAACGTGGCGCGCTGTCGCAGGGGTTGCGGGCGGTCGCACTGACAGGAGTGCTGCTGCTCGGAAGCGCGGCCTGGAGCGCTCAGGATCCGGGCGCATCGCGCCCGGCCGACACGCCGACGGCAGCGCCCATCGCGCCGGCCGCGGCGACCACGCCGGATGCCGCGACGCCGGGCGCACCGGCCGCTGAGCCGGGTGCGCCGGTTGCGGTGACCACGCCCGAGGCCGGAGCGCCCGTTGCGCCGGCCGCCGCGACGGTGCCGGCCGAGAAGCCCGACAACGCGCCCGAGGCAGCGCTTGTGCCGCCGACGGCGGAGGAACTGGCGCAGCGCGATGCGCTCCCCAATCCGAAGCGGAATGGCGCGTTGACGCGCGCATCCCTGCACACCGCTCCGGCAGTGAGCTCCGCGGAGCAGCCCAACTACTATTACTACCATGGGCAACCGGTCGCGATGGAGCTGCAAGCGGACCGGCTGCTGGTACGCTTCGGCGCTGCGGTGGCCACGGACGAGCACCTCGCCCGGGTCATTGGGGCCGGGATTGCGGCGGTCGCGCTGCAGCCGACGGGCCTCGAGCGCTGGAGCCTGGTGGAACTGGCGACCCCGGTGCCCGACCTGGCGGACGCGCGGGCGCGCGTGACGGCCTTGAGCGTGGCGCCCGGCATCGAGTTTGCCGCGCCGGTCTTCCGTTCGCCGGTGCTGAAGGATGGCTGGTTGGCCGTTACGCCGGACGTGCTGGTGCGCTTCGAGGCCGGTGCGGACGCGGACGCGGTGCTGGCGGAGTATGCGGCCGACGTCGAAGTGGCGCAGCGCACGCTGGGGGGCATTCCCAACGGCTATGTGCTACGGGGGCGCTCGGCCGACGGGTTTGCCGTGCTGCGCGCGGCGAATCGACTGGCGCAGGATGCGCGCGTGCGCTGGGCGGAGCCCGACATGCAGTTCAGCGGGCAGGCACTGTACACGCCGAATGACCCCGGCTACGACAACTTGTGGGGCATCCGCAACACGGGACAGCTCGGCGGTGTGGCCGGCGTGGACATGAAGGGCCGGCAGGCCTGGGATATCACGCGTGGGTCCGGCGGCGTGAAGGTGCTGATCATCGATGTCGGCATCCAGCTGACGCACCCGGACCTCAACCTGCTGACGGGGCGCGACTTTACGACGGGCGCGGTCGGGGGTGTCGGCGACGGCACGCCGCAGAACGCGTGCGACAAGCACGGCACGTCGGTCGCGGGCTGCGTGTCCGCCGTGATCGACAATGCGCTGGGGACCATCGGCATCGCGCCGCTGTGTCCGTCGATCTCGGCACGCACGTTCGTGTCGAGTCTGGCGTGCAACGGCAACTGGTCGTCGCAGGCAAGCTACACGGTGAACGCGCTGAACTGGGGCGTGGCGCAGGGCTGCCGCGTGAGCAACAACAGCAACGGCTACGGCTTCACGTCCAGTGCAATCGAGGATGCCTACTACAACGCATACCAGGCGGGCATGGTGAACTTCGCCTCGGCGGGCAACGACGGTTCGGGAACGCTGGCGTACCCGGCCTCCGCGGACTACGTGAACTCGGTGGCCGCGATTCAGGAGAACGGGACGCTGACCTCATTCAGTCAGTACGGCACGGGGCTGGATTTCTCCGCCCCGGGGATCGACGTGTACTCGACGGACCAGACCGGCGGGGCCGGGTACACGAGCGGCGACTATGCCTGGGTGCAAGGCACGTCCTTCGCGTCGCCCTATGCGGCCGGCTGCGCGGCGCTGTTCTTCGCGGCGCACCCGACGCAATCGTCGGTCGGCGCGGAGTTCTGGATGAAGGTCGCGGCCACGGATCTCGGTGTGGCGGGCTACGACACGAGCTACGGCTACGGGCTGGTGAACGCCTACTACGGCCTGAAGGTCTTCTCGCCCAGCAACAATGACTGCAGTTCGGCGAGGGTGATCGACGCCAACCCATACGCGGATAGCGTGGCCACCCATTACGCGACGGCGACGCGCCTCGAGCCGCAGGCCGGCTGCGTGGGTGCGGAAAGCTGCTCGGTGTTCTACAGCTTCACGGCCCCGAACACGGGCGTGATCAGCCTGGACACACTCGGCAGCGACTATGACACGGTGCTCTCCGTCTATGACGGCTGCGGCCTGTACATCTCCATCTGGGACCTGTATTTCGGCCCCAACCAAATCGCCTGCAATGACGATGTGACCCCGGGGTCGGTGCTGCAGTCGCAGCTCATCAACGTCCCGGTGACCATCGACCAGACGTACATCATCAAGGTCTCGCGCTATGGCCAGTCGTATCCCGTGGGCGGATCGCTGTCGTTCCACTTCAGCTTCGCGCCCACGCCGCCGCCGAACGACCACTGCAATGATGCGACCGTCATTCCGGGCACGACGCGCACCTACGACCCGCCCATCGTTGACACGATGAATGCGGACGCGGCCGGTGGGTGCCAGGAAACGCCCGATGCCTGCGTTTCCAGCGCCGGGCACAGCGTCTGGTATCAGTTCACGCCGGACGTGGCCGGGCGTCTGACGGTGCACACCGAAGGCAGCGACTATGACACGGTGTTGTCGATCTTCGACGGCACGGACTGGGGCTGCGGGTTCTCGGTGTTTCAACTCTGTCTGAGTCCCAGCAGCGTCGCGTGCAACGACGACATCACGCCGGTGACGAATCTGCAGTCGCGCCTGGCGGATGTGCCGCTGACGGCGGGCCGGACGTACCTGATCAAGATCGGGGCGTACGGGGCTCGGCCCGGCGGGCGGCTGAGCTTCCACTTCCAGTATGCGCCGTACTGCCTGGGCGATGGCAACTGCGATGGGGTGATCAACTGGCGCGACATCGACTATCTGGTCGCTGCCCAGAACGACAACCAGTCGGCGTGGCAGGCGCTATTCGCGCCCGCGAGCCCGGCGTGTGGATTCCTGAATCTCGATACGAGCGGCGACGGCGCCGTGAACTGGCGCGATATCGATCCCTTCATCGCGCTGATGAATACGAGCTGCCCGTAGGGGCGGCAGACCGAACTTGCCATGCGGCGTCCGGGTGCCCCTGCGCCCGGGCGCCGCAATCAGGTAGCGGGTCCGTACTCTTCGAAAACCTCAGGAGACCGGTATGTGCAGTGTGCGTGCGCAGAACAGAATGCTCGCGGTCCTGGCCGGCTGGAGTCTAGCGGCCGTCGCGACCGCAAGTGCGACGACGTGGAACGTCAACGTGGCGAACTTCTCCTTTAGTCCGGCCAATCTGACGGTGGCGCCCGGTGACACGATTCACTGGGTGTGGGTCAGCGGCAGCCACACCGTCACGTCGGGAACAGGCTGCAGCCACAATACGACCTACTTCGATGCCGCGCTTAACTCGGTGAGCACGACGTTCGACTTTGTGGTGTCGACGGGCGTGCCGTCGATTCCGTACTTCTGCCGGCCGCACTGCCTGAGCGGCATGACGGGAGTCATCACCGTGCAGTCGACGGACATTCGGCAGCTCGTGATGACACTGGACGGCAATCAGGAAGTTCCGCCGGTCAGCACGGCGGCGACGGGCAGCGGCACGGCGACGCTCGATGCCCTGACGGGGCTGTTCAGTTGGAACATCAGCTTCAGCGGGCTGTCCGCGGGCGAGACGGCCGCGCATTTCCACGGTGCGGCGCTGCCCTGTGCCACCGCGGGGCCACAGGTGACCTTGCCGCTGGGCAGTCCGAAAGTCGGGTCGGCGGCCCTGACGCCGGCTCAGGTCGCGGACCTGCTGGCGGGCAAGTGGTACGTGAATGTGCACAGCACCGCGTTCCCCAACGGTGAGATTCGCGGGCAGGTGGCGCCGGCAGCGCTGGGCAATCCGATCCCGGTGCCGATCCCGACGGGTAGTGTCCGCGTGCAGCTTGTGCCGGTCGCCGTTGGGCTGACGGCGCCGCTCTACGGCACGAGCGCGCCCGGGCAGCCCGGCCAGCTCTACGTGGTGGACCAGGCCGGCACGCTCTGGCGGATTGACCTGGCGACCGGTACTAAGACGGCGTTCCTGGACGTCAGCGCGCGCCTCGTGCCGCTGGGCGCCTTTGGACCGAACACGTTCGACGAGCGCGGCTTCCTCGGCGTCGCGTTTGACCCCGCCTACGCCACCAACGGACGCCTGTATACGTTCACGTCCGAGCCGTTTGACCCGAACAGCCCGGCCGCCGACTTCCCCGCGACGGTGCCGGCGTGGACGCCGAACTGCCAGAACGTCGTGGCGGAGTGGACGGTCCCCAACCCCGCGGATCCGAACTCGTTGCCTGGTGCGCGGCGCGAGCTTTTCCGCCTGGATAAGCCGCAGTTCAACCACAACGGTGGCGGTCTGGCGTTCGGACCCGACGGCCTGCTGTACGTCTCCATTGGCGACGGCGGCAACGCGGATGACCAGGGCGCGGGACATAGCTGCGGCGGCAACGGCCAGGACACGAGCGTGGTGTGGGGCAAGATCCTGCGGATTGATCCGCTGGGCACAAATTCCGTCAACGGGCACTACGGCATTCCGGCCGACAACCCGTTTGTCGCGGGCGGCGGGCTGCCCGAGATCTATGCCTACGGTCTGCGCAATCCGTGGCGCTTCTCGTTCGACACGAGCAGCGGTCAGCTTTACTGCGCGGACGTCGGCCAAAATGACGTGGAAGAAATCGACGTCATCGTGAAAGGCGGCAACTATGGCTGGCGCTGGAAGGAAGGCTCGTTCTCCTTCCATTTCAACGGCGACCAGCCCGGGTACGTCAGCAACGTGCCGCAGGCCTGGCCGGCCGGGCTGATCGATCCGGTGGCCGAGTATGACCACGACGAAGGGACGGCCATCATCGGCGGCTTCGTATACCGGGGCGGGGCGCTGGCCGCGCTTGCGGGCCGGTACGTGTTCGGCGACTACGCCCGGACGTTCAACAACGACGGCCGACTGTTCTATCTGGACGCGGGCAACGCCGTGCAGGAATTCCAGCTCGTGGGGCAGGCGGCGCTGGGGCTGTCGCTGTTGGGTTTTGGGCAGGATGCCGGCGGCACGCTGTACGCGCTGGGCAACACGACGGGCATCCCCTTCGGCACGACGGGCGTGGTGCTGCGAATCGCGCCGCCGCCGTGCAGCGGCGACGGCAACTGTGACGGCGTGATCAACTGGCGCGACATCGACTATCTGGTCGCCGCCCAGAACGACAACCAGACGGCGTGGGCGGCGCTGTTCGCGCCGGGCAGTCCAGCGTGCGGATTCCTGAATCTCGACACGAGCGGTGACGGCGCCGTGAACTGGCGCGATATCGATCCCTTCATCGCGCTGATGAACACGACATGTCCGTAGGCGCGCGGAACGCAATTCGTGGCGCGTAGCGCCAGCAAGCACAGGCCGGCGTCGCAGGGCGCCGGCCTGTGTGTGGAGTGAGGGTCTGTGCTGCGAGGGAGTGAGCAGCCGTGTGGCAAAGATGGAAAAGACCGGACCTGGGCGGGCGAGCCCCGCCGCAATGACAGGAAACAACGCATGAAACGAAGACATGTTTGGGTGCGGCAGACTGCGCTAGGCGCGCTGGCCGTCGTGCTGGGCGGGGTGGCCGCCGCTGCCAGTGCCGCGAATTTGCCGTTTACCTACCGCAAGGGGGGAATTCCGGATCTCGATCAGACCCGCCAGATCGCCGGCGGGCACTTTGGACTGCCCGGCGACGGGAACAACTACTGCGTACCCACCAGCGCCATGGACTGCCTGGCCTATATCGCCAACCACGGGTACGGCTGGATGGAGCCGAACGGCTACCGCAATTGGCAGGCGCAGAACCTATACGACAGCGCCGGGATCGAAATCTGGAAGATGGGTCAGTTCATGAACACGGACGCCGGCACTGGCACGACCGGCGACAATCATCTGCAGGGGATCAAGGACTGGTTTGAGTCGTGGGGGCTGCTGTCCGACTTCACGGTTACGGCGCAGTTCGCGAGCGGGACCTCCAGCCCGACGCCCAACGACCTCGCGGATGCGGGGTTCGCGGGTGGCCTTGTGATGCCCATCATCGGGTGGTACAGCCTGGCGGGAGGCCAGTACACGCGCGTCGGCGGCCATTGCCTGGCCATGAACAAGCTGGTGGGGGCCGCGGGGCCCGTCTATACCATCAGTTGGCGCGACCCGGCGGCCGACGACGGGGTGTTCACGACGCAGTCGCCGTTCAGCACGGGTACGTACACGCTGACGGCGGTCACGGCGATGTTCAATGGCAGCAACCGCACACAGTATCGCGTCGTCGGGTTCAACAGCGGCACCAACGCGGGCTTTCTCGACGGGTACGTCGTCATCACGCCCAAGCACGTGCTCACCACGGCGCCGGGCGACTTCGAATTTGACCTATACGACCTGTCGAGCCTGGTCGACCACGCGACCGTTCACGTGGCGGCGGCTGGCGGGATTCGACATGCCGCCTTTCATGCCGCGATGACCACGGTCGCCTACCTCACGCTGCCCGACGGCAACCAGCGGAGCGATCTGCGCGTGCTTGATCCAAACAGCGGCCACACGGTGATCATCCAGGAACTGGTGTCCGGAGCAACGAAGGTCGCCGTCGGCCGCAACCGGCGTGCGTATGTGCTGGCCGAGGGTGGCATCCGGCTGCTGGGGTACGATCTGGACCGGGCGCAGGCGCCGTATGACGCGAGTTTGCCGCAGTACATGAACACGCTGGCGTACGACGACCTGTACGACCTCGTGTACGTGCTGTGCACGGGGAATCCGCGGCTGGTGCAGTGTACGGCCGATCTGGCGGTGCAGAACGATGTGCAGTTGCCCGAGGGCCTGAGTCTCAACATCGAGGCGCCGCTGGCCGTGAGCCCGGTGACCAGCAATCTCTGGATTGCCAGCCAGTGGGCGTCGGAACTGTACGAGATTGGGGTCGACGGGGATGGTATCGCCACCCTGTTGTCGCAGTTCTACGATCCGGATCTCTATGACGCCGTGGGGCTAGCGGTGGACGAACGCGACCACGTGTTCGTGAGTACGAACCGCGGGACCGGGCTCGAGTTCGCCGGCGGTACTGGCAACTGGCAGCGCGTGTCGCCGTCGGTGCTCGATGGACGCGCGTTCGGCCCGCTCATGGCGGTCAGCTTCAGCCGGTCGAACTTCGATGTGGCGACGATGACGGGGCCCGGATACGAGAACGTGCTGCCGACCGATTTTGCGCCGCCGGTGTATGACGGGGCGCCGAGCACGTTCGACACGGACGGGGACGGCTGGAAGATCGTGGGCTTCGATGGCGGGTATCCGCCGCCGGCGTTCGGAGATCTCGACCCCACCTGGCTGTCCACGGGCGGCAATCCGGATGGGGCAATTGAGGCCACGGACGTGTTCGCGGAGACGTTCTTTGCGGCGCCGGACAAACTGCTCGGTGACCTCACGGCGATGTACGGCGGAACGCTGACGTTCGACATGCTCATTCACGGCAGCGATAACGCGGCCTACCCGGCGGTAATCCTGGCCGGAGCGTCGAAGTTTCTCTACTACAACGCGCTGCCGACAGAGGAGGGGGTGTGGACGGCGCGCACGATCCCGCTCACCGAGGGTGGATGGCGCGTCGGCGACTGGCAGGGGCCGGACGCGAGCGCGGATGATCTGCGCGAGGTGCTGGGCGACGTGCGCGGCTTGTACATCAACGCGGAGTGGCACACCGGTCCGGACGACACGCTGCTGGACAACGTGTACCTGAATCCGGTCGTCGTTCCGGCGGTGTGCGCCGGCGACGGCAACTGCGACGGGGTGGTCAACTGGCGCGACATCGACTATCTGGTCGCCGCCCAGAACGACAACCAGACGGCGTGGGCGGCGCTGTTCGCGCCCGCGAGTCCGGCGTGCGGCTTCCTGAATCTCGACACGAGTGGTGACGGCGCCGTGAACTGGCGCGATATCGATCCCTTCATCGCGCTGATGAATACGACTTGTCCATAGACGGTACCTCGTCCGCGGTTGCCTTCACCTCCGGGCAGCCGCGGACTGCTTCTCCTCGAAGGCGACGACAGGTCGGCGCAGCAATGCGTCGGCCTGTTTCGTTGCGCGGCGGAGGCGGTAGAATGCGTTTGGAAAGATGCGGGTGGGGGCTGGGGCCCCCCGAGATTCACTGCGGCGCTGTTGCGCGCGGCGGAGCGGCGTGGGAAAGTGGAGCAGTGCGAACGTGGGAAACGAGTCGTGAGTGGCGGGTCGAGCAGCGGGGACGCGGGCGGTTGCGGCCGTGCGTGCCGCGGGGCGCTATGCCCGAGAGGAAGCAGCCTTGAGTTCCCGCTGGTATGAACGCTGGTTGTACGCGGACCCGCTTGGGCAGCGACTCAGCGGGGTGCCGGACCTGACTGAGCGGCGGCAGATCGCGCGCGAGTGCCGCCGGCGCGCCAACCTGACCGCGTGGGCCGCCGTGACCCTGGTCGTGATCGTGGTTGTGGGGGAGGTGCTGTTCGGCTGGGCTGGACGGCAGTTCAGGCTGGAACGTGTTCTGGCGGATTTCGGGCAGCCGGCGCTCTTCGCTGTGGCGCTGGGGACATTCTTCGCTTGGGAGCGGCGTGCGCTGCTCAGGGTCCTGCCGAGCGTTCTGCGCGCGATGGGACGGTGTCCTCGTTGCGGATATCCGGCGCGGACGGCCTCGCCGCGGTGCTCGGAATGCGGGACCGAACTGGGCGAGGGCCCGCGGCCGGACGACCAGCAGGTAGAGCGGGCGGGCCATTCGGACGCCCACAGCGCCGCGCACGACGACGGCCGTGCCCCGCCGCACGGATAGCGGTTGAGCTGCTCGCGCGCCAGCGAGCGCGGCGCGGTATGATGCAGGCATGAATACGGGGCACCAGACGGGGCTCGCCCAGGCGGATGCCGGGGCGGCAGTGCGCGCGGGATGAGAGTATCCAGCCGGCGACGCTCGGCGAACCGGCGATGCCAGCGTGGGAGTGAGTGGCTGATGAGTGCAGCGCGAGACACAAGGTGGCGCGTGGTGCTGGCGCGCCACGGGCGGGGCAGTCGCGATCCGGCGTGGCTGTACGACGAATACTTCGCCGTACCTGTCCTGGTTCTGGTCAGCGGGTTGGCGTGCAAGTACGCGCCGGAGCTGTCCCCGGCGCTGTGGGCCTGCGTGGCCGTGCCCGCACTGGTCTATTGCCGGGCCCACTTGCTTGACTACCGCCGGGTGCGGCGGGGTCAGCAGGCGCTGGGGGCGAAGAGCGGGGACAGTGCCGGCGGCGAATCGAAGGCCGCTGGCAACATCAGCGCCGGGGGTAGGGCGGGGCCGGCGGGGTGTCCGGCCACGGGGCCGGAGCGGCTATGCGTCGTTGGGAATGCGGCCGAGGTGGTGGCGTTGCGCAGCGAACGGGGCGGAGCGTACCCGTATCGGCAGACCATTTGCGCGTGGCGCGTGGTGCTGGGGCTAATGGCGCTGATTGTCGCGGTCCGGCACATCCTCCACTTTCCGGGCTCCACAATCGATCTGACGTGGGCGACTTGGCCGCTGGCAGGGTTGCTGGGAGTGATGCTGCTGTCGCGGCTGGTGGCGTACGCGCAGGTGGAGGTGCGGCCGGGGTGGCTGCAGGTGCGGCCGTCGGGAGTGCTGCGATTGCTGGGGTGGCGGGACCGGGAGGTTGATCTGGCGCGGGCGGAGGTCTGTGTGGACTTCAAGGAGCGGGTACTGGAAGTGCGGGATGCGGGCTTGCCGGTGCGGATTTCGCTGGTGTCCACGTGGTATCCGCATGAGCTGGCGCAGCACGTGTTGCACGCGGCGGGAGGGGTAGGGAAGGCCGTTGAAACGGCCTGGGGCGGGTGAGAGAGGAGAGAGTAGAGGGGGGAGCGTTGGGAACCAGTCCTAAAGGACTGGCCTATTTGCCCGGCTACGCCGGGGAAGGCCGCTGAACCGGCCAGAAGCGGAAGGCGTGGGACGGGAGGATGAATGCGGGCCCGGCCTTAGCGCCAGCCTGCCCGCTGGTCGTGGGCGTGGCGGGCGCGGCGGTGGGGGCTGATGGTCGGGGGCGGCTTCCGCATGCTGGTTGAGGGCGGGCCGGCGGTTGGGTGGAGCTGTCGTGTTCGAAGGTAGATTCTTCAGTCGTTACACTCCTTCGGAATGACGGGGAGCGGGACGGGTGCGCTGTTGTGCACTGCTCGCAGAGCCGGGGCACACGGGGCAGTGCGTTCGGTGACCGGGCTACGTGCCCGCCCTGGTTCGCTGCGGGCGGGGGCGTTAGGATGGGGGATCGAGACTGGGGAAGCGTGGACGGGAGGTGCCGGCAGTGATTTCGGGAGTGTGGTTGCGGGAAGAGCTATGGCGCGGGGCGCCGATTGGGCGGCGGGTGGCCGTGGCGACACCGTACCTGCTTGGGACGGCCGGCGCGGCCCTCGTGCTCGGAATGGTGGTGTGGCCGGCGCAGACGCTCGGGGCGCCGTGGTGGGTGAAGGTGGGTTACTTGGTGGTAGGGCTGCTGCCGGCGTGGCGAGCGGTGCGAGAGCGGCGCGCGGTGCGGGCGTTTGTCGGCAAGCTGGAGGGCTGTGCGTATCGCATCTGTCCGGGCTGCGGGTATTCGCTGGCGGGGCTGCCGGAGGCGCACGCGTGTCCGGAGTGCGGCGCTCGGTTCACGATGGAGGGGGTTGTGGAGTTCTGGAAGGAGTGGCGCCGCGGCGGAATACGCAGGCTGTCGGGCGGACCGACCGAGGCGGTGACCAGTGCGCTGGAGATTGCCAAGGAAATGACGGGCGGGGTACCGGGCGCGCCGGTGGAGTTGACGCGGACGGTGTGGGAGAGGTCGCAGTGGATGCGGCGGAGGCGGCGCGGGCGTTGGTTGGGCCCTTCACCGGCGCGGCTGTGGGTGGAGTTGCTGCGGTACGTCGGGGGCCCGGGCGGGGCGACGACGCTGCGCTTGCGGGGGCTGCCGGGCGAGGGTGAGGATCATGACGTGACGCTGGAGCTGGCGGCGGTGGAGAAGGTGCGCGTGACGTTTCGGCCGCACGGCGGGGACGACGCGGCGCTGCGGGATGTGTAGGGCGGATCAAGCGGACGACCGTCGTGGCGAACTGGATAGCGTCAGCCCTCTTGTTCTTGATTGCGGCCGTGTGCACGGTCGGCAATTGGGCCATCCTGGTGGCGCAACTGCGCGGCAAACGCACATCGCTCGTCGTGCTCAAGGGCGCGGCGGCGGGGGCGCTGGGAGCTTGTATGTGTCCGGTGCCTGAGGTGCGGAAGCTGTGGTGGGTGTTCCCGCTCGTCGACATCGGCTGCGCGCCGTCTATCGTCCTCCAGCTTGGGTATTTGATATATCGACGTTGGTGGCGGCGTGTGTGAAGAGTGAGGTGTAGGCTACTGTGATGCGAGGGCCGGGCTGGCCGCAAAGGCGGGACGGCGAAGGAGGGCGGCACGTTGATTGATCCGTTTGTGCTCGTGCAGTTGGCGATCCTGGTGGGGATTGGCGCGCATCTGCGGGGGGTGGTCGCCAAGGCGGCACAGGGGGTGCCGACGAACCAGCCGGTGACGACAGTCCTGTTTGCGGCCGCGCTGTGGATGGCATTCCGGGTCGCGCGGGCGTTGTGGCGTGAGAACGCGATCTGGCTGGGCTGGCCGCGGGCGGTAGCCGTGGCGCCGTTGACGCGTCCGGGCGAGAAGGTGGTGATTCCGCCGGTGGCGCTGGGCGGGAGGGCGGCGAAGCTGTGGCTGACCGTGGACTATCCGATATGGGGGTACGGGCGATGGCCGGTGCTGGTGGAGGCGCAGGCGGAGCTACCGGGGGAGGAGGCGCGGACGTGTGTGTCGTTGGTCGTTTACCCGTCCGCGGCATGGTGGTGGCGGGGCAGGGGGAGCGGAGGCGCACCGGCGACCGACCTCGATCTGGAGGACGAGCCCGGTCCGATCGTGCTGAAGATGACCTTTGCCTGGGGCGAGGAGGGGCCAAGGTGGGTGACGCTGTGGGTGGTGCGGGCGACGTCGTTGCGGGGGGGTGTGGCGACAATGGCGCGGAGGGCGTGGCATGATGGGGGGATGAGTATGGGGATACAGACGGGGTTTCCCGAGGCGAATGCGGGTACGCGGCGGTGCGCGACGTGAAGAGACTGCGGTTTGTGGGCAATCCGGCGGTGGCGCGCGAGATTTGGCGGGAAGCCAAATTGCGCGGGTTTCCCCTAGGCCGGCGGCTGATCATCGGCGCGTCGGGCTTCCTGCTGATCGGGATCACGGGGGCGATTGCTATCCAGCAGCGTTGGTTTGGCTGGCGCATGATTGTCGCGTTCACGGCGGCGACGTTGCTGAACGGGATCGCTGCAGCGACGTGGGAGCGTCGCTGCGCGCTCCGGGCGTTGGCGGAGGTGCTGCGAGAGCGTGGGCGCTGCACGGACTGTGGGTATGATCTGACGGGCAACGCTTCGGGCCAGTGCCCGGAGTGTGGGGCGCCGGGCGCGCCCCAGAGACGGTGCGGAGCGGTGCGGGGAATGGTGTCGCGGGATGTGCCGGGGTGGTGGCGGCGGCGGGGGTGAGGCGCGTGGCTGACGGCGGGGGTAGGGAAGGCCGTTGAAACGGCCTGGGGCGGGTGAGAGAGGAGAGAGTAGAGGGGGGAGCGTTGGGAACCAGTCCTAAAGGACTGGCCTATTTGCCCGGCTACGCCGGGGAAGGCCGCTGAAGCGGCCGGAAGCGGAAGGTGTGGGAAGGTGGGGAAGAGGGCCGGAGAGCGGAGGGCAGGGGGGCGGAGGCGCTGGGCTAAGGCCGGGGGCGGCGTGGGATGGGGCGTTGGTTGAGGGCCCGGCCTTAGCGCCAGCCTACCCGCTGGTCTTGGGCGCGTTAAGCGCGGCGGTGGGGGGCTGGCGGTCGGGGGCGGATTCCTCAGTCGTTACACTCCTTCGGAATGACGGGGATGCGAGGAGCGCTCCCTCGGAACGGCGGGGGGGCAGATTCCGCAGTCGCTACACTCCTTCGGAATGACGGATGGGGCGCGGGCCCTGAAGTGACCAAGGCCCGCGCCCCATGTTGATTGATGGAACGTGCGCGAGATTCGCGCCTAGACCCAGCCGCGGTCGCGGCAGGCCTGGGCGACGCGCGCGACGGCGATGACGTAAGCGGCGTCGCGCATGTAGATCTTCCGCTTCTTGGCCATGTCGCTGACGGCGATGAAGGCGGCGGTCATCATGATGTCGAGCTTGCTGAGGACCTCGTCCTTCTCCCAGAAGTAGTTCATGTTGCTCTGGACCTGCTCGAGGTAGCTGCAGGTCACGCCGCCGGCGTTGGCCAGGAAGTCGGGGATCACAAAGATGCCGCGTTCCTGGATGATGTGGTCGGCGTCCGGCGTGGTCGGGCCGTTGGCGCCTTCGGCGAGGAGCTTGACGCGCTTCGAGATCTTGCCCGCGTTCTCGCCCGTGATCGAGTGTTCGAGCGCGGCGGGGATCAGCACGTCCACGTCCTGCTCGATCCAAGCCTCGCCGGGCAGGACTTCGTAGCCGGCTTCGGCCGCCTTCTTCTTGTCGATACCGCCGAAGCGATCGGTGATCTTGCGGAGAACGGCGAGGTCGATGCCGTCCTTCTTACGGAAGTAGTGGGCCTGCTGCTCGCTCTCATCCCAGCAGGCGACGCCGATGACCTTGCCGCCGATCTGCTGGTAGAGGTCGATGGCGTATTGGGCGACGTTGCCGAAGCCCTGCACGCTGGCGATCGTGTCGCCGGGGCGGATGTTGAGCTGCTTCATGGCCTCCCGGATCGTGAACACGACGCCGAAGCCGGTCGCCTCGGTGCGGCCGAGCGAGCCGCCCATGCCGACCGGCTTGCCGGTGATGAAGCCCGGGTACTTGCCGCCGTGAATCTGCTCGAATTCATCGAGCATCCAGAGCATGTGCTGGGCGTTGGTCATGACGTCCGGCGCGGGCACGTCGGCGACCGGGCCGACGTTGCGCGCCACGGCGCGGACCCAGGCGCGGCAAAGCGCTTCCTGCTCGCGCGGGCTGAGGCTGTGCGGAGAGCAGACGATGCCGCCCTTGCTGCCGCCCAAGGGGATGTTCACGACGGAGCATTTCCAGGTCATCCACATGGCCAGCGCGCGGACCGTGTCGACCGTTTCCTGCGGGTGGAAGCGGATGCCGCCCTTGCCCGGCCCCCGCGCGTCGTTGTGCTGCACGCGAAAGCCGCGGAACACCTTGATCGAGCCGTCGTCCATGCGGATGGGCAGGCTGAAGTGATACTCGCGCATCGGTTGGCGCAGGAGATCGCGCGTGGCCTGATCCAGGTCCAGCAACGCGGCGACCTTGTCAAACTGGGCTTGCGCCATCGCAAAGGGATTGAACGGCTTCGCACTCATGACTCGATTCCTTCCAGGTGCCGCCGCCGGTGGCGGGCAGGTACTTGCTCGTGCGCCCTCCGGCCGATTGCATCCGGGCGCACGCGAACGGGATCCTGACTAGGGGATGTCACTGGGCAGGGCTGAACACAGCGCAGCACGACCGACCATGTCGCGGGCCGTACACCAGGCCGGGTGTCCCACAGCACACACGCTGCGTGAGGGTACAAGACCTTTGTTCCTGCGCCGTCAGGTGCCATCAGACGGTGAACCTCCTAACATAGGCCAAATGGGGCTACCGTGTCAAATCAGTGGCGCCCACCGCGGCGGCGGTTCCCGGCTGACGCGCCGGGTGCACGGGTCTACAATGCCGTGCGGTCGCCGGCGGGGCGCCGGCCGCGGTGCACCCGGATCTGGTGGCGACGTACTGCACGCGGGAGGTCGCATGTCCGCGCAGCCCGACAACCGGCCCGCCGGTCCGTCCGATCCTGTCTATGCCCGCTTCGACCGCGAATTCCTCGCGGGCGATGAGAATTTCACAGTGATCGGGACGGGGGGCATCGGGGGCAAGGCACGCGGTCTGGCGCGGGTCAAGCGCATCCTGGCGCGGGCCTGTCCGGCGGGCCAACTGGCGGACTTCGTCGTGGACATTCCGCGGCTGGCGGTCGTCGGGACGGACGTCTTCGAGCAGTTCATGGAGCACGGGGGGCTGTGGGAGGTCGCCCTGTCGGACGCTCCGGACGATCGGATCGCGCACGCGTTCCAGCAGGCCGAGCTGCCGCCGCTGATCGTGGGGGACCTCCGGGCGCTGATCGCCGCGGTGCACCAGCCGCTCGCGGTGCGCTCGTCCAGCCTGTTGGAGGACGCCCTGCAGCACCCGTTCGCCGGGACCTACGCCACCAAGATGATCGCGAACAACCAGGCGGACGTGGCGACCCGGTTTCGGCGTTTGGGAGAGGCGATCAAGTTCGTCTGGGCGTCGACGTTCTTCCGTGACGCCAAGCGCTACATGCGCGCGATCGGGCGGAGCTGCCGCGATGAGCGTATGGCCGTCATCATCCAGGAGGTTGTCGGGCAGCGCTACGGCGCGCGGTTTTATCCGACCATCGCGGGCGTCATCCGCACATACAACTTCTATCCGACCGGCCCGGCCCAGCCCGCGGACGGCGTGGTCAGCCTGGCGCTGGGCCTGGGCAAAACGATCGTCGACGGTGGCCTCACGTGGACGTACTCACCGGCCTTTCCGCGGCACTGCCCGCCATATGGCTCGGTCTGGGACCTGCTGCACAACACGCAGGCGGAGTTCTGGGCGGTCAACATGGGGCCGCCGCCGCCGTATGACCCGATCAATGAGGCTGAGTATCTCGTGCGCGGCACGCTGGCGGAGGCCGAATACGACGGGCTACTCGCACCGCTGGTTTCCACCTATGACGCAGAGTCGGATCGCGTCGTGCTGGGCATGGGCCGGAGCGGGCCGCGCGTGCTCAACTTCGCGCCGCTGCTGGACCTGCAGGAGATTTCGCTCAACGCGGTGATCGCGCAACTGGCGGCCGCGTGCAAGGGCGCGGTGCAGTCGGACGTGGAGATCGAGTTCGCGGTAACGCTGGGGCGGGCGGGCGCGGAGCGCACCGCGCCGCACCGGTTTGGCTTTCTGCAGTTGCGGCCGATGCTGGTGGCGGACGAGCAGGTGGAGGTGCCGCCGGAGGAGTTGCGCAGCCCGCGGGCGCTGGTCGCCACAGAGCGCGTGCTGGGCAACGGCGTGCTGGATACGCTCACGGACATTGTCTACGTTCGGCCGGAGGGGTTTGAAGCCCGGAACACGCCGGCGATTGCCGCGGAGCTGGAAACGCTGAACCAGCGCCTGGCGGACGAGGGGCGGCTGTACATCTTGATCGGTTTCGGGCGCTGGGGCAGCAGCGATCCGTGGCTGGGCGTTCCAGTGACCTGGCCGCAGATTTCGGGCGCACGGGTCATTGTGGAAGCGACGCGGCCGGACATGAACGTGGACCCGAGCCAGGGCTCGCACTTCTTCCACAACATGACGAGTTTTCGCGTACAGTATCTGACGGTGAGCCATTGCGGGCCCTACGCGCTGGACTGGGCGTGGCTGGCGGCGCTGCCGGCGGTGCACGAGACGGCGCACGTGCGGCACGTGCGGGCGCCGCAGGCGCTGACGGCGAAAGTGGATGGGCGGGCCGGGCGCGGCGTGGTGCTGCACGCGTGACGGTGGGGGTGGGGCGCGAACCGGCCGGTCCGGCGGCGGGCGTGCCCGGCGATGCGGGGGCGGACGGGGCCTGCTCGCCGGGCGTGGGAATTCGGCGTACACTGGCAAGCCCTGGAGAACGCCGGAATGGACGCAAGCATTTCCTTTCAGAGTCTGATTCGCGACCTGCAGGAGCGCGCCAAGGAGCTGAACTGCCTCTACACGGTGGAGGAGTTGACCAGCGACCCGAGCCTGGCGCTGCCGGACGTGCTGCGCGGCGTGATCGCGGCCCTGCCGCAGGGCTGGCAGTACACGGACATCTGTCGGGCGCGCCTCACCAGCAACGGGACGGTGTACGCATCGGACGGCTTTCGCGAGACGCCCTGGATGCAGAGCGCCACGATCCTGGTGCAGGGGGAGCCGATGGGGCGCGTGGAGGTCGCGTATCTGGAGGAGATGCCGTTCGCCGGAGAGGGGCCGTTTCTGCGTGAGGAGCGACGGCTGATCGACACGATCGCGGACCGCCTGGGCAGTTGCCTGACGCATCGCACGCTGGTGGAGTCGATGCAGCAGTGGCGGGCGGCGGAGCAGCGCGCGTCGCGGCGCACGATGCAGGATTGGTCCGTGATTCTGGATCTGCTGCGCCGCACGGATCAAGGCCTGCTGCTGCGCGTGGCGCGGAAGATGATCAACCACCTCTGCTGGAGCGGTGTGCGGGAAGCCGGGCCGCTGCTGCCGCACTTCGGCGGGCCGGGGCGGAGCGAGGACGATCTGTACGGGGAATCCAACCGGCCGCAGGATCGGGACAACGCGCCGACGAGCGACACGCTGGTGGACGAGGCGTTCCGGCTGGCAGCGGTGCACCTGTCCGACGACGAGATCGTGGCGTGCGTGCACACGTGGATCAAACAGGACCGGGCGAGCTTCCTGGTCAACGCGCTGGAGAACTACCACACGTCGCTGGCCGAGGTGAGCGACGCGATCAGCCGGTTCCAGCACGCGACCCACGGCGAGGTTGAGCTGTCGCTGTCGACCTTGAAGGGGCTGCGCGTGTCGCTGGTGCGACGCGTCCTCACCGATCAGCTCGAGTTCATCAACGTCGCCAAGAACTACGTCGACATTCGCGATTTCCACGAACTGCTGCAGCGCTGCATCTTTCCGGCCAAGGGGCACGGGCGCATCGGCGGGAAGAGCTCCGGGCTGTTTCTGGCGCGGCAGATCATCCGGCGGCACGCGGGGGAGAGCGAACTGCTGGCGAGCGTGCGCACGCCGAAGACGTGGTACATCACCTCGGACGGGCTGCACAATTTCGTGTACTGCAACCACCTCGAAGATGTGTTCACGCAGAAGTACAAGGAAATTGACCAGGTCCGCCAGGAATACCCGGACATCGTGCAGGTCTTCAAGCATTCGCAGTTCTCGTCGGACATGCTCAAGGGGCTGTCGCTGGCGCTGGACGACTTCGGCGAGCGGCCGGTGATCGTGCGCAGCTCGAGCCTGCTGGAGGATCGCTTCGGGGCGGCATTCTCGGGCAAGTACAAGAGTCTGTTTCTGGCGAACCAGGGGACCAAGCAGGAGCGCATGGCGGCGCTGGTGGATGCCATCGCGGAGGTGTACGCGTCGACGTTCGCACCGGACCCGATCGAATACCGGGCGGAGCGCAACCTCCTGGACTTTCAGGAGGGAATGGGCGTGATGATTCAGGAGGTGGTGGGCACGCGGATCGGCGACTACTTCCTGCCGGTGTTCGCGGGGGTGGCGTTCTCCAACAACGAGTTCCGCTGGTCGCCGCGCATCCGGCGCGAGGACGGCCTGGTGCGCCTGGTGCCGGGGCTGGGGACGCGGGCGGTGGACCGCACCGGTGATGACTACCCGGTCCTGGTGTCGCCGGGGCAGCCCGGGCTGCGGGCGAACGCGACGGCCGAGGAGACGGTGCGCTATTCGCCGAAGTATATGGACGTGATCTACCTGCCGACGAACAGCTTCGAGACGGTGAAGGTGGACGAGTTTCTGCGCGAGGCGGGCGAGCGCGTGCCGGGGCTGGAACGCCTGGTCTCGGTGAACCAGCACGGGCGGCTGTGCGCACCGCTGCTGGGGCAGGTGGATTTCGAGCGCGACGATTTGGTGCTGACGTTCGAGGGCCTGCTGACGCGCACGCCCTTCATCAAGCAGATCCAGACGCTGCTGCAACTGCTGCAGCACGAGCTGAATGCCCCGGTCGACATCGAGTTCGCGTCCGATGGGCAGCAGTTGTACCTGCTGCAATGCCGCACGCAGACGCCGGGCAAGCAATACGCCCCGGCGCCGATCCCCCGGGACCTGCCGCCGGAGCGCGTGATCTTCACCACGCACCGCCACATTTCCAACGGCAGCGTGCCGAACATCACGCACGTCGTGTACGTGGACCCGGATCACTACGGGCAACTCGAATGCCTCGAGGACATGGTGGCCGTGGGGCGGGCGGTGGGCCGGCTGAACAAGCTGCTGCCCAAGCGGCAGTTCATCCTGATGGGGCCGGGGCGGTGGGGCAGCCGGGGCGACATCAAGCTCGGCGTGCGGGTGACGTATTCGGACATCAACAACACGTCGATGCTGGTGGAGATCGCGCGGCGTAAGGGCGAGTACACGCCGGACCTGTCGTTCGGCACGCACTTCTTCCAGGATCTGGTGGAAGCCGCGATCCGCTACCTGCCCCTGTACCCGGACGAGGACGGCGAGGTCTTCAGCGAGCGCTTTCTGACGCAGTCGGACAACATACTGCCGGAGCTGCTGCCAGAATACGCGCACCTGCGCGACGTGCTGCGCGTGATCGACGTGCCGCGTGTGGCCAATGGCCAGGTGCTGCACATTCTGATGAACGGCGATTTGAACGAGGCCGTGGGGGTGCTGGTGCCGGCGAATGCGGAGCCCACGGCGGGCGATGAGGTGGCAGTCGATCTCAAGCCGCAGAGTGGGCAGGACTGGCGCTGGCGGATGCGGATGGCGGAGCGCATCGCCGCGCGGCTCGACCCGGAGCGCTACGGCGTGAAGGGGATTTACATTTTCGGTAGCACGAAGAACGCCACCGCCGGGCCGGGCAGCGACATCGATCTGCTGGTGCACTTCATCGGGACCGCGGAACAGGAAGCGGCCCTGCAGCAGTGGCTGGACGGCTGGAGCCTGTCGCTGGCGGAGATGAACTACCTGCGCACCGGCTACAAGACGGAGCGCCTGCTGGACGTGCACGTCGTCACCGATGAGGACCTGCGGCGGCAGACGAGCTTCGCGGCGAAGATCAACGCGGTCACCGACGCCGCCCGGCCGCTGGCTTTGGGGCGGGATGTCGGCAAGCGCCCCGCGTGACCACCGCGGGCTGAGGTGCGGGGGCGTGACGGGCGGCCCGGCCCGGCGCGGAGGTTTGCGGGGGGCCGGCTGGACCGTTTCAGGCTGCCTATAATCGACGCAGTCGCCGGGAGCGGGCCGACGCGTCGCGTGTACGCGGTACCCCCGGGCCACGGCGCTGCACCGGCCGCCGGCAGGCGGCTTGGGAGACCACGGGACATGATCACGCCGGACCAGACCAGGCAATATCAGCGCGAAGGGTACACGATCTGTCGGCAGGTGCTCGAACCGGCGCGGCTGCGCGAGATGACCGCCTACCTGGACGGCTTCATCGCCGAGATGTCGAAGATCATGCGGCCGGAGCACCTCGACAAGCCGCACGTGTGGGACAAGCGGTTCCTGGATTTCTGTGCGACGCCGTCCCTGTTGGATCATGTCGAACAGCTCATTGGGCCGGACATCGTGCTGTTCTCCAGCCACATCATCAGCAAAGCCAAGGGCGACGGGCTGCCGGTGCCGTGGCACCAGGACGCGATCTACTGGGACCTCGAGCCGATGAACGTGACGACGCTGTGGCTGGCGATCGACGCGTCGACCGTGGAGAACGGCTGTATGCGCGTGATCCCCGGCACGCACACGCGCGGGCCGCTCGAGCACGTCCGCGACACCAGCCCGGAGGGCAAGGTGCTCGATCGCGGGCTGAAGCCGGAGTTCGTGGACGAGCGCCAGGCCGTGGACTGCGTGCTGCAGCCGGGGGACTGCTCGTTCCATGCGCCGTACCTGATCCACGGCTCGACGCCGAATAAGTCACCCCAGCGGCGCTGCGGGTACACGATGCGCTTCATGCCGGCGACGACGAAGTTGCTGCGCAACGGGCCCCTGGCGCAGTGGTTCGCGAGTCACCCGCTGTTCCTGCTGCGGGGGCGGGATCGGTCCGGGACCAACGTGTACGCAAACGTCTGAAATGGTCAGGGCGGGCGGAGCCGCGGCCGGCGCGGGCGGGTATACTGTGGCGGCACCGCGTGGGTGCGCGGTGCCGGTCCGGCGAGCAGGCGTATGCTGATTCCGATCGGCTCCGACATCCGTACGCAGCGCTGGCCGATCGGCAACTACGTGCTGATCGGCCTGAACGTTCTGGTGTTCGTGTTTACGGATTATCTGGGCAATGCGGTGGGGGACAATCTGGGCGTGCGGCTCAAGGCTTTCTACTCGCTGGATGCGACGCGTCCGGCCGTATACCAGTACCTGACGTACCAGTTCCTCCACGGCGATATCCTGCATCTCGCGGGCAACATGCTGTTCCTGTGGATTTTTGGCAACCCGGTTTGCGACCGGATGGGCTCGCTGAGCTACACGCTGTTCTATCTGGCCGGCGGAGTTTTCGCGGGGTTCGCGTTCACGCTGGGGGCCGACAACCCGATCGTGGGGGCCTCCGGCGCCATCGCGGCCGTGACGACCGCATTCCTGGCCCTGTTCCCGCGCGTGCACATCACGCTGCTGGTCTGGATGTTCTTCGTGTTCACGTTCCAGGTGCCGGCGCTGATCCTGATCGTGTTCAAGATCATCCTGTGGGACAACATCATTGCCCCGCGGTTCGATGCGGCGGCCTACTCCAATGTGGCTTACTCGGCGCATCTGGGCGGTTATGCGTTCGGCTTTGCGACGATCGTCCTGATGCTGGCGGTGCGGGCCCTGCCGCGCAACCAGTTCGACATCGTGGGGCTGTGGTCGCGCGCGGGACGCCGGCAGGGTTGGTTCGAGGGTCCGGGCGGTGAGACGCCGCTGGCGCGCCCGGTGGTCGTGCAGGAGCTGGGCTCGCGTCCACTCGAGCAGGTGCCGCTGACGCCGCTCGAGAATCTGCGTGAGGAAGTGGCCCGGCGCCTGGCGGCCCGCGATCCGCAGGGGGCGGTGGCGGCATACGAGCAGTTGCTCCAGTTGGACGCGGCGCAGGTCCTGTCCAGTGCGCACCAGATCGAGATTGCCAATCACTTGGCGCAGACGCGGCGTTACGCCGAGGCGGCGCAGGCCTACGAGGCGTTTTTGGCCGCGTACCCGACGGCGGGCGACGTGCCGGAGGTGCGCCTGTTCGTGGGGCTGATCGCCGGCCGCTACCTGGGGCAGGACGAGCGGGCCGTGCGGCATCTGCGGGAAGCCCTGCTGGGGCTGCACCTGGATGCGCAGCGCGCCCTGGCGGAGGCGGAATTGCGGCAGGCGGAGGCGCGCCTGGCGGCGCGGTCGTCGTAGCGGCCGCTAAACGGGTAGGGGGCACCCGGCCAGGATGGCGTCCACGCACGATTCCCAGCCGGCTCGCGCTGCCGCCTGTTGGCGTGCTTCCTGGCCAAGCTGAGCCGTGCGGGCGGGATTACCACTGAGTTCGTGGATCGCGGCGGCGAGCGCTCCGGGGCAGGTGCGGTCGTACAGCAGTCCGCCGCCGCCGGCGACCAGTTCAGCGGCGCCGGCATAGACGCGCGGGGGGGCGTGGCGCGGAACCAGCACCGGACGTCCGCCCGCGCGCGCCTCCAGGATCGCGTTGGGGTGGGCGTCGTAGTGGCTGGTCGAGACGACGGCATCGGCCGCGGCGAGCCAGGGGACGATATCCGGCTGCGAACCGGCCAGCGTAACGCGCCGGCTCACGCCGAGCTGGGCGGC
The DNA here is from genome assembly GCA_964523405.1 of uncultured Planctomycetales bacterium. Lineage (GTDB taxonomy): Bacteria > Planctomycetota > Phycisphaerae > UBA1845 > Fen-1342 > CAZGAQ01. Next base: position 362,428 of record CAZGAQ010000001.1, read on the forward strand.
CAGAGTGGCGAGCGCTTGACGCTCCGGGCCGTCGCCGACGATGACCAGCCGCACGCGCGGCTCCGTCGTCACGAGCTCGCGGATGGCGAGATCGAACGCCTTGTTGCGGTCGCATAGCCCGACCGCCAGCACGACGAACGTGCTTGGGGCACAGGCGAGGGCGGCCCGCTGCCGGTCGCGTACGGCGGCGTCGAGGTCGCAAAGCGGCGGGCCGTAGGGGCACACGACGGTGTGCGCCGCCGCAGCAGGCTGCAGCGCGACGACCTCGTCGCGCGCCAGGACCGTCGGGACGAGCACACGATCCGCAGCCTCTAGCGCGGCTTTCTCGCTGGCGCAGACCGCGATGTAGTCCAGTTGCTTCCAGACCGTCGGGGCGCGGCCGAGTGGCCAGGTGAAAGGCACGCAATGGGTCAGCAGGCACGGGACGCGGTAGACGAGCGGCACGTCCGGCCAGGTGCGGCGGGCAGCCAGGGCCCACGGCATGGTCATGCACACGAAGGCCCGGCGCGGTGGCGGCAATTCGCGCAATTGTTGCGCCAGCCGAGCGGCCGCGCGCCAGCGGCGCACGCGCCACAGCAGGGCGGGCGGGGCGTCGTCCAGCACGAGCGCGGGAGCGTCCGGGGCGGGCGGCGCGGGCGGCGGGCGGCCTGTGCTGAGCAGAAGCGTCGACAGGTCGCGCTTCTGCAGGGCCGCGTGCAGTCCGCGTCCAAAGGTCAGCGCGCCGCCCCAGCCCTGGCTGGTGGGGTGGTGCGTCAGGTAGATGTCGCGTGGCTCCAGGTGCACGGCCATGCTCGCCCAGGCCTTGAGACCGCGTGTCCGCGCGGACACGGCGCGCCGCCTCTTCTATCGACCGTGGCGCAGGCTGCGGCGCAGGCCGGTCAGGGCCTGCCGGCCGGCGTCGGCCGCGAAGTCTGCCGTCGCCCAGGCCGCCTGCGCGACTCCGGGCTGCTCGTGGTCGGTGGTGTCAGGCAGGGCTTGGGCAGGTGGTCAGAATCGCATCGAGGCACTGATCCCAACCGCCGCGCTCGGCGGCCAGTTGACGGCCCTGCCAGCCCAGTTCGGCCGCGAGAATCGGGTCCGTACTGAGTTGTTGAATTGCGGCCGCCAGCGCGCCGGGCTGCATCCGGTCGTAGAGCAACCCGCCACCCTGGGCGACGAGTTCCGCGGCGCCGGCGTACACGCGCGGGGGGGCGTGGCGGGGGACCAGGACCGGGCGGCCGCAGGCGCGGGCGTCCAGAATCGCATTGGGGTGCCAGTCGTAGTGGCTGGTCGAGACCACCGCGTCCGCCGCGGCGAGCCACGGGGTCACGTCCGGCTGCGAACCGGCAAACGTGACGCGCCGACCGAGACCCAGCTGGCCGGTCAGCTCGGCGAGCGCGGTGCGCTGCGGGCCGTCGCCGACGATGACGAGCCGCACGCGCGGGTTGGTCGAGGCCAACTCGCGGATCGCCAGATCGAACGCCTTATTGAGGTCGCAGAGGCCGACCGCGAGCACGAGGAAGGTATCGGCAGCGCAGCCCAGCGCCGCACGCTGGCGGTCGCGCAGCGCCGCGTCGATGTCAAACGGCACAGGACCGTAGGCGCAGATGACGGTCTGACCGGCCGCACTGGGTTCAAGCGCGACGACCTCGGCGCGGGTCAACGTGGTCGGCACAAGCACGCAATCTGCGGCCTTCAGGGCGGCCTTCTCGCTCGCGCCGATCGCGATGTAGTCCAGGTGCTGCCAGAAGGTCGGCGGACGCTGGCGCGGCCAGGTGAAGGGCACGCAGTGGGTCAGCAGGCAGGGGACATAATAGACCAGGGGCACGTCGGGCCACGCGCGGCGCGCCGCCAGCGCCCACGGCATGGTCATACAGATGAAGGCACGACGCGGCGGCGGCAGCCCGCGCAATTGCGGCGCGAGTCGTCCAGGGGCACACCAGCGCCGTACTCGCCATAGCAGGGCCGGCGGCGTGTCGTCGAGGATGACGGCGGGGGAGTCCGGCGTGTCAGTGGGGCCGGTGCTGAGGACCTGCGTCGACAGGCCGCGCTGCTGGATGGCTGCGTGTAGCCCGCGGGCGAATGTGAGCGCTCCGCCCCAGCCTTGCCGAGTCGGGTGATACGTCAGGTAGAAGTCAGGTTGCCCCAAATCCACAGTGACATCCGGCGGCGACGTGTGCGCTCGCGTCTCCTGTGACGCACACTTCTTGACGTATCGGCTACGATTCCGGTTCGTTGAAGATGAAACGCACCCAGGTTTGCCTGATATCGGACTTCAAGCACAGCAGGGGCGCGCGCCGATAGCGATGGAAGCTATGGTGGTGACACGAATTGCGCGCAAAGCAGCCGCGTGCGCGCCGGGCGACAGGAACAGGCCATGACCGCGACTTGGTCGCTGCGTGCGGCGGCGTGGATCACCCGCAACCTCCGCGAGCTACCCGGCCGGTGGCGCCTGGTGCGCTGGCTGGAGCACCACGAGCGCGCGCTGGCGACCCTACCACCCCGAACGGTTCGCCTGACCGGGCGCTTTCGGATGCGCGTCAGTCCCCTCGACGAGAACGGGCGCCGTTACTACGTGCACGGGTTTGAGCCGACCGAACGGCTGACGCGGCACTTCATCCGCCTCGTGCGGCCCGGGGACACGGTGATCGACGTGGGCGCCAACCTGGGTTACTACACGCTGGCGGCTGCGAAGCTGGTCGGGAGTACGGGGCAGGTGCACGCGTTCGAGGCGTCGCCGCTGACGCTGCCCTGGCTGCAGCAGAACGCGGCGCTGAACCCCTTTGCGAACATCCAGGTGCACGGCGTCGCCGTAACGGACCGCTGTGGCACAACGACCTTTCACACGGCACCGGCCGACCGGGCGGGATATTCGTCCTTGCGCAACCTTGGTGACGACACACGCAGCGTCGTTACCGTGCCGACGGTCTCCCTGGACAGCCTGCTCGACGAGCTGCCGCGCACGCGGCTGGTGAAGATCGATGTGGAGGGGGCGGAGTTGCTGGTCCTGCGCGGGATGGATCGACTGCTCGCGCGCGACCGGCCGTTCCTCATCCTGGAGAGCGACGACGCCTTTCTGCGACAGCTTGGGGCGACGGCCGCGGCCCTGTGCGGGTTCCTGACATCCCGCGGGTACGAGTTGCACCAGATCGTGGCTGGCGGCCGGCTGGAGCCGCTGACGACGGCGCCGGTGGAGCGGGTGAACCTGCTGGCGGCGCCGCGCGGGATCGAAGCGCTGGCGCTCACGCGCGGTTGACCGGCGGGCGGTACCCGCGAACCTGCGGCCGCCGCCGGCCGAAAAAACTCGCGATTTCGATTTCCCGGCCGGCCCGCCCGCATACAATGCCCTGTTTACAGTAGGTCGACTCCCCGGCTGGCGCCCGCCGGCCGTGCTGTTGCGTACGGAAGAGGAATGTCGTCATCCCCACCTGATCACCCCCGACGCTCCTCGGCAGGTGCTGCGCCCGCGCTGGCGGACGCGCCCGCGGGGGGTGTCGCCACGGCCACGGATGCCGCCGTGCCAGCCGCGCAAGCGGCGCGCGCCCCGCATGAGGTGATTCAGCGCAGCCTGGTCAACTCGATCAAGGACAGCGTGGCGTGGGCTGTGATGGTGGGGGCGGGCGAGCGGTACATCATCCCGTTCATCGTGCTCGACACGGTGCAGGGACGCACCGGGCTGTTGCGGCTGGCGCTGATCAGCTCGCTGCCGAACCTGGTGGGGTCGCTGGTGCAGTGTTTCGCCGCGGACGCGGTGGATCGTGTCGGGCGGCGGCGGCCGTTCTGCGTCAGTGCGGCGACGGGGCAGGCGCTGGCGTGGTTGCCGTTCTGTGCCGGAATCTTCCTGCCGCGCGAGTACGGCTTCTGGCTGATGCTGGTTTCGTACGCGCTGTATATCGGCTTCGCGAACTTCGGCGGACCGGCGTGGTCGAGCCTGATGGGGGATCTCGTGCCCCCGGAGCGGCGCGGGCGGTACTTCGGGCTGCGCACGACGCTGACGGGCACGAGCCAGATCATGGCGACGCTGATCGCGGGCAAGTGGCTGACGTACGCCCAGGAAGCCTCCGGTCTGTCGATCGCAGGTCTGACCAGCCAGAACTTCGGGTTCGTCGTGCTCTTTCTGATCGCCTGCGTCGCGCGGCTGGTTTCGGCACGCTATCTATACCTGATGTACGAACCGCCGTATCACCGGACGCCGTCCGATCACTTCACGCTGTGGGACTTCCTGCGCCGGGCGCCGCGGGCGCACTTCGGGCGCTTCGTGTTCTACGGCATGCTGATCAACGCCGGGATCTGGTTCATGACCCCGTACCTCTCCTGGTACGTGCTGGGACCGCTGCAATTCACACCGCTCGAGTTCGCGTACATGACAACCGCGAACTGGGTCGCGCTGTTCAGCGTGACGACGCTCTGGGGCCGACTCGCCGACCGCGTGGGCAGCAAACGGGTGCTGGCCATCGGCGGAATCGGGCTCGTGGCGACGCCACTCCTGCTGCTGTTCTCCACGGACTTCTGGTGGCTCATGGCCGTGCAGATTTATGACGGCGTGGTGACGGCCGCGTACACGATCGGGTCGCTGAACTACCTGTTCGACGTGGTGACCTCCCCCAAGCGGGCGCGCTGCGCGGCGTACAACACGCTGTTCACGACGGTGGGTCTGGCGGTCGGCGTGCTGGGCGGCGGGCTGATCGCCCAATACGCGCCGATGCCGACAGTCGCCCTGGGGATCCACGTGCATCATCCGTTCACGCTGGTGCTGGTCGGCTCCGCCGTCCTGCGACTGCTGCCCAGTCTGTTCCTGCTGCGGTCGTTCGAGGAGTTCCGGCTCAGCCGGCCGGCGTTCGAATCGGTACCGCCGGCGCCCGGCAGCGCGAGTTGAGCGACCTGCCTGGCGCCGCGTGCGCTCGGGTTACTGCCGACCGGCGGGCGTGGGCGGTTGGGGCGGGGTTCCGGGGGGGAACGCCTGATTCGCCAGGGCGACGGCGGCGTTGCGCCGCCACATGTCACGCCGCGCGCGGCGGCGCGCGGAGTCCCGCGTGAGCCGGCGATGGTCGCCATTCGAGAGCTGCAGCAGTGGCCGCAACGGGATGCGCCCGTCGGCGTCGGGGGCGGGTGCGGACGTCGCCGCGGAAGGCCCCGCGTCGCCCGCGGGCGGTGGTGTGATGCGTTGGATCGCCGCGGCCAGGTGATCGACCATGAGATCCGGGTGCGCCCCACGCGGGGCCCGGGCGTTGTAGGGGCAAACTTGCTGGCACAGGTCGCAACCGAAGACCCAGTCGCCCATGGCCGGCCGCAGGTCGGGGGCGATCTCGCCGGCGTGCTCGATCGTGAGGTAGGAAATGCACCGGGCCGCGTTGAGGTGGGCGGGGCTGACCGGCCGGCCGCGCTCGTCGCAGGCGCCGGGGACCAAAGCTCGGGTGGGGCAGGAATCGATGCAGCGGGTGCACGTGCCGCAGCGTTCGGCGACGGGCGTGTCCGGCGCGAGTTCGAGCGTCGTCAGCATTTCGCCCAGCAACAGGTAGGAGCCGCGCTGCGGGTGGAGCAGGCACGTATTGCGGCCGATCCAGCCGAGGCCCGCGCGGGCGGCCAGTTCCCGCTCGAGTAGCGGCCCCGTATCCACGAACTCCGCGGTCTCGAACGGCTCGGGCAGGGCCGCGTGGAGACGCTCGCGCAACGCGGCGAGCATCAGGTGCAGGACACTGTGGTAATCGCGTCCGCGGGCGTACTGGGCGACGCGGCCGGTAGGCACGCCCGCCGGCAGCCCGGTGTACGGCGTCCCGGGGGCGGACGCGTGGCCGCGGCTGGACGGGCGGCAGTACCCGTCGGCGCGGCGGTAGCCGAGAGCGACGCAGATGACGGAGCGGGCGCCGGCCAGGAGCGCGGCGGGCGTGGCGCGAATGCGGACGTTTCGGCGCAGGTATGTCAGGGCGGCGGCATAGCCGGCGGCGAGCCAGTCCCTATAATACGCGCCCCCTGGAAGCGGGTCGACAGTCGTAATGCCGACCAGCTCGAAGCCGACGCTGTGGACGAGGGTCTTGACGGTCTGGGCTTTCGCGAGAGGCGTCATTTTCGACGATGATACCAGGGAATTTACCGTCTGACTCGTGGGCGAAAAATGCCGGCCGACGAACCGACGCGGAGCGCTTTCATGTTCAACTTTGACTGGTTTCATGGCACCGGGTTGCAGCGCCAGATTGAGGAGGCCAAGAAGCGTTGCGCCGCCCGCAAGTTCCCCGATGTTCGCAAGGCCGCGGCCGGCAACGGCAAGTCGGAGTACCAGCAGTACAAGGATCAGCTCGAGACCCGGATCATCCTGTATCTGAAGGATGGTCTGAGCTACGAAATGCGTGAGATGGCGGACATCGGCATCAGCAGTGCGCTGGCTTTTGAGTGCACGCCGGTGGACGAGAACTATCAGGTGGGAGCTTATGTCATCGTGGTGCCGTTCGAGGACATCGCCCGCGTAGAGGTCTTCGCGGTGCACCCCGATGACAAACCGCAGGAGAACATCCGCATCCCGGGCTTCCGCAGTGGTGCCACGGACGCACGGGATTGACCGGCGGGCCGGTCGCAGTGCCGGGCCAGCCAGCGGGCGCAGCGCGTTGTACGGCGGCACGGTCCCCGGGACCGCCCAGCTGGTCGGCCGCGGGTCGCGTCCGAGCGAGGTGGCGATGAAAACCGCACTAATCCTGGGAGTGGGGCTGCTGAGCGTGGGGCTCATCGGCTGTGGTCCGGAGTTCGGGCCGCAGGCGAAGTACGGCATCACCTTCTACTGCCCCGGGGTGGGCAATGTGGACATGGGCGATGCGGGGCTGCGCGATGGCCTGCAGCGGGCGGGCTACCGTGGGCAGGTCTCGCGGCTCACGTGGTCCTATACCTTCAATCCGGTCGTCGATCAGACCGTGCAGCCCATCGCCCGTCTGGGGGGCGCGCGCCTGGCCAGCTACATCCAGGAGTACATCGATCGCTATCCCGGGTGCGAGGTGAATGTGGTCGGGCTGTCGGCCGGCACCGGTGTGGCCGTCTGGGCGCTCGAATCCCTGCGCGCGCCCTACCAGGTGAATAACGTGGTCCTCCTGAGTTCGAGCCTGTCCTCGGACTATGACGTCAGCCACGCCCTGACCCACACCAAGGGCCGGATCTTCAACTACTACTCGCCACACGATGCCGTGCTGACGCAGTTGATGCGCGTCGCCTGCACCATCGATGGGAAGATCGCGGCGGAGGGCGCGGGCGCCGTCGGCCTGCATCCCCCCCGGGGCGCCGAACGCATCGTCAACATCGAGTGGAACCCGGAGTTCGCCCGCTATGGCTACTGCGGCGGCCACATGGACAGCACCAGCCCCGACTTCGTGCGCGTCGTCGTGTCGCGACACATCGTCACGGACGCGCCGCCGCTTGCAGCCCCCGGAACAGCACACGCCACGCTGACGGCGACAACTCCTCCGGACGCGCGTCCGCAGTGACCCCCGCACGCTGCAGGGCCAGCGCTGCCGCCGGCTGGTCCGCCTCCCGCAACAGCCGCCGCAGCTTCTTGCGACGCTGCTGAAAGCCCCGTTGCACAAAATCCACGAACCCCGCCACGTCGTCCACTTCGATGGCGTCGCGCGCGCGCGGGCGCAGCGTCACCATGATGGACTCCACCTGCGGACGCGGCCAGAACGCGCTGGGGGGCAGGATGGCCCGCAATTCCACGTCCGCCAGCGTCTGGGCAATGATGGAGACCGGACCGTAGTCATCACTGCGCGCCGCGGCCGCGAGTCGCTGCCCGACCTCCTTCTGGATGGTGCAGGTCAGCCGCTCGAACGGCAGGGGGACGTGGAGCAGATCCACGAGGAGGGGGGTCGCAATCTGATAGGGGAGGTTGGCGACCAGCTTGTAGTGTCCGCCGCGACGGGGTGGCTGGCTCGCCAGCACTTCGAGCGCCAGCGGGTTCACCTGGTGCTTGCCGGCGAGGGCGTCGGCCTGGATCAGCGTGAAGTGAGCCTGGCTGCCGAGTCGCTCGCGCAGCAGCGCCTGCAAGCCGTGGTCGATCTCGACCGCGACCACGCGGGCGCCGCGCGCCAGCAGGATTTCGGTCAGCGAGCCGGTCCCCGGTCCCACCTCCAGGATCGTGTCGGCCGCCGTCACCTCGGCGTACTCCACGAGCTTGCGCATCAGATTCAGGTCGATCAGGAAGTTCTGCCCAAACCGGTACTGTGGGGCCAACCCGGCGGCGGCGAGGAGCGCGCGAATCTCAGATAGTGTCTGACCGGACATGACGGGGATGGTACGGCAAGGGGCGTTTGTCGGGAACGGTCCGGCCGCGGGCTGCGGTGCGAGGCCGGGCCCCGTATAATGCGGACCGCCAACCGACTGACCCGAGACCCGCAGACGTGAGGGCCCACGCGTGAATCCGAATCCCAACGTCGGACCGCATCGTAACGAGGCGGAGCTCGCCCGTTTCACCGCGATCATCTCGGATGCGTTTGCCTCGCCGCCCGACCGGGCCGGGCCGTATTTTGACTCGGTGGGGCGGGAGAATCTGCGGCTGATCCGGCGGAACGGAGAGGTGGCCGGTGGGCTGGCGTTGCTGCCGAAGGGGCAGTTTTTCGGGGGCCGGTCGGTGCCCATGACCGGCGTCGCCGTGGTGGCGGTGGCCCCCGAGTATCGCGCCACCGGGGCGGCGACCGAGGTGCTGCGAGCGTCGCTGGAGGAGCTGTACGCGGCCGAGGTGCCGCTGTCGACGCTGTACCCGGCGACGGTGCAGCTTTATCGGCGGGTGGGCTACGAACTGGCGGGGCTGGCTGGCGAGGTCACGATGCCGGCCAAGTCGGTCGAGGTCCGGGACCGGCGGCTCGGTTTGCGGCGCGCGACAGAAGCCGACGAGCCCGCCATCCGGGCCTGCTACCGGGCCTGGGCGGCGCAGGCGTCCGGCAATCTTGATCGCAACGCTTTCAATTGGCAGCGGACGCGCGAGGTGCGGGGCGAGCACGCGGATGGCTACGTGATCGAGCACGACGGCGGCCTGGAAGGGTATGCCTTTGTGCTGCCACAGGCGACCGCGGATCCGTTCCGGTGGAACACGCGGGTGCTGGACATGGCGTTCACGACGCCCGACGCGGCCCGGCGGCTGCTGACGCTGCTGGCCGATTTCCGCACGACGCGCGATCAGATCGTGTTTCGGTCCGGTCCGGCCGACCCGTTACTCGTGCATCTGCCGGAGGCGCCCTACACGCTCACGAGCCGGGCGCCGTGGATGCTGCGGGTCGTTCATGTGCGGCGGGCGCTGGAGGAACGCGGCTATCCGGCCGGGCTCAAGGTCGAGCTGCACCTGGACGTGCGGGACGACCTTCTGCCGGGGAATAACGGGCGGCTGGTGCTGCGCATCGCGAACGGACGGGGCACGGTGGAGCCGGGGGGGCAGGGGGCGCTGGAACTGGACGTGCGCGGGCTGGCGGCGCTGTACACGGGTTACTTGTCCGGGCGGGACCTTGTTCTGGCGGGGCGCGCCCAGGGGGTGGCGGAGGCGCTGGACGTGGCCGGGGCCGCGTTCAGTGGACCGCTGCCTTGGATGCGGGACGCGTTCTAGGCGTGGCGTGACCCGGGCGGAAGCGGATTCGGGCAGGGCGCGAGCTTGTAGCCACCGGCCCCCAACCTGCGGTATACTCTCAGGTTCGTGTCTCGCCCGGACAGCCGTCGCGGGCGTAGACGAACGGCGAGCTTCCGATGACGTTGGAGGACCCCACTCAATGTCGGACGTAACCCCGGAAGAGCTCCACGAGCACGAGCACGAGCACGAGCACGAACGCGACGACGAGGGCATCTCCCGCAAGAATCCGCTGCGGAAGTTCTTCAAGGCGATCATCGCCATGAAGACGTCCGACCTGCACCTGAAGGCCGGCCTCCCGGCGATGGCCCGGGTGAAGGGGGACCTGCGGCCCCTGCAGGGCGGGCCGCTGACGGGCGAGCAGATTCGGGCGGGGATTTTCGAACTGCTCAACGAGAAGCAGCGGAACCTGTATGAGGAGAAGGGGGCCATCGACTTTGCGTATGACATCGGCGCGCAGGGCGACGCGGACCGGTTCCGCGTGAACGCGTTCCAGCAGCGGGGCAAGATGTCGGTGGCCGCGCGGCGTGTCTCGCGGGACATCCGCAACTTCGAGCAGCTCTACCTGCCGCCGTCGATCGAGAAGGTGACGCACTTCCATCAGGGGATGGTGCTGCTGGCCGGCATCACGGGCTCGGGCAAGAGCACGACGATCGCGGCGATGATCGACCACATCAACAAACGCGATCCGGTGCACATCGTAACGGTCGAGGACCCGATCGAGTACCTGTTCACGGACAAGAAGGCGGTCATCAACCAGCGTGAGGTCGGCATTGACGTGCAGGACTTCCACGATGCGCTGAAGTACCTGATGCGAGAAGACCCGGACATCGTGCTGATCGGCGAGATGCGCGACGTCGAGACGTTCGGCGCGGCCGTGCACGCGGCCGAGACCGGCCACCTGGTCTTCGGCACGATTCACGCGTCCAGTTCGCCGCAGACGGTTTCGCGTATTCTCGATCTGTTCCCGGTGGATGAGCGGCGCTCAGTGCGCCAGGCGCTGGAGTTCAACCTGAAGGCGATCATTTGCCAGAAGCTGATCCCCAGCGTGAAGGAAGGCGTGCCGGTTGTGCCGACCGTCGAGATCATGTTCACCAACGCGTCCATCCGGAAACTCATCCGCGAGGAGCGCGACAACGAAATCGTGGACGTGATCCGGGCCTGCTACGACGACGGCATGGTGGACTTCACGGAAAACCTGCGTCGCATGGTCGAGACCGGCTTTATCGACCACGCGACGGCGTACGAAGCGGCGCCGAATCCGGACGAACTCAAGATGGCCCTCAAGGGCATCAAGGGTCGGACCGCTGGCATTCTCGGATAAGGGCCCCGGCCGCGCCGGCCGGGAAGGTTGGCCCGGGCCTGCGGGCCCGGCGTGTAGGAGACTCCCCCGTGCACGAATGTCTGGCCCTACTGGCTCAGCTTCCCCCGAGCACGATGTACGTGCAGCCGGTGAAGCTGGTCGCGGTGGTGCTCTTGTTCGCCCTGTGGGCCCTGTTCGCCCAGTGGGTCGACAAGGACGCCGTCGCGGTCAACACGTACCGCGTGCTCTGGAACCTGCTCGTGCTCGGAACCGGAGCCGTCGTGATGGCGGCCGCCTGGCTCGTGCCGATCTTCTGGATCGGGCTGGCGGCGATGTTCGTGGTCAACACGACCATGATGATCGTCTACGTGATTCACCGCAACAAGCTGGTGCGGCCCGAGGATCGCGTGCTGACGGCCGAGCACTTCCGCCGGCTGAAGGAAGAGGGCTTCAGCGGCAAGAAGAAGGTGAAGGAAGTCAAGGAGCGGGTCCGCCTGACCGGGGCCGACAAGAAGGTTGTGCCCATTCCGGAAGAGGACCCGGAGCGCGAGCAATACCGGCTGGTACAGGACCTGGTCTTTGATGCCTTGTGGCGGCGCGCGGCGCTCGTCGAGCTCCTGCCCGGCAAGGAAGTCGCCAAGATCACCTACCAGGTCGACGGCGTGGCCACCGACCGGGAAGGCCTGCCGCGGGCGGAGGCCGATGCCGTCCTGCTGTTCCTCAAACGCATCGCGGGGCTGAACCTCGAGGAGCACCGCAAACCACAGAGCGGGCAGATTCTGGCGGCGATTGGCGAACACAAGCACAAGATGTTGGTGCGGACCGACGGTTCGACGGCCGGCGAAAAGCTGACGATGCGGATCTTCTACCGCGAAGGCGAGCTCAAGATCCCGGACCTGGGCTTCAACGCCAAACAGCTCGACGCGGTGATGGCGCTGCGCGAGGTTTCGCCCGGCCTGATCCTGCTGTCGGCGCCGTCCGGGGCGGGCCTGACGACGACCATCTACTCCTTCACGCGGACGCACGACCGCTTCCTGCAGAATGTGCAGACGATCGAGTTCGAGAAGGAGATGGACCTGGACAACGTGACGCAGAAGGTGTTCTCGACGGTCGAGGGCAAGACTTTCTGCGAGACGCTGCTCAAGCTCGTCCGCTCCGACCCGGACATCATCGTGCTGCCCGAACTGCGCGACCGCGAGTCGGCGGCCGTGGCGGCCCAGGCGGCCGCGCAGAAGCAGAAGGTGTACGTAGGCCTGGTCGCCAGCGACGTGTTCGACGCCCTGCGCAAGTGGCTGACGTTGGTGGGCGACAAGGTGCTGGTGGCCAAGGGGCTGCTGGCGATCGCGAACCAGCGGCTGGTGCGCGTGCTCTGCGGGCAGTGCAAGGAGGCGTACAAGCCCGATGCGGCGATGATGCGCAAGCTGAATCTGCCTGCGGACAAGGTGCTCTACCGCGTCCCGCAGCCGCAGTTCGATAAGCACGGAACCCCGATCGTCTGCCAGGCCTGCCAGGGCACCGGCTATGTGGGTCGCACGGCGGTGTATGAATGGCTGCAGGTGGACGACGGGCTGCGCGAGGTCCTGCGGCGCAGCACCTCGGTGGCGGATATTCAGAGCTACGTCCAGAAGCGGGGCATGCTCGGGCTGCAGGCCCAGGCCCTGCAGAAGGTGCTCGACGGCGTGACGAGCATCCAGGAGGTTGCCCGGGCGGTGCGCGGCGACAGCGCGCCGCCGCCGGCTGCCGGCACCGGTCAAAAGCCGGGCGCCAAGCCCGCGGTGCCGCCCAAGCCGGGGCCCCGGCCGGCCGCGCCGGGCGGAGCCAAACCCGCCCCCCCCGGCGGTGCCAAGCCACCCGCCGCACGTCCGTCAGCCAAGCCGGGTTCCGGAGCCGGTCCGGCCTCGCCGTCTGTTGGGAGTTAGCCCATGGTACTCAATACCTTCGCCCTGCTCTTCGTGCTCGGCCTGACGTTCCTGCATTCGATGTGGGGGCTGTTCAGCGGGATCCTGAACGTCTTCTGCGCGATCACGGCGCTGTGTGTGGCGTTCGGGTTCCTCGAGCCGGTGAACGACCTGGTCACGGGCTCGCTGCATTTGCACTCCAGCTACAGCGAGCCGCTGGTGCTCGTGGTGCTGTTCGTCGTGACGCTGGTCGTGCTGCGCTTGTTGTCGGACAATTACATCCGCGGCAACGTGCGCGTGCCGATGTACCTCGACTGGGCCGGCGGCGGCGTGGCGGGCTTTGTGCACGCGCAGATCTGCGTCGGCGTCATGGTGACCGGGTTCCTGATGCTGCCCTGGGGCGGCCGGGTCATGATGCTCCAGAGCATCACGCGCGACCCCCACAACAACATCAATCCCGACACCGGGCGCGTGGAGTTTCGCCGTAGCCACCTCTGGCTGCGCTCGGACGAATTCGCCGTGGGCTTGTTCAAGATGATCAGCGGCGGGGCGCTGCGGGGCGAGACCACTTTCGCCGAGGTCTACCCGGACTACACGCAGTGGGTCGCCTGGACGGGGAACCAGGTGCAGCCCGAGTCGCTGACCAGCCCGCTGCGCGACGCCAGCAACGACGGGTTCAAGGACGGCCTGAGTGTGGACCAGTGGTGGGAGCTCAAAGACGCCCAGGCCCAGTTGGCCTCCGACGACGCGCGGTACCGCAAGGGCGTCCCGAACAAGGGCACGCCCGTACCGCCGTACGACCCGCTCGCCTACAAATCCCCGACGGGGCGACTCATCGCCGTGCGCCTGGTGCTCGGCGCGGCATCCGCCGATCGCGAGAAGGAGTATGGACACCACCGCTTCCGGCCGACGCTGCTGCGCCTGGTGGGGGACGTGACCCTGCCCGACGGCACGCGCGAGCCGAAGGACTACGTGGCCCAGCTCATCGGCGGGGTGGACTCCAACCTGGGTGACAAGGTGCGGGTGGCCGATCCGGACAACAACTTCTCTCTGCCGGCGACGGGGAAGGAGAAGCTCGACGCCTACTTCGAAGTCGATCCGGGCTTCGAGCCCCGCTTCGTGGAGTATCGCCGCCATGCCCGCGCGGCGCTGGTCGCGGCCACGAAGAAGGAACATGCCCCCACGCGTCTGGCGGCGGCGGCGGCGCCGGGCAAGGAAGGCGGCGGGGCACAGGGCCACGGTGTCGCGCGGTTCATGGACACGGTGGTCAAGAGCGGCGAGTCGATTGACCTGCCCTTCCGGATGGTCGCCGAAAAGCTGCGCAGCAACGGGACCGACCTGGAACTGAAGAATGGCCAGTACGAGTCGGGCCGCGTTACGGGCGCGAAGAAGACGCTCGAGGACGGCAAGGAGTACGTCGACAAGTTCGTCGTTCCCGAAGGCAAGAAGCTCTTCCAGATCCAGACGCATACGCGAAAGATGGAGTCGATCGTCGGGCAGGCGCTCAACTTTGCGGCCTCGACGACCAACCAGTACGTGGCGATTGACCGCGTCGGCGAAAAGCACAAGCTGTGCGGTTACTACGCGATCGTGAAGCGTGGCGAGGACCAGTTCATCGAGATGTACTACGTCCCGGCGCCGGACGATGTCGGCTACAGCGGTCTGCTCAACTTCTCGGATTCGTCCATTCGGCGCGAGCTCCGCGACCAGGAGGAGGCGATCCTCGGGCTGATTTTCGTGGTGCCGCCAGGGACGTGCATCACCAAGATTCAGAGCCAGGGTGGCAGCGTGGACTTCGGGAGCGAAATCTGCGTCGGCGGATAGTCCCGCCGCCGCTCCAGGTTATCCGGACTGAGGCCGTCGCCGTCTAGCCGCGGCGGCGGCCTGCGTCGTTGGAACGGCGGGCGCTGCGCTGGGGGGGCTCTATGTCCGGACGCTTCCCATAATGGGGGGACGGGGGCGGAAATTGCTTGGGGAGCGGCGCTTTGACGGCCTAAGATTGGTGCTGGAGCGCCGCGGGTCGGGCCGATCATCTCCCGCTGCGCGGACAGCGAATGCGCTGAGGAGCTGGACATGCGCTGGGCTGACGCACCGGGGGTGGGTCGTGAGCATGGGCGGCAGGAGGGCGGCGGAATGGGTCTGCGTACTTACCGGCCGCTGGCCTTAACTGTTCTCGTTGCGCTGGCCGGGTTGGCGCCCGCTTGGGCTGGTGAAGGGGGCTTGATCCCCGTGCCGACCGAGGCGGACGCACGTGTTTTGGAACTCAAGACCGGCTCCGTGAACACGCGCGCGGCCGACAATCTCCTCACCGCCGAGGGCGTGCAGCTCGATCCGGCCGGCCGTTACGTCGCGCAACTCGACGGCCCGCTGACGCCGGAGCGTGAGGCGCTGCTGGTGGCCGCGGGCATTCGCTTGGGCGACTATCTGCCCAACTACGCCTACATCGTGCGCCTGACCGATGCGGCGCTGGCTGCCGCCCGGCAACTGCCGTTCTTGACGTGGGTGGGGGCCTACGACCGCAGTTGGAAACTGGACCCGACGCTCGGGCTGCGCCCGAACCTGACGGACTTCCGGGCAAACCTGGCTACGGGGGGGCAGACCCAGGTCGTCATCATGCTGTTTGACGGCGAGGACGCGGCTTCGGTCGTGGACGAGTTGCTGCGCCGCGGGGCCATCGTGCTCGGTGCGAATCAGAGTGATCAGCAGTGGCTGATCGATGCGCTGCTCCCGCCGGCCGACGCATCCGCGCTCGCCGATCTCGCCGCCGTGCAGTACATCGAGGATGCTCCGCAGGGCACGTTCCGCAATGACACGAACCGCTGGATCGTGCAATCGAACGTCAGCGGCGCGACGCCCGTGTGGGACCAGGGCATTCATGGGGAGGGCCAGATCGCCGGCCTGATCGACGGTACCGTGTATGAAGCCCACTGCATGTTCGATGATAGCGTGGCCGTCGGTCCGACTCACCGCAAGCTCATCGCCATGCGCAATGCCGGCACGGTGAATTCACACGGGACGCACACGGCCGGCACACTGGCCGGAGACGCCAGCCCGTACGGGACGTACACCACCAATGACGGGCTGGCTTTTGCGGCGAAGATCAGCTTCTCCGAGGTCAACGCCGTCTACAGCAGTCCGTCCACGCTGTACCAGCGGTTGGTGGACGCCCACACGGACGGGGCCCGCGTGCACAGCAATAGCTGGGGCGACGACGGCACAACGGCCTACACGACCTGGAGCCGGCAGATCGACCAGTTCTCGTACAACTACGAAGACAGCCTGGTCGCGTTCGCGGTGAGCAATGGCAGCGCGGTGACGACGCCGGAGAATGCCAAGGACGTGCTGGCGGTGGCCGCTTCGCTGGACACGCCCAATCAGGGCAGTCTGTGCAGCGGTGGCACCGGTCCGACCGCGGACGGACGGCGCCGGCCCGAAGTGTTTGCCCCGGGCTGCTCGACGGTGTCTGCGGATGCGCTGACGACGTGCGGGACACGCACGATGACAGGCACGTCCATGGCGTGCCCGGCCGTGGCCGGTGCCGGGGTGCTCGTGCGCCAGTACTTCACTGAGGGCTTCTACCCCACCGGCGCGCGGGTGCCGGCGAACGCCTTTGTGCCGACGGGGGCGCTGCTCAAGGCCGTGCTGATCAACTCGGCCGTGGACATGACCGGGATCAGCGGCTATCCGAGCAACCAGGAGGGGTGGGGACGCGTGCTGCTGGCGGGGACGCTGTACTTCGCCGGCGCAACGCGCGGGCTGATCGTGCAGGATGTGCGCAACGCGAGTGGTCTGACGACCGGGCAGACGGCCACGTACACGTTCAACGTCACCGGCAGCACCGCCCCGCTGCACCTGACGCTGGTCTGGACGGAGCCGCCGGCGGCAGTGAACGCGGCAAACCCGGTGATCAACAACCTCGACCTGGAGGTGACGGCGCCGGGCAGCGTGCTCTATCGGGGCAACGTCTTTGCCAGCGGGCAGTCCACGACGGGCGGAACGGCCGATGCGAAAAACAACGTGGAGCAGGTGTATCGGCTGGCGCCGGCCCTGGGTGCGTACACCGTGACGGTGCGCGGCGCCGCCATCAACCAGGGCACGCAGGGCTACGCCCTGGTCGTGACCGGCAATGTGTCGACGTGCACGGCCCCGCAGGTGACGGGACAGCCGACGGCGGCGACGCGCGGCCTGGGCGGGTCGGCGACCTTCACGGTGACGGCGACCGGCTCGGCGACGCTCAGTTACCAGTGGCGGAAGAATGGCAACAACATCGACGGTGCCACGGACAACAGTTACACGCTGAATCCGGTGCATGAGAGCGATGCCGGCAGCTACGATTGTGTCGTCAGCAACGGTTGCGGTACGGACACGAGCGCTCCGGCCGTGCTGACCTTGACGCTGCCGGCCGCCTGCCCGGGTGACGCGAACTGCGACGGCGCGGTGAACTGGCGGGACATCGACTTCCTGATCGCCGGGCTGAACGACAGCATCGTGGCGTGGGAGACGCTTTTCACGCCCGTGCCCAGTTGCCCCTTCGCGGCCCTGGATACCAGTGGCGACGGCCATGTGAACTGGCGCGACATCGATCCGTTCATCGCGCGCATGAACACGACGTGCCCGTAGGCAGCGTGATCCGGTGCGCACGTAACCGCGCGACAGCGAGGCCGCGGCCGGCGGTTAGCCGGTAATCTTCAATTGCGGGAGCGGCAGGCTCTGGCGCGCCCGCTCCTGCAGCGCACTGGCCAGACGGGTCACGAAATCGTCGAGGGCGGCGATGACGGCCGGCTCGGCATCGGTGAAGTTCGCGGCGGGGCGTCCGGCATCCCCGTGGGCGCGAATAGCCGCATTCAGGGGCAGGGCCCCGAGGAACGGGACCTGCAGCTCCGTGGCCGCGTTACGGGCTCCGCCGTGGCTGAAGATCTCGTCACGATGGCCGCAGTGCGGGCAGACGTAGTAGCTCATGTTCTCGACGATGCCGAGCGGGTGGACGCCGAGCTTCTCGTACATGTGCAAAGCGCGGAGCGCGTCGGCGAGGGCGACATCCTGCGGGGTGCAGACGACGATCGCGCCGGTCAGCGGAATGGACTGGGCGAGCGTGAGCGGAATGTCGCCCGTTCCCGGCGGCAAGTCGACGAAGAGATAGTCCAGTTCGCCCCACAGCGTGACCTCGAGCATCTCCTTGACATACTTCTGCGCCATCGGTCCGCGCCAAATCACGGCCTGGTCCGGCTGCAGCAGGTGACCCATGCTGACGACCTTCAAGCCGTCGCTCTCGGGCGGCACGAGGCGTCCGTCCGGCGTCATCTGCGGCTGTAGGTGCTCGGTGCCGGTGAGCTTGGGCAGGGAAGGACCGTAGACGTCTCCGTCGAGCAGGGCCGTGCGGAAGCCCTTACGCTGCAAGCCGACGGCGGCCAGCAGCGCGATCGTGCTCTTGCCGACCCCGCCCTTGCCGGCGCCGACGGCGATGACCTGCTTCACGCCGGCAAGCTGCTGCGGGGCCGCGGGTTCGTCCTGGTGATGGTGCTGGTGGCCGGTGGCCGAATCGCTCATGCGGTACTCCGGGGAAAGCTCGTCATGCGCCGGACAGACCCGGCGGGGCCGTGACCCGGCCGGTCTGCCCGGACTCGTTCCGTCTGCTAAGGATAGGCGCCCGGCAGTCTGGCCGCTACCGGCGGAGGGTGTGGCCCCCAGAAACCTGAAGGTCCCGGCACCGTGCCATGGCGGGCACAGTACCGGGACGACGAAATTCGAGCCCCGCCGAGGTGGTCATGAAAACGCGGTGTCGGCCGCTACAGGAGCGGTGTCCCCCACCGCTGTCCGTACGCCTCATCGTTGATGACGGCGAACCAGCCGTCGTCATCGACGTTGACGTCGTACACCGCGTCGCTGATCCCGCGCGCGGCAAAGTAGAACTGCACCGCTTCGAGCAGCTCCTGTTCCTCCGCGTCACGCGACACATCGAGGTCGATCGTCCGAACCTCGGTGTTGTCGTAACCGTAACGCGGCACGCAGCGAATCATGAGCGCCGTCTTCTTCATCGCTTCCTTCCTGCCGGGAGCCGGCCACGCGACCGTCTCCACGCAGAATTATACTCGCCACCCATGTTCATTATACGGCTGACCCCCGGTGGGTATTCAAGATTCCGCGGATTAGCGGCTCGTACAGATAAGCACGTGCGGTACACAGCATGGCTTGAGCTTACGTATGCGGCGCGGTCCGATTTGACGGCTGACTCCGGAGCCGCCTCATCCCGGGCGCACCGCCGGCAACGCCGCGATCAACTGCTCCACTTCCTCGGTCGTGTTGTAGAAGTGCGGGCTGGCCCGCAGCCGCCCTAGCCTTCGGGAGATCACGACCTTGAACTCATCGGCTAAGTGTCTCTGCAAGGCCACCAGGTCCTGTTTATCAGACGCGAACGAGACGATCCCACTCCATTCACTGGGGGTCCGCGGGCTGTGGATCTGCCAGCCCTTGCGCTGCACGCCCTCGACCAGGAGGTCAGTCAGTTGCTTCACCTGCCATTGAATCGCGTCGATGCCCACGTCGAGAAACAGGCCCAGCGACGCCCCCAGGGCGCTAATCCCCGCCAGGTTGAACGCCCCGCTGTCAAACCGCCGGGCGTCATCACGCAAGTCAATCTTGCGCTCCAGGGTGTCAAACCCCCCCTTCATGCACAGATAGCCCATTTCCGTTGGCCGCAGGTGCCGCAGCAACTCGCGGCGGCAGTAGAACAGGCCGATCCCTTCCGGACTGCACAACCACTTGTGCCCGTCCGCCGCGAGGAAATCGATGTTCATCGCCCGGACGTCGAGCGGATGCACGCCCAAGGCCTGGATCGCGTCGACGCACAGCAACACGCCCTTGTCCTGACACAGCTCGCCTAGCCGCGTCAGGTCGATGCGGAAGCCGTTGCTCCACTGCACGGCCGAAACGGAGACCACCCGGGTCCGGCGATCGATCGCCGCCGCCAGGCGGTCGAACGGCACGCGGCCGTCCTCTTCCTGGACCCACTTGACGTGCACGCCGCGCTGTTCGAGGTTCATCCACGGGTAGACGTTGGCCGGAAACTCCATCGTGTTGAGGACCACGTTGTCGCCCGTGACCCACTGAATGCCGTTGGCGACGTAGTTGATGCCCTCGGACGTGTTCTTGACAAACGTCACCTCGTCGGCGTGGGCGTTGATGAGCCGCGCGCCGGCCTGCCGCACATGGTCCGCCAAGCGGTAGTATTTTCCCGAGAGGTTGCCCTCCGCCGCCACGTCGCGCGCATAGCTCGCCAGCGCGTCCGCGGCCGGGCCGGACAGGGGCGCGACCGCCGCGTGGTCCTGGAAGTTGTAGCGCCGTGTAATGGGGAACTGCGTCCGGATTTCTTCGAGGTTCATCACGTCATATCCCTGTGCCACCCGGCGCGGGGCCGCGGCGCGTGTCTAATCTTATGCGACCCGGACCCGTGTGTCTGCCCGCGGCGCGGGGCGAATTGCGGGACCCGGACGGAGTGTTAAGATGCCGGCTTGCCAGTCGTGCCGCAACGGCGCGCCGGATCAGGAAAGCAGCCATGGCAGCGATGGACGAGATGACACCCCGACAGATCGTGCAGGCCCTCGACCGCCACATCGTCGGCCAGGAGGAGGCCAAGCGCCTGGTGGCCATCGCGATCCGCAATCGCTGGCGGCGGCTCCGCCTGCCGCCCGGCCTGCGCAACGACGTGTCGCCCAAGAACATCCTGATGATCGGTCCGACGGGCGTGGGCAAGACCGAGATCGCGCGGCGCCTGGCCCAGCTCGCGGACGCGCCCTTTATCAAGGTCGAGGCCACCAAGTTCACGGAAGTCGGCTACGTCGGGCGGGACGTCGACAGCATCGTGCGGGATCTCGTCGAACAGGCCGTCGTGCTCGAGCGCCAGCGGGCGGCCGCCACCGTGCGGGAGCGGGCGGTGCGCGCCGCGGAGGACCGGATTCTCGACCAGTTGCTGCCGGGCAGCACGGACGGCGCCGAGGGTCCGCCCGACGAGGACCAGGCGGAGCGGCGGCGGCGCACGCGGGAAAAGCTGCGGTCACAACTGCAGGCGGGGGCGCTGGTGGAGCGCAGCGTCGAGCTGACCGTCGAAGAGCGCGCTGTGCCGGTCCACGTCATGTCCAATATGGGACTCGACCAGATGGGGCCGGAGTTCGAGCAGTTCATGGAGCGGATCATGCCTTCACGCGGGCGCCGGCGCCGGCTGCCCGTGCCCGAGGCGCTGGAAGTGATGATCCAGCAGGAGGTCGACCGCCTGATCGACCAGGACGCGCTGCACCAGGCGGCCGTGCGGCGTTGCCAGGAATCCGGCATCGTCTTCCTCGACGAGCTGGACAAGATCTGCGGTTCGCCGCTGGCGGAAGGCGGCGGGCCCGAAGTCTCGCGCAGCGGCGTGCAGCGCGACCTGCTGCCCTTGGTGGAGGGGACCAATGTCAGCACGCGCTACGGCATGGTGCGAACCGACCACATCCTGTTTGTGGCGGCTGGGGCGTTCACGCAGTGCCGCCCGAATGACCTGATGCCGGAGCTGCAGGGCCGCTTCCCGCTGCGCGTGGAGCTGCGCGACCTCAGTGCGGAGGACTACTACCGCATTCTGACCGAACCGGAGAACGCCCTGATCAAGCAGCAGGTCGAGCTGCTGGCCACCGAGGGCGTGCAGCTCACGATCACGCCGGAAGCGATTGGCGAGATGGCCGAGATGGCGTACAAGGCCAACCAGATGCTGGAGAACATCGGCGCCCGGCGGCTGTACACGATCGTCGAGAAGGTGGTCGAGGAGATCGCGTTCAACGCCTCCGACGCGGTGAACAAGGACGTGACGATCGACGTGGACTACGTCCGCATGCGGCTCGCGGACATCCTGGCCGACGAGGAACGCAGCCAGTTTGAGTTGTAGCCGGTGGCGGTGGCCCACGTGCCGGGCGCACGGCGACGCTACACGCGCTCGACCGCCGCGGCTGGCAGCCAGCCCTTCTGGTCATTGAGCAGTTGCACTTCCACCCAGTCGCCGCGCTGCTGCAGGATGCGCAGCTCCACGCCCGGCCCCAGCGGCTGCTTGAGCACGAGGTTCGTGCCACTGGTTTCGTCGCGGTCATACCGCAGGAACGGTTGACCCGTAACCACGACCGCGGCCGGACGCGCGCCCCGTTCGTGCAGCTCCCAACTCAGCGACAGGCCGAAGCTCAACGCGAGCGCTGCCCCGCTCAGGCCGCCCAGTAGCAGTCCACGGCGGCGCCAGCGCAGCCACGCGCACAGCAGCCCGTAACCCAGGGCCACCATCACGACAAGCCAGGCGCAGCGCTGTTGCAGCGACGTCGTGTAGTGCAGGAAAAGCAGTTGGTGCGCCAGCGCGCTCTGTCCGCTAGGCGCGATGGCCGGCTCCACATGGTCACGCACGTAACGCAAATTGGCCGCCAGCCGTTCGTCGGTCGGGTCCAACGCCTGCGCGCGGCGGTAGTGCAGCACCGCCCGTCCCACATCGCCGAGGCGGTAGTACGTGTTGCCGAGGTTGTACTCGAGCGCACTGTTGTGCGTGCCGGCTTCGACCAGTGCGGCGAAGCCCGCGGCGGCCTGCCGGTAGAGTTCGCTGGCCTGCGCGGGATTCTCGCGGGCCGCGCTGATCGCGCGATCGTAGGCCCCGAGGGCTTCCTGCAGAATCTCACGTTGACGTGGCGGCGACAGCGGTTCCGCGATGGCAGCCGCGGCCAGCCCCAGCAGTAGGGCTGCGCGCACCATGCCGCGGACGACCGGCGTAGTCTGCCGCGCGCGCTTCATCGCCGCTCCCGTTCGAGGGCGGTCACGCAGGACAGCGCCGCTTGGCGGAGGGCCTCGCCGTCTACTCCGGCGTCGCCGCCGAAAGAGACCTCCTCACAGTGCGCCAGCGTCTCCTGCCACAAGCTGACCGTCGCCGCCTTTATGCCCCGTCTCCGCAGCTCCGCGACCGCGGTTTGTCCCGTGAAGCGGCCGGCGGGCTCGCTGTAGCGATCGGCCAGGTAGCCGGCCAAGGCGGCGGCCAGCTCACCGGCCAGCACCGCGAGGTCGGTGGCGGGGGCCTGCGCGATGCGCTGACGGGCCGTGCGCGCGGCGCCGCTGCGGCGTCGGCGGGCCGGATCGGCGTTGCGGCGCTGGACAAGCGCCACGCCGCCCCAAATCGCGAAGAAGCCAAGCGGCGGGGCGAGCAGGAGCGTGCCGATCAGTCTCGGTGTCACCGGCCAGGCCGTGGCCAACAAGGCCGCCTCGCCCGTCTGGATGTCCCGTAGACCGTCGAGGGCCTGGAGGCGGGCATGCTCGCCGGCCGCGGTGCCCGGCGTCGACGGGGTGATGGCATCCGGGGTCGTCACCTCGACTGTGGGCGTCACCTGGAGCGGAATCGCTTTGCTGCGGGCGATCACGAAACGCTCGTGGTCCGGGTCGAAGTACGGGTATTCGATCGGCGGAATGGCGGTCACATCATCGCGCTTGGCCCGGATGGTGACCGTGAATCGGCGGCGGCTGTCCTTGGTTTCGCCGGCCAGGGTTTGCTCCGGGATACGAAAGCTCTCGTTCAACGGAGCGCTGGCACTGAGCAGCGGCGGCGGCAGCGAATCGACGGGACCCTCGCCAAAGACCTCGATGGTCAGCTCAATCGGATCGCCGACGCGGACGTTGGTTGGACGTGCGGCCGTCGTGATGTCATACAGTCCGACGGCCCCATTGTAGTTTGCGGGGCGACCCTCCTGGGGAACGGGCAGCACGTCGAGCGGGGCGGTGCGCGCTTTGGCCCGGAGATTGCGGGTACCGGCGCGCGTCGGGTAGGCGATGCCGACTTCCACGTCACTGAAGCTTAGGCGTCCGACGCGGTCCGCGACGAAATCGGCTGCAAAGTCGAAGGCATACCAGGCTTCCTGAACGCCGCCGACGTTGCGACGCCGCCCGACACTCTGTGCATTGCGGATTTCGCGGCCGAACGGCCCGAAGTTGATCGCGCTGATGCTCTGCAACACGTAGCCCGGATCCAGCCGCTGGCCGCCGTAGGTCGGCGGCTTCACCCAGATTGTCATCGTCGCCTGCACACGCTGCCCGACGAAGATGCGCTGGCGGTCCACGCTGACCTCGACCGCGAACAACTCGTCCGCGTCGCTGGGCTGCACCTGGACGGTGGCGGGACGTGTCTGGAGTTCACGACCGTCGACCTGCACCGTGACGGGGGGAATCGTGACTTCGCCCACCACCTGCGGCGTAACCTCGAACTGGTACGTCCGCGTGTGCGACTCGGTCTTGCGGCCGTTGATGATGTAGACGGAAGACGATTCGGCGGCGTTGGGCAACGCCCGGACCGTGCAGTTGGGCAGGTCCGGGAAGACCGGCGGCTCGGCCTCGGTGAAATTGGCGATCTCGATGCTGACGGTGAACGCCTCGTTCACGTTGACCGTTGGCGAGCTTAGTCGCAAGGCGACCGAGGATTGGGCGCGCACCGCCACCGCGCCGCACAGCGTCGGCACCAACAGCAACCACCAGACCCACGGCGACCGTTTCATCTCGCTCCCGTCAGATACCACCCGCGGCACGGTTCGGCCAGCGGAGGACACAACATTCTACACGCCGTCGGCCGGGCGCGAACGGCAGGCCGCGCGCGGGGGGCGGGCGGAAAAGCCCTGGTCGCGACGCGGACGCCAACCCCATGGCGCGGTAAGATGCCGTCGCGGACCGCCGCAGGGAGAAGGCCATGACGACCCATTCGCCATCCGCCGTGCCGTCGCTCGTGTCGTTTCTGATCTGCGACCAGGTCATCGACGACAAGCTCAGCAACAAGAAGAGCGCGATCGGTATCTTCAATACGATCCTCGTACCCAAGCTGCCCACCGCGATCCAGCAGATGGCGATCCTGGCGTCGGTCACCGAGATCCCGGGGAGCGCCGAGCTCGAGATCCGCCTCGTCCGCGACACGGACGACGCCGTCCTGTTCAGTGGCCGCGGAGCGGTGGAAGCCCCGAATCCGCTCGCCGTCGTCGACCTGCTGTTTGCCATGCAGGGTGTCCATATCCCGGAACCGGGCCAGTATGCCTTTGAGTTGCTCAGCCGCGGTGAGATCCTCGGTCGGCGGCGATTCCAGGTGCTCGTTCGGCCACCCAACACCCCGGCACACGGTACGCCCGGCGCTGGCGGCCCCCCCAACGTCCCCGGCACGCCACCGGAGGATATTGACTAGGCCAGAGAACCACCGTGCGCGCTCCCGCAACACTGCATTGCTCCGCCTGTACAACAGACCAGTCGCGCCCACACCCACGCGGCCGGCGGCTGTAAGTAGTGGACGGTTAAGGCGGTACGATCCTGTCACAGGCTCTGAGAGGCATTTTCGGCGCGGGCCTTCCACGGTGGGTACGATAATGCGGGGCGGCTGTGCCCAGCCGTCTGGCGATCGGTGGCTGCGACGGAACTAACCCGGTGGGGGCCGCCGGGTTCTATAGCTCATGAAGGAGCTGCCTATGAAACGCGTCCTGCGAAAGCTGGCGATTCTCCCCTTCGTGCTGTCAGCCGTGACCGTGGACTTCAACGGCTGCTGGCGACCGATCACCAGCGCGTTGCGGGATTTTGGCATCGACGTCACGACCGACGACGGCGACATCGACGTCGGACTGTGGGATTTCGGCCACGATGACGACGATGATTGATGACCGGCACGCGGGCGCGCTTCGGTAGGGGGCCTGCCGGCGATGCCGTAAACCGGCCCCCGAGCACTTCATCCGCCGGGGTCGACCACTCTGCGCCCACGTCAGCTCGCGCCCGGCACCCCGCCTACGTGCCCGCCACGGCGGCGCGCAGCCACAGCCAGACGGCGGCGATGGCCAACGTCGCGAGCGTCACCGGGATGCCGGTGCGGGCATGCGCACGCCACGAAATACGCACGCCCAGATGCGCGGCCTGATCCACGACAATGATATTCGCGATGCTACCGACGACGAACAGGTTGCCGGCCAGCGTGCTCGCCAGGGCCAGGATGGCGCCTGCTTGTGGGTGGGTCGCCGTCGGCAACAGCAGCATCACGGCCGGCACGTTGGACACAAGGTTGGACAGAATCACGGTCAGCGCGAAGAGCCACGCCGGTCGGGTGACATGCACACCGCTCGCGTGCAGCCCGTCGATGGCCGCTGTCAGCAGGCCTGATTTCGCCAGCGCGTGATTCACGATGAACAGGCCGGCGAATAATACGAGCAACTGCCAGTCCACCAGGCTCAGCTTGTGCCGTGTGTGCAGTCGGCGGCTCATCAGTAACAGCCCCGCCGCCGCCAGCGCGACCACGTCGCGTGGCCACGACGTGCACAGGAATGCAGCCATCAGGCCCGCCAGGACCAGCGAACCCTTGAGGGTCTGCCATTTCTGAAACGCGTGGGTGCGCACCTCGATCTTCTGCGGCGGCGCTTGCCACTGGCCGCGGATCTGCCAACGAATGATCGCCCAGGTGGCGAGGCAGCCCAGGGCGGCGGGCACGGCGCCATCGAGCAGGTAGCCGGCAAACGACAGGTGGAGCTTCTGCCCGATGAGCATGTTCTGCGGATTGCCGATCAGGGTCGCCGCCGAGCCGACGTTGGCCGCACAGGCGAGGGCGAGCAGAAAGGGCACCGGTTTGAGCCCGCGGCGCGTGCAGCCTTCCACGAGCAGCGGGGCAACCGCGAGGCAGACGATGTCGTTGGCCAGCACGGCCGACAGACCGGCGCTGACGGCGATGACGAGCAGGAGGAGCAGGTCGGGCGAGACCTGCGCAGCGGCTAGGCGCCGCGTGATGGCGGAATACGTCCCGCCCAGGCGGAACTGCGCCGAGACCACCATGAGGCCCAGCAACAGGGCGATGGTCGGCACATCGACTGCATCCCAGGCTTCCTGCGGGGTCAGGCACTGACTCGCCACCAGGATGATCGCGCCCACCAGGGCTACACCGGTGCGGTCAATGGCATAGCCGGGGATTCCGCCCAGCACCATGCCGAGATAGACCAGCGCGAAGACCAGCAGGACCGTGATGTTCATGGAGGGCGAGTTATACCGCGCCCGCGAGTGCGCGTCCTGTCGCGTCGAGTCAGCATCCCGGCGACGGCGCGGCGCGCCGCTCGGCCGAACGCGCGTGAGCTTCCAGACCCTCCAGCCGTGCGAGCGCTGCCGCGTCGCGCGCCATGTCCGCCAGCGCCACCCGGTCGTCGATGCGGAGCCACGTGCGGATACGCAGGAACGTGAACACCGACAGCCCGCCCCGCGCTCGCGCGGTCGCACCGGTCGGCAGCACGTGATTCGGACCGATGCCGTGGTCGCCCAGGACCTCGGCGCTGTCCGCGCCGATGAACAAACCGCCATAGTGCCGCAGCTTGGACACCCACGTTTGCGGGGAGCGCACGTGCAGCGCCAAGTGCTCCGGCGCGAGTCGATTGCAGATGTCAGCAGCCTCAGCCGCGTCCGCGGCCACGACCGCGAAGCCGTGTGCGAGCGCCGGCCCGGCCGTCGCCGCAGTCGGCAAGTCCGTCAATTGTCGCGTGACTTCCGCCTCGACCCTTGCGACCACGCCGGCGTCCGCCGTCACCAGGATCGGCAACGCGTCCGGATCATGCTCCGCCTGGGCGAGCAGATCGGCGGCCACCACGTCGGCATCGGCCGTCTCATCCGCCACGACGACCAGTTCCGAAGGACCGGCCAGCATGTCGATCACGACCGCACCGGCCACGAGTTGCTTGGCCGCGGTAACCCAGCGATTCCCGGGGCCCACGACGACGTCGCAGGCCGGCACCGGCCCGGCGCCGTACGCCAGCGCGGCGATCGCCTGCGCGCCGCCCGCGGCCAGCAGCAAATCGGCACCGGCGACGGCCGCGGCCGCCTTCGTCACGGCCGTGGGACGCGGCGAGGCTACAACCACCGTCTGCACCCCGGCCGTCCGTGCCGTCACCACCGTCATCAGCACCGATGACGGAAGCGGGAAGCGCCCGCCGGGAGCATAGCAACCGGCCGTCTCCACCGGCGCGATCGTGTGCCCCGCGCGGCCGCCCGCGACCGGCTTGTCGAGTTCGCGGAGTGTCGCGCGTTGGGCCAACGCGAAGGCGCGAATGCGTTCGGCCGTACGCCGCAAGACATCCTGCGTCTCCGCCGGCAGCGACGCGAGCGCTTGCTCCAGTTCAGCCCGCGTGTGGTACAGCGGCTCGCCGGTAGCGACATCGCCCAGACGCTCGGCCTGCGCCTTGAGCGCCGCTTCGCCGCCGCGCCGCACGTCGTTCACAATCGTCGCCGCCTGCGCGAGCGTAATCTCATCGACCGTCGTCTGGCCGATCGGCTGCACGTCTGCCGGCGGCACGCGTCGAAATCGAAAGGCGTTCATCGTCGCACCTCCTCGCACGAATCAGGCTTGCTGCTTCGCGTTGCCCGGACGCCGCGTCACCTTCAGGGCTCGGCGCTCCAGTTCCGCCTCGACCGCCTCTAGCGCCATTCCGCCCCGTACCATCGCAACGAGCGCGAAATACAGCACATCCGCCGTCTCGCCCGTCACTTCCGCCGGAGTCCGGGCGGCCGCGAGTTCCCCTACCTCCTCGACCAGCTTCGCCCGCAGCAAGTCCGGATCATCCAGCAGCCGTCGGGTGTACGAGCCGGCCGGAGCACACCGCAGTCGCTCTTCCAGCCGCCGTACCAGTTCGCCGAGCCCGCGATCGGGGCCCCAGCACGTCCGCGTGTTGTTGTGGCAGAACCCCGCGCCATGCTGCCGCACCGTGAACCGCAAGGCGTCGCGATCGCAGTCG
This sequence comes from uncultured Planctomycetales bacterium, assembly GCA_964523405.1. Classification (GTDB taxonomy): domain Bacteria; phylum Planctomycetota; class Phycisphaerae; order UBA1845; family Fen-1342; genus CAZGAQ01. The sequence continues at coordinate 390,952 of CAZGAQ010000001.1, forward strand.
AGCTCCACACGCAGGAGTTCCTGCCGCGCACCGGAAGTCGCCCCCTTGACCCACAAGCCGCGCTGCCGTGACTGGTAAATTCCGGCCCGCTCCCGCATGGCCGCCCGCAGGCTCTCGCGGCTCGACCACGCCAGCCCCAGCGCCACGCCGCGCTCGTCTACGACGACCGTCGGCCACAGCCCGTCTGGACGATCCGACGTCAGCGGCGCCGCGAGCGCATCGGCCAGTTCCATCTGCCCCGTGTACAGCGCCATACCGACCTGGGCCCCGATGCCGAGCCGGTCCAGTTCGGCGACTTCCTCGAGCGTCGTGATCCCGCCGGCGACGGTAAGCTCTGCGTCACCCGCCGCCTCGCGCAGCCGCCGCGCGCGTTCGAGATCCGTACCCTGCAGCCGTCCTTCCCGTTCGACGAACGTCACGAGGAATCCGCCGACCATTCCGCGGAGCAACTGCATCTGCTCAAACACGTCCCGTCCGGTCCGCGTCTGCCAGCCGTGCACTACGACTTCATTGTCGAACGCGTCGAGCGCGGCGATCACCCGCTCGCTCGGCAGTTGCTGCAGGATTTCCGGCGTCGCCGCCGTACCGAGCACGACCTTCGTCGCACCGGCGTCGAGCCAGTCGATAGCGGCGGCGACGCTGCGTATCCCGCCCCCGACGCGGCAGGGAGCCAGCTTCAACAGGTCCCGGATCAGCTCGGTATTCGCGCCCCGCCCGAGCGCCGCATCCAGGTCCACGACGGCGATCTCGCCGGCGAGCGCGAAACGCTGTGCGATTGGGCGCGGATCGCCGGCATCCAGCGCCTTGTCGCGTCCGCCGACGAGTTGCACCGTCTGTCCGCCCTGAATGTCGATCGAGGGCACAATCATCGCCGCACCTCCACGCCGCGCGCCGCCAGATAGTCCTTGATGTCGCGCACCGTCAAATCCCCGTCATGGAAGATCGACGCCGCCAGCACCGCGTCCGCACCGGCCGCCAGCGCCTCCAGCAAGTGCGCCGGTTCCGCCGCGCCGCCCGATGCGATGATCGGCACCGTGACCGCGGAACTGATCGCCCGCAGCAATTCCGTGTCGTAACCGCTCCGCGTTCCGTCGCGATCCCAACTGGTCAGCAGAATCTCGCCGGCGCCGCGCTGCACGGCTTGCCGCGCCCACGTGACGGCGTCAATCCCGGTACGCTCGCGTCCGGACAACACCACGACCTCCCAGCCACCGGCCGGCGTGCGGGCCGCGTCCAGCGCCAGCACCGTGCACTGGCAGCCGAATTGCGTCGCCAGCCGGTCGAGAATGGCCGGCTCGCGCACGGCCGCCGTGTTCACACCAACCTTGTCCGCACCGGCGTCGAGCAGCGCGCCCGCGTCCTCGACGCGCCGCACGCCGCCGCCCACCGTGAGCGGGATGGAAAGCTGGGCTCGCACCTGCCGCACGGTCTCAACCTGCGTTGCCCGGTCCTCCGGCGTGGCCGACACATCGAGCATGACTAGCTCGTCCGCCCCTTGCGCTTCGTACGCCGCGGCGAGCTGCGGCGGCGAGCCCGCGTCGCGCAGCCCCTGAAAGCGGATGCCCTTCACAACGCGTCCGTCGCGGACGTCGAGGCACGGAATGATCCGAATCGTCAGCATGTCAATCCCGCCTGGTTCCCCGCTCGACCCATCGCCGCAACAGTTCCACACCCCACGCGCCGGACAGCTCCGGATGGAACTGGCACCCCAGAACCGGCCCGCGCTCCATGGCGCCCACGAAGCGCACGCCGTGCTCCGCATACGCCCCGTGCCAGCCGGGCGGCGCCACGTCGAGCTTGTACGAGTTTGCGAAGTACACATAGCCTTCGGCCGGCAGCAGATACTCGCCGCCGTTGAGCCGGTCGGGCGCTTCGGCGATCAGGCGGTTCCAGCCCAGTTGCGGCACCCGCACGGTGTTGGGAAAGCGCGTGACGCGCCCGGGCACGACGCCCAGCCCCGCCACCCCCGGCGTCTCCGCGCTGCTTTCGCACAAGAGCTGCAGCCCGAGGCACACGGCCAGCGTCGGCCGACCGGCTCGAATCCGCTCCGCCAGCGCCTCCGTCAACGCCAGCGCGCGCAGCCGCGCCATCGCCGCCCCGAACGCTCCGACACCTGGCAGCACCACGAGCTGCGCGTCCTCGACGTCCCGCGCACTCTCCGTCAGGTGTGGCGTCACGCCGACGCGCTGCAGCCCCGCGCAAACGGAGGCCAGATTGGCCGTCCCGGTGCGCACGATGAACACATCCACAGGCATTACAGCGTCCCCTTCGTACTCGGCACTTCATTCAATCCGTCGCGCGTCACCGCCGCTCGCAACGCCAGCGCGACCGCCTTGAATGCGGCCTCCGCCTTGTGGTGATCGTTCACGCCGCGCAGCACATCCACGTGCAGATTCGCGCGGGCGGCCATCGCGAGCGACGTCAGCACGTGCCCCACGTTCTCGCACGACAGCGTGCCGAGCATCTCACGTTGCAGCCCTAGCTCGATGACGGGCATTGGACGGCCCGAGAGATCAACGACCGCCCGCGCGAGCGCGTCGTCGAGCGGGGCATAGGCGTAGCCGAACCGCGCGAATCCACGTCGCTCGCCGAGCGCCTGGTCGATCGCCGCACCTAGCGCGAGTGCGCAGTCCTCGGCCGTGTGGTGGTCGTCCACCTGCAGGTCGCCGCTGCACGTCAGCTCCAGATCGAAGCGGGCGTGCCGCGCCAGCGCCGTCAGTAGGTGATCCAGGAAGCCGATGCCGGTCTGCACGGCCGCACGTCCGCTGCCGTCGAGCGTCAGCGTCAAACGAATGTCGGTTTCGGCCGTCTTGCGCTCTACCCGGGCCGTTCGTGGTTCCATGTTCTGCTCCTACGTTCTTGTCGAGGCGCCGTGCAACGGCGCGGGTCATTCGTGGAGCCGCAGCACGCGGCCTACAGCAGTTCACGCAGTGCCTGCATCAGACGAGTCATCGCCGCCGGTTCGCCGGGACACGTGATCCGCAGGGCATCCGCCAAACCCGGACGACCTGGGAAACTCCGCACGAGAATGCCCGTGGCCGCGAGACCGTTCCACACGCGGCTCGCGTCCTTGAAGCGGGCGAAGACGAAATTGCCCTGCGACGGCAGCACGTCCACGCCGCGCGCCCGCAGGAACTCGCATAGCTCGACCCGCTGGCGGCGAACCTGCGCGACGTTCGCCCGCATCGCTGCGACCCCCGTCGCCAGCCGCCGTCCCGCCAGTAGCAGCGACAAGCCCGACGTCGGATACGGCCCGCCGACCGCCCGCAGCAACGCGATGATTGCGGCCGGACCGAGGGCGTAGCCGACGCGCAGTCCCGCAAGGCCCCACGCCTTGGAGAACGTCCGCACCGCGATCGCGTTCGGCAGCGCCAGCACGGCCGCCGTCAGGTCCTCTTCCGCATACTCGCCGTACGCGAGATCCACGATGAGGAGCGCCTGCGGCGCCGCGGCCGACAACGCCTGTAGGTCGGCGACGGTCGCGACGGCGCCGGTCGGGTTATTCGGCGTCACCACCGCGATCGCCCCGGTCCGCTCGCTGATCGCCTGACGCACCGCGGCCGTGGGATACGCTCCGCCCGGCCACGGTACTGAGACTACGCTCGCTCCGACCAGGCGCGGATACCGCTCCAACATCTCGAATGTTGGGATTGGCAGGATCAGCTCGCGCTTCGGACCGAGCGTCGCCCGACACGCCCGGTCGAGCGCGTCGTCTGCGCCGGCCGTCACGATGACCTGCTCGCGCGGTAATCCGTAGTACGCGCCGAGCTGCGCTTCCAGCTCGCGTGCGGCCGGATAGCGCCGCAGAATCTCCGGTGACAAATCGGCCATCTCGCGCAGCAGTTCCGCCGGCGGCGCAACGCCTTCGTTACCGTCCAGACGCAGGTCGATCGCGCCGGGGGACGCAGGCGTCGTGTAGGCCGTCAAACCCGCCACGCCCGCGGCCGGTCGCACCGGGCACGCCATCGCGGAGTTCACTTGTGCTTTTGGGGTGGTACTCATTATCCGTTCCTTGTCTCGCGTGCGGGCGCAGTCCTTGTCATGGCACGATCTGCGCCAGCGCCGTCACGACCACGTCCGTGCCGCCATGCGCTTTGAGCGCCGTGATCAGGCTCGGCAACTGATCACGCGGGACGGCTGCCTTGACCGCATAGCCGGCTTGGCCGTGCAGCGAGGCGATGGTCGGTTCACGCATCGACGGCAGAATGCTGACGATCTCCTCAAGCTTGGCGGCCGGCACGTTGACTTCGAGCATGACCCGCCGGCGCGCGTCGAGGACGGATTTGAGTAGGGTGACGAGCTGATCAACGGCCGGGCGGCGGGCGGGATCGGACAGCACGCGCGGGTTGGCATAGAGCCGCGTGGACGAGGTCATGACGTCGTCGACAATCTCCAGCCCGTTGGCGCGAAGCGTCGAGCCCGTCGCGGTGTTGTCGATGATGCAGTCGGCGTCTTCGGGCGGGAAGACCTCGGTGGCGCCGTAGGAGCGGACGAAGCGGGCGGCGACGCCACGCCGCGCGATCCAGCTCTGGGCCAGCCGCTCGTATTCGGACGCGACGACGAGCGGCCGCTTGGGAAGTTGGCCGTCCTCCAGCAAGTCGGCCGGAGCCGCGGCGACCAATCGGACGGGGTCGAGGCCGGTGTCGAGCAACTCGACGACCTCAACCTGCAGCTCGGCGACCCAGTCGGCCCCGGCGAAGCCCACGTCGCGCGAGCCGGCGTGCAGCATCTCCAGGATGTTCTGCGGCTTGAGGATCTTGGCCTCCAGGCCGGGCAGCGAGAGCGTCGGCCGATAATCACGAGGTCCTTGGCGCAGGCGAATGCCGGCGTCAGCGAGCAGGGCGGTGACGCCCTCCTGCATGCGACCTTTGGGGAGGGCGAGGCGAAGCGGGGTTTCGGCGGCACGCGTCAACATCGGAGCTCCTCAGTTCCGGCCCCCCAGCCCGCGTGCCGCCCAAAAAAGAGCGACGCCGGCCACGGGGGCCGGCGTCGATGGTTCATTCGCTCACAGTTGGCAGACCATCACCCGGCCACGATGTGCTCGTGGTGATGATGGTGATGCCGGAAGCAGAATCCTGTGCACTTCATTGTGAGTGACTATATCGGCTGCGATCGGAAAGTCAACGATTTTCCGCGTTTGCGTGCGTGGTCCCTATCTCGGTCCGGTCCAGCATTGTTGCATGCGGGCGAGGTCGACGATATCGACGTCGTTATCACCGTCGAGGTCGGCGTTGCAGGGCGGGTCGATCGGTACGGGGGTGATGTGCAGCTCGACGCAGAAGCTGGCTTCGCCGACCAGTTGCCTGAACTGATAGTCGTAGTACCACGTCTCGGGCGCCGTCGTGCCTGCACAAGACTCGGCTGTGACGTCGAGTTCATAGATGCCAGGCTGGAGTGTCCCGCTGTAGGTCAGTGGCTGCGCCAGTGCGGCCTGGATTATCCAGCTATTGGGATCATCCGGACTCGGGCTAGGGGGTTGATTGTAGTCGAACGCCACCTGCAGGTCTGATTGGTACACGGTTGCCCCGGAGAACTGGCGCACGCGCATGCGCGCCTGGGCCGAAGCATGCACGGAGCTGACATCATTCCATCCGTCGCGCAGCCTGGTCAGTGCGGCCAGACTGCCAGTGAGCTCGATCTGGGATGCGCTGTTGACGACAAAACGCATCAGGCAGCGATTCCGGGCCTCCGTCTCGCTCACTGTCTTTTGCGGATAGTCCTCCAGGTTGGCCTCGGCAACGCCGTAGGCCTCGATCCGCGATGTGGACAGCGACGAATACTGGGCGGCGTCGGCGCGCTTCCTGCTCCCCGGCGCACACGGATCAGGAGCGGCCTCCAGCCAAACCTCGTCGAGCCAGTCTCCGAAGTCCGGCGCCGCGCGCATCTCGCTATGCCCGTTGGGGTCTTGCCAATCCGCCTCAAAAGCATAGACGCTGCGGACTTGGTGCAGCGGCACGATCGGGTCGCTGGCGAAGGCGGGCACGGCGAAGCCGAGCAGGACGATGGGCAAGGCGCGGAACATGCGTTCTCCTCCGTGGGCCCGCGCGCGGCGGGCAAACCAAGCAAGATGGGGTTCCCGTGAGCCCCGCTACTCGCCATTGTAGCGAACGGCGGGGGGGCGACTCAATGGCCAAGGCTCCGCCGCTTACATGACCCCCAGCACCTTGCGGGCCAGATCGTCCGGCATGCGCTCGTACCGGTAAAACTCCATTGCGTACGACGCCCGCCCCTGCGACAACGAACGCACCTGCGTCGCGTACCCGAACATCGCCGCCAGCGGCGCCTCCGCCGTCAGCACGTGGTTGTTGCCGCGCATCCCGGCCGCGGTGATGTTCGCCCGCCGTGCCATAAGATCCCCGTTGATTGGCCCGTAATACTGCTCCGGCGTGACGACCTCAACCTTCATGATCGGCTCGAGCAGCACCGGGCCCGCCGCCTGCACCGCCCGTTGAAACGCGTCGGCGGCCGCGCTCTCGAAGTCGATTTCGGACGAGTCCTCGGAGTGCTCCTCACCGTCCACCAGCGTCGCCTTCACGTTGATCAGCGGATACGCGCCGAGCACGCCGCTCCGGGCCGAATCCTTCACCCCCTGCGCAATCGCCGGAATGAAGGCGCTGCGAATCGCGCCTTCACGCACGCGGTTCTCAAAGCGGAAATGCTCCTCCCCCGGACGCGGCTCGAACGGCTCGACCCGCAGCTTCACGATAGCAAAATGCCCGCGCCCGCCGGTCTGGCGAATGAAGCGCCCCTCCGCCTCCGCGGCTTTCGTGATCGCCTCACGATACGCCACCCGCGGCTTGCCGATCCGCACCGGGATGTGGAAGTCACGCTCCAGGCGGTGACAGATGACCTCCAGGTGGAGCTCGCCCATGCCGGAGATCAGCATCTGCCCGGTCTCGGCGTCCGTGCGGTACTCGAACGTCGGATCGCTGCGTCCGAGCATCTGCAGGGTGGCGATCAGCTTGTCGCGGTCGGCCGTCGACTGCGGCTCGATCGCCATGCTGATGACCGTCTCGGGAAACTCGATCCGCTCCAGCAGCACCGGCTGGCCGTGCCCTTCGCAGATCGTGTCGCCCGTCTGCGTCTCCTTCAGGCCGACGGCCGCGACGATGTCGCCGCACAGGGCCTTCTCGACCTTCTCGCGACGCTTCGCGAAAACGCGGAAGAGCTGCGGCAGGTTCTCTTTCTTCTTGCGGCCGACGTTGAGGATGCGCGAGCCGGCCTTGAGCACGCCGGAATAGACGCGGATGAAGTGCAGGTCGCTGTGCGAATCGGCGACGACCTTAAAGACCAGGGCGGCCAGCGGCTCGCCGGGATCGCACTTGCGCTTGATGAGCTTGTCCGGCTTGTCGGGGTCGTGCGCTTCGATCGGCGGCACGTCGAGCGGCGACGGCAGGTAATCGCAGACGGCATCGAGTACGGCCTGCACGCCGATGTAGCGCAGCGACGAGCCGCAGAGCACCGGCTGACAGCGCCGCGCAATCGTGCCCTTGCGCAGGCCGCGACGCAACTCGTCGGCGCTGAGGGGCTGGCTCTCGATGTACTTGGCCATCAATTCGTCGTCGAGCTCGCTGACTTTTTCCTCCAGGAGGTGGCGGTACTGTGTGGCCAGCTCCAGAAGGTCGGCGGGGATCTCGCCGCTTGCGAACTTGGTGCCCTGGCCGCTGCCGGTGTAGTCGACCGCCTTCATCGCGATGAGGTCGATATAGCCGCGGAAGGAGTCTTCCTGGCCGATCGGAATCTGAATCGGGATCGGATTGCCGGCGAGGCGGTCGCGAACAGTGCCAACCGCGGAGTAGAAGTCGGCGCCGGTCTTGTCCATCTTGTTCATGAAGCAGACGCGCGGTACGCGGTACTTGTCGGCTTGGCGCCAGACCGTCTCCGACTGCGCCTCGACGCCTTCCTTGGCGTCGAAGACGACAACGGCGCCGTCGAGGACGCGGAGGCTGCGTTCGACCTCGGCCGTGAAGTCGACGTGGCCGGGGGTGTCGATGAGGTTGACGCGGCAGTCGCGCCACTCAAAGGAGACGGCCGCCGAATAGATCGTGATGCCGCGCTCCTGCTCCTCCACGTCGAAATCGGTCACGGTGGTACCGTCATCGACGTCGCCCATCTTGTGGATGGTCCCGCTGTAGTAGAGGACGCGTTCGGTCGTGGTGGTCTTGCCGGCATCGATGTGTGCGGCGATGCCGATGTTGCGTATCTTGGATAAGTCGTCAGCCATAGGTTGCACCTGGTGGGGGTCCGCCGCGCGCGGAGCCGCCAAAGGGGGGGATTATACGGGCTGGGGCGCGGGTTGAGAACGCGGGCCGACGCGGCGGGGGCGGGCGGGAAGGGGAATGGTACACGGGGCAGAGCGAATGACGCGAGCGGTGGCGCGGGCGGGCGCGGGACGAGTTTTCGGGGGCGCGGCGGGCGGGAAAATGAAACGTATCATCTTGCAACGAAACGCGGGAAAGGGTACATTCAGGACGCAAGTCAACGGGGACGACGAGCGCCGCGCCCGAAGGCGACGTCTGCTCGGATCCGTCCGTGAGATCGGGATGACGTGTCGGCGGAGGACTGGCCATGGACAGCACCCAGCGCGCGCGTGATCTGAAAGCGTTCACCCTCATCGAGCTGCTCGTGGTCGTGGCCATCATCGCGCTCCTCCTATCGATTCTCTTGCCGAGTCTGTCCCAGGCGCGCGAACAGGCGAAGAACGTGAAGTGCCAGGCGCAGGTCAAGGAGTACGGCCACGCGCTGCAGTACTGCCAGGATGAGTGGAAGGGCTTCGTCCCCACGCACGACGACGGGGGGGGAGGATCCTATCCATCTATCTTCGCCACATGGGCCGACATGCTCTTTGAGCGGAACTACATGCCGAACCAGCTCGTCGGTGTTTGTCCGACGGATAAGCGCCCGGAGGAAATGGCGGTTGTACGAACGAACAACGGCTGGGACTCCTACTTTGTCGAGCAGTTCGGCATGGGGCAGACTGCGAGGCCGGGGCTGCGCAACAGCTATGGGCTCAACATGGTCATCCGCTACGGCTGGAAGGAGGACGTGGCCAAAGACGCGGCGCGGCAAGTGATGATTGCCGACGGCTGGTGGTGTTGGTTCGGCAATCTCAGCGCCGACGTCCTCATGATGCAGAAGTTCCGGATTCCCGGAAACCCAGCGACGTATCGCTCCTGGGAATCCAGCATGGTCGGCTATCGGCACGGACGCGAGCACCGGGCCAACGCGTTGTTTGTGGACAAGCACGTTGGGTTCATCAAGCCGCGCATTCCCAAGCACAGTCTCGATTTCCTCCGCGGCAAGGGCGGCGTTGATACGACCGCGGCCTACTGCTGGCTGCCCGGCGAGAAAGAATGGCGCTTCGACAACGGCAAGTACGAAGGGGAAGTCACCGAATGGCGGGACCGCTACCCGGCGCTCAATCCCGACGGGGGGCAGTGGTCGTGGGCATCAGCCCCCGACTTTCCCAGCGCGCTGAGCTGCAACTATATGTCGGGACGCGAGGACGATCGCGGCGTGACGAACCCGAACGGCCCGAGTTGGAAGAAATACCCCAACCCCCAGTGGCGAAGATAGATGAGTGCCAGGCGCAACGTCATCCTTGTAGTCGCCGCCGTCGCGCTGCTCGGTGCGGCCGTGCTGGTCTACGCGCTGCGCACGCGGGAGGATTTGTCGCTGCCGTCTTCGTACGCCGTGTACTGCGCGTGTCTGGAGACCAAGCAGGAAGTAGCAATTACCGCGAAGCTGACCGATCCGTTGCCGTTTGCCAACCCGACCACGGGACGGCGTACGGTCTACCCTTGGTGGTTCTGCAATGACTGTCGGTATCGCTTCGTGCCCGCGCCGGTGCCCGATTCACACGGGGGGCCGCCCAAGCCACCGATGATGGCGACCTGCCCGCACTGTGGGAGTTCGAGCACGGGCAGTTGGGCGAAGGGCCTCCCGGACATGGACAACCCGGCCGGGGATTGCCCGCTGCCGCCGATGCCGAAGTGAGGGTGGCGGGAGGAGCTTTCTGCCGTCAGTCTTCTGCGATCGGCCGCAGGGTGGCGGGGAGGGGGGCAGGGCGAATTACGAATAGCGAGTAACGAAGGAGGCAGACGCAGACGTGGGCGGTGCGCGGAGGCGGGGCCGCAGCGCAGTCTGGGCAGATTCCGCAGTCGTTGCGCTCCTCCGGAATGACGGCTACTACACATCGGAATGGCGGCTGATGCACGCGTTCGGAATGACGGCTATTGCGCTCCTTTCCTTCGGCGTGACGGTGATAGCGTGGGACATCAGGCGGAGGTGATGGAATGCCCGGCGGCGCGCAGCGCGGTGAGGGCCCGGTCGAGCTGGTCGTCGCGGAGAAGGAGGTAGTCCGTGTCGTGCGTGCCGAGGGCGAGGACCCAGATGCCGGCGGCGGCCAGGGGATCGAGAAGCTGCTTGAGGATGCCGCTCTCGGTGGTGCCGAAGGTGAGGGCGATGTGGAGGAGGCGGAAGCAGCCGGCGGAGGGGCCCTGAGGCGCGACGAGGCTGAGCGGCGCGACGAGGGAGAGCTCGTCCGCGGTGCGAGCGAGAAAGCACGGCGCAGCATGGAGAGCGGCGGGCGGGATGGCGGCCGCGGGGTCGAGTTTGACCAGGCCGAAGACCTCCGGGTGCAGATGTAGCGGCAGCGGTGTAGGCATGACGCGAGCAGTATAGCGGAGGGGTGGGGCGTTGCGATTGGTGGGGGTGCGACCTGGTCGGGGGCAGGCTTCCCCGTCGCTGGGTGCCGGCGGAATAACGAGCAGGGGGCGAAGCGCGCGCCGGGCGAATGGCTAGGCGGCCGGGCGCGGCGTGGTACAATTCGCGTGTTCGAGCGATGGCGGTCCGAGCATTTCGGCCATACGGGGAGGATTGGGACGATGGCGACCATCACATCATGGAGGTGCGCGATGAAACGAGAGGACTATCTTCTGCAGCAGTTTCTCACCCTGCGGCGCGAGATTGAAGGGCAACAGCGCCGGGTGTTCTGGATCATCGTGATCGGCCTGTTGGGCATGCCGCTGCTGGCGTACCTGCTGTTAAGCGCTACGTCGCATATCTGGGTTACCTTGCCGTTTCTCCTGCTGGCGCTCATCATCCTGTATCTGACGGAGCAGAATCACATGATTCGGGCGGGGCGCTACATTCGGGAGTACATCGAGAGCCAGGTGGAGTTCTCGCCGGCCTGGGAGGCGTGGCTGGCGGGGCACGCGGAACTCCGGCTGGTGGACCGGCACTTCTCCTCGTTCTTCGTGGTGCTCTTCTTCCTGTACTACTTTCTGTCGATCGGGTACTCGCTGTACCGCCTGGTCTACTCCGCGATGACCGATCCAACCGGGCAGCACCTCTGGATGTTTGTCTACGGCGCGGTCGCGACCTATGCCATCGCCACGGTCTGGGGCTTGTCGACGCTCCTGCAGCACTGGCGCTCGCTGATCAGCCCGCCGAAGGAGCCCAAGGCGGACTGACGCTGCGGCCGGCGGCGCGCTGCGGACCGGCGCTGGATCCGGCCGATGTCGCGTCGCGCTAGTGTAGTGCCTCACACGACGTTGCACACAACCAGGGTGGGGTGGGCGTCCCGCCCGCCCCGCGGTCGGGTGGCACGGCCGCTTGCCGGCCAGGGTTCAACCGTCCGACAAGCTGACACGCTCGCAACAACCCCGCGGGCGCACAAGGCAGCCTCCGAGCGGCCGTGTCCTCGCCCCCCGCGCAGCGCCGCCCCCTCGTCATTCCAAAGGAAGGTCGCGCCCGTCATTCCGAGGGCGCCCAGGCACCGAGGAATTCGCCTCCGTCCACAGCATCCCTTCGGCCGTGTGCCACCGCTCTGTAGGCAGTGCGGGATGGGCAGGCACCGGGACTTCTGGCGGGGTGGCACTGTCGGGCGGGAGACTCGCGCGTGTGCCACTGCTCTGCGAGCAGGGCGGGATGGGGTAGGTACCCGGACTTCTGCTTCATTTCGCGACAACGGATGGCATTCGACCTCCAAGCGACTGCTGACACAGCAGTGGCACCCCGGCGCGGCGGAGGCGGCCGGACGCACATTCCCACGCCGCTGGAGGGCGGGTATGCCGATGAGGGACCGTCCGGAACGTGGCGCGCGGGCGAAGCGGGCGTGACATTGGTGCCTGTCCTGGGTTATCCCGTCGGAGATGATTGAGTGATTCTCCAAACTTGTGGCCAGTGCGCCGGTTGGCTGCGCGACCGGGCCCGCCTGGGCCATGTTACCGGGAATTCGCGCTCCGACCGGCCTAATATCCTTCTGTTCGCGGCTGATGGTGTGATGGAGCGACCGGGCGGTGTCCGGTTGCGGCGTCCTGTGGCTTGACGTCACCCTGTGCAGGATGGGCGGCCATGACCTCTGACTCCAACAAGAAGCTTGTTCGGCGGTTCGTCGATGAGGTGATTAACGCACGTGACCTGGCGGCCGTCGACCGGTTCGTGCCATTGGACTTCGTGGAACACGTGCCGCTGCCGGGGCAGGGGCCGGGGCGCGCGGGACTGCGTTTCGCGATCGGCATGCTGCTGGAGGCATTTCCGGATCTGCATTGGCGCACGGATGAGCAGGTGGCGGAGGGCGACACGGTCGTGACACGTTTCACCTGGACCGGCACGCACCGCGGCGTGTTCCTGGGCGTGCCGCCTACCGGCCGGCGGGTGGAGGTCTGGGGCGTTGTGATTGACGTGGTCCGCGGCGGGTTGCTGGTCGAGAGTCGGATCATCATGGATACGCCGGGGTTGATGCGGGTGCATGGCACTGTCACCGAGGCGAGTTCCCCGGGTGCCAAGGCTCTGTGAGCAATGCGGGGTAGCGGGAAGCCCGCGACTCCCACCCATAGGATGGCGCGCGTTCATCTCGCGTCGCTCGGCCACTGCTGACACAGCCGTGGCATCTCCATCGCCGCGCAGCCGACCATGGCGCGCTCCGGCTCAACGTCCCATGATTGCGTCGACGATCCGCTGGTGCGAGAAGGGGTGCTCGCGCCAGCCTGAGAGCATGCTCAGGCCCGGCTGCGCCGGGAACCTGAGCTTGGCACCCGGCCGGTCACGCTTCTTGCGGGCGAGGAATGTGGGTGTTGCCCTGGCGCAACAGCCAGACACCCTGCATGCGTATCTTCACTTCAACGACGCCATGTCGATGCTGAACCGGTACTTCACATCCGCCTTCAGCAGTCGCTCGTACGCCTCGTTGACCTTCTGCATGGGAATGACCTCGACGTCGGCCGTGATGTTGTGCTTCCCGCAGAAGTCGAGCATCTCCTGCGTCTCGGGCAAACCGCCGATCGGCGAGCCGGAGAGGCTGCGGCGGCCGAGGATCAACCCGAAGGCGGCGACGGCCAGCGGCTTCTCGGGGGCGCCGACGAGCGTGAGGTTGCCGTCGCGTGCAAGCAGATTGATGTACGCGTTGATGTCGTGGCTGGCAGAGACGGCGTCGAGGATGAAGTCGAAGCTGCCGGCGTGCTTGGCCATCTGGTTGGCGTCGCGCGAGAGCACGACCTCATCGGCCCCCAGACGCAGGGCGTCTTCCTGCTTGCTGGGCGAGGTGGTGAAGACGACCGTGTGCGCGCCGAACGCGTGCGCGAACTTGACGGCCATGTGCCCGAGGCCGCCGAGGCCGACGACGCCGACCTTCTTGCCCTTGGTGACGCCCCAGCGGCGCATCGGGGAGTACGTTGTGATCCCCGCGCACAGCAGCGGGGCGGTGCCGGGCAGGCTGAGGTTCGTGGGCACGCGCAGAACGAAGCGCTCGTGGACGACGATGTTGCCGGAGTAGCCGCCGTAGGTGACCGGCGCGGTGCCGTGGTTGTCCGGCGAGTTGTAGGTGTACACCGCATGCGGGCAAAACTGCTCGACGCCGGCGTGGCATTGCGGACAGTCGCCGTCGGATTCGACCAGGCAGCCGACCGCAACGAGATCGCCGACCTTGTACTTCGTGACAGCCGCGCCGACCTTCGTCGCGCGGCCGACAATCTCGTGGCCGGGGATGCAGGGGTAGACGGTGGGCCAGACGCTGTGCCACTCATCGCGGACCGTGTGGAGGTCGGAGTGGCAGATGCCGCAGTAGAGGATCTCGATCTGCACGTCGTGCGGCGTGGGGTCGCGCCGCGGAATCGTCGTGGCGGCAAAGGCCGAGGTGGCGCTGGCGGCGGCATAGGCTTTGGTATTGAACATGGCGGAATGCTCCTGCTGAGGGTCGCTTGGGCCGCGTGGGCCCCGTCCACGGATTCTAGGGCTTCACTTTCACGTCGTAGCAGAACAGGGTGTCCTGGTCGCGGAGGTACAGCTTGCCGTCGGCGATGACCGGGTGTGCCCACGCCGGCTGCTTGCTGCGGTCCGGCTGCTGGAAGCGTCCGCGCTCGAAGTAGCTTTTCGGGCTCGGTTCGATCAGCAGCACGGCGCCGTCCTCGGTGCGGTAGTAGAGGCGGCCGTCGGCCAGCGCGATGGAGCCTTTCGGCACGCCGGCCTCGCCGCGGTCGCGTTCGTTCCAGCGGATCGTGCCGGTCTTGAAGTCGATGCAGATGAGGTTGCCGCCTTCATTGCCGCCGTTGGCGCCGTACAGGCAGCCGTCGTGGTAGATCACGCCGCCGTGGTGGTTTTGCATCTTCTTGGCGAACCAGACTTCCTCAGCCGTGATGGTGTCGCCTTCCTTGGTCAGCTTCGCGAGGCCGCCCCCGGTGCCGTATGCGGAGGCGGCGAAGACCGCACCATCGTGATAGAGCGGCGTCGAGCAGTTGATGCCGTGCTTGTTCGCGGGTTGCTCGTATTGCCAGAGGAACTTGCCGTCGGACATGGCCACGCCGACGAGCGCCTTGCTGGTGAACTGTACGCATTGCCGCTGGCCGCCGAAGTCGATCGCGATGGCTGAGGAGTAAGCAGCGCCTGGGCTGCCGGGCACCTGGCTCCTCCAGACGGCCTGGCCGGTCCGCTTGTCGAGCGCGACGAGGGTTGTATCCTCGCCGCCGGGCGTGCAGATGACCTTGTCGCCGTCGACCAGTGGGGATTCGTTGTACCGCCACGTCGGGACGCGCCCGCCGAAGTCGCCGGTCAGACTGCGTTGCCAGACGATCTTACCGTCCTGGACCTGCAGACACGCGAGGTCGCCGTTCAGGCCGAGCACGTACAGCCGCTCGCCATCGACGGTGGGTGTGCAGCCTGGGCCCTCGCGGCCTTCCGGGCGGCCGTCGCGCGCGGCGGCCGCGAGGCGCGTCACCCACAGCGTCTTGCCGTCGGTCACGGAGAGCGCCCAGACAACCTCGTCGTCGCCGCGGCTGCTCAGGCCGAAGATGCGTCCGCCGGCAACGGACGGGGCGCTGTAGCCGCCGCCGAGGCCGCTGATCTTCCAGGCGCGTGGCGGACCGGCTGGTGGCCACTCCTGCAGGAGGCCGGTCTCCTTCGAGATGCCGTCTCGGTCCGGACCCTGCCACTGGGGCCAATCGAAGGACTCGGCGAATGCGACGACCGCGGTTGCGCTGAGCACGAGCGAAACGAGTTGCCGAGCGGGACGCTTCATCGAGGTCTCCTTCGCGACCGGACGAAACACGCGGTGGCGACGGGCGGCGCTTGCCGCGGAATCCAAGCGGGCTGCGGGACCGGTGGCCGCGGCTATCACCCAGTGCTTAACTGTAGGCGTGTCAATGGGCGTGTCGATAGGACGATCCTCGCGAATGGTTGCACAATTCTCCAAAGTGGGGGCTGCGGCCGCCGGGATGGCCGGCGCGGTGGGTACGATGGCCAGAATGAAGACCAACACGAAGGAGCGTGCGGGGCGGCGGCGTGAAGGCGGCCGACGTCAGTGCGCTGAACGTGAACCTGCTCGATGCGACGCTGCGGCTGGTGCGGCTGGTCGACACGCCCGGCGAATATCGCGTGCTCGCGCCGCTCGTGATCCGCGAGATCGTCTAATGCTCGGTGAGAATCTGGACGCTGCGGAAGCCGGCTATCGCGTGGGCTATGAGGACGCGTCACACTTCAACCGGGAGTACAAGCGGCACTTTGGCGCGCCGCCGATACGCGACGTGGAGCGGCTGCGGGAGGCGGCGGGGTGAGACGCCTGGCAACCGGCCCCGGCCTCCGACGGGGTTAGTGAGCGCCCTGGTCGCTGCCGTCGACCCACTCGTACTCGTAGCGCACGGACGCCGGGTACTGGCTGTTACTCAGCGTGAAGCGCAGCTCCATTTTCTCCCCCGGGGTAGTGCCCGACGGCACTTCGAAGTCCCCGCTGAACTTGTCGGTCACCGTCAGCTTGCCTTCCAGGGTCATGAACTCTCCGGCCACGATGAGCTGACCGCCGGCCCAATCCGGTTCACCGGGCGTTGCCCAGTAAGCGTTGACTGCCCCGCCCAACCACTGACCGCTACCCGAGTGGATGATCTTGACCGAGATCGACAACTTCTGGCCAGGAGTCAGTTCGGCGACATCCCCCAGCGTCCACGTGGCCTCGGTACGGACGCGGGAAGTCGCTTTCGGCTTGCCTGCCGCCTCGTAGTTCGTGACCTCTACACTCAGTGAGCCGTCGGCGCCCTGCGCGTCCGACTTCACGAGCCCCATGTTTTCCGGCTCCACGTCGATCTTGGTGAAATGTGTCCGAACGCTCTTCCAGTGTGGCTTCGTCTGCGGCTTGCGCGGCTGGGGAGCGGTGGTCGGCGCCGGTGGTACGGCCGGCCGGGAGGTGGGCGCGGAACTCGCCGTGGTCCGGGCGGGTTTCTTCGCGGGGGCAGGCGCGGTCGTCGGAGCGGAAGTCGTAGACGGTGCGGGCGTCGTGGTGGGCGCGGCTGTCGTGGTGGGGGAGTGTGTGCGGCGCTTCAACAGGGCGTCTCTGCCGGCGCGGTGGTATAGCTTCTCCAGCACCTTGCGAAAGCTCTCGGGTGTGCCGCGGTACCGGTGGAAGAGCAGCTCTTCGATTTCGGCCTGGCTGAACTGCACGCGATCGTGCCGCAGCATGGCAGTGATGCTCTGGTAGTTCTGCACGACGCCGGCCAGCAGGGCATAGTAGGTCTTCTCGTCGTTCCGCCGCAGGGCCTCGTTCTCGCTGAGGGCGACGAGGAAGCTGCGGCCAGCCTCCAGGGGAATACTCGCATCGTGGATCCACTTCTCGGCCCACTTGAAGAGTTTGTCGGTTTCCTCGTTGGCCTTGTCGACCTCGCGCCGGCGGGTGAAGTACGCGCGGATCGCGGCGTCGATCTCCGCGTCCGTGGGCTTGCCGTCCTTGCCCTTCTGACGCATTTCGATCGCCACCTGCCGCAGGCCGCCCGCGACGTAGCGGTTGGAGCCCAGTTCGCTCAGCAGCTCGTCCACAGTGAGGGCCGGATCCTCCTGGAAACGGCGGTACAGCGTTTCGAGGGCATCGTTCTTGTAGGCCGAGATGCCCAAGTCGATGACCCCGGCTGCCGCACGACCGACCAGTTCCGCCGCTGCGGCCGGCGAATACCCCGCCTGGACGGCCTCGATCATGGCGCGGGCGGCGGCGCTGGCGAGGCCGACGCCAAGCCCCTGCTTGCGGCCCTCCGCATAGGCGTCATAGCAGGACCAGCCGGACAGGCCGAGGTTCACCAGCATACCCTTGAGGGATTGCTCGCTGGCCTCCTGGACCCCGTGGAGGACGGCCCGTTCGGCCTCATCCAGCTTGTCGTAGGGCTTACCGAAGTAGTACACGGCCTGCGAATTGAAGTACTCGATGCTGAAGCGCGAGATCGTGGCTTGCCGCGCCAACTCCTGTTTGAACGCCGTGGCCAGCTTGCTGACCTCATTCCACTCCGCGCGGCCCAGTTTCGAGACCACGGTCTCCTCGACGGCGCGGGCGTAGCTGGGCGGGAGATTGGCCATCGCGGCCGCAAGCTCATTGGTGAGGGCGATGCTGGTCTTGCCGTCGAGCATGAGCGCCACGTGCTGCTCCATGATCTGGCGCGTCATGCGCTCGTTGAGCGACTCCATGGCCTTGGCGTATGCCGCCAGCGCCTCATCGTAGTTGCCCGCGCCGGTAGCCTGCATGTAGTGGTACACGGCGTTGTCCATCTTGTTTTCACGCATCAGTTCGGCGGCCTTCTTCAGCGCTTCGTCTGCCGGATCGAGCGCACCCCCCGCCAAGGCGAAAGCCTCCATGTTGCGCAAGTCGTACTTGGACTGTCGCCACACCATGGTCCGCAAGTCGCCCGAGAACTCGTCGGCGAGGTGCTGGCGGAACTTCATGTTGTCGCTCAGGAACCCGGCGGCGTCGGCGGCGGTGAGCGCCGGCGGCGCCTCCGTCACCATTTCGGCGAACGTCACTTCGGACACCGCATCGCCGACGGTGTCGTAGCGCCAGAGATTCGGCTGCTGCTTGTAGAGCTGCGCGTCCAGCCACTTCGTGCCGCCGGCCGTGTTGTATTTCTCGTAGTTGCCGGCCGCGAGCACGCGGCTAGGCCAGCCGTTGATCGTGGTGGGGTCGAGCGCATTGACATCGACGCTTGCGGCGGAAAAGCCAAACTCTCGCTCGAATGCGACCGCGAAATCGCGCGCCGCCTCGGCGGCCTTGTCGCCGTAAGGGATGAAGTCCTTGTCGCTCTTGCCGGGGATGTACTTCGGGTTGGTCAGGCGACTGCCCAGCGTACCGACGGGGACTACATAGCTCAGGCCCGAGCCGTGGCGGACGGCCACGTCGCGCCACACCTGCTGCGTCATCGTGACCAGGTGCTCGTCCAAGCGGCGGGCGACCGTCGGGCTGACTTTCCCTTCCGCCACCAGTTGCTTGTAGGCACCGTAGTTACGCAGGACGGCCTGGGCCGCTTCGGTTTCCTGGGCCCCTTTTCCAACGCTGCCGGTGAACTGGTAGACGAGGTTTTCGACGTCTTGAGCGCGGAGCGCGGGCACCAGGCCGGCTGACATGACGAGCGCGACCAAGATCCAGCGATGCGGCCGCAGTGCCAGCGAAACCAACCCTCGCGACGGTACCATGCCAGACCTCCACGGGATGCCAAGCGGACGTGACACGCAGCGAAAGCCCGGCGTTCCAAAGTATTTGTGAGATGCCCGCCGGGGCCCCGACACCACAGACCTTTGCATTGTATTCGGGGCCCCCACCGCGGTACAAGGTCGAGGGCCAGCCTACGCATGAGTGTGTGGCCACGTTCGCTCTTGAGTGCACCTCGGATGTGCCGACACGGGGCAAGAGTGGCAGCTCGCGGGGATGCGTCTTCTCGTGTAGATAACGCGACGCACGGAGGGGTGTGAGAATCTGCGCTTGCGCTAGCCCACGTCCCGGAAAGGATTTCTGACGCGGCGCGAGAAGGGATTCTCACGCCCGCCGAGCGGGCATGTCCAGTTGGACGTGAGGGGGATCTTTGTGGCCGCTCGGAGCCGGGGTGGCAAACATACCAAGCCGTCTATCGAATGACTTGCGCGGGCGCTGCGGGTGGGCGGCCGGGGTATCAAAGGGGCCGGAGTTACGTGGCGGGAAGCGCCGATATAGTAATTCGAGGCCCGGCGGCGAACCGGGCAAGGTGGCATTCGCCCAGCGGACAGGAGGCTGGTTGTGTCGTGCTCAGGATTGTCGGTCAAGCGTTTCGCGGGCCGCCGGAGCTTCGTGGCTGGGCGGGTCGTGCTGGTGGCCGGGCTGTTCGGGTTCGCGTGGTTGTTGGCCGGCTGTCCGTCGTCAAGTCCCGCGGATGGCAGTGGTGACGCGGACGACGGTGCGACCGTCGCTGCGGCGCGAACCCTGACGCTGGGCGCGGCGATCAGCGGGGCCGCGGTGCGGCCGCTGCTCGGTGTGAACATCGGGCCGATACCGGCCGGCAGTGATCCGAACAACGCGGACCTCACGACGGCGTACCAGCAGGTCGGTGTGACGCAGGTGCGCGTCCACGACTACTACGGGCCGCTCGACATGGCCACGATGTATCCCGACCAGAGCGCGGACCCCAGCCTGGCGGGTTCGTACGACTTCGCGGCGAGCGACACGGTGTTCAGTGCGATTCTGGCCGGGGGGTTCGAGCCGTATCTGCGGCTCGGGGACTCGTACAACAACGGGGTTGGCTATCCGGCGGCCGATCCGCGCAAACCGACCAACCGGGCGAACTGGGTGGCGGCCGCAGTGGAGGTGGTGCGGCACTATAGCGATGCGGGCCGGTGGGGCCGCAACCCGCTGCATTACGTCGAGATTTGGAACGAGCCGGACAACGCGCAGTTCTGGGACGGCACAACGATCGAGTTCTTCCAGTTGTTCGAGCAGGCGGCCAAGGGGCTGAAGGCGGAGTTTCCGTCGTTGATGATCGGGGGGCCCGGACTGGCGCCGGGCAGTTCGCTCAGCGAGGGCGGGCGCGCCTGGACGCAGCAGTTCCTGGAGTACCAGCAGAGCAAGGGCACACCGCTGGATTTCTTCAGTTGGCACCTCTACACGAACGAGCCGGCGGAGTTTGCGTCGGGCGCGGAGTTCTTCCGGGCCGAGCTCGACAGCCACGGGTACACGGCGACCGAGAGTCACGTGACGGAGTACAACACGCAGGCGGAAGGCGCGGGGGCGGCGGACGCGGTCGCACTGCGGGCCGGCGCGAGGGGGGCGGCGATCATGACGGCGGGGTGGATCGCGATGCAGGAGCAAGGAGTGGCGGCGGCCACGTTCTATCGCGGGCCCGATCCGGAGCTCGACTTTCCGCAGTTTTACGGCATGTTCTATGCCGACGGGGAGCCGAAGAAGATGGCGCTGGCGTTCTCGCTGTGGCACACACTGGCGGCGACGTATACGGAGCGGGTGGCGGTGACGGCGAGCACGGGCAGCGATGGGTTGACCGTCCACGTGCTGGCGGGCCGGGACGCGAACGGGCGCGTGGCGGTGCTGGTGGCGAACGTGAACGCGACGGCGACGACGTATGACGTGCAACTGGCGAGCGGGGCGAAGGCGAACGCGGCGCAGTTGGCGATTCAGCAGGTCAGTGATGCAGCGGCGGCGGTCGAGACGGTGACGTCGTCGAGTGGGACGATCACGCTGCCGGGATACGGCGTGCAGCTCGTGCGTTTGGCGGAGTAGCGGGCGGGGCGGCGAACCCGCGGCGATCGAATTTGGGCCGGAGTGGGCGGCGGTTTGCGTGAGTGCAAGGGGAGGCAGGGCCTGTGATCCCGAGGCGAGCGCCGGATGCCGGTATGGCCGGTGGGTGACGGGAAGCCGACCCTGACGAGCGGGGCTCCAGCGTCGCTATTGTCACGCAGTTCAGCGTGTTTCGCTTGCGGGGATAATTCAGTGGTAGAATGCCAGCGCTGCAGGCGATCATTCCTAACATCTTGTCCTTTCAGCACTTCCGAAATCTGACCTGGCGGTTTTCCGGCGCTTTTGCCTCGCTCGGGTGCGTGCGGGAACCCAGCCAGCCGCGTGCTATTTGACGGCCCGGTCAGGCCAGTTCATGCTTCCCAGTGGCTTCTTGGCTCACGCAGCCTCGTCGCGGCCGACGGCCCGTTTGGGGCCGCGGACCGCCGACCACCCCGAGACTACCGCCAAGCACTGAGGATCGAACGCGGGCTGTGACTGCGCGGTCACGGCCGGTGTCGGTTTAGGCGAAAGGCAGGTGTCTCATGGCGGACAAACTCACGGACAGACGAGGGTGGACGCTGGGCGCGGCGGGAATCGCATTGGTGCTTGCCGTGGCCGGTGCAATGGCGGTGTCCTGCACACTGTTTGCTGCCGTCGCGTCAGGACAAGATACTCCCGCCACAAGCACAAGCCCGGCTTCCGTGGACACCCACCTTCGCGCAGGCCAGAAATTGATCGATGAACAGAAGCCGGCCGAGGCCTCGAGGGCCTTCGAGCAGGCGGCCGCGCTGGATCCGAACAACGAATCCGCGGTGGTTGGACTATACATAAGTCTGGTGCAATTGAAGCGAGTGAACGAGGGAGCGGCAATCCTGGAGAAATGGGTTGCAGCTAAACCAGACGATCCTCGACGTTGGTTGTGCAAGGGGATGTGTGAAGCGCAAACGGATCGGCCTGCGGAAGCGTTGAAGTCTTTCGACAGACTCATTCAGCTTCAGCCTGAAGAAGGCAGCAATTGGGTTGGGAAGGGACAGATGCTGGCGGCGCTTAACCGGAACGAGGAAGCGTTGCAGGCTTTCGACAGGGCGATCTCAATTGATCCGAAGCATGAGGCAGCACACAGCGGCCGAGGTGGCATGCTGCTCGGAATGGGGAAGTACGATGATGCCATTAAGTCTCTTAGCAAGGCCCTGGAACTCTCTCCCAAATGGTCAGAGCAGTGGTACAATCGCGCGTGCGCGTATGCTCTGAAGGGTGACAAGGCCAAAGCTCTTGCAGACCTAAAACATGCTATGGAGCTGGAACCGTCTTTCAAGACTCAGGCGCCGAAGGACGAGAAGCTTCAAAGCCTGCGGGGTGACGCGGATTTCAAGAACTTGGTGACGGTGACAAGCCTTCCGGCTGCGGCCACCGACGCCCCTCCGGCGCAGATGGAGATTTTCCAGGCGATGATCGGGAATTGGCAGGATGAGCTTGTTTCCAAACCGGCGGAGTGGACGCCGAACGAAACTCGCAGCAAGACCTCCAGCCGAGTGACGGCGATCCTCAATGGACATGTCGTCCAGAGCGTCGTGTATGACGTAGACGGTCAAATGTCGGGAGTCCACCTGTTCAAGTACGACTCCGAGCAGCAGGCGTACCGACAGTGGTGCTTCGACTCGCGGGGCGGGTTGGTCGAAGCTACCGGCCAGTGGGACGCCGCGCGCAAGACATTGACCCTAACCAGCGAGGCCTACGGAATCGCGGGCGTGATGACGCTTCGCTTCATCGACCAAAACGCGATGCAGTGGAGCCTCATCTCCAAGGACAAGACCGGGAAGATCTATCTGAACATGGAAGGCAAGGCGACGCGTCAGAAGTAGAACGCCTTCCTGTGTGCTGCACCAGACGCTGGTCCTGGCGGCGGGACGCTCTGTCGTCCAACAACCGATGGCGGGCTTGCCGTCTTTCGGCTTGAGGCGTGGAATAGCAGCACCCGAAGTTGCGAGCGTGCGACGACAGCGGAGTAGGCGTGCCCAGCAGGCAGCTCCCACGGTTTCCGCCCCAGCCGGTGGCGGCATCTTGCTGGCAGGGCATCTTACGAAAGGCACAGCCCCATGCAACGGTTGCACTGGTTCTGGTGCGGGCTGATTGCCGTTCCTTGCGGCGTGGGCTGCGGTCAGATGTTCTTCGCTGTCGCGAACCACATCCAGATGGCGGTCAGCGGATCCCCGGCAAACCTGGCTTACCGGCAGCAACCGCATGCGTGGCTCAGCGGGCTCGGCGTCGCGGCCTTCTTCTTCTCGACAGCCGTCGGTGTTGGCGTGTACGCACTGGTTGCTCATTGGTTCGGCCCCCGGCGTGCGGATGACGAAACCCGCTGCCGCTCGTGTGGGTACATCCTGCGCGGCATCACGGAGCCGCGCTGCCCCGAGTGCGGCGAGCGGATATGAGGCATTTCTGAGTGCCGGGCGAGAGTAACCGCGGGCAGAGGCTCGTCTCGCTACTAGCGGTTTTCGAGCGGTTTGCAGGTAACGAACGGCAACGAAAAGGACTTACAGCGTATCCAACGGGGCTGAGAGGGACTTGACGAGGCGACGTAACCCTCGATAATGAAGTGAAATAAGGCTGCGGGCGTAATTCAGTGGTAGAATGCCAGCTTCCCAAGCTGGACGTCGTGGGTTCGAATCCCATCGCCCGCTTTTGACGTAAAGTACGCTGACCCCGCTAGTTGCGGGGACCCGCCTTCGAGGCGGAGCGGCCGTAACCGAGGCCAAGACGCGTGTAGTGTACACGCGGCGTTTCGGGAGGCGGCCGTGAACGCTTCATCACCGCAGAAACTGCCCAAGTTCCGGGTCCACAAGGCGACACTCCAGGCCTACGTGGAGTTGTCGGGCAAACGCTTCTACCTCGGCTATCACGAGTCGGCCGAGGCCAGGCAGAAGTACAACACGCTCGTAGCCGAGTGGCTGGCCAACGGGCGCCAGCTCCGCGCCAGTCCGGAGCAGATCACCGTCAAGGAGCTCATCGCCCGCTATTGGGTCTACGGCGAGCAGTACTACCGTAACGCCGACGGCACGGTCGCCCGCGAGCTCGACAACATCGTGGACGCCCTCCGCCCGGTGAAGGAACTGTACGGCACGCAGCCGGCCGCCCAGTTCGGGCCGCGGGCATTGCGGGCTGTCCGCGAGAAGATGATCCAAGATGGCCTTCGCCGCCGGAATATCAACTGCCGGATCGGGCGGATCAAGCGCGTGTTCAAGTGGGCGGCCAGCGAGGAACTGATCCCCGGCGAGGTTTACCACGCCCTGCTCGCCGTCGACGGCCTGCGTTACGGCCGGTGCGCGGCCAAGGAAAGCGATCCGGTGCGCCCGGTACCGCAGGCACACATTGACGCCATCGAACCATTCGTCGGCCGTCAGATCTGGGCCATGATCCAGCTCCAACTGCTCACCGCCGCCCGCCCGGGCGAGATCACGAAGATGCGCCCCGTCGACATCGACACCGGCGGCAGACTCTGGGTCTACACGCCAATGGACCACAAGACCGCCCATCACGGCCACGAGCGACACATCTACATTGGCCCGCGAGGCCGGAAGATCCTCCAGCCATTCATGAACCGTCAGGTGGACGTCTTCTGCTTCTCACCCGCCGAGGCCGACGCCGAGCGCCGCGCGGCCTTGCACGCGCGGCGGACGACGCCACTCTCCTGTGGCAACCGGCCGGGCACGAACCGTCAGGCGCGGCCTCAACGCAAACCCGGCGCATTCTACGAGGTCAAGGCCTACCACCGGGCGATCCAACGGGCCTGCAAGCTCGCCGGCGTGCCCGCCTGGCATCCCCACCAGCTCCGTCATAATGCTGCGACTTATCTGCGAAAGGAGTTCGGGCTGGAAACGGCCCGGGTCATCTTGGGCCACCGCAGCGCGGCGGTAACCACCATCTACGCCGAGGCGGACGAGCAGAAAGCCGTCGAGGCGATGAGCCGCGTCGGGTAGACACGGCGGTTCTGACCCTCACTGGGGCTCGGCATCGCGGGGCGACGCCGGGCCCTTTCTGTTGCGCGGCGACGACCAACCCTTAGGCAGCCCTTGATCGGTCGCTAATCAGCCCCAATCAACGAAGCGGTGTGGCATATTTGGATCGGTACGAAACGGAGCAACAGGCCATGCCAATCAACATCGACAACGAAACGCTGCTGAGCCTCACCGAGGCGACCAAGGTTCTGCCTCGGGTGAATGGCAAGCGGCCGGCGATCGCGACGCTTTGGCGTTGGTGCCGCAAGGGACTGCGGGGCGTGCAACTCGAATACGTGCGGGTCGGCCGCAGCATCGCGACGAGCCGCGAGGCCCTCAACCGGTTCTTCAACGCCCTCGCAGCCTCGGACACGCGATTGGGGCCGCCGGAGAACACCCCGACGATTCCCGCCCTGACACCCACGCCGCGAGCAAGGCAGCGAATGCTCGATGAGGCAGACCGGATTCTTGAACGGGCGGGCATCTGATTCACGAGGCATCCATGAACACCACCACCAGCAAAGACCGGCTACCGCTCGTGCGGATCGGCCAAGGAACAGGCCAGAAGGACCTTTATCCCGAGGACATCATGACCCAGAAGAACAGCATCGACCTGCGTTTCTTGATCCGCGAGCCCGCGGATGTTTACCACGCGAAGGCCAAGGACTACTTGAGTGCCCACGCCCTGGCCGACTTTCGGCGCTG
Organism: uncultured Planctomycetales bacterium; assembly: GCA_964523405.1. Taxonomy (GTDB): domain Bacteria; phylum Planctomycetota; class Phycisphaerae; order UBA1845; family Fen-1342; genus CAZGAQ01. The sequence continues at coordinate 416,650 of CAZGAQ010000001.1, forward strand.
CCCGCTGCTGTACCGCAAGAAGCAGCTCGGCCTCATCCCCGATCACGACAGCACGTTCTATCTGATCGGCCGTGCGGCCCACACGCTCGTCCTGGAAGGCCGTGAGCGGTACGGCCGCGAGTTTGCCGTCGGCGGCCCGATCAATCCGAAAACTGGCCAGCCGTTCGGCTCCGCCACGAAGGCGTTCGCCGAGTGGGCGGCACAGCAAAGCAAGGCGGTACTCAGTGACGACCAGGCGGTTCTCGTGGAACAGATGGCAGCAGCGGTCAAGGGGCATGACCTCGCCCGCGAGCTGCTGGCCGACGGTACCGCCGAGGGGGTGGTGCGCTGCGAGTACGAGGGTCACGCATGCCAGGCGCGGATCGACTGGATCAGCATCGACCCAGACCAGGGGATCGTGGACCTCAAGACTGCCGACACGATCGACAGCTTCGAGTTTTCGGCATCGGCGTTCGGCTACATGCACCAGCTCGCGTTCTATCGAGCGCTCATCGCGCGGGTTAGTGGCCGCGTCCTGCCCGTCCACATGATCGCCGTCGAGAAGCGCGAACCCTATCGCTGCGGCGTTTGGCGTATCAGCCCCGCCGTGCTCGATGCCGCCCAGAAGCAGAACGAAAGCGACCTTCAGCAACTGTCCCAGTGCCGGGCGACCGGCATCTGGCCAACACGATATGAGGCGTTGCGAACGATCGACCGCCTGTGAGGTCGGGCCCGGGGCCGGGCGGCAAGACCGCAGCAATCTTCGCCGGGCGTCCGCTGTGGTCGGAACTGCCTGCACCGGCCCCGAGTCCGGATTCACGATCACGAAAAAGCAAGGAGGAACGATGAGTCTCATGAATCAGATTCAACGAGGGAAGGCCGACATGCCGCGACGCGTGCTGGTGTACGGCACGCAAGGCATCGGCAAATCGACATTCGGTTCAATGGCCGATCGCCCCGTCTTCATCCAGACGGAAGATGGACTCGGTGGCATCGACTGCGAGCGGTTTCCGCTGGCGACGAAGTACGGCGACGTACTGAACGCCTTGGCCGAGCTCTACTCCGAGTCCCACGAGTTCTGCACGGTGGTCCTCGACAGCCTCGACTGGCTCGAACGCCTGATCTGGGC
>CAZGAQ010000002.1:0-331138 GCA_964523405.1 uncultured Planctomycetales bacterium
GCACGAGGTTAACCCTCACCAGGCCCTCAACCTGGCGCGTCTGCCAATTCCGCCATCCGGGCGTCGGTGTCGTCCGCACCGCAAGACCAGATAGGTTAGGTGCCTGCTGCGTCGGCGTCAAGAGGCGTTTGCGGCGTTGCCGCTGCTCGCGCGCGGCCCGCCCCGGCCCTGTCGCCGGGCGTGCCGTGCGCAATCCGCCACATTCGTGCCGTCCGCCTGTGCGGCGCGCTTCACGCCACCGTCCGATACAGTATAGTAATTCGCATGCGAGCACACTTCCGGATTGCAGCGGCCGCCCTGTCGGCCGGACTGTATCTTCTCGCGGCTTGTCGTCAGGAGCAGCCGCGCACACCCCCGCCCGACGCGGAGCGTCCGATCATCAAGAGCGAAGCGGAGCTCCGTAAGGAGCGCGATGAGCGCATCCGCGCCGGCCAGATCACGCCGACCAGCGCCCCCGTGTTGGTCGGCGAGAGCCGTCTGACGGCACCGCGGAGCACGCCGCCCCCCGCACCGCAGCCGGCTCCGGGAGCGATTCAAGCCGACATCCTGATGGTCAATAACCAGACGCTGACCGTGGCCGAAGTGCTCTATCCCATTCGCGGGGAACTGGCCGAGATTCGCAAGACGCAGACGGCGGGTGGATTCAGGGAGCGGGCCCGGCAAATCATCCGCCGGGAGGCGCAGCGGAACATCGGCGCGCTGCTCATCTACGCGGAGGCGATGGGCGGGCTCGAAGACAAGCAGAAAGAGGTCCTCGACAAAGAACTCGACAAAGAGCTGGCCAATATCGCCGCGCAGGACTACGGCGGCAGCAGCTCCCGCATGGCCGCGCGGCTCGCGGAATGGGGCCTGACGAAGGAGCAGTTCCGCGACGCCTTGAAGCGCGACCTCGTCGTGCGGCAATACACGCGCGAGAAGCTGATGCCGCAGGTGCAAATCCGCCGCGACGAGCTGCTCGCCTACTACCGGCGGAACGTTGCCCAATATGAAACGGCCGAGTCCCGCGAGCTGCTCATGATCGAGCTGCCCTATGACCAGTTCCTCTCCGACGGCGTCGCCTGGGACCGCGCCAGCCGGCAGGAGCGCGCGGCCGCGAAGCTGGCGGCCGTCGAGCGCGCCCGCCAGGCACATGCGCTGTTGGCGCAGCGGCCGTTCGAAGAGGTGGCCCGCGAAATGTCGCACGGCTCGCATGCGGGCGAGGGCGGTTCCTGGGGTCTGCTGACGCGGCCGCTGCAGGCGCCGTATGACAAGGTGAGCGCGAAATTGTTCGAGCTCAGCGCGGGGCAGTACACCGAGCCCGTGGAGGGGGAGCACGGCTGGTACATCGTCGGCTGCGGGAAGATCGAGCCGGCCAGCCAGCAGTCCTTCGCGGACGTGCAGAACGACATTCGCCGCGAGTTGATGGAGCGGCGCTTTCAGAAGCTGTCGACGGAGTACGTCCTGAAGCTGGCCGCGAACGCCACCATCTCGTCCCTGGACCTGTTTATCGGGGCGGGGCTCAAGCGGGCGGAAGAGCTGATCGCACGGAAGCCGGCCGAACCACCCGTGGCCGGCGGGCAGTAGCGCTGGGCCGGGGCGTGCCTCGGGCTGCGCCCGCCGGGGAACCGCGGGCGCTGGGGCGGGGTACGACCGGGAGTCGCGTCGACAGCGCTGGCATGCGCCGGGGCTTGGCATGCCGCGTAGCACCGCGGCCGCGACCTTGCGGCCTGAGGGGTGAAAGCGGTTCATACAGGACCTCCGCGTGCCGATTGCGTCGGCGTCAAAAATCTGGGGTGGCCGGCGCGGGGGGAGCTTAGCGCCGGGCTTATACCGTGTTAACATATGGATGAGAGAGTGTCACATGTTCGAGATCGGGAGCCCGGTAGCGGCGTAGCGCGGCCGAGTGGAAGCGCGGTCGGAAATGGCCGACGCAGGGCCCGCTGGCTCCCCCGGCTCTGAGCGAGGCAGACATCTTGGACAACAATCGCAACAAGATCATCCTGGCGGTTGTGTTGTTGGTGGCTGCGGGGTCGATCGCCTTATTCTCGATGCGTCCGTCGAAGCCCTTGAGTGACTCCATTAAGACGGTGTGTGCGGCGACGGGGAAGGTGTACGATATCAGCCGTGCCAAGCTCACATATGTACCGTACGAGAACCCGTCCACGGGAGAGAAGACGCTCTTTCCGTGTCGGGAAGTGGACGGCGTCCTAGTTGTGCGGGAGACGTTCCGCCTGGCCGTGCAACAACTGGGCGACAAGAACAAGTGCATCGATCCCAACACACTCACAGTGCGCAAGCCCTAGCGAGGTAACCATGCGGAAGAAGGCTTTCACGCTGATCGAGCTCCTTGTGGTGGTCGCGATCATCGCCCTCCTCTTGTCGATTCTCCTGCCGAGTCTGAGCGGCGCGCGCGAAGCGGCGAAGGCCGTGGTGTGCGGGCAGCACCAGCGGCAGTTTGGCACGGGGATCGCCACGTATGCGACCGAGAGTTCGGACTGGATTCCGGGCGTGAACACGACGGGAGTGGTGCTGCGTGCCAAGAAGATGCAGCTCTCTAGCAACCCCGCGATCCTGTTCAACCCCAAGACGCCCGTTCAGGAATTCGACTGGCTCACGCCAGTGCTGTCCAGCAGCCAGGAATTGCCTGCCGACCCGGTGCAACGATTCAAGTTCATTCTCGAGAAGTACCGGTGTGCGTCGCAGCGCTACACGGCCGTGGCCTACCAGAGCGACGCCGCAGGTGTGAACATGTCGCGGTTTGAGGCCGTCCAGCCGTTCACCGCGATCAGCATGCTGATGCCGTATCATTTCCAGATCGCCGGTACCACCAACGACATGGGCTTGGGCATGACCGAGGGCTTGGCCTCGCAACCGATTGAGACGGTGCGCCCGCCGGCGTCGGGGTGGGAAGTGAGCATTCGCGACTACGTTCCGCGCCTGACGCGCGTGGGCCCAGCCGCTCGAAAGATCTGTGTGGCGGATGGGACGCGCTATTTGCCCGACGAAGAGTCGGAACTCGATTTTGATGTGAGCCCCGTGCCCAGTGGTCACAACTTCGGCTCCTTTACGTCGCAGGGCGCATGGTGGTCTGGCTCGCGCGAGTACGGGGTCCGGCCAGGCTCGGTCAACTGGGATGGCATGACGGTCAACCCGTCATCAACGCCGGGGCACAAGGGCGCAATGATCCCGATTTCGTACCGGCACGGCAAACCAGCCAACGCGCGGGAAGCCAAGGCGAACAAGGGTACGATCAACGCCCTGTTCTTCGACGGCCACGTCTCGCGGCTCAGCGATCGGGAGTCGCGGGATGTGCACCTGTGGTACCCGTCCGGCGCGATCGTGAATGCGCCGGCGGAAGGCATGACCCGCGTCGAGGTCAACTACGTGATCCCGTAGCAGCCTGGCGCGCGGGATCGAGTGAGGATGCGGAACAGAAGCGTGGCGGCGCGCTCGGGAGGCGCGCTGTGGGCCGCACGACGGGGTGAGGTCGCGTGGCTTCGCACTCCGCTTACCGGCGGTGCATAGGTACCGGACGAGGACGCGGCCAAGGGCCCATCCGGCGCCCGAGTCGGTGCGCGGACGCGTCCGCCCCATAACGTGTGCGCGGCGTTTTTGCTGGACAAACCCCCTGGCGCCCGTGCTACAGTAAGTCGTGGGGCCGGGTCGGCAACAGAGCGGTCAATCCCTGCGCGGGCGGCCGCGGATGGCTTTTTGGAAATGGCTCCGGATCGACGGACTACACAGGAGGATCGAAGAATGAAGAAGGTCACATGGTGTGCGGCGCTCGCTTTGGCGGCGCTAGCTGTTCCGGCCTGGGCCCAGGACAGCACGGTCTATGATGTCACCTATATCAACTACGGCGACGCCGTCTTCGCGTACGAGGACGCCACGAGCGGGCCGTACAGCTCCGGCTCGGAGCAGCTCAACACCTACGTCGTCGATACGGTGCCGCTGACGAGCAGTTGGGGCGGCACGTTCCGCATCGCGCCCCTCGTCAAGGCGAGCAAGAGCGGGACCGCCTACTTAAACGCGCAGCTCAGCGCGCAGACGATCAGCAACACGCACCTGACCGGCGTGGCGTATCCGTTCCAGTCCTACAGCCTGTGGACGCAACCGGGTTATGGCATCAACAACCTCGCCGTGTTGAATCAGCCGGGTGCGCCCGTGGCCCCCGCCGGCACGTCGAATCAGTTTGCCGTCGCCTTCGCCGAGTTCGGCGACTCGCTGGGCGGAATCGTCGGCGGCCTGGTCAACTACGACCCCACCAACCCGCACCGCTTGTACGTCGCCCGCGTCGTCGCCGCTATCAATGGCAACAACATGGGTGAGAACTCCGCGGCCTACGGCTTCGGCTCCGTCGACGCGCACGGCAACGTGCACTTCCGTGCCGATGGCTTCAACTGCCCCGGCCCCAGCGCGCTGACCAAGAACAACCTCTTCCGCGTACGCATCCCGGCCCGCAACGCAGCCGCGCGCAACGTCACCAGCCTGCTGGGACCTTCCGACGCGGCCGCCACCGACTGGGTGCTCAATGAGGACCCGAATACCTTTGCCCCGCCGTCGATCATCCCGCAGAGCGTCGCCGGGCGCCCGGTGCTGCTCACCACCAACTACGTCAAGGAGTACGCCTACGAGCAGTCCGCGTACCCGGCCCCACTCGTCCGCACGCTGGCCCATCGGCCCGGCTACGTGACCGACCACCGCGGCTGCATGTACTTCTCCAGCAAGCTCGCCTGCGGTAACGCGGTCGGCACCGCGGCCGTCGTGGGCTATGACGCGGCCAGCAAGCCGCGCGTGCTCAACACCTGGAGCGTCGACGCCAACGGCAATATCGTCAGCACCGTGGGCCTGGACCCGACGCTCAAGCTCGGGCTGCCCGGCGGCGGCTTCCGCTTCTATGACGGCAACCACGGCTTCCGCGGCGGCAACGGCCTCGTTTCGGTCGGCCAGGATCAGCAGGGACGCGGCTTGGCCGCCGGGCTCTGGTCCTTCGCCAACGACCCCAATGATCCGAACGACGCGATTCTCGTAGCGCGCTTCGCCTGCGGCAGCACCGACCCGACGCTCGCCGACTGGAAGATCGCGGCCGACAACCGGCCCGCCAGTGCGACGCCGATCCTGAACGGCCCGGGCGGGACGGCCATTGGCCGCCTGGCCCTGCGCAAGTCTGGCGGCATTTATCAGGGCCCGTCGATGTCCCCGCCGGCGATGGACTCGGTTGGCAACCTGTACTTCATCGCGGTGTGCGAGATCTTCGGCAACCAGCAGGATCCGAACAGCACCTATCCGTACAGCCTGGTCCGCGCCGTCTACAACCCCAGCACCTTCAACTACGAGCTTGAGCTGCTGCTCAAGAGCGGTGATCCGAACGCACCGTATGGCGACATCTTCCACGGTGCCAACTCCGACCGCAATTTCAAGGTGACCTACCTCAGCCTGATGTACGTGTCCGGCACGGCCGGCCGCCTCAATCCCTCCACGTTCTACTCCGGCAACGTGATGCAGACGGCCTATGCCGGGCTGGATCCGGCGGGCCTGCAGACCAGCGATCCGCGCACGCTCGGCGGCCTGGTCCTGAATGCCTCGATCACGTACGACTCGAACAATGACGGCGTGTACGACCCGACAGCGCTGGGGCCGGATGAGAAGTACGCCGTCCTGCTGTACATCAGCGGCGACGGCGCGCTCACCCCGCCGACCGGCGCTTGCTGCCTGCCCGACGGTTCCTGCACGGTCACCTCGCAAGCCGCGTGCAACGGTGTCTTCCAGGGCGTCGGCACGGTCTGCACGCCGACCACCTGCCCGCAGCCCACGGGAGCCTGCTGCATCCATGGCGCGTGCAGCCTCCTGACGCAGGCGGCCTGCACGACCGCCGGCGGCACGTTCAAGGGTGCCGGCACGACCTGCACGCCCGATGCCTGCCCCTGCCGCGGCGATGGCAACTGCGACCATGTCATCAACTGGCGCGACATTGACTACCTGATCGCCGGCCAGAATGACAACAGCGCGGCCTGGGCGGCCCTCTTCCCGTCCGGCCCGACCTGCCCGTTCCTCAACCTGGACACGAGCGGCGATAGCCACGTCAACTGGCGTGACATCGACCCGTTCATCGCCCTCATGAACACCTCCTGCCCGTAACGGGTAGGTTCGACTGAAGCGTCCTCAGCAGGCCGGCCGGTGGATGACGTCCACCGGCCGGCTTCTGCATTGACCTGCCGAGGGGGGCGCGCGGGTCACCCGCGCCCCGGGCTGCACCCGCCGGTATAATCTCCGCATGTTGCGGATCGGTTCTCTGCAGTTGGACCTGCCCGTCGTGCAGGCCGCCCTGGCGGGCTACAGCGACGCCCCGATGCGCCGGATCGCCCGCCGCATGGGCGCGCCGTACGCCCTGCACCAGGTCGTCCTCGACAAGTCCGTCGCGCTCTCCGAGAAGGGGCGCCAGCGACTGCTCGGTACCCTGGCACCGGACGACCATCCCGTTGGCGGGCAGATCATGGGCGCGGAGCCCGGGCAATTCGCGGCCGCGGCCGAGCTTATGGCGCAGCGCGGCTACGACGTCATCGACATCAACTTCGGCTGCCCGGTCAAGAAGGTGCTCGGACGCTGCCGCGGCGGTTTCTTGCTGTCGACGCCGGATACCGCCATCGCGATCCTCAAGGCCGTGCGGGCCGCCGTCCCGGCGAGCATCCCGGTGACCCTGAAGATGCGCCGCGGCCTGGACGACTCGGCCACGAGCGAACGGAACTTCTTCCGCATTTTCGACGCGGCCCTGGCGGCCGGGCTGGCGGCGGTGACCGTGCACGGGCGGACGGTACGGCAGCGGTACATGGGGGCCAGCTCGTGGGCGTTTTTGGCCCGGGTGAAGCGGCATGCGGGGGCGGCGACGATCCTGGGCAGCGGGGACCTGTTCACGGCCGAGGACATCCGGCGGATGCTGGAGACGACCGGTGTGGACGGCGTGTCGGTAGCGCGGGGCTGCATCGGGAACCCGTGGATCTTCCGCGACGCGCGGGCCCTGCTCGCGGGGCAGCCGCTGCCGGAGCCGCCGAGCGTGCCGGAGCAGGGACGGGTGATCCGCGAGCACTACGAACTGACCGTGGCCACGCGGGGCGCGAAGTTGGCCCCCCGTCTCATGCGCAAGACCGGGATTCGGTATGCTGAGGCGCACCCGTTTGCCCGGGATGTGCGGGCCGCGTTTGTGGCGGCGGCCAACGCGGACCAGTTTCTGGGGGTGCTGGCGGAATGGTACAATGCCGAACGCGACTGGCCGCCCGGAGTGCGCAAAAAGCGGCCGAGCGAGCTGATTGCGGCGGGGGCGTGTGCCGGTGAGCCGGAGATGGTGCTGGCGGGGGAGGACGAGGACATCGAGGTCGGTGATGGCGACGCGGGACAGGCTTGAAGTCGAGCCGATCATCGGGCTGGAGATTCACGTCCAGCTCGCGACGCGCACGAAGCTGTTCTGCGGCTGCCTGCTCGAGTTCGGGGCAGAGCCGAACTCGCGCGTGTGCCCGGTCTGCCTGGGCTTGCCCGGGGCGCTGCCGGTGCTCAATCGGCAGGCGGTCGAGCACGCGATCCGCACGGCGCTGGCGCTGAATTGCCGGATTGCGGGTTTCACCAAGTGGGACCGCAAGAGCTATTACTACCCCGACCTGCCGAAGAACTACCAGATTTCGCAGTACGACTTGCCGCTGGCGTACGGGGGCGTCGTCGAGTTCCCGTTCGAGGAGCGCATTGCCCGCGTGCGCATCCTGCGGGCGCACCTGGAAGAGGACGCCGGCAAGAACGTGCACGACATCCCGGGCTGCTCGGGCATCGACCTGAACCGGGCGGGCACGCCGCTGCTCGAGATCGTCACCGAGCCCGACCTGCACTCCGCGGACGAGGCCCGCGAGTTCGCCGTGCAGCTCCACCGGCTCGTGGGCTACCTCGGCGTCAGCGCGGCCAACATGCAGATGGGGCAGATGCGCTTCGAGCCGAACATCAACCTGCGCATCCTGCGCGACGGCTGCGAGTTCCGCACGCCCATCGTCGAAGTGAAGAATCTGAACTCGTTCCGGTCGCTGCACGGGGCCATCGCGTACGAGGTCGAGCGGCAACTCGACGAGTGGCGCGAGACCGGCATCACGGCCATGCCGGGCAACAAATCCAACCGCGGCTGGGACGACGAGCGCGAAGTGACCGTGCCGCAGCGCGAGAAGGAAGAAGCCAACGACTACCGCTATTTCCCCGACCCCGACCTGGTGCCGCTGCGGACCGACCCGCACGCCGTCGCGCAAGTGCGCGAGCACATTCCCGAACTGCCAATCTGCCGCACCGAGCGCTTTATCTGCGAGTACAAGATTCCCCCCAAGGACGCCCCGGCGCTCGTCGACGACCGCGCAACGGCGGACCTGCTGGATCACGCGGCCGAAGTGGGGGCGGACAAGGTGACGCTGGCGAAGCACTTCCAGAGTTTCTGGGCGCGGCTCGCCAACGAGTCACAGACGACGATCGCCGGACTCGGCCTCCCGGCCCCGCTGCTGGCGGGCCTGGCCCAGTTACAGGCCACCGGGCAGGTCAACGCGACGGCGGCCGCCACGATTGCGGAGAAGATGGTGGCGACGCGGAAGGTGGTGGGGGAGAACCCGCCTGCTGCGGAAGTGGATTGGCTCTCGCCGGCGAAGCTTGCGCAGGAAATGGGGCTGCTGCAAAGCCGTGACGAGGACCAGATTGCCCGGTGGGTGGACGAGGCGCTGGCGAAGAACGAGAAGGCCGTGCAGGACGCGGTGGCGAACCCGAAGAAGATGCAAGCCTCGCGCGGCTTCTTGGTGGGCCAGGTCATGAAGCTGTCGGGGGGCAAGGCGGACCCGAAGATCGTCGGGGAGCTGATCACGAAACGACTCGAGCAGGTGGGGGGGAAGTAGGACGGGTGGGGGCAGGTGGTCGGCGGTGCGGGCTTGGCGGCCTGTGCTGCAGCGGAGTCCTTGATCTCGTTCGCATGGCACAGGAAGGCTCAGATGAGCAGTAACCCCGCACCGCAGGTCGAAACGTCCACCGACAACATGATCGTCAAGTACTTCAAGGACTTCGCCGTCCTGCGCGAGACGCGCCTGGAGTACTGGGGGCTCCAGATCATTAACTTTCTGGACTGCACGATCTTCTTCGCGATGCTGAATATCGCGTCGGTCTACTTGTCGGACGACTTCGGGTACGACGACAAACAGGCCGGGTGGATCGTGACTCTGTTCACGTCCGGCACGACGATCTGCCTGTTCCTCTCCGGGCTGGTGACCGATTATCTGGGGATACGCAGGTCGATGTACTTGTCGATGGGGGCCCTGCTCATTTTGCGGGCGGCGGCGGTGGTGGCCGGCCTGTACCACGATCTGCCATACCGCGGGCTGATCGTCAGCGCCTCGTTTGCACTGATGGCCCCGTTCATGGCCATGGTGCAGACCCTCTTTCAGGCGGCAAACAAGCGTTTCACGACCTCGAAGTCCCGCAGTGCCGGCTTCAATCTCTGGTACCTGTTCATGAATATCGGGGCGGCGGCCGGCGGGTTCATGATCGACTATGTCCGCCTGTGGCTGAAGGTGCCCAACGCGCATGTGTTCACGTACGGCGTGTTTTCCGCGGCCGCGTGCATCGTCGTGGCTCTGCTGACGATTCGCAACGAGGCGCAGCTGTACGGCCCGGATGAGCAGCCCGAGGTGACGGTGAAGCCGAAAGAGAAGCTCTCCCCGTGGAGGAATTTCCTGACCGTGATTGCCGAGCCGGTGTTTTGGCGCTTTGCGGTCCTGATCGCCCTGCTGCTCGGCGTGCGGGCAGTGTTCGCGTACATGTACCTGCTCTTCCCCAAATACTGGCTGCGGGTGATTGGTCCGGACGCGGCCATGGGCACGCTGCAGGCCATCAATCCGATCCTGATCGTCATCGGCCTCATCATGCTCATTCCGATCCTGCACCGCTTCAACGTGTACAAGATGCTGGTCTACGGCGCCATGGTGTCCGCGTTCTCGCTCCTGATCATGGCGATTCCGTCGTGGGGATTGATGAACTACCGCGTGTCCATCGCCGCCCTGATTGTGCTCTCCATCGGGGAATTGATCTGGTCGCCACGGCTGACGGAGTACACCGCCGCCATCGCCCCCGAGGGCCAGGAGGGGACCTATCTGGGCCTCTCCATGGTGCCGTGGTTCTTCGCCAAGATGGCCGTCAGCTTCGCGTCCGGCTACCTGCTGACGCGTTGGGTTCCCGATAGCGACCAGCTCGGCGGTGCACTCCTGCGCGACAAACTGGCGGCCGGGCAAGTGGCGTTCTGGAATTCCCCCAGTGCCATGTGGCTGCTGCTGGCGATTCCGGCATTGGGCGGACCGATCATCGCGCTGCTCCTCCGCGGCTGGTTCACCAAGGGAGCGCGCTGGAGCACGACTCCTGTCGGCGAGCACGTGTGATGGCCATACGGCGGCGTCGTTACCGTGGCGCACGATTCCCTGAAGCCAGCACCGAAAGGGCATCCTTGTCAGCGGTCGCCCGCGGCGGGTATCTGCTGAGTGCTGCCGTCCCGGCGCCCACCGGGGGGGCGTCGGCGCTGTGCGCCCCCGCGCGGCATGGCGCCCGGTGTGAACGTCATACGCGCTGGACAGAGGTTCCTTTGCGCTGCGGCCGGACAGGCCGGGAGATCCTATGAGCAACGGCTCCGCGAGTGCGCCCGGTACGAACCCCCCTCGGGTTGTCGCCTATCTCCGCGACTACTTCCGCGGTTTCTCGGTGTTGCGCGAGACGCGCCTGGAGTACTGGGGCGTCCAGGCCGTCAACCTACTGGACATGTCCGCCTACTTTGCCCTCACGAACATCATCATCGTGATGCTGTCGGAGAAGTGGGGCTTCAGCGACGTCTGGGCCGGCTACGTCTGGACCATCTTCAGCGCCGTTGTCAGCCTGACCATGTTCTTCATGGGCGCCGTCACCGATCGGCTGGGCATCCGACGCTCCCTGCTCGTCTCCATGTTCGGCAACGCCCTCGGCCGCGCCGGCCTCATCGTGGCTGGGCTCGTCAGCGAGGAAACGCTGCGCCCGTACACGTCCAAGCTCGGTTTCGACGCCCTGCTCGCCGGCCTCGCGTCCGCCTGGTCCTGGTGGCACACGACCTTCACCCCGCACGCCGAATTCGTGCCGCTCACCCTCACGCACGGCGCGACGCTGGCGTTCATCAGCCTGCTCGTCCTGGCGCCCTTCCTCGGCATGAGCACGACCTCGTATCAGGCCGCCAACCGCCGCTTCACGACCGGCCGCTCCCGTGGCGCCGGCTTCAATCTCTGGTACCTGATCATGAACATCGGGGCCTTCGCCGGTGGCGCGGTCCTCGACATCGTGCGCCTGTTCCTCCGGTGGGACACCATCCACATCATCTCGTTCGGCCTGGTCTGTTCCGTGCTGGGCTTCGTGCTCATCTTCCCGCTCATTCGCACGGAGGAGCAGCTCGTCGGAGCCGACGAAAAGCCCGAGCCGGCGCGCGACTCCGCCGCGCGGAAGACGGGCGTGTGGCATGCGCTGGGCCAGGTGCTGATGCACGCCGTGTTCTGGCGCTTCGTCGTCCTGGTCGCACTGATTGTCCCCGTGCGCGCCATCTTCATCTACCTGCACGCGCTCTATCCGAAGTACTGGCTCCGCGTCATCGGGCCCGACGCCTACATCGGGTTCCTGCAGGGCTTCAACCCGGTGCTCGTCATCGGCGGACTGATCCTCCTGATTCCAATCGTCAAACGCTACAGCGTCTTCGGCATGCTCACGGTCGGGGCGCTCATCTCCACGGCGTCGCTCTTCGCGCTCGCGGTCCCGGCCTGGGGCACGGCCGCGTATGTCACGTCGCTGGCCTCGCTGCTGGTGCTCACCGTCGGCGAAGTCGTCTGGTCGCCGCGGCTCAACGAGTACACCGCCGCCATCGCGCCCCGCGGCCAGGAGGGCATCTACTACGGACTCTCGGTCCTGCCCTGGTTCATCGCGAAGACGGTCACCAGCATGCTCTCGGGCCACATGTTGAAATGGTATATCCCGGAGACCACGCCGCTCCTGCGCGACCGGCTCGCGGCCGGCCAGATTCCATACTGGCAGTCGCCGGCGGCGCTGTTCCTGATCCTGGGGGGTGTGACGCTGGTCGGGCCCGTGCTCGCGATCCTGGCCCGGAAGTGGTTCACCAAGGGCGCGCGCTGGGACCAGGGGGCCACGTAACCCCGTGCCGGCGCCATCGTCGCGCCGCTCGCGGCGCACACGCTGTGCGGCGGGTTCGCCCCGCGCGAGCTTGGGAAGTCGCCGACCGCCCCGGCACGCGGGCCGCGGCTCGCCGGGCCGCAAGCGCGGCCAGGGCCTCGTGCCCGGCACGCGCACAAGACGCAAGGAGACACCGTGACCGCAGCCCCGACCACCGCGCCCGGCACCCGGGCCCACCCGATTGTCGAGTACTTCCGCGGCTTCAAGGTCCTGCGCGAGACCCGGCGCGAGTATTGGGGCCTGCAGGCCGTCAACGTGCTGGAGAGCGCGGCCTACGACTGCACGTACGGCATCGCCGTCGTCTTCCTGTCGGCGGACTTTCACTTCACGGATGTCCAGGCCGGCTACGTGGCCTCCGCGTTCACGCTAGGGATCACGGCCTGCCTGTTCATCACCGGCTTCATCACCGACTGGCTGGGTATCCGCAAGTCGATCTACGTCTCGATGGGCGCGCAGGTCGTTCTGCGGGGCATCATGATGTTCGCCGCGCTGGACCAGACGCTGCCGTTCCGCGGTGCCATCGCCGCGGCCGCCTTCATCCTCAATGCTCCGATGATTGCCATGGGGATGACCATGTACCAGGCCGCGAATCGGCGCTTCACCACGCGCCGCTCGCGCGGGGCCGGTTTTAACGTCTGGTACTTGGCCATGAACTTCGGCTACTTCTGGGGTTCGCTGTCCATCGACATCGTGCGGAAATGGCTGGGCCTGCCCAATGCCTACATCCTGGTGGTCAGCATGGTGACCCTGGCGGCCTGCGTGCTGGTGGCGCGCTTCGCAATCACCTCGGAGGAGCAACTGCGCGCCCCGGACGAGGAGCCCGAACCGGATGCAGCGCCGGGCCGCGCGCCGCGGCCGTGGGATACGATCAAGCGCGTGCTGTCCGAGTCCGTCTTCTGGCGCTTCGTGCTGCTCTGCACCCTGCTCCTGGGCGTGCGCGCCTGTTTCATCTACACGAAGCTCCTGTTTCCCAAGTACTGGCTCCGGGTCATCGGCCCCGATGCCGCGATCGGCCTGCTCCAGAGTATTAACCCCGCGCTCGTGGCCCTCGGCCTGGTCGTGCTCATTCCGCTCCTCAGTCGCTTCCGCGTCTACGACATGCTGACGTACGGCGCCCTGGTCTCGGCCGCTTCCCTGTTCGTCCTCGCGATTCCCGCGCACGGCAATGCCGCCTACGTGACAACGACTCTGTGCCTGCTCGTGTTGACCGTCGGTGAGGTGATCTGGTCGCCGCGCCTCACGGAGTACACGGCCGCCATCGCCCCCAAGGGCCAGGAAGGTACGTACTACGGACTCTCCATGGTGCCGTGGTTCGCGGCCAAGGTGACGGTCGGCGCCCTGTCGGGTCACATGCTCAATCGTTGGGTGCCGGAAGGCGAACCGCTCCTGCGCGACCGCCTCGCCGCGGGTACGGTCCCCTTCTCCGATTCGCCCAGTGCCATGTGGCTCATCCTGGGAACGGTGGCCCTGGCCGGAGTGTTGCTCGCGCTGACGCTGCGCCGCTGGTTCACGCAAGACGCTCGCGAGCCGGCCCGCGCGGCGGCCTAGCGGACGGCGCGCCCGGTGCGCGGTAGATCGGGGTGGGGCCGGTTTGTCGTCGCGCGGTCAGCGCGTCTCCGGAGCGGCCTGCGGCTGGGCGAGACAGCGCCGAATCGTGTCCAGGAGCTGAGTGCGGTCGATCGGCTTGGTCGCGTAGTCGTTGCAGCCCGCCTGCAGACATCGTTCGCGGTCCCCGGTCATGGTATGAGCGGTCAGGGCGACGATCGGTGCTGTGAAGCCGCGGCGCCGCAATTCCTGCGTAGCCGCGTACCCGTCCAGCAGTGGCATCTGCATGTCCATCAGGACCAGGTCGAAGGGCTGTTTGGCGGCCGCCGCTTGCGCCACGCACGCCAGGGCGGCCTGCCCGTTCTCGGCCACGACGACCTCCGCCCCCGCACGCCGCAGGAGGAGTGCGATGAGGCGCTGATTGTCGAGGCCATCCTCGGCCAGGAGGATGCGCCCGGTCAACCGGCCCACTTCCGCCAAGTGGGCGGCGCGCGGATCCGCCGCATGGGCCGGAAACTGAGGCAGCCGCGGCACACCGGTGATGTCTCCGGCCGCGATCGTCAGGCGGAAGTGGGAGCCGACGTTCAGCTCGGTGTGCTGCAGGACGAGGTCACCGCCGAGCAGGCCGGCTAGGCGGCGGCTGATCGCGAGTCCCAGCCCCGTGCCCCCGAAACGCCGGCTGGTCGAGCTGTCGGCCTGCATGAACGGCTGGAAGATCTTGTCCGCGCTTTCCTGCGGAATGCCGACACCCGTGTCGACAATGTCAAACTGCAGACGCGGCAGGTCGGCGGCCTCGAGCAGGGCGACGCTGAGACGGACCTCCCCGCGCGCGGTGAACTTGATGGCGTTGCCGAGCAGGTTGATCAGAATCTGGCGCAGCCGCACGGAGTCCGTCTCGACCGTCTCGGGAATGGGCGTGGTGTAGACCATCGTCAGCGTGAGGTCCTTGCCCCGCGCCCGGACGTGCATGAGACGCGCGACTTCGCTGAGCAGGTCGGCCAAGCGCGTGCGCTCCGACTGCAGGCCGACGACACCGGCCTCGATCTTGGAAAGGTCGAGAATGTCGTTGATGATCTGGATGAGATACTCGCCGTTGCGGCGGATCGTCTGCAGCGCTTCGATGCGCTCGGGCGGCGCCGCGTTGATGTCGCCGGTCTCGAGCAGCACGTCCGTGTAGCCCAGAATGGCCGTCATCGGGGTGCGAATCTCGTGACTCATGTTGGCCAGGAATTCGCTCTTGGCCCGGTTCGCGGTCTCCGCGAGCTTCGTGGCCTCCAGGAGCGCTTCGTTCAGACCGACCAGTTCCTCCTGCTGCGCACGCAGTTGCTGCCACTGGACTTCCAGCTCCAGGTTGGCGGCGTGCAGCGCGGCCGCGTGTGCGCGCCGCTGCTGGTCCGCGCGCTGCCGGGCCGTCACGTCGATCACCACCGCGCCGAACTGGCTTTCGGTCACGCGAAAGGCGGAGACCTCGATGAATTTGTCCCAGGCCTGGGTGAAGCGCTCAAAGCACAGGGGCACGCCAGTATCGACGACGCGCGCGAAGGCCTCGCCCCAGATGGGCTCGGTGCGCGGCCACAGGTTCCGCGCCGTCCCGCCCACAATGGCAGCGCGGCTTTGGCCACAAAGGGCTTCGAAGGCCGGATTGACATCCAGCAGACGCCAGTCGACCGTCGCACCATCCGGGGATCGAATCACCTCGCAGATGACACAGGCCGTGGGCACGTGCTGGAAGAACTGGCTGCAGCGTTGGACATCCGGCGCCGGCTCAGGAGTGGCGGGGCGCGTGCCTCCGGCGCGCGGGTCCGCAGCCGCGCCGGCCGAGGCTCCCGCGCGGGCTTGTCCTGCGTGGTCCGGATTGTTCTGCTGGGTGCGCGCCATCTCTCCTTCTCGCCGCGTAGGGCCGGCAGCTAATGCACCAGCCGAAGAGCGGTGCTGGTGGCCACCACCATCCGTGTGCAGTGCCGGCGTGGCCACTCTCATAGGAAATCATCGACCGGTCCGTGGGGCGCCTCGACTTGCGGGAGTTGCCCTGTCAAGTCGGCGCCGGACTCCACGCACGGTGGTGGGGGGCATTCAGACCGCCTCTGCCCGCTGGTACGGGGCGGCCGCGGCGTGTGGGTGACGGGGTGGCGAGCGCGCTCCCGAAGACGCTGTCGCTCGAAGACATGATAATCGCATGTGCAGTAGGGCTGAGAAGCGCCGCGCGAGCTGACGGTGCGCAAGCCCCAGGTGCGCTGCACGCCGAGCGGAACTGTTGCCTCCCGGCCACGCTCGCGAGCGAGTCGCCCCGCGCAGCGGGCGCAGGTATCGGACCTTGGCCAGGGGGCGGCGGAGTAGGTCGCGGTCGCCGGGTCGCCACCGCGAAACGGACGCGGGCCGCATGAATCGCCAGATGACCGGCGACGGGTTTTGGGTTAACATACGGGGCTACGCCCGAGCGCGGCCCGACAGCGGACGAGCGCGTCGGTTCCGCGCCCCCGGCGGCAGGAGAGAACGTCTGGTATGTCACAAGAGCTGTACCGCTTCCCGATTCTGGGTCCGGACCCGAGCCGAGCGCGCCAGTCCGCGACCACCGTCTATCGTTCGAGCGCGGCCGCCAGTGCCGCAGTGGCCCGGGCCATCGCCGACCTGATTCAGCAGAAAGCTGCCCGCGGCGAGCGCGCCGTGCTGGGCCTGGCGACCGGTTCCACACCGCAGACGGTCTATGACGAGTTGGTGCGCCTGCATCGCGCTGAGGGCCTGTCCTTCCGGAATGTCGTGACGTTTAATCTCGACGAATACTGGCCCATGCAGCCGGACGCCCTGCAGAGCTACCACCGCTTCATGCGCGAGTACCTCTTCGACCACGTCGACATCGATCCCGCCAACGTGCACATTCCGGACGGACTCTTGCCGCAGGACCGTATCAGCCGCTTTTGCGAGGAATACGAGCAGCAGATCGCGGCGGCGGGTGGCATCGACCTGCAGATCCTGGGCATCGGCCGCACGGGGCACATCGGCTTCAATGAGCCGGGGTCGTCCCGCGCCAGCCGGACACGCCTGATTACGCTCGACAAGGTCACGCGCCTGGATGCGGCCAGCGACTTTTTCGGCGAATGGAACGTACCCAAGCGCGCCATCACGATGGGCGTCGGGACGATCCTGGCGGCGCGCAAGGTCATGCTGCTGGCGTTCGGCGAAGCGAAGGCCAGCATCATTCGCGAGTCGCTCGAAGGTCCCGTGACCAGCACGGTGGCGGCCAGCTTTCTGCAGGAGCACACCGACGCGCAGTTCATCCTCGATCCGGCCTCCGCCGGCGAGCTTACCCCCATCAAGACGCCCTGGCTGGTAGGCCCGATCGGCGAGTACGGCCAGAAGTGGGACAAGACCACGACGAAGCGCGCCGTGATCTGGCTGGCCCAGAAGATGAAGAAGCCGATCCTCAAGCTGATCAACGAGGATTACAACGAGCATGGCCTGTCCGAGTTACTGTCCGAGCGCGGCTCCGCGTACGACATGAACATCGAGGTATTCAAGAGTCTGCAGAACACGATCACCGGCTGGCCGGGCGGCAAGCCGGGACGGGCACGGGCGGACGGGGCGGCCGACGTGTTTCCGAAGCGCGTGGTGGTCTTCAGCCCGCACCCGGACGACGACGTGATCTCGATGGGCGGGACGCTGATCCGCCTGTGCGAGCAGGGCCACGAGGTGCATGTGGCCTACCAGACCTCGGGCAATATCGCCGTCTTCGACGAGAAAGCCATGCGCCACGCGGACTTCGTCAGCGAGTTCATGCGGGCGTTCGCCCTGCTGGGTGAGGCGGAAGCCGCGCGGATCGAGCAGGCGGTACAGTCGTTCGTCGCGGTCAAGCAGCCGGGCGAGATCGACAGCCCCGCCCTGCAGAAGATCAAGACGCTGATCCGCCGCAGCGAAGCGCGCGCGGCCGCGAAGTACTGCGGCGTGAAGCCGGAGAACATTCACTTCCTCGACATGCCGTTCTACGAGACGGGGCGGGTCAAGAAGAAGCCGCTCTGCGAGACGGACTACCAGATCACGGTCGACCTGCTGGAGCGGGTCAAGCCGCACCAGGTTTACGCCGCCGGTGACCTCTCCGATCCGCACGGCACGCACCGCGTGTGCCTGGCGGCCGTCTCGACCGCGGTCGAGCGCCTGGCGGATCGCCCCTGGATGAAGGACTGCGAGGTCTGGCACTACCGCGGGGCGTGGCAGGAGTGGGAGCCACACCTGATCGAGATGGCTGTGCCGCTGAGCCCCGACGAAGTCGAGATGAAGCGCACGGGCATCTTCTACCACGAGTCGCAGAAGGACAAGGCCCTGTTTCCGGGTCCGTGGGATGCCCGCGAGTTCTGGCAGCGGGCCGAGGATCGTAACCGCAACACCGCGCAGACGTACGACAAGCTCGGTCTGCCCGAGTACCAGGCGATTGAGGCGTTCATCCGCTGGTACCCGCGGAAGCTCGAAAACTTGCCGCGCGGCAAAAAGCGCGAGGTGACGGCCGCGCCGGCGGGGCGCTGAAAGGCACCGCTGCCAGGGGCGCGCCGGTTGGTTTGAAACGGAGGCACCGCTGCCCCGAAGGGCGCGGGTGCCTCCGCTGTCTGCCGGATTGGGCGGCACCCGGTGGGGGGGCTTCAGGTCGCGACCGCAGGAGCCGTTCTCAGGTCCAGTTCGAAGCAGGCGCCCGGCCGGCCGTCATGGACCAGCCGCAGATCACCCCCCATGCTGCGGGCCAGGCGGCGGCTGAGCGCGAGTCCCAGCCCCACGCCCGGTGCCGAGTGGGCCGCCTCGCGGGCCGACTTGTGGAACGGCCGGAACAGGCGCGCCCGCTCCTCGGCGGGCACGCCGGGGCCGGCGTCACGCACGCGGATCAGCGCGCCGCGCGCCCCGCGCGCCAGCGTGATGGCGATTTCCTTCCGCGGTTCGCTCGTGGCGTACTTGCACGCGTTGTCGACCAGGTTGAACAGAATCTGGTCGACGGTCGCGCGCGCCGCGCGCACGCGCAGGTTCTCCAGGTCGGGCGCGGCGGGCTCGCAGGTCAACGTCATCTCGGCTTGGGCGGCCCGCTCGGCCAGCCGCTCGCGGGCGGCGCCGACCAGTTCACCAAGCAGAATCTCCTCGACGCGCGCGCCGTTGCGCCCGTGCTCCAGACGCGCGTAGGCAAGCACATTCTCCACCAGATGCGCCAGTCGCACAGCCTCCGCGTGCAGCGTCGCCAGGTAGCGGTGCCGCTTGGTGGGGTCCGTGAGCTGGCCGCCCAGCAGCAGATCCGTGTAGAGTCGAAATGTCGTCAGCGGCGTGCGGAGCTCGTGGGTCACGGCGGAGACAAAAGACGCCCGCCGCTCGCTCAGGGACACGGTGCCGAACAGCAGCGTGATGACCGCGCTGCCCGCGAGGACCACACCGATCCACGCCACCAGCAGAAAGACGCGCAGGGGGGAACCGTCCAGTTGCAGCATGGCGGGTGTCAGGCCGGGGTCCACCCGCACCGGCAGCGTTGCCAGAACCCGCGCCTCGCCGTTGGTGCTGGCTCCTGTGTGCGGCATCAGGCGCACATCGGGCAGCAAATCGGCCACCTCGCCTGCCAGCCGCTGCTGCGTCGCCGGCCAGTCCAGCCAGCAGCCCTGCACATACTCGTCGCCGTCCACGATGACGCGGCGCGCCAGGAGCAGGAGTCCGTTGCACCAGACCGGCTGCAGCGGACATTCAAGCGCGTTGGTGGACCAGCGCACGTCGTTCCCGGTGTTGTCCGGGCTCATGGTCTGCAGCAGATTGCGGCTGCGCGCCTGCAACTCGCGCAGGTTCAGTGTGGCCTGCTGTTGCTGGGCCAGCTCGCCCTGTTGCAGGAGATTGCCGCCTTCCTGTTGCGCCTGCGGTACGAAACGCTGTGCCTGCTGCGGCGGCGGCATGCGGACCAGCGCGTCTTGACGCGGTAGCTCCAACGGCAGCCTGGCCACCAGGGCGGGGCGGTCGATCCGGGCGCGCAGCTCGCCCAGGTGCGCGGCGGCCGTGTCGACCGCCGGGGGGGCGGCGCCCGGGCCCCCCCCCGCGGCCGTGGTGTAACCCGGTGCGGCCAGGGCCCGCAGCTTGCTGGGCGGCACCTGCGGCGACGTGAACGCACCGTCCGGGTCGATCTGAAAGTGAACCAGGATGTACGGGGATGTCTGGCTGAGCAGGGGCGAGGGGACCAGCACGTCGCCGTACTGGATCTCGCTGAACATACGCGTGTAGGCGCGCTCGGCCGGGTAGAACGCGTTGTAGACGAAGTAGGGGCGGGCACTCTCACGGGCCACGAGCGGGGCCAGCGCAGATTCCATGCGCCACAGTGCCAGCCGCACGGTCTCTTCCAGCGCCGCTTGCTGCCGCGCCTGCGCCTCGCTGCGCTCCAGGCGCAGCACGGTGACCGTCAGCCAGATACCCGTCGCGAGCAGCACGGCGAAACAGGCCGCAAAGGCGCTCCAGATGTGCCACGGACGATTCACGCCGGGGCCTCCGGCAGACCCAACTTGTAGCCCTTGCCGCGTACGGTGACGATCAGGCGCGGGTGGGTTGCGTCGTCGCGCAGCTTCTCGCGCAGCCGCGCGACATGCATGTCGATCGTGCGCGTCTCGATCCCGTGTGGGTCGACATGCCACACGCGGGACAGAATCTCGTCCCGGGAGATCGCGCGACCGGGATTGGCGGCCAGATAGCGCAAAAGCTCGCGCTCGCGCTCGGACAGCTCGGCATGCGTGCCGTCGTCAAAGCGCACTTCGCAGCGCGGCAGATCAGCCACACCGCCGGGTAGGGCGAGTTGCCCCACCTCCAGCGGACGTTCCGGCGAGCGGCGCAGGACGGCTTCCACGCGCGCCAGGAGCTCCTTCACGCTGAACGGCTTGACGACGTAATCATCCGCGCCGCGGCGAAAGCCCTCCAGGCGGTCGCCCTCCGTGCCGCGGGCGGTCAGGATGATGACGGGGAGCGTCGGACGGGCGCGGCGCACGGCGCGCAGAATGTCGAGCCCGCTGACCTGCGGCAAAACAAGATCGAGCAGCAGCAGGTCGAACTCCTGTTGGACGGCCATCTCGCGGCCGGCGTCACCACGGGCCGCCTCGAGCGTCTCGTAGCCGGCGATCTGCAGCGCGTCCACGATGCCGACCCGGATCGCGTTGTCATCTTCCACAACCAGAATGCGTCGACGTGCCATAGGGGCCTCGCTGCGGTGCCCGGTGCGCAAGCGGCGGCGGGCGTACCCCCCCCGGGGGGCCGGCCCGCCGCGACAAAGGACATGGTAAGGCCCGGCGCTGGGGTCCGGGAAGTCATTCGTCAGGGTGCCGGAGTCGGCGCCTTGATTAAGACCAGCTCGTCGTCGACGAGCAACAGCGTGTCGCCGCGCAACGCGAGCGTACCGGCGCGATTCGTGTGCGCCAGCCGCTCGGCCAGCGCGCGAAACTCTGGCGAGTCGAACGCGATGACGCGGGCGGGGGCCGCCTCCTCCCGCGCGACCGCGCGGCTGTCGATCCAGCGCGACCCGCGCCGGAAGAACGCCAGGTCGTTGACCTGCTGGACGTTGCTGATCGACACGCGGTTCATGTTCTCGTCGTAGAAGCTGTTGTCGGTGTTGAGCGTGCGCTGCGCAGACTGGAAGCGCAGGTTGCCGGCTTGGTTGACCGCCCCCAGGCCGGAGCGTGTCCGTACGGCCCGATTGTCGAAGTTCGCGGCCGCCTCGGCCAGCACCGCCCCCCGATCGGCCAGCCGCGTGCCTTCGCGGGCCAGGAAGGCGGTGTACTCCGTGAGGATGCCGAACTGCTGGCTCAGGCGCAGAACCTCGTCGGTCAGTTCCTTGAGGCGCGGATGGTGGGCCGCGGTCTGGGCATCCGCGCCCAAGTCCTGAATCGACTGGATCAGCCCGGCAATGCGACGACTGGCCCACAGCCGCGGCACGAACGCGTTGCGCGTACTCGCATTGTCCAGGGCGAAGTGGAAGCGAAACGTGCGGTCGCGGCCGCGATACTGCCCGCGCAGCTCGAAGTCCAGCGGCCGATCCCCGCGGTAGCGTCCGAGCACGACGAGCTGGTCATCCTGGAAGAGGTCGGGCAGCGCGGCCGGCAGCAGGTCGGCCACGCGGGTCAGCGGGGGGCCCGCCAGGTCGGCCACGACCGCCAGCGCTGCGTCGGTCAGAACGGGGCCGGCGAGGCCCTTGAAGACGCGCGTGACGTGGCGTTCCACGTCCTCCTGGGGCAGGACGAACGTTGCCGTGCCGCGCGTCTGCGTCGCGAGGGCCTGCAGCAGCGGCGTGTTCACGTCGACCCCGACGCCGAATGTGAAGATGCGGCGCCGTTGTGGGTTGTGGTCGGTGGCCACGGCGCGGATGGCGACCTCGGACGTATTGCCGGCCGTCGGCAGGCCGTCCGTAAGAAACAGGACAAGCGGCAACATGCCGGCGGTGGGTTCGCAGCCCAGGGCGTGAGACAGGGCGGCATGGATGTCGGTGGACCCCGCCCCCTCCAGCCGTTGCAGGAAGGACCGCGCATCCGCCTCCGTGGCCGGGCTTTTCACCAGGGCGTGCGCGGCCAGGGGCGTGACGGTCTCGTTGTACGCGATGATGTTGAAGGCCTCGCCCGGCTCCAGGCCGGCGATGACCTGCAGGGCGGCGGCCCGCGCCTGGGCGAGCTTCTCGCCGCGCATGCTGCCGGAATGATCGAGCACCAGCGTCACCTCGCGCCGGACGCCCTCGGTGGCGGCCGTGGTCGCCCGATGCGCCGGCGCCCCGGCTAGCAGCAGAAAATAGCCCCCGCCAACCTGCGGGTCGGGATACGCCAGCAGGGACGCCGTGAGCTCGGCCTCCGCCACGAGGTACGAGAGGCGCAAGGGGCCTGGCGTCGTGGCCGCCGTGGCCGCCAGGCGGCCGGACCAGCAGTTGGGCTGCGGCTGGCTGCCGACGACCTCGAGCGCGTGGGTCGGCGAGTAGACCGTGGCAATCGGAGTCTTGGACTTGATGGTCACGGATACTTGCCACGGCACGCGGTAGTCGAGGGACTCGCTGCGTGGCAGTTCGTAATCGATGCGCGTCCCGTCGCGTGGCAGGATGTGGTCGTACGTGAGGCGGATTTGCTGCGTGCCGTG
This sequence comes from uncultured Planctomycetales bacterium, assembly GCA_964523405.1. Lineage (GTDB taxonomy): Bacteria > Planctomycetota > Phycisphaerae > UBA1845 > Fen-1342 > CAZGAQ01. Next base: position 22,873 of record CAZGAQ010000002.1, read on the forward strand.
TGGCGCCAGCGGAAAGACGCTGGAGCGTAGCAGGTTGCAGCCGGTGAACTCGAGCAGGGCCGGGTCGCGCACCTTGGCGACGATGGCGTCGTAGGCGCGACGCGCCTCGTCTTTGCTGAGCAGGGTTGCGTTGGGCTCGGGTGCGTCACCGGCGAATGTGAAACCCCGCACTGTCGCTCCGGCCGGAATGGGCACGACGAGCTCCGCCTCGATCCGCGCGGCGGACGGATTGCGCAACTGAATGTCCAGCACCGTGGTGGCGACCTGCTCGAGGATGGTCACGTCGGCGCGCACGGCGGTGATTTCGGCGGATGGCGCGCCGCTGACGGGGAAGGCGCGGGCCTGTGGCACGATCACGTTGGCGTGCGCGGGGTGGGGCCCATGTGGGGGCGACTGCGCCGCGGTCAGCGGAGCGAAAGCGACCAGGATCAGCAGCGCGCCGCGGACGCGGCCAAGGGGGGCTGGAGTCGACATGACGGGGCTCTCCCGATGCAGGACACGGTTCTGTCTCGACACACGGAGAGTATGCCCCCGGTGGCGGGCCGCGGCGCAAAGGGTTTGTAACACCTGCGCGTGGGGGCTACGCGCCGGCCTGCAGCGTGTGGTTGACCCAGTCCTGCAGCGCGCGCCCCCGGTAGACGATGATCAGGACGGCCACGCCCCAGAGGAGCAGGGCGGCTTGGAAGGGGCGGTCGCGGAGGACGACCGCGGTCGGTCCGTCAACGCGCCCGTGCTCGACCAGCAGGGCGAAGCGGAAGATCGCGTAGACGACGATGGGCAGGGTATAGACGAGGTAGTTGGTGCCGAACTTGTCCAGCGTCTGCTTGTCTGTGGCGTAGAGCATGAAGCTGACGACCGCGATGCCGGCCGTCAGCGTCGTCATGTGATTGAGCAGCTCCGGCGTATATTCGGCCAGTGAACGCCGGTGCCGGGCCGCGTCGTTGCCGCCGTTCTCGGTCAGCACGTTCAGCTCGCAGCGACGTTTGCTGAAGCCCATGAACAGGCAGAGGGTGAACGTGCACAGCACCAGCCACGGCGAGATGCTCACTTCGACCAGCTTGGCCCCCGCCACGGCGCGCAGCACGAAACCCGTACCAATGATGATCACGTCCAGGATCGCGGCATGCTTCAGCGCGAACGTGTAGGCGATTTGCAGGCAGAAGTAGACGAGCGCCACCGCCAGGAACGCGCGACTGAGGTACCACGCCCCCCCCAGGCCGCCACCCAGGAGGATGACCGCGAAAAGGGCCGCGGCACCGACCGGAATCGCGCCGGACGCAATCGGCCGTGTGCGCTTGGTCGGGTGCAGGCAGTCTTCATGACGGTCGTGGATGTCGTTGATCACGTAGATGCCGCTGCTGACGAGGCAGAAGCAGGCGAACCCGAGCACCGCGCGAACCGTGGCGTCAACGTCCGTCAGCCGCTGCGCGAAGACCAGCCCTGCAAACAGGAACAGGTTCTTGGTCCATTGTCCGGGCCGCAGCAGTCGCAGGTAGGCCATTGCGTCTCCACTCGCTTCGGCCGCCCATTGTGGCCGCCGGGTTTTCGCCGGTCAACGCGCCGCGCGGCGGGCCGCCGGCTCACGGGCGCGCCAGCGGACCATCCGGCTGCACCTCGGTCGGCAGCGTCCAGGTCAGCGGCTGACGCCCTTCCAACACCAGCGTGCCGCCCAGGTTGGCCTCGGACAGACGCAGGACGACCGCGCTGTCGCCGGCGCGCACCCGCACGACGAGGTCGTTGCCGTCACGCTCCACGGTCGCCGTGGGCGCCGCCGTGGCCGTCGCCGCGTCCGTGATGAGGGCGGCCACGAACAGCGTGTCGGCCGCACGATCGGTCGGTTCGCATTCAATCCGGCCCCAGTGCGGGCACTTGCCGAAGTCGGCGCCCAGCGCTTCGGGTGCCCCGAGCCGATACCAGGCGTTGGCCGCGCCGTGGCGGTCGGCCGGGATGATGAGACGCTCGAAGCCGTCAGCGGCGCCGCCCGTATACGTACGCCCTTTGAACGGACCGGCGGCGATGGTCTGCTTTTCGGCCGGGCCGCCGACGACACGCAGGCGATGGTTGGTCGGTTGCAGCGGCGCCAGCCACAGGGCCCCGTCCTGGTCGGTCCAGCGCAGCCATCGGGTGGCATCGCAGCGCCACCAGCCGGCCTGGTTCGTGCTCCCGCCCGCCCGCTGCTCATCGCGCAGCGGCTGGCCGTCGACGGTCGGGCGGCTCGGCAGGTTGAGAATCCACGTCGGTGGCGCGCGGCTGGAAGTGAGCGTGACGCGATCGATGACGATCAACACGCGTTCGCAGCAGAAGACGAATTCCCGCGTGCATGCCGCGACCGCGCGCGGGTCGTACGCGGGCGCCAAATCCAGGGCGACGTACGCGGCGCCGGCCTGTTGGCCGTACGCGACCGTGCGCCCGGTAGCCCGCCCTTGGCCGGCGAGCGGCGTCGTAAAATCGCGGCAGGTCTCGTCGATGGGGCGCTGCCCGCCGGCGGGCAGATATCGCGCGCCGTGCCACTGCGCCAGGCGTGCCGCGTCATAAGCGATGACACTGTTGTGCGCAATCGTGCTCGTGAAGAACTGCTCGAAATCAAAAGGCTCCTTTTGCTGGCCGAGCTGCTGCTGGCCGCCTTTGCTCTTGAGCGCCTCGAAGGCGATGTCGTCCCCGGCCATGTTCACCAGGTGGCCGCCGCGGTAGACGACGAAATGCCCGGCGTCGAAATGCTGCCGGCGGCGCAGGAAGGGTTGGGCGGCGTCGATCCAGATCGCCGTCTGGTCCGTGCCGCTGCCGCCGCGCAGGATGACCGCGCCGCCGAGGTGTCGGGCCGTGGGGAGCGCGCGCGGGTCGCACGCGGGTAGGTCGTGGATATCCAGGAGGATGGGTACCCAGCGCCACAGCAGCGCGAGGGCCTCGTCCGACTCGCGCAGCGCCGCTTCGACGCGCTGCGCCACGGCCACGGCGGCCGGATCGCGCGTGCGGACGGCGATCAGGTGGGCCGTCACGGGCAGTAGTTCGCGCCACAGGGGGGCCGGCGTCAGCGGCGCGCTCGTGCCGTCGTCGTGCAGAAAGTCATGCTGGAGCGCGGGCTGCATGCTGGTCGCCAGCAGGTAGTGCTCCAGCCAGCGCCCGACGGTCGCCTTCTGTTCCGGCCACGGGTCCTGTCCGAGCACGCCGCGCGCCACCTCGAGCGCCAAGGCCGTGTCCGCTTCCTCGCGGGCGGCCACGCTGGGGCTCGTCGGGCTCAGGCCACGCCAGGTGATGAACGTCGGCAGCGTCGTCGTGAAGTACGGGCGCGCCTCATCCAGCAGGCGCTGGCGGAGCAGCTTCCAACTCGGGTTGGGGTCGTCCGTTTCGTCGACGGCCAGGGCGAGCGCCACGGCCGCCAGCCGGTCGCGGAAGCGACGCGGTTCGAGCGGGCTGTCGCCGCTCGCCAGGGCCTCCGCCCGGTCGCGCATGGCGAGCATGAAAGCGCGGCGCGTCGCGGGCTCCAGCGTGGGCCAGCACCAGTCGAACGCGAGGACCAGTTCGAGTGGATCGGAGGTCACCCAGTCGGGTGCCGCGAGCGCGGCCGAGATCGTGTGGAGTCGGGCGCCGGCGCCGGGGTCCCGCGGGTCGACCAGGTTCAGGAAGGCGGCGGCCAGCACTTCCCCAGGCAAAGGCTCCGTCACGGCCTGCTGGGTGAAATGCGCCCGGAGCGCCTGGAAGTCCGCGGCGCGGGTGCCGGGTTTGCCGAAGCGCGCGTCGTCGGGCGTACCCACGCCGCAGGCATGGCGCAGGCGGGGCAGGTCGTCCGGCCGCAAGAGCAGTTGGGGATGCTCTGCGGCGCGGGCGGCCGAAGGTGACAGCAAGAGGGCGGTCCAGGCGGCTAGGTGGGTCAGCAGCGGATAGCAGCGCACGGGCATCCTCCAGGCTCAGGTGTGTAGATTCACCCGGCGGAGGGGCGGCGCCAAGGGCGCCGCGGGTGTCTCGACGCCTGCCCGCGGGTGCTCAGCGCGTGGGGACGTACGGGCTAGGCAGAATCACCGGCTGATCGGGCAGCAGCGCCGGTACGGACAAGCCCGGGGTCGGGGCCCCGGCCAGTTGACCCTGGCGCAAGTCGATGAAGACCAGGGCGGCGAACAGCAGTTGGACCGCGGTGACCTGCTGGAAATTCTCCATCACGAAGCCGCTGACCAGTAAGGCCGCGACGAGCATGCCGACGTAGGTGCCGAGGGCTTGGGAGGCCCAATCGGCTGTCGTGGCCAAAGCGCGGCGCGCCCGCACGATGGCGGCTCGGACGAGCAAGACCAGGATAATGACGCCGACGATGCCGCCGTAGACCAGCGCGCCGAGGTAGGTATTGTGGGCGGTCGCCTTCTGCTCGACGAAAGCACCGATCATGCCGCTGCCGACAAAGAGGTAGATGGGCGAAAAGTTGTCGATAAAACGCTGCCAGATCTCGAAGCGCACCCGGAGACCTTCGGTGAAGGTGGATTGGTATCCCGTCGACTCGGTGACCCGCAGGAGAATCCGTTTCAGGACGTTGCCCTGCAACACGAGCGCGACGGCCGCGACGGCGCTGGCGGTCGCCAGCAGCCCGCGGCGCCGCGTGAAGAGGAGGGCCCAGGCGATGCCGGCGACGAGCCCCCCGATGGCGCCGCGCGTCGCCGTGTGCAACAGCGTGATGGCACTGGCGGCCGCGAGCACGCCGTACAGCGCGCGGGTCAAGGGTCGCGGGTGCCAGAGCATGAACCCGATACACAGCAGCGTCGCATGCTGGGACAGTACGGAGAGCGTCGTGATGCCCACGGCGCCCTGGGCCCGCGTTTCCAGCACGTTTTCAATGCCCTCCCGGATCTCCGCCGCTGTGAGGCCGGTCTCCAGGTTGACCGAAGGGATCAGGAAGGCACCGAATTCGTAGGGGCGATAGACCATGACCACGGCGAGCGTTCCGGCCGCGGCGGCGGCGATGCCGATCGCGAGCACCTGTCGCTGGAGTTGCGGGAAGGTCTGGATGGCGCCGTACAGCATGTACACGGTCAGCGGCACGTACAGCGCCTTGCCGATCTGTTTCAGCGCAGCCGTCCACGCGAAGCTGCCCGCCACAACTACGCCGGTTGCCGTGCCCACGGCCTCGGAGAGCCACCAGAATACCGCCAGCCAGAAGAGCGGCCCCATGCGGCCGCGGCACTCCGGCGAGATCAGGACCGCGAGAAACGTGAACACCACGAACAGGTCGTCGAAACGCACATTCAGTGGCAGCGAGTCGTACAGCAGCGTATTGGGATAGAGCCACACCAGCGGCCAGATCAGGGCAATGCCCAGACGCGGCCGGAGAAAGGCCAGGATGACCAACAGGCCCCAGACGATGACGACAATTCCCAGAGTCATGGATGGAGCCCCTGTGAGTGAGTGTGGTCGACCGCGCCCTGTGGGGGCCCGCCGTCCCGGCAGCGCGTGTACAGGTCCTGCATCGCCTCGGCCGCATGCGTCACATCGAAGCGCGCCGCGATACGTTGCGTGGCGGCTTGCCCCATCCGCTGGCGCCGCGCCGGATCCGCGAGCAGTTCGAGCATGGCTCCGGCCAGCGGCTCGACCTGGCGCGGCGGGATGAGCCGCCCGCTGATACCGTCTTCGATCACCTCGGGCGGCGCACCGCAATGCGTCGCGACCACGGGAACGCCCGCGGCCATGGCTTCGGCCATGACCAGGCCGAAGCCTTCACCGAACACGCTGCCGGTCGGCACCGTCGGCATGCAGATGACGTCGCAATCGCTCATGTACAGGGGCGCTTCGGGAATGTTGCCGCAGAAGTGGACCACGTCTTCCAGGCCCAACTCGGCCGTGAGATGACGCAGCCGCCGGGTGCGCCCATAACGGAGCCGGGAAACCTCGGTCTCGTCGCCGACGATCGCAAAATGCACATCCGGAACGAGCGCGTGCACGCGCTGCGCGGCGCGCAGGAAGTAGTCATGCCCCTTGCAAGCGGCGATGCTGCCGAACAAGCCGACCAACGGCTGGCGGTCCGGCAGCCGGAGGCGCTGCCGCAACTGCCCGCGGCGCTGCCCGCTGCGGATCAATTCCCCTTCCACGCCGTTGTACACCACGTAGCAGCGGTCCTGCAGGTCAGCCGGCAGCGTGCTGGCCACGAAGCGACTGATGCAGGCGATATGTGTCGCGAGATGCGTCATGCCGAAGCGCGCCAGCCGGCCCAGCGGGCCGCGAAACTGCGATGACCCGTGCCAGTGCCAGATGCAAGGCACCTGCGCACGCCGGGCTGCGAGTCCGGCCACCAGATGCATCGGATACATGTTCGCGTGCAGCACGTCCAGGCGCAGCCGCGCGACCGCCTGCGCCGTCGCGCGCGCCGCACGCAGGAAAATCCAACCCTTGCGCGCAATGTTCGTGAACTCGTAGCGCCGCCGACCTGGCCGGGAGAGGGGCAGAATGCAACCCACATTCAGGTCGCACACTTCCATGCAGTGGGGGGCCAGCGCGTTGCGACCCGGCGCATGTCCCAGGAAAATCCCGACGGTCGTCACCCGGCGCGGATCGAGATTCTGCAGCAGGTACCGCACCGCGTGCAGGACGCCATACTCCTCCCCACCGTCGAGCACGAGGCCCACACGCACCGGAGTGGCCCGCGGCGCGCCAGCGGCCGGCCGCGCCGCGGCAGGGGCGTCATGTTCGCAATGCTCGGGCAAGAGCGCACATCTCCCTTTACTGCGGTTGCGAGCGGCGCACCAGGGCCTGCAGCGCGTATTGCGCATCGCTGCGCCGCAGGACCAGGCAGTGTCGTACCCGCAAACCGTACAAGCGGCGACAAGCATACAGGCTCGCACCGGCGCTGAACAGATTTCCGAGCAGAACGGCCAGGGCCGCGCCGCGAATCCCCAGCAGCGGCGTCGCGATCAAGGTCACGCTCGTCACGACCACCAGCGTGCCCGCCAGCACCATGGCACTGACGATCGCCCGCCCGTCGCTGGCGAGCACATTCGTGGCCACGTCGAACAGCGCGGCGAACACCAGCGATGGTGCCAGCAGAAGCAGTGCGTCGTTGGCCGCCACGAACTGCTGGCCATACAGCAGCATGATGACGTATTTGCCCGCCACGAGGAGTCCCAGGCACGCCGCGATTGTGCAGGCGACTTCCATGCGGGCCGCCATCTCCGCCTGCCGCGTGCGCGTCTCCGCGGTCACCCCGGCCCACTTCGCGTACAGGAGCGGTCCCAACGCGATCGGTATCACGCTGATCAGGCTGCAGACCGCGCTCGCCCGCGTATACAGCCCGACGGCCGCGAAATCCTGCGTGAGCCACTTGAGGAGCATGACCGTGCCCGTGGACGCCAGCAGTTGCAGCAGATTCGCCGCCGCCAGCTTGATCCCGTAGGCCACCACCTCCCGCAACAGCTTCCAGTCGAAGCGGCAGCGCCAGCGCACGAGGTCGCGGAGAAAGTACAGCAGGCACGCGTAACTGACGAAGTAGCTCAGGGCTGCCGCCATGATCGCGGCTCCCGCGCTGACGGCGTGGGTGAGCCAGAGCATGCCCGCAATCCCCAGCAGCGACAGGCGGGCGGCCATGTCCACCAGCACCATCGGCCGGGCCGCCAGGCGCGCCACCAGCAACGCGCGGAGGTAGTTGGTGTTCAGTTGGAAGGCCGTTCCCAGGGCAAACACGAGCGCGGTCAGGACGCCCACCGGCCCGAAGTAATCCGTCCATCCGAGGACCACCGTGCCCAGGAAGACCGTCAGAACCGCGCCGAGCGCGGCGCCCGCCTTCAGCGAGTTGGTCGTGACCAGAGTCGGATCGACCCGCCGGTTGTTCATGAAGTAGATGTTGGCGTTGCCCACACCCAGCGCGAGAAACGTGGATGCCAGCACGCCGGCATTGCGGAAGAGCTCGTACTGGCCAATCCGCTCCGGCCCCAGCAGCCGGGCAAAAATGACGCCCGCCGCCATGCTCAACGGAATGCCCGCGAACTGCCCGGCCGAGACCAGCAGCCCCTTACGCAACAGGCTCATCAGGAGCCCCCCGCGGGGCGCTCGGGCGACGCCGCGACAGCGGCCACCAGGCGGGCTTCGATCTGGTCCACAATGTGCTTCCAGTTGTACCGCGTGCGAATGCGCTCCTGGCCGACCCGGGCCATGTCCCGGCACCGGTCCGGCTGCCCCAGCAACGCGATCACAGCGCGCGCCAGACCTGCGACGTCATGTGGGTCCACCAGGACGCCATTCTCCCCGTCGCCGACGGCGTCCGGAATGCCGCCCGCGCGGCTGCCGACTACGGCGAGTCCATGTGCGTTCGCTTCCAGATAGCTGATGCCGAATCCCTCGACCTCGCCCTCCGGGCCGGGGCGCGAGGGCATGACGTAGAGACTGCTGGCGAGATACGCGTCCCGCTTGACCGCCTCGGGTACCACGCCCAGAAACTGTACGCACGCGCCCAGCCGCAGTTCATCCGCCAGCCGCGCCAGCGCCGCGCGATCCGGACCGTTCCCGACGACCACGTAGCGCACCTCGGGAAACGCGCCGCGGACCTCCGGCAAGGCCCGCAACACCGTGTCGATCCCCTTGCGCAGAATCACCCGCGCCACCGTCAGCAAAACCGGCCCCGCGGGCCAGCCCAGACGCTGCCGGGCGGCGGCCCCGTCCGGCTCCGCTACGATCTGCTCCGGGGGATACCCGCATCCCACCACGCAGACCGTCGGCAGCGCCCGCCCGCACAGGGCGCGCGCCAGACTCGCGCTGTACGTGCTGTTCCAGAACGTCCCGTGGGCGTGCTCCAGCATCCGCCGGCAACTCGCCCGCCGTCCGGGCACGTGCGTCACGAGCGTGGCCGCCACGTCCTCCCCGTGCAGAAACACGAAATAGGGGCGCCCGCAGGCCGGTAAAATGTTGCCCCACGTCGCGTGTGCGTTGCCGGCGAACACGATCTCCGGGCGCTGGGCCCGCACCGCCTGACGCACGACCCGGCCCGCGTGCAGACCCCAGAGCTGGTTCTCCACGATGCGCCGCCACGACGCCTGGGCGGCGGAGAACGGGCGCAACGGGCGCGTCACGCGAAAGGCGTCGCGCGACTCGTCCTCCGGTAGCCCCGGACCACCCTGCGTCACGACCACGACGGAGTGTCCGCGCGCGGCCAACTCGCGGCAAACCTGGTACGACAACTCCGCGATCCCGCCGCTCTTGGGCTTGAAGTCCGTCGATAGAAACAAGATCCTCACTGTACCTGGACTCGGCGCGCCCCGGCCGGCGCCGCGAGCGCCCGCGCGTAAACGCGCAAGATGCGCGCGAGCCAGGCCGCGGTGGAATAGTCGGCCTCGACTTTACGCGTGGCTGCGGCCACGAGCGCGGCCCGCCGCGGCGCGTCGGTTAGCAGGCTCTCCAGCGCCCGTGCCAACGCGTCGGCGTCCGCCGGGGGCACCAGCAGACCCGTCTCGCCGTCCTGGATCAGTTCCGCTAGCCCGCCGATGGCCGAGGCCACCGGGACGCTATGGCACGCCATCGCTTCCATGACGGCCAGCGACGTCGCCTCGATGACCCCCGTGACCGGGACCGAGGGAACCAGCACGGCCGTTGCCCGCGCGAACAGCGGCAGGAGCTGCGCCCGCGGGACGGAACCGAGGAAATGGGTACGCTCGGCCACGCCGCACGCCGTCGCGAGTTGTTCCAGTTCCGCGCGCAACGGACCGCCGCCGGCGATGACCAGTTGGGCGTGGCGTTGGGGCAGCCGCGCGAGCGCCTCGATGGCGTACCGCACGCCGGTCTTGGGCACCAGGCGCCGGGGCACGAGGAAGAACGGCTCGGCCGGCGCCACGGCCGGGCTCGCCGCGGCCAAGGCACGGACCTCGTCGACATGCACGCTGTTGAACACGACGTGCAGGCAGTCGGCCGGGACGGCGTAGTGCTCGCGGAGGATGGCGGCCTGTCCCGAATCGACCGGGATGAAGGCTCCGGCGGCGCCGTACGCGGCGCGCTCATAGGCGAGGATGCGGGCTTCGGTGCGCGGCAGGCCGCCGGCGCCGCGCATTTGGCGAAACTCGTACAGCGCCGGGCCGTGGACGGTCTCCACGAGCGGACGCGGGCGGTGGTTGCGCGCGCGCAGCACGGCATTCGCCGCGTACACGTCGTGGCAATGCACCAGCGTCGGCTCAAAGGAGTGCAACGCCGCCCCGACGGCGCGCGCCAGACCGGCGACCTGCGCTTCGAGCAGCGCCGCGTAGTACCGATCCGCGCTGCCCAGGGCCGCCGCCGCAAGCAGGGCGCGGCGCCAGCGCGGCGGCATCGAGAGACCGCCGTGCAGCAGGTGCGCCTCATGACCGGCGCGCCGCAGCGCCGCGATCAGGTCGACCACGTGCGTGCTGAGGCCGCCTTCGTGCGGGATGACCTGCTGCGTCACGACCAGTATCTTCATCCCGCGTATCCTCGGCGCGCCCGGCGCGTGCTACTGCGCCTGTAGAATGGCGTCCAGCGTCCGCTTGCTCGCCTGGCCGTCCCCGTACGGATTCTTCACGACCGGGCCCGCGCGGGTGCCCGCGTCCAGCGTGGCGGCCACCGCGGTCACGATGGGTTCCAGGTCGTTGCCGACCAGCTTGACCAGGCCGGCCTCGACGCCCTCGGGTCGTTCCGTCGTATGCCGCATCACGAGCACCGGCTTGCCGAGGCTCGGGGCCTCCTCCTGGATCCCGCCGGAGTCCGTCAGAATCAGCGTGCAGCGCTCCATGAGCCACGCGAACGGCGCGTAGGGCTGCGGTGACAGCAGGTGCACGTTCGTCTGCGTGCCGAGGATGCGCCGCACGGGCTCCTGGACGTTCGGGTTCAGGTGTACCGGGTACACCCAGTGCACGTGCGGATAGCGCTGCGAGAGCGTCAGAATAGCCCGGCAGATGTTCTCGAACCCGGTGCCGAAGCTCTCGCGACGATGCCCCGTGATCAGCACCATGCGCCGGTCGCCGACCTGCGCGCCCACCCACTGCTGAATCTGGGCTACTTCGGCCGGCGGATTCGTCTTGATGCGCTGCAGGACCCACAGCAGGGCGTCAATGACCGTGTTGCCCGTGATGATGATCCGATCGGCGGGCACATGCTCGTTCAGCAGGTTCTGTCGGCCCCACGCGGTCGGCGCGAAATGGAGATCCGCCAGTTGCGTGCACAGGCGCCGGTTGATCTCCTCGGGAAACGGCTGCCGCTTGTCGAACGTCCGCAGGCCCGCTTCCACGTGCCCGATCCGGATGCCCTGGTAGAACGCCGCCAGGGCCGCGGCCCAGACCGTCGTGGTATCCCCCTGCACGAGGACCCAGTCCGGACGCTCCGTGGCCAGCACGGGCTTCATCGAAGTGATGATGTTCGCCGTGAGGTCCGACAGATCCTGGTTGGGCCGCATCAGGTTGAGATCGACGTCCGGGCGAATCTGGAACAGCTGCAGCACCTGATCGAGCATCTCCCGGTGCTGGGCGGTCACGCAAACACGCGTGGTGAAGTCGTGCGGGCGGCGGAGGGCCTCCAGAATGACCGGTGCCAGCTTGATGGCCTCGGGACGGGTTCCGAACACGATCATGATCTTCGTCGGCACGAGTACCTCTGCGTGTTGAGTCGGTCGGGCAAACCGGTCCGCGCGTCATGCCGGCGCAAGCCCGCAGGTGGTCCGGCGCGCTAATGGACCGGGATTCTATCGGTCATTCGCCGGCGTCGCCAGATGGGCGTCCGCCCGGCCCGCATGGGCGCAAGCGCTGCGCCCGCGCCTCATGGCCCGGGGGCGGTGCGCGTGGCCGGCGCGCCGGACGGGGATGCCGGGGCGGATGGGGGCTGGTGCTGCAGGAGCACGCCGGCGATCGCACGCGCCCCGCTCGCCCAGCGCCGCGCGCCGGGGTACACAATGGCCCATTGCGCCGCGGGGAAGCGCTCGCGCGCCACGGCCAGAATCTCGGGCAGTTGGGCGTCGCGCCACCACCAGACGCGCGCGTACTCGCCCGGCTCGTCGCCATAGCAGTACAGCATCGGTACGGGGGCGTGCTTCGCGCCGCTGCGCAATCGTTCGGCCAACTCGCGCGTGCCCGGCTCGTTGTATTCGCGCGGGCCGAACAGCGTGTTGTGATCCACCAGCTCGGCGTCACAGACCTCTTGCACAACCCGGTTCACGCGCTGGTAGCGCTCAAACCGGTCCGGGGCCCCCGATGTCGCCGGGTACCACAGGTACCGCACGTCCCTGGGGAGCTGCTGCAGGCAACGCCGCAAGCGCTCGAGGTCGATCTCCGCCCGGCCTTCGATGTAGTCGCGCACCGCGGTCTCGTTTTCGAAGAGCAAGGTGCGCTCCCCGGTGTCTTCGAGGAGCTGGGCTACGGAACGGGCAATCTGCTCCCAGCGCGCGGGACTCGCGAAGTCCTTCGGATCGAGCACCATGCTGGTCTTGAGCCCGGGAATGATTCGCAGGCCGGGACACTGGGCGCGCAGCGTGCGAAGCACGCCATAATCCTTGGGATAAATGACGCTCACGATGACACGGTCCGTCACCGTTTGCCATTCCCGCATCCCGCGCAGCGTCTCCTCGTGCATGCCGGGCGTCGAGGCGTATTCCAGCCACGGCACGATCACCAGCGGCGCCCCAGTCGGCGCCGAGGTGGGCGCCTGCGGCGCTGCGGCGGAAGATCCAGGCGGCCCCGCGGACCAGGCAGCCAGGATGCTCAGGGCGGCCAGCAGGCCCAGCACAGCCACGATCGCGGTTCTCATACGGCACTCCCAGGATCGGCGAGCCATTGTACCCAGTGCCGGATGGCGGCTCCGGGGGCGCACGCCCCCAAAACGCGCTTATCGGGTCAACACACTCGGTCCAGTAGAACAGTGGGTCGCGCCGCGGCCCCTGCGGATTATCGGCGTGGGCGCAGATGTTTGTGCAGACCACCAGAACGCAAAGCGCCCATTTTGACACCTGCCGCTTCGTATCCAACCTTTGTAGGGAGCGGGATTTGTTGTGGCCCGCGCGCTGCGGGGGCGGAAGGGAAGAAGTATGGCAGCCTCCATCTTGACGATCGCGCGGGTACGCGCGCGGTGCGCAGTGTGGGCCGCGGCCGCGGTGGCTGTCGGTCTCGGCTTGGGCTGTGGGGCCGGTTCCACGCCCAGCGACGCGCTGGATGGAACGACCTGGACGGCGAACATGTGGATGGCCAATCCGGACAAGACCGGCAATTGGCAGGACAGCACGAGTGACCCGAATGCGTCGACGGATGGTGTCGACGGCGCGAGTACCGACCCGAACACGGCCACTCCGACCTCCGTCGATCCGGGGACGAGTACGGGGGTCGGACAGACGCTGGGGCCCGTGCTGGACGTGGACACGCGCGAGCTGCGCTTCGGGACCAGTCTGAACGAGCTGACCTTTCGCATCCGGAACGTGGGCGGCGGGGCCCTCGTCTATAACCTGAGCGTCAATGTGCCTTGGGCGGTCATCACGCCCACCAGCGGCCAGAGTATCGGCGAATCCGATGTGGTCACCGTTCGCGTGGCGCGCACGGGCCTTCCCAGCCGGGAGTACACCGGCAGCGTGACGATTCTGGCGGGCGGGGGCGCGTCCGCGGCGGTGGCACTGTACCTGAGCGTGGGTGGGACGCGCAGCGCCATACTGCAGGTGAGCCCGGAACAGGTGGACTTCGCGCGGGGCCCGGCGCAGGCGACGTTGACGCTGCAGAATACCGGCGGTGGCTCCCTGGCGTACACGTTGACTGCGGACGCGGCTTGGCTGCGCCTGGGATCAACGTCGGGCGCTCTGGAGGCCGGGCAGACGAACGCGGTGGTCCTGACTGCGGATCGGTCGCAACTCAACGTGGGCGTGCACGAGAGCCGCGTACGCGTGCTGAGCGGCACCTCCGAACTCGGCACGGTGCTGGTACGCGTCGACAAGCCGGTCACCGCCCCCCTCATCGTGCCGTGGATCGAGTGCAACGGCAACACGCCCGCCGAGGTCGACGTGGCCGTGGCGCAGGCGGCGCCGTGGCACCTCGTGACGGACACGGTCATCGTCTCGACGCAGACGAACAAGGCCTCGATCTACCCGCAACTGCGGACGCGGCTCGGGATGCGCGTCATCCCGGGGTACAAGACCAGCGCGGTCCTCGGGACCGGCAACTTCGCCGCGCCCGCGGGCTGGCAGCAGATCGCGGCCGATGTGGCCACGGCCGTGGCGCTGTCCGGCGAGACGACGGTGATCTTCGAGCATGAGAGCGCCGTGTTGAGCTATCTCGAAGGTACGGCGACGCTGGACCTCGCCCAGTTGCGCCAGTCGCTGGCCTACCTGCCGCGCACTGTCTCGTACCTGTGGTATCCCGGCATTACCTGGCCGGCGCCGGGGCCGAAGCGCGACCGCGCGCTCGCCCTCAACGCGGTGGCGGGCGAAGTGCTGCAGTGCCGCTTCCTGGATCACAGCTACGCACACCCGGCCTGGCCGACGTTTACGGATTGGATCAATGCGCGGCGCGACCTACAGAACCTGACGCCGCAGCCGAACGTGCCGATTTGCTGGACCTACTGCTGCGACGGTTTTTGCTACTGGGATCCCACGCAGATCGGAACGATCCTCCAATTGCTGACCAGCTATTCTGAAGTCGTCATCTACCCGGGCGGCCAGCTCTCTGCCCAGACGGCCGCTGCGATGAATCAGGTGCTCTGGCCGGCGCCGTAAGAGCCGCCACCGAGCGCGCGGCTGCGGGCGCAGGCGGTCGCGCGTATACTACACGTCTGTCGAGGGTGCCCCGGGCGGAGCCGGCCAAAGATCGGCGCCGCCCGCGGCCGTGCGCGACCGCCAGAGGCTTGCCAGGAGTGCCGGCGAGGTCGCACGCGAACCCGCTCGGCACGCGGTGAGCCTGGATGTCCGAGCCCCACAGTCAACGTTTGTACTTCGACAACTCCGCCACCAGCCATCCCAAGCCGCCCGCGGTCGCCGCAGCGGTTGCGGCGTACTTCGCGGATGTGCATGCCAGCGCCGGACGGGGCGCGTATCGCGAGGCCCAGGTCGCAGCGCGCGCCCTGCAGACCTGCCGGTCTGCCATGGCGCGGTTCTTCCAGTGTGCGGCGGGGGATCAGGTGATTTTCGCCTTCAACGGCACGGATGCGCTGAACCTCGCGATCAAGAGCGTGGTCCGCCGTGGCGATCACGTCGTCACGACATGCTTGGATCACAACTCGGTCCTGCGTCCGCTCAGTGCGTTGGAGCAGCAGTGGGGCGTCACCTGGACAGCCGTAGGCGTGGACGTACGCAGTACACGGCTCAATCCCGATGACGTGGCCGGTGCCATCCGCCCGCAAACACGGCTCGTCGTCGTGAACCACGCCAGCAACGTGACGGGTGCGCTGCAGGAGCTTGAACCGCTCGCCACGCTCTGCCGGCGACGGGGCGTGCTGCTGCTCGTCGACGCGGCCCAATCGGCCGGCCATGTGCCGATCGAGTTCGCACGCCTCGGCCTGGACCTTCTGGCGTGCCCCGGTCACAAAGGGCTGCTGGGGCCGTTGGGGACGGGGGTCCTGATCATTCGGGCGGGGGTCGAGCGACAGATGCAGACAGTCCGGGAGGGCGGAACCGGTTCCGGCAGCGAGTTTCCGGTGCAGCCGGCGGGACTGCCCGACCGCTTCGAGGCAGGTAGCCACAATGCACCGGGCATTGCGGGCCTGCTGGCGGGCGTGCAGTGGCTCGAAGAGCGAGGTGTTGCCGCTTGGCGCCGCGAGGAACTGCAGTTGTGTCACCAGATGGGCACACACCTGGCGCGAATCAGTGGGCTGCAGTGGTACGGCCCGCGGGCGCCGGAGCAGCGCGTCGGTGTGTTCAGCGTTCGCATCGACGGACTGGAGCCCGCGGAGCTCTCCGCGCTGCTTGAGACACGCTACGGCATCCTGTCGCGCAGCGGCCTGCACTGCGCGCCGCTCGCACACAAGGCTATCGGCACGCTGGAGTTAGGTGGTACCACACGTCTGTCAATGGGGCCGTTTACGACGGCGGCCGACGTCGACCAGGTCGGCGGGGCGCTCGCGGAGCTGGCGCAGCAGCACGCGGTACGGCCTGTGGCGCGCGGCTAACGGGGGTCGCGGGTGCGTGTCTGCTGCGTTGGGGGACAGTGGCTGGCGCGGGTGCCGAGCAGGAGAACCCTTGCGATGCGCCGGGAACTTGCTTAACTAGTGGTGAGCGTGGGGCCTGGAGTGGTAGACCGCGGTGCCGATCGGGTCGTCCGTAGCGCGGTGCGCCGGGCGATTCGGTGCCGGCCGCCCTCCGGGCACGATCGTGGTTCGAGCGGTTCTGGCTACTCTGGACCCGCGCGCTAGTGTTGTTACGCATGGGCAAGGAGGCGTGTCTTGGCGCAGATCAAGCTGGCGATTGCTGGCGTCGGTAACTGTGCGAGCTCGCTGCTACAGGGCATCGAGTACTATCGTCCACCAGTCTCGCTGGAGACGGCCGGCCTCGTGCATCCGGAGCTCGGCGGGTACCGCATCAGCGACATCCGTCCCGTCGCGGCGTTCGACATCGACTGTCGCAAAGTCGGGCGCCCGCTGCAAGAAGCCGTGTTCGCGCAGCCGAACTGCACAAAGGTGTTTCAGGCCGAGCTGCCCAACTACGGCGTGACGGTGCAGATGGGTCCGGTACTCGACGGCGTCGCGGAGCACATGCGCGACTATCCCGAGCACAAGGCCTTCCGCGCGGCGGACGCGCCGCCCTGCGATGTGGCGAAGGTGCTCAAGGAATCCGGCGCCGAGGTGTTGATCTGTTATATGCCGGTGGGCTCCGAGGAAGCGGTCAAGCACTACGCGCGGGCTTGCCTGGATGCCGGCGTCGCCATGGTCAACTGCGTACCCGTGTTCATCGCGTCCCACCCGGAGTGGGCGCGCGAATTCACCCAGCGCGGCCTGCCGGTGATCGGCGACGACATCAAGAGCCAGCTCGGCGCCACGATCGTGCACCGCGTCCTGGCGCGCCTGATGGGCGACCGCGGGGTGCGCCTCGATCGCACCTACCAGCTCAACACCGGCGGGAACACTGACTTTTTGAACATGCTGTCCCAAGCCCGGCTGAAGTCGAAGCGCATCAGCAAGACGGAGTCGGTGCAGTCGCAGCTCGACGTGCCGCTCGAGGCCGACAACATCCACATCGGCCCGTCCGATTTCGTCCCCTGGCAGAACGACAACAAGGTCTGCTTCATGCGGCTCGAATACCGCGGCTTCGGCGACGTGCCCATGAACATCGAGCTGCGCCTGAGCGTCGAGGATTCGCCGAACAGCGCCGGCATGGGCATCGACGGCATCCGCTGCGCCAAGCTCGCCCTGGATCGCGGTATCGGCGGCCCGCTGCAGGAAGTCTCCGCGTTCACCATGAAGCATCCGCCGCAGCAACTGCGTGACAGCGAGGCCCGCGAGCGGCTCGAACGCTGGATCGCCGCCGGGGCGCGCTAGCCGGGCTCGGCGCCGCCCGATGCCCGCTTGCCCGACGCGGGGCGGCGCGCCACTCGGCCATGGTCACACTTCGAGCGTCCGCTCCGTTTCCGGCCCTGCGGACGTCGGCGTCGCCCGGGCCAGCGCCAGCAGACGCGTCTTGTGCCAGCTCACCAGCGCGCCGCCCACCAGCAGCACGAAGCTTCCCAGCATGACCAGCGTGGCCACGGGATTCGGCCCGGCCGCCGCGCCGCGCCCGCCATAGAACAGCACGTTGACCGCGATCACCGCCACCCCCAGGGCCCGCTCGCGCGGACTGCGCCGCAACCAGCCCACGACCAGGAGCGCACTCGCCAGACCCGTAAGCTGCAGGCGCGCCGCCCACACGGCCGAGTTGTCCAGTTCGGCGTACCAGGCCAATGCAACCAGTCCGAGCGCCGGCCACAACAGGACCGCGAGGCCCGGCGGTCGCACTCCCAGATGCGCCGCGCTGAGTACGCACCAGCACGCGACCGTGCCGATTGTGAATACCGCCTCCGTTCGCTCCCACGCCCACGTACAGGCCGCGAGTTCCACCAGCACCAGCCCCAGGACAGCCTCGGCGCGCGACCGCCGAACCAGCGCGACACACAGCAGGTAGGCCGACAGGAGCAGGAGGGCGCCAGTCAGCAGGTCGCGCGGCGCGAGGCCATCAACCCCGGGCACGGCGGGAGTCACGGGCAGCGGCAGCGTCCGCGCCGCACGCAGCACGGTCGCCGCAAAGGCCAGGTTCCCCAGGTGAAAGAGACCCGCCGATCGGAGGCGGGCGGCGCCGCACCACCACACCAGCGCCGCACCGACCAGCGTCACCAGCAAGGGATCACGCACGCCCACCGGCAGCACGTGGGCGGGTACATCGGGGTGGAACGGCTGGAGGGCGAGGCCCACGGCCAGCGCGGGCACCAGGGCCAGCAGGGCTACAGCCACACCTCGCCGCCCTGGCCACCGCGCGAAGGCGTCAAACCCCACGAGGCTCAGCACCAGGAGCACGGGTGCGGCGTAGAACGCGCGGGCATGACCATAAAAGGCGTAGTTCATCGCCCAGAAATGGGTGGCCGTGGCGGCGACCACCGTGCCCAGAAAGGCCAGTTCGATCCGCAGAGCGCGCAGCTCGCTCGCGACGCGCGGAGCGCGGGGGCTGGGGTGTTGCGTGTCTCCGGGCACCATCGCCAGGAGCGTCTGGAGGCTCGGCTCGTGGGCGCGCAGCGCCGGGATAGCCAGCAGGGTGCAGGCCGCGAGCAACCACCAGCAGAAGTACAGGAAAAGCTCATGGGTCGTGGCGGTGTCGTCGACGCGCAGGACTCGCGGAGCAAGCACCAGCAGAGCGAGGCAAGCCAGCGCGAGCACGCGCCCGCTGCGGCTCAGCGGCAAGGCGAGTTCGCGGCGCACCACGCACAGCTCCGCGAGCGCAAACACGAGCACGCCGACGGCGCACAGGGTGCCTGGGTGGGCTTGGCGCGCGGAGAGCTCGACCGTCGCGGCCAGCGGACCGGTCCAGAAGAGGGCCGCGACCAGCAGGAGGGAGGGCTCATCCTCAGGCGAGCGGCGCGAGCGGTGCAGCGCCAGCAGAATCGTGGTGACCGCCCACTCGTACGCCTGCAGCACGCCGAGGGTGAGCAGAATCAGCCCGATATCACCGGCGGGCGAGTCGGGACAGACCAGGTAGAGGCGTGCGCCGACGGCCATGCAGGCGGCACTGAGGAGGTAGAGAGGGTTGCGTCGGAGCGACCAGACGAGCCCGCGCGCGCACCAAGCCCAAAGTCCGGATGACATGGCGCACCTCCATGTTTACATTTCGCAACGCCGGCGCAACCGCAGCGCCGGGTTCAAAACGGGGTGGGCTCAGCGCGCTGCCGGGCCGCGGCAACACGCGCTGGGGAATCGCCGCAGACCACGCGGGCTGCTGCGACACGCGACGAGACCGGCGCGGCCGCCGTACGCTGTCCGGTGCCGAGCACCTCAGCGCGCGGCAGTGCGGCTACGCATGCGGACCGCCGGCATGGGCTGAAGAACCTCGCCACGCAAGTCCCGGATGAAACGCTTCCGGAATCCCACGCCGCGCGGTCTGCAGCCGCCAGCTTCCAGCCTGCTATCTCTGGTGATTCCCTGTCGGTCGGTGGGGCGGGGAGGACGAATGATCGGAGGAATTACGCTGATGATCGCATGTACATTCGCACCGCACCTTCCAAGATAGAGTCTGCGCGCGCTTTTCATGAAGTCAAATCGCGCACGGACTCACGACGGAATCAGACACGCGCTGGACACAGCCGCCCCGCACTCTGCGGCTCAATCCCCCACGCGGTCCAGCGGCAGGCGCGGATACCAGAACCCCATGTTGCGCAGATGCGCCATGTGGTCCTCGCCGGTCTTGCCGGCGCAGCCCCGAACAATGAAGCCCGCCTTCTCCGCACGGGAGATGATGCGCATCCCCGCTGGACCCGGCTCGTCGACCGTCTGGCGATGGGCGCCGACGAAGTCGATCAGGTCGTCGGCCGTCTCGTGCGTCCCCGCGTAGCTCCCCGGCTCCAGGTACGAGTGCGTGATGAACATGGTCTTGCGGCCAGCGGCGGCCTCGCTGGCGAAGCGGCGGAAGTCCTCCATGTTCGCGGGGTCGACGCGCCGATGGCCGTTCTCCTGCAGGTAGCCGGCGTAGACCGTGTCCGCGAGATAAAGGGCGTCGATGCGCTCGAAGTACTCGGGCACCTTCAGCAGCGCCCGCACGCCGCCAAACCCGGCGCTGAACGACGAGACGCACACATGCTGCCACTCGGCGCCGGCGGCGACGCACTCACGCTTCTTCAGTGCGGCCAGCGCCTCGTCCAGAATCGTCCGGAACAGCGCCGCATTGGAGAAGGGCTTCTCATACGCCCCCGACAGCCCGCCATAGTGGACTGTGATCAGGACGGCCTTGAGTCTGGCGGCGACCAGCTCGCGCTCGGTCACGGACGCAGCGCCGTGCAGGTGGACGAGGACGTCGACTTTGCTGAGACCGGCCGGGAGATAGTCCGGCACGAAGACCTCGCCGACGGTCGGCAGCTTGAAGCGCAAACCGGTGGGGGCGGGCTGACTGGCGGGTGACGAAGTCGGCGCGGAGGTCGTCCGTGTGTTTGCGGGCGCCGCGGTCGAAGCCGGGGTTGGTCGCGTCGTCGCCGGGGCGCTTGTCGGCGCAGTTGCAGGGGCCGGCGCTGCGGGACTGGCGGCCGGCGGTTTCGTCGTGGGCGACGGCGCGGCGGCCGGCACCGTGGTCGGGCGCGTCGTAGGGCCGGTCGTGGCCGGACGCGTGTCGGCGACGTTGGTGGGCGGAGCGGCCTGCGGGGCGATCGGTTTGGTGGTGTGGGATGAATTGGCCGTACACCCGGAGAGGGTGACGGCCACGATAGCGGCGAGGATCGTCCAGCAGGTGGTTCGCAGCATGTCGTCCTCCGCGGCGGGCACAGCGCGACCGGCCGCGCGGGGCGGCACTCGGGGCTTGCGTCCGCTACGGTGCCATCATACGGTGCGGGCATGCGATGCGGAACCATGAAGTCTGGGCGAATGTGTCGGGTTTTGTGTTGGGACAGGCCGGGGCGCGGGGTGGGTTGTCTGCTGGGGCGTCCGTTGGGGTATTTGCCGGGGCGTTCGCGGGGTGGCGCGCTCGTGCTGCTTGTCGCGGCTCTGTGCGGGGCGGGATGCGCCGCGCCCGAGCGGCGTGCGCTGCCGTGGCCGCCGACGGACGACCCGACGTTGACCCGCGACCAGGGCGGTATTATCCGCGGCGACACCAGCCGCAGAGCCCTCGCCCTCGTCTTCACCGGCGGCGATTACGGCGAGGGGACGGCGACCATCCTCGACGTCCTGCAGCAACGCGACATCCACGCCTCTTTCTTCTTCACCGGTACCTATCTGGCCAAAGCCGCGCACCGCGAGCTGGTGCGCCGTATGGTCCGCGCCGGGCACTACGTCGGCCCACACTCCCACGGCCACCTCCTCTACTGCCCCTGGGACGACCGCGCCCGCTCGCTCGTGACGGAGGCGGAGTTCGCGGCCGACCTGGACCGCAACATCGCCGACCTGCGCGCTCTCGGGGCCCTGGCCGGCGACGGCCCCATCTACTTCATCCCCCCGTACGAGTGGTACAACGCCGACCAGGCCCGCTGGGCGGCCGCGCGCGGCATCGTCCTCTTCAACTTCACCCCCGGCAGCGGCTCCAACCGCGACTGGATCCCCGAGGGCGAGCGCGGCTTCGTCTCGTCCGAACGCATCCGCACCGACATTCTGGCCTATGAGCAAAAAGACCCCCACGGCCTAAGCGGCTTCCTCCTGCTGCTCCACGTCGGCTCGCTGCGCACGGACAAGATGCACGCCCAACTCGGCCCGCTGCTCGACGAACTGCGACAGCGCGGCTACTCCTTCGCGCGCGTGGACGAACTGCTGTGTCGCGAGGATGCGCACCAGTCTCCGTAGGGTCCGCTGTGCGGACCGCTCCTCCTCCGCCTCGTTTTCACCTTTTCACGTTTGCACCTTTTCACGTCCGCCCTGTCACCTGCCGCACTCGCGCGCGCTGACGCCCGCCCCTGTCTGTCATTCCGAAGGAGTGTAACGACTGAGGAATCTATCCCCGAACGGCGAACGCCACCGAATTCCCCGTGCGCCCGCCGCCACCCCGTTTTCACCTTTTCACCTTTGCACGTTTTCACGCCTGCCCACCCCACCCCGTTTTCACCTTTGCACGTTTTCACGCCTGCCCACCCCGCCTCGTTTTCACCTTTTCACGTTTGCACCTTTTCACGTCCGCCCCGTCACCTGCCACCTGCCCCTCACTCCCGCGCTGACGCCCGCCCCTGTCTGTCATTCCGAAGGAGTGTAACGACTGAGGAATCTATCCCCGAACGGCGAACGCCACCGAATTCCCCGTGCGCCCGCCGCCACCCCGTTTTCACCTTTTCACCTTTGCACGTTTTCACGCCTGCCCACCCCGCCTCGTTTTTCACCTTTTCACGTTTGCACTTTTTCACGTCCGCCCTGCCGCGTGTCCCCCGCGCGCGCTGACGCCGCCCACGCCCCACGTTACCATGCTCCGAGCGAGGGAACCCTCCGATGTGCGACCGCAGCGCTGCATCGCCGCCGACACCGCCCACCGCGCCGCCCGGCGTCGCCGCCCCCGACTGGTCCACCCTCGACGTCGTCCTCCACTGCCCCCGCTGCGGCTACGACCTCCGCCTGCTCCCAAACCCGCGCTGCCCCGAGTGCGGCCTGCCGTTCAATTGGGACGAACTCATCGCCGCCGCGCGCCACCACCTGGCCTCGCCCCTCTTCGACTACCACTGGCGCGACCGCCCCGTCCGTTCCCTGCTGCTCACCTGCTGGCGCGCCATGTGGCCGTGGCGGTTGTGGCGCGACCTGCCTCTGGCTGTGGAGCCGCGCCTCGGCCCGCTGGTGGTGCTGCTGCTGATCGCGCTGGCGATTCAGGTGCCAGTGTGCGTGAGCGTAGAGTACGCCACGTTCGACTACTACACACACCACCAGACGCCGGGACAGGGCATAACCCTCATCGCGGCACGTGACTGGGAAGGGCACATCTGGGCGGCCGTGGGTGATGTGACGATTGCCGCGCTGACGTGGCTGGTGTTACATGTGTTTCGGCAGACGATTCAGCGCTATCGGATTCGCTCGCGTCAGATTCTGCGGCTGATGCTGCTGGCACTCCTCGGTTGTGTGTTGTGGCGCGCGGCGTCGGTGCTCGCGCATGAAGGAGTGGGCCACCTTCAAGACAGATTCGACGCGCTGCCCCGGTTGCCGTGGCGTCCGTGGGGCCGCTACGTCTGGCGCAGCGTTCCGATCGTACCCGTTGTCGCGTTCTTCGTTTCGCTTGCGTTCGGGCTCCAGGTCCACCTGCGTATCCGGCGCGGCTGGGCGATGGGGTTGGGAGCGGCGGCCATCGTCGTGCTACTGATTATTGCCTTCGCGGCGAGCGCGGCTGGGTTAGCGGAGGCCAGCGGCACCTCTCCGTACCAAGTTGTCTGCGCGTGGCGCTGGGTCGAGCCCCTCGTGGACTGGCTGCAGGGCAGCCCGTGACGCCGCCGTGCGCTGGGTGGGTTGTGGAACGGGAAGCCGGCCCGCGACCTTCGGGGTCGCATGCGACGCCCTCCCTTTGCCCCCGTCGCGCGTCCTGCCGCCAATCTCCGCGAATCCCCGCCACAATCCGCCACCCCCCGTCCCATGTCGCTATTCGCTCTTCGACATTCGCCATCCTCTCCCCCGCCCCCAACTTCCGACTTCTTACTTCTGACGCTTCCCCGCAGAATCCGCCAACTCCCGCTCCAACTCGCTATTCGCTACTCGTAACTCGCTACTCCTCCCCCGTCCCCATTCCCGTGCTACCCTTGTTCTATGAATACGCACGTTCCTAGACCGCCCACCGCTCCCCTTTGTCACTTCGTTACTTGCTCACCTTGTTACTTCCCTGCGCGAACCGCGCACGCCCCCTTGTTCCCTGCCACATGTCACTTGTCACCGACTCCCGCCCGCAATGTCGCGATAAGCCAAGATGATCAAAACCCGAGCGCGCAACCATGATCACGTTGAGCACCTTCCCCTGGCGCAACGCGAACCGCGCACGAAACAACCCGTCTCGCGCCGACTTTGATCACCTTGGCAACCATGACCACCTTCCCCCTGGCTTCTCCTGTCCCGTTTCACGTGTCCCGCAGTCCCCGCCCAACGTCCCGTGGCGCCGGGGTCACGATCGGTGGTTGCCCCGGATTTTCCAGATGCCACTTACTACGGACTCCAACACTTCCCATTTAACCTTACGCGGCGGCGTCGCCGGGCAAGGTCAAATGCGAAATACCGGTGTGCGCGGAGTCCGCCAGTTTGGGCGGTCTATAATCGGCTGTGTTAGGGCCGGTCAGTTCGGTGTTACCCCATTTCCTGGAGTTCAAATGCGCAACCATATTGCGGCTGTTCTGGTTACTTTGACATGTCTGGGGTCTGGCACGCACAGTCTTGCGGCCACAGGTCTTGAGACGTTCGTGATGGCGACCAACGGCCAGAGCAATTACGCCACCTACGGCCTGCCATACCCCACCTCCTACAACTTCGGCTTCGGCGGAGCCGTTCCGTCCAATGCCTACACCGACCCGAGCTTCCTGGCGGCCGACGGCATCAGCGGGCTCTGGCGCGACCAGACCTCCAGCGCGCTTGCGCCGCTTAGCGACACGACGAGCTCCGCGGGCAGTGGGAACAGCACCTTCGGTCCGTGGGTCTACAGCGGATTCACCAGCGCCACCGCACGCTATGGGCAACTCAAATCGCAGTCACAGGCCACGCACAGCGGTGCGGCCGACAACATGACCGTCAACAACGCCGACTCCTTCAGCATCTTCACCGAGTCGCTGAATCCCATGAGCCCCGGCGTTTCCGTGGCCACCCCCGGAACGATGCGCCTTGCCATCTCACTCGACGGCAACCTGTCCGTTACCGGTACCGGCTCCGCCGGCCTCGTCTTCCGTTACGACTATGGTACCCCCCGTCCGGGATACCCCGCGATTAACCGCCCCTTGCTTGAGACCTTCGGCATTATCTACGGCAACGGCTACGACATCTACGGCCCCCACAGTTATCTCGGTTCGTATACCACGCCGGCAGGCATGACCCTCGATGTGGGCCCTCTCAACGCTCAGGGCCAGCCCGCGCATATCACCTTTGGCGGAGCCACCACCGTCTACGCGGACATCCCCATCATTTTCGGCGCGAGCGCCGAGTTTCGCATGGGCCTCGAGACATTCACCGGCGTCGGCAATGGCAACGGCGCGATGAGTTCGCTTTTCGGCAGCACCGCCACCATCACCGGGATCCAGCTCTTTACCAGTCAGGGCGAGATTACCGATTTCAGCCTCACCTCAGGGTCAGGCGCGCAATACACCGCCCAGGGGGTGGTCATTCCTGAGCCAGGCACACTCCTCCTCTTTCTTCCGCTGACTGCCGCTGCCCTCCGCCGATCACGCCGGACGTAGCCCGGGCAGCGACGGTCCTGCGGGAGAGTAGTCCGCCAGCACGGCTGCCAACGCCCGAGTGAACGCGTACGGCCAAGCGCGAGGCCATCAGGGCCGAACCGGATTGCTCGCCCGTGGCGTGGGCGTCGCCCATTCCGCCGGCCACGGCACCGTGTACTCCACCCCCGGCAGCAGGTCGAACCAGTTGTCCGCCAGCGGCCTTTCCCCGCTCTCGTCCAGACACACCGCCCACGCGAACGTCTCGCTCCGCAGCCGCAACGCCGTCGGCGTGCGTTCGATGCGGACCTCGGCCGGCGACCATGCCAAGTCGCGGAACCGCGCGCGGAACAGCCGCTGGTGGCCAAGGATGAGCGGCCCGTTTGTCGCAGTGACGCGGCCGTCTGCCGGCGCCGCGTGCAGCACCGCGAACGCCCCGTGCGTGCTCGTGCCCAGACGCACCCACTTCTCCAGCGGCACCCGCGCGGCCACGATGCCCGCGTTGGCCGGACACTCGACCGCGATCGTCTCGTCGACCGGCCGCCCGCCCGCCAGCGCGAACAACCCGTACTGCAGCTTCACGGCCTGTGGCGCCAGCATGTCGTTCACGACGATGTACGCCACATGGCCGTCCAGCTCCACGCAGATCGCCCGCAGCGGTGCGAACGCCCGCTTGACGTACCAGAAGGCCGGCTTGCGCCGCCGGAAGAAGTCGATCGGCGTCCAGCTCACCGTCGCCGGCCACGTGTCGTTGTACATCCAGAACACCGCCGCCGCCGACTGCCACATGCGGCGGCGCCAGTTGTCGATCGCCGTCTCGAGCGCCTCCCCGTGCAGAATGCCCCCGTACCGGACGTATTCGTCGAAGGCGAGCTCCGCGGGCCGCTCGAGCAGGTTCACGTGCAGCAGGTTGTCCACCATCGACTCGCCGCGCCACGTGTTCTGCGAGTTGTCGTGGTGCCGCCACGTCCGGCTCGTCACGCGCCGCTCATCCGGCGGCAGAATCTGCCGCAGCGTCGCCGGCGTGCTCGGCCCGAGCATCCCGCCCTCGTTCGGGAATCGGCTCGCGTCGAGGCGGTAGAACCAGTAGTCGCCCTTCGGCGGCCCCAGCCCCACCAGCCACGGATGCTGGTCGCCGATGGCCTGGTTCCCAGGCGACGAGCCGTCCGGTGACCACGGCGACGTCGGCCAGTACGGCCGCGAACCGTCCTCCGCCGCCACGATCTCGCCGAAGCGGCGGTGGAACAGATCGTGGCACGGCCGCGTGCTCCGGTCGTACGACACGATCCACTGATCCGCAATGCCGATGTCGATCTCGTTGTTGCCGCACCACACCGCCAGGCTCGGATGCGCCGCCAGCTCCCGCACCTGGTGCCGGACTTCGGCGTCGACTTCCCGCACGAACTCCGGATCGTCGCCGGGGTACTTCGAGCAGGCGAAGATCATGTCGTGCCACACCAGCAGCCCCGCCCGGTCGCACTCGGTCAGCAGCGCCGGATCGGCATACAATCCGCCGCCCCAGATCCGCAGCAGGTTGAAGCCGCATTCGACCGCCAGCGCCACCAGCTCGCCGTAATCGGCCGGCTTCACGCGCGGGTACAACAGGTCCGCCGGCACCCAGTTGCCGCCCTTGCAGAACACCGGCTGCCCGTTGACGACGAGCTGGAACAGCCGCCCTCCGTCTGGTGCCGGGTCCTGGCGAATCTCCACGCGCCGCACGCCGGTCTGCAGCCGGCGCGTGTCGACCAGCGTCGTGCCCGCCCGCAGCTCCACGTGGACCGTGTACAGATGCTGCTCGCCGTGCCCGCGCGGCTGCCACAGCCGCGGCTTGGCGATCGGCAGCGCCACGCGCAACTCGCCCGCGCCGGGCGCTACCGTCACCCGGCAGTCCGCCGCCGCGCCGCCGGGTTGAGCCGTCGCGCGCAGCGTCAGCTCCACCGGAGCATTCGTCAGGTTCTCGACGTGTCCCTGGACGTGCAGCGTGGCGGCCGCACAGTCGTCGGATAGCTCCGGCGTGACGACGACGGCGTCGAGTCGCGCGGTCTGGCAGACCTCCAGCCGCACGCCGCCGCAGATGCCGACGTTCATGAGCCGCGGCGCCCAGTCCCAGCGCGCCCCGAACTGCGGCTTGCGCAGGTGCATTCGCTTCGTCGCTACCGCGGTGACCTCGAGGTTGTAGTCCCCGCCGCGCCGATCGGACGTCCGCAGCCGGCCGCTGTTCAGCCGGAGGATCAGCTCGTTCTCCCCCGGCTTCAGATGCGGCGTCAACTCGACGCGCAGCGGGCGGAACATGTTGTGGTGCTCGGCCAGGGAGCGGCGATTGAGGTACACGACAGCGTCGAGATCGAGCCCATCGGCGACCAGGAAGCACCGCTGCCCGGGCTGCAGCGCGGGGGCGGTGAGCGTGCGGCGGTAGAACCAGTAGTCGTCTTCAACCCAACGCGCGGCCAGCGTGTTGCAGTCGGCGTAGACGTCGGCGATCCAGCCGGCCCGTGCGAGATCGAGATAGACGGAGCCGGGGACCTCGGCGGCGAGCCAGCGGAAGCTGGGCAGCGCGCCGGGCAGTTCGATATCGGTGATGAGTTGGCCATAGCCGTCGAAGCCGGCCAGTTGCCAGGTTCCGTCGAGCTTGACGATCGTGTTGGACATCGGCGCTGACTCAGTTGGGTAACGGCACGGCCGCGCGCCGCGCAGGCGCAGGTATAACCGAACAAGACCGGCGGGGACAGCGGGGCCCGAAACGACGTCGCCGGTCGCCGGCGGTGCGTCGGGGATGGCCGTGTTGTCCTCACGCAATGGCGCCGACCGCCGGACGCAGGCGGAAACACTCAGCCCGGAGCACCGGTCGTGCTCGCGGCCGTGACGGCGCTGCGGCGCGGCCGGCCGGAGCGCGCGAGTACGCGTAGCGTGCGCCACCGAAGCGGCTCAGCGTACCAGCGCGGTGCGGGGCGGAGCGCGAGGGGTGCGAGAATCAGCGCGGGAACATGGAGCCGCGTTGCAGCCGCTGTGGGGCAAGTGGTATAGTGCGCATGATCAGGTCCGTGTGTGCGTCCGAGTCCGCATCTGATTGGCCGGTGCGCAACTCGCAGATGACTGGTGAGGGGACGGGTATTCGAGTGAGACCGAGCGGTGACGTGGACAGCCAGGCGCAGGCGGTGGTGACGCCCGGGGCTTGGGGTTGGCGGCGCGCTGTGGGGCTGCTGTTGCTGCTGGGTGGCGGCGTTTTGGGTAACTACCTGGCCCTGCCTTTGTTCCAGGGGTTCGATTACGTCTTCGGCACGATTCTTGTGCTCATCACGCTCGCCTTGTACGGCGTGGGTTGGGGCGTTGTGGCTGCGCTTGTGGCCGCGTCGTACACGCTCATCTTGTGGGGACATCCTTACGCGCTGGTTTGGTACGCCGGCGAGGCGGTGTTTGTCGGCATACTCCTGCGGCGCGCGAAGTCGCGTAACCTGATCTTGTTCGAGGCAATCTACTGGCCGCTCGTGGGAGCGCCGCTGATCTGGGTCATGCTGCACCTGGTGGGCGGACTGGATGCGCCGGTGACCATGGCCGTGATCCTCAAACAGTGGGTCAATGGCATTGGCAACGCGCTGGGGGCGAGCATCGTCCTGGCGCTGCTGCCGGCGCCCGGGCGGCGCGCGGCAGAGCGGCGTACGTACGAGTTGAGCCACTTGCTCTTCACCTGCCTGGCGGGCGTGGCGATCGCGCCGGCGATCCTGGTGATGGCGCTGTATGGGCGCGAGGTGCGCCGCTCGGTGGAGGGGGACATCGCTGGGGAAGTGACAACGCTGTCCAGCGAAATGGTCTCCGACGCGCTGGACCTGCTGCATCGGCACACCCGGATGTTGCAGGGCATGATGCAGCAGTTGCACGTGTCGCCGGAAGGTGCGGAAGCCCGTCTGCAGGCCGTGGGGGCGGTCGTGCGCGTGGCCATGCCCGATGTGCAGGCGCTGCGGCTGGTAGACGCCCAGGGGCGCGTCCTGGCGAGCTATCCGGCAGAGGAGTCGGCGGCGGAACTGAGCGCGGAGCTGGCGGCGCTGTTCCGGCGGGCGCGCAACACGGAACATTGGACGGCAGGCCTCGCGCCGCTGGAAACGCCACGGGGGTCGGAGCGGGTCGCGGCCCCGGCGGGCATGTTGTGGCTGGTGATGCCGGGGTCACCGTGTCCGGTCGGAGGGCGAGCGCTGTTAGCGGCGCTTGACCAGCGGGCGATGCAGGGGACCTTCTCGGTGCTGATGGGAGGCAGTGATGTGCGGGCGGTTCTCGTGGATGGGGAGAGCCGCGTTGTGGCTGCAACCGCCAGCGGGCCGCCGGTTGGCAGCCGGTACCGCAGCCCGCCGCGCGAAGTTGTCCCGCGGCCGGAATACGGCTTGGAGCAATGCTACCCGGATCCCGAGGAAGGGGGGCCGCGCATCGATCGGTGGCGCCGTTCGGCGTTTGTGTGCGAGCGGATGCTCGGCGAAGGGTTGGGTTGGCGGCTTCTGGTGGAGGCGCCGCTGGCACCGCAGCACGTGACGGTCTTCCGGACGTTCGTGGTGAGTTTCGGCATCACGCTGGTTCTGATGCTGTTGAGCGTGCTGTTCGCGCACATCGCGAGCCGCCGGGTGTCGGCGCCGTTGGCGCAGTTGTCGGCGATGACGACGGCGTTCTCGGCGGACCCGGTGCCGCTGGACGTAGTGCGCTGGCCGCGCAGCGCGGTGCGGGAGGTCGATGCGTTGGTGGCAAACTTCCGGGAGTTGACGGGGACGCTGGCGGAGAAGTTCCGGGAAATCCGCGGGATCAACGAGAACCTGGAAGGCAAGGTACGGGCGCGGACGCGGGAACTGGTGGAGGCGAATGACACGCTGGAGGCGCTGGTGGCCGCAGCGCCGCTCGCCATCGTGATCACCGACCGGGCCGGAGTTGTGCGGCTGTCGAATCCGGCCGCCGAGGCGATCTTCGACTGGCTGCCGGCGGCATCCGGTGCGACGCCGCCCAGGCGCATCCTGCCGCCCGGTTTGCTGGAGCTCTTCGGACCGGTGTGGGGCGGGGAGGACTTCACGGACCGCAAGCTGGGACTGCAGCGCCGGGATGGCACCGTGCTCGATCTGAGCGTATCGGCAGCACCCCTGCGCGACGCGCACGGAGCCGTCAGCGCCGTGCTGGCGCTCGTGGGCGATACGAGCGAGCGCGCCCGGCTGGAAGCTCAATTGCGCCAAGCCCAGAAGCTGGAGGCGGTTGGCCTGCTGGCGGCGGGGGTTGCGCACGATTTTGGCAACATGCTGACGGCCATGTTTGGCAATCTGGAACTGCTGCGGGGGGCGCTGGGGGGGCAGACGCTTGACCCGCGTGTAGGCATGCCCGTGGAGCAGATTGATCGGGCGGCGCAGCGGGCGCGGTTGCTCACGCGACAGTTGCTGGCGTTCAGCCGCCGGCAGGTGATCAAGCCGCAGGTGTTCGAGCTGAACCAGCTCTTGGTGGATCTGGACAAGATGCTGCGGCGATTGATCCCAGAGAGCGTGACCATTCGTCTGCGGCGCGGCGGCACGCCGCTGTATCTGCGCGCGGACCCGGGCCAGATCGAGCAAGTGGTGCTCAACCTCGTGGTCAATGCGCGTGACGCGATGCCGGCTGGGGGCACGCTGGTCATCGAGACCGGAGCGGTCGAGGTGGATACCGCGATGCTCAAGGACCACGC
This sequence comes from uncultured Planctomycetales bacterium, assembly GCA_964523405.1. Taxonomy (GTDB): domain Bacteria; phylum Planctomycetota; class Phycisphaerae; order UBA1845; family Fen-1342; genus CAZGAQ01. The sequence goes on from CAZGAQ010000002.1 coordinate 53,938, forward strand.
GGAGATGACGCCGGGACCGTACGTGATGCTGGCCGTGAGCGACAGTGGCTGTGGGATGGACGCGATCACCGCGCGGCGGAGCTTTGAGCCCTTTTTCACGACGAAGCCCGTGGGGCAGGGGACCGGTCTGGGCCTTGCGACGGTGCAGGGGATCGTGCGCCAGGCGGGTGGCTGCATCCTCGTCTACAGCCAGGTGGGGCTCGGCACCACGTTCCGGGTCTATTTGCCGGCCGTGGCCGAGCCGCGCGTGCTGGCGCCGGAACTGCGCGGGGGGGAAGATTTGCCGCGCGGGACGGAGACCATCCTGGTCTGCGAGGACGACGAGGCCGTACGCGAGTTCACCCGGCGGACGCTCGAGGGACACGGGTATCACGTGCTGGCGGTGAGCGACGCACGTGCAGCGCTGGACCATGTGCGTAAGCATGCCGGGCGCCTGGATCTGCTGTTGACCGACGTCGTGATGCCGCATGTGAACGGGCGGGAGCTGGTGCGCCAGCTAGCCGCCCTGCGCCCCGCGGTACGCATCCTGTACATGTCGGGCTACACCGCCAACGTGATCGCCGAGCACGGTGTGCTGGCGGACGGGGAGGAACTGCTGCAGAAGCCCTTCGTCGCACAGCAACTTCTGCAGCAGGTGCGGCGCGTTCTGGACGAAGGGGACCGGGCAGGGGCGGGCGAAACGGCGGAGCGTGCCGCGCGGTTGGCGGGTCGTGACCAGCGCGCGGGGACGGTCGGGGCCGAGTGAGTTGACACGGGCGGCGGGGGGTCTACAGTGCGGTATCGCGAATCGCGTTCGGTAGGACTGAACGCTTTCAACTGGCCGCAGGAGATGAGCTGCCGATGAACGCCAACCACGCTGCGCGACACGTCGCCACCCTACTGTGTCTGTCCATGATTGCCGTCCTGGCCCTCGCGGCCGAGCCGCCCGCGGGCGGGGTGTACACCGAAACGTTCGGGCCGGAGTCGGCCACACGCTGGCAGCCGCTGGCCGGGGACTGGCAGTTCCGGGCGGGTGGCGTGGCGCAGACGAAGGCGGACTTCGATTGCATTCTGACGTGGCGCGACGTGCGGCCGAGTGGCGCCTACTGGTTGGCGGTGCGTTTCCGGCCGGAGACCGACTTCGACGGCGGCGGACTGCTGTTCGCGCTGCCGGGGACGGACAAGAAGAACGGCGGGATGCTCGTGCGCTGCGATCCGGGCGGGCGCATCCTGTGGGGCTACATCGACGACACCGGCACGTTCAACTACTACGGGGATGCGAACTACGACGATGATGGGGATCGCGAACAGGAGCTGGCGGTCGCGGTCGATCCGGAAAAGAACGCATTCAATCTGTATCACCACGGCGAGCGCATCGCGACCAACGTCCGCACTTTCCACACGCAGGGTTTTGTGGGCATCCAGAGCAGCGGCGGACCGCACACGTTCCTGAAGTGCGAATTGCGCCCGGCCCGGGCGGCCGAACTCGAGGGACTCAAGGCGCCGGGACTCTACAGCCAGGTTGTGGATGTGATCGGCGACGACCGGTACGTGATCGCGCTGCGTCGCGGTGCGGAAGTGCTGACCGCGTACGATGCGGCCGGACAACCACAAGGGGGTGTTAAGGCGGCGGAACTGAGCGGTGGGAAGCCGGACGTGGACCTCAAGCCGGTGGCACTGACGTGGGATTATCCGAGCAAGGACGGCCGGCGGGGCATCCTGGTGCTGGCCGGCGAGGGTCGGAGCATCTGGCGGCTGGACGCGAACTTCAAGGTGGTAGGCACGCAGGCGCTGATCGAGAACGCCCAGATGCAGGGGACGGCGCTGGCGGTCGACCGGGCCGGGCGCATCTTCGTGGCCGACGCCGGCGTACCAGGTGTGCGCGTCTATTCACCAGAAGGCAAGGAGTTGCTGAAGTTCGGCGAGAAGGGCGCCATCGCGGCGTACGATCACGCCGATGCGAAGTCGGCCGGCAAGTTCAAGGCGCCGCGCGGCATCGCGATCTCCTCGCAGGGGCTGGTTGTGGTGGCCGACCGCGAGAACTACACGTACGTGGTGTATGAGCACAATCCGGGCGCGAACGCGCTCACCTACGTGGGGAACGGGCCCTGGATTCCATATCCGGCGCAGACCGGCTTCGACCGCGCGGGGAATCTGCTGATGGCCGGGACGTTCGAATACTACCGCTCGTACGGGGCGCTGCGGGTGATGACGTTGGACGGGCGCGGCCAGCGCGTGTTCGTGGGGCACAGCTTGCGTGACATGTCGGACAAGGTGCGGGCGTGCCAGGGACCGGGCGGGAAGTACTACGTGGTGGACCCGGACAAGGACCGCGTGGCGATTCTGCCGCCGGATTTCGTGGAGCCGCAGCCAACCTTCAAATGGACGGCGGACGGCGGCGTCGAAATGACCGTGACGAAAGTTGACGGTAGCCAGGTGGTCACGACAAGTAACGAGCGCGTCACGCTGACCAGCCCGTCGAAGCAGGAACGTGTGCGCGTGCGGCAGACGGAGCCGGTGTGCGCAACCTGGCCGGCGCTGACCCCCAACGAGCTGACGACGTACGAGCTGCCACCGGCGCCGCCCGCGGGCAAGATGTACGTCATCGACATGCCCATCCTGGTGGCCGTCTTCAAGCAGGCCACGGACGAGAAAGGCAAGCATGTCGAGATCAATACGGACGGCGTGATCGCGCGCCTGCAGCGCGAGCTGGCGGTGGCGCGGCATTTCTACTGGCTGAACAGCCACGCCCTGCTGAACGTCCAGTTCGACTACATGATTGTGGATGACCCGAACGCGAAGGTGGACGGTGGCTGGATTCAACCCACGCCGGCGCGGCAGATGGTGAACCAGGCCCGCGCGCGCCAGGGGCTGCCCCCGCTCGATGGCAACCACAGCCTGCTCGGCATCCACCCCATGCCCGGATTCGATCCCAATGACACCGATAGTCCCGGCTACGTCGGCGGTGGCGGGCTCACGCCGTTTGCCTACAGCGGCTACGCGCTGTGGAATCACGGCCAGGGCTGGCTCATGGCGCACGAATGGGGGCACCAGCTCGACGCCTACTTCGAGAAGTCCGGCGAGCCCGACTGGTGGCTGAACCACCCCGACGGCACGGTGCACATCGGCCGCTACGGCGAGCACTGGGACTGCAATGCGTTCCTGTGTCGGCGGGTCGATGCCCTGAACCGGCTGCGCTTCCAATTCGGGACGCTGCGGCTTGTGGACGACCGGGACGGCGACGGACTGGCCGACGATGACCCGACGCTGCCCCTGGATGAGCAGCGCTTCGGCTCCGATGCCGCGCAGCGGGATACGGACGGCGACGGGCTCGATGACCTGGGCGAACTCACGGCGGGCACGTTCACGAGCAGCGATCCGCGCAACGCGGACACGAACAGCAACGGGATCCCGGACGCGCAGGATCCGCACCCGCAGTTCGCGGTCGGCACGCGGCTCAACGCGCTGCAGATCGAGGCCAACGGCACGCCGCGCGCGGCGGGCTACGCGCGCCTGGGGCAGGTTCACCGCCCTTGGTGTGCGGTGACGGCGGCGGGCGCGTACGACGGCGATCACGTGTACCTGCTGGTCGCGCTCGAAAAACCGGTGAAACAGGTGCTGCTGACCGTGGACTTCAACGACGACGGCTGGTTCGTGGGGCAGGACAACGTGTTCGCGCAGGTCGAGCTCGAATGGAAGGACGGCCAGCCGTCGGTGAAACGAGCCAGCAACTGCGAAGCGCAGTTGTACCCGCAAGTGGCGGCGCCCGACGTGCTGCCCGGCGGCGTGCCGGTGCTGGGCTTTCGGGTCGAGCGGCCGGACGCGCGCGCCGCGCTGATGGCGGGCGAGCACGTCGGGATCACATTGCGCGTGGCGGATGGCGGCGGCACCTCCGGCTTCCTGCTCGATCCGTGGCAGGACCTGTCCCTGGAGTGCCAGCCGGCGGCGAAGCGCGGCGTGAAGTAGCGCCGTGGCTGCGGGCTAAGCCTGGCCCGGCGGCGCCGCGACCGCACGTGTGATGGCAGCGCGGATCGTCTGCAGGAGGAGTCCGCGGTCGATCGGCTTGGTCAGAAAGTCGCTGCAGCCGGCCGCCAGGCAGCGCGTGCGGTCGGCTTCCATGGCGTGGGCCGTCAAGGCGATGATTGGGCCGCGGTAGCCGCTGGCGCGCAGCGCGCGGGTGGCCGCATATCCGTCCATGACCGGCATCTGCATATCCATCAGGATGGCATCAAAGGGCGTGCCGTCGTCCTGCGCCGCGCGCGCGCTATCGCAGGCCACCGCGCCGTTGTCGGCGAGGTCGACGCGGGCGCCGGCCTTCGTGAGGACGAAGACGAGCAAGCGCTGATTGTCCGGCCCGTCCTCGGCCAGCAGGAGCCGACAACCGTGCAGGTCAGTCTGCGGGACCGGGGCACAGGGCGCCTCGTTCGCCGCCGTGCGCGGGCTGAACCCCGGAGGACCGATGCGGACGTCGTCCAGCGGACCGGTCACGATGGTGAGGGTGAAGGTGCTGCCGCGGCCCGGCGTGCTGGTGACGGAGATGTGTCCGCCGAGCATGTTGGCGAGGCGCTGGCTGATCGCCAGGCCCAGGCCGGTGCCGCCATAGCGGCGTGTGGTCGAGCCATCCGCCTGGCTGAACGGCTGGAAGAGGCGCCCGACTTGCTCGGGGGTCAGGCCGATGCCCGTGTCGATGATGTCGAATTGCAGCCGTGGTTCGCCCGCGCCAGTGGACGAGTCGCCGGTTGCCGCCGCAGCGCCCGGTGGCAGGTAGCGCAGCACGAGCTGCACGCCGCCGATGTCGGTGAACTTGAGCGCGTTGCCGATCAGGTTGAGCAGGATCTGGCGCAGCCGCGTCGGATCCGTGTGGATGTGATCCGGTAGATCGCCGACGCAGCGCAGTTCCAGCTCCAGACCCTTATCTACCGCGCGAACCCGCAGCAGGTTGACGACCTCGGCGGCGAGCTGCGCGGGGGCGCAGCGGACCTGCTCGAGCGTCAGGCGGCCGGCTTCGATCTTCGACAGGTCGAGAATGCCGTTGATAATTTCGAGCAGGTGGTGGCCGTTGTTGCGGATGGTTGCCAGGTGCTCGCGCTGGCGCCGGCGGTGCGGGCAGTCGTCGGGCGCCCGGCAGGACTCGCAGCACGGGGTGTCATCGGCGAGGAGGTCGGTGAACCCCAGCACTGCAGTGATCGGCGTGCGAATCTCATGGCTCATGTTGGCCAGAAACTCGCTCTTGGAGACGTTTGCGACGGCTGCCTCGGCAGCCATGCGGTTGGCCCGCGCGCTGGCTTCAGCGAGTTGCGCGTTGGTGGCCGCAAGGTCGGCGTTGGCCGATTGGGCGGCGTCGCGGGCCGTCACGAGGGCCCGGTTGGCGTTTTCGAGTTCGTCGTTGATCTGCGCGAGTTCTTGCTTCTGGGCCTCCAGCTGGCCCTTGTGGGCCTCCAGCTCCATGTTGGCCAGCCAAAGGGCATCGGCGTGGACACGCAGCCGATGTTCCGCCTGCTGCCGCGCCAGCGCAGCGCCGACGATCTCGGCCGCCGTCCGCAACAGGCGAATGTCCTCGTCGTGCCAGGTGCGTGGGGCGCGAGTGTCGGCCAGGGCGAGAAAACCGTGCCAGTGCCCGGCCACCTGCACGGGCAGAACCAGGATGGCCTGAGCCTGCCAGGTCACGAGGGCTTCCTGCTCGGCGGGTGGCAGGGCCTGCGTCGGGCCGTGGATCGGTCGCCCGGCGGCCAGGTCGGTCGCCCAGCGGGCGAGGGCGGGCTGGTACAGCAGGTGGGTCCCCTGGGGCAGGGCGGGTGCCCCGGGGGCGCAGGCGGAGTGCGAGCGCCGCGCACACAGCCCGTCGCGCGCATCCTGGTAGTTCTCGAAGATGGCGACATGATCGACATCGACCGCCGCGACGAGTTGCTCCAGCGCCGTCGTCAGGGCCGAGTCCGTCTCCTGCCCGGTCAGCAGAACCTGCGAGCAGGCCGCGATGGCCAGCTCGTAACGCCGCCGCGAAGCCAGGGCAAGCTCGGCGGCCTTGCGGACCGTGATGTCCCGGAGCATCCCGATGGCGCACCAAGCGCCTTTGAGCATCACGGCGGACAGGGACAACTCGACGGGCACCAGGTTGCCGTTGCGGTGGCGCGCCAGCAGCTCGAGTACTTGCCCGACCGCAGCTCCCGTGCCATGGCGGCGGAACGTCGGGAAGTGTTTCTCCACAGGCTCCATCGCATCCGGCGGTGCCAGCAGGCGGTGCACGTCCTGGCCGGTCGCCTCGGCGGCCGTGTAGCCCAGGATGCGCTCGGCTGACCAGTTCCAGTACGCCACGCGACCGGCGTTGTCGAGGATGATGATCGCGTCCTGCGCCGAGGTCCCGATGGCCCGGAAAGTCTCTTCGCTGTCGCGCAGTTGCGTATGGGTGGCGTCAATCGTCTCGAGCAGGTGGTTAATCGTGGTGGCCAGTCGCTGCACTTCCCGGCAACTGTGGCCCGTGACGCGCGCCGAAAGGTCGCCGCTGCGCGCGATCTCATTCACGTGGTGACCGAACGCCGTAAGCGGGCGCACGACCACGCGCTGCAGTACGAGTAGCAGCGCGACGGAGCACAAGGCTGCGCTGGCAACCAGGGCGACGACGAACCGGCCCCAGGAGGCGCCCGCCAGCGCCGCAACCCGCGCGGGCTCGCTGGTTGCCACGAGCAGGACGGGCGCGCCGGACAGGTCGGCAACCAGCCCGAAGCCGTGCGCCCGATCGTCCACCGTAGTCGCCAAGACTTGCGCCGGGTCCGTCAGCAGCCGGTCACGCGCCGCGGCGTAGAGGGGCGGCAGATCGGCTGCGCCGGGTGGCAGCAGCTCCAGTTGCAGATCGGTCAGTGTGGACAGCCGCGCGAGCAGGCGCGGACTGACGAACCGGCCCAGGATCAGGGCGCCATGTGCGGGGCCGGTCAAGTCGCTATGGATGATCGGGCGGGAAGCGACGAGCACGGCGCCGTCACGCAGTCCGGCCACGCCGGTCACCGAGTGGTTCAGTTCCGGGTGGGCCAGCAGGGGAGACCCGGCTTCCCACAAGGCACTCACGTCCTCCGGCAAGTCCAGCAACTCGTCCGCCTCGGGGTCCCAGCGTTTGGCGAAGACCGCCTGCCCGGTGGCGTCGACATAGACGATGAGCTCGGTGCCGAGATTGCGGATCGAGTCCTTGGTCAGGTTGGCCGAGACGTACGCCTCGTTGTGGTCATCGACAAAGGTGTAGGTATCGTCCCAGGCGGCCCAGTCCCGCGCCGCGCGGTCGATCTCGGTGAGCTCCGCGGCGAGCGCCTTGCGCACTCGTTCCACGCTCTGTATGGTCTCCTGCCGCTCGAGTTCCGCGAAACTGCGGAATACCACGCGCGCGGAAACGCCGAGCAGCAGCAGCAGCAGGACTGCCAGCAGCGCGGTGTTGGTCAACAGCACTTTGGCGCGGAGTGTCAAGCCGGTTGCTCCTCCAGCCGCGGCGGTCCGGCTTGGCCTGGCCCGCGACCGCTGGCGCGGCGCGTTCCTGCTGGCCTCGCCGACCCGCGCGTCTGCCGCAGAGGCAGCGCGCTGCGGGTGGATACCGTATCCGGGTCGCGGCCGCAGGGTGGGCGCACGCTCCAGCCGCGACGAGACTACACGCTTAACATCGACTTGCGGGCTTCACCCCATCAGGCAATGTCGCACCGGCGCAGGCCGAGGAGTGTGCCGGTCGTCCGATAAGTCGCCCGTCGCCGCGGCGCACGCCTCCGGCGCGAACCCCCCCTCCTATACCCACGCGGCCACAACGCCGCGCGGGGGATACTCGGACTAGTCTGCGCTGGCGACTGCAGCGGCGCGCGTCACGCGCGCCGCCTGCGCGCGGCCTCATCCTTGAGGCGCTTCACGTGTCCGCGGCCCAGGCCCTTCACTTCGCAACCCAGCTCGAAATAGCGCCGGATCTTCACGTCGTCCAGGATCCCGAAGCAGTCGATGACCGCCAGCGGCCGCCCGGCGAGCTCGACGACCTTGTCCGGCGCCAGCTCCAGATAGGGCTTGTGTCGCACGGCGAGGATGACGGCGTCGGCCCCCTTCAGGACGCTGCCCAGCTCCGGCTGCACGCGCAGGTCCTTGAGCCGCTCCTGGTTGCGGAAGAAGCGCGCCCAGCTGTGCCCCGGCGAGGGATACGTGTCCTGCTCTTCGATCTCCCACCAGTGCTGGAGATAGGGGTCGTGGACGCGCATCTCGGCGCCCATCTCGGTGAGCTTGCGGAGGACCAACTCGCTGCCGCTATAGCGCGTGTCGCCCACGTCCTCGCGGTAGGCCGCGCCGAGCAGTGCGACCCGCGCGGCCGCGACGATCTTGCCCATGTTGCGTAAGGCGTCGCGGGTGAGTTCGGCGACATGGAGCGCGCGGGTGTCATTCACGTCGATGGCGGTGGGAGTGATCTTGAAGATGTCGTCCTCGAAGCCCATCAGGTGGCGGTAAGCCCACATGCCCAGGCCGCCGTCCTTGGGGAGGCAATAGCCGCCGATGCCCGGGCCGGGGAAGACCATGTTGTTGTGCGTCGGGCGCATCTTGATGGCCTGCACGACCTTGATGAGGTCGACGCCGTTGCGCTCCGCGAACAGGCTCCACTCGTCGAGAAACGCGAGAATGGTCGCGCGGTAACTGTTCTCGACGATCTTGCAGGTCTCGCTCTCCAACGGGCGGTCGAGCACCGTCAGCGGGAACTGCTCCGTGTTGAGGACTTCGCGGAGGAATTTCTCGACGCGGCGCCGGGCCTCCGGGTTCACGCCGCTGCAGACTCGCCAGAAGTCGCGGATGGAGCGGACGTATTCCTTGCCAGGCATGACCCGCTCGAAGCTGTGCGCCAGCAGCGGCTCCGCCGTGATGCCGCGCGCTTCGAACGCCCGTTTCAGGATCGGCAGCGCGACGTACTCGGTCGTGCCCGGGGCCACCGTCGTCTCGATCAGGACCAGGCACTGGGGGGGGATGAGCTTCCCGATCACCTCGAAGCTCTTCTCCAGTGCGGCCATGTCCGCCCGCCCCGTCCGGAGGTTGCCGAGGTCCTGCTTGAGGTAGTCGCACTGCACGTCGACAACGACGCAGTCGGCCAGCTTGAGGATGTCGTTCGTGTACGTCGCGATCAGCGTGCCTTTCTCCTTCACGCAGCGCGGGATGATCTGATCCACCTCCGGGTCCTCGGCTTTCACCGGTGAAACCCCGCGGTTGAGGTAGTGGATCTTCCAGAAGCTGCGCGGGCTCGGCCGCTGCATGCCGATCACGAACTTCGTCGGCTGGCCAGTCTGCTTGTCGACGGTGTCGGCCACGACGGCCGCCATGACCGCGCCGACAAACCCGACGCCGACGACGACGACGATCTCGCGCCCCTGGGCGCGCTGGGCGGCGACGATCTTCTCGAGGCGGGCATACTCCTGGGCATAGTCGGCCTCGGTGGGCAAGGGGAAGCGCTCCCCGGCAGGACTGACGGAATCACTCATTAGCGGACTCCTTGGCTGACGCCGAAAAAGGCGGACCCTGATATGATGGAACCCGCGTAGCTTGCAGATAAACAGACTAGGCTGTCAACTACCGGCAAAACGGGTTCCAACCCGAAAGCGGACCGCGTGCGAATCGTTACTGCGACGAAGCTTACGGCTTGCCGCCCATTTGGGGTACCAGTACAATTGCGTTACGTGACTTTGTGCCCGCGTCCTCGTCGGCTGGACGCATCCCGCTACGGCGAGGGAGGTTTGTTCATGTTGGCCAACGTTCGTTCGGTGCGGTCGATCTTCGCGCTCGTACTCTGTCTGGGGGTGCTCGGCCTGGCAGCCAAGGCTGATGGGACGCCTCCGCAGGCGGCGGACAAGGTGCCGCAAGCCGACGGCATCAGCGCTCCCGTGAGCATGGCCAAGGCTCACGCCGCAGAGGGCGCGGCCGCTGATTCCTGGCCGACCGCAGCGGGGCCCACCGGGCAACGTAAGTTCATGGTAATGCTGGGCGTACCGGTGAAGAGCTTCCCGGGTGGCTGGCCTCCACCGGCCGGTCAGTACTTGCCGAACCCAGCTCAGTGCTGGGATCACTACTTCGACCGGACTAAGGCCGGCATCGACTCTTTCGCCGAGTACTGGCGGGAGATCTCGTACAACACCGTGAACGTGAGCGGTGACGTCGCGGGCTGGTGCGAGCTGCCCTGGCCGGCTTTGCCGCTTGGGATGGACATTGGTGGTCACGGCGGGCTGGCGGCAGCCGTCCTGGGCTACACGGATCTCAACGGCAGCGGTGGCTTCGAGAAGTACGCAGGGGAGGGGTATAGCGAAACCGAGCAGATGTACCTGATCGACAAGAACGGCGCCATTGCCGGGACGGGGCCGGGCGGACCCGGTCCGGATGTGCCGACGCCGGGTTTCCGCGACGGGGTCTGGACGCCGGGTGAGCGCTTCCTCGACGTCAACGGCAACGGTCGCTACGACGCGCTCATCGAGGACACGCGCGACTGCAACGGCAACGGCCTGATTGAGCAGGACGAGTACTGCGATGAGCTCGAGAACGGGGGCGACAACGATTCCAAGTGGAGCTTCCCCGAGCCGTACGAAGACTACCTGCGGGTGTACATGCCGATTGCGTCGAACGAGCGCGACTGCTGGGTGCGCTTGGATCCAAGCTACAAGAACCCCGACCAAACCGGTGACGCAAGCACGGTTGGCTCGCGGGCCTGGTCCGAGGCCTACATTCGCCGTAACTACGTGGGCAGCAACCTTGGGAAGCCGTGGCTGGCGGCGCCTACAGATCCGAACAGCCCGGCTGATCCGAACGCCAACGGCTGCAGTGACCCCAACAACAATGGCTCGGGCTTCCTGGGCCGTTTCGGCAACAGCAAGTACGACGGCCCGGATCAGTGGAGCGAGGCCGGCAACACGAAGGTCCGGCAACCTCCCGGGGGCGCATGGAATGACTCGGCCATCACGCCGGACCCGGACCTGCTTGCCATGTTGGGCCTGGGCGGATGGGACTACGAACTCGACACGGATAGCGACGGCATCACCTGGTGGCAGGCGTTCTGGCATGAGAAGTGGGTGACCTACTGGAGCGCGCAGGGCGTGCCCGTCAACCGCATTCCGCCGGAGCCGAATGATCCCAACTACGCGGCACCGGCCTGGCCGGGCGGAACACCGAACTTGGTCGCATTCGTGCCGCCACCGGCCACCTATAGCGGCAACGCCAACCCGGCCGTCCGGCGCTTCGAGCCGAATGTGGGCGGATCGAATGCGCGCTCGGGACTGGCCTGCACGAAGTCCCCGGATCCGAACTGCCCGAATGGTGAGCCTCCGGCGGCGCCGGATCCCAAGGACCTGGGCGACGGCTTTGTGGACCCGAGTTTCCTTACCGGCGGCGCGGTCATCTACCCCGATGCCACTGGCTACTACGACGGCCGCGTCGAGTTCGACGACATGCCGTCGTCGATGTACCACTCCGGCGCCAACCCCTCGGGCCTCAGCCGCAACGACGCGGTCGGCATGCAGGGTGAGAACGGGGGCGATGGGCGCATTGGTGAGGTTACCTCCTCACGCTCGAGCCGCGTCTACGGGCAGGACAACGATGAGGACGGCCTGATTCAGCCGGGCGGCCCACTGGCGCGCGGCGTCCACGGCTCGAACGGCTTCGACGGCGGCAACGTCATGACGCTGGAGTGGCTGACGTGGATGACCAAGGGCAACGATACGACCGCGCCCGGGGGTGATGTGTACCTGAAGGAGCCCAACGGCAGCTACGTGCTGAACCGGCGCGGGGAGAAGGTCAAGTACAGCCCGACCATGCTCAAACGCGACTCTAACCTGGACGGCCTGTTGGACCAGGGTGAAGTGCGCAACGCGGGCACGGAGAACTACGCGGTTGACCTGGACGCCGGCACCGACAACAACGGTGGTGGCGGGAGCTACTACCCGTTCGACCGCGAGCGCATCACCGAGGACGCGGTGGCCGCGCTGGACACCGTCGTCGACTGGGACACGGTCGCGATGAGCGTCACGCAGCCCAATCCGTGGTACGACCCGAATGACCCGAACTTCGGCCCGCCCACGTACACGGACAGCTTCGTGCACGGCACGACCCTGATCCCGTCCGGTGTGGTCGGGGATGGTTTGGCGGCCGGCGGGCGCCCCCTGTGGGTACTGCCCGCGCCGGGGATGGGGCTGAGCATTCCCGTCATTGAATACGGTGGCAACGTCAAGACACCGCTGTGGTTCTCGGACTTCGCGATGCCGCTGGGCGGGGCCGGCGAGGCCAGCACTGACCCGAACTCCGCGGGTGAGTGGGGCAAGGCGCTCATGGCCCACGAGTGGTTGCACGTCTGGGAAGGCTACCCCGATCTGTATGACTATGACGTGTACAGCAACGGCTTCGAGAATATGCCGGTCGGCGGCTGGGACATCATGGCGGGCGGCTTCGTGCATCCTACGCCGCCCCTCAAGGAAATCGGCCCGGGCATCGCGGCCCTGGGCACGGCGCATGCGCCGTGGATCGAAACCGTCGATTTGACGACCGTGCTCAATCCGTCGCAGCGCACCGACGTGGTGCTGCCCGACTATGCCTTCAAGGCGTCTAGGTCCGCCTACTTCTTTGAGAACCCGGTCGTGCCGGGCGAGCGTTTCTACTTCTGGCGCTCGACCTGGCCGAGTGTGCTCAACCCCGTGCCGATCAACTTCAACAAGTTCGCTCCGGGCGAGGGTGTGCTGATCATGCACACCGACTTCGCAGATTTTGTGAGCGGGACGGGCCCCGGCAACCCCGAGGCCTTCCCGGTTCAGCAGCGCATCGGCACGCACTTCACCTGGTCGATCGTGCAGGCCGACGGGCTGCACCAGCTCGAGAACGGCGAGAACGGCGGCGACGGCAACGATCCGTACCCCGGCGGCGCCGGTGTCGTCACCTGGAACGAGGATACGGACCCGAGCTCGCGCTGGTACGGCCAGGCGCGCAGCGGGTTGTCCTTCACGGGCGTAGCCCAATTCCCGCAGCAGTCGGTGGTGACGTTCCTGTGGGAGCCGCGGCTGGTGCCGTCGCTCACGTTCAGCCGTCCGCCGGGCACCATGCCGGTGCTGGCCACGTTCCGCCTGGGCTATCAGGCGTTCGACTGGTTCGGCGGCACGACGATGGAGTTTTACCTCGATACGGATCCCAACGGCTGGGACGGCACGCTGCTGGGGCAGGTCTACAAGAACGACGAGGGCGTCGTCGACGGCTCATTCGACGTCGTGCTGAACGACCCGAACAACGCGATCGCCGACGGCACCTACTACTTCTACGCCCGGCTGCTGCCGGGAGTCGGCGTGGATGGCCGCCTGGAGCCGTCCTTCTCGCCGCCGCGCATGCTGCTTACCAGCCGTGGGCGCGGAGCGATCATGCACTATGTCACCGATCCAAATGATCCGAACCTGCCGCCGAGCCTGGCGGCCGGTGTGACGGTCGACCCGAACAACTCCTTCTACGAGAGCTGGCTGATCACCTGCAAGAACGACAACAAGGCCGGCTCGGAGGTGTGGACGGTGCGCGGCTCGCTCTCCGGGGCGCAGCCGGATGCGCTGACCGGTGTGGAATACGGGCAGGAGCCGAATTCGCCGGTGCGGTTCATCATCCAGCCGTCCGTGATTACGGAAAGCAGCGCGGGTGCGGACGTGTACCGGGCGGACAATGGCGACTACATCCTCGAGGACTACCATCCCGGTCCGACGAAGTGGTTTGAGGCCACGCAGTTCCGCCGGGGCGATGTGGTGCGCATCACGGGCGGTGATGGCGCGGTGCCGGGCTTCTACACGATTCAGGATGTCCCGACGCCAAACAAGCTGCGCCTGACGCCCGATGCGGATCCGGGGAGCACGAACGGCACCCACACGCTGACGTATCGCGTGCACAGCTTCAGCAAGGGTTCGACCAATGTGAAGCCGGATCAGTTCATGTTCCTGACGACCGGCAAGACGGCGTACAGTCTGCCGGTGAAGTTCCTGCGCGGCGAGATCGTGCCGCAGATTCTGCCGGTGATCGAGATCACGTACCCGGGCGAAGCGATGAACCCGGACCATGTGCTCCCGCTGACGGTGCACTTCGACGCCTCGCGGACGCTCGACGAGAGCGGGCTGCCCAGCGCGACGCTGCAGTACATGTGGAGCTTCGACGCGGACAACCCGGTCGGCCCGACGGGCGCCGGCGCGATCGCGGACTACACGTACACGACACCGCCCATGGGCACGCGCGTGCGCGTCACCGTGACGAACACGGCGAGCGGCGCGACGGGCTATGCCGATGCGAACATCGTCTTCACGACGACCGATACGGACGCGGACGGTGTGCCCGATTACCGCGATAACTGCCCGACGGTAGCCAACGCGGACCAGTTGGATGGCGATGCGGACGGCATCGGCGACGCGTGCGACAACTGCATCTTCGTGGCGAACCCGAATCAGGCCGACACGGATGGCGATGGCATCGGCGATGCCTGTGACAACTGCGTCCAGATCGCCAACGCCGACCAATTGGATGCGGACGGAGACGCCGTCGGCGACGCGTGCGACAACTGCCGCAACACGGCGAACCGTGACCAGCGCGACACCGATCACGACGGCGTCGGCGATGTCTGCGACAACTGCCTGCTGACGCGCAACGCGGACCAGCGGGACAGCGACGGTGACAACGTGGGCGACGTGTGCGATAACTGCCCGAGCGTGGCCAATCTGGATCAGCGCGATTCGGATGGCGACGGGTTCGGCGACGCCTGCGATACGGACAATGACAACGACGGCGTGCCGGACGCCAGCGACAACTGCCGCCTGGTGTACAACCCGGACCAGGCCGACACCGATGCCGACGCGGTCGGCGATGTCTGCGACAACTGCCCGGTGACGGCGAACAACACGCAGGTGGACCGCGATGCCGACGGCGTGGGCGATGCCTGCGACCAGTGCCCGGATCAGGCCGGCGCCGATCCGCGCGGCAACGGTTGCCCTGCGGCGACGGTCCCGCCTTCGCCGCCGACCACGCCGAGCCCGGCCGACGGTGCGAGCGAGGTGCCGGTGTCCGTGCTGCTCGCGTGGGGTGCCGGCGCCAACGCTGAGCGGTACAACCTGCGGGTCAGCCGCGAGGCGACGTTGCGGTCCCGTTTCGTCGACGTGAACACGACGAACCTGCACGCCGACGCCGCCCTGACGCTGAGCAACAGCACGACCTACTACTGGCAGGTCATCTCCCTCAACGAGAAGGGTACGGCTCCCAGCCCGGTGTGGTCGTTCCGGACGCAGGCCGCGACTGTGACGCCGCCGCCGGACAACAATACGCCGAGCGACGGCAATACTCCGTCGGATGGCAACACCCCGTCCGAGCCGAATCAGTCCGGCCAGCCGCAGCCGGTGACGCCCACGGGCGCCTGCCCCGGCGCCAGCGCCACACTGCTGGCGGTCTCGCTGCTCGGCCTGTGGGCGACGCGTCCGCGGCGCCGCTAGCGAGATGCGGTCGTGTTGACCGCAAGCAACGAGTGAGCAACATCTGCCGGCCGGACGTTCCACCGAACGCCCGGCCGGTGGCGTTTGGGACCGCGAGACCGGGCTAAGTATCGGCCGCAGCTGACGCGATGCCGTCCGAGAACCGCCAAGAACGGCTGGAAACGGGGGGCCGAAAGTGGTAGGCTCCGAGTGCAGCGTCCGTCCGGGGAACCGGCTTCTCCGGTGGGGCGGGATGGAGGCCCGAGCGCCGGTCGCGAGGCCGGGCTCTTGAGAGGGGATCTCATCCGATCCGATACCGGGCGGCACGCTAGACAGGGAGTGCGAGCATGTCACAGCGGCTGAATGGGCGCGACAGGGTCCGCCTGCTGACGGTCGTGGGATTGGCGGTTTCGGTTCCGGGGTTCGCGTCCGGCGCGCTGGCGCGGGCGGAGTGCGTGCCGCAGTGGCTGTACGGGGGCGGCCAGAACGAGTCCGGAGTGGGCGGGGGCCACGTGTGGCAGCCGCCCTACGTGAACACGCTGATGGCGTGGGATCCGGACGGCCCGGGGCCGCAAGCCGAGCAGATGATCGTCGGCGGGTACTTTACAACGGCTGGTGGGGCTGCAGCTCCGGGTGTCGCCCGCTGGGACGGCGTGCGATGGCAGCGAATGGGCGCGATGCTGCTGAGTCGATCCTATGTGTATGCGCTGACGGAACACGACGGCGCCCCGGTCATTGGTGGCCTGATGGCCGACTTTTCGGGTTCATCTTGGAGTGTGGCGCGCTGGGACGGAACCGAATGGCGACCGGTCGGTCCGGAGTTGACCGGAAGCGTCTTGGCGCTGGCGGTCTACGACGGCCAGTTGGTTGCGGCGGGGCTCTGGGGGAACATCGGCGGCGTGGCGTACAACAACATCGCTCGCTGGGACGGAGCGGCATGGCAGCCCTTGGGAGCCGGATTAAGCGGCGCGGTCACGAGCTTGATCGTCCATAACGGCGAGTTGATTGTGGGAGGTGAGTTCACGCTCGCCGGAGACGTGAGTGCCAGCCACGTGGCGCGGTGGGACGGCACGACTTGGCGCGCCCTGGGGTCCGGAACGGACGGTCGCGTCGCCGTACTGGCGGAATACAACGGCGAGTTGGTGGCGGGCGGCGACTTCGCGACGGCCGGCGGTGTGGCGTGTGGCAACGTGGCGTGCTGGGACGGAACCGGTTGGCAACCGCTGGGCGCCGGCACCGGTTCCAAGGTCTGTTCGCTCGGGGTGCATCAGGGCAGCCTTACCGCCGGCCTGAGCGTTCCCAACGGACTGGACAATCCCACCGGCGCGATTGTCCGCTGGACCGGAGCATCGTGGGAGGTGATCGACACGAGCATGAATGGACCCGTGAGAGCGTTGCGGAGTTTTCGCGGGGAGCTCGTGAGCGGTGGGGATTTTTCGACGGTTGCAGGAAAGACCGTGAACTACATCGGGCGCCGGGGCGGCGCAGTGTGGCAACCGCTGGGGGCGAGTCTGAATGGGTACAGCAGCGCACTGATGGTATACGAGGGAATGCTGGTCGCCGGCGGGACGTTCACAAAGGAAGGGGATACAGCTTGCCGAAGCGTGGCGCGCTGGGACGGTACGGAGTGGCAGCCCCTCGGCGCACTGAACACCGCGGCATTGGCGCTGGCAGTGTACAACGGCACGCTGATCGCCGGCGGCAACTTTGTGAACAACAACGGCGTTGGCTGCACGCGCGTGGCGCGCTGGGACGGCACGACGTGGCAGACGTTGGGGAGCGGCACGAGTGGCGCCGTCAACGCCCTCGCGGTCTACGACGGGGCGCTGATCGCGGGAGGCGCCTTCACGACGGCCGGTGGCGTGACGTGTAACGGCGTCGCACGCTGGGACGGCACGAACTGGCAACCGCTGGGCAACGGCATGGGCGGAACGTCGATGTCCGTCAACGCCCTGCTGGTGTACGGCGGCGAGTTGATCGCCGGAGGCCAATTTGCTACGGCCGACGGTGTGACGTGTAACAACATCGCCCGTTGGGACGGAGCGACCTGGCGGCCCCTGGGGACCGGCGTGGTTGGTACGACGACGTCCTTTGTCAAAGCGCTGACCATCTACGATGGGGAACTGGTTGCGGGTGGGAGTTTCCACACAGCCGGCGGGGTCTACGCGCCGGGCTGTCTCGCGGCGTGGAACGGTACGGATTGGCACGCGGTCGGCACGGCGCTGAGTGGCGTGCCGTATTGCCTGGCTGTGTACCGCGGTGATCTGATTGCCGGTGGGCGCTTTGCCACTGCCGGCGGCGCGACCGTCAATTACGTGGCGGGCTGGAACGGAACGGCCTGGCGGGCGCTCGGAACCGGAGTGGGGGGTGTGACTCAGCCGATCGTGATGGCCCTTGCGGTCCACGGGGACGAGCTGATTCTCGGCGGCAACTTTGCCACCGCTGGCGACGAGGTGTCACGGTACTGGGCCCGCTGGGGCTGCGCAGTGCCCGATGTCTGCCCCGGCGACGGCAACTGCGATGGGGCTGTAGACTGGCGCGATATCGACTATCTCGTGGCCGCGCAGAACGACAACGAGTCGGCGTGGAGGACCCTGTTCGCGAACTGGAATCCGTCGTGCCCGTTCCTGAACCTCGACGCGAGCGGCGACGGGCACGTGAACTGGCGCGACATCGACCCGTTCATCGCCCGGATGAATACGACGTGTCCGTGAGAGCCATCCGCCGTCCGCCGTCAGCCGGAGCCGGCAACGAGGCGGCGACACTTGACGTGAGGTCCCGGACAACGAAGACGGCGGCGGCAGGGCAGCTACGTGCCTTGCCGCCGCGTTCTGTAACGCGCCGCTTGCGTCCACTGCAATCACGTGCCGGTGGCGGTGCCGCCGGGCTGATTGCGCGCTACTTCACCTCCGCCTGCAGCTTCTCGAACTCGTTCATCAGCCGCTCGAACCGCCGCATCGCGGCCTCGATCGGCGCCGGCGTCGTCATGTCCACGCCCGCCTTGCGCAGCAGCTCCAAGGGGTAATCCGACGAGCCGGACTTGAGGAACGCCACGTAGGCCTCCAGGGCGCCGGGCTTCTTCGCCAGCACGCCTTCGGCCAGCGCCACGGCCGCGCAGTACGCGTTCGCATAGCGGTGCACGTAGTGGTTCATGTAGAAGTGCGGCACGCTCGCCCAGTAGGCCGCGTGCTGCGGATCACGCGCGAGCTGCGGCCCCCAGTAGTTATGGAAGATGTCGAGATACAGCGCACCGAGCGCGTCGGCCGTCACGGCATCGCCCTTGGCCGCGAGCGTGTGGGCCCCGACTTCGAACTCCGCGAACATCGCCTGGCGGTACGTCGTGCCGAGCAGGTCGTCGATCTGCTCGTTGAGCAGCAGGAGGCGTTCGGCCGGCGTCTTGGCCTGACTTGCCAGGTAATCCTGCAGCAGAATCTCGTTGAAGATGGATGCCACCTCGGCCACCACGCCGCTGTAGTCGCCGTACACCTTCGGCTGCGTGTGGTGCGTGAAGTAGCTGTGCATCGAGTGGCCCATCTCGTGGGCGATCGTCGAGACCTCGCGCGACGTGCCGTTGTAGTTCAGCAGGATGTAGGGGTGCGTGTCATACGAGCCCCACGAGTAGCCGCCGGCCCGCTTGCCCTGCGTCTCATACACGTCGATCCAGCGCGAGGCGAAGCCCTTCTCCATCGGGCCGCAATACTCCGGCCCCAGGGGCTGCAGCGCGGCGATCACGCTCTGCACGGCCTCGTCGTAGGGGATGTCCTTGCGTCCGCCCTCGACGAGCGGCTGGTAGAGATCCCACACATGCAGCTCGTCCAGCTTCAGCAGCTTCTTGCGCAGCTCGGCCCAGCGGTGCAGGAGCGGGAAGTTCTTGTGGACCGTCTCGATCAGGTTCGTGTAGACGCTTTCCGGCAGGTTGTCCGGGTAAAGAGTCATGAGCAACGCGGGGTCGGTGCCCTTGAAGCCGCGCGCCTGGGCGAAGTACAGGTTGGCCTGGATCGTGCCGGCCAGCGTACCGGCGAAGGTGTTCTGGAAGTGTGCCAAAGCCTCCATCTGCCCCAGGAATGCGTCGCGCCGCACACGCCGGTCCGCCGAGCGCAGCAGCTTGGCGTACCGCCCGGGGCTGAGGGTCACATCCTGTCCCTGCTCGTCCTTGATCGTCGGCCAGGTCAGCTCGCCGTTCTTCAGCACGTTGAAGACGGCCTCCGTGCTCTGGGCGAGATTGCCGGCCATCGCCAGCAGCTCCTCTTCGCGCTGCGAAAGCGTGTGGGGGCGCTGGCGCAGGACGTTTTCGATGTACTGGCGGTAGACCGCCAGCTTCTCGTTGCCCGCCAGCCAGTCGCGCAGCTTGCTCTCCGGCAGCGCCAGCAGAGCAGGCTCAATCCAGGCCGCAGCCTGAGCATAGCCGACCTGCAGGGTCGTGGCACCGTTCTTGAGTGCCAGGGCGGCCGCGTCCCGCGTGTCCTGGTCGGAGAGCTGGCTGGCGTACACGAGGAGCTTGTCGACCACCCAGCGGGCGTCGTCCCGCAGGGCCAGCACGGCCAGGAGCTGGTCCGGAGCTTCGGTGGCGGCCTGCTTCTGGCCGGCCAGGGTCTCGATCATCTTCTGCGCCTTCGCGAAATCAGCCTCCCAGGCCGGCACATCGGCGTAGATATCCGCAAGGTTCCAGGTGTATTTGCGGTCGATGTCGGCCCGCTTGGGCACCTCCTTCTGGGCGAAGGCGGGGAGGGCGACGGCCCATGCGGCGACGAGCGGAAAAGCGTACGTGAACAGCGAACCGCGCTTGCGCATTGCGTGACTCCTGAGGTGCGTCGTGGGGCTGCCCGGCCGGCACTGGCCGCGGGACAGGCCCCAGCCGGGGGTGCAAGCTAGCGGGCGGCGGGCGCGGGAACAAGGGGCGGCGGCGGTTTGCCCCGGCCGGGGCTTCATGCTACAAACAAGGGGTGTGGCGCCGCGGGGGGCGCGCCGGTTGTGGTCGATCGACGGATTCGTGCCGAGTTAAGCCGCCATGAGCTTTCGTGACCTGGGCAACACGTGCGTCTTCGGGCTGCAGTGGGGCGACGAAGGGAAGGGCAAGGTCGTCGACCTGCTGCTCGAGGACTTTGACGTGGTCGTGCGCTATGCAGGCGGTGCTAACGCCGGGCACACGGTCGTGGTGGGGGACCAGAAATTCGCGCTGCATCAGCTTCCCAGCGGCATCCTGCGGGAGAACGTGACAAGCATCATCACCGGCGGCGTCGTGCTCGATCCCGCCGTCCTGCTGGGCGAGATCGCCTCGCTGCGCGAGCGCGGCGTAAAGGTTGGCGCCAATCTGCGGATCAGTGAGCGGGCGCATCTGGTGCTGCCGTATCATCGCCGCGAGGACGCCTTGGCCGAGAAGGCGGCCCGCAGCGAGGAGCGGATCGGTACCACGGCCCGGGGGATCGGTCCGTGTTACGCGGACAAGTACGCCCGGCATTGGGCGATTCGCGTGGGCGACCTGTACCCGGCGCAGCGCTTCCGCGAGCGGCTGGCGGCCGTCGTGGCCCACAAGAATGCCTTGCTGTCGGCGGTCTACGAAGCACGCGAGATGATCGATGCCCGGCAACTCGCGCAGGAATACCAGGCGTTCGCGGCCGAGCTCAAGCCCTACGTGTGCAACACGACCACGCTCCTGCACGACCTGCTGAAGCGGCAGCAGCGCGTGCTGTTTGAAGGCGCCCAAGGGGCCATGTTGGACGTCGACCATGGCACGTACCCGTTCGTGACCAGTTCCAGTGCGGGCGCGGGCGGTGTGGTCAGTGGGGCGGGCGTGCCGATCCGGGCGATCCAATCGTGCCTTGGCGTGGTCAAGGCCTACACGACGCGCGTCGGCGCCGGACCGTTCCCGACCGAGCTGAAGGACAGCCTCGGCGACACGATTCGCGAACGCGGCGGCGAGTACGGGACCACCACCGGCCGGCCGCGGCGCTGCGGGTGGTTCGACGCGGTCGCGGCGCGGTATGCCGCGATGTTTGCCGGGCCGGACGCGCTGGCGATGCTGCACCTGGACACGCTGTCGGGCCTGGAGACGGTGCAAATCTGCGTGGGTTATAAGCGGGGCCATACGCGGCTGGACGAATTCCCGACGGACATCAGCGTGCTGGAGCAGGTCGAGCCGGTCTACGAGGAGCACGCCGGTTGGAGTGAGGAGTTGGGCGAGTGCCGGAGTTTCGCCGAGCTGCCGGCCGCGGCACAGGAGTACGTGCGCCGGGTCAGCGCGCGGCTGGAGGTGCCGATTCGGATGATCGGTGTCGGGCCCGCTCGCGACCAGGTCATTCTGGTGGATGGGCTGTAACATGCCGACGGAGCCGCCCCTCGATCCCCAGTCTACGCTCGGCGTAGCACGGGCCGCGCTGCCGCGGCACATCGCCATCATCATGGATGGCAACGGGCGTTGGGCGCAGCAGCGCGGCTTGCCGCGCATCGAAGGGCATCGCCATGCCGGCGAATCCGTGCGCGAAACCGTCACGCAGTGCGCCCGCCTGGGCATCGAGTGCCTCACGCTCTATAGCTTTAGCCTCGAAAACTGGAGCCGCCCGCGCGCCGAAGTCGACGGCCTGATGTCGCTCTATGCGCAGTACCTGAGGTCCGAGCGCGGGACGATCCTGGACAACGACGTGCGCCTGCGCCACGTCGGCCGCCGGGAAGGCCTGCCCGAGGCGGTGCTGCGGGAGCTGGACGAGACCGAAGGGCTCAGCCGCAACAACCGCGGTCTGACGCTGTGCCTGGCGCTGAACTACGGCGCGCGAGACGAAATCGCCGATGCGGTGCGCGGCTTGGCGGAACGCGTCCGCGCAGGGCACCTGCGTCCGGACGAGATTACCGCGGAGTTGATCTCGGCCAGCCTGTACACCGCCGGCTTGCCTGACCCGGACCTGGTGGTTCGCACGGCCGGCGAGATGCGCATCAGCAATTTCCTGCTGTGGCAGATCAGCTACGCAGAGCTGTACGTGACACCGGTGCTGTGGCCGGACTTCCGCGCACCGGACCTGTATGCGGCGCTGCAGGAGTTCGCGCGACGGCAGCGGCGCTTCGGCGGCGTGGGTCCGCCCGGGCCGCGGACGACGTGAACTGCCGGGACGAGAGAGGGAGTCGGGATGCGCAAGCGCCTGCTCGTCGGAATTCCGCTCGCGCTCGCCCTGATTGGGCTGCTGTTGCTCGATGGGTGGCTGTCGGATCGGGTCCCGCCCACCTGGCCGCTACCGCTGCCGGGCGTGCACGTGAACGTGGGCCAGTGGCTGTGCAACGGCTTCGTCTGCGCCCTGGTGCTGTTCACACTGACGATCCTGGGCACGCACGAACTGGTCTGCTTGGCGCGGGGCCGCGGCTACCGGCCATTCGGCCGCACGGCGCAGCTCTTTGCGGCCATCCTCGTCATCGGCCCGTATATCTCCTTCAACCTCAAGGACATCACCGGCGGCTACGACGAGTCGTGGGGGCTGATGTGGATGGCCTTCGCGCTGGCGTTCCTGTTCTTCCTCCAGGCCGCCCGGCACAAGACCGAGAACGCGATGGAAAACCTCGCGATCACGGTCTTCATCATCTTCTACTCCGGCGGGCTCGGCGGCTTCATGACCAAGCTGCGCATGGAAGTCGGCGGCAGCACCGGCGTGGCCGTCCTGCTGTTCTCCATCTTCCTGGTGAAGATCACCGACGCGGCCGCGTATTTCACGGGCTACGCCTTCGGGCGGCACAAGATGATCGAGTGGCTCAGCCCGAAGAAGACGTGGGAGGGGTTCTGCGGGGGCGTGCTGGCGACGATCGTCCTGGCCGTGGTACTGGGGCATTGGCTGCACGTGGCTGGGATCATCCATGTGGACGAGCGCTTCGTGCCGCATCCGGTCAGCCTGCTGTGGCTGGGCTTCCTGATGGCCGGCTTCTCGGTGGCAGGGGACCTGTGTGCGTCATTACTGAAGCGCGATGCGAACGTGAAGGACTCCGGGCAGGCCCTGCCGGGCCTGGGCGGCATTCTCGACATTGTGGATTCGCCGCTCCTGGCAGCGCCCATGGCGTGGCTGTTCTGGACGCGGATGTGCCACGTCATCGTCCCGCAGTAGGGTACTGCCTTACGGAAAGGGTGACGCAAGCGACCGGGGAGCATGGGCCTCCGGCCCGTCGCGGCCGGTGGGGATAGCTACGTCCCGCAACGACGAGAGATTGCGGTAATTGTGACTCAGTGCGCTCGTGCCGGGCTGGCCGCAACGCGTGAGGGGGCTAATTCTCGTTGAGACAGTGCTGGATCAGCGCCCCGGCGGCCTGCTCGCAGGCCTGCGCTGCGGTATCCGCGCCGGCATTCGTGGTGACGAGGACGGCGAAATCCTTCTCCGGCGCCAGCCACGCGAGTGCAAACCACATCGTGTTGCTGCCCGCATGCGTTAGCACGCGTCCGCCCCAATCCCGCTCGGCCACGCCCCAGCCGGGCGCATAATCTGCCCCAGGCGGCGGGGTCTGCAGGCGGCGAATCGTGGCCGCACTCAGCACCCGCGCCTGCTCCGGCGTGAGGCGATCCTGTGCGCCCCGTACATGCAGGGCGACGAACTTCGCCCAGTCGCGCAGCGAAACGTGTACGGTGCCTGCAGGCGCAATGGCCGGTGGATTGTCCGCCTCCGGGCCAGGCTCGACGGGCTGCAGCACGAAGAGCCGGTTGGCATGGCCGTAAGGCGCGTCGACCGCCCCGGCCGTGCCGGGCGCACCGAAGCCGGCGGACGCCATGCCGAGCGGGTCGAACAGCAGACGCTGCGTCAAGGTTTCCCAAGCCTCGCCCGTGACCTGTTCGGCCATCGCACCGGCGATCGCATACCCGGCATTCGAGTAGACGAACTTCGTCATCGGCGAAGCAACCGGCGCCTGCGTCAGCACGCCTTCGACGAGCGTGCGACGCTGCTCCGTCGGGGTTCCTTCGCGCTTGAGCAGGCGTTGCCAGAGCCCACCGGCGCGCAAGTCGGTCGGTGTGCCGCCGCGATGCCAGAGCAATTGCTCGATGGTCACCGTGCGGTAATTGGGGTCCATGCGATCACGGAGTTCGGGGAACACCTCCGCGGGCGTCATGTCCCAACGCAGCTTGCCCTGTTCCACAAGGATGCCGATGACCGTGGCCGTCATCGCCTTGGTGTCCGAGCCGATGTGCCAGAGATCGTCGACGGTGACGGGCGTCGGATCGCCGAGCTTGCGGACACCGACGGCACCGAGGGCGATGACGTCGTTGCCGCGCACGATCGCGCCCGCTAGCGCCGGCACGTGCTGGCGTTCGCGGATCGGTTCAAGGAGCGGATTCAGGTCCTCGGCCGTCGGCGGCGCGACAGCCGGCGCGGTGGGGGAGGTCGGACGCGTTGAGCTGCAGGCATTCAGCAGAGATAGCAGGGCGGCAAGTGCGCACGAGACGACCGGGTGCCGGGACATGCAGGCTCCTCACAAGAGTGTGGCCGGACAGCTCGGAGAGTATAGCGTGTCCGTGTTGGGGCGACGAAGTTGGTGTCACGGCGTGCCGACGCACTCGGGGTGCTGTCCTTCATCCGTGCCCCGCAGCCGAGTGCAGGGCTTCCTGAAGGTGTATCCGGAGAGCGTTTTCGCTTCACCACAGCCGGCCCGATTCTGGACGGCCGCCTGCGAGCCCGTGGCTCGGAAGTCCGGGTGCCAGCTTCGCTGACGTTCGGTCAGCGTGGCGCTAGCGGCGCCGTCCGCCCGGCTGTTGCGGCGGTTGCTGCGGCTGGCGGGGCGTGGGTGGTGCGACGCGGTGACCTCGCGTCGGCGCAGGTGGCCCGACGGGGCGACCAACGCGTGGGGCCGACGGAGCACTGCGGGGTCCGGCCGCTGGGGCCGGCGTTGTGCGGCGCACACCGGGCCAGGTAGTGCCTTGGGGACGCGTCGGACGTGGCGGACCAGAGCGCACGCCGAGGGGCGTGCGATCGCTCGATCCGGGTCGGTCATCTCGGCGCGACGTTGGCGTACGGCGGACTCCACTGGGCCAGGAACGCGTGCCGGATACCGGCGCGCGTGGTCCCAGTCGGCTGTCTCCACCGCGGTTCCCCTGTCGGTCGCGCAGGCTGCTGCCGTCCATGCCATAGCGCCACGGTTCGGCGCCAAAGCGCGTCGGCGCGCTGGGGTTGTAGAACCGGAGGCCGCCAAATCGCGATCCACTGTGGCGCGTGATCCCCGACCGGTCGGAACCACTGCGACCCGCCACGCCGAGCGATAGGTTCCGCGAACCAAGCGGTCGGCGCCCGTGAAGGTCCAGGCGCTGCCGCGTCGCGGCATAGTCGTGCTCGCGGTGCCCAATGCGGAAGTGCAGGTAGCGGTGTACGGGCCGGTCGCGCATCACGTAGCAATGCGCGCGCGGGACGATGATCGTGCTCGTGCAGGGCGGATACAGGTAGCCGTAGTAGCCCGTGGAGTAGGTGTAGCCGTACGGCGAGTATGCGTATGGTGACGTCACGTACCCGGGGCTCGTGCCGTAGCCGAAGCCAAAGCCCAGTGCCTCGTCGTCTCCGGAGCGAATCGTCGTGTAGCCATCGTCGATGGGCGCCGGCACATCGGTCTCGTCCATGCCGTCATCGTCGGACAGATTCTCCTCGTCCGCGTACGACGGGGAGGTGTTGCGCACCGTCGGCTGCGGCGCGTTCTCAGTCCTGGGGGCTGGCTGCGCCTCGTCCGCCACACCCGGCGGGACGCCGGCTCCTTGGGCGTACGCCGTCCGCGCCGCGTTGTACGCCTGCGCGAACACCGGCCGATTCTGGAAGTCCTTGCGAATGTCCGCGAGCGCTTGCTTGAGCTGCTCGTCCGTGATTTCTTCGGGTTTGCCCAGCACGTCGTACCAGGCGATCAGCTTACCGGCCGTCTGCTGCACGAAGTCGTCATCGGGCTTGTAGCTCAGGGCCGTGGCGATCTCCGCGAGAGCGGCCGACGTGTCATTCGCCTCGCCGCTGGTATAGGCGAGGACGGCCCAGGCGAGTCCGTCCTCCTGGTTGCGGCGGACGAGGTCCTCCGCCTGCGCCTCCGCCAGGTGCGGCGTCCCGAGTTCAATCATGCGGCGCAGATAGACCTGTTCGAGCAACACGCATTCGGGTTCGGCCGCCAAGCCGCGTGCGTAGGCTTCAATGGCGGCTTCCGGCGTGCGCGCTTGCTGAATGGGCGTGGTCAGGGGCGCAAGGCGCTGGCGCTCGTTTTCCGAGAGCGATTCCGGCCGCTGTCCTTGCCCGCTGGGCAAGAGCTTCTCGAGCGCGGGTCCGTTGCCCCGACCTTCCTGAGATACGCTCGGTGCATTGCCGAATGAACCTGTTGAGGTTCCGGGGTCAGCCACATCAACCCCGGTGGCCTCCGGTCCGAAATACTCCTGGGCCTTTCCGGCGCCGGCCAGCGCGAACAGGCCAAAACTGGCACAAGCCACGTAGATTATGGTGCGAGTCCGAGTCACGGCACGACCTCCGAAGATCGCCGATCAGCTTGCAGATTATACCGCCGCCGGGCCAGGCGACTTCACCGCCGCCGTCCCGGCGCCTCGGGTGTACCCGGTCGGCGCTCTAGTCCCGTTGACGGGCTGCGCGGGCCGGATATTCACGCGTCCCACAGCGCTTCAGACCACGTTTCCGGACGGAGGTTGGTCCGTACGTTGCGAAAATGGAAGGAGTTACACGAAATGCAGCCGCGGAGAATACGCGACGACCCCCAGACGCGTCACCGCCCAGTACCAGTCTTTCACCCCGGCGTAGCTGACGGACACGGTCACGAGGCCCGCCGTGCCCGTGATGACCCGAAAGTGCTTGCCGGGCTCGATCGTCTGCAGGACGACGCCGGTGGTGAAGGCCACGGCGGTCGGCGACACGGTCGTCCGCTCGCCGCCCGGGCTGTCGGCCAGCCAGCATTCGAGCAGGCTGTAACCCGCCACGCCGGTACGGAGCGTCGTCTGAATCGTGTCCGCCACCTCCGCGCCGACGGCGAGGCTGGTGGTTGTGGCATAGTCCGGGGCGAGGCGATCGGCCAGCTCACGGATGAAGTCCACGTGTCCGCGCAACTCATCCTCAGAGCGCCCCAGCGGGGCGCGCACTTGGGCAAGGGCCGTCGCGATCTGCAGGGCGGAAGTCTCGATCCGCTGCGAACTGAATGGCCCGCGACCCAAGTCTGGACCGAAGAACTCCGTGTGACGCTCGTTCATGGTATCTCTCCTGCCTGCCCATGCGCGGCGGACGGACGGCGTCCACCCCGCGCACTTGGAGCGTTCCACCGGTGGCCGCCGAAGTCAAACAACGCAGTCGGCGCGAGCGCGCGGTGGCGGCCACGGTGCGACTTTGGCGACAATTGGCCGCTCGCCCTGCCGCGTACTGACGCACCGGTGGCCGGATTGGGTCGCCTGCGGCTACAATGCCCGTCGCGCGGCCGGGTGCCAGGCGGACCCCGCCGCTGCGACAAGTCTCTGACCGAACTTGCCGGACAGTGGAGAGAATGATGTCCGCAGCGCCGACCGTCGGGGGTCGCTTTCTGCTCCTATGCCTGCCCGAGCGGCAGCCGCTCTACGACGCAACGTTGCGCGAATTCCCGTACCAGTTCACCCTGGTCAACGACGTGCGAGAACTACTGGCCAAGTGCGTGCAGGACCCGCCATGGGCCGTCCTGGTCGATGCCGCCACGGCGGCGCGCATCGGGGCTGCGGTCCTCAATCCCCTTTACGGCCTGCCGATGGGCTGGCCTATCCTGCGCTGTCTACCGCAGCCGGACGGCGGGGTGAGCGTCATGTGCGCGCGGCCGCCGCGCCACGGGACACTGGCGGAGGCCGTCGCGGCGATCGCAGCGGGCGATCCCGCCTGGCTACCGGAATCGAAGCGTCGCGACATGCGGGTCGATGTGCACTGTCGCGTGCGTACGCGCTTGGCCGGAACAGACGAGTGGCGCCGCGGTAATTGTCTGGACGTGAGCCGCGGCGGCGCGTTCGTTCTTAGTTATGAGACCATCGCGTTGGGGACGCAGGTGGAACTGGAGTTGTGGGATCTCGTGGCGAACCCGGTTGTGGTCGCGGCGCGCATCGTCCGTCTACGGAAATGGGAGGACGGGACAGACCTGCCGGGCTTCGCCGTGGCGTTCGAACCGGCCTCGGTGCCACGGGAAGTGCACGAGGCTCTGGTCACGTTGTTATACGTCACTGGCCTCGTCCACTAGGTCGCGCGCCTGCTTCCGGTCCCCGGCCGGAGTGCCTCCACGCGCGGCGCGCGGCAGCCGGGAAGGCCGGCGTTGCAGCCGACACGGCCAGGGCGGTATACTGGACGTGGAGGTCTGTAGGTGGCACTTTCCCCGCGCGGCTTCACAGGGTATCCCAGCGCGGTTCAGGGGCGAGCACTCAATCCCTAGCATGATCGGAGGACACGGTGAACCGGATCAACATGCGTTGGACATGGATTGGCGCGGCGGCCCTCGTGGCTGCCGTAGGAATCGCGACGAGTGCCTCGGCGTCGGACAAGGGTATGGCGGCTGCCGATCAGGTGAGCCAGACCAGCTACTACGGCTTCATGAACAACTCGCTGTACACGCACGTCGGCAACAACCGCGGCCGTACGGGGGCACACCTGGTTCCGTGCCGGAATAACATCCAGGCGATCCTGCAGAGCTACGGGCTGACGGTCACGCTCGAAGCGTTTACCTACAGTGGCACGACCTACCACAACGTGGTTGCCAAGAAGGTCGGCACGCGCTATCCGACGCGCGAGTACATCATCGGCGGGCACTACGATTCCGCCAGTAACCCCGGGGCGGATGATGACGCCTCGGGCGTGGCGGCAGTGCTGGAAGCGGCGCGCATCCTCTCGCAGTATCCCAGCGATTGCACGATCCGGTTCATCGGTTTCTCGATGGAAGAGACCGGCCTGGATGGCAGCGAGGCTTACGTCACGGCCCATGCGGCCGACGACATTCGCGGCATGGTGTCTGCGGACATGGTGGCGTACGACACCGGGGCGGGGCAGCTGACGGCGAGCATCTTCGGGCGGACTGCGTCGGATCCGATCAAGAACGCGCTGGCGGCAGCGGTCACCGAGTATGGCAACGGGTTGATTCCGGTGGTGGGTGGGGACATGCCGTACAGCGACCATGCCCCGTTCGAGGCCGACGGTCTGCAGGCCTGCCTGCTCATCGAGGGCGAAGAATCCACCAATCCCTTCTATCACCAGTCGACCGACAATTTTGAGCAGGCTGGTAACCTGAATTTCCCGTACGCGTTGAAGATGACGCGGGCCTTGGTCGGCTGGCTCGTCGATGCCGCGGGCGTGCAGGTGCCGGTGAACATGCTGAAGTTCAACTACCCCAACGGCCTGCCCGATGTGGCCTGGCCGAACGGGCAGGTCATTCGTGTGGCGGTGGAGAGTTTGGGCACGGAGTACCCGGATGGCGCATCGGCCCAACTGCACTACAACATCGGTGCCGGTTGGGTGGCCGTGCCGATGAGCGAGCTCATGCCGGGGCTGTATGATGCTGTGCTGCCGCCGTCGACGTGCGGCACCACCATCAAGTATTACTTCAGCATCCAGTCGCTGAGCTACAAGACGTATGTCGATCCGCACGGTGCGCCCGACCAATACTACACCGTGTCTTCGGGCTATGAGGCCCTGACGATTTACGAGACGCTGCTGAATTCAAACCCCGGATGGGCTCTGCAGGGTGGCTGGGCCTTCGGGCACCCGACCGGCGGGGGCACGCATAACCTCGATCCCAACAACGGCCACACCGGCACGAACGTGTACGGGTACGTGCTGACCGGAGACTATCCCAGCAACATGACGACGACGCAGTACCTCACGACCCCGGCGATCGACTGCACGGGCGCGCGCTGCGTGAAGCTCGAGTTCTGGCGGTGGCTGGGTGTGGAATCGAACAGCGACTACGACAAGGCCATGATCGAGGTCAGCCGCAACAACGGGACGAGCTGGACGGTCATCTGGCGCGCGTCCGACACCGGCGGAGCCGTCGCGGATACCGCCTGGACACTGCAGACGTTTGACCTTGCCGCGCTCGCCGACAACCAGCCGGCGGTGAAGATCCGCTGGGGACTGGGGCCGACGGACGGCAGTCTGACGTACCCGGGCTGGAACATCGACGACATCCGGATCACGGGCATCAGTTGCACCCCGCCGCCGAGCGGGGCGTGCTGCACGCCAGACGGGGCCTGCACGGTGAGCTTCGAGGTGGACTGCGCAGGGACGTATCTGGGTGACAATACGCTGTGCGACCCGAATCCCTGCCCGCAGCCGACGGGCGCGTGCTGCCTGCCCGACGGCTCGTGCACCGAGGTGGCGCAAGTGGAGTGCACCGGCCTGTTCGGCGGTGTGGGTACGACGTGTGCGCCGAACCCGTGCGCCCAGCCGACCGGGGCCTGCTGCCTGCCGGACGGTTCGTGTAGCGAAGTGGCGCAGGCGGCATGCGCCGGCGTGTTCGACGGCGTGGGGACGAGTTGTGCGCCCAATCCCTGCCCGCCGCCCACGTGTGCGGGTGACGGCAACTGCGACGGTGCGATCAACTGGCGCGATATCGACTATCTGGTCGCAGGCATGAACGACAATGAGTCGGCCTGGGCGAGCCTGTTCCCGGCCCCGGGTCCGAGTTGCCTGTTTGCGAATCTGGATGCCAGCGGAGACGGGGCGGTGAACTGGCGCGATATCGATCCGTTTGTGGCGCTGATGAACACGACCTGCCCGTAAAGAGCGGGGCCGACGCGGCGAAATCCGTGCCGGCCCCTTTCTTCTGCGTCAATGAACCGTTATAGTTATCCTCGTGGGGGGCTGGGTTGGGAGAGTGTATGCTACGCTCGCGCGCCGGGCTGGTCGTCGTGGGGCTCGCCCTGCTAGGTTCGGCGAGCGCCGGTGCCACCGACCGCATCCTTCTGCTGATCGAACAGACGCTCTACAACCAGGTCCAGACCAGGCTCCTGCGCTATCAGACCGAGGTCGAGGACCGCTTCCCCGTGCAGCTCGTCATCCAGACCGGCAGCTTCGAATCGCAGACTCCCGCGCAGATTCGCGCCCGCATTCAGAGTGAATGGACGACCAACGGCCTGGCGGGTGTGCTGCTCTGCGGCCAGATCCCCTACATCACCTGGCAGCAGGACCCCGCGTTTGGCAGTAACTACGGACCGCTCGCCTTCTACTACGAAGACCTCGACGGCACCTTCACCGACCAGAACAGCGACGGCTTCTACGATTACCACGACTGGGGCACGCACGACGGGCCGGAGATTTGGTCATGCTGGCTGCGCCCGCCGGCCGTGAACAAAGCGGGCTACCTCAACGCGCTGCTGGACGAAGCCCATGACTACTACACGGGCGCGTTCGTGGTGAACAAGCTCGGCTACGTCGCATGCCACGCCGACTACGACAACAACTTCTGGCCCGCCACAAGCACCATCCCGTCCATGCCCGCGCTCGTGGATATTTACGGCAGCGGCTACGTCGGCACGGACGGGGAGGGGGCGGACCCGGTGGTGGCCAGCGAGCTCAAGGCGGTAATCTTCGCGCAGAGCTTCGAGATCGTGCACTTCTGGAGCCACGCGAGCAACACGCTGGCAGCCTGGGACAGCGGCCATCTCACCAGCGCGGACGTCATGAGCGCCGGGGCCCGCAGGGGTCCGCTCATCGCCCACATCTACGGTTGCCACAGCGGCGATTTTCGCGGCTACGAGGGTACGAGTACCGGCAACACGAATCTTGCGGTCGCGTACGCGTTCGGCCCCGGCGCCGGACAGGCGTCTTCCGGCACCAGTTGGAGTTACGGCACTGAAGGCATGAACCTGATTACGGAGCGGATGCGCGACGGCGCGTATCTCGGGCGAGCCTGGAAATACCTGCTCGACACGCGTGAGAATTCGGTTGCGGTGCACAACCGCTACCCGGACCGCGACATCCACAAGGAGCTGAGCGGTAACAACCTCTTCGGCAATCCCTTCCTGTATGCGAACTGGACAGGCTCCACGGTGGTCAACGTCGCGCCCGTGGTCGCAGCCGGCCCGGATCAAACCATCTACCTGCCGGCCGGCGCTATGCTCAGCGGTACAGTCACGGACGATGGCCTGCCCGATCCACCGGGGTACGTCACGGTGCAGTGGACGCAGGTCAGCGGACCAACCGCGTGTGTCTTCTCCGCTCCCGCGGCCGCGACCACGGGCGTTTCGTTCAGCACCCCGGGCACGTATGTGCTCCGCCTGACCGCCGACGACGGCGTACGCTCCACAAGCGACACCACGACCATCACGGTCCATCACGAGATCGACCCGCCGCTGCTCGAGGAAGTCGCCGCGACCGACGGGACGCACGTCTTGGCGATCTTCTCGGAGACGCTGGACCCGAACACCGCGCAGGTGCCCGGGAACTACAGCCTCGACTGCGGCGCAGCCGTGCAAGGCGTCACCCTCGACACCACGGGGCGCATGGTCACGCTCACGACGTCCAGTCTGCAGGCCGGCGTGACGCACACGCTGAGCGTGCAGCACGTAACCGACCTGGTGGGGAATCCGGTGCCGGCGGGCACCAGCGCTTCGTTCGTGCCAGGGCTGGCGGTACGCGTCACGGACGGGCTGAGTGCGCTATACGACTTCCACGAGGGCGGCGGCACAACCGTGCACGACGTGGCACACGTGGGGGCGCCGCTGGACCTCACCATTGAGAGTCCGGCGGGCGTGCAGTGGACCGACGGCGGCTTGCGCATCGTGGGCGGGCCGTACACGCGGCTCAGCGCGCCAAGCGCAGCGACGAAAGTG
The DNA here is from genome assembly GCA_964523405.1 of uncultured Planctomycetales bacterium. Taxonomy (GTDB): domain Bacteria; phylum Planctomycetota; class Phycisphaerae; order UBA1845; family Fen-1342; genus CAZGAQ01. The sequence goes on from CAZGAQ010000002.1 coordinate 87,106, forward strand.
ATTGCAGCCTGCCAGGCCAGCGACGAACTGACGCTGGAAGCCTGGGTCCAGCCGGCCTTGGCGGCGCAGTCTGGCCCGGCGCGGATCGTGACGCTCTCCAGCGGTCTGTCCTATCGCGACTTCACGCTGGGCCACGGGGCGCCCGGCGGTACCAGCGGAGCGCAGTTTGACCTGCGCGTCCGGATCGGGGCGGACAGCAATGGATTGCCTTCGATCGCGACGCCCCCGGGGACCGCGACGACGGACTTGACGCACGTGGTGTTCACGCGTGCCGCCGATGGTGTGGAGCGCCTGTACGTCGGGGGAGCGCTGGTGGGCACCGGCGTGCGCAGCGGCAGTTTCGCGACCTGGAACAGCGCCTGCGTGCTGGCGCTGGGCAACGAGGTGGGGGCGTACCAGACGAAGATGTGGCTGGGCGAGTACCGGTTGGTGGCCATCTACAGCCGGGCGCTGTCTGTGGCGGAGGTCCTGCAGAACTACTTCGCCGGTGCCGATCCGCAGGTCAGCCCAGCCGTGTGCCGCGGCGACGCGAATTGCGACGCTAGCGTGAACTGGCGCGACATTGATTACCTGGTTGCGGGCATGAACAGCAACGAGAGCGCCTGGCGGGCGCTGTTCCCGACTCCGGGACCGGCCTGCCTGTTCAGCAACGTGGACGTGGACGGCGATGGTGTCGTGAACTGGCGCGATATCGATCCGTTTATCGGAGCCATGAACACGACCTGCCCGTAGCGGTATCTCAGCCGGGCGGCGTGGGCGTCGATAAAAACCCTGGCAGGACGGGCGCTGGAATAGTCGGCGTGCCCTGAAAGGGTTCACGAGCGAAAGCGGCCGGACCCGTGCGGGGCGCGGCCGGCGAGTTGTGATGGCGAGCGGAATGGAGTCCGTGGTCTGTGCGCGGACAAGGAGATGTTGGATGAAAGCTCGTATTCTGTTGACGTGCGCTCTGCTCCTGGCGGCGAACACCGGGGCCTTGGCCCAGGACCTGGCGCCTCAGTACCCGCGCACCATCCTGATCACGTTTGACCCGCTGCTGGAGTCCGAAGGGGGCATGCGCCTGCACACGCGCGGGGGTTGGAGCGACCCGGTTACCCTGGCGGCGACATACAGCAGCGATCTGGCGCAGAGCAGTCATGATCTGATGCAATACCGCCGCATGGTGACCCTTCGCGCGGACGAATTCCCGCTGCACACGGATGGCTACCGCTACACGGACGCGAGCTACGTCGCGTGCCTGACGGGCAGCGCCAGTTGGCATATGACGGGAACCGACTACAAGTCGCAGGTGCGGGACTACGACCTCGCCCGTAAGGTCGACGCCGGCATGATCGACGAAGTGCTGATCCACGCCCCGCCCTACACCGGCTACTACGAGTCGACGATGTGTGGCCGCGGCGGGTATTGGTGCAACTCCGGCCCGCAGCAGCGCATCGCCTGTACGAAGATCTTCATCATGATGGGCTTCAACTACGAGCGCGGCGTGGGCGAGATGCTCGAGGACTACGGGCATCGCAGCGAATCGATCCTGTGGCATACGTACGGGAGCTGGTACGCCCAGCCGACGCACGCCTGGAACCGCTTCTCGCTCTACGACAAGCAACTGGAGGGCATGGCCGCGTGCGGCAACGTCCACTATGCGCCCAACAGCCAGTCCGACTATGACTGGGGCAACTCGACGTACGTGTGGAGCTACTGCGACGACTGGCTGGACAACTACCCGAACCTGCAGAATACGCAGGTCTGGGTGAACTGCTCAGAGTGGGGTAACGGCGACATGCGCCAGCACCACAAGTGGTGGTTCGAACGTTTTCCGCACGTGCCCGGTAGCCTGACCGAGTACAGCATGACCCGCCTCAACAACTGGTGGGAGTACGTGCAGGACTTCAACACGCATGCCGAAAGCGGTGGCGATTTCCTGGCGGTGCCGCCGCCGCCGGCCACCCCGTACCCGGGCAATTTGCGGCAGCTCACCAGTAACGCCACGGACGACTGGACCCCGCGCGTCAACGCCGCCGGGCGCGCCGTGTGGTCCGGACTGGTCGGCCTGCACTACCAGATCTTCGCGGCGAACCTGGACGGCACCGGCCTGGTGCAGATCACCAACAACGCGTTCGAGAACGAAGCGCCGCAGATCAATGCCAGCGGACGCATCGTCTGGCAGGCATTTGACGGCCAGGACTACGAGATTCTCTCCGCCAACGCCGACGGCACCGGCCTGGTGCAGATCACCAGCAACACCGTGCAGGACTGGCAGCCGCAGCTCAACAACGCGGGCCGGATCGTCTGGAGCCACTTTGACGGTGCGACCTACCAGGTCATGAGCGCCAACGCCGATGGGTCGGGCGGCCTGCAGCTCACCAGCACGAGCGGCTCCGGCCGGCCGCGCGACAACGTGTGGCCGCAGATCAACAACCAGTCGCCGGCGCGCGTCGTGTGGATGGGTTACGATGGCACGAACTGGGACATCTGCAGCGCGAACGCGGACGGCTCGAACCTGGTGAACGTGTCCAACAATACGCTGGAGAACGAGTACCCGATGATCAACGACGCCGGGCGCGTGGTCTGGCATGCGTACCACGACAGCGTCAATACGGAAATCTGGTCGTGCAACGCCACCGGCGGCACGGCCGTCCAGCTCAGCAGCAACGGGGAAGAGGATTGGCATCCGCGGATCAACAACGCCGGCCAGGTTGTCTGGATGGCGCGCGTCGGCGGCGACTGGGAAATCTACACGCGTCCCGCCAACGCAGCGACGCCCGCGGTGGCCGTTACCAGCAACAGCACGCACGACGAGTACCCGGTGATCGATGACAACGGGCGCATCGCCTGGCAGGGCTGGGACGGACACGACTGGGAAATCTACGCGCGCCTCAACGGGGTCATCTACCAGATCACGAGCAATGACTACGACGACCGCTGGCCCAGCCTGGCCAATCTCGACGCGATCGTGTGGCATGCCGAAAGCACGCCGGGCAGCACCGGGCCGACGTCGGAAATCTGGGCCGCCGGTACGGCCAGCCTCGACATCACACCGCCCACCGTGCTGAGCGTACAGGCGCAGACTGCCACGCGCGTGAAGGTGCGTTTCTCCGAGCCGCTGGACCCGATTTCTGCGCAGACGCCCGGCAACTACGCGATCACCCCGGCGCGCGCCGTGACCGCAGCCCAGCTCACGGACGAGGGCGCGGCCGTGCTGCTGACAACGGCGACGTTGGCCGAAAATACGTCGTACACCCTCGAACTCAACAATGTGACGGACACGGAAACACCGGCAAACCCGATCGCCGCACACACACAGGTCCCCTTCACCTACGTTGTCTATCACCGTGTCACTGACGGGTTGCTGGCACTGTACGCGTTCGAAGAAGGCAGCGGTACGACGGTCCACGACACGTCCGGAGTGTCTCCGGCGTGCGACCTGACGATCGAGTATCCCGCCAACACGGCCTGGACGACGGGCGGCCTGGAGATCACGGCGGGTCCCTATACCCGGCTGATCGGGCCGACCGCCAACACGAAGTTCGCGACTGCGTGCAGCGCGAGTGACCAGGTGACGCTCGAAGCCTGGATCGCGCCGGCCCAGGCCTCACAGGTCGGCCCCGCGCGCATCCTGACGCTGTCCAACAGCGCCTCCGTACGCAACTTCACCCTCGGCCACGGTGACAGCACCGGCAATCCTGGGGACAAGTACGACGTCCGGCTGCGCACGGCGACTTCGGATACCAACGGCCGGCCGTCGCTGACGACCGCCGCCGGCGCAGTGACTACGCTGCTGCAGCACGTTGTCTTTACGCGTGACGCGGCCGGGATGGCCCGCCTGTACATCGACGGCGAGGAGGTCGTCGCCGACACGCGCGCCGGCAACTTCGATACCTGGAACAGCGCCTATCGCTTGGCGCTGGCTAACGAGGTGGGTTACTACCCGACGAACGGGTGGCTTGGCGAATATCGCTTGGCGGCCGTCTACAGCCGGGCCCTCACGGCCGCGGAAGTCGCCCAGAACTACGGCGCCGGGCCGGATCCGGTCTCCGCACCGGTCGTCTGCGCCGGCGACGCGAACTGTGACAATGCCGTGAACTGGCGTGATATCGATTACTTCATCGCGGGCATGAACGACAACATGTCGGCCTGGGCGGCGCTGTTCCCGTCCGGACCGAGCTGTGCTTTCGCCAACCTGGACAGTAGCGGCGATGGCATCGTCAATTGGCGCGACATCGACCCGCTGATCGCGAAGATGAACACGACCTGCCCGTAGCCGCGCGCACTGGGCGCACGGCCAAGACGTGCCGGACGCGGCATCCCGGTGGCCGAGCGGCGCTCCGCAGCGCGGCTCGGCCGCCTGCTTTGTGCGGCGGGCGCGGCGCGTGAGGCCGTGTATCAGGTGGAACGGGTCGTCCCCCGCGCGGCAGGCTGCGCGGGGCGGACGAAGTTGCGCAGATTGAGGTGCAACTCGACTTCACCGAGGGGCATGCGCAGCTGATTGGCGATTGCCATCGGCGTCGCGCCCGTGTCGGCCAGCTCGTACACACGGCGGCGGCGCTGCACGCGGACGGGTGGTGGGGCGACCCCGTCGTTGGAAAGCAGGGGGGTGAGCTCGGCCAGGCGCGAGGCCGCGGGCGGAGCGGTTGGCGAAGCGGGGGACCCCGACGCAGGGACAGACTTGCCGGGGAGCAGTCCGCTGGGGAGCACGGGGGGCGCACTGACCGCCGGAGCGGGCGCGTGGGGACCGGTCGCTGTGGCTGCGACTTGGGGCCGCGGCATACCGCTCACGCGCGCACGGGCGCTTGTCGCCGCTACCGGGCGTGGCGGGGCGTCGCCGGCGTGCAGCTGCGCCAGGCGCTGGTCTGCCTCGTGGAGCAATGTCTCCAGGCGCGCCATCTTTTCTTCGATCTGTGTGTTGATCCGCCGGGAGACTTCGTCAAGCTGCAGCAGCAGCTCTTCCATCGACTTGCGGATTTGCTGTTGGTCGCGCAGCCGCGCAAGCTGCTCACGCGTCAACTCGCGCGCCGTCGCGGCGCGCTGGTGCGACCGCCGCCACAACGCCACCGAAAGCATGGCTGCGCACATGGCCGCCAGTAGCAGGAGAAAGCCTTGCTCCATTGAACTCCACGCACTCCGGGCCGGCCGCGGCAGCGCGCCGGCGCGCAAAACCTGCGCGGCACATCCGGCCATCCGTTCCTATCGGCAAGGTCAGTCCCCCAGGCGAGGTTGCGGCTAGCCCCCGGCCAGCTTCTCCAGCGCGCGGATCATCGCCTGCGTTCCAAGCGCGCCACCGCCGGGTTCGGCCTCCACGGCACGGAAGAGCTGTTGGGCCAGAGCGGTGCCCGGCAAAGGGAGATGCAGCGTCTGGGCCGCAGCCTGCACGATCCGCAGGTCCTTTTGAATAAGCCGGATCATGAAAGCGGGTTGCAGGTCGCCGCCCGCGATCTTGGGTCCCAGATTCGCCAGCGCCCACGAACCACCCGCCCCTGACGCGAGCGTCTCGATGGTCTGGGTCAAGTCCAGGCCGCTGCGCCGTGCCAGCAACAGCGCTTCACACAGGGCGATCATGTGCACCGCGCACAAGACCTGGTTGCAGGCTTTCAGCGTCTGCCCGCTGCCGGACGGCCCGACGTGGACGACGCGCTGGCCCAGCCGGGCCAGCACCGGACGCACACGCTCGCACGTCGCCGCATCGCCTCCGACCATGATCGTCAAGGTGGCGTTTCTTGCGCCCACATCCCCGCCCGTGACGGGCGCATCCAGCAGCGTGATCCCCCGTGTGCCCAGACGCGCCGCGAAATCTCGCGTCGCTTCCGGACTGATGGTGCTCATGTCAATGACGCAGGCGCCGTCCCGCAGGGTCGTGGCGGCCCCCGTGGGCCCCAGCAGAACCGCCTCCACGTCCGGCGTGTCGGTCACGATCGTGATCAGCGTGTCGCAGTGGCGCCCGACCTCGGCCGGGCTGTCGCACCACGTGGCGCCGGCGGCCAGCAGCGACTCGCCTTTCGCACGCGTGCGGGAATGAACAAAGAGCGGATGGCCCGCCCGGAGCAGGTTCCCGGCCATGGGCAGCCCCATGATGCCAAGTCCGATAAAGCCGAGCGGCGGGAGCGATTGCGGCACGGGATACCCTCACTCGGCGCCGAGCTCAGCGTACGGCGACAACCAGTCCGTGCTCACGCTGGGGTCAATACACACTCCCACGTGGCACGTCGCGCCGTCGGCAAAGGCCCGGGCAGCGGTGGTCGCTACACCGCGTCCGGTTGCACCGGAATATCCGACCGCGGCGCTGCGGGCTGCGCCGGTTCGGCCTCGACGACCGGGCCCTGCAGTTTAGTGTCCAGCTCGTCCTGCTCGTCATCACGCCCGTCATCCACCGCATCCGGGTCGGCAGGCAGATTGGACGTGTCGACCGAGTCGAAGACGCCCTTCTGCGCGGACAGGATCATGACCATGTTGCGGCCTTCCATGCTCGGCGGCCGCTCCACCTTCACCCGCTGGGCGAACTCTTCCAGGATGGCACGGAACGTGGCGAAGCCGATCTCGCGGTGAGACTGCTCCCGCCCGCGGAACACCATGGTGAACTGGACCTTGTGGCCCTGTTTCAGAAAACGAATCGCATGATTCATCTTGATCTTGCGATCGTTGGTGTCGGTCTTGGGCCGCAGCCGCACCTCTTTGAGCAACTGCTCGTGGTGCTTCTTGACGTTCTTCTTCTGCGTGTACTTCCAGCGGCCGTAGTTCATCAGCCGGCACACCGGAGGTCGCACGTTGGGGGCGACTTCGACGAGGTCCAGCCCGGCTTCGCGGGCCATCTTGAGGGCCTCGTACGATGTGAGTACGCCGATTTGCTCGTTGTTCTCTCCGATCACGCGCACAGGCGAGATGCGGATCTGCTCATTGCAGCGCAGGTTCTGATTGATGGGCGTCACCTTCCTTTCGTGGCGTGCGCCGGCGCCGGGCCGGACGCGGCCTTAAGCGGGCGAGTCCTGGCCGGCCTCGCCGGGCGTCTTTTCGCCCTTGTTCGCGATCTCATCCACGCACGCGGCCAGAAACTCGGGCAGGCCGTGACTGCCGTACTGCTTGCCCTCGCGCGTGCGCACGTTCACCGTCTGGTCGGTAGCCTCCTGCTCGCCGACGACAAGGATATAGGGGATCTTCAGCAGCGTCGCGTCGCGGATCTTCGAGCCGATCCGCTCGTCGCTGTTGTCCAGCTCGACGCGCAACGCCGCGGCCTGGCAGACCTGAAAGACCTGCTGGGCGTAGGCTTTCGACTTCTCGCTGATGGAGCAGACGCGCACCTGCACGGGCGCCAGCCACAGCGGAAACGCCCCGGCAAAGTGCTCGATCAAAATGCCGACGAAGCGCTCCAGGCTGCCGAACGGCGCGCGGTGCACCATCACCGGTCGGTGCTCGGTGTTGTCGTCGCCGATGTACTTGAGCTCGAAGCGCTCCGGCAGGTTGTAGTCCACCTGCACGGTACCGAGCTGCCAGTCGCGCCCGATGCAGTCCTTGACCACGAAGTCGATCTTCGGGCCGTAGAACGCCGCCTCGCCGCGCTCCTCGCTGTAGTTCAGCCCCGAGTTGCGCACCGCGGCCAGAATCGCCGCCTCCGCCTTCTGCCAGTTCTCCAGCGAGCCGATGTACTTGTCGCCGTCGTCGCGCAGCCCCACCCGCACGCGGTAGTCGTTCAGCCCAATCACCTTCAGCACCAGCTTGGCCATGTCGACACAGCCGGCCACCTCGTCCAGGAGCTGCTCCGGCGTGCAGAAAATGTGCGCGTCGTCCTGGCAGAACCCGCGGACGCGGGTCATGCCGTTGAGCTCGCCGGATTGCTCGTAGCGATAGACCTGCCCGAACTCCGCGATGCGGCACGGCAGATCGCGGTAGCTCCGCGCCTCCGACTGGTAGATGCGGATGTGGTGCGGGCAGTTCATCGGCTTGAGCAGGTAGCCGTCTTCCTGCGACAGCCAGTTGCGGATGCGCTTGAGGCGGTCGTCCATCGGCGCCTCGGCCGGGTAGCCCGCCTTCAGCAGATCCTCGTGCAGCGCCGCGAGGCGGCTGAAGAGGGTCAGCTCCTCCGGCGTGGCGCGGTCGGCCTTCGAGGCCCGGGCGATTTCCCACAGCCGGTTGAGTTCCCGTGCCCGCTCAGACTCAAACAGCGCGGGATACTGGCTGTCCTTGTAGTACGGGTAGTGTCCGCTCGTGCGGTACAGGTCCAGGCGCCCTACGTGCGGCGTATAGACCGGCTGGTAGCCGCGGCGCAGCAGCTCTTCGAGGATGAACGTCTCGAGCTGGCGGCGCAGCACCGCCCCGCGCGGCTTCCACAGGACCAGTCCCGGCCCGACGAGCGGGTCAAGGAGGAACAGCCCCAGGTCCTGCCCCAGCTTGCGGTGGTCACGTTTGCGCGCCTCTTCCAGCAGCGTCAGGTGCGCTTTGAGCGCTTTCTTGTCGGCGAAACACGTGCCGTAGATGCGCTGCAGTACCTGCTTGCTGGCGTCCCCGTGCCAGTACGCACCCGCGACCTGCATCACCTTGTACGCGCCCACGCGGCTCGTGGTGGGCACGTGTGGTCCACGGCACAAATCCTCGAAGCAACTGGCGCCGGGCGCGCCCGTCACGTAGAAACTCAGCGTGTCGCCGTCCGCCCGCTCGGCGTTGTCGATCTTGTACGGATTCCCCTCGGCGCGCAGCTTCCGCATCGCCTCACCGCGCGGCATCTCATAGCGCGTGAACGGCCGGTTCTCCTTTACGATCTGGTCCATCTTGGCTTCGATCGCCACGAAGTCGTCGGGGGTCAGACTCCGGCTGAGTTCGACGTCATAGTAGAACCCGTTCTCGACCGGCGGACCGTAGGCCAGCTTCGTCTCCGGCCAAAGCGCACAGACGGCTTCCGCCATCACGTGCGCGCAGCTATGCCGCGCGACCTCGAGCCCCTCGGGGTCTTCCAACGTCAGCCCGCGCAGTTCCACGTCCGCGCCCTGCAGCGGCGTGCGCAAATCCACGACCTTGCCGTTGACCTTGGCCGCCACGGCTTGGCGCGCGAGCTTCGGAGCGATGGCCTGCAAGACGTCAAAGGCCGTCGCGCCATCAGGATGTTCCACGGCAGAGCCGTCGGGTAGATGCACCTTCATCGGAAGGGTTTCCTCATGCGACTGTGAGAAGGGGGGCAGAGGGCTGAGCGGCCGGGGTGGCTGGCGATCCGCCGAAACGCGACGTCGGGATGCGCTCGCAGGCCGCGATGCCACCGGCACCGCTGCCCTCACGAAGTTCGCTCACGTTTCGACCCCGAATCGCACAGGCCGCGTCCTTGTTCATGTGTTCTATGCGGGGGCGCCGGCGACGCCGGAACGCTCCCCTGATTAGCACTTTATCGGCTGGGGCTTGAATGTCAACACAAGCTGCGGACTCAGATTATGGGACGGCCTGCCGCGCGCAGACATCGCACCGCCGCGCGTCGCTGTGATTAGGTGGGAGCGGTCACGACATCCTTTGACGGCGACGTGCCTAAACCGGGGGGGACGCCGTGGAGCCGGTGAACATGTCACCCTGCCGCGCGGACGCCTGGTACGAGAACCCGGTGACCGTGAGCATCCCGAGCAGCGTCGGCACGACGAGCGACTGACTCTGCGCCAGCGCGCGAAACGTGCCGCCCAGTGATGGCAGCACCGCACTGGCAACGCCCACGAAGCCGATGACAAGCAGCGCAGCCCCTTGCAGGGTCGTGAACAGAACGATCATGGGCGCACGCGAGATGAGGCCGAGCACCACGCCCACGATGCCGCAGACACCCAGCGCGATTGCCGCCGGCAGCGGACCGGCCCCCAGCTGGACTGCAAGGTAACCGCCGACGGCACCCCACGTTGCGCCGCTGCAAACGGCCACCGTCGCCGCCGGAATGGCGAAGGCCGCCACGCCACCCACGATGCCCCCAGCGCCAACGAACATCCATACGGGAAGCTGCGGCTGGTACGTCCAGGCATGCAGCCCGAGAAAGGCGCCCAGCCCGGCCGCAGGTACGGCCAAAAGGTAGCGAATCAGGCGGAATCCGCAGAACGCGTACAGCAGTCCACCCACGAGAATGGCCAGGCCGGTAAGCCCGGATTGCGCGGCGGCCCAGTCGAAGAGCATACGTTGATAGTCCATCGTACCAATCCTCGGGCTGGCGGCGCGGCGCGCGCAGCCGGTAATGACGGGCGCGCGCTGCGCAGCGGAATACTGTCGGGTTTATCGTCCGGAATACGGTGCCACGCCAGGAAGTCACCCGCGCAGGAACTGCGCGAGGGTCCGACCTCGAAGGGGGGCCGTGCTGGTGTCCGCGCCAGCGGTCTACGACGCGGCCGGTGCGGGCTTGCCGGCCGGAGGCGCGGGCTTTTTCGCACGCCAGCCGAGCATGTCGGCGAGGTTATACAGCAGCGAGATGCCCCACAGCACCGCCGTGATGAGCAGTCCCCATTGCTGCAGGCGCGTAGCGCCGTCTGACCAGAACGTCGCCAGCAGGGTGAACACCGCCGGCATGAACAAAAGCACGCCCGTCGTCGCCGCCCAGAACGCGCGGGCGGCCTTGGGAAGCAGGAGTGCGAACACGAGGCCCGCCAAGGCGGCCGTCGCGGTAATCGAATACACGCTCGCGCGGAAGGTAGGGACGCGCTCCCCCAGGAATGCCCAGAGCTGGGTTAGTTCGTTCTGCCACGGCTGGATCCCGGTGGTGACCGGCTCGGGCAGAGTGACTTCGGGCCCCGCCTCGGTGACCTGCAGGCCGCGCGTCTGGTACTCCGTCAGCGGCGGCCCGAGCACCTGTCCGCCGTACACGCCTAGGGCCGTGACCGTCAGACATCCGGCCACAAGCAGCGCGAACCACAAGCGGAACAGGACCACACCGAGCAATAAGCCGAGGATGCCCGTGATGATGACGACCGGCCAGAGTGGGAGATTAAACGTGTGCGCGGCGAACGCGCCGCCGAAACCGCCGACGCCGGCGAACGCGATGGCGGCCAGAACGGGAGCCAGCTTGGCGCCTTTGACCATGAACACGAGGCCGACCACGGTCGCGGCACCGGCAATCGCGAGCGGCATCCACTCCGTGTCGGGCGGCAGGTGCTTGGTAACGGTCTCCAGCAGCTTGTTGGCCAGTTGGGACGGATCCATGGCTACCACTCCTGGTGGGAGCGTGGCGGCGCGCGCGCAACTCCGTTAGCGCTTCCGCGGCTCGCGGTATTCGACCTTGTCGGCCCAGCGCACAACAATGATACGCTCGGGCAGGCGGCCCTGCTCGCGGTACAGCGTGTTGAGCATATCGAGCTTGCGGCTCGGACTCGCCGAGTCGACTTCAGACTCCTCACCGGGCGCCAGGCCCCAGTCGATGTAGCACCCGGGGTAGACCGTTCGAATCCGCAACTGACTGTCGAAGCGGTCCTTCAGGTAGTAATTGGACACATCCACTGGGCCGAGGGAGGACCGGAACGGTAGGCGATTCTGGGCGGCTTCCTGCCGCAGGAACTGCACGAGCTTGAGGCCTTTCGCGAGGTCCTCTCCGGTCCACACTTCGCCTTCCGGCGGCAGCGGGGCGGTCGCGCCAGTGATGCCAAAGAAGATGCTCATCAGGTTGGGATCGTTGGCCGGATATTCGGCCGGTAGGCGCACCGCACTCGCGTCGATCAGGTACGCTCGCGTGTCGCACTGCACGTACGCGACGGGCTCGCGAAACACCGCATCCACGCGCACGGTGCCGTCGGCCTGCTTCGTCACGCTGTTGAGCTTGGCGATCCAGGCGGATTGCAGTAGCCCCGTGCCAACCCAGGCGCACAGGTTCGGGTCGTGAATGTCATCCTCCGGCCGCAGCCCGGCTTTCTCCTCGAGGTCAGCGCGCAGCCAGGGGGTGTGCAGGAAATCCGGCGGTTTGACCCACTCCAGGCGGCATTCCACCGCCGGCTGCGCGGCATGCACGTAGCGCTCCATGGCCCGCAGGCCCCAGACCACCGCGCCGAGCGCGAGCGCCCAGCCGAACGCGGAAGCCAGCCCGAGCCAGAAGGCGTACCGGCCGGCTGCCCGGTCCGCCTCCACCGCCCGCGCGCTGGCGCGTTTGCTCATTTCGCGTTTCACGCCGGCACCGCGCTCACCGCGCGTCCTCCAGGGCCATGTACACCAGTCGCTCGGCCAGCTCGTCGAACGGCACGCCCGCTCGCGCCGCCGCCTTGGGCACCAGAGAATGACCTGTGAATCCCGGCAGCGTGTTGATCTCCAGGAACCAAACCTCGCCGCGTGCGTCGACGATCCAGTCCACGCGACTCAGGTGCCGGCACCCCAGGCACTGAAACGCACGCAGGCTCTGCTCGGCCGCGCGCGCGAGCACCTCCGGGGTCTGCCCGGTCTCGAACAGGTATTCGGTGGCGTTGTCCTGGTATTTGGCCGTGTAGTCGTAGAAATCCCGCTTCGGCTGGATACGGATGGGCGGCAACGTCTGCTGCCCGATGATCCCGACCGTGATCTCCGCGCCGCTGACGAACTGCTCGACCAGCGCGCGGCCGAAGCCCGTGACGACCTTCTGCACCGCCGCCGGGAACTCGGTCGCGTCGCGCAGAATGAACGTCGCCACGCTGCTGCCCTGGTCTGCCGGCTTGACCACTACCGGCATGGACAGCTCCGTCTGGGTGCGGGCCTTCAGCGTCGTCGCGTCCCACACCTCGTAGCGCGGCGTGTTCACGCCGGCCCGCGCCACCGCCTGCTTCGTCAGCACCTTGTCCATCGCGACGGCCGATGCCTGCGCGCCCGAGCCGACGAACGGCAACCGCCGCGCCTCGAGCATCCGCTGCACGGTGCCGTCCTCACCGAACGGGCCGTGCAGCGCCGGAAACACGACGTCAGCCGGGTGATCCAGCGCCGCAGTGTGATCCGGACCGATGTCGGACACGAATACGTTGTGCCCACGGCGCTGCAGGGCTTCGGCGACCGCGTGCCCGGATTCCAGACTGACCTCGCGTTCCGCGCTCGGCCCGCCGCACAGGACGGTGATCCGCAGCGGCCGGCGGACGGGCGCGCTGCGGGGTGAATTCTGCTTCAACTCAGGGGCCATCGGCTGACTAACCTCACTTCGGATTCCTGCTTCCCGACGCCGTCGGCGAAGCGCGCCGGCGTCACCACACTTCCACCTCCAGCTGCAGCTCGATTCCGAACTGCGCCTGCACACTGTCGCGCGCCAGGGCGACCAGGTCCAGGACGTCCTGGGCCGTCGCTTCCGGGTACGCCAGAATGAAGTTCGCGTGCTTCGTGCTGATCTCGGCGCCGCCGCGCCGCGCGCCTTTCAGCCCCGCCGCATCAATGAGCTGCCCGGCCGCCTTCCCCGGTGGGTTCTGGAAAATGCACCCCGCCGAACGCGCGGACACGGGCGGTTGGCTGCCGGCCTTCTCCGTCCAAATCTGCCGAAAGCGGGCGCGCAGTTCGTCGCGGTCGCCGGGCGGCAAGTGCAGCGTCGCCGCCAGCACGATGTTCTCGCCGACGTTACTGTGCCGATACGTGAAGCCCATCTGAGCCGCCGGACGCTCTGCGATCATCCCGGCGGGCGACATCAGCCGAACGCTCTGGACGTATGCGCCAATGTTGCCGTACTTGCCGCCCGCGTTCATGCGGATGATCCCGCCGACGGACCCCGGAATGCCCGCGAGATTTTCCAGTCCGCCCAAGCCGCGCTCGACCGAGTGCCGCACAAGCTGCGTGAAATCGACGCCTGCCGCCGCGCGCACCGCCGACTCGTCGTACGTGGTCTGCTCCCAGGCGTCGCCCGTGAAATGGATGACGGCGCCGTCAAACCCGCTGTCGCGCACGAGCACATTCGCCCCGCGCCCCAGAATCCGCCACGCGATCCCCGCGTCACGGCAGCGCGCCAGCAGAGCGGCCAGCTCTTCCTCGCTGCGCGGCGTAAAGAACCAGCGTGCCGGTCCGCCCAGCCCGTACCAGGTGTGCTCCCGGAGCGGGACATTAGGCCGGCAGATTGCCTCCCAGCCGCTGTACCAGCTCATCGGCCACCTTGTAGATGTTGCCCGCACCCATCGTGATCACCACGTCGCCGGGACGCACGTCGCGGGCGAGCAGGGTCACAATTTCACCGAAATCCGGCAGATAGCGGGCCTGCCCGCCCGCGGCCGCAATCTCGCGCACCAGGTCCGCCGCGCTGACCATTTCGCGTTCGCGCTCGCTGTCGCGGACGAAGTAGATGTCGGGCACGACCACCTCGTCCGCCTCGGCGAAGCTGTGGGCGAAGTCCGCCAGCAGGAAGCGCGTGCGCGAATGCTGGTGTGGCTGAAAGATGCACCACAGCCGCCGCGGCGTGTAGCGTTCCCGGGCCGCGTGCAGCGTCGCGCGAATCTCGGTCGGGTGGTGGGCGTAATCGTCGAGTACCTGCACGCCGGCGACGACGCCGCGCGTCTCCAGCCGCCGGTGCGCCCCGCGAAACTCGGCGAGCCCCCGGGCAATATGCTCCCAGCCGACACCGCAGTCCCAGGCCAGGGCCGCGACCGCCAGCGCATTATCCACGTTGTGCCGCCCCGGCAACCCCAGCCGCGCCCGGCCCAGCACCTGTCCATGGTGGCATACGTCAAACGTGTAGTACCCCGACTCCAGGGCGATGTTCTTGGCCTGCCAGTCGGCGCCCGCCACAGCCCCGAACGTCTGCACGCGGCACGTCAGGCCCGTCGCGATCGCCCGACACCGCGCATCGAGCGCATTGAGCAGGACCAGCCCATTGCTCGGTACGCGGTGCGCGAAGACCGTGAACGACTCCTGGATCGCCGCCAGGTCCTTGTAGCAATCGAGGTGGTCTTCCTCGATGTTGAGAATCACCGCCCGGTGCGGCTGCAGGTTGTGGAACGAGCGGTCATACTCGCAGGCTTCGACGACGAAGTGCGGGCCGTCACCCACGCCGCTGCCGCCGCCCAGTTGCTCCACCGTGGCGCCGATGACGAAGTTCGGATCGAGTCCGGCCAGGCGCAGCGTGAACGTCAGCCATGCCGTCGTCGTACTCTTCCCGTGGGTACCGCTGATCGCGATGCCATCGTAGCGCGCCATCAGCAGCCCCAGGAGCTGCGCATACTTGATGATCCGCAGGCCGCGCCGCTCGGCCGCCACACGCTCCGGGTGGTTGGGCGGAATCGCCGCGGACACCACGACCAGGTCCGTGTCGGCGGGCAGACTCGTCGCGGTCTGCTGCGTGGACACGCGCGCCCCGCGCTCGGCGAGTTGTGCCAGGGCCAGCGAGGCCTGCCCATCCGAGCCGCTGACGCGCACCCCACGCCGCAGCAGCAGGGCCGCCAGCCCGGACATGCCGCAGCCGCCGATGCCCACCATGTGGACGCGCAGTCGCTCGAGGTCAGTCTCGACCATGTTCGTTGCGGAGTGTACCGGATCGTCCGAGAGTGCGACGGGAGTCATCGGCAGCGCCCATCCATGCAGCTGTTCCGTGTACGGAAGGCGCCCACGCCCCTCGCAGCGTCCACCGGCGGGACCGAGGACCCTGATCCCGGAGCCGGTCTTTGGCTATACTTCACCTTCCGTGGCGCGGTCGGTTGCCGTCCTGTGGCAGCCGCTCTAGCCCGCGACCGTTGGCCGCATTGTAGCACGTGCGGCCTGAAGTCAATACGAGGGACGCGTTGAGTTCCGAAAACCCTGCGAAATCGGCACCGCCGGCGCGCGACTGGCTCCTCGAGTTGTCACGCGCGGCGCTGATTCTGGCGCTCGTCCTGCTGGCGGCGTCCTTCCTGCTCCTCAGCCCGCCACCCGGACAGACCTACCCCGGCGCGATCCCGTGGCGCGACCTGTCGCTGTTGAAACCGCTCGTCGACTTGCTGTCGCTCGGCGGCCTGGCTGCAACGGCGCGCGGCGTCGAGATCAAAGACTTCGCGCTGCACCTCGCTGCGGCCCTCGGCCTGCTGCTGGTCGGGCTGCGGCGTTTGTGGATCACCCCGGCGCCGAGGCGACTGCCGGCACGCCTTGCCGGCTTCGCCCAGATGTTCCTGGCCGGCTGGGTGCTGCTCTCCCTGGCGAGCGGCTGGTGGTCGGGCGAAACGAGCTATGCCGCAGGGCAGGGCACGCTCTATGCCCTGAGCCTGGGCTGGGCTGTGGCCCTGGCGACCACGCTCCAGCGCCGCCACATCCCGCACTTCCTGGCGGGGCTGGTGGCGATCTCCGCTGCGGGTGCTGCGCTGTGCCTGTGGTACTTCTACGAACGTAACCCCTATCACCGGCCGGGGTTCCCGCTCGGGAATCCGACCTTGCTGGCGGCCGTGCTGCTGCCGGCTACGCTGACGTGCGGGGTCGTGGTGGTGGCCAGTGTGGCACAGCTTGTCCAGCGACGTCCGCTGGTGTTCGGTCGCTGGGCCGTGGCAGCTTTGCTGGCGCTCGTGCCACTGCTGTTGTGCCTCCGCATCACCTTCTCGCGCGGGGCGATCCTCGCGCTGGTTATCAGCGTCGGCGTGCTGATCCTGGTGGTCGTGGGTCGCCGGCTCCGGTGGGTGCTGCTCGGGGTCTTCCTGGTCTTGCTGGTGGGCGGCGGGGCGTGGTGGTATCACGCCTCGCACCTCGACGTGACGATGGCCCGCGGGGCGTCCTTACGCTTCCGCTTCTACGCCTGGCGCTACGCCGTCGTCTTCTGGCAGTCGCAGCCGGTTCTGGGCAACGGCGCGGGCTCATATCCCCGCCTCGCCGGCACGCTCTCCGTCTACGACCGCGCCCTCGACCCGGCCGCGTTCATGGGCGAGATCGTCGAGCACGCTCACAACGAGCTATTCGAGGTGCTGGCGGAGATCGGACTGGTTGGCGGTGTGACCTTCGTCGCCGGGTGGCTCGCCACGGTCGCGGCGGCGTCCGCCCTCCTTCGTTCGCGGCCGGACGAGCGGGAACGCTGGCTGGTGCTGGCCGTGGCGGTCAGCCTGGTGGCTCTGGCTGCGGACGCGATGTTCGGAGTCACGCTGCGCCTGCCGGGCGGACCGGCCGTCTTCTTTACGCTACTAGGCGTGTTCTGGGCCCTGTGTCGAGAGGGGGGGCCTGGCGCCCCCGAGGACACGCCGCCCGCGCCACACCGGCCGAGTATTACCCTGACGGCGGTCGCCTGCTTCGCCGCCGCCGGCGCGGCCGGATGGGTCGCGGTGAGCAATTGGCGCGGTGTGGTTACGGAGCAGGCGGCTCTCGCGGCCTACCGGCAACAGCGGTTCGACGTGGCTTTGGACCGGGCGGCCGATGCTCAGCCGCGGCTCCTGGACCCCGTACGCAAGCTCGCGGTCGCGGAGCTGTCCCTGCAAGCGCGCTACGCCCTCGCGGTCCAGGCGTTCGTCCCTTGGGTGCAGGCCAGCGCGTCGGCCCCCGCCGATGCCCACGCTATGGCCGCGCGGGCGGTGGCCGTGGCTACGAGTGTGCTCGGCGCGTGCGCCGAGCTGCGCCAGCGCGTGCCGGCCTTGACGCAAACGGATGCAACGGCGGCGCGGGCAGCAGCGATGCTCTACGAGCTGAACAAGTCGGCGAATCCGGCCGAGGCGCAGCACTGGCTGGCGGAGACGGAGCTCGCCTGGCACCGGCAGGAGCGCTTCACACCATTCGACGTCGAGACGCTGTTGGCGCTGACGCAGTTCCGCAATTCGCTGGCGGGGCATGTGGGACTCCTCCGCGATGCGCTGCGCTTCCTGGAAACACTGCGCTGGGACGATCCACGGCAGGAGCAGGCCCGCTGGTTGCAGATCCTCGCGCAGGTGGCACAACAGCCGGGGTTCGAGCAGGTCCTCGCGGACTTCCTCGCAGCGGTGGGACCGATCACGCCACAGACTGATCTCGACGCCCTCATCGCATCCATGGCGCCGGAGACTTACCGGCTGGCGGCAGCGTGCCACGCGCTGCGCGGCGAGTTCGCCCAGGCGGCGGCCGCGTCGGGGCGGGCGGCGCAATTATACGAACCGATGCGGGCACGCTTCCCGGCGCAGGAGGCGGTGGCGCTGGCCGAACAGGCCGAATACCTGCTCCGTGCGTGCCTGCTGGACGCGCCCAGCCCCGCTACGCCGCTCGCCGCGGCGCCGCGCGCGGCGGAGTTGTTGGAAGCAGCGCTTCGGTCGCTGCCCGTGATCCAGGAGCAGAAGTACGAGGAATTGGCCGAGCCGTTTCGTTTGCGCCTTGCGCAGGCACGGCTCTTGGCGGGCCAGACCGTTGCGGGTGTGGCCGCGGTCCGCGCTGCGCTCGGCGCGGAAGCGGCGGATCACGACGAAGTGGAGCGGACCGTGCAGCGCGTGGTCTATGCGGCGGCGACGCTGCGTGCGCCGATCGAGCGCTTACGTGCGCTCGCGGGCGCACTGTGCCCGGAGTTCCCCTCGTTCTGCCAGGCGGCCAGCCGCCCCGCCACGAGCAGCGCGCCGGCGCCGTAGCATCGGAATGTAGCGCAGATTCGCGGTCCAGTAGCGTCGGACCGCCGTGTCCGACGATGTCGCGGCAGGGCGACGCGCCCGGCATTCGGTCCGCGGGTACGCGGCGCGCGTGCTACCCGCGCACCTTGGCCTGCACCCAGGCCGTGACCTCTTCCTTCTTCACCCGCACCTGTTGCAGGCTGTCGCGGTCGCGGATCGTGACCGTGCCGTCCTTGAGCGTGTCGCCATCGACCGTGATGCAGAATGGCGTGCCCACCTCGTCCTGCCGCCGATAGCGCCGCCCGACGGCCCCCTTGTCGTCATAGAACGCCGGCATGTACTGCTTCAAATCGCGGTAGATCTCCGTGGCGATGTCCGGCATCCCTTCCTTGTTCACCAGCGGGAACACGGCTGCCTTGATCGGCGCCAGCTTCGGGTGGAACTTCATGAGCACGCGCGTCTGCATGACACCCTTCTCGTCCGGCTGCTGATCCTCGGTGTACGCCTCGCACAGGAACGCGAGCGTAGCACGGTCGGCACCCGCCGATGGTTCCACGACGTGCGGCAGGAACCGGTACGGCGGGTTCTCTTTCGCCTTCTTGACGGCCTCCTTGTCTTCGCCGAACTTCGCCTTGTCGCGCTCCCAGGCCTCGTCGTCGAAATAGGTCAGGTCCTTGCCGCTGAACTTCTGATGCTGGCCCAGGTCGAAGGCCCCGCGATGCGCCACACCCTCGAGTTCCTGGAAGTCCTCCGCAAACGGGAACAGGTATTCAATGTCCGCGCACGCCTTCGAGTAGTGCGCCAGCTCCTCCGGTCCCTGGTTGCGCAGCCGGAGCTTCTCGCTCTTGAGCCCCAGGTCGACGTACCAGTTGTAACGCGTGTTCCGCCAGAATTCGTACCACTGCATTGACGTTTCCGGATGACAGAAGAACTCAATCTCCATCTGCTCGAACTCGCGCGACCGGAACGTGTAGTTGCGCGGGTTGATCTCGTTGCGGAACGACTTGCCCACCTGCCCGATGCCGAACGGCACCTTCACCCGCGTCGTGTCGCACACGTTCTTGAAGTTCGCGAAAATGCCCTGGGCCGTCTCCGGCCGCAGATACGCAATGCTCGACGCATCCTGCAGCGCGCCGACGTAGGTCTGGAACATGAGGTTGAACGAGCGCGGTTCAGTCATGGTCCCGACCGCGTCGCACTTCGGGCAGTGCAGCGTGGGCAGGTCCGTGCTCGCGGCCACGCTGAACACCACCGCGGTCGGAACGTACGTCCCGCCGCCGTGTTTCTTGCTCAGCTTCTTGGCCTGCGGTTCGGCCACCTCGACGGCTTCATGCGGCGAACCCGCCTCAACCGCGCACGCCGCAAAGGGCTGGTCGTTGTCGCTGCGCCGCAGCGTCACGTGATACACCTGGTCCGCCCGAAACCGCGCTTTGCACTGCTTGCAGTCCATCATCGGGTCCGCGAACCCGCCCACGTGGCCGCTCGCTTCCCAAACCTTCGGGTTCATGATGATGGAGCAATCCACGCCCACCATGTCGATTTCGTGGCCGTCCGGCCCGTGGGGCGGGTCGGTGATCATGTCGTGCCACCAAAGGTTCTTAATGTTGCGCTTGAGCTCGACCCCGAGCGGACCGTAATCCCAAAAACCGCCGATGCCGCCGTAAATCTCGCTGGACTGGTAGATGAACCCGCGGCGTTTGCACAATGCGGTCAGCTTATCCATGAAAGCAGCTTCGGCGGTCATAGTTTCCTCGCTTCCCAGTCGGGTCGGACGCAGCCACGGCGGCTGTTGTCCTACGGTATCGACAAGTGGCGTCGCATCATAGAAGCCCGCTGTCGCGACGCAAAGACCACGGAGCGCTCACGGGGGGTCGGACGGGCATCAGCGGGGGGGGAGGAAGGTGATCGCGTGACCCGGTGACGGTCCGCAGACCTGAGCAAGAAAGGCAGCAGGGCGCACAATATGCGGGAGAATTTCGCGTGTGACGGCCATTGCGGATAAGCCCTAAATTGTCCAGATTAACAGCTAAAGGCGTTTCACTTGGTAACACAAGTGAAATGGACTGAAAAAACGTCTCTCACGCGCGCTGTAGGCTAGGTTTTAGGGCGAATCCCCCGCAAAACAGTTCGGTCGCACGGCGATAAGTTCTATCGCAAGGAGCATGGTTCGTGCGGTTCGGGCCATAAGGGATCAGGGAAGCGGTGAGCGGGTCGGCAGCGCCGGCCCAGAGCAGACGGAGATGTAACTATGTTGAATGGCATTGCAGCAATCGGCTACTCGGAGAGTAGGGGCGCGGTAATCCCCGATGTCGGCACAGCCCAGTCGCTGCCGGTAGCGACGAGCCCGGGATGGGGCCCCGATGCGATCGACGTGACGGGCCTGACGGTCAGCGAAGCCATCGAGCGCGTGGACGAGGCGCGGATTCTGGAGCTGCGCGAGCGCATCGCGGCCGGTACGTATCTCACGGACCACAAGTTGGACGTCGTGGCGGACCGACTGGCGGAGGTGCTCCATCAGCCGGTGGCCGCCAGCGCGGAGCGCTGAAGGCGGGGACGGAGGACTGGCAGGAGCGGACGAAAGCAACCGGACCCCTGGGCTGCCCGGCCGGGCCACCCGGGGGTCGGCGTTTTCAGCGTCGCCGCTGGCGCTGAATCAGAAACTCGACCAGCGCTCGGTCGAACGGAACGGACGTATCAAGCGGGACGTAATCCGCCTGCACCGCCTGGATCCGCGTGCGCAGGTCGGCGCGCCATGTCGCCACGGCCGCGCGGTAGCGCTGCGCCAGTGCGTCGGCATCTCCCGTGAGTGTGATCCCCGTCTCCGGGTCCTCCAGCCGGACCGCACCGTCAAAGGGGAAGCTCGTCTCTGCCGCATCCAGCACGTGCATGACAATCAGGTCGTGGCCGCGGAAGCGTATGTGATGGAAAGCCTCGAGGACGGCGTCCGTGTCCGTGAGCAGGTCGCTGAGGAAGACGATGAGCCCGCGGTGGGGAATGTGCGCCAGCGCTTCATGCGCGCCGCGCGCTAGGCCGGTCTGACCCTGCGGGACAGTGTTGGACAGCGCGGCCAGCAGACTCACGAGGTGGGCGCGCCGCGCCCGCGCCGGCAACATCTGCACGAGATGGTCCGTGATG
Organism: uncultured Planctomycetales bacterium; assembly: GCA_964523405.1. GTDB lineage: Bacteria > Planctomycetota > Phycisphaerae > UBA1845 > Fen-1342 > CAZGAQ01. The sequence continues at coordinate 108,597 of CAZGAQ010000002.1, forward strand.
ATGCCCAGACCAACCGTGTCGCGCTGCCGCGTGAGCAGATAGCCCAGCGCGGCCGCCAAGTGAATCGTGTACATCAGCTTGGCGGCCGGCTGCGGCCAGGGAGTGCCAGGCTGGTCGGAAGCGGGCACGGCCCCCGCGCCGACGTACCCTACGTACCCCATGCTGGCCGAGGCGTCGACCAACAGATGGCACGCGAGGTGCGTTTCGGCCTCGTACTTACGGACGTACAGGCGGTCGGTGCGCCCGAAGACCTTCCAGTCGATCGTGCGCGGCTCGTCGCCGGGCACGTACTTGCGATGCTCGCTGAACTCGACCGAGAACCCGGCGAAAGGCGACCGGTGCAGCCCGGCCAGAAATCCCTCGACGATGAACCGCGCCCGCAGGTCAAGCCGCCCGACCTCTTGGATGACCTGCGGATTGAGATATTGCGCCAGCGGGTTCATACGGCGGCCGATCCAAGCAACCGATCAGCAGCGCGCAGTCGGCAGCGACCGCGCACCTGGATTCTCCGCGTGCCCTCAGGCCGCTGCCGGCGCCGCGCTATTTCGTCTCCGCCGGCGTCTCCTGAATCACTTCCTTGATCGCAGCGCGGTTGAAGCGGATCTTCACGTTGGACGATTCGTCGACTTTGACGACGACCTCGTTGTCCCGCACGTCGACGATCGTGCCGAACACGCCGCCGATCGTCTGCACCTTGTCGCCCTTCTTCATCGCGGCGAGCATCTGCTCGAAGCGCTTCCGCTCCTTGTTCTTGCCGCGCGACATGATCCAGAAGAACGCCCCGATGATCAGAAACAGCGGCAGCAGTTGTCGGAGAAAGACCTCGGTACCGCTGGCGGGGGGGGCGCCTCCACCGGAAGCCCCGTTCGGGTCGGCCTGGGCCAGGAGCATGAGCAGCGTGTTCATTCGGTTTCCTTTGTTTCCGGGGTCAGCGGCCCGGCTTCGAAAGCCCGGCGCCATTCAGCCAGCGTGCCGGCGGCGATTGCGTCGCGCATTTGCCGCATCAACGTTTGATAGAAGTGCACATTATGAAGCGAGACCAGCGTCCCTCCAAGGACCTCAGCCGACAGAAAGAGAAACCGCAGGTAGCCGCGGGAGAAGGTGCGGCACGTGTAGCAGTCGCAGGCCGGGTCCAGCGGTTCGTCCGCCAGCTTGTGACCCGCGTTCCGCAACCGCCGTGTCCCCAGGCTCGTGAACGCGTATCCCTTCCGGCCGTTGCGCGTCGGCAGGACGCAGTCAAACTGGTCTACCCCCGCACATACCGCCACCACGAGGTCCCGCGGCGTGCCGACCCCCATCAGGTACCGCGGGCGATCCGCGGGTAGCGCGCGCGCGAAGTCGTCCAGAAACGCGTGCATCTCCGGCGGCGGCTCACCTACCGACAAGCCACCAAGTGCGTACCCGTCAAAGCCGATGTCGACGAGCTGTTCCAGGCACGCGCGCCGCAGACCCGCGTCCAGCCCGCCCTGCACGATACCGTAGAGCGCCTGGTCGCCGCGCCGATGGGCCGCGCGGCTCCGACGTGCCCAGGCGACGGTGCGCTTCGTTGCTGCCGCGATCGACTGCGCATCCCCGGGTAGCGCGGGGCACTCGTCGAATGCCATGATGATGTCCGCGCCGAGCTGATTCTGAATCTCGATGGATGACTCGGGCGTCAGCCGGAAGAGCTGGCCGTCGAGGTGCGAACGGAACGCGACGCCGTCCTCATCGATCCGCCGCAGGTCCGTCAGCGAGAACACCTGAAAGCCCCCGCTATCCGTCAGGATCACGCCGTTCCAGCCCATGAAGCGATGCAGTCCGCCCAAGCGGGCAACCACCTCCGGCCCCGGTCGCAGCATCATGTGATAGGTATTCGCGAGGACGATCTGGGACCCCGTCTGCGCGAGCTGCGCGGGCGTTACGCCCTTCACCGCGGCGCGCGTGCCCACCGGCATGAACGCGGGGGTGTCGACATCGCCGTGCGGGGTATGCAGCACGCCACGCCGTGCGTGGCCGCAGGTCGCCAGAACTTCGAACGAGAACGTCGCGCCCAATGCGACCTCAAGCACCACGGACGTGCGGACGCACACAACCTGAACACGCCGGCCGGAGCCGCGTGGTCCAGACGCGCGCACGCCGCACGCCGCGCCCGACCGACGCGCGGCCCTTACTTCTCTTCCTTCGTCACGAGCTTCAACCCGTGCTCGGCCAGCCGCGTCTTGATCTCGTTCAGCGACGTCACGCCGAAGTTGCGGGTCGCGAGGAGATCCGACTCCGAATACTGGACGAGGTCGGCCAGGGTGTGCACATTCAGGCGCTGCAGGCAGCGCCGCGAACGCACCGAGAGCTCCAACTCGGACACCGGCTTGGCCAGCACCGCTTCGTGACCCGGGGGCAACGCAACCTTCGGCGGGGCGGCGACGGGGTCGGTCACCTTGACTTCGACCTCTTCCGGCGACAGCCCCAGCCGGAGGCCCTTCTTGGCCAGCAGCGTCTTGATCTCGTTCAGCGACGTTTCGCCGAAATTCTTGTACGCCAGGAGTTCCGCCTCGGTCAGCCGCATCAGCTCGCCAACGGTGCGGATGTTCATCTTCTTCAGGCAATTACGGGCTCGCACCGACAGCTCGAACTCGGACAGCGGCGTCGCCAGCAGCCGCACCCGCGCGTCCACCGGCGGCTCGCCGCCTTCGTCGATAACCTGCTGGCGGCAGCTTTCCACGCTCTTGAGGAACAGCCGCGCCCGGCGGTGATTCGGGTACAGCCGCAGCACCCGCCGCAGGCACAGAATCGCCGCCTCGTAATTGCCGCGATCCTCGTACAGCACGGCCGCGTTGATCAGGGCGTTGATGTGCGAGCGGGGCTGGCGGGTCAGGCGGTCATAGAGCTCGATGGCCTCCTGGTCGTCACCGGCCTGATCGTACAGGCGCGCCAGCCGGAACATCGTCGGGGCGTGATCCGGGTCCATGACCATGACACGCTCGAACGCGTCGGCCGCCGCCACCCGCTGATCGCGCGCCTCGAGGGTCAGGCCACGGACATAATGCCATTCCGCGCGGTTCTCGCCCTCGACCTGACGCTGCTTGACGATGGTCTCGGCGGCGGCAAGGTCGCCGGCGCGGAGCTGGACCTCGGCAATGCGCAGGTCGGTGAGGAACGGGTCCCAGCCGTGCTTGGCGGCATGCCGGAACTCCTGAATCGCCTGCTCGAAGCGGTTCAGGCCCAGCGCCGCCTCCGCGGCGTGGTAGTGCCGCATCTTGCCCGCCGGGGCCCGCCCAAAATACTCCAGGGCCTCGCTGAAGCGGTTAAGGATGAGTGTGGCCAGCCCCAGCTTCAGGGCGTCGCCTTGCCCGGCCTCCACCTTCTCGCGGTACTCGCGGGTCAGCGTGTCAAAGCGGTCCCGCGCCAGAAACGACGCATGGGCCGCATCCGCGTATTGCGCGTAGGTCGCGAGCGTGATTTCCGGCAGCTCAAAGAAGGATGACAATTCGGTCGGTTCCGTCGCCATCAGCACTTGGCTCCACCTCTATGTGCGGGTAGTCCAGGTATTCCGTCGCAAACACACTATAATACGCGCCCGCGCCCAGCCCGCAAGGGGGCCGCCATAGCCCCCCGGGCCCGACGTGGGCAACGCCACCCCCGCCGGGTTGGGTGGCCTGCTCGCGTGGTTCCCGGCCGCGGGCCCCGGCCGGCGCTCGGCCCGACAGCACAAAGGATACACATGTCCAGGCAGGACGCCCCGTTTCTCCAGCGACTGGCCGACCATGTCCTGGTCTTCGACGGCGCCATGGGCACCAGCCTCCACGCCCTCGAACTGCCGCTGGCCGACTATGCCGGTCTCGAAAACTGCATCGAAATCCTCAACGCCACGCGCCCGGACGCCATTGCCGCCGTCCACCGGAGCTTTCTTGACGTCGGCTGCGACGTCATCGAAACCAACACGTTTGGGGCCAACCGCATCGTCCTCGGCGACTTCGGCCTGGGCGACCGTACCTACGAACTGAACGTCCAGGCTGCCGAGATCGCCCGCCAGGCCTGCGCGGCCTACACAAGCCCCGCACAGCCGCGCTTTGTGGCCGGCTCCGCGGGTCCCGGCACCAAGCTCGTGTCTTTGCGTCAGGTCTGTTACGACGAAATGCTGGCCAGCTACCTGGAGCAGATGCGCGGGTTGTTGGACGGGGGGGTGGACCTACTGGTCATCGAGACCTGCCAGGACATCCTCCAGACCAAGGTCGCCATCCAGGCCGCGCGCGCCGCGTTCCAGACCTGCGGCCGGGAGGTACCGGTGATCTGCCAGGTCACGATGGAGACCACCGGCACGATGCTGATGGGCACGGACATTTCTGCCGCGCTGACGGCCATTGAATCGTACCCCGAGGTCGACGTCATCGGGCTCAATTGCGCGACCGGCCCGCAGGAGATGAGCGAGCACGTGCGCTATTTGGCGAAGCACGCCACCCGCTTCCTCAGCGTGCAGCCCAATGCCGGGCTGCCGCAACTGGTCGACGGCAAGCCGCACTTCCCGCTTAGCCCCGCAGAGCTGGCCCGCTGGCTGCGCGAGTTCGTCACGGTCGACGGGGTCGACATCGTCGGCGGTTGCTGCGGCACGACGCCCGCCCACCTGAAGGCCGTTGTGGACGCGGTGCGCGGCCAGCGCCGCAACGCGCGCGCTCCCCAGCACGAAGCCGCCGTGACCAGCCTGTATACGGCCGTCCCGCTGCGCCAGGAGACGAGCTTCCTCATTGTTGGCGAGCGCTGCAACACGAACGGTTCGAAGCAGTTCAAGAAGCTGCTGGAAGCGGGTGACGTGGACGGTATGGTCGAAATGGCCAACGAGCAGCTCCGTGAAGGGGCCCACGTCCTGGATGTGTGCGTGGACTTCGTCGGCCGCGACGGCGTGCCCGACATGCAGCTCGTCCTCAACCGCTTTGGCAGCGACGTCAACGCGCCGCTCATGCTCGACAGCACGCAGCCCGAGGTCATCGAGGCGGGTCTGAAACTTGCCGGCGGCAAGTGCATCGTCAATTCGGTCAACCTCGAAGACGGCGAGGAGCGCCTCGCGCGCATCTGCCGTCTGCTGCGCCAATACGGCGCCGCGGTCGTCGCCCTGACCATCGACGAGGATCCGCGCGAGGCCATGGCGAAGACCGCCGAGCGCAAGCTCGCCATCGCCAGCCGACTGCACGACCTGCTGACGCGGAAGTATGGCATCCACGAAGAGAACATCTTCTTCGACTGCCTGACCTTCCCGATCACGACCGGCAATGCCGCAGACCGGCGCCTGGCGCTGGAGACCCTCGAAGGCATCGCGCGCGTCATGCGCGAGTTCCCCCGCTGCCAGTCCATTCTCGGCGTGAGCAACGTGAGCTTCGGCCTGCAGCCGGCCGCCCGCGTCGTCCTCAACTCGGCGATGCTGTACGAAGCGACGCAGCGCGGGTTGACGGCGGCCATTGTCCACGCCGGCAAGATCCTGCCACGCACCCAGATCAGCGACGAGCGCTGGGCCGCCGCGCTCGACCTCATCTACGATCGCGACACCCACGGCAACCCGCTCGAGCGCTTCATCAGCCTCTTCGCGGCCGGCGAGCAAATCGGTCAGAAGGCGAAGATCGCGGACCTGCCGATCGAGGATCGCTTGCGCCAGCGCATCATCGACGGCCAGAAGGTCGGGCTGGAGGAGGACCTGGAGGCGGCGCTGCAGCAGTACGCCCCCCTCGACATCATCAACAATCTCCTGCTCGACGGGATGAGGACCGTCGGCGAGTTGTTCGGCAGCGGACAAATGCAGTTGCCGTTTGTGCTCAAGTCGGCGGAGACCATGAAGGCGGCCGTCGCCCACCTCGAGCCCCGGATGGAGCGCGTGGCTGGCCAAGCCCGCGGCAAGCTCGTGCTGGCCACCGTGCGCGGTGACGTGCACGACATCGGCAAGAACCTCGTCGACATTATCCTCACCAACAACGGCTACCAGGTGTACAACCTCGGCATCAAGCAGCCCATCGGCAGCATCATCAACGCGTGGAAAGAGCACCAGGCGGACGCGCTCGGTCTGTCCGGCCTGCTGGTCAAGTCCACGCTCGTCATGCGCGACGACCTGGAGGTGCTCAACGAGCATGGCATCACGGTGCCGGTGATCCTGGGCGGAGCAGCGCTCACCCGCCGTTACGTCGAGGACGAGCTGCGCAATGTATACCGCGGCCCCGTGTACTACGCCAAGGATGCGTTCGAGGGCCTCCATCTGATGGGCGAAATCGTCGGCGCGGGCGGCGCGGCGCCAACGCCGGCCAGCGCCGCAGGAGCCGGCGGAGCGACCGTGGACGCGCCGGCCGCACCCCCCGCGGCGCGCGATGCCGAGACGATCGCACGGGAAGCCGAGCAACGCCGCGGTCTCCAGAACGTGGATGCGGAGGAGGCCAGCGAAGCGTCGGCGGCGGCAGCCGGGGCCGCAGCGGCTTCGGTGGGCGCGGCAGCGCGGCGCGCCGACCTGGGCTACACGCACCCCGTGCCGCGGCCGCCGTTCTGGGGGACCCGTGTGCTGGAGCGCATCGACCTCCGGGCGCCTCTCGCCTACGTCAACGAGACGATGCTGTTTCAGGTGCAGTGGGGCTTCCGCAAGAAACGGCGCACGCCCGGGGAGTGGCAGCAATACGTCGCGCGCGAAGTGCGGCCCGTCTACCGCGAGTTGGTGGCCCGGTGCGAGCGCGAGAGCATCCTGCGCCCGCAGGCGATCTACGGCTATTGGCCGTGCAACTCGGCCGGGGACGAGCTGATCGTCTTCGCGCCACCCGCGGGCACGCAGGATCGGCCCGAGTTGCACGGCGCCGAGCTGGCCCGCTTCCGTTTCCCGCGGCAGCGCAAGCCCCCGTACTGGTGTCTCGCCGACTTTTGGCGTCCGGCCGCGAGCGGCGTGGTCGATGTCGTGGCGTTCTCCCTCGTCACGGCGGGGCGGCGCGTCAGCGCGGTGGCGCGCGAGTGGTTCGCCGCCAACGAATACCAGCAATACCTGTTTCTGCACGGCTTGGGCGTGGAGCTTGCGGAGGCGCTGGCCGAGTACGTGCACAAGCAGATTCGCGTCGAGTTGGGGATCGCCGGCGCCGATGCGCGCGAACTCGGCAAGCTTTTCCAGCAGGGCTACCAGGGCAGCCGTTACAGCTTCGGTTACCCGGCCTGCCCACGGCTCGAGGACCAGGCCCCGCTGGTCAAGCTTCTCGATGCGGCGCGCATCGGCGTGACCCTGAGTGACGAGTTCATGCTCGAGCCGGAGCAGTCCACCAGCGCCATCGTGGCCTATCACCCCGCGGCGCGCTACTTCAGCGTGCGCTGAGCGCGGGATGTGACCCCGACATCCCGCCGGGGTGTGTCCGCGCGTCTACGGTGCCGGGCGCGTCACCGGCTGCGATGCGGGCTGGGACGTCGGTCGGGGCCGGGGAGCACGCGGTTTCGGCGGATGGGCGGCATCGCGCGCCCGCTTCTGCGCGAGCTGTTCCTCAATCGTCTTGGCGAGCGCATCGCCGCGCAGGCTGCGGGCGTCGGCCACGACCATCATGGAGTCCGCATCCACGAGGTACAGCGACGGAATGCTGCGTGCTCCGTAACGCTTGGACACCTCCACGGCTGTGTCGTAAACCTGGTCCCAGGTGATTTCGTTCTTGGTGAGGAATTCCCGGAGCTTGTCGGCCTCCGTGCCGCGGGCCTTGTCGCCCATCAGGCCGATGATCTCGAAACCCTTGCCGTGGAATTCTTCGTAGACCTTGCGCCAATTGGGTATCTCCGCTTTGCAGTGGGGGCACCACATCGCCCACGCCGTGACGAGCACCAGCTTGCCGCCGTAATCGCCCGGCAGATCGATGTTGCGCCCGCCCAGCGTCCGGGCGGTGAACTCGACGCCCGGCCGTGGCACGGGACGCGAGGCCGGCGCCGAGGCCGCCGGTTTGCTCGCCGCCGACGTGGTCGGACCGGTCGCGGGCGCCGGAGTGCGGGCGGCCGGTCGCGTGGCCAGGCGCCCCGTGGCGGGTGGTGCCGGACGCGAGGTCGGCTTCGCGGCCGGCTGCGGGGCGGGTCTGCTGGCGGTGGGACCGCCGGGGCGCTTCGCCGCGAACGGGCTCGGAGCGCTCGTCGGTCTGCTCGTCGGCTGCGGAGTCCCTGGCGGTGCGGCCTGCGGAACCGGGGGAGTGGCCTGCGCGCAGGCCGGCGTGGACGCGACGAATGGACAAATTGAGCACACGAGCAACACAAACGCGAGACTACGCATCGCAGCATCCTCAGGCTTCGGGATGGTGGCTGACGGCTGGCCGAAGACACCATGATATCCGGCCAACTCAGCCAGGGCTACGCGAAAGTGGGAGTGGTTTTGACCAAGAGACACTGCGGCATCCCGGCCGGCGGCGCTGCTGGCCAAGTGCGGTCAGCGCGGCGTGGCCCGCGCCGACGCCGCTTGCGCCCTGGTCGCCAGCGGGGCCGACGGCTGAGAACTCGCTGGGCCCCACTGGCGGGAACGACTGGGCGGATCGCCGGGGGAACCTAGAATACGGCCATGGACTTTGTTGGCTGGATGATCGATATCGCCCGTGAGCAGTCCCCGCGGGTCGACACGCTCGCCGAGATCGCGCGGCGTTCTGCGGCTGCGGGCTACACGGCCCTGGGGCTGTACCTGGAGCACCGGTTTGCCTACGCGTCCGCGCCGTGGGCGGCCGGGCCGGGCTGCCTGACGCCGGACATGTTACGCACGTTGCGGAGCGCTCTGGCCACTCCGGCGGATGGGCACGTCCCCGCGCGACTGCGCCTGATCCCGTTCCTCAACACACTCGGGCACATGGAGGGCTTCCTGCGCGCCGAGGGCGGGCAAGGACTGGCCGAGGGCCCGGCGGGGTTCGGCGGCGCACAAATGTGCCCAAGCCGCGCGGCATGCACCGGCTTCGCGCGCGACTTGGTCGTGGACGTGCTCGATGCCTTCGACGACGAGTGGGTGCACCTCGGCGGCGACGAGGCGCGGCAGCTTGGCCAGTGTCCCCAATGTGCGGCGCGCCTGCGCGACATCGGTGCGGGCGGCCTGTACGCGGAGTACTTCGCCCCACTGTGCCGTTTTGTCCTGGAACGTGGCCGGCGCCCGTGCCTGTGGGGCGACATGTTGCTGCAACACCCCGAAACGCTCGCCGCCCTGCCGCGCGAAACCGTGATCTTCGACTGGCAGTACTACGGTCCGGCCGAGCCCACGGCGCGCCGCCTGCGCGCCGCCGGTTTCGACGTGGTGTGCTGCCCCAACATCCGCACGGAGCGCTCCGCCTGGTGCCTGCTGCCGGAGACGTTCGCCAATGTCGACGCGCACCGGGCAGCCGCCGCGGCGACCGGTGCGCGCGGTGTGCTTGTCACCACCTGGGAATACAGCCTCTTCCTGCCGCTCGCGACGCTCCTGCCCCTGATCTATGCGGCTGGGCGCCGTCTCGTGTCCGGCGAAGACTGGACGAATGCGCTCATGATCGAGGGGGGCGCCGGCTACGCCGCCGCCAGCCTCATCCTGGGAAGAGAGATTCCGGCGGCATCCGCATTCCTGCGTGGAGGTCCGCTGCGCACCTTTCGCGACAACTTCGCCGGTCGGCTCAACCCGTTCTACCTGTGGAAGGTTTGGCGTGATGCGTGTGGAGCGCCCGGTGACGAAATCCTGCGCTGCTGCGATGCGGCGGAAGCACAGGGCGGGGGGGCGGAGGCGCTGGAGTTCATCATCCGCTTGTATCGCGCAGCCGTAGCCTGGTGCCGCGTCGTCGAACGGACGCGCACGGCCTACGTGAGCGGCGACGTCGAGGCAGCCGTCGCGCGGCTGCAGATGGGCGTGCAAATCCTGGAGCAGTTGCGCCCCGGCCTGCAGAAGGCGGCCGTCGCGGGCGGTTCAGCGGCAGACATTGAAAGGCTGGATATTCTGTTGGAGAAGGTGGCGCGCGTCAGCCAGCGTCTGCTACAGACAGGCAGCGGAGCATTCCGCCCGGCGTTTGAAACCCTGATCCACGATGGTTATGTGCCGGGCGACCAAGCGGCTTGGCGCAGCGCTGCTTACGATTAAGCGCACCGCGTGCGCGATACGGAAGTATGCGCAACGTGAAGCGCCTTGTACGCCCGCAGCGCGAAGCTAAGCTACACACATACGCCGCAGGGCGCAGGGCTGCGCAGCGAGCGAGGCGGTGTGCGGCAGATCTCGCTAGCGCGGATCGTGGACGAGGTCGTCGATGTCAGTGATCACTTCGATCATGGGTGTGCGACCTCGTTTAGCAGGTGACCTGGTCGATGAACATGTAGACGATTTCGAGGATGCGGTGGGGGATCGCGATGAACAACAGCATCATGACGAATCTCCAAGAAACGGATTTGAGGTGACCAAGTCCAAACCACTGATCGCACATAGCCGGGGGCGCGCGCCCGCGGCGCAGAATATGCGCGATCGCTCGAACTGTATGGCTAGCGCGCCGGCTGCGGCGCACGCGTTTTTGTCACCGTGCCTGTTGAAGGCACCTCTCGCTCGAGCGCACAGAATGTGCCGATAAAACTTGCGCGTCAAGACCATTTGTCTGGATATTTCTGCGGCAAGGCCTGCATTCTCGGACCCGATTAGCCGGCAATTATGCCCGTCAGCGCAACCCAGTGTGAACACCAGTCCAACCGCGATCACCTGCGGCCGGCCGGTACACGCCTGCTGTCTTGCGAGCTCTGCGGTTGCGTCCTGCCTGTGCCCCCATACGCGAGTGCCGGGGTCCCGCCGCCGGCGCGCGTTCACGCAGCTCCGGACGGAGTCCTCCGGGGCAAGTACCGGCTCATCCGCAAGCTCGGGGAAGGGGCCCACGGCGTCAGCTACTTGGCCGAGCACGTTTACTTGAGCCACCCATGCGTCGTGAAGCTGCTCCCGCACCGGGTGGCCGACGCGACGGACGCAGCCGTGCTGCGCCTGCGGAGCGAGGCGCGGGCCGGGTTCCGCGTAAACGACGGCAACGTGGTCCGTGTCCTGGACTGCGACGTCGTGCGCGGACAGTGGTACTTCGTTATGGAGTACGTCGAGGGGGCGGATCTGTCGGAGGCGGTAAAGGCCGGCGTAGCAATAACTTGGGAACAGGCTGTGGAGATAGCCATCGACGCGGCGCGCGGGCTTGCCGCGATCCACCGCTGCGGCCTCGTCCACCGTGACGTCAAGCCCAGCAATCTCCTGCTCGGGACCGACGGACGCGTCCGCGTGGCAGACCTGGGCGTGGCCGGCTTCGCACACGACCGGACCGACCCGTATCCCGCCAGTGCCGCTGAGCAGGTGGGCACCTTGGCGTATTCAGCTCCTGAGCTCTTCGAGCCGGGTGCGGCTGTCGGGCCCCGCGCGGACCTGTACTCCCTGGGCGCGACGCTCTATCACCTGGTTACCGGCCGCCTGCCGCACGCCGGAGCCACGGTGTTCCAGCGCCTCATTGACCTTTCCTGTCGCGAGGTCAGTTGGCCAAGTGACCTGGCCTCGAATCCGCCCGAGTGGTTTGTCGGGGCGGTCATGCGGCTCTTGGCCATCGATCCGGCCCAACGTTTCGAGTCGCCACGTGAATTTGTCGAGCATCTGCGGCCTCCGGCGGAGTCGACTGCGCCCGGATCGGTCGTTCCCGTTGCCGAGACGCTGGAGCCGCGCGGCATCGGTGTGTTGCCGTTCGAGAATGAACGTCAGGACCCCCATGATGATTGGCTGGGTTACGCACTGGCGAACTACGTCTCGCGCGCCCTCGCCCAGTTTCCTGGTGTCTACGTGGCGGACCAGGACGGTCTGGTTGGCATTCTGGCCCGCGTGGACGCGCGGGGCGGGCAGGCCGGTAGCGCCCGATTGCTGGCCGCCGGACGCATGGTCGGCGCGGGTACCGTCGTTACTGGACGGTTCACACGCGATGGAGGGGCAATCCGTGTGCTGGCGGAAGTGTTCCGGGCTGACCGCCCAGAAGCGCAGGCGATGGCCCGGGTCGAAGGTGGCCTGGCCGATCTCGGCGAACTGGAAAAGAACCTCGTTAGTCGCCTCGTGCGGGTGCTGAATCTCGGCGTAGCCCGACAGGAAGCGCCGCATCCGGGCCATACGTCGGTCCTGGCGGCGCGGGAGAAGCTCGTCCTGGGCCGGCAGGAGTTCCTGCGCGGCAACTACGAGCAGGCGATCGCCCTAGCACAGGAAGCCGTATCGCTTGACCCGCTGTTTGCGGAGGCAATTGGCTTCATTGGCGTATGTTACGCTCGCGTAGGCAATTACGAAGCGGCGGCGGCACAGCATCATCGTCAGGAAGCCCTGGCGGAGGAATGGGATGATGGCCGCCTGGAAACGGAGGCACTCGCAAACTTAGGCGTGATGCACTATTTCCGGGGTGACTATGAGGCGGCGCAGTCACACTACGAGCGGGCGGCGGCGCGGGCGGGGCAGCTCGGTCTGGCTGTCGAAGAGGCCCAAATCTGCAACAACCTGGGTTTCGTCCTGCTACGCCGCGGGCTGCTGGGGGAAGCCGAGCACGCGTTTCACCGGGCGATTGAAACCCACCGGACATATGGCGGGCTGACGTCGCTGATCGGCCCCTACAATGGCATGGGTAACGTCCTCGTGGAGCAGAAACGGTACGGCGAGGCCCGGGCTTACTACCGGCGCGCCCTGGCCCTGGCCGAAGAAGTGGGGGACCGCACGAGCGTCGGCACCACGCATATGCACCTGGGGCGGTGCGCCGCCGTGGAAGAACGCTTTGCGGAAGCCAAGCATGAGTTTACAATGTCCTTGAACGCGCTCGAGGAAACGAGGTTCTGGAACGGGTTGGCTCGAGCGTATGAGTACATCGCCGAGATGAACTTGCAGCTCGGCGACTTCGACGAGGCCATTCGCTGTGCCGACAAACGCATTGAGTTGGCACGGCAGCACACGAACGCCCGGCTGGAGCAGGCGGCGTGGACGCAGAAGGCGGAGTCGCTCCAGCGCGCCGGTCGAGCGGCCGAGGCCGCAGCCTGCCTGGCGAAAGGGCGAGACGCCCAGGCGAGCTGAAGTGCGGTCCGACCGCGAGTGATCGGTCTGGCATCTGATCTCGGGGACGGAGGACCGGAATGGTGTGGGCGTTGTTTCCGGTCGGCGCCCTGACTGTCGCGCTGGGGATGTTGTTGCTCTGGCAGCATCGCCGCCTGCGGACTCTTGCGCGGACCCACGCGGGTACGCTCGCCGCGCAGACCGCGCGCCTGGCCGCGCTGGAGCGGCTGACCGTCCGCAATAGCGCCATCCTCGAAAACGCGATGGATGGTTTCTTCGTCCTGGGGCAGGATTACCGCTTCGTCGAGGTGAACGCAGCCTTCTCCCGCATGACGGGCTACACGGCCGCCGAGCTGCTCGGCCTGAAGATGACCGACCTGGAGGTCAGCGCGGCCGTGCAGAGCGACTCGCCCTACACCCGGACGGGCCTGCATCATTTCGCTACCGCCCATCGCCACAAAGACGGTCACATTATTCAGCTCGAAAGCTGCGTGATCGTGCTGCGCGACGGAGCGCAGAAAATCCTCGTAGGCTTCGCACGGGACGTGACGGAACGCTGCCGGGCCGAGCAAGCGCTGCGCGAGAGCGAGCAGCAATATCGCAACCTGGTCGAGACCTCGCGCGACCTGATCTGGTCGCTCGACCTCGCCGGGCGCTGGACGTTCGTGAACAATGCGGCCCGCACGATCTACGGCCATGACCCGGAGGAAATGCTGGGGCGCCCGCTCATGGACTTCGTCGTGCCCGAGCTGCGTGAGCGGACACACGGTGTCCTGGAGGAGCTGCGCTCCGGCAAGTCGCGCGTCCGCTGCGAGACCATCCATCTGCGCCAGGATGGGGGGCGCGTCGACCTGAGCATGAATGTCATGCCGGTGCTCGACGACTATGGGAACGTGATCGGCTTCACGGGCACCGCGGCCGATGTCAGCGAGCGCAAACAGGCCGAGACGCGGCTGCGCGAGGCGAACGCGCGCTTCGAATCGCTGGTGCAGGGCATGCCCCTGGGCTACATCGTCTGGTCGCAGGACGGACGCATCGTGGAGTGGAATCCGGCCGCCAGCGCGATCTTCGGCTACACCGCGGAGGAGGCCGTCGGCCGACTAGCCACCGAGCTGATCGTGCCGCCCGAGAGCCACAAGGCCTTCCTGCAAATGTGCCAGGCGCTGCTGGCCCCGACGGGCTGCCCGGGTGGGGCGCTGGTCAACCGCAAGAAAGGCGGCGAGAAGATTCGCTGCGAATGGTACAACACCGTCCTCCCCGATCCGGTCGGCGGCGTGCAGGGCGTCGCGACGCTGGTGCGCGACGTATCCGAGCGCGAACGGCTGGAGGCCCAGCTGCGCCAGTCGCAGAAGCTGGAGAGCCTCGGCGTGCTCGCGGGCGGTGTGGCGCACGACTTCAACAACCTGCTGGTTGGCGTCCTCGGCAATGCCTCGCTGGCGATCGAGAAGCTGCCCGCGAATTCGAGCGTGCGTCCGCTGCTGGAGCGCGTCGTGAATGCGGGGCGGCGGGCCACCGAGTTGACGCAGCGCATGCTCGCCTATGCCGGGCGGGCGTCGTGCGACATCAAGCTCATGGACATGAACCTGCTCGTGGAGGAACTGGCCGAGTTTGCCAAGGCGGCCATCCCCAAGAGCGTGCAGCTCACCATTCGGACGACGCCCGACCTGCCGCTGATCGAGGCGGATAGCGGGCAGGTGCAGCAGGTTATCATGAACCTGCTCATGAACGCCGCCGAGGCCATCGGCGACGAAACCGGGGAAGTGACGGTGGCGACCTGGACCGAGGAGATGGACGTGGCCCGGATCGCGGCCGACTTCGCCGACCGGCAAATGGCCCCCGGGCCGTATGTCGGGCTGGAGGTGCGCGACACCGGCTGCGGCATGCCGCCCGAAGTGCTCAGCCGGATGTTCGATCCGTTCTTCACCACCAAGTTCGCCGGTCGCGGGCTGGGCCTGTCGGCCATCCTGGGGATTGTCCGTGCCCACCACGGGACCATCACGTACTCCAGCCAGGTCGGCGTGGGCACGGTCTTCCGCGTCCTGTTCCCGGCGGTCAAGTCCGCGGCACGCCCGCAGCCGGTGTCCAGCGAGAGCGCCGCGCTGCCGCGCGGCTCGACGGTCCTGGTCATCGATGACGAGGAGGACATCCGCGAGGTGGTGCAGGCGGTCCTGGAAAGCCGCGGCATCAACGTCCTCACGGCTGAAGACGGTCCGCGCGGCCTGCAGGTCTTCCGCCAGAGCCAGGCGACGATCGACGTGGTGTTGCTCGACATTAATATGCCGGGCATGAACGGCGAGACCGTGTTCCGCGAGCTGTGCGCGATCCGACCGGATGTGCGCGTCGTGTTGTCCACCGGCTACAGCGAGCAGGAGACGGCGCTGCACTTCGCCGACGCCTCCCTGGCCGGCTTCGTGCACAAACCGTATACGGCGTCCGGGCTCGTCGACAAGATTGGTGCGGCCTTGCTGGGCTGACCCCCGCGGCATCGGTCCTGCGTCACGAATCCGTGTATTCAAACGGCGGATCGGCGATCAGCATCGGCCGCCGCTGGGCCACGTTCACGAGCAGCCCGAGCCCGATGAAGTTCGTCCACAGGCTGCTCCCGCCTGCGCTGACGAACGGGAGCGGCATGCCCGTGATGGGGGCCAAGCCGATGTTCATGCAGATGTTGAGGAGGGCCTGGGCCACGATCATGACGATCACGCCCACCGCCAGCAGCCGGCCGAACGGATCATTCGTGATCGTGGCCACCTCCAGTCCAAACAGCACGATGACTCCGTACGCGAGAATGACAAACACACCGCCAATCAGACCCCACTGGTGCCCGATGATGGCGAAAATGAAGTCGTTCTGCTCCTCGGGCAACAGGCCGTCGTACTGCACGAAAATCCCCTCGCCGTAGCCGGTTCCCGTCAGTCCGCCGGTACCGAGCGCAATCTTAGCCTGGCGCAGCTGATAGCCGTCCGACTGGTGCCACGCCTCCTCGCGCGTGCCCTGCTTGAACAGCGCCTCGATACGCGTGCGCTGGTAGCCGTGCATGCCATAGAGGTAGAACAGGGGCATCGTGGCACAGCCGAGCGCGACGATCAGCAGCAGGTGCCGCAGGCGGGCGCCCGCCACGAAGAGCATCGTGAACAGCACGGGCAGCAGCATCAGCAGGGTGCCGAGGTCGGGCTGCAGCAGGATCAGCAGCATGGGCGCGACCGTCAGCAGGAAGGGGGGCACGAGCCCGCGCCACTCGCGGTACGAGTTGCGAAACCGCAGGTAGCGGGCCAGCGCCACGACCAGGGCAAGCTTCATGAACTCTGAGGGCTGCACGCGGAAAGCGCCCAGCTCGATCCAGCGCCGCGTATTGCGCACCACGGGTACCAACGGAAGGCCGGGCAGGTGCAGGGACTCCAAGACGCGGTCGACGACCAGTAGCAGCAGCAGGAAGACTGCCAAGCCGTAGATCGGATACGCGTACCACCCGATCTTCTGGTAGGGCACGCACAGCACCAGCAGCAAGAGCAGCAGCCCCGACAGCATGAAGGCAAGCTGTCGCGCGGTCTGGGGTCCCACAACGTGATAGAGGCGCACCGCCCAGTTCGCGTCCGCGTCGGTGGCGGTGTCCCCGCCGTACCCCGCGGCGGCGACGCGCGGCGCCGGGTCGCGATCGGTGGCGTGGATGCACGCCAGACCGACCGCGGACAGAAAGAGCACGGGGACCGCTAGTCCCCAGCCGAGTCGCGTCAGGTTGAACAGCTCCCGCTCGAACATGCTACTCGCCGTACTGAGCCAGCAGATATTCCGCAATGCTCTTGGCGACCGGCGCCGCCACCTGCCCGCCACTGCCGCCGAATTCGATCACCACCGCGATCGCGTAGACGGGCCCCTTGGGCGCCGCGCCCCGCCGCGTGCCCGCCGGCTGCGTAAAGCCCATGAACCACGCGTGCGAGGGCAGCTTCCCGTCCTCGCCGAGCTCCGGGTAACGCTCCGCGACCCGTCGCCCGATGACCTGCGGCTTGTCCGCTCCGAACTGCGCCAGCGCCTCCGCCTCACTCAGGGCGATGACCTCCTCCCGTCGCCCGTCGGGCCACTCGCAGATATAGCGCGTGGCGATCACGAACGGCACCGCCTGGGCCGAGCCGGTCTTGCCGCAGAACTCATAGTCGGTGCGATCGAGGCGCGCCGTACGTCCCGTCCCATGCGGATCGTTCACCACCCGCCACATGCCGCGGCGCAGGACCTGCAGATACCGGTCATCGAACGGCTGGTCGGCCGTCGGCGGATCGCCCAGGGCCCGGCCGGTCGTATCGTAGGCCAGCCGCACCGGCGCCCAGTAGCCGGACGCAATCGTGGCCCCGACGTTGGCCGCCTGCAGCGGGGTCAGCGTGATCTCACCCTGGCCAATGGCCAGGTTCCACGCGTCGGCGGGCTGGAACGTGCGTTTCTGTGTCGCCTGCAGCCAGTCCTCGGTCGGTACGTTCGCCGGCGTCTCCTCGATCAGGCCGGTGCCCTGCGTGCGCCCCAGACCGAACCGGCGAAACCAGTCGCACAGCCGCTCCGGCCCCAGGCGCTGGCCCACCTGGAAGAAGTAGATATTGCACGAGTTCTTTACGGCGTTCTCACCGTTCTCGCCGGCCGGGTCATCGATCATGTCGTGCGTCAGGCCCGCGTGTTGATTGTAAATCCAACACCGAAAGCGGTCGGGCTTGTCTGGGAGCAGGTGCCCCGTGCAGTGGAAGCGCGTCTCGGGCGTGATGACGCCTTCGGTGAGTCCGCCGATCAGCGTGATGCCCTTGCAGATGGAGCCCGGCGCGTAGCGCCCCTGCACCGGGCGAAAGAGCAGGGGCATGCGCGTCACGTCGCGTCGCAGTTCGTCGTAGTCCCGGTTGTAGTTCTCGTAGTCGTAGCTGGGGTAGCTCGCCAGCGCCAGAACTTCGCGCGTGGCGACGTCGATTACCACGGCGGCGCCGCCGGCTTCGTGGCTCTCGACCTTCATGTTGGTGACCGCGTCGGTCAGCAGCGCGAGCACGTACTGCTGCAGAGCGAGATCCAGGGTTAGGTGCACGTCGTTACCGGCCCGCGGAGGAATCCGCTGCAGCTCCCCGCCGCCGATGTCTTCGCTGACGCGCCCGGCCCAGCCGCGCAAGGAGGTGTCCGCCAGACGCTCCACCCCGGATACGCCGCAGCGATCCCCGGGCCGCAGTTGCCGCAACTCGTCGCCGCGCAGCGGATCGGTCGCAATCCGCTCCGCGCTGGCTTCGCCCTGGCGGCCCAGCAGGTGGGCCACCGCGTCGGCATTGTGCGCGACCCGCCAGGAACCCGGCACGACGCGGAGCCACGGATAGTGACTGAGCTCCAGTCGCACCGCCAGCGCGAGTTCGGGCGTCACACGTTCGATGACCGGGAGGTAGCGGTCCTCTTCCTGGATGCGGCGCACGGTGGGGCTGTTCGCCTGCACCTGTTCGCGAATCCGTGCCACGCGCGCGCGGATCGCGTTCGCCCGCGCGATGAAGTCGCTGACGGGCACGCCGGCCAGCTCGGACAGGCGTTGCCACATCTGTTGAATGCGCGCCCGCAGCTCATCCACGATTTCCGCCGTGCTGAGCGAATCAGGAAAGTCACCGCGCCGCCGTAGCCGCCCCGCGAGCTGCCGCAGGTAGTCGCCGTCTCCGGTCAGCACGGCGTAATGCACGCACACGTCTGCGGAAGGCTCGTCGCTCAGCAACGGCCGCCCCTGGCGATCCAGAATGCTGCCGCGCGGCGCCGGCAGGTACCGCACCGGACGCGTCAGGATGCGCTCCGCGAGCAGCCGGTACTCGGCGGCCTGGGCCATCTGGATCTGCGCGAGGCGCGCGACGATCGCCACGGCGATAACGCCGAGTATCATCCCGAAGGCCGTCAGACGCTTACGAAACATGACGTCCCTGTCATGGCGCCGCGGGCCGGCTGCATCGGGGCGCCCCCGGGGGGGAGCCGCGCGTGCTGCGGAGCATGGGGCACTATCCGCCGCGACCCTTCGCTCAGTGCACAGCGTAACTACCCGGCGGCCACCGGTAAATGGACGCGCGCCGACCGCGGCAGTGGCATGGCGGCGGCGGGGGCGGTTATGCTGGCGCTGGCCCCGGAGTCGTCCGATGATGTACGCCGCCGTCAACGCCTGGACTTTCCCCGATCGCTCGCCGGATGAGCAGCTCGCCCTCGCGAGCGCTGCCGGTTTTGCCGGCCTGGAACTGGTTATTTCGCCCGACGGCCCGCTGCGCCTCGGCACGCCGCCCGCCGAGTTCCGCCGCCTGGCGACCCGCGCCCGGGACCTCAACCTCCTGGTGGCCGGCCTCGCCACGGCCGCGTTCTCCGATTTCAACTACGCCTCGCCCGCCCTGGCTGACCGCCGGCGTGCCTTGGATCTCACGCGCTACCTGCTCGATGCCGCCGCGGCCGCCGGTGCCGGCGCAATCCTGGTCGTTCCGGCCGTCGTCGGAAAGGTCAGCGAGGCGCGCCCGCGCGTCACCTACGCCGACGCCCTGCATCGCACGGTGGAGGCGCTGTCGACCTTGCGACATGCGGCCGAAGCGTGCGCCGTGACGATCGCCGTTGAGAATGTCTGGAACCGTTTTCTGCTCTCGCCTCTGGAGGCGGCCGACCTCATCGATCGCGTGAATTCGCCGCATGTGGGCTGGTATCTCGACACCGGCAACGTCATGGCATTCGGCTATCCGCAGGATTGGATCGAAACGCTCGGCGGGCGGCTCGCGCGCGTCCACATCAAGGACTTCGATGTGGCCAAACCTGGTTGGACCGGCTTCTGCCCCTTGGGCGAGGGCAGCGTCGACTGGCCGGCCGTGCTGAAATCCCTCGACGCGGTCGGCTACAATGGCCCCCTGACCTACGAAGGCAACGGCGACCCGGCCGAAATGGCGCGCCGTCTGCTGAACATCCTGGCCGGCCGTCCGGCCCGCTGAGGCTCAGGCCGAGGAACGCACATGAAATTCGATCGCGAAGCACTGCGGGCAGGCGTGACCGTGGCGGATGGCGGCTGGTCGACGCGTCTCCAAATGCGCGGCCTGCCCACAACCGTGATGGCCGAGACGGGCAACCTCACGCACCCGGAACTGGTCCTCGACCTGGCCCGGGCCTATCTCGACGCCGGCGCCCGCTTCATCACGACCAACACCTTCGCCGCCAACCGCTTCGGCCTGGCGCGCCGCGAGGTTACTGCGACAGTCGCCCAGATCAACCGCCGCGGCGCGGAGCTCCTGCGCCAAGCCATCGGCACGCGCGACGCTCTGGTGGCGGGTTCGATCGGTCCGAGCGGTAAGATCCTCGCGGTACGCGAGGTCAAGCCGGAGGACCTGACCCCCGTCTTCGCCGAACAGGCGCGCGCCTTGGCCGATGGCGGTGCCGACGTCATCGTCCTGGAGACCTTCTCCGAAACCGCCGAAGCCTTGCTCGCCCTGAACGCCGTCAAGGAAGCGACCGGCCTGCCTGTCATCGTCAGCATGTCCTTCGACTCGGGCCCCCAGCGCACACGCACCATGATGGGGGCGCGCGCGGAGGATTGTGCAGCGGCGTTGGAGCAGGCGGGGGCGGACGTTGTCGGGTGCAATTGCGGGAGCGGTATCGGCCATTTCCTGCCGGCAGTCGTTGCCCTGCGCGCGTCCACGAACTTGCCCCTGTGGGTCAAGCCCAACGCCGGCATGCCGGAACTCGAGGACGGCCAGGCCGTATGGAAGCAACCGCCGGACGAATTCGGCGCCGCCGTCCCGCAGTTGATCGAAGCCGGTGCCAACATCATCGGCGGCTGCTGCGGCACCGGACCCGAGCACATCCAGCGCGTCAGCCAGATTGTGGAGCGGCACGCGCGGTCATAGGCGTGTAGGGTGTGTGCCGGCGGCCCCGCGGCCTGGCACAACGGCCTCTCCTGGGCGTCCCGTGGTCGTCGCGGACGGCGGAGGTCGCCCGCCGCGTGGCAAAAGGTCGCTGGGAAGCCGGATTTCGCTCGCCGGGACAGTCGGTTCAGGCGATACTTTGAAGTAGTGGGGCTCCCGTGCCCCGGTCCTGGGGAGACAGCCTATGCAGCCTTCATCGTGTGCGTGCATCGTCGCATCATGCGTCCTGCTGTTTGTTGCGCTCCGCACCGCTTCCGCACAGACTGCAACTGTGCCGCTTCCCCGAACGGCGGCCCCGGCAAGGGCCGGCCGTGCCGCCCCGCACCCCGCGACCACCCAGCCGACCTCACAACCCGGGCGCCCCGCGGCGGCCGCACGGCGCACCGTCGTGGCGCTGCTGAATACCACCATTCCCGAATTCCGCGTGGACGAACTGCCGTTGCGCGAGGTTCTGGACCACTTGCGCGATCGGCTGCACGTAAACGTCGTGGTGCACTGGTCGCGCCTCGCCGCCGAAGGCATCACACCCGATCGCCCCATCACCCTGCGCGTCACGCAACTGCCGGTGCGTACCATCCTCAGCCTGGTCCTGTCCGAGGCGGCCGGTGTCGACGGGCGTCTCGCGTACCGTGCCTCGGCCGACCTGATCTTGATCTCGACGGCCGCAGAATTCGCCGGCCAGATGATCGTCCGCACCTACGACGTGAAGGACCTTGTCATGGAAATCCCCCAGGCGCCGCTGCCGGGTTGGGCAGGCGGGACCGGCGGGTGCGTGAACGCGGGTGCACCGGTCGTCGGCGGCGCCGACGTGGTGCGCCCAATAGGCCGCTCATGCCGGGGCGGTATCTGCGGAGGCTGGAGTGGCCCCGGAGACCTGGGCGCCGCATGCAACGGCGGCCGGGAGCGACGGATGCGCGAGCTGATTGACGTCATCAAGAACACGGTCGAGCCCGAGTCCTGGGACACCCGCGGCGGTCCGGGCACAATCACCTGGTTTGGTGACCGGCTGATCGTGCGGAATTCCCCCTTGGTGCACCAGCTCATTGGCGGTCCGCTGTCGGAGGCCGCGGAATAGCCGCGCCCCGCGCCGCCGCGCGGTAGCGAACCGCTACTCGTACCGCAGCGCATCAATCGGATTCAGCCGGCTCGCCCGCCACGCTGGATAGAATCCGAAAAACACACCCACCGCGGTCGAAAACGCGATCGCGACGGCCGCCATCCAGTACGAAACCTCGATCTCCCAGCCGTACTGCCCGGATACCAGCTGCGCCCCGCCCCAGCCCGCGCCGAACCCCACAATCCCGCCCAGCGCGCAAAGCACCACCGCCTCGCATAGGAACTGCCCCAGAATGTGCGTGCCGTTGGCGCCGATCGCCATCCGCAACCCGATCTCGCGTGTCCGTTCGGTCACCGAGACGAGCATGATGTTCATGATGCCCACGCCACCCACCAGCAGCGAAATGGACGCGATCGACGTCAGCAGTAGGTTAAACGTCCGCGTCGCCTCGGCGTTGGCCTGGGCCGTCTGCGAACGGTCAAAGATGCGGAACGTGTCGTCGTCCTCTTCGCCGAGGCGATGCCGTTGCCGGAGCAACGCCCGCACCTGCTCCTGCACTTCGGCCAGGCGCGCCCCTGGCTTCGCCGCCACGAAGATCGTGCTCGATGGCTCGGATCCCGCCAGCAGCCGCTGGAAGGACGTGAACGGGAAGAGGATGACATCATCGTAGTCGCGCCCGTCGCTGCTGGTGCCCTTGGGCGTCAGCACGCCGATGATCTCGAACGCCACGCGGTTGGCGCGCACCGTCTGGCCCACGGGGTTCACCGCGCCGAACAGCTCCCGCGCCGCCGTCGCCCCGATGCAGCACACCTTCGCGTACATGACCATATCGTCCATGTTGAACGCTCGCCCCGCGTCCAGCGTCCAGCGGCGAATATCGAAGAAGCTTGGGTAGACCCCCATGAGGCTAGTCTGGTAGTTCCCGAACTCCGTGATGCACTGCATGTTCATGCGGTTGGTCGGCGAGGACGCCCGTACCAGCGAGCACTCCCGTTCGATCGCCTCGGCGTCATCGCGCGACATGTTCCGCGGCAGCGCCGCCTGCTTGCGCACGGTATGGTGCATGTCCCAGAAGCCGATCATCAGCCAGTCGTCGCCGATCGCTGCGATCTCGCGCTCTACTTTGCGCTGCGCCCCGGTTCCCACCGCCACCATCGCGATCACCGCGCCTACGCCGATCACAATGCCGAGAATCGACAGGGATGTCCGCACCTTGTTCTTGCCCAGGCTGTGCAGCGACTCGGCGATGACCGTGCCGGGATTCATGCTGCCACCTCTCCCCGCGCGCCCGTGTCCCGCACGATCTGCCCGTCGCGAAAGACCACCTGCCGCTCCGCAAACGCCGCAATATCCGGTTCGTGCGTCACCAGCACGATGCCCACGCCACGCTCGCGATTCATGGCCTGCAGGACGTGCATGATCTCCTGGCTCGTCTTCGTGTCGAGGTTGCCCGTCGGCTCGTCTGCCAGCACCACGCCCGGATCCGTGACCAGCGCCCGCGCGATCGCCACCCGCTGCTGCTGCCCGCCCGAAAGCTGATTCGGATGATGCTTCAGCCGCTCGCCCAGCCCCAGCCGCGCGAGCATCTCTGCAGCGCGCCGGCGCCGCTCCCGCCGGTGCACGCCCTGGTAGGTCAGCGGCAGCGCCACGTTGTCCACGATGCTCGTCCGCGCCAGCAGGTTGAAGCTCTGGAACACGAACCCGATCCGGCGGTTCCGCAACGCCGCCAGTTGTCGCCGCGAAAGCTGCTCGATGGCCCGCCCCTCAAACAAGTACCGGCCGCGATCCAGCTTGTCCAGGCAGCCGATCATGTGCATGAACGTCGACTTGCCTGACCCGCTACTGCCGGTGATCGCCACGAACTGCCCCGCCGGAATCGTCAGCGAGACCCCGCGCACGGCCGGAATCTCCACCTCCTCCACGTGGTACGACTTCCAGGCGTCCTGAATCTCGATGACCGGCGTGTCCATCACCTATCCTGCCCCACAGAGCGTGGCCGCCAAGGCTACATGCGCGGCACGCGCTGCTGCGCCTGCCGGACCGTGCTCGTGGTCTGCTCCACGACCAGTTGGTCGCCTTCCTTCACTTCCCCCGCGCGCACTTCCGTGCAGACGCCGTCATTGAGCCCGAGTTCCAGCGCCACCTCTACCAGCGTCTCCCCTTCCAGCCGGAACACCCGGGGCTGACGCGGCTGCGCCTTGCGCGGCCGACCATCCTGTGCCGCTTTCTCCTGCGGATTGAAGCGCAGCGCCGCATTGGGTACCAGGAGCACGTCATCCGCCCGCGCGACCTGGAACAAGATCGTGGCCGTCATGCCCGGCCGCAGCGACAGGTCGCGATTGTCCACGTCGATCAGCGACGTGTACGTCACCACGTTGTCGACGACCGTCTCCGCGAAGCGCACTTGCGAGACCGTGCCTTTGAAGCGGCGGTTGGGAAACGCGTCCACGCGAAACTCGGCTTCCATGCCCTCGCGGACACTGCCGATATCCGTCTCACTCACCGCGGCGTTCACCTGCATCTTCGTGAGGTCGTTGGCGATCGTGAAGAGCGTGGGCGCGGACAGGGAGGCCGCCACCGTCTGCCCGGCGTCGATGTCCCGCGAGATCACGATCCCGTCGATCGGCGAGCGGATGATCGTCTTGTCCAGCTCGATCTTCGCCATCCGGTAGTCGGCCTCGGACGATTCCGCCTCGGCTTGAGTGGCATGCAGGCTTGCCACGGCCGCGGCCTCCGCCGCGCGCACCGTCTGCAGCTCGAAGTCCGACGCCGCTGAACGCTCGAATGCGCTCTCAATCCGCTGACGCTCCAGCGTTGCCGTCTGCAGCTTGGCCGCCGCCTCTTCCACCCGCGCCTTGGCGACCGCGACAGCCGCCTTGCGCTGCTCCACCTGCGCGCGGAAACGATCCTGGTCCAACTCCGCCAGGACGAAGTCCTTCTCAACACGCTGGTTAAAATCCGCGTACCAGCGCGTCACGGTCCCGCTCACCTGCGAGCCCACCAGCACCTTCAGCAGCGGCTGCACCGTCCCTGTCGCGGACACCGTCGAGATCACGCTGCCGCGTCGGACCTCAGCGGCCTTGTACGCGACCGGTTTCTCGCGGGCCGCCCATTTCTGATAGCCGAACCAGCCGCCCCCGCCCAGGATGGCCAACACCACGACCGTGACCAGCGCACGCATAGCCTACTCGTTCCTCGCGGCCGCCCGCGCGGGCGGCGACTCTCACCGCGCACCGACGTCCACGCGTCGACTGCGGGTATTCATTCTACGGACGGTGCCGGGCCACGTCAGCGGTCGACCGTGTAAGGTTGCGCAAAGCGCTCCGGCCTCGGGCGCTGGTCCCGGTCAACTGGCCCGACATGCGCCGTTGCCGGCGCTTCACCCCGGGGGGGCGGACAAAGCGCGCGCTCGACTGCGCCGCCTAACCGCGACACACACCGCGCGCGTTCCGTCCAGCTCCCGCGCCTCACGCGAATTCCGCCGGCAACAACCCCTCCGCCACGTCCCGCAGCGCGTTCGCCTGCACGATACGGATCTGCTGTGCCTCGCCCGTCTCGATCAAGCCGCTTTCCGCCAGGCGCCGCAACGTGCGCGACAGCGTCTCACTCGTCAGATTCAGATGGCTCGCCAGATCCTTCTTTAGCATCGGCAGCACGAACGCCGCGCGCCCGCCCGTCGGGTCCGCCTGCAGCAGATGTCGCGCCACCCGCGCACTCGCATCACGCAACACGAGGTCTTCGAGCAACCCCACAAGCTGCCGCACCCAAAATGACATGCCGGTCAGCAGTTGCAGGCACAACTCGTGATGCTCGCGCAGCAGCTTGTGCAGCCGGTCCACGGGAATGACTGCGCACACCGTGTCCTCCAGCGCCTCGGCGTTCGCGGGCATCGAGAATCGCCCCATTGCCGCAATCTCCGCGAACGTCTTCCCCGGCTCCGCGAAGTGCAGCACGTGCTCCTTTCCGTTGGGGGCCACCTTGTACACGCGGACCAGCCCGCTCCCGACGCAGTACAATCCCGGGCACTCCTCGCCTTGCCGGAAAATCCGCGCGCCTTTTTCAAAATTCCGCACGTGGGCGGTGGCTGCCAGACGGTCCAGCCATTCGTCCGCCAAGCCCTTGAAAATGCCACACTTACGCAGAATCTCGCCGGCCGTCGGGCCCATGTGCCACCGTCCAGGGGAAAAAAGACCAGTTCGGTCTTGATCCAGGTCAAGGCTCGCTACCGGGGATTTTCCGACACTACGCCACATAAGGCAAGCGCGACCGCCGCAGCGCGGAACCGCCGCCGTTGAGGACAAGCATGATTCGCGAAATCGTGACGATCGACGAGAGCAAATGCGACGGCTGCGGGCTCTGCATCCCGTCGTGCCACGAGGGAGCCCTGCGGTTAGTGGACGGCAAGGCCCGGCTGGTCGCGGACCGCATGTGCGACGGGCTGGGCGCCTGCCTGGGGCACTGCCCGCGCGGCGCGATCCAGATCGAACGTCGCGACGCGGCCGCATTCGATGAGACTTTGCTCAGCCCCCGTGCGGCCGCCGGCAACGGCCCCATGCACCACCCGGCGCCGACCGCCGTTCCGGCGGCCGCGCACTGCCCCGCGCCGCCAGTTCCGCATGACGGCGGTGGCCACGGCGGCGGTTGCCCCGGTAGCCGCTTCGCCCAGTTCGCCCGCCGGTCGGACGCAGGCTGCGGCTGTGACGGTGGGGCGGCCGAGGCGACGCCCGCCTCCGAATTAACGCACTGGCCGGTGCAGTTGCGGCTGCTCTCGCCGCAGGCTCCGGCCCTGCGCGGCGCCCGTCTGCTGGTCGCCGCGGACTGTGTCCCGGTTGCATACCCGGCGTTTCAGCAGAGTCTGCTGCGTGGCCGGGTGGTCGTCATCGGCTGCCCCAAGTTCGACGACGTCGCGGACTACGTGGAGCGCTTGGCGGAGATGATCCGTCGCAATGAGCTGCGCGAGATTGTCGTGGCGCGCATGGAGGTGCCCTGTTGTATGGGCATCACCGCGGCGGTCGTCGCAGCGCGGCGGCTGGCCGGAGTAGACGTGCCCGTCACCGAAGTGGTCATCAGCGCCCAGGGTGATGTGCGCGCGCGGCGCGCGGTGGCCGCCACGACCGCGGCGCCGTACTAGTCGCGCGGGGGCTCGGTCGGACGTTGGCGCCGTGCCGACTGGGCGGTAGAGGGTTGGATTCGATGGTCCCTGCTGGAACGCGTCGGGGTCGCTGACCCTTCCCAGGTCGCGACCGGAACGGAATACGAGTCGGTACTTCTTTCGCAGACACGAACAATGTAAGGAGACGAGATGTTCTGCAATCAATGCGAGCAGGTGTACAAGGGCACGGCGTGTACGACGGTGGGCGTCTGCGGCAAAGACCCCGACGTGCAATCCCTGCAGGAAATCCTGCTCTACGGGCTCAAGGGCATGGCCGCCTACGCACATCACGCGCGGCGCCTGGGCATGGTCGACGAGACGGTCGACGCCTTCACGGAGGAAGCCCTGTTCGCCACCATGACCAACGTCAACTTCGACGTGCCGACGCTGCTCGAACTCGTGCTCGATTGCGGCAAACATAATCTCCGCGTCATGCAGATGCTCGACGAGGGCCATGTGAAGCGCTTCGGCCAGCCCGCGCCGACCACGGTCTACGAGGGCACAAAGGCCGGCCCCGGCATCCTCGTTACCGGCCACGACATGGTGGACCTCGCGGACTTACTCGCGCAGACGGAGGGCAAGGGCATCAACGTCTACACGCACGGCGAGATGCTCCCCGCGCACATGTACCCCGGACTGCGGAAGTACCCGCATCTGGTCGGCAACTACGGCGGTGCATGGCAGAAGCAGCGTACGGAGTTCGCTGAGTTCACCGGCCCGATTCTCGCCACCACGAACTGCATCCTGATTCCGCGCGAGGCCTACCAGGATCGTCTCTTCACGACCCGCGTGACGGCCGTCCCGGGCGGCAAGCGTCTGAAGAGCAACGACTTCTCGGCGGTCATCGCGGCCGCCCTGCAGTCACCGCCGCTCGTGGAGAAGAAGGTCAAGGAGAGCACGGTTGGTTTCCACCACAGCGTTCTCCTAGGCCTGGCACCGCACATCGTCAACGCGGTGAAGGAAGGCGACCTGAAGCGCTTCTTCCTCGTCGGCGGCTGCGACGGCGCCGAGGTCGGCCGCAATTACTTCACCGAGTTCGCGAAGAACACCCCGTCCGACTCCGTCGTCCTGACTCTCGGTTGCGGCAAGTACCGCATCCGCGAGCACGACTACGGCACGATCAAGCTCAATGGGGCGGGAGCGGTACCGCGTCTCCTCGATATGGGCCAGTGCAACGACGCCTACGGCGCCATCCAGGTCGCCGTCGCTCTTGCCAACGCTTTCAAGTGCGGCGTCAATGACCTGCCCCTCACGATCGTCCTCTCCTGGTTCGAGCAGAAGGCGGTCGCGGTCCTGCTCACCCTCCTCCATCTCGGCGTGAAGGGCATCCGCATTGGCCCGGCCGCCCCGGCGTTTGTCTCCCCCAACGTGCTGAAGATCCTGCAGGACAACTATGATCTGCAGTTGGTGAGTCAGTCGCCTTTCGTCGACCTTGAGGCGGCCTTGGCCCAGAAGTAAGACGCGCTTCGGGTGTGCCGCGCCCCGCTTGACGGAGACGGGGCGCGGCCCCCGAATGGCAGATAGGGCGCTGTGCCGAGCCACGACTCCGGCGATCCCGGCCCCGGAGGGGCCGACGGTCGTAGCCAGGGGCTTCAGCCCCTGGTCGGTCGCGGTGTAGAATCCAACCGCCCCGAAGGGGCGGACCAAGCGCACCGGGGCGATTGGGTGTGTGTCGAGCGCACCCACTCGGACGCTCGGCTTACGCAGGAGGTGAATGATGGAAGGCACTCTACATACCCACGTCGCCAACGTGGTCGACACTCACCAAATCCCGGAGAAGGGGACCCTCAGCCAAACCATCTATCAGGACGACCTGCTCAAAATCGTCTGGTTCGGCTTCGCCCCCGGCGAGGAGCTCTCCGAACACACGGCCTCCATGCCCGCGATCATGCACTTTCTCTCCGGGACGGCGCGCGTCACGGTCGACGGCGAAACCATCGATGCCGGTCCCGGCACGTGGATCCACATGCGTCCCCAGTGCAAGCACGCCATCCACGCCAACGAGAAGCTGATCATGCTCCTGACTCTCGTCCGCGCCGGCCGTACGCCCGGTCCGTAGCGACGCCCGCCCGTCACCGCGAAGAGCAGGCCGCGCCCCAAACGGGGGCGTCGCGCTGCTACCCACCACGGCTGCGCCGCGTATAATGCCGCCCGCACGTCAAACCTGTGAGGTGCCGCCATGATCGCCCGCTACAAACGAACGACTGCGGCTCTGGTGGTGCTCCTCTTTGCCCTGCTCGGCGCCACCGGCGGACTCGGCTTCTATACCTTCTGGTACGCCCGCGGCGCGTCGTACCTGACCGACGACCCCGCCGCCTGCGCCAATTGCCACGTCATGCAGAATCAGCTCGACGGCTGGCGCCACGGCAGCCATCACGCGGTCGCGACCTGCAATGACTGCCACACACCGCATGACTTCTTCGGCAAGTACCTGACCAAGAGCCTGAACGGCTACCACCATTCGCTGGCTTTCACCAGGGGCGGCTTCCACGAGCCCATCCAGATCACCCAGCGAAATCACGACATCACAGAGGCGGCCTGTCGCCGCTGTCACCAGAACATTGTGCAGGCGATCGATACCGGCGTTCCCCACGGCGAGAAGATCTCGTGCGTGCGCTGCCACGCGAATGTCGGCCACCTGCATTAGCGCCACGGTGCGCGGAGCGTCAGGCCTCCGTGCCTGACGTCGCGTTGGCCCCGCGACCGACGTTGGAGACGAAACGAGTTGGTCCATTCTCAATTCGCCAATGAGGTGCCCGCATGAGCGCGAACCCCAGTCCCGTCGATGTTCCTCGCCCCTGGACCACTCGCCAGTGGCTCGTCCTGATCGTTGTTGCTCTGCTGGCCGGCGTCGTTGTTTTTGTTGTGACCGCCGTGCTCGTCAGCGTCTTCGAGCACAAGCAGGAATCCCGCAACCCCTTCTTCCGCGTCGTCGAGATCGACGACAACACGGACGATCCCGCGATCTGGGGCAAGAACTTCCCGCTGCAGTACGATCAGTACGTCCGCACCGTCGACATGGCCCGCACCAAGTACGGCGGCAGCGAAGCCCTCCCGCACGAACCCGACCCCAACGATCCGCGCAAGGTCGTCTCCCAATCCAAGATCGAACTTGACCCGCGCCTCAAGACCATGTGGGCGGGCTACGCCTTCGCCAAGGACTTCCGCGAAGAGCGCGGCCACGCCTACATGCTCGAAGACCAGACCTACACGGCGCGCGTCCGCGTCGCCCAGCAGCCCGGCACCTGCCTCAACTGCCACGCCTCCACGTACAACATCTACAAGAAGCTCGGGGATGGCGACATCATGGCCGGCTTCGACAAGATGAATCAGATGCCCTACGCGGAAGCCCGCCAGCTCGCCAAGCATCCCGTCGCCTGCATCGACTGCCACGATTCCCAGACCATGGCCCCGCGCGTCACCCGGCCCGCCTTCATCGAAGGCATCAAACGTGTCAAAGCCCTCGAAGGCATCCCCGACTACGACGTCAACAAGATGGCCACGCGCCAGGAAATGCGATCCTTCGTCTGCGGGCAATGCCACGTCGAGTACTACTTCGCCGGCAAGGAGAAGCGCCTCACGTACCCCTGGCACAAAGGCCGTCGTGCCGACGACATCCTTGCGTACTATGACGAGACCGGCTTCAAGGACTGGACCCACGCCGACACCGGCGCCCCCATGCTCAAAGCCCAGCATCCCGAGTTCGAGATGTGGAGTCAGGGCACGCACGCCCGCGCCGGCGTCGCGTGTGCGGACTGCCACATGCCGTACCTGCGGGTCGGCGCCCTCAAGGTCAGCGACCACCACGTCCGCAGCCCGCTCCTGAACATCGCCAACGCCTGCCAGACCTGCCACCGTGTGCCGGAGAAGGAGCTGCTCGCCCGCGCCGAGTCCCTCCAGGATCGCACTACCTTCAGCCGCGACCTCGCCCTCAACGCCCTCATGGACCTCATCGCCGACATCAAGTCCGCCAAAGCCGCCGGCGCCACCGACGAGCAACTCGCCGCCGCCCGCGACTTCCAGCGCAAGACGTCGTTCCTCGTCGACTTCGTCGAGGCCGAGAACTCCGTCGGCTTCCACGCCGGCCAGGAAGCCGTCCGCGTGCTCAGCCAGGCCCTCGATTACGCCCGCAAAGGCCAGAACGCCCTCCGCGATCTCCCGCACGCCACCTCCCAACCCGCCGCCGCGGCGGCAGGGGGGTGATGGGGAGCGTCGGGCAGCAAATGGCCGGGCGCCGCGGTTGGCGATGAACCCGCGGCGCCGCCGGCGGATGACTGAAGGCCTCGGCGTTACCCCCCGCGCCCCCGGTGCATGTTCGGCGGCTCGCCCCAGCGCAGCTTCCGCCGCAGCGCGTGCCATTCCGAATGCCGCGGATTGCGCACCAGCAGAAAATCGGCCGGATAGCGCGAGATCACGATCCGATCCCCCACCCCGACGGGCTGTACCACGCGCCCGTCTGTCGCCACCGTCGATCCCTCGTTCGCGTGTGTGATGCGCACCACAATCCGCCGCCCCGCATTCAGCACCAGTGGCCGGTACGTCAGCGCCTGCGGACAAATCGTCGTCAGGATGAACGACTCACCCGTCGGCTCCACGATCGGCCCGCCGGCCGCCAGGTTATGTGCGGTCGAACCCGACGGCGTCGCGATGATCAGCCCGTCGCCGCGCACATCCGACACCTCGGCGCCGTCCACTTCGACACTCAGCTCCATCATGTGAAACGGCGCGCCCGCGAAGATCACGCAGTCGTTCACCGCCGGCGAGTCCGTCGCCGCACCGCTGGCCCGCTCGACGCGCACCGCCATCATCGTTCGCCGCGTGATCGGCAGCTGCCCCGAGAACAGAAAGTCCCCCTCGCGCTCCAGCTCCTCCACCGTGAAGTCTGCCAGGTAACCCAGCTTCCCGAGGTTGATCCCCACGATCGGCACCTGTTGCTCGCGCAAGCCGTGCACGGCCGCGATCAACGTCCCATCGCCCCCGAGCACCATGAGCAGGTCTGGCCGCGACGCCAACGCCCGTTGGCTGTCGTACGTGATCCCGCTAAACA
This sequence comes from uncultured Planctomycetales bacterium, assembly GCA_964523405.1. Taxonomy (GTDB): domain Bacteria; phylum Planctomycetota; class Phycisphaerae; order UBA1845; family Fen-1342; genus CAZGAQ01. Next base: position 140,694 of record CAZGAQ010000002.1, read on the forward strand.
CGACCGCCGCCCGCCCCGCCAGCCACCGCCCCGTCCGGGACAGGGCCTCCGGCACGCCCGGCTTGTCCGGCGAACCCAGGATCGCGACGCTATTCACCCGCTGCACGACCTTGTACATGGCACTTCCGGCGAATCGTGGGGCTGCACTACTCCGCGCGACGGCCCTGCCGCCCCGTCCGCCGCGCATCACAACAACCTCAGTATACCCGCCCGTCACTGTGATGCGACCCGTTCGGCCGCGTCGGGACGCGATCCGCCCCGAGATTCTCCCCTTTACAATCCCGCGCCACTCCCCGTCGCCAACCTGCCGCGCACCTGTTACGCTACTGTCCGTCGCTCTTCGGCGTCTTCGGTGCGCGCACGAGCCGCACGCACCCGCGGCCAGCTTGTGCCGCCGGCGCCGCCGCATCTCGCACGGAGTTCGCCATGGCCGATCCCCAAGCCACCGCTCCCGCGCCCGTCCCCGCGGATGCCCCGCCGGTTCGCCTCTTGCAAAACCTCATCAGCATCCTCGGCTTCCTGCTCATCGCCGTCGGCGTCGTGCTGATCGTTACCTTCGCGCTCTTCTCCGCCCTCACGCCGCGCAGCAATCCCTATCTCGACATCGTCGGCTACATGATCCTCCCCGGCGTCCTCATCGGCGGCCTCACGCTCGTCCCGCTCGGCATGCTCTTCCGCTTCTGGCGCCTCCGCCGCAAAGGCAGCACCCAGCGCGTCAGCTATCGCCTCCCCGCGCTCGACCTCCACGACCCCCACATGCGCCGCCGCGTCCTTGCCTTCGCCGCCTTCACCCTCTTCGTCGTCTTCCCCGTCCTCGGCTTCAGCAGCTACGAGGGCTATATCTACACCGAGTCCACACAGTTCTGCGGCCAGACCTGCCACAGCGTCATGGCCCCCGAAGCCACCGCCCACGCCAACTCCCCGCACGCCCGTGTCACCTGCGCCGAGTGCCACATCGGCGCCGGCGCCGACTGGTTCGTCAAAGCCAAAATCTCCGGCCTGCGCCAGGTCTACGCCGTCTGGGCCAACACCTATTCCCGTCCGATCCCGCCCGCGATCACCGAGCTGCGCCCCGCCCGCGACACCTGCGAGGAATGCCACTGGCCCGCCAAGTTCTACGGCTCCATGTACAAGGAAATCGTCCACTTCTCGCCTGACGAGGAGAACACCCGCCGCCCCGTCCGCATGCTCCTCAAGGTGGGCGGTGCCGACGAGTCCATCGGCCGCGTCGAAGGCATCCACATGCACATGGTCCAGGCCGGCAAAATCGAGTACGTCGCCACCGACGCTGGCCTGCAGAATATCCCCTGGGTGCGCTACACGCCCGCCAACGGCGCAGCCCGCACGTTCCGCTCCGATGGCCAGGCGAATGACGCTCCCGCGCCCGCCGGCCTCGTCCGCCGCGTCGACTGCATGGACTGCCACAACCGCGGGGCGCACCACTTCCGCGCGCCGCAGACGGCCGTCGACTTGTACCTCAACGTCAACCGCATCGACCCGACGCTGCCCTTCATCAAACGGGAAGCGGTGCTCGCGCTGCTCGGGAATCGTGCCGACGCCACGCCCGCGAATTCCGGCGGCACGGCCGGTACCTCCGGCACCGCACCTGCGGACACTGCCGCTGCACCTGCGGACGCTGCTGCCGCACCTGCGAGCACTGCCGCGACGCCCGCGGACGCTGCTGCTGCGAAGCGGCCTGTCGTCGCTACGCCGCCGTACGCCGATGCGGAGGCGGCCGATGCGGGGATCGTCGCGGCGCTGACGAAGTTCTACGAGGAGCAGTACCCGCAAATCTGGGCCACGCGCCGCGCGGACGTGGAGCGGTCGGCGCGCGCTGTCTGCGAGCTGTACCACCGCACGTTCTTCCCGCAGATGCGCGTCGACTGGCGCACGTACCCCGAGAACATCGGCCACCTGAATTCCGCCGGCTGCTTCCGCTGCCACGACGGCCTGCACATCGACGCGAGCGGCACGGCCATCAGCTCGACGTGCGAGACGTGCCACACGTTCCTCAACCCGGTCGAGGGCAAGCCGGACCAGCTCGTGATGGGCCCGTTCCAGCACTCGATGAGCCTCGCCCAGCACCCGCTCTTGCGGTGCAACCAATGCCACAACGGCGGCGACCTCGCCCTCTGCCGCGACTGCCACGCCGGCCAGGACTGGCTGAAGCTGTGGGGCCAAGGCAAGTTCCGCCGCGAGCCGTAGGGGAGCGTGGGCCTCCGCCCCGCAGGCGGGAATGGGGTAGCGTGGGCCTCCCGCCCGCCGGGTGGCGTGGGCGCACCGCCTGCCGACGTGTCGGACGGTGGGGGCGGGCGCCTCGCTCTTCGGTCCGAGCCGCGACCGGTAGGGAGCGGCCAACGCGCCGATGTGGCCACGCCGCGTGCCACTGCCGTGTCGGCAGTGTCTTCCCTCCGGCTGATGGCCGAAGGCTGACGGCCGACGGCTCCCCTGGTATTCGCCTCCGCATGGCTGGGTGATGGCCACGCCGAAGGTGTGCGGGACTGTAGCCGGGGGTGGAGTCCGCGACACCCCCGGTCAATCGCGCGTGCTTTTTCCACCCCTCCCCCTCTCAGGGGGAGGTTGGGAGAGGGTACACGCGTCCCATTGCCGCGCGCCGCACACTTCGCAGTCGGCACCCCCGTGCCACTGCCGTGTCGGCAGTGTCTTCCCTCCGGCTGATGGCCGAAGGCTGACGGCTTACGGCTTCGCCGCCATTTCCCATTGTCCCCCGCTCCCGCCCGTCATACACTAGACCCTATCCGCGGGGGCCCCACGGCGGGGTCCGTTGTTCGCACGTTGCGGCGCGTTGTGCCTACGCGCAAGTTGCGGTGGAAGGCGAGCGTGTATTGTGGGGGACGAGTCGACGACCGTGGCGCGAGAGAAGCATCGCTCGCCTTCAATGAGCGCCTTTCGGCGAGTATACTTGTGCAATGGACATCATTCTCGAACACGTGCGGTGCTTCGCATCTCGGACGCAAGTGCCAGTGCGCCCTCTCACGCTATTAGTCGGAGAGAACAGTGCTGGCAAATCCACCTTTCTTGCGATGCTCGCCGCGATTATGGGAAACGGGTTCCCGTTCACCCCCCGGTTCTCTGCACCACCGTACGATCTTGCCCGCTTTGATTCGATTGCTACTTTTAAAGCGGGACGGTACGGACGCGCGAAGGACTTTTCGCTAGGATACTTGGATCGTGATTCCGCGGGCAATGAACGGCATGTGGTGGCGGCGTACCGCTGCGCAAGCTCGGGCGGGATTGCGCTCGCGCGCATTGACGGAGTGCTTGAGGGCAGCCGGCTCCAGGTGACTACGTCCGGCGGTGTGGCGGACGGCAAGTGGACTTCCTCGAAGGATCCTGCTACACCGGTGACGTTCAAAGCCAAGTACGAGCACGATCAGGCAGTTCAATTCTCACTGCTCAGAGCCCTGCAGACGACGCTGCCTCGGAAAGGGAAGGAAAGTCCAGACCTAGGCGAATTCCTCCTTGTGACGAGCCAGATGCACCTCGGGTACGACGGAATCTCATGTGCTCCGATCCGTTCCAAGCCGAAGCGCACCTACGACCTGCCTGTGGAAGAATACGATCCCGAAGGTGACCACATTCCGAGCGTACTCGCGAAGGCACTCGCAGATGTTGGTCCGTCCCCGGATGTGGACGCCCTTCGGCGCGCACTCGAAGAGTTTGGTTCGGAGTCGGGCCTGTTCAGCAGAGTCAACGTGAAGCGGCTCGGCGCGACGATAGGGGACCCGTTTCAGCTTCGGGTCTCCGTGGGCGGCCCTGCGGTAAATATCGTAGATGTAGGGTACGGGGTCAGCCAGTCGTTGCCCATCGTCGTACTGGGAGCCATGAGTCGACGTCGAACTGCCCTACTCCTCCAGCAGCCGGAGGTGCATTTGCACCCGCGCGCGCAGGCCGCGCTTGGCAGCTTGTTTGCGCGGTTGAGCAGCAGGCTGAAGGACCGTGTGTTTGTCATCGAGACACACAGCGACCACCTGGTGGACCGAGTTCGACAGGAGGTGGCCGTCGGTACGGTGGCCCCGGAAATGGTCAGCATCCTGTTCTTTCATAGGGAGAGGCTGGAGACGACAATTCACACACTTGATCTCGACCGCTTCGGAAACGTGCTGAATCCGCCCCCGGAGTACCGTGCATTTTTCCTGGACGAGGAGGAGAACCTCCTCAATCGTACGTCGAAGATCTAGAATGTGCGTGATTGTCGATGCGAATGTTGTCCACCTTGTGCTGCCACCCCCCGTTGGCGGCGAATTCCAGGCTGTGTATGAAGCGCTCAGGGCGCAGCAAGCCGTGCTGGTGAGGGGCGGATCGCGGTTCAAGAAGGAGTACGATAAACTCGGCTCGCTTCGGAGGCTCTTGGTCCGTCTCGACCAGATGGGGGCCAGTCGTGTGGTAGCTGACGCGGACGTCGATCGAGTGGAGCAGGAGGTCGCTGCCTCCGGGCTTTGTTGCTCGAACGACCAGCACGTAATAGCTCTCGCGAAGGTGTCGGGAGCGCGTCTGCTGTGTTCCCATGACACAGATCTCCACGATGACTTCAAGAACGTGCAGCTGCTCCGCCCGAAAGGCAGGGTATACCAGTCGGCTGTACACCGGGACCTACTGAGGCAGGAGCGGGTCAGATGCCCCCATTGCCGGGAGCGTAAGCACGTTGCGGGGGCGTCGGCTTGTCGGACTTGAGTGCCTTCTCGTATCCTCGCTGAGCTTCGCTGTTTGCCTGCCCTGCGCCTGCGTATTCAGCCCGTGTCCCGCTGCCCCCGCCGCCCGCCCTCAAGTTCCGCCACTCTCCTCTCTCGTCCCCCCGTCCCTCACGAGCGCTTATATCTGTCCCTCGGAGTTCTCCCGCCTTCCCTCCCCCATTCCCCGCGTTTCCCGCCACAACTCGCTACTCGCAACTCAGAACTCGCCACTCGCCAGCTTCGTCCCCCCATCTCCCCGCCCGCATGTCATCCTTGTAGTTGCGCCGCGCGCCGTCGGCCGCCGCCAGCCGCCCGCCGGCTGACAGCCGAACGCCGACCTCCGGGAGCCCAAGCATGCGTACCCCGTCTCCCGGCTCCCCGTCCCCCGCGTCCTCTCTCCCTCGATCCCTGCTCTTCTGCCGCTCCCCGTTCCCCGCCCCCAGATTCCGCCATTCCCCGCCCCAATTCGCTCTTCGCCATTCGCTGTGCGCTATTCCGTCCCCCGCCCTTGCCCCGCCCCCTCCGGGTGTCATCCTTCTTCTATGAAGGTATGCGTTCCTAGACCGCCAGGTCGCGTCCGCCTGACGGCGGATGGCCGACGGCTGACGGCTGCCGCGTGAGGGCTTCCCCATGATCACACGCACTCCCCGGCGCCCACCCAGGCCGGTGCTTCAACTCGCTCCGCGCTCCTCGCCACTCCGCACTCGCGGCTCCCTTCCCACTTGGCCGCAACGTCCGTATATCCAAGGTGATCACTTAGGGCACGCGCGCAATGATCATCTTGATCACCTTCGGCTGGCGCTTCACGAACCGCGCACGCCCAACGCGAGAGGGTTCGCCAGTGTCACGGATCTGCAACGCAGAGCGATGCGGTACGGCGCACGACGGCGCACAACAGCCACCGCCCCGGCGCCCTCTGGCGCAAGGCCGACGACTGATGGCTGACGGCTTCTACCGCACTGCGCCGCGTCTTCGCCCGCTTCACACCAGCTTCGTCACTCCCGGCACCGACACCGGCTCCACCGGCAGGTCGCCGAACTCATACTTCGGTGGCGTCAGGTCCAGGGTCGACTTGTTCATCGCCCAATCCCAGTTGATCTCCCGGCCGGTGTATGCGGACATGCGGCCGAGGATCGCGGTCATGGTGCTTTCGGCGATGCGGCGGCCTTCGTTCAGCGGCTGGCCGCTGCGAATGCTGGCGATCAGGTCCGCATGCTCCTGGACGTACGGGTTGACCGCCTCGCCCGGCGCCTCGTACTTGAAGCTGTGCTTGCCCGCCTCGATGTTGCCGTGCGGGTCGGCGACGCCGCGGGTGCCGACAAGGTGCTCGGCGACACGATCGGACGAGCCGGGGATCTGGCGGCACATGCTCAGCACGCGGGCGCCGCTCGGGTACTCATACTCGATGGTGAAATGGTCGTAGATGTTGCCGTACTTCGGATGGGTGCGGACCTGCCGGCCGCCGGAGCCGAGGGCCTTGACCGGGTGCGCGTTCATGGCCCAGTTGATCACGTCGAGGTTGTGGACGTGCTGCTCGACGATGTGGTCGCCGGAGAGCCAGCCGAAGTACAGCCAGTTGCGGCATTGCCACTCCATCTCCGACCAGTCAGGTTGTTTCTCTTTGACCCACAGTCCGCCCTGGTTCCAGTAGCACTGGGCGGCCACGACGTCGCCGATCGCGCCGTCGTGAATGCGCCGCATGGTTTCGAGGTAGACGGGGTCGTGGCGGCGTTGCGTGCCGCAGACGATGGCGAGGTTCTTGCGGGTGGCCTCTTCCGAAGCGGTGATGACGCGCCGGACGCCGACGGGGTCGACGGCGACCGGCTTCTCCATGAAGACGTGCTTGCCGGCGGCGATGGCGGCCTCCAGGTGCGGCGGGCGGAAGCCGGGGGGCGCGGCGAGGATGACCATTTCGAGGTCACAGGCGAGGACCTTGCGGTAGGCGTCGAAGCCGACGAAACAGGTGTCGTCGGTGACCTTGATCTTGTCGGCCACGTCGGATTCGGTGAGGTGCTTGCGACTCTCGTCGACGCGGTCTTTCACGAGGTCGCCGAGCGCGACGATCTCGATGTTGGGTGAGGACTTCAGGCAGTCGAGCGCGGCGCCGGTACCACGGCCGCCGCAGCCGATGACGCCGACGCGGATGCGCGGGGCCTTGTGCTGGGCGTGGGCGATGGCGGGGGCGCCGACGGTCTGCGGGGCGCCCGTCTTGGGCGTCGTCGCGCAGCCGGTGACGAGGCTCGTGCCGGCCAGGACGGCCGTCGTGCGGAGGAAGTCGCGCCGCGAGAACGGTTGGGCGGCGGGGTCGGTCGGTTGCGTCTGGGACATGGTGTTCTCCTCGTGTCCGTGGGGACTATGGGTCATTCAGTACAACGCGGTCGCGACAAGGCGGAGCCTTATCGTACGGGGTACGCGGCAAGGCAGAGCCTTATCGTACGGGGTACGCGCCAAGGCGGAGCCTTATCGTGCAGGGTACGCGACAAGGCAGAGCCTTGTCGTACGGCATGGGCAGACGAATTGCGCATGCCGGACTAGAAGTCGTCACTCGCGCGGTAGGCGGCCAGGACCGCCTGCTCGCCTTCCTTGCCCTTCTGCGAGTTGCCGTGCTCCATGCCGATGACGCCCGTGAAGCCTTTGGCGTGCAGGTGCTTGAAGATGCCGCGGAAGTTGATTTCGCCGGTCGTCGGCTCGCAGCGGCCGGGATTGTCGCCGAGCTGGAAGTAGGCGATCTCGCTCCAGGCGTCGTTGATGTTGGGAATGAGGTTGCCCTCGGTGACCTGCTGGTGGTAGAGGTCGTCGAGGATCTTGCAGGACGGACTGCCGACCGCGCGGCAGATCTGGTAGGCCTGCGGGATCTTCGTCAGGAACAGGTTGGGGTGGTCGCGCGGGTTGAGGGGTTCGAGCACGATGACCAGGCCGGCGGGTTCGCAGACTGCGGCGCAGGCCTTGAGGTTGTCGACGACGTTGGCGGTCTGGTAGTCCCAGGCGACGCGCGGCTCGTACTGGCCGACGACGACGGTGGTCCACTTGGCATTCACGCGCTTGGCGCACTCGACCGCGGACTTCATGCGGTCGACGAGCATGGCGCGGACGTCCTTGTCATTCTTCACGAAGGTCTTCTCGCCGAAGTCGGCGTAGGCGACGAAGACGCCCATCGTCAGGCCGAGCTTGGTCAGCTCCGCACCGATCTTCTCCTGGTCCGCGGGCGCGCGGCCCATCATCCCGTTGTCCTCGAAGGCGGTGAAGCCCTGGTCGGCGATGAAGCGGAGCTGGTCAAGCGGGTCCTTGCCGGCGTGCTGCTCGAACATGCCGAAGTGCGGGGCGTATTTGAGCTTGAACTTCTTGCCGCCGGCGGGGGCGGGCTCGGCCGCACGGGCGACGGTGGGGGTTGCGAGGCCGACGGTGGCGGCGGTACCGGCCGCGAGGCTGGTCGCCAGGAAAGCACGTCGATTCATACCGAATCTCCTCGACTGCCCCCGATGAGTTGACGGGCAGTATATGCCTGGGGCGGGGAGGCGGGAAGCGGGTCCGTGGTGCAGGCGGTGTTGCAGGGCTGAGACAGGTTATGATGAGTCGGTGAGCGCGCGGCGGCGCGGGCGGGTAGTGAGGGTGCGTGATGAGCGGTGCGGGCGAGGCAGAGCGGCCGGCGGTGAGCGCGGTGGAGTTGCGACGGCGGCTGGAGTTTGATGATGCGCGGCTGATGGCGGAGTGCGAGGTGCACCTGCATCGCACGGGCGGGCCGGGGGGACAGCATCGGAACAAGGTGTCGTCGGCCGTACGGCTGTGTCACCGGCCGACGGGGTTTGTGGTGACGGCGGGGGAGCGGCGCAGCCAGCATGAGAACCGAGCGAATGCGCTAAGGCGGCTGCGCGAGGCGATCGCGGTGGGGGTGCGGTGTCCGGTTGTCGAGCGGCCGGCGTGGCCCGAGGGGGTGGAGGTGCAAGGGGGGCATCTGCGGGTGGGGGAAAAGAACCCGGCAGTGTGGGCGGTGCTGGCGCTGGTGCTGGATGAGGTGGCGGCGCAGGGCGGACAGGTGAGCGGGGCGGCGACGCGGCTCGGTGTGTCGACGTCGAGCCTGACACGGTTTCTGGCGGACTGGCCGAAGGCGTGGGCGGAGGCACAGCGGATTCGTCAGGCGCACGGTCTGCCGCCGCTGCACGCGTGAGGCGCCGGCGAGGCGCGGCGCACCTGGCGCGCACCGACGGCGCTGTCGGCACCGTGCTCCAGGGGCTTTGGACCGGCCGCTACGGATGCGGGCAAGTCAGGTTCATCAGCGCGATGAAGGGGTCGATATCGCGCCAATTCACGGCACCGTCACCGCTGGTATCGAGGTTGAGCATGAGGCACGGGGGACCCGGTGGCGGGAACATGGCACTCCAGGCCGAGTAGTTGTCGTTCTGGGCGGCGATGAGGTAGTCGATGTCGCGCCAGTTGACGACGAGATCGCAGTTGCCGTCGCCAGTGCAGACGGGTGGTGTGCAGGGACTGGGCGTGCAGGTCGTGGCGATGCCCTGGAAGATGCCGGTGCAGGCGTCCGCGGTGACGACCGTGCAGGTGCCATCCGTGTTGCAGCAGGCACCGGTCGGTGACGGGCAGGGATTGGGCGTGCACGCGGAGCCGGGGCCCTGGAACTGACCGGTGCACTGGGCCGCAGTGGTGACGAGACACGAACCGTCGGCACTGCAACAGGCACCGGCCGTGATGGCGCAGGTGGTGTTCATCAGGCCGATGAACGGGTCGATATCGCGCCAATTGACGTGGCCGTCGAGGTTCGTGTCGAGATTGAGCAGGGCGCAGGTGGGGAGGGCGGGCGGACCGGCAGCAGGAAAGAGCGCGGCCCAGGCGCTGTGGTTGTCGTTCTGCGCGGCGATGAGGTAATCGATGTCGCGCCAGTTGATGGCGGAGTCGCAGTTGCCGTCGCCGGGGCAGGGGCCGGGCGGACAGAGATTCGGCACACACGTCGTGTCGGCCCCGAGGAACGTCCCGCCGGCCGCGGCGCACAGGCTGGGCGATTGTGGTTGGCACACGCCGCTGGCGGCGCAGCAGGCACCGAGGATCGGAACGCAATCGAGAGTGAAGGTGATGGGCTGCGTGGGCGGCCAGCAGTAGTAATGGGCGATGAGAATCCAGTACTGCACATCGGCAGTCAGGGGGAGAGTGAGCGTCTGCAGGTCGGAGCAGGCGAACTGCTGGAGGGCGTCGCAGGCGCCGCCGGTCCAGAGCGAGGTGATTGTGTCCGCACCGGTGACGGTAAGCGTAGCCTGGCAGTCCGCGCCGGGGAGGTAGCGGTACCACAGGCCGTAGGCCGTGGTCGTGGCGCAGCCGCCGCAGGAAAGGGGCGTATTGGGGTCGTCGCCGGCGAGCGCCATGGCGACGTTCGGGTCGGTATAGGGCAAGCCGACGATCATGTTGGCGGTGGCGCAGACGTCATTGGGCGGCGGTGGTGGGCAAGCCGAAATCGACAGGTCGAAGTTGATGCAGTCACCCAGCGCGCGCGACGAGACCAGCAGATAGTAGGTGCCCGCCTCCAGGTTCAGGTAGTTCAACTCGACGGACGTGTCCGCGCCGCTGTAGGCCGTAGCGAGACAGCCGCCGGCGGGCGGGGGGCACGCGGGATGCAGGGCGACGCCGATGTAGTCGTCGCTGGCGGCCTTTCCGGTGACGGCGATGTTTATGCACATGGCGCTGGGTACGGTCAGCTCGTAGACGATGTCCTCGCCGTTGTAGTTGTCCAGACAGGTGCCGGAGTAATCGTGGCGCCGGCCGCAGGTCGTCTGGTTAGGATCGACATAGGGCTGGGTGGGGAGGTCGGAGAGGGTGACCTTGAGCGGCTTCACGCAGTTGTCGCCGTCGTGGACCGGCGGGCAGGGGCCGGAGCTGCAGGTGGTCCCCGCGCCCTTGTAGACGCCGCCGAGGGCGATGCATTCCCCTTGGCCGACGTTCACGCAGGTGCCGTCGAGCAGGCAGCAGGCGCCCGGCAAGCTGCAGTCGGCGACGGTCAGTTGGAAGTTGGGGATGCAGCTCACGCCGCTGTCGACGATCAAGAAGTAATTGCCCGGGACCAGGTGCGTGCAGGGCAGGGAATAGGCAGTGCCGGCCGCATTGGTGGCGGCGGCGCGGCAGGCGTTGGGGTCGAGCGGACAGGTGTCTGCCAGCAGGAGGCCGGTATCCGTGGTGCCGTTGGGGTTGAGCGTGAAGAGCAGATCGCGTGCGTCCGGCTCGGGGACCGTGAGCAGATACACGATGTCGGCGCCGCCGTCGTAGCCGCCCAGGCAGGTGTTGTGGTAGTCGTCACCACGGTCGCACGTGTGATCGCTATACGTCGTGGGCAGCGTCTCTTTGCGGAGGTCGATCGCGATCGGCAGGCCGCAGTAGTCGCCAGTCTGAGGCTGGGGGCAGTAGGCCGTGTCGCAGTTCGTGGCGAGCCCCTGGAACGTGCCGCCTGCGCTGGTGCACGCGGTCACGCCGAGCATGGTGCAACTGCCATCGCGCAGGCAGCAGGCCGCCGGAATGCTGCAATCTTCGATCTGCAGGTAGAAGCTGGGGAGGCAACTCGGGCCCGGGGAGGTATCGACCATCAGGTAGTATTGGCCGATGTCGAGGGGGATGCAGGGAATCGTGTGCGGAGTGCCGTAGGGGTTGACGCTTGAGGCCAGACAGGCATTGGGGTCGGTCGGGCAGAGGTTGGCGAGCAGCATCGCGGAATAGGTGGTCGACAGCGGTGACAGGGTGAGGGCGATCTCCACGGGGCTGGTGACGCTCAGGAGAAAGAGCGTGTCCTCGCCGCCGTCGTAGGTGGCCAGGCACGTGTTGGCGTAGTCGTTGAGCATGCCGCAGGTCGTTGAGGAAGTGATATACGGCAGCCCGCCGGGCGGTAAGGCAGCGGGCAGAGTGATGGGGATGGGGTGCGTGCAGTTTACGCCCGGCACCGGGGGGCACTGCGCCGTGGCGCAAGGCGTGCTGTCACCCTGGTAGGCGCCGTAGAGGGCGGCACACGCAGCACTGCTGTTGACCAGGCAACTGCCGTCGGCCAGACAGCAGGCGCCGGTCAGGACGCTGGCGGTGGTGGTCGCATTGAAATTGTAAATGCCGGGGACGGCGGCGGCGGAGTACATGCCGCACTCGAGCCAGTAGGTCGTGCCGGCCGTCAGGTTGCCGGTCCAGCGCGGGTCGCCGCCGCCACACTGTTCGTCGGCAGACCCTGGCGAGGTGACGCAGCAGGTGGCGCCCGTCCAGATCTTCAGGTACGTGTCGCCGGCGCTGTTGCACATGTCAAACGTGTAGCTGCCGCTGACGGTGCAGTCGTAGCGGTACCAGACGCTGAAGTACGGCCGCCCGGAACAGGCGTCGCCGCTCGTCGGCAGGTTGCCGGAGTCGTGGTAGCCGCTGCCCTGAATCTGCTCGAAGGTGAGCATGGTGGCCGCAGCGCAATCCACACCGCCGCCGCGGCCGTCGATGACGTAGAGCGTCGGGTCGAGCGGAATCCAGGGGCTTGTGTCCGCCGCGGCCGCGGCGTCGGATTTGCCGGCCAGTCCGTCGGGGGGGAGCGTCCAGAGAGCGATTAGGGGGCTGCCGAGTACCGCGCAGGTCGACGACAATACAAGCAAGCCGCTCCAGAGCGGGGATTGACGCATCTTGCACCTCCGGTGACGTAACCCACAGCCGGGCGTGACGCGCGCCGGCCGGGGTCGTGGCGGCGGACCGCGCTTTCGGCTGCGCCAGCGCAGCACAGACCGACCGAGGAGAGCGAGCAGCGCGTGCCTGCCAAGTACATTCTTCTCTGGAGGGCAAGCCCCCCAGGGCAGCAAGCGGTTTCTTTCGCCCTCACTTGGCCCGGGCCTCCTGCCACTATAGCAGCGCGTGCGCGGCAGCCGCAAGCACGCGGACCGGGCAGGCGCTGGCCCGGCGGGGCGCGCCGGGGTACCCGGGGTAACACAAACGGGGGACGCCGGCCGTGAAGTGGCGTTAGGTCCCGTAACTCGCGGTCACGAGGGGTCGGTGCGACGACGATCGGTGACGATGGGCCGGTAGAACTGATCGCGCTGTTGCGGCTCCCAACCCGCGTCGGCAATCAGGCGCCGAATTTCGTTCTCGCTGAGCCGAAAGGTCGTGCCGGCGGCCGACACGACGTTCTCTTCCATCATGACCGAACCCATGTCGTTCGCGCCGTAGAAGAGGGCGAGCTGCCCGATCTTGGGGCCCATCGTGACCCAGCTCGCCTGCAGGTTGGGGATATTGTCGAGGAACAGGCGCGCCAGCGCGAGCATACGCAGGTACTCGTGCGCCTCGGCGAGGTACAGATGCTCGCCGTCGGGACGGCGCGACCCGCGCGCCTCCGCGGCGGGATCGGGCGGTGGCGGCTGCCAGCGGCCCAGCGGCGTGCCTTCGGGCTGGAAGGGCCAGTGAATGAACGCGAGAAACCCGCCGGTCTCGTCCTGCAGGTCGCGCAGGCGGCGCAGGTGCTCGAGGCGCTCCGGCACCGTCTCGATGTGACCGAACATCATCGTGCAGCTCGTCTTCATCCCGAGCAGGTGGGCCTCCCGCATGACCGCCAGCCACTCGTCCGTCATCGTCTTGCCGCGGCCGATGCGGCGCCGGACGCGGTCGACGAGAATTTCGCCGCCGCCACCGGGGATGGTGTCGAGTCCCGCTTCGCGCAGCCGCAGGAGCACGTCGCGCAACGGCATACGGTAGACCTGGTGGAACGCCCAGATCTCGGGCGGGCTGAACGCATGCACGTGGATCGTCGGGTACTGGCGCTTGATGAAGCGCAGCAGGTCAAGGTACCACGTGAAGGGCAGGCCGTGGCCGCTCGGATGATCCTCGCCCGGCACGAGGCCGCCCTGCATGAGAATCTGCGTGCCGCCGATCGCGAGTAGCTCCTCGATCTTGCGTCCGATCTCGGCATAACTCAGCACGTATGCCGCGGGGTCGCCGGGCTTGCGGTAGAAGTTGCAGAAGATGCACTTGGCGGTGCAGACGTTGGCGTAGTTGATGTTGCGGTCGACGACGTACGTGCGATACGGCTCGGGGTGGAGCTGTTGGACGCGCGCGAACGCGCGGCGGCCGAGTTCATGGATCGAGAGGGACTCGTACAGCGCGAGCGCCTCGGTTGCGGTGAGCCGAGCGCTGGTGGTGGTCGGCGCCGGTGCGGGAGAATGGCCGGAGACGGTCATTGGGCGCGCTCCGCCGTCGCAGCCAGGAGGCTTGCGGGCCAGGCGATGGTGGCGCCGGTCGGGGCGAGACCGAGGGCGGCGCAACACGCGGCGTAATGCTGGGCACCGGCCACGGCGCGGGCGTCGAGCGTGAACGACAGGCAACGCGTGAGGTAGCGTTCGGCCAGTTCGACGGGCCAACCGAGGCCCGGACCTTCCGTACGGGCGATCAGGCCGGCGCGCGCGACGCCGCGGTCGCGGGCGTCGGAGAGCAGGTGCGCCAGCTCCGCGGTCGTTGCGGTTGCCGTGGCGGGCTGCGCCCAGACGGCGAAGACGAAGGGCAGGCCGGTGTGCTGGCGCCACGCGCCTCCGAGGTCGACCTCGTAGCCGAACCGGCCGCGATCGGGGGCGACGACCTTGTCGCCGATGAGGAGGACGGCGTCGTGCTGGGCGGGATCCGTACGGCGTGTATCCAGCGGGTGCACGTCGAGGTCGATCTCGAAGAGCTGCCGCCAGAGAATGCGCGCGAGGGCGACCGAGGTGTGCGAATCGCCGTCGACCATGAGCGTGCGGACCTGGTGGGGCGGGCGCTTGGAGAACACGCGGACGGTCATCGTTTCGCCGTCGCTGCCGATGCAGGCGTCGGAGACCACGCGCAGCGCGCCGCGGCTGCGGAGCACATCGATGATGGGCACGAGCGCCGCGTCAAAGTCGCCGCGCAGCAGGCGCGCGGACAGGGCCGCCGGAACCGCGAACGTGCATTGCACGTCCGGCCGCGCGGCGAGGCCGTCAATGAGCGGACGCGAGTTGAGAAACGAGACGACACCCAGGCGGGTCACGCGGACACCTCGCTGGCGGCGGAAGGGGCCGCCGGTGGGAGAGTATAGCCGCGCGTGGCGAGAAACTCCGGGGCGGCAAGCCGAGTTCGCCGTATTCAAAACGGATGAAAGCGGGCACCGCGTGACCGTGCGCCGGGCGCGGCATGGCCGGCGCGTGGTTGCCTGTCCGGGGCGGAGGCGGCTACCATTCCCGCATGCGAACGGCGCGGTGGCTAGGCAGCGGGCGTCAGCGGGGGGCCGTGTGGGGGTGCGCGCTGGCGACGGCGTATGCCTTGGCCAGTGTGTCCGTATGCGGTTGCGGGGCGGGGGTTTATGACGACGCGGCGGCGCTGACGGTGCTGGACAACTTCCGGATCATCGCGCCCGGGCAAGCGTACCGTTCGGCACAGCTCGATGCGAAGTCGCTTGCGCTGGTCATTGACGAGTACCAGCTGCGCACGGTGATCAACCTCCGGGGCGTGAACGCCGACGAGCTGTGGTATCAACGCGAGGTGCAGGTTACGACCGAGAAGGGGGTGAAGTACGTCAGCATTCCGATGAGCGCCAAGCGACTGCCCACGCGCGCGGACCTGCTGGCGCTGTATGACACGTTCAAGACAGCCGAGTATCCGATCCTGATGCACTGCGAGGCCGGGGCGGATCGCTCGGGCGCGGCGGCGGCGATCTGGCGGATGGTCGTGGCGGGCGATGCGCGCCAAGCGGCCATGGCGGAGCTTTCGCCGCTGAATGGGCATTTCGAGGCGGCCAATCCGGAGATGGACCGGCTGGTGCGGATGTTCGAGCCGAATCGGGCGTGGATCGAGTCGCAATATCCGGGGCCCTGAAACGAGCGCGGTGCGACGGCGGGGTCAGGTCGGCGGTGCGCGGGCGCAGCCCACGGACGGGAGCAAGGTGCAGCGATGGCGAGCAGGGATGGCAGCGCGGGTAGCGAGCGCCCGACGGAAGCGGCGCGTCCGGATGGTCTGGTGGGGGAGCTGCGCGTGCAACGGGGGACCTGCTATGTCCTGTTTGCGTATGACCTGGGGCTGACGATCGATCTGGATGCGGCGCAGCGTCGCATCACGGCGGACCAGCAGCGGCAGATCCTGCGCCATAAGCGCCGGGCGCCATACTACTTCGCGTATCAGCCGGCGCCGGTGCGCGTCACGCAGAGCGCGGAGCCGGTGGCGCTGGGGCGGTTCGCCACGGAGCCGAGCTTCGACGCGGTGCTGTACGACTTCGGAGCGGTCTCCGTGCAGTACAGCATTCCGTTGGCAGGGACGCTCACCGACCTGCGCGGTCTCGCGGACGAACTGTATCACAACCAAGCGCTGCTCAACGCATCGCGGCGGGTCGTCGAGGACCTGATGCGGGCCATCGGCACCGCCGTCGACAAGCCGTGTATGTCCGAGCTGGTCGAGGACTACGCGATCTACCAGATTGAGGCGCTCGAAGCACCGGCCAGCATCGACGATACGATCCGCAGTTGCGGGCTGCTGCTGGCGCAGATCCTGCGCGCGGAGAGCGCGCCCCTGTCGACGGGGGAAGTGACCGATGCGCTGGCGTGCCGCATCTCGTTTGGTCCCGATGATTGTACGCTGGTGGACTGGAACGCCGCGCTGCTGTTTGACCGGGACGCCGACGATGTGCGGGCCGTGCTGGAGCTCGCCAACGTCGAGCTCCTGGAAATGCGGTATCTCGACGATCGGCTGGACGCGGCCCTGGACCAGGCCTATCGGGCCACGTTCCGGCGCGCGCGGCGCATGAACGCGTTTTGGGGCTCCACGGCCGCCGATCTGAGCCGGATTGCGGAGTTGCAGACGGACAGCGCGGTACTCTACGAAGGGGTCAACAACGTGCTGAAGCTGCTGGGGGACCAGTACCTGGCGCGCGTGCACCGGTTGGTATCGCAGCGGTTTCACCTGCACGACTGGGACCAGAGCATTCTGCGGAAGCTGCAGACGATTGAGAGCATCTACGACAAGATCTCCGACGAGCACTCGAACAAGCGCATGGAGCTGTTGGAGTGGATCATCATCCTGCTCATTGCGCTGGAAATCCTGATGCCGTTCATTCCCGCGCTCCGGCCGCACTAGTTTCACAACTGCAACGCCGCCCGGCGCGCGCGGGGTTGATCGCCTTGACTCGTGACCGCGCTCGGAAGAATATGTAGAGTCCCCGGTTTCGGGCCAGAGCGGCCCACGGGGACATGCAGCGTAAGGTGGCCGAATGCCGCGTTCGTTATACGCACGCAGCCTGTTGCTCGCAGTGGCCTTGGCGGGGGCCCTGTTGGTGGCGGGCTGCCCGACCGTCAGCGGGACGGTGGAGCTGGGGACGCTGCTGACGCTGCCCGACGGAGGGCAGAGCTATCTGTCGGCGATGCTGCATGAGGGGCAGCTTGTGCGTTGGACGAAATCGCCGCTCAAGGTGGCGCTGGACACCAGTCGCGTGCCGTGGCAGTGGCAGTCGTACGCGCAGTGGTACGTGACGGATGCGCTGAATCAGTGGCAGGAGGCTTCGGACGGGGCGCTGGAATTCCAGCTCGTCAGCAGCGCCGCGGATATCACGATCACGTACGTCGACACGATCCCGACGGAGTCGGGCATCACCGGCGGCAACACGCAGATCACCTTCGGATACAACACGTTTTCCAGACCGCAGGTCACGCTGGCACTGAACAATCTGACGGACGTGCAGATTCACGCGTCGGCGGTGCACGAGGTGGGGCACGCGCTGGGGCTGATGGGGCACAGCCCGAACGATGACGACGTGATGACCCTGGGCACGTACCAGACGCAACTCACCCCCAACGATATTGCGACGCTGCGCGATCTATACCGTCGGCAGGCGTGGTATACGCAGGAATAGGGGCGGCGCCGGAGCCGGCGCGTGCGGCGGCAAAACGGCACCGCGGCAGGTCACACGAAATCGGGGGACAGTTCCTTGCGCCCGCTGAAGCCGTCCGGCAACTCGTGCCAGTGCGCGATGGTCGGTTCGCCGAGGCGCCAGCACAGCCACACGCGGCGGCCGTCGTAGACGGCGGGAAAGTCGACGAGTCCGGTGCGCCAATCCTTGAGGACGCAGCCGACGTCGAGGAGTTCGCGATGGAGCTGCCCGAGCGTGTGGGCACAGCGCTCGAGGCGGGCATGCAGCGCGGCGAGGTCCGGGGACGCGGCCAGCGCATCCTCGTCGCCGCACTGGGCGCGCAGGTCGAGGAGTTCACGGTAGCGAGCGACGATGTCGGCGGTGATGCGGCGGACGTAGACGAGCGCGCGGCGCGCCCGCTCGACGGTGAAGACGGGACCACCTGCGCTGCGGCCTGGCACAGTGGCAAGCGCCTTGTCGCGGGGCATCCCAGCACCTCATCGGCGCCACCCGGCTCTGGCAGCGCCGTTTCCACAGTGAGGGTAGGCACCCCCAGGAGTCCGGTCAACGAGATGGGTGCTAAGCGGCTCTGCAGGCGCAGGTTACGCGGCGAGGCCGGCAGACATGAAAACGAACGAGAGGATGAGCAGCCCGCAAGTGCAGAGGACGAAGAACCCAGAAACGGACAATCCGACCCAGCCGCGCCAGTTACCGCTGCGGCTCTGGATGACGCTGACGATCCCGAGGGCCAGCCCGGCAACCGCGAAGAACAGGAAGCCGCACTGCGCGCCGGCGAGGAACGGTGCAGCTGGCATGTGCTGGAGATCCTCGCTGAGCTTCTGGAAATCTGGGGTCGCCTTGCCTTGCTGCTGGGGCATGGCGCGCAGGATCAGAGGCAGGGCCAGGGCGGTGTACGCGACGAACAACGCGAGGGACAGAGCAGTGCAGGCCAGGGCGGCGTTGCCGAAGGTACGGGCCCGTGCCTGGCGCTCGACTTGGACGGGGAGCGGCAGAGGCAGCGGTGCACCGGAGTTGCCGGCGGGCGGCGGCTCCAGCGGGCGCTGCGGCTCCGGCGAGTTGAACGGGTCGGTGGCTGCGCCGGCGGGGGTTGGCGGCGGCTGGCCGGGGCGGTAGGTCGACTCCGCGGGCACGCTGACGAGCTGTCGGCAATAAGGGCACGCGGCGGTCTTGCCGGCGTGCTCGTCATCGACTTCGATCGGCTGGCCGCAACTCGTGCAGAAGAACTGAATCGACATCGGGTACCCGACTCCTGGCATTCGCCGCGCTGCCGCGCGGGTGTGCCGCCGTGTCCGCGGCGGCCGGAGGCATCATAGCTGGGCGGCGCAGGTGTGTCACGCGGGGAAGGGCGGCGGGAGTGGCTTGAGCGCGTCGGGGTGCGCTCGTACGATGCACGCGGCTCGGTGCTCTGGGGGCAGGATGGAGCTGCGCATGTCGGACGCGATGCGGGTGCGCTACCCAGTCTGGACGCGGGGAGACCTGGACGGATTTTTCGGTCTGATGGTGGACAACCTCGTGCAGGTGCTGCTGATCGTGGCGCTGTGCTCGACGGTGGCGGGCATCCCAAGTGCCTTCATCTTCCAGCGGATCCTGCCCGGCGTGGCCATCAGCCTGCTGATTGGGAACGTGTTCTACGGTGTGCAGGCGCACTGGGTGGCGCGGCGCTACCACAACCCGCAGTGCACGGCGCTGCCCTACGGCATCAACACGCCATCGGTCGTGGCCTACGCGCTGTTCGTCATGGGGCCGGTCTACCGCGCGAATCTCGAGCGGCTGGGGGCGAGTGGAGCGGCCGATCTGGCCTGGAAGGCGGGTCTGCTCGCCTGCCTGGTCAGCGGGCTGATCGAGTTCAGCGGGGCGTTCTTTGCCGAGAAGCTCCGGCGCGTCACGCCGCGGGCGGCACTACTGGGTGTGCTGGCCGCCGTGGGCATCACGTTCATCGCGTCCGAGTTCGCGTTCCGCATCTACACCCGGCCGCTGGTGGGATTGCTGCCGCTGGCGTTCCTACTGCTGGCGTACTTCGCCCGCTACCGCTTTCCGCTGGGGCTGCCGGGGGGGTTCTTGGCGGTGTTGTTCGGGACACTGCTGGCGTGGGGACTGACGGCAGCAGGGGCGAAGATGGGATTTGACCCGGGCGCGGCGTGGTTCGGCGGGGTGGCGATGTCGACGGAGGCGGTGCGCGGGGCGGTGCGCGAGTTTGGCTGGATCGCGCCGGTGTTTGCGGGCAGTGAGATTCTGGACGCACTGCGGCAGCCGGGGCTGCTGGTCAACTTCCTGACGGTGTCCATACCGATGGGGGTGATCAACGTCATCGGGTCGCTGCAGAACATCGAGTCGGCCGAGGCCGGGGGGGATCGCTTCGCGACGGCGCCATCGCTGGCGGTGAATGGAATCGGCTCGATGGCGGCCGGGCTGTTCGGCTCGTGCTTCCCGACGACGATCTACATCGGCCACCCGGGCTGGAAGATGCTGGGGGCGCGGGCGGGGTACTCGATTCTCAACGGGGTGTTCTTCACGGCGTTCTTCCTGCTGGGCTTGGGCAACCTGTTGGCGGCGGTCATCCCCATTGAGGCGGGGGCGGCGATCGTGATGTACATCGGGATCATCATCACCGCGCAGGCGTTTCAGGCGACACCAGACGAGCATGCGCCGGCGGTGTCGATCGCGCTGTTCCCGGCGCTGGCGGCGTTCCTGGTGGTGACGCTGAATACGTATTTCGACGCGAACGGAGGGCAGACGCTGGCGGACGTGCTGCTGCACCCTGCGCCGACGACGCAGTATCTGCCCGGTCTGCTGACGCTGACCGGGGCAAACTCGGCCTGGATCATCGTGACGCTGGTGCTGACGGCGATCGGCGCGGCGCTGATCGATCGAAAGTACAAGATTGCGGCGATGTGGTGCGGGGCCGCGACCGTGATGACCGTCTTGGGCTTTATGCACGCGTACCGGATCGAGGGTAACACAATTCGCGAGTACTTCGTGTGGCAGCAGGTCGCGGCCGTGCAGGCGGCGGCGCCGGCGACATCCGCCCCGCGTGCGCCGGCCGGCGCGACGAGCACCGTGACAGCCACATCCGGACCGACGACGGCCGTAGCGGCGCGGCCGGACGCGCCGGCGGCGAAGGCGCGCATGGCGACGGTGCCGGCGACGGTGACGTACCGGGCAATTCCGATCGCCGTGGGCTACGCGTTGGCGACGATTCTGCTGGCGGCGGCAGCGTGGCGCGGCGACTGGGAGGAAGGAAGGGCGGCCCCGCCCGCCGCGGAGGCGCTGCCAGCGCACGATGACATCCCGCCCTAGCCCCGCGGCAGGCAGGGGTGGTGAGGCGGCGCCGGACCAGCAGATCGAGTCGGCGGCGCGTCCGGGGTTGGACGCGCAGGCGCGCGGCGTGTGGCGAGACAAGGCGTATGACGGCGACACCGCCGCAAAAGCCGGGGGGCCCAGCGTGGGATCGGGCGACGCTGCGCGACCCGCATGCGCAGCCGGACAAGGCGGCGCGGGTCGAGGCCATGTTCGACGCCATCGCGCCAACATACGAGCGGGTAAACGCGGTGGCGAGCCTGGGGCGGGACGCGGTGTGGCGGCGGCGCGCGCTCGCAGCGGCGGGAGTGCGGGCAGGCGACGTTGCCCTGGACATTTGCTGCGGAACGGGGGACATGGTGCGAGCCTTGGCGGCGTGCGTGCCGGCGCTGCGGCTGGTCATCGGGCTGGACTTCGCGGCGCAGATGTTAGCGGCCGGACGGTATGCGGAGGGCGGCGCCCGTGACACGCCGGGCAGTGGGTTGGAAGGAGCGCGCGGGGCGGGGCAGGCCGGCAGCGCCGGGAAGCCGCACCGGGGCACGCCGGACGCGGGCAGCGGGGCGCCTATCCAGCTCATTCGGGGGGATGCGTTGCGCTTGCCGCTTGCGGACGCGAGCGTCGACGTGCTCACCTGCGTGTTTGGCGTGCGGAACTTCGCAGACCTGGGGGTGGGGCTGCGGGAGATGTACCGGGTGGCGCGCCCGGGTGGACGCGTGGTTATTCTCGAGTTCACGCTGCCGGAGCGCGCGTGGCTGCGCTGGGGATACCGGGTGTACTGCGAGCGTGTGCTGCCGCTGCTCGGGCGGCTGATCAGCCAGGAGCGTGTGGGGGCATACGAGTATCTGGCGCGGTCCATACGCACGTTCGAGCCGGCCGCGGCGTTGGCGGAGCGGCTGCGGGGTGCGGGCTTTGCGGACGTGACGGCGACGCCGATGAACCTGGGAGGCGTGGTGCTGTATCGAGGGGTTAAGGGGCCGGGCCCGGGTGTGGCAGGGGAGTGACCATGTAGGTCGGTGGCAGCGTACGCACGGGGGCCAGCTTTGCGTCCACCGGGAGAACGCCCCGCGCAGCGCTGTTGCGCGTGTGGCGCGTCGGCGCGCGTGCGACCTGCTGTTCCTGAGTCAGCGGCGCACGCTCCGCTGTCGCCGCCTCCGCCCGCCTGCCCGCTGTGCGGGACCTTGGGGCGGGGCTACCTCGTGAGTCGGCCCCGGCAGCCCACCGCCGAAATTCTCGTCAACATTATGTTGCATACATGGGCATACTATGTATAATCCCGGAATCATGCGTGACCAACGCCAACAGGCCATCCGCGGCATCCTCGCGACCGGCGTCATGACGACGCAGTTCGACCTGCTCGAGGCCCTGCAGAAGGCCGGCCTGGCCGTCGACCAGTCCACGCTCAGCCGCGACCTCGCGGAGCTCGGCGTCCGCAAGTCCGGCGGGCGCTACGTGCTCCCCAACGGCGAGGTCGCGGGCGGCACGGCCACGGCGACGGCGGGCGTGGATTACGCCGGCGTGGTGTGCGGCTTCCTGCCGTGCGGGCCGCACATGATTGTGCTGCGAACGAACGTCGGCCAGGCTCAACCGGTGAGCCTGTGGCTCGACGCGAAGCGGGAACCGTCGATCGTGGGGACGCTCGCGGGCGACGACACGATCTTCCTGGCCACCAAGAACAGCAAGACGCAGGCGGTGGCGCTGCGACGCCTGGAAGCCTGGTTCGGAGACAAACGTGAGCGCTAAGAAATGTGTACTGGCTTACTCCGGTGGTCTGGACACCTCGGCCATGGTGCCGTGGCTCCTCGACCAGGGCTACGAAATCCACGCCGTCCTCGTCGACGTCGGGCAGGAGGAGGACCTCGAAGCCCTCTGCGAGAAGGCGATCCGCTACGGGGCCGCCACCGCCACCGTCCGCGACGCCAAGCCCGCCATGTACGAGCGCATCATCCCGCTCGCCATCGGCCTCGCCGCCACCTATGAAGGCACCTACCGCCTCGGCACCGCCCTGGCCCGCCCGTTCATCGGCGCGGCCCAGGTCGAAGTGGCCAAGGCGCTCGGCGGCGCCACCCTCGCGCACGGCGCCACCGGCAAGGGCAACGACCAGATCCGCTTCGAGTTCGCCTACCGCTCGCTCGCACCGCAGTACCCCATTCTCGCCCCGTGGAAGATCTGGGACTTCGGCGGCCGCGTCGACCTCATTAACTACCTGACCAGCAAGGGCTTCACCGACAACTACGCCCTCACCAAGGAATACAGCCTCGACGAGAACCTCTGGCACATCTCGATCGAAGGCGGACCGTTGGAAGACGCCAACGCCCTGGTCGACGTCAACACCGTTCTGCACATGGTCGACGGCCGCTTCGCCTGGAAGCACACCTACGGCCCCGGCCCGTCCTCCGTCGAGGTCGCCTTCGAACGCGGCATCCCCGTCGCGCTCAACGGCCGCACCAAGCCGCTGCCCGAGATCGTCTCGCAACTGAACCACCAGTACCGGCAAGACCCCTGGGCGTGGGACCTCATCATCGAGAACCGCTTCACGGGCATCAAGTCGCGCGGGCTCTACATCAACCCCGCCGCCAAGCTCCTGCACCTCGCGGTCGACGCCCTCGCCCGCACGTGCCTCAACAAGCCGACCTACGACCAGTACATCAAGCTCGGCCACGAATTCGGCACCATGATCTACCGTGGCGAGTTCTTCTCCGATCAGCGGACCGTGCTCGAAGCGGCGGCCGCCTCGGTGATGAACAAGCTCAACGGCACGGTGACCGTGCAGCTCGAGCCGGTGCCCTACGCGGCCAAGATCGTCAACGCCCAGTCGATCTTCACCAAGAAGATGGCCACCTTCGAGAAGAGCGATTACGCTCACAGCGACGCCGCGGGCTTCATTCGTCTGAGCTGGCTCGCGAACGTCGGCAAGCCCTTCACCGAGGAATCCCATGGCGGCGCTGTGGAAGCAAAGAGTAGCCCTGCATCCGACGTTTGCCCCGCTAAATCGGTGCATGCGGGACGACTGGTTTCTTCTAACGGCTGAGCTGCGGCTACAGCGGGCCCACGCTCAGACGCTGGCGGCGGCGGGCATTCTCACGCCGCCGGAGCTGGCCGCCCTGACGACCGCGCTGGACGGGTTGAAAGCGACGTACGGCGGGTCCTCGTGCCCCGACACCGAGGCCGAGGACCTGCATACCTGGGTCGAAGCGCAGCTCACCGAGCGGGCCGGCGATGCCGGTCGGAAGATCCACACCGCGCGCTCGCGCAACGACCAGGTCGCCACGCTCCTGAAGCTGTACGTGATCGCCGCGGGCGCGCAGCTCGCGGACGACCTGGGCACGCTCATTACGACCGCTGCCCGGCGCGCGCAGCAGTGGGCGGAGTACGCGTTCCCGCTGCAGACGCACACGCAATTTGCCGCGCCGGGCAGCGTCGGCTTTTGGGCGCTGCGCTACGCGACGGCCTTCGCGCGCGTCCGCGGCCACCTCACCGCCCTGCTCGCGCAATGGCGGCAATACTGCCCGCTCGGCGCCGGCGCGGTCGCCGGTTCGTCGATCCCCATCGACCGCACGATCCAGGCCCGCGAGCTGGGCTTCGCCGCGCCGGCCCCCAATGCTCTCGATGCGACGACCACGCGCGATGAGTGCGTCGAGCTGCTCGCCGTCGGCACGCAATTCGCCCTGCACCTGCAGTCCTTCGCGACCGACGTGATCCTCTTCTCGCAGACGCCGCTCGCCTGGACGCAGTACCCGCCCGCCTTCGGCACCGGCTCGTCGATGATGCCCAACAAGCTCAACCCCGACGCGATGGAGCTGCTCCGCGGCGAGGCCAACGCCGTCGCGGCCGCCCATAGCCAGCTCGTGCTGCTGCTGAAGGGCCTGCCCAGCGGATACAACCGCGACCTGCAGTGCGTGAAGCCGGTCGTCCGCGACGCGACGCAGAAGCTCCACGCCCTCGCGGAAATGACCGCGGCCTTCCTCGCCGAGCTGGAGTTCGACGCGGACAAGCTCCGGGCGGCCCTGTCGCTCGGCCACGTGAACGCGACGCTGCGGATGGAAAGCCTCGTGCAAAGCGGCACCCCGCTCCGCGACGCCCACCACAAGGTCGCGGAAGAGGTCGTCTCCTCCACCGACGGCGCCACGCCGGTGATCCCCAACCCGCTGTCGCAATACCAAACCCTCGGCAGCACCAGCCCCGCCGAAGTCCGCCGCATCGCGGTCGAGCTGCTGCAGTCGATCGCGTAGCTGGTTCGCGAAGTAGGCCGTAGGGTCCGCTGTGCGGACCGTCTCGGCTACTGCTTAGGCGCCCCCGCCACCGGCAAATCCCTCCCCCGCCACGCGAACCAGACGGTGCCCAGGACGCCGAAGGCGAATGCGGACACGAGGTTCGCCTTCGGGCTGAGCATCCACAATGCCGCGCCGCCGAACGCGGCCACCGACACCACCGTGTCGCGGATCAGGTAGTACACGCCGAACACGATCGCCTTGCGGCCTTCCGGGGCGAGGTCGAGGATCAGGGCCTTGCGGGTCGGCTCGCCGAACTCCTTCAGCCCGCGGACGACGAACGCGGCCATCAGCGGCCACAGCGAGTGGGCCGCCAGCAGCACGAGCGGGAAGCACGTGAAGAAGACGAACGTCAGCAGCACGAACGGCTTCTTGCCCACGCGATCGGCCAGGTACGCGACGGGGATGTAGCAGAGGACGGCCGTGGCCATCTCGACGGCCGTCAGGTAGCCGAACTGCAGCTCGGTGACGGGGCGGGCGATGACGTGCGTGGTGGCCCAGACGACGACGAATGCGTCGGGGATTTGCTCGCAGTAGCGAATAAGGATGTCGGAGACGAGCAGGTCGCGCAGCGGACGGTTCATCTCGGCGAAGGCGGCGCGGAGGTTGGGCAGGCCGCGGGGGTCGGCGGGGCTGCGCCGGTCGTCGGTGATGAGGCGTTGCTGCAGGACGATGGAGACGAGGGCCATGGCGAGGGCGGCGAGGAAGCTGTAGCGGATGCCGGACTGGACGCCCCAGAACTGGATGAACGCGCCGCCGAGGATGGGCCCCAGCGCCATGGGGAGGCGGCGGATGAGCGAGACCATCGTCACGCCCATCGTGCGTTTGGACTTCGGCAGGACCTGGGCGAGCAGCTCCATGGTCGCGGGCAGCGAGATCGCGGACCACGAGAGGAAGAGGATGGCGCCGCCGATGACCGCGGTCCACGTCGGGATGAAGATGACGATGACGTAGCCGAGAATCGCGATGAGGTTGAAGACGAGCAAGGCCCGCTTGGTGCCGAGGCGGTCGGAGAGATAGCCGCCGGGGAGCGAGTAGAGGGCGGACGCGAGGTTGCGAAAACCGCCGAGCAGGCCGATTGCGAGGTCGCCGCCGCCGAGGGCGAGGAGATAGAGGGGCAGGAAGCGGTCGGCCATGCGTTCGCCCATGCCGACGAGGATGACCATGCCGAGGAGGCCGACGACGCTGCGGCGGAGGGCGAGGAAGGACACCACGGTTCGCCAGCGCGGGGCAGGCGGCAGCGCGCCAATGCGGGCATTGTCGGCGGTTGCGAACGTCCCCGCCGTCGCACCAAAGCGCGCGGGCGGCGCGGAGGGGTCCGCACCGCCCGTCGCGTTGTTGGGATGCTGAGTCTCCGGTTCGCTCACTTGCCGCTCTGGATGCCGAGCGTCAGCGTGACGACGGCCTGGACGTCCTTCTCGATCGTCGTCGTGTCATAGATGCCGTAATCGCTGACCTGGGTCGAGTTCGGCCGCGTGATCTGCAAGACGCCCATGTGGGCCTGCCGCACGTCGGTCACGAGGCAGCCGGCATTGCGGGCGATTTCGTCGGCGCGGGCCCGGGCGTCCTTCGATGCGAGGCCCATACTTGCGATCTTCAGCTCGGCCACTTTCGAATAATAGTATTCCGGCGGCAGGGAGACGACGAACACGCCGGCCTCGATGAGTTGCGTGACCTCGCCGGCGGTCTGGTGCACGCGCTCCACGTCGGGCGTGGTGATCGTGAAAGTGCGCTGCAGCCGGTAGCGGTCGACGACGTTGGTTTCCTCGCCGTCCTTGTCGCGCTGGAAGATGGTCTCCGTACCGATGGCGGCCAGCCCGATCTCGCCGGGGCGATAGCCCTTCTCCGTGAGGAAGGTGCGCACGCGCTGCGCGGCCGCTTCGAGCACGCTGTACGCTTCCGGCAACTGCTGGCCCTCGCCTTGCACGCGGATTTGCCACACTGCGAGATCGGATGTGATGGTCTGCCGCGCGGCGCCTTTCACGGTGATCGCCTGCTCGCGTGTGGCGGCCTGGACGCCGCGCTGGCGATACGCACGTGACGCCACGGCCGTGCTCGTTACGAGACTCACGCCGACACCGAGAACCACGACTGCCGCTGTGCTGAGAAGATTGAGATGAACCCTGTACTCCACGACCGTTCCTCCGTGAACGAAGCCCCTGTCCGGCGCTGGCGGTGTCCGTGCCGACCATTCGCGGACGGGCACATTGTACCTCGCGCGGGCGACGGGCAGGGGTCGTTTTTCGTCGGTTGGCCGGCAGGTGCACGGATGGGCACGAAAATCCGCGTGGTGCTTGACGCGCCGGCCGCGCGGCCGGAACGTGTGCCGCATGAAGCCGTCTCCCGCAGGGCACCCGAGGGTCGCGCAACGGCGTTTTTCCGCGGCGGCGTTTGCGCCTGAGCATACAGCGGCGCTGGTGGTCGGCGTGGCGACGGCGCTGGCGCTGACGGTGCTGGGGGGCGTGGACATCTGGCCGATCCTGCTGGGCAATGCGATCGTGGCCCTGGTGGTGATGGCGGGGGCGTGCGGGTGGGGGAGCTGGCCGGCGGCGTGGCTGGGATTCGGGCGGCGGTCGGCGTTGCAGCAGGTTTGCCTGGCGACGGCTTTGGGGCTGGGCATTCTGGCGCTACTGACGCTGGCGTTGGGCTGCGCCGGGGCGCTGAGCCGGCTCGTGGCGTGGGTGGTGGTGGTTGGGGGGATCGTCCTGGGGTTTGTCCGGGTCGACCGGGCGCGGCGGGCGACGGCGGCGAGCTTACCGGGAGGAGCCACCGGGCGGACGGCGGAGGTGGGGGTAACCGAGGTGGTGGGGCCGTCGGGGCGGCGCGACACGGTGGTCCTGGCGATGGTGCTGTTGACGCTGGTCGTGCCGCTGGCGGTGATGCTGGTGGGGGCGAGCCTGCCACCGGGCATCCTGTGGAACGGGGAGGCGCAGGCGTACGATGCATTGGAGTACCACCTGCAGTGCCCGCGGGAGTACTTTGATGCGGGGCGTATTCACTTCTTGCCGCACAACGTGTACGCGTCGTTTCCCCAGCAAATGGAGATGCTCTACCTGCTGTTGATGCACCTGGCGGGGGGGCCGTACGTGGCGGCGATGGCGACGCAATTCCTGCACGGGCTGTGTGGGGTGCTGGCGGTGATGGCGCTGGCGGCGTGGACCCCGGCGGGGTGGGCCCGGGTAGCGGTGACACTGGTGGCGGGTTCGGTGCCGTGGCTGGCGTACCTGGGGTGCCTGGCGTACGTGGAACTGGGGATGGTGGCCTTGGCGGCCGTCGCGGGTGGAGTGCTGGCGGAACAGATGGCTGGGGGTTGGCGGGCGGGTTGGAGGGGGCTGCTGGCGGCGGGGCTGTGCGCCGGGCTGGCGGGGGGGTGCAAGTATACGGCGCTGGTGCTGGTGCTGGCAGGACTGATGGTGGCGTGGGTAATTGTGAGGGGGATCGGCCGGCGAAAGGGCGCGCTGGCCGGGGCGATTGTGATCGGGCTGGGGGGGCTGGTGGCATTTGCGCCGTGGCTGGTTCGCAATGCCGCCTTTACGGGTAACCCGGTGTATCCGTTTGCGTACCGCTGGTTCGGCGGCGCGGCGTGGAGCGCGGAACAGGACGAGCAGTGGCGGCGGGGGCATGCGCCGGGGAAGGCGCTGCAGGGTGTCGGAGGCCGGCTGCGGGCACTGGTGGATGAGGTGTTGGCGGCGCGCTTGTACGGGCCGACGCTGTTTGTGCTGGGCGCCGGGGGACTGGGATTGGCGTTGACGCGCGGGGGGTGGCGCAGGCGGAGCGGGGGGTTGCGTGAGGGCGGGGCGGGACCGGCGAACGGCAGGGAGGGTGGCGCTGAGCGTGGGACCGCAGTGGGTCCGCGGGCGGCGGCCGTATTCCTGGCGCTGTGGGGGGTACTGATCGTGGCGGGCTGGGCGGTATTCACGCACATGCCGGGGCGGTTCGCGGTGCCGGTGGTGGTGCCGCTGGCGCTGCTGGTGGGGCGGGGCGCCGCGGTGATGCCGCGCTGGCCGGCGATGCTGCTGGTCGTGCTGGCGGCGGTGGGGGCGGCGGCGAACAACCTGAAGACGGCGGGCGACTGGGCTGGGCACAACGAGCGGTGGGCGGCGTACGGGTACCCGTTGCGGAGCTTGACGGGTCGGCCGGGCCTGCTGGAGGACGCGCTGTTGGTGAACATGGTGGTGCCGTCCGGGGGGCGGGTCTGGCTGGTGGGGCAGGCGGCGCCGTTCTACGTGACGCGGAAGTACCACTACACGGTCGTGTTCAACCGCGACCCCTGGGTGGAGATGGCGCGGACAGCGAGGCCGGCAGAGGCCGTGGACTGGCTGCGTACCCAAGCGGTCACGCATGTGGTATTCTCGTGGCCCGAAATCAGGCGCCTGCGCCGGACGTACAGGTTTGCTGAGTGGGTGACGCCCGAGTGGGTGCAGGCGCTGGTGGGAGGTGGGCTGCGGCGTGTGCCGAGCCCGCCGGACGCCCCGGACACGGGCGAAGAGGTTTACGAGGTAACGGCGCGATGACGGTGATGGGCTGGCGGCGGCGGACGGCGCGCGAGTGGACAGCATGAACAAGACGCACCTGCGCTGGGCGCTGCACGTCCTGCAGTACACGCTGTGCGTGGTTGCCATCATCTACCTGGTCCGCACGGTGCCGTGGCGCGACTATGTACACCTGGCGGACGGCCAGCGCGTCCGGCTGGTTGCGCAGCGCGGGGAGACCGAGTTTGTCATTCAGCGCAGCGCCGAGGCCGGTCCGGAGACGGTGGGCAAAGAGGCGATTCATTGTGTGCGCGTGAACGACCGGGACGTGCCGGAGATTGAGCAGGGGATCGCGACGGTACTGCGTACGACCGACAAGATGAAGGCCCTATGGGCAATTCTCTTGTTCCTGCCGGTCGTGATCATCCAGTCCGGGCGCCTGGTGGTGATGCTGGCCATCCAGGAGGTGCGGCTGCCGCTGTGGGTCGCGACCAAGCTGACATTTGTGGGCAACTTCTTTAATTTTGCGCTGCCGGGAACGACGGGGGGTGACCTGATCAAGGCCTACTACATCACGCAGTACACGCCGCACAAGACGGAAGTCGTGACGACGGTGTTTCTGGACCGCGCGATTGGCCTATTCGGGCTGGTGATTCTGGCGGGGGTGTCGATTGTGCTCACGCGAAATCCGCAGCAGTTCGGGCAGGTGACATCGTCGCTGGCGATCATCTGCGCCGTGCTGGCGGTCGGTTCGATCATCGTGTTCAGCCGGCGGGTGCGCGAGGCGCTGGAGTTGCGCGCGCTGGCGAACCTGCTGCCGCCGGCAGTACGGGACCAGGTGCTGCGGGTGGGGCGGGCAACGGTGGCGATGCGCCACCACAAGCCGCTCGTGCTGCTGTCGCTGGGGATGACGGTGGTACTGCAGGCCATGGTGATGATCAGTGCGGTCGTCATGGCCCGCGCACTGGGCATGGAGGGGGATGCATCGTATTTCTTCATTTATGTGTCGATCGGCTTCCTGATCGCGGCGATTCCGGTCACGCCTCCGCAGGCTTTCGGGGTCATGGAGTACTTTTACGTCCTGTTCTTCACGCAGCGCGGGATGAACAACGATCCGTCGCAGGCGGTCGCGCTAGCGCTGGCTCTGCGGCTCACGCAACTCGTCTGGTCGCTGCCGGGCGTGCTCGTGCCGCTCCTGGGGGCCCACCGGCCGAGTAAGGCCGAGCTGGCGGCGCTGGAGGAAGCTCGGCCGGAGGAGGCCGCCGGGGGCGCGGCGGCGGCACCTGCGGAGACATGAGCGCGCAGCCGCTCACGCCTGCGCCCGTCCACCGGCCGTGGCTCGGCCGCATCCTCCCTGTAGTTGCGCTGGCGGTCATCGTGCTGGCCGTGCACGGATCGTCGCTACGGGGGGGCCTGTTCATGGACGACCATGCGCACTACCGGCAGCTGCGCGAGTGCGACTGGTCGCTGGCCGGACTGACGAGCGCTTGCCGGCTGGAGTTGGTTGGGGGGACCATTCATCTGTGGTGGCTGCCGGAGTGCACGCTGCGGTTCTTCCGGCCGGTGGCGTTCGGCCTGATGAAGCTGGCGTACACGGTGGTGGGGTGGGATCCGGCCGCGATGCATGTGGTGTCCCTGCTGTGGCATACCGTGGTCGGCGTGCTGCTGATGCGGCTGCTGCGTTGCTGCGGGGCGGGCGTGTGGCTGGCGTGGGCCATGGCGGTGCTGTTCGCGATTCACCCGGGGCATGTGGCGACGGTGCAGTGGATCGCATGCCAGACCGAGCTGATGGTGACGGCGTTCTTGCTCGGGGCCACGCTGTGCTATGGGCGATTCCGCGGCTGGCCGGGTTTTGAGGGTGTGGCGGGCCGTCCGGGGCAAAGGAGTCTGGGATCGGGGGTGGCCAGCGTGGTGCTGCTGGCCCTGGCGCTGGGGTGCCGGGAGAACGCCGTCATGTTCCCGCTGGTTGCGGTGTGCATGGAACCGCTGATGGGGCGGCACGGACGGCGCAGGGCGATTGGGATGTACGCCGCGTTCGCGCTGCTGATCGTGGGGTACCTGGCGTTGCGGAGCAGCGCGCTGGGCGGCGCGGCGTTGCCACCGCGGCCGTACGTGGTGCCACCGACGGCGCCGGACTTCGCGCGTTACGTGTTCGACAAGGCGTTGTACTACCTGCTGGGCGAGTTTCTGATGGTGCCGTGCGTGTCGCTGGCGGGCTTGCCGTACCTGCGGGCGCACCCGGGGCTGTTCTACGGACTGGCAGCCGGGGTCGTGGTCGTGCTGGCGATGGTGTGCGTGCGGTTCTGGCGACGGTCGCCAGGACTGCTCGGGCTGGCGTGGCTGCTGGGCTTCATGGCGCCGCTGCTGCCCGTGTTTGAATCACCGCACCACCTATACCTGCCGGGCGTGGGCTGGGCCGTGGTGATGATGCTTGTGTTGCGCGGGTTGGCCGGACGACGGGTGGAAGATGCGACCCAGCCCGGCGACGCGCAGGCTGGGGCGCCAACGCGAGTGCGACGGATGTGGCGCATGGCGCGGGTTGGGATGGTGGGCACCGTGGTCGTGGGTCTGGGGCTGGTGTTCGCGCGGGTCACGACCTGGTTCGGGCTGGCGCTGGAGACGGGGCAGAACGTCGAGCGGTCGCTGGTGGAAGAAATTGCCAGCGCGCCGTCACCGCTGCACGACGGTGACACGCTGTATGTCGCGAACTTGCCGCTCATTGGGCACTACCTGCGTTTGGCCCTGGAGGAGCGCACGGGGCGCCGCAATCTGCGCGTCGTGCCGCTGACGTGGGCGACGCGAACCCTCGGGCAGGCGACGCCGACCGAACTGATCTGGATTGACGAGCGCACGATCGAGGTGGCCGTGGGTGAGGACCGGTACTTCGACGGTCCGCTGGGGCGTCTGGTGGAGGAGGCGACGGGGGCGCCGGTGCCCGATGAAGTGGAGCGTCTGGATACGGATGGTCTGCGGGTGCGGGTGCTGGCACGGGACACGGCGGGGATCCGCCGGTTCCGGTTCGAATTCGCTGCGCCGCTGACGGATCCGCGGCTACACTTGCTGTGGGGTTCGCGTGCCCGGTGGGCGTGCGAGGTCCGACCGCCAGCTGCATTGTTGCGAGGTCGCGATGAACCTTGAAGAGCGCCTGCCGGCCCTGCGGCCGGTCGACATCACGCCCATGCGGGATGAACAGGGGGATACGCATTTTGTGCTGATTGACCGATCCCAAATTGCGCCAAGCACCGTGGCGGTCTCGCCGGCGGGCTACTTCGTGCTCGCGCACCTCGATGGAACGCACACGTGTGCCGACATCCAGGCGGAATTCCAGCGGCAGGTCGGACTGAAGCTGCCGCCGGAGCAGGTCTTCGAGCTGGTCGAGGCGTTGGATGCGAACCTGCTGTTGCAGGGGCCGCGGTACGAAGCAGCGTACGCGGCGCGCGTGGCGGCCTACCGAGCCAGCCCAACGCGCGACAACCGCGATCGGTATCCGGACGCCGGGACGCTTCGCGCGGAACTGGAGGCCCTCATCGCCCAGGGGAGGGCGGTCGGTCTGAAGTCCCTGCACGGGCTCATCGCGCCGCACCTGGATTATCCGCGCGGGGCGCCATGCTATGCAGACGCGTACGCGAATCTGGCGGCGGCGGAGCCCGCGGACCGGTACGTGATCCTCGGCACGAATCACGCCGGGCGCGCGCAGACGGCCGTGGCGACAGGAAAGGACTTCGCAACGCCACTGGGGATTGCCAAGGTCGACCAGGATTTCCTCGCGCGGTTGGAGCAGCGCGTTGGGGGGACGCTGCGCGAGCACGAGCTGGACCATGCCTGGGAACACTCCATCGAGTTGCAGGTCCATTTTCTGCAGGTGCTGGCGGGGGGACGAAAGTTCGCGATCGTGCCGATCCTATGCGCCAACCCGTGTCACGAGGGCGGCGCGTGCTGCGGGCAAGACGGGGACGGCCATGACCCGGGCGGGGCGCGGGCGTTCGCCGCGGCGCTAGGAGAGGTGCTGGCGACGGCGGAGGGACGGACGATCGTCATTGCGGGCGCCGACCTGAGTCACATCGGGCAGCATTTCGGTGATGCGGCGGCAACAACTCCGGAATATCTGCAACGGGTAGAGCAGCTCGATCGAGGACTGCTGGCGCGGCTGGAGTCGCGTGACGAGGAAGCGGTGGTCCAGTTCCTGACGTCGACGCAGAATCAGACGCGGATCTGCGGCATTGGGCCGATCTACGGCCTGATGCGGGCGTTGCCGGAGCGCGAATGTCGCGTGCTGAGCTATCATCAAGCGATCAGTTTCGAGACAGAGACGCACGTAACTTGTGCGGCCGCAGTTCTTTATTGAACGGGGGGAGAGCCGCAGAATGCGATGGGACGGCATAAGTGTGCGTGGCGCGGCGGTGCGCAAAAAAAGGGGCCACGAACGTGCTCGCCGCAGCATTCGTGGCCCATGCGCTGGGATGGGCTTTTGAAGCGTTCCACATTATTGAACAACGAAGCCGAGGGATGGTGTCGAAGTCGTGTGAAGAATTCTGGGAGGCTGGCCGCGTGGTTGTCAGCCGTCGAGCACCTGCCCGGCGACGAGGCGCCCGCTGTGCAGAACTGCGAAGGGACGTGGGCGGGTACGGAGCAGCTCGAGGACACTGCCCACCGGGTGGACGGTGAGGTTCGCGCTGCTGCCGACAGCGACGCGGTGCGCGGGGACACCGAACACGTCGCCGGCCATTTCGCAGACCATGTCGAAGGCCCGCGCGAGGTGTGCCGGGCTGTTCATGTGGTCCGCGTGCACGAGCAGAAAGGCCTGGTCGAGCATCTGGCCGGTTCCGAGCGGGTAGAACGGGTCATTGATGCAGTCCTGCCCGGCGGCGCAGATCACACCGGCGTCGAGCAACTCGCGGACGCGAGTGAGGCCACGGCGCTTCGGGTAGCGGTCGAAGCGGCCCTGCAGATGCAGGTTCACGCCTGGATTGGTGATGACGCTGACGCGGGCCTCCGCCAGCAAGGCGATGACCCGTGCGGCGTGGACATCGGTATAGCTGGACAACGCACAAACATGCGAGGCCGTCACGCGGCCCTGCCAGCCACGCTCGATTGTGAGGGCAGCCAGGTGCTCCACGTACATGCTTTGCGGGTCGTCGGTTTCGTCGATATGCACGTCGATATTGGCGTCGAACTCGGCGGCCAGGTCGAAGACGAGATCGAGGTGGCGGAGGCCGGCACGGGGCACGCGTTCGATATGCGGAATGCCGCCGACGAGGTCGACACCGGACTTCATGGCCTGGCGCAGGTTGTCGACGGCGCGCGGGTCGCGGATCAGGCCGTCCTGCGGAAACGCCACGAGGTGCACCGTGCAGTCGTTGTGCGTGTCCTCGCGGGCAGCGAGGACACCTTCGCACAGCCGCAGGCCGGCGGAAGAGCCGACGTCGACGTGGCTGCGCAAGAAGCCCGTGCCGAAAGCGATCTCCGCCTGAATCGCGCGCCGCGCCCGGGTGCGTGTGTCGGCGGCAGTCAGCTCCGCCTTGGCCTTGGCCCACAGGTCGATGGCTTCGAGGAGCGTGCCGGACTTGTTCTCGGGCACGAGCGACAGCGAGTACGCCAAGTCGAGGTGGACGTGATCGTCGACCAAGGCGGGCGTCACGAGGCCACCGGAGGCGTCGAGGATGCCGTCCGCGGTGGTTCCACGGGCACCGGCGGGCAGGGACTGGTGGTCGGCCTGGGGGGTGAGGGCGGCAATGCGTCCCCCTTCCAGACGCAGGGTCCACAAGCCGGATTCATGCCGCCGCGCGGCGTTGATGATCTCGCGGATTTGCATGGCGTCACTCGTTGAGGTCGCGCCCCCGCTCGACGACGTCGAGGCGATCCAGGGCAGATGCGTGGAGCAGCGCCCCGTCCAGCAGGTGCTTCATCTCCCGCACCGCCGCGCGCAGGCCGACAAACATCGCCCGCGACACGATCGTGTGGCCGATGTTGAATTCCGCGAAGCCGGCCAGCGCCGCCAAGGGCTCGATGTTGCGATAGGTCAGGCCGTGGCCGGCGTGGACGACGAGGTTGCAGTCCCAGCCAGTGCCGAGGGCGGCGACGAGCGTATCGAGCGCCTTGGTCTGGGCGCGATCGCCGCGCGCATGGGCATAAGCGCCGGTCCAGAGCTCGACGGCATCGAAGCCGCAGGCGGCGCAGGCCTCGACCTGGTCGCGGTCGGGCTCGATGAACGCGCTGGTGAGAATTCCGGCCGACTTGAGCTTCTTTACGACGGGCGCGATCCGGCGGCGCAGGCGGACGACGTCGAGGCCGCCTTCGGTGGTCAGCTCCGCGCGGCGCTCGGGAACGAGCGTGCACTGGGTCGGATTCAGGCGCAGGGCGACTTTCACGATGGCCGGGTCGATGGCCATTTCCATGTTAAGCTTGGTGGCGACGGTGCGGCGCAGGATTTCGGCGTCGCGGTCATTGATGTGGCGCCGGTCCTCGCGCAGGTGGAAGGTGATGCCATCGGCGCCGCCGAGTTCGGCCTCGACAGCGGCCCAGGCCGGATCGGGCTCATCCGCATGGCGGGCCTGGCGGACGGTGGCGACGTGGTCAATGTTGACGCCGAGCTTGTTCATGTTCGTGCCTCGTGTTGGACCGGTATGGTAGCGGCGAAGGGGGCGAGGAGGTAGGTCTGGGCGGGGTTCGTGCGCCGCCCGCGAGGACGGACGCCGGGGAACAAGGTGAGCGGCCCGTGAGCGACCCGCGCGCGAAGCCGAGGGTCGGTGCGGCCGATGGGGTGGCCTGCAGGCAAGGTTGGCGGCGAGAGGCCGACGCGACCCGCGCAGGGGCTGTGCGGCTTACGGAAGCAGGCCAGTCAGCCGCCAAAGAATGCCTGGACGCCGAGCTCGTGGACGAGCCGGCCGCCGAGGTGACCGGTGTTGGCCAGGACAAGGCCGCTGGCCAGCGCACCCAGCAAGACCACGATCTGGGCCACGAGCGGGGCGGGGTGCGGCAGCTCCCGGCGAATGACGCCGAGCTTCCTGAGCAGCGGGGGGACCAACAGGACGGCGGCATACGCGGCGGTGACGAGCGTGAAGAGCAGCTCGACACGCTCGGCCAGCTCGGCGTGCTCGTGCAGCACCGGGGCGATGGCCGCGGTCTGTGTCACCAGGGCGGCCGCAGCCTCACCCGCCTCAGCCGCCACGTAGGCTGCGGTGGTACCGAGGATGAGCAGGGCGAGGGCGGCGGGGCGAAAGTAGCGCCCGACGCGGGGGGCGAGCCCCAGGACGATGAAAAGCGGGGCCACAAGCAGCAGGGCGATCGGGAAGTGGACGACGAGCGGGTGCATGCCGGGCCACGGTGGCAGAGGGGGCGGCGTCAGGATGCTGGCGAGCATGGCAACCTCCATCGGCCGGGCGCGTACCCAGCGGGGCCGGACCGGACCGGCGGGCCAGGGCACCGGTCCGGTTGGCCGAGTGGGGGGGTCAGTTGACCTTCTCGTACTTGTCCTTGGCCGCGTAGCAGACGGGGCACTTCTCGAAGTCAACGGCCTTGACGGTGTTGCCGCAGACGGCGCAGACGAAGAAGTCCTTCTTGGCGCCCTTCCAGGAGGCAAGGTTGTCGAGGGCTTCCTTGTACAGTTTGGCGTGGCCTTCCTCGACGGTCAGGGCGTAGTTGAAGGTTTTGATGGCCTCGAGGGACTTGTCCTTCTTGGCCTGTTCGATGAAGCCGGGGTACATCTTGTCCTTCTCGTAGGTCTCGCCCTGCAGCGCGGTTTCGAGGTTTTCCTTGGTGGTCTTGACCTCGGGCTTGGCGACGTCCGCCCGGGCGTTGCCGCCGAGCTTCTTGATGACGTCGGCGTGGCCCTTGGCGTGGATTTCCTCGGCCTTGGCCGTGGCGCGGAACAAGCTGGCGACCGCGGCGTAGCCTTCGTCGTCGGCCTTCTTGGCGAAGGCGAGGTAGCGTTCATGCGCGTTCATCTCGCCGGCGTAGGCCTTCATGAGGTTGTCGAGCGTGGGGTTCTTCTCGCCGGGCTTGGCGGCTGGCGGCTGCTCGGCGGGCTTCTTTTCCGCAGGCTGCTTGTCGGCGGGCTTCTTCTCGGCGGGCTTGGGGGCGTCGGGCTGCTTGTCCTGGGCGAGGACGGCGCTGCTGAAGGCGAGCACGGCGAGGAACGCGCAGAAACCGCCGACGATCCGGAATGACGAGTTTTTCATGGGAGCTCTCCTGTGATAGCACGCGCCGCCGACGCGACGGCTGGTAGACCGCTCCAGCCCGCGCGGCGCCGGTGGCAGCATACCGCGCATGCAAAAGCGGCACGAGGGGACGGCGCGCCGATAAAAGCGCGGCGAACGGTGGCGGGAGAACGTCCCGGGACCGCGAGCCAAAGAGGATGGCGGCGACGCCCGATGACAGTAGTAGTACTCGCAGGAGGTTCGCGCAATGCCGTCTTCGGCGAATCCGCCACAAGTAAAAATGACGCCCGTGGTGCGCTCGGCGCAAGTGACCTGCCTGTTCTTCGGGGTGGCGCTGCTGGTGTGGGGCCTGACTCCCGCGGTCATTCAGCGCATCATTTCGGGCCAAGCGCCGGCGCCGGAAGTGCTCGCCTCGGCAAGCCTGACGCTGCTGTTGGGGGGCACGTACCTGGCGCTGGGGACGCTGATCGCGCGCGGGCTGGGCTGGGCGCTGTGGACGTCCCTCATCCTGTCGGTCGTGCTGATGATCGCCACGGTCGGGTTCGCGGCCCTGGTGGAGGGGGGACGCTTCTCGGCGTTTGCGTTGCTCCTGCCGGCCGCAGCGGGCAGCACGAGTTTCCTGGCCTTGGAGACGCGTCGCCAGGCGCGGGCGCGGCAGACAACGGCGTCGCGTTCGTAGGACTCGCCCGCGGCGTGGGCCGCCGCTAGAATTCTGTAGGCAGCCGTGCCGGTGTCCGCCGTCGGTCCCTGAACAGTGAAAGCGGTGTGCACGTCATGCAGACCAAATTTGAACTGCACGAAGCCAGTCCCGGCTACCTTGTCCTGACCTGCCGAGGGGGGTTGTCGTGGGAGGAGCGGGAGCACTTGGCGGCAACGGTCGAGCAGTCGCTCGTGGCGCGGACGGCGCTGCGCGGTCTGGTGCTGGACCTGGGGGCCGTGGACTTCGTGAACTCGGCGGGACTGGGGGCGTTGTTCCAGGTGGCGCAGCGGATCCGCAGCCGCGGGGGGCAACTCGCGTTTGCGAGCGTCCCGCCGGCCATCCAGCGGCTGCTGACCACGGTCGGCATGTCGCGACTCGCGGTGTTCGGTCGGGATCTGACGGAGGCGCTGACGCTGCTGGCGCAGACCGAAGCGCCACCGACGGGCTCCGTGCCGCTACCGAAGTCGTGAAGGCAGGGCGCGAGCCGGCGGCCGGCGCGTTGCGTGCGGCCGCCCCGGGAGGTTGTATGATTCCGAATTCACCCACGGTGTCGGCCAGCACGGGGGCCGGTCCGGTGACGACGGGGTTTGTGGAGCGCGGGCGGCTGTTCAACGCGGAAGATTTCGCGGTGGCGGAGCTGCCGGCGGCCGAGATCTGGAATCGCGTGATCACCGTGGCGGTGCGTGAGTTTGCCAGCGACATTCACGTAACCTTTCACGAGGATCGTGCGGGGATCGCGGTGCGGCTGGATGGGCGGCTGTGTCCGCAGGGCACGTTGCCGGCGGAGCTGGGGCAGCGGCTCGTGAACCACGTCAAGGTGGCGGCCAATCTGGATCCGGCCGAGCGCCGCCGCCCGCAGGATGGGCGGATCGGGGAGACGGTCGACGGGCGGCCGATTGACGTGCGAGTGGCGGTGCTGCCGACAAAGCACGGTGAGAGCGTTGCGCTGCGCATTCAGGACCGTGAACACGGACTGCTGAACATCGAGCAACTCGGCGTGGGGGAGCAGCAACTGGCGGCGTTAAGCGCGCTGATCGACGCGCCCAGCGGGCTGGTGCTGGTGACGGGACCGACCGGGGCGGGCAAGACGACCACGCTGTACGCGCTGCTGCGGAAGCTGGCGGATGGCACGCGCAAGGTGGTGACGGTTGAGACGCCGGTGGAGTATGACCTGCCGGGCATCGAGCAGTCCGAAGTGAACTACAAGATCGGCGTCGATTATGCCGCCCTGGTGCGTGCGGCGCTGCGGCAGGATCCGAACGTCATCATGATCGGAGAGGTGCGCGACGCGGAAACCGCAGATGCGGTGGTGCGGGCGGCCAATTCCGGGCGTCTGGTGCTGGCAACCACGCACGCGGTGCACGCGGCCGCGGCGGTAGAGAGCCTGATCGCGCTCGGGGCGCACCCGCACTTTGTGGGCCGCGCATTTCGCGGAGCGATCGCGCAGACGCTGGTGCGCAAGCTGTGTCCGTATTGCACGCTGCCGCTGGTGGAGACGGCGGACAGCACGGTGCTCGACGACGTAAAGCACTTGCTGGGGCCGCACGAGCGGCCGCTGCTGTCGCTGGGGCGCGGGTGTCCGCATTGCCGACACACGGGCTATCGGGGGCGGGTCGGTATCTTCGAGGTGCTGACGGCGAACGACGAGATCCGGCACATGATCGCGCGGGGTACGCCATCGCGCGAAATCTACAATGTGGCGGTGCAGGCCGGGATGACGACGATCGGGCAGGCGGGCAAGCTGGCGGCCCTCCGGGGGCTGACGACAATCGAGGAGTTGGTGCAGAACATCTCCGAGGTGTGGACGGGGACGCTGTAGCGGGATGTCGCGGCAGCGGGTGCTGGGCAGCACGGGGGCGTAGCGCGGCGTGGTCAGAACTCGTATTGGTCCACGCAGCGTCCGCAGATGACGTCGGTATCGGGACAGACCTGCTTGCAGGCCGCGCTGGCGAGCGGCAACGGACCGGCGAGGGGCACGGGACGCTCGGGGGGCCATGGCGTTCGCACAAGTTCCAGGCCGCTTGGATCGAAGAGGTGGGCCGCGGCGCGAGTCAGCCAAAGGACATAAACCCGATTCTCGCAGGCACGCGTGCGAACATGTGCGGCGCGTACATCGTCGCCAAAAGCCGCGATGAGGTGGGCACCCTGGAGGGTGGCGCAACGGGCTGGGGCAAAGCGGGCGAGCTCGGCGGCCGGGAGCGCCGCGATCCGAACGCCGCCACAAGCGAGCATAGCGTCGCAGGGCCCGGCTAACGCAAGGTGGTTGGGGGCGCCGGCGGTGGGCGTGTCCAGCGTGTGGGTGGGGAGGCAGAGATCGACCGTCACGAGGTGGGATGGCCAGGTCGGGTTGGTGGGAGAAGAACACGCGGCCAACGGCGTGCTCGTCGGGGGGGACGGCGGCCAGAGGACGAGTTGCAGGGCGAGCGCAGGATCGGTCGGTGGGGAATCCGTCGGGGAAGCCAGCAGCAGGGCGCGCTCCGGCGGCGTAACGGCGGGCGCGGGCGGAGGCGAGAGATCGATGTCGGCCACGGCCAGGGTCGTGGCTCGGGCCGGGCAGGCTGCGCGGCGAAGTCCGTCTGTGTCGCAGATCAGGCTGGACCCGACGAATTCCGTGTTGCCCTCGGTGCCCCACTTGCTGGCGGCAGCGATGGTGACGCCCAGCTCCGCGGCGCGCGAGGGGATGAGGAAGTCGGGTTGAGGATTCCACGGCTGGGCGGACGTGCCCGCGTTGACCCAGGCGGTGGGCTGGACGAGGAGCTGGGCACCGCGGGCCACGAGCGTGGCGGGAATCTCGGGGAGGCGGGCGTCGGCGCAGATCATGACGCCGATGCGCCCCAGGGGCGTGGCACAGACCGCGAGGGTGTCGCCGGGAGTGAAATAGTCGTGGTCGAAGTCCCACAGGAAGCACTTGCGGTGCGTGAGCAGGATGTCCCCCTGGGGGGCGATGAGGCTCGCGGCGTTGTAGAGCGCCGCGCCCCGCTCTTCGACATAGCCGGCGCAGATGTAGAGCCCCAGTGCGCGGGCGCGGCCCGCCAGGTGCGTGAGGAAGTCGGCCGGGGCGGGCAGGCCCGCGGCGCGGGCGGCGGCGTAAGCGGCGCGGCTGGTCAGGGCGTATGCCGGCCAGGCGCATTCGGGGAAGACGACGAGGTCGGCGTTGGCGCGGTGCGCATCGTCCAGGAGCGTGTCAAGCAGACTCAGGGTCGCGCGCCACGCGGCCGAGTGTGCGCCAGGCGTCTGGGCAATGGCGATGCGCATCGCGGCACCCCGGCAATCAGCGGACTCGTCGCGCGTGGGCCGCTACTCTTCGTGGTACGGCTTGTTGGCCCAGTAGAGCTGCTGGCGCGCCTTGTAGCGCTGGACGGTCTCCACGATCGGCTGGGCCTGATCGGCCGGGACGCGCGCGTTCATGAGCAGGCGGATGGCCTCGGCGATAGCCTGCCGGGCGTCGTCGAAGCGTCCGACCTCAGCGTAGGCGGCGGCAAGCGTATCGAGCGTCGTGGCGTCGGTGCGGCGGGTTGCGGCGACGGCCTTCTCGGCGAGTGTGACCGCTTCGGCTCCGCGGCGCTGGGTGCTCTCGGGTGAAGTGGCGAGGAGCCACGCGAGCGTGTTCTGCAGGCCGAGCGCGCCGGGGCGGAGGCGCAAGCCGTCGCGCAGGGTTCGTTCGGCGGCGGCGTAGTCGCGCTTGGAAAGGTGGTACTCGGCGAGTCGCTCGCGCGTGGAGGTGTGCCCCGGCTCGCGGCGGAGTACCTCGGTCCAGGCCTGCACGGCTCCCGGCAGGTCATTGGCGGCGACCAGCGCGAGGCCGAGCTGGTAGCGGGCACCGACGTGGGTCGGGCGCAGCTCGAGGGCGCGGCGCAGGGCGCCCTGCGCGGCGGCGTTGTCCCCCAAGCCGGAGAGGAGCAAGGCTACCCGATATTGGACGTCGGCGTCGGCGGGGGCGAGCGAGAGGGCCTGGCGCAGGACGGGGACGGCGTCCGCGGGGCGCCGCTGCTGGCGGCGAATCCGGCAGAGGCAGTCGAGAACATCGTCATCGGTCGGATGGGCGGTCAGGAGCGCTTGCAGAAAGGGTTCCGCCTCCGGGTCCTGCCCAAAGGCCAGCGCCAGCGCCAGGTTGGCCTGGGTGGGCACCGAATTGGGATCGTCCTGCAGGGCAGCCCGCAGCTCCTTGGCGGCCTCCGGGTACTTGCCCTTATTGAAGTAGAGCAGGCCGAACAGACTACGGCTAGCCGCGGCATTGACGTCGCGCGCGACCTTGAGCTGCTTTTCGGCCAAGTCGAAGTCCCGCTGATCCAGGGCGCTCCTGGCCTGTTCGAGCAAGGTGGGCAGATGCAGACCGACGAGCAGGAGCCCAGCCTCCAGCGGGTCGCTGGGGATGAGCTGGTCGCTGGTCCCGACGACGGCCTGGTGTTCGGCCGCCTCGGCGGTCTTGCCCTGGGCGGTCAGGAGCTCGGCCAGGGCGACGTGTGCGGGACCATACCGCGACGTGCATTCGAGCGCCTGGCGGAAGTACTCGGCTGCCTGTTCGTTCTTGCCGGCGGCGCGGGCCAGTTGGCCGAGGCCGTAATAGGCAGTGGGATGCTCGGGGCTCGCGCTGACGACGGATTGGAACAGGTCGGTGGCACGCTTGGCGTCCTTGGGCACGAGCAGGAGGGCCAGGCGCAGGATGGCGGGGCGGTAGGGCTCCTTGGCGACGACGTCGGAAGTGCGGGTACTGGGGGGGAGCGTCGCGGCTTTGTCGTAGGCGCGCAGCGCCGCGGGGATATCGCCGGCGGCCTCGGCCGCGCGGGCGAGGTAGTACCACGGCTCGCCGTATTCCGGCTTGAGCGCGGCGAGATGCTGGAAGCAGGTCATAGCGGGGGTGGGGAGGCCATTGGCGTAGCAGAGCGCACCCAGCTCAAGCGTCTTGTCGGCGTCCTCGGGATTCCGACGGAGAACCGTGCGGGCCGCGCCGATCTTGGTCTGTACGGCAAAGGGCAATCGCGCCGTGTCGATGTCCGGGGGCGTGAAGGCGGCAGCCGCGGAAGGGGCGCCGGAGGCCGATCGGCCGGGGGACGCGGCGGGTTGCGAGCTTGCGCCGCTCGGACTGCGCTCGCAGCCAGTCAGAAGTCCAACGGTGAGGGGAATCAGCCACGCGAGGTACAGCGAGTGCTTCATGGGCCTGAATCTCCGAGCGCAGCAGCGCTGGCGCGGCACATCGCACCCCGGGCACCCGACGCGCTGATGCCAGGAGCCACTCTGGGGTGCGGGGGCGAACCGGCGAAAAACGTAGCATACCGCGCGGCTGGCAGCCGCTCCAAGACCAACCGGCCAGGAAGTGGCACCCCACCGGCGTGGCGTGGCGTGCCATGCGGAAGCCGGAGGGTCATCGTCAGACCAGTCCGTAGCGTTTACGCAGGACCCATTCGGTTCCGAGCAACACCACGGCCCAGGCGAGCAGACCCCACGGGTCTTCCTCGACGAGACCGTAGCGGACGGGCAGCGCCAGCCGGGTGCGCTGATCGCGCGCGGCGAGGTCCGCGAGCGCGGCCGGCAGGTCCGCCAGCTCCACATAGCGCCCGCCCGAGGCCGTGGTCCGGTCCGCGGCGGCCCGCAGGAGGCCGAGGTTGGCGGTCGGGGGCCGGCGCTCCAGATCCTGGGCCTCGATGGCGAAGCGGGTGCGGGCGGTGAACTCGTTGGCCCCGTGGGTCTCCGGTGACGAGTCCGGCTGGTCGTCGCCCGGAGCGAGTCGGAGGGTGAACTCGAGTTCGTATTCCCCGACTCCCAGACGGGCATCGGCCTGTTCCGTGAGCTCAGCGGTCCATTCCGCGCCGGTGGGAGTGAGAGGGACCGGGTACGCGGCCTCGTTCGGGTCAGACGATGCGCCACGGCGCAAGCGCAGCTCGGCGAGCGCGGCGCGCTTTCCCGCCGGCGCGCCCGCGATCTCCAGGCCGCTCAGGCCCGCGCGGATGCGCACCCGCCGCTCGCCGCTGGCGAGCGCGGCGGCCGGATAGGTCGGCTGATCCGTGGTGATCCAAGCGCTGGGCCGGCGATTGGCGAGCCACAGGGCGAGTTGGGTCCAGAGGCGGCGGTGCAGCTCCAGACCGGCATCCGAAAGCAACGCCCACGGCCAAGTGCT
The DNA here is from genome assembly GCA_964523405.1 of uncultured Planctomycetales bacterium. Classification (GTDB taxonomy): domain Bacteria; phylum Planctomycetota; class Phycisphaerae; order UBA1845; family Fen-1342; genus CAZGAQ01. The sequence continues at coordinate 185,255 of CAZGAQ010000002.1, forward strand.
CTCCCAGGCGGCCACCACGCAGCGGCCCCGGCCGACCTCCTGGGCTGCCAGCAGCGGATGGTCGTCCTGGTCGCGCGCGAGAACGGTCGCAGCGGGCTTGGGCGGACCGAGGGCGGCCACGCCAGAGAGGGCGGGCAGGTCGGTCCAGGGGGTGGGTTGTGTCGTCGGGGGATGGTTCGGCTCGCCGGCGGCGCGCGCGCCTGCGAGGGCGAGGAGCGGATGTCGCAGACCCGCCTCCGTGGGCCGAAAGAAGCACTCGCCGGTGTAGCCGTAGGGGCTGGTGGAGAGCTCGGTCGGACAGAGCGTCGTCAGCGGGCTTTGTTCGAGGGGGCCGTTGAGGGCGTCGCGTCCGCCGGCGAGAAGCAGGCCTACGCCGCGCGCGGTGACGGCCTGCGCCAGGGCGTGCAGGGCTGACTCCGAGAGCTTGTGGGTGCCGCGACCAAGGACCACGACATCGAACCCGGCAAACAGGTCGTAGGGGAGGGCGGGCAGGTCGTGGCCGGCGGCGGCCAGCGTTTGGCGTGTGACTTCGAAGCGGTCGTCTTGCCGCCAAACGCGGACGGTGAACGCGGACTCGGGGTGCGGGACGCGCTCGAGGTACAGGACGCGAACGCGGTCGGCGACGACGTCGACAAGGGCCGCAGTGGTGAAGTGGTGTCCACCGAGCGCGTCCGGCAGGGTGACCCGCGCGAGGAGGCGATGCACGCCGGGAGCCGGCGGCACCACCTGGAACGTCGTTTCGAGCGTCTGGGTGGATTGCTCGGCAGAGAGGTCCCGCGTGCCGGCGATTTCGTCATCCCAGAGCAGGGCGATGGCAACGGTTTGCCCGCGACAACCCTGCGCGCGGGCGGCAACCCGCACGGGCAGAACGTCGCGCAGGCCAACCCGCGGCGGAACAGCCAGCGGCTCCAGCTCGATCAGCGGCGTGCGACCGGCCTCGGGTCCAACGCCGACCGCCAGCAGGGCGGTGTGGTGGGCTGCGAGTTCATCGGCGGCGCGTCGGACAGCGCCGGCGTCGGCCGCATTCTCGGCGCCGTCGCTGAGCACGATGACGGTGGGGGCCGGGCGGCCGCGTGCGGAACGCATCTCCGCCGCCTCGCGCAGTGCGGCCGCCAAAGCCGTGAGCGGCTCGGTGGGGACGACCTCCCAGGTGTCGGTGGCGGTGGCGCGCGCGCCGATGCGGCGCAGGCGTAGATCGTAGAGCTGGGCCAGGCGGGCCCGCGTGTCCTTAGCGTCGGCCAGGGCGGCATTGGCACGCTGGGCACGGGTGAGCTCGCCGGCGGGCTCGTCGCTCAGGTCCATGGACACGGAGGCATCGAGGAGTACGGGCAGGACCGGTTTGTCCCAGGAGACGACGGTACGTTCGCAAGCGGGGCGACCAAGGAAGATCAGGAGGAGGGCCCACAGGCAGGTTCGCAGAGCGACGAGGAGCCGACGGCGCCGGGGCGCAACGTCCGCACGGCGGTACAGCGCGTGGATGAGGACGCCGCCAACGCCCAGCGTGAGCAGTGCGAGCAGGATGTGGCCGGTGGGGTCAGTGCTCCAGGCCAGGAGGATGCCGAGCAACAGCAGCGTGGCGTCCAGCGCGGCGCGCACCGCAGGATGCAAGCGTGCGGTCGGGGAGCCCGGTGACGGCGAAGCCGGGGCGGATGCGGGGGACGGGTGCCGCCGCGCTGGCAGGCGACCGGCGGCGAGGGTGAGCAGCGCGAGCCCGAGGGCCAGCACCAGTCCGAACGGCTGCGTCAGCAAGAGGGTTGCGAGAGCCACGCGGGGCAGGATACTCGACGCGGCGCGGACGGTGAAACAGCGTTAGTCCGTCACAAAGTCTTTGGCGGGGCTCTTCACGACCAGAACCGGGCAGGGTGCGTGCTGCACAATGCGTTCCGCGGTGCTGCCGATCAGGACGTGGCGCAGGCCTGTGCGCCCGTGCGTTGCCACGACGATCAGATCAATGGCGGTGCGCTCGGCATAGCCGCAGATCGTGGTCCAGGAGGTACCGAGGATCACCTTGGTGACGACCGGGAGGCCGGGGAATTGGGCCGCGACGAGTTCCGTGAGTCGCGTGTGCGCCGCGGCCAGCAGCTCGTCCTCGACGACGCCGAGCGGCGGATCGGCGGGGACGGTGACGGAGACGTCCGGGGCGAGCGGGGGCATGAGGATGTGGACGACATGCAGCTCGGAGCCGAAGAGCTGCTGCAGCCCACGGGCGTAGCGCGCCCCATGCAGCGCGAGGGGGGAAAAGTCGGTCGGCCAGAGGATGCGCTTGGGGGCTACGGTCATGGCACACCTCCATTGGGGGCGCAACGGCCTGCCACTATGGGAAGTATAGTCCAGAATGCGGGGCGGAGCCGACCAAGCGGGCAGCGGGAGCGAGGGCGTGGTCAGGTTGGCCGACGCATCCGGCTACGCGTCCGGCACGATCGTGGTGCCGTTCTTGCCGGCGAGCGCCTCGCCCATGTGCTCGATGTCGCAGATCACGACACGGGCGTGAGCGGCGTCGGTGTCGCGCAGGAATTCGATGGCGGCTTCGATCTTCGGCCCCATGGAGCCGGGCGGGAACTGGCCCTCGGCGAGCCAAGTCCTGGCCTGGCCCACCGTGATGCGTTCGAGGGGGTGCTCTTCGGGCGTCCCGTAGTTGAGGGCGACGCGTTCCACGCTCGTCACGATCACGAGTGCCGGGGCGTCGAGGGTGCGCCCGATGATGGCGGCCGTGTGATCCTTGTCGATGACGGCCTCGACGCCGTAATAGTGCCCCTCTTGGTCGCGTGCCACCGGCACGCCGCCGCCGCCGCCGGCGACGAGCAGCTCGCCCGCATCGGTCAAGCGACGGATCAACTCGAGCTCGACGATGCGCTTCGGCACGGGCGAAGGCACCACACGTCGATACCCCTGGCGCGGTACCGTGATCATCTGCCAGCCCTGGTCGCGGATCATCTCCTCGGCCTTCTCCTTGCGATAGAAGCTGCCGATGGGCTTGGTCGGGTTCTGGAAGGCGGGATCGTTGCGATCGATCTCCACGCTGGTAATCAGGGGCACGCAGGTGCGCGGGATGCCGCGATCATGCAGGGCGTTGTTCAGGCACTGCGCGATCATGTAGCCCATTCCGCCCTGCGTGTCCGCCCCGCAGATGAACAGTGGGAGGCGATACAGCTCGCGAGCGGCCAGCTCCACGCGGCGGAGGCAATTGCCCACCTGCGGGCCGTTGCCGTGGGTAATGACGAGCTGATACCCCGACGCGACCAGATCGGCGAGGTACCGGCAGGTGTAGCTGGTGTTCTCGAACTGCTGGGGAATGTTGCCCTCCTCGTTCGGCCGGGAGATGGCATTGCCGCCGAGGGCAACCACAATTAGTTCGTTGCGATAGGTGAGTTCCACGTAGGTAGTATACGGCAAGGGCCACGCCCGGGTTAAGGCCGCGGCGGGGGGCGGCCGGTCGGGCGATCGGGTGATGGGCGCCTCGATCCGCGGAGTGACGGGATGGCGTCCGCGGGCGAAAGGCGGACTGGCCGTCGGTGCGCGGGGGGTGTTACGGACGTGCAGCGGTGCTGGGCGACGGCCCCGCGTCGCGACGGAGGACGATATAATGAGCGCAACGACGAGGGACGCCATGGCTGAGCGGCGACGGGAAACGCCCGAAGACGAGAATCTCAAGGCGTTGGAGGCGCTCAGCGCGGGGCATGATCCGTTTCCCCCGGTGCCCGGAAAGCCCCAGCCGCCTGGGGCTCCTGCGGTGCCGCGGACGCCGCCGCCCTCCCCGGCGTCCGAGCCGCCCGCCGGCAAGGCGCCTGCGGGCCAGCCCCCGACAGTCAAGCCGGCCGCGCGGCCTGCCGCGCCGACGAAACCGGCGCAGGCAAAACCTGCGCCTGCGGCGCCGCGCGAGCCAATTCCGTTGGCCCCCCCCCGTGCCGACCGTGCCGCCGCCCGCACCCGCGATGCCGGCCGCCACGGCGCACCATGTGCTGGGGCCGGCGGCGGCGAGTGGCCCGCCGCGCTACCGCTGCCTGCGTTGCGGCTATCCCATTGCCGACCTGCGTCATCCGCGCTGCAACGAGTGTGGGCGCACGTATACCAAGGACACCCTGGAGTGGTGGTTCTCGGATGAGGAACGGACGCGCTTCAACAACGGGATCTGGCTGGTGTTGGCGGTCATCTTCACGAAGCTGATGTTTATCCCGTTGATCATGGGATTGGCGCGCTTCGGCGGGGCCGTGGTGGCCGGAGTGGCCTGTGTCGTGGCGATGAACGGCAAGAAGGGAACGGTGGGGGGGTACTGCGGGGTCAGCGGACTGGTCATCGCGGTGATCATGGGGCTCGGGTTCTCGTGGTCCGACGAGATGGCCGCCCCGTACTACACGCTGGACATGGTGACGGGGTGCCTGCTGCTGCTGGCGTTGCTGCACGATCCGATGGGCGGCGCGGTGGGCGGGGCGTTGCCGGCGCGGCAGATCGCGCCGGTGGTGTTGTTCGTCGCGCCGTTGCTGGGGGCCGGGTGCTGGTGGCTGCAGAAGGTCGTCGGTGCGAACCTCGGTTTGTTCACGGGGTGGGAGCCGTACACGCCCTTCGGATTCATTGCGCCGTATGTGGCCGCGACGGCCGTGTGGGTCTTCGTGTGGATTGCGTTGATGAGCGCGCGGAAGATGCTGTTCGCGAACCTCGACGGCGAAACCGCCGAGTAGCCTCAGGCCTCCGCCTGCCGCGAACGCGGGTGAGGGGTGCCTGACGGCGCGCCCCGCCGAGTAGCGCCAGGGCTCCGTGCCTGACGAGGCAACCCGCAGGTCAGCAAGCCGGCGCCGCCTCGAACCACCGGCTGTACGGAGCCAGAGCCGCCGGCAGCAGTGATGGCGCCCGCGGCTCTGTCCTCAATCCCAAAATCCCTGTTCCCTTAATCCCTGCAGGATCACGTGCCTTCGCCCGACGAGGACAGGTAGTCTTCCTGTTCCGGGGTCAGCTTGTCGATCTTCACGCCCATGGCATGCAGCTTCAGCTTCGCCACCTGCTCCTCAATCGCGACCGGCACATCGTGGACGGACACGCCCAGCTTGCGCCCGTGCTTGACGATCCACTCGGCCGTCAACGCCTGCGTCGCGAAGCTCATGTCCATCACGCTCGCCGGGTGCCCGGTGGCCGCACTGAGGTTCACGAGCCGCCCGTCCGCCAGCAGGAAGATGCTGCGCGGCGTCGAGCCTTTGCCGGCGAGCTGGAACTCGGTGACCAGCGGCCGCACGTCCGTAATGACCTTCTTCGACAGCGACTGCAGGGCCGGGATGTCGATTTCGACGTCGAAGTGGCCACTGTTGCAGACGATCGTGCCGTCCTTCATCTTCTTGAAGTGCTCGGCCCGCAGCACGTGCTTGTTGCCCGTGACAGTGATAAACACTTCGCCGATCGCGGCCGCGTCGGCCATCGGGCGGACGTCGAAGCCGTCCATGACCGCTTCGAGGGCCTTGAGGGGGTCGATTTCGGTGACGGTGACGATCGCACCGGCCCCGCGGGCCCGCATCGCCACGCCGCGGCCGCACCAGCCATAGCCGACGACGACGACGCGTTTTCCGGCGAGCAGGACGTCGGTGGCGCGCAGGACGCCGTCGAGGGTGCTCTGGCCGGTGCCGTAGCGGTTATCAAAGAGGTGTTTGGTGGCGGCGTCGTTCACCGCGACGACGGGGAACTTCAGGATCTTCTGGGCGGACATGGCCCGCAGGCGGATGACGCCCGTGGTAGTTTCTTCCATGCTGGCCAGGATCGCGCCGGCTTCCTGCTGCCGCTTATTGTGCAGGGTGTTCACGAGGTCGGCGCCGTCGTCCATGGTGATTTGCGGGCGGGTGTCGATGACCGCATTGAGGTGGTCATAGAAGACCGGGACGCTCTCGCCGCGGCGGGCGTAGACCGGGACGCCGAAGTCCTTGACGAGGCTGGCCGCGGTGTAGTCCTGCGTGGACAGCGGGTTGGAGGCGCACAGCGCGACCTCGGCACCGCCTTCCTTGAGGGTCCGCATGAGGTTGGCGGTCTCGGAGGTGACGTGCATGCAGCAGCCGAGGCGGATGCCCTGGAGGGGCTTCTGCTTGCTGAAGCGCTCGCGAATGAGGGCGAGCACGGGCATGTCGCGGTCGGCCCAGAGGATTTTCTTCTTGCCCTGGGGCGCGAGGCTTAGGTCGGTCACGTCGCAGCGCTTCTTGGCCATGTGCATACGCTCCTTGCCGGGCTTACGGGCCCGGCGCTGGGGAAATCCCACCGCTTACGGGCGGTGCGGTATACCGGTGCAACGGGGCGCCACGACGGCGCCACGCGGGCGGTGCCGCAAAAGAGAGCCTGCGAACGGGGACGGTGGCGCCGCGCTGGCAGGCGGCTCGGCCGCCCGGGCGGGCGAAAGAGTAACGGAAGGTGTAGCGGGGGGGAAGGGACAGGACGACGCAGGAAGGGGGGGCGTCATCCGCCGAAGCAGATTCGGGACGCGCGGTCAGGCACCGAGGCGGGGTGGTCGCCGCAGACAACCATTCGCCATGCGCGGCTAGACGCAGGCGCGCAAGCCACGTGCCGACCGTTCTCGACGACGCGTTGATCGTCGGCAGGTCGTTTGTGGCGGCCAACCGCGTAACATGTGGCGGCATCGCGCGCTCGGATTGCGACACTTCGCACGCGATGCGGACCGGGTTGGCTTGGGGGACAAGCTCCGACGTTTGCGCGTTGGCGAACTACAACGGCAACCTGATCGGCGGCGGGCGATACGCCGCGCCTGTGGCCGTACGCGTACGCGCAGGCTGCTCACAACGATGAGGCGGTGCCTGGGGGCTCTCTGCAGGCCAGGCGGCGTGGCATCCCGCAATGTGGCGCGATGGAATGGCACGCCGCAGCGGCCGCTGGGGAATGGCCTCGACGCACGTCGACGCGTGCACGGCGTACAGTGGACGGCTGGTAACGGGGGATGCCTTTTGTCTGGCGAGCACAGTGACAGGGACGCAGAGGGGAGGAATAGCGGGTGACTCGTAACGTCCGATAAGATATATTATGTTGCGTTAGGTCTCCCCGGATCTATGCCGCCTCGTGCGGTGGATTCGGGCCAGCCTGGCCGTGCATGCCGCCGCGCAGGAGCCGTAGCTGCCGCCGGACAGGTACTACTGGGGGTTACGGTCGGCGGCGATTGGCGCCCTGGCCGTCGGGTTGCTCGGCCGGCGGCTTGGGAAGCTGGTCGAGTGGGATACCCGAGACCATGCGGAGTTGCTTGTTGGCGACGTCGAACTCGTAAAAGACGGTCTTCTTGGCCGCACTGTCCGTAACGACCAGGAGTTCGACGTTGTTGGTCACGCGGCACGTGAGCATCTTGTAGTCGCCGCCCTTGTCGCTCTGACCCTCGGCCTGGGCGGGCCGCATGAGAACGAGCATCAGGCCGACGAAGAGAATGCAGGCGGTTACGCTAAGCGTGCTGATGGCGAGGAGCTTGCCGTCGAGGCCGGGCGTGGCGGCCGGGGCGGAACGTGGCTGGAGGGCGTTGGCGGGCGCCGTTTCGGGGCTGGCCGCCGATGACGCGTCGCAGGAAAGCTTGCGGTTCATGGCGGTCTCCTAGTTGCGGTTGTGCCGGAAGTCCTGTTCGAGCAAGCGCGAGCCGGCCCATTCGAGTTCGCGCGTGCCGCGCGTGAAAGCGAACGCGTGCAGCGCGCGCGTTTGCATGTCGAGGACGTAAAGCGCGTCGCGATCGCTCTGGATCTGGCCGGAGATCATGAGGTAGTTGTCGGCCAGACCGCCACTTTGGGCGACGGCGGTACGCGGCGTGGTGCCACACAGGACGATGGCGGCCAGGAGCATCACGTTGATGCACACGAGCAGCGCGAGCCACTTGTTGCGGTTCATGGACAGCTCCCCAGGTACGAGGCCGGCGCGGTTAATCCAGATGCGTGCGGTGCGGATTCTTGGCCGCGATCAGCAGGCAAGCCACGACGATGAGCATGCCGGCCAGCCATTCGATATACGGCTTTTGGGTCTGGCGATACGTGATGCCGGGCTCCTGGAACGGCTTGTCCTCCTCTTCGTCCTGGGCGCGGACTGCGGGGACCAGGAGGAGGCAGACCGTCAAGGCGAGAGTGGCCAAGCGGGGGAAACGGAAGCGCGGCGCACGCATAGACAGACTCCGATCACTCACCGAATCAAGGGTATGCTACCGGTCCAGCGGGTGGGCGGCAAGTCGCGCGCGGAGACGGAAATGCGGCGTGGCGCGGAACTGCTGCGGTGGCGCGTGTGAGGCGGGGTGAGCGCGGACGGTGCGAGCGCGGGCCGCGCGCTTGAGAAAAGCCCCCCCCACCGCTATCTTGACGAATGCAGGATGAGGTTGTGTGACGCACAACCGGACAGGCCTCCCAAGCCGGCTGCAAAGACATCTTCAGATCCAGTAACGGAAACAGGGCATGACCAAGGACCCCCGGAAAGTCATCATTATGGGCGCCGCCGGGCGCGATTTTCACGATTTCAACACGTTCTGGCGGGACAATCCGAGTTACGAGGTGGTGGCCTTCACGGCCGCGCAGATCCCTGACATTCACGGGCGGGTGTATCCGCCGCTGCTGGCCGGGGCGCGCTATCCGGCGGGGATTCCGATTCACGCGGAGGAGCAACTGCCGGAGCTGATCAAGAAGCACAATGTCGACCTGGTGGCGATTGCGTATTCGGATCTGCCGCACGAAGTGGTGATGCACAAGGGCGCGCTGGTGAACGCGTGCGGAGCGGACTTCTGCATGCTGGGCTACCGCCACACCATGCTGAAGAGCACGAAGCCGGTGATTGCGGTGTGCGCGGTGCGGACGGGGTGCGGGAAGAGCCAGACGTCGCGCGCGGTCGTGCGGATTCTGAAGGCGGCGGGCAAGAAAGTCGCGGCCGTGCGGCACCCGATGCCCTATGGTGACCTGACGAAGCAGGTATGCCAGCGGTTCGCGGCGCTGTCGGACCTGGACCTGCACAAGTGCACGATCGAGGAGCGTGAGGAATACGAGCCGCACATCGAGGCGGGGAACATCGTCTACGCGGGCGTGGACTACGAGAAGATTCTGCGGGCGGCCGAGGCGGAGGCGGACGTCGTGCTGTGGGACGGCGGCAACAACGACATGCCGTTTTTCAAGCCGAACCTGTATATCACCGTCGTCGATCCGCACCGGCCGGGACACGAGCGGGCGTATTACCCGGGCGAGACAAACCTGCGGATGGCGGACGTGCTCATCATGAACAAGGTGGACACGGCCAAGCCGGATCACGTGGAGCTGGTGCTGAAGAACATTGCGGACACGAATCCGCGGGCGACGCTGATCATGGCCAATTCTCCGGTGAGCGTGACGGAGCCGGCCCAGATCAAAGGCAAGCGCGTGCTGGTAGTCGAGGACGGGCCGACGCTCACGCACGGCGAGATGAAGTACGGGGCTGGGCACATTGCGGCGCGCAAGTTTGGCGCGGCGACGATTGTCGATCCGCGGCCGTACGCGGTGGGTTCGATCAAGGGCACGTTTGCGAAGTACACGCACGTGACCGACGTGTTGCCGGCGATGGGCTACGGCGACAAGCAGATGCGCGAGCTGGAGCAGACAATCAACGCGGTGCCGTGTGACCTGGTGCTGATCGGCACGCCGATCGATCTGGGCCGCATGCTGAAAATCAGCAAGCCGGCGCTGCGCGTGACCTACGAACTCGAGGAGCGCGAACCGGGTCAACTGGCGGCCGCGATTCGACGCGTGCTGTAGACCGGTTACGCCCCCCCCCGCCGCCGGCGCCGTCCGCCGCGGCCGCGGAGCCACCGCATGAAGCTGTTCGTCCCCGGGCGCATCTGCCTGTTCGGCGAGCATTCGGACTGGGCGGGCGCGTATCGGCGCAGCTACGCCGAGTTGCCGAAGGGTTACACGATTATCTGCGGCACGAACCAGGGCGTGTACGCGGAGGTGAAGCCGCACCCGTCACAGCTGGTGCTGCGCTGCACGCTGGACGACAGCGGGCGGCGTGAGACGTGCGCGCTGCCGATGGAGCGGACCGCGCTGTTGCGCGAGGCCGAGGCGGGCGGGTTCTTCTCGTACGCGGCGGGCGTGGCATACCAGGTGCTGACGCACTACCGCGTGCGCGGGCTGGAGATTGACAACTACGAGACGACGCTGCCCGTCAAGAAAGGGCTGTCGTCGTCGGCAGCGATCTGTGTGCTGGTCGCGCGGGCGTTCAACCGCGTGTACGACCTGAAGATGACGACGCGCGGGGAGATGGAGTACGCGTATCTCGGGGAGGTGACGACGCCGTCGCGGTGCGGGCGCATGGATCAGGGGTGCGCGTACGGATCGCGGCCGATCCTGATGTCCTTCGACGGCGACCGGATTGACGTGACCGAGCTGAAGGTGCCGCGCAGCCTGTACTGGGTCATTGTGGACCTGTGCGCCGGCAAGGATACGAAGAAGATCCTGGCGGACCTGAACCGCTGCTATCCGTTCGCGGAGAACGACCAGCAGCGCGCGGTGCAGCAGTATCTAGGACCGATCAACGACCGGATCGTGCACGCCGCGGTCGACGCGATCACGAGCGGCGACGCGGAGCGGGTCGGGGCGTTGATGCGGGAGAGCCAAGTGGAGTTCGACCGGCACGTGGCGCCGGCGTGCGCAGCGCAGCTGATCGCGCCGGTGCTGCACAAGGTTTTGTCACACCCCCCGCTGCAGCCGCACGTGCTCGGCGGCAAGGGGGTGGGCTCGCAGGGTGATGGCACCGCGCAGTTCATCGTCCGCGACGCGGCCGCCCAAGAGAAGGTGGTCGAGATTCTCGCGCGGGACCTGCACCTCCCCTGCCTGAAGCTCGTGATCGAAGCCGGGCGGCGCGTGCGCAAGGCGGTGATTCCGGCCGCGGGTTTCGGGACGCGACTGTTCCCGGCGAGCAAGGGGATCAAGAAGGAGCTGTTCCCGGTGATCGACCGCACGGGGCGGGCGAAGCCGGTGATTCTGGCGATCGTCGAGGAGGCGTTGTCGGCGGGCATCGAAGAGCTGGGCGTGATCATCCAGCCGGAGGATCAGGCGGTTTTTCAGGAGTTCTTCAACGTTCCGCCGCCGATCGAGCACTTCAACAAGCTGTCGCGCGAGAACCAGGCGTACGCGGATTATCTGCTGGACGTCGGGCGGCGGATCACCTGGATCCCGCAGGAACGGCAGGACGGTTTCGGGCACGCGGTGTACTGCGCGCACCGGTGGGTGGCCGGTGAGCCGTTCCTGCTGATGCTGGGCGACCACCTGTACGCATCCGAGACGGACACGTCGTGTGCGCGGCAGCTGCTCGACGTGTACGAGCGCGTGGGGCACAGCGTGGTCGGACTGAAGGTGACGCCGGCGGACCAGATTCGCAATTTCGGCTGTGTAGGCGGGGTGTGGGAGGAACCGCAGAGCGTGCTGTCGATCAGTGAATTCGCGGAGAAGCCCGAGGCGGACTATGCGGCCGAGCACCTGCGCGTGGACGGGCTCGAAGCGGACCAGTATTTGACGATCTTCGGGCAATACGTCCTGGAGCCGGGGGTCTTCGAATACCTGGGCGAGCATATCCGGCACAATATCCGCGAGCGCGGCGAGTTTCAGTTGACGTCGTGCCTGGAGCGGCTGCGGCAGGAGCACGGGTTCACGGGGTACGTGGTGAAGGGGCGGCGGTTCGACATCGGGTTGCCGGATGCGTACCGGCAGACGCTCATTGAGTTTCGGGGGGCGTAGGGGTGGCGGCGCCGGGGGAAATCCAGGCACGCTGGAGGCGGTGCCCCTGGGCTACTGCCGGCGGGCGCACCACGTAACATAAGGCCAAACGATGCCGGCGTTGGCCCAGCCTGCGCGAAGAGAAGCGCGTTCCGGCTTTGGCCCAGGCTGCCCGGAGTGAAGCGTCAGGCGGCGTTGCCGTCGCCGATGAGGACGACCTGGGCCTGTTCGCGGCCGAGCCGCTGCGCCTCTTCCGTGCTGGCGGGGGCCGTGGTGAGGACCTTGGCCGTGGGGCCCGCGACGACCTGCCGCGCACGCTCGGCGGCGACTTCGGCGAACGCCGCCGAACCGTCGCGCGGGGCACTCGCGGCGTGGCCGTCGCCCGGCGCCACCCCCCCACTCACATGCAGCGTGCGGGTCGGGAAAGCGAATTCGATACCGAGGCGCTCGGCGAGGCGGATGATGTCGAGGAACAGGCGGTGACGCTCGCGCAGCTCCGTGCCCCAGTCGGGCAGCTCGTGGAAGCAACTCAGCAGGATGTCGATCGAGGATTCGCCGAGTTTGGCAACGTAGACGTAGAACTCCTCCTTGCGCGTGAAGGGGTGCTGGCGGATGATCTCGCGCACGCCCTCACAGAAGGCTTCGAGCTGCAGCGGCGGCGTGCCGTAGACGACCGACAGCATGGTCTGCGTGCGGCGATAGCGGCGCCGGCCCATGTTGTTGATCGTCGCGATCATGATTTCCGAGTTGGGGATGATGAGCTGCGAGTCCTCGGAGGTGCGCAGCCGCGAGCTGCGCAGGCCGACCGACTCGATCGTGCCCTCGTGCGTGCCGATGCGCACCCAATCCCCCACCTGGAACGGGCGGTCGAGGACGACGTTGACGGAGCCGAAGAAGTTTGCGATGGTGTCCTTGGCGGCAAAGGAAAACGCCAGACCGCCGATGCCCAGGCCGGCGAGCAGCGTGTTCACCTCGAAGCCCAGGACGCCGAGGATCATCGTGGCCCCCACCGCGACGATGACGACCTTGAGCGTCTTGCGCACCAGCGGCACGAGCACGTCGTTCAGCCGAGTCTCCCGACGCGCCGCCCGAGCCGCGGAGTAATCCGTCATCAAGTCGATCGACGCGTACAGAGCCCACGCTGCGGTCGCGACCATCACCAGCCGCATGGCCGGCCAGATCACGTTGACCACCCGCGCGCCGAGGTCCAGGAACTGGACGCCCCCCCACCATGTGGCGACCAGCGCGAGGACCGCAAGGGGCCGCACGGTTCCGGGGTCTACGCGGAATCCTGGCAGATTGTCCATGCCGCGCACGATGCGGCGCGCCACCCCAGGCAGGACCCGCAGTGCCAGGCGCTGGATGGCCACCCCCGCGAGCAGCACGAGCGCGACGCCGAGCCATTGCCAGTACTGCAGTCCCAGTGCCGTGCGCTTCAGGCTGGGCGCGATGATCTGCTCGCGCAGCCAGAGCGAGGGTAGCGAGAAGAACGAGATGCCGGGTTCGCCTCTGAACTCCTTGACCAGCGGCCGCGCCTCCCAGGCCGCGTAGAGCCGCTCGATCGACCGGACGGTCTCCTTGGTGAAGAGCCACTGCCCATTCTGCTCGCCGCCCGCCTGCCGCGCGAGCTCGACGCGCCCGAACTTGCTGGTCAGAAAGATGTACGGTCGCTCGGCGTCGGGGTCGTCGGAGATTTCCGCCAAGACGATCACGGCGTGGCGACGCATGATCAGCAAGAGCTTGCCGGCGAGCAAGGCGGCGCTGGACTCGCGCTCCGCAGCAGTCAGGCCGGACAGGTCGAGGCAGGCCACGGCGGCACGCAGGTCGCCCTCACTCATGGAGCGGAGGAATGTGTCCATGGTGGCACGCGCCGAACGCAGATCGGCGGGCACGTTGGCGGCGCCGGGGCGCGGCGGTTCCGTGGCCTTGCGCGTGGCCAGCAACTGCTTGTGCATGGCCGGCACTTGCGCGACGGTCCGCGCGCTGAACTGCCAGCGTCCGTCCACCAGTTGCGCGAGAATAACGAGCAAGGGCTCCTGGCCAATCGTCAAAGCCGGCACATCCGGCTCGTCGGGCAGCTCTTCGAGTTTGAAGATGCCGTCGTCGAGGAAGCGCTGGAGAATCTCGCCAAGCTGCTCCGCGTATTCGACAGACTTCGCCTCGGCCGTATTCGGATCGACGGCCGCGAAGTTCATGCAGTCAACGACGTCGATGTAGCGATCGGGGTTGCTGACCGCCTGCGAGAGGGAGACGAGGAAGTGCGTTACCAGCGCGCGCGGGGTACGCTGGGCCTCCACGACGGCCTCCGGGATCGGGGCTGACTCGGTTGCGGTCGTCGGGACGCTGGCGGCGGCGCTGGCCGCCTGGCTCTCGGCCAGCGCGTGCGCCACCTCGTACAAACGGGGGATTTCGGCAACCGTGGAGGGCGAGAAGCGCCAGACACGCTCGCGGCGTTCGAGCACCAAGAGCAACGGATCGCGCCCCAGGACCTGCGTTTCCGCCGCCGGATCGTCCGGGACCTGAACGAGGTCGAGCGCACCGTCGCGGATGAGCTGGTGCACCAGCTCGCCGAGCTTGCGGGCGTACTCGCCGCCCTTGTCATGGGCCACGTCCTTGTCGACCAGACTGAAGTCCAGGCAGCTCACGGCGTCGGCCAGTCGTGCGGGATTGTCATCGGCCTCGCGCAGTGCCGTGCGGAATACGTCGAGCAGTTTGAAGGGTGTCCGCAGCGGATTCGGGGGTTCGCTGGGCTGAGAGGCCTGCGTGGTCGGCGCCGACGTGGGCGTCGCCACCGGCCGGACGGCGGGCGTGCCCTGATCCGCAGCCGTGGGCGGCGAGGACGACACGGGTGCAGCGGACGCCTGCCCCCACGCGGCCACAGGCCACGCTACAGCGAGACTCAACAGGATTGCGTTCGCGATACGTCGCTTGTGCATGTTTCTTCCGGGGGTGCCGCACGCCCGCTCGGCCCCCCGCCGAGGAATCCCGATAACATACCGCCCCTGCGGGGCCACCTCAATGCGACGCGCCACACAGGGGAGGCCTTCGCCCAGCCATTTCGGGACCGCCGCGACGTGCTGGGTGGACGCGTATCGACGTTGCGGTGAGGGTCCGATAGAATGTCGTGCGCCCGACATCGACGCAGATTCTTTCCGCGCGATGCGTCGGGCGCGCTGGCCAGGGAAGCTGGTGCAGCGCACCGGAGGCGTGTTCATGCGGAATGGGCATAGAATGCGCAGACGCTCTCGCCGGATCGCCTGCAGGAGGGCGAAATGAGCCCCACGCTAACCGCACGTTTCGCGCAGCTTGCGCTGCTGCTGGTACCGCTCGTCGTTGTGGCAGGCTGCCCATTCGATGCCACTTCCACCGCCAGCGTCCCGACTGGCACGTACTGGGTCGAGTATCACGACAGCGAATTGGCCGCTTACGTCCTGCCCGCGGCGCGCGGCGAGACGGGAAGCTGGGTAACGGTTCCGGCGAGTCAAGCCCCGGGGTGGTATACCGGCCCCGCGCTCTACGAACTCGGCGGCGACCTGACGTGGAAACGCCTCACGACGGACACGAGCCTGACGCTTGACGCCGTGCTGCAGACGTACGATGCGCCCCCTGTCCCGGAGACTCCCGTCACCGAGGCGCCAGCCGGCTCGTAGGATTGGTTTCCCCTGCCAGTCGCAGCGAGTATTGGTCCGGACGCCTGCGCAAGCGCGCGCTGGCGGCGGACCGTCAGAACACGCCTCCGGCCCCCTCACAGGGGGCGGCGATCACGCGGCGGAACCGGTTGCGCTCTGCAGCAGTTGCCGCAGCGCGGCTCCCATAACCTGAGTCACCGCAGACTGTAGCATCGACAGGGCCAGATCGGTGACGCAGGCACTGAGCTGCAACAGGACCGCCCCGGACGCGACCAGTGCCATCCACTTCCACGTCTTCATCGCTCTCTCCGCTTTAGCGCTAACCGTTGATGGTTCGATCTGTCCATCCAGCGAGAGGCACTATAGCGGTCCGAGTGGCCGGCACAAGCCGCGCGGGCGGAAACTTGATCGCCGCCGGCCGGTCGAGATAATGCCTCGACACGGTCCGGCCACGCGCCGGGATGAGGCTGAATGAGTACGGAAAAAGCACAGGGCCAGGCGCGCCACGCCGGATGCTGGGCGGCGCTGCGGCTGCTGGTCGTACCACTCCTGGTAACGCTGGCCGGGTGCGGTCCCGGCGGTCCGATTCGCGCGCGCCTGGATGCGCGCGTGCAGCGTCCCAAGGCAGGCGTCGTTCTGTTCATCTGTGACGGAGTCGGAGAGCGACATCTGGAGCGCTGGTGCGCAGAGGGCACCCTGCCGAACATCCAGAAACGCTTCGTAGATGGCGGGACGCACGTGGCCCACAGCTGCACGTGTCTTCCGCCCATTACCTACGGGGCGGTTGCGACGCTGCTGACGGGCGTTGGGCCGGCACAACATACGATTGTGGGCAACCGGTGGTTTGACCCGGACCGTGCGTTCTTCCGGAACTACACGACGGTCGAGGACTATCGCGACATCAACATGGACTGTCCGACGCCCACGATCTACACGCTGGTCCGCCCGGAACCGTCGGTCAGCGTGCAGTGTGCGCACACGCGCGGGGTCACGTACAACATCGCGAACTGGGCCGCCTCGGGGGTCATGTGGGCCTGCGGCGCCTTCACGGCGGTTGACAAGCTCACCGCGACGTCCATCGACGAGGTAGCGCTGTGGGCGAACCTGCACGGCCGGTGGCCGACCGTCCTGACGCTCTACTTCCCCGGGGCGGACACGGTCGGGCACCGCAACGGGACGGACTCCGCTGCCTATCGCCAGGCCGTCGAGCACCTGGACTACCAGGTCGGGCGGGTATGCGATTGGCTCGAAACAGAGGGGTTGCTTGACACAACGTACCTGGTGCTGGTCAGCGACCACGGGCTGGTCGACGTGAAACCGGAGGGCGTGTTCGACCTCGTGCGGCGGATCCGGGACGACTGGGGTCGCAACGCCACGGCCCGCACGCTGCAAGAGGGGCCGGAAGCCTGGCGCCGCGCCTATTTCGACGGTTACGACACGATTGTCGCCAATCAGAACGGCCGGGGGGCGTTCCTGTATTTCGCCGGGCGCGGCGGGTGGGACACGGTCCCCACGCACGCGGAAGTCGAGCGCATCCTCGAAGCGCCGCCGGCGGACCTGCAGCTCTGGAACATCCCGGGCGTGCACGCCGTGGCGTACCTGGCCACGAAGGACGAGGCGATCGTGCGTTCGGCGCGCGGCCGCGCGCGCGTGCAGCGGCGCGTGACACCGGAAGGCACGGAATTCGCGTATCGGCCGGAGTCGGCGGACGTGCTGGGGTACACACAGGATGCCGCCTTGGCGGCGTTTGTGGCGGCGGGCTATCACGACTCGCGCGCGTGGCTCGCGGCGACGGCCGCCCAGGAAGTCCCCGACTTTGTGCCGCATATCGTGCCGCTGTTGCATGTGCATCGGGCGGGGCAGGTCCTGGTGTTCTCGAAGCCGGGCTACAGCTTTACGCCGGAGCGGGCGGGGCACGGCGGCATCCACCGCGATGAGCTGCACGCCGTGTGCCTGTTTGCCGGCCCGGGCATTCCCCGCGGGCGCACCCTGCCGGCCGCCCGGGCGGTTGACGTGGCGCCGACCCTGCTCGATTTGCTCGGAATCGAGTACGATGCCGGGCAGTTCGACGGCGTGTCGATGAAGCCCGTGCTCGTGACGCAAGAGGCGCAGCAAGCTGCACACCAAGATGATCGTTAAGACTGCATCCGCGCTGGTGGTCGCCCTCGTGGCGGCCGGTGCCGTGTTGTTGAGTGGGCGTCCCGGCAATCCCCCGGCCCAGACCCCGGCCGCAACGGCTGGGCCGGTGTGTGTGGCCCCCGGGCTGCTGCCGTACCGCGGGCTGGCGGTGCAGGTGGCGTCGGGGTGGTATAAGCCGCAGGAGACGTACCTGCCGCTGCTGCGTGAGATCGCGGAGCTGGGGGCGAATACCGTGCTGCTGTGTGTGCCGGGGCAGATGGAGCATGCGACCTCGCAATCCATCTATGTTGACGTGCGCAAGGTGCCGCCGCCGGAGGATTTGAAGGCCATCATCCGGGCGGGCCGCGAGGCGGGGCTGCGCGTGCTGATTATGCCGATCGTGCTGTTGCGCAACCCGCGTGGCAGCGAGTGGCGCGGCGTGATCGATCCGCCAGACTGGGATGACTGGTGGCAGCAGTACCACGAGTTCATTCTGTTCTTCGCGGATATCTGCCGGGAAGGCGGGGCGGATGGGCTGATGGTCGGCTCGGAGCTGGTGAGCGCGGAGAAGTACACGAACAAGTGGTACGATCTGATTGCCCAGTGCCGCAAACACTTCGCGGGGGGAAAGCTGGGCTACTCGGCGAACTGGGATCACTACCGCCCGGTCGAATTCTGGGACAAGCTCGATTTCATCGGCATGACGAGCTACTACACGCTGGCGGACGAGAAAGGGGCGAGTGTCGAGCAGATCGTGGCGCGGTGGGAACCGATCAAGAAGGACATCCTCGCGTGGCAGCGGAAGATCGGCAAGCCGCTGCTCATGACCGAGGTCGGCTGGTGCAGCCAGGAAGGGGCGGCGACGGCGCCGTGGAACTACTACCAGAACCAGGTGGCGACGCCCGCGGGGATGGAGGAGCAGCGGCGGCTGTACGAGGCGTTTGTGCGCGTGTGGAGCGACGTGCCGGAGCTCATGGGAGCGATCTGGTGGGAATGGGACGCGTCGAGCGGCGGTCCCGGTGACTTCGGCTACTCGCCGCGCGGCAAGCCCGCGGAGCAGTTGCTGCGCCAGTGGTTCACGTCTGGACGGCAACCGGCGAGTGCTCCGGCCAGCGCCCCCGCGGCACCATGACGGTGGCGCGCCGCGGTTGCGAAAGGGGAACACGCGGGGCTAGCGCGTCAGGGCGTCCTCCACGGTCACGCCTTCCGGGGCCTTGAAGCGGAAGTGCTCGTCGGGCAGCTCCGCGTCGTACTTCACGTCGGTCAACGTGAAGGTGTTGACGGGCTTGGGACCACCGCGATAGCGCTCGACCTGCAGCAGAAACCCGGTGACCTGGTCGAAGTACAGGACCACGCGCTGACGCTGCTCGGGCTCCGCCGTCTTGAGCAGGGCCGCAACGACGTACGTCTTGCGGCCGTCCACCGTCGCATCCGGCTGGCGGTTGAGCTCGTAGTCGCCGCGATATGCCCCCAGCACCGCGCGGGGCTCGCCGGTATCGCGCGGATCGATGTTCGTCTTGCGAGCCTTGTGCACGCCGTTGATCTCGCCCAGCAAATAGGCGAATTCGCCATCGATGACCTGGAGGGTGGTGGTCTTGCCGGCGGGCTGCGTGGCGCCGGCGGGCGGGAGGTCTTCCGTGGTCACCTCGATGCGCACCTGCACGCGGCGTTCGACCTTCTTCAGCTCGTAGGTGCCTGTGCCGCGCGCGACGGGCGTGCCCGCGGCATCGCCGGCCAGCGTCAGCGTCCGCACCTTCGCCTGCAGCGCGATGTGTCCGTCCCAACAGGCCTGCAACTCGGCCGCGAGCTTACTGACCGGGTCCTCCCCGGCCGCGACACCGAACCGACGGACGACGGTATCGTCGACGCGATACACGCCCGGACCGATCCGCTCGCGCAGCTTGCGGACGGTACCGCCGGGAACGTCGGGGCACGTCCACAGCAGCGTCGCCTCCGACAACAAGCCGGCCTTCAGCTCGTTCTTCGTGAGTTGGCAACGGACCTTCTGCCCCCCCACCTCGAGTATCTGCGGCTCGTCGACCGTCCAGACGATGCGTGTCGCGGTTGAGCCCTGGAGCGTTTCCTCCGTTTTGACCCAATGCGACTTGAGCTTCTGCCCCTCGATGACGATCTCCTCCTGGCCCGTGTCGACGGTCTTGACGGTGGGCGCGGCGGGCTGTGAGGCGGGATGAGCCGGCAGCTTCTCGGTACGAACGGGGCGTTCCTGAATCACCGCTTCGTTGGGCGCGAGGCGAACGGCACGGCACTCGAGCGTCACCTGCTCGGGAGCGACCGCGATCAGCCGCCAGGTCTCCTCCTCGCGCGTGGTGTCGCCTTCCGCGCTCGCGGAGATGGCCGAAGTGGTCGTGACACGCTGGACCAGGACCGTGCCGGGCTTGACGCGCGCCCACGCCTGGTAGGCGGCATCTTCCTTCTCGGCGGCCTGTGCCGCTGCCGCGCCCGCACCAAGGGTCCAGCCGATTGCGCCGAGTACGAGGCAGGCCAGGAGCTTGCGCACCGTGCGTTCCTCCAGGCGGGCTGCGATGGCCCGCGGACTTTGCTGACGCCGGGGGCCCTCTGGGGGCGCCGGCGGCATATCCGGCTAGTATCGCGCGGGGCTGGGCGGGGTGCAACTGGGACAAGGCCACCCGGCGGCGGTGCGACGGGATGGGCGCGTCCGCGGGCCCGGGAGTCCCCCGCCCTGTCGACGCCGATCGCAGGTGACCTTGCCACCCGAGCACTACGCCGGGGGGCACCGTTGCCGTCACCGGCCGCGCGGTGCCTGTGCACGGTGACGCGTCACCGGTAGGATACTTGAGCGGTACAGGCCGCGTTCCGGTCCGCCCTGCGGACCTTACACAGGCAGACATTCTGAGCCATACTCGGCCGCGGTACCCGGTTGTCGGCGCATGCGGTGCCGGCAGGCAGCAGCCCCACAGAGGAACACCGATGTCCCTGCTCGTTACTGGCTCGATCGGAATTGACACCGTCGAAACCCCGGCCGGGAAGGTCGAGGCCGTCCTGGGCGGGTCGGCCGTGTACTTTTCGCTGGCGGCGTCGCTGTTTAGTCCGCTGCGCATGGTGGGCGTGGTGGGCGAGGACTTTGACCTGGCCCAGTTCAAGCCGCTGACGGCGAGGGGCGTCGATCCGTCCGGCGTCGAGGTGCGCAAGGGCAGCAAGACCTTCCGCTGGCACGGCAAGTACACGGGCACGATGAACAACGCCGAGACCGTCGGCGTGGAGCTCAACGTGCTGGCCGAACGCGGGGCGACCGTGCCGCCGAGATTCGCCGACAGTCGGTTCGTGTTTCTGGCCAACACGCACCCCCTGCTGCAGCGCGAGATGGCCCGGCAGTTCTCGAAGGCCGAGTTGCTGGTGTGCGACACGATGAACATCTGGATCGAGAACGAGCCGGCCGAGCTGCGCAAGACGCTCGGCATCGTCCACGGGATCGTGCTGAACGAGGGTGAGGCGCGGCTGCAGACACAGCGGATGAACCTCGTGACCGCCGGGCGCGAGATTCTCAAACTGGGGCCGAAGTTCGTGATCATCAAGAAAGGCGAGCACGGGAGCCTGCTGGTCACCGAGGACGAGCTGTTCATCATGCCGCCCTATCCGACGGAGCACGTCGTCGACCCGACCGGGTGCGGGGACAGTTTTGCGGGCGGCATGATGGGGTACATCGCGTCGCAGGGGCGTTTCAATCCGCGGATCCTGCGGGCGGCGATGGCGCGCGGGTCCGTCGTCGCGTCGTATGTCATCGAGTCGTTCTCGGTCGACGCGCTCAGCCGCGTGACGGCGGCGGATGTGGAACGACGGTTGAGCCAATTGCGGGAGATGTCGCGGGTTGAGTAGCTCCGGCCTGACGCTACGCCGCGGAATTCACGGGAACGCGCCATGCGAACATTCATCGCCATCGAACTCGACGCCGCCGTGCAGCGGCCGCTGGTGAAGCTCCTGCGCGGCCTGCCGCGGCTGACCGATGTGCGCTGGGTGACGGAGTCGCAACTGCACGTCACGCTGAAGTTTCTCGGCGACGTCGCGGACAGCCAGATTACGCGGGTTTGCGACATCGTGCGGACGACGAGCGCGCAGGTCGAGCCTTTCCCGTTGCGCGTGCAGGGGCTGGGCTGCTTCCCGGGGCCGCGCAACCCCCGGGTGCTGTGGTCGGGTGTCGAGGACCCGACCGGCAGTTGCGCCCGCTGGGTGCAGCTGGCGGACCCCCTGTTCGAAGCGATGAACTTCAAGCCGGAGACGCGGGGGTTTACGCCGCATCTGACGCTCGGGCGCAGCCGTTCGACCACCGGGAGCAACGGGTTGCAGCGCGTGCTGGACGACACGGCGGCGCCGGACACGCCGGAGATGTTCGTCGAAGAGGTGGTTGTGTTCGAGAGTCGGCTGCTGCCGGGCGGGGCGCAGTATCACGCGCTGGCGCGAATTCCCCTGGGGGCGGAGGGGTGATCGGTCGTGAGCTCGGTCCACCCCTCCGGGGCGCACAAGACACAACCGCGCGGCCCAGGGGCTGAAACCCGTGACGACGATCGCAAGCCCTCGCGGGGCGAGGAGCGGAGCGCCCGCAACAGCGCGTGAGCGTGGCGAGCGCACCGGGGTGGTAGCATGGTGAACGCAGCCGCCGATCGCCCGGTGCCCGCAGTGCCCCGCAACGCGGTATAATCCCAGGCTCGCCCGAAACCGACGCTGTGCGCCGCCGGGCGGACGAGACGAACCCCCGTAGGGCGCTGCGCGTCGATGGCCAACACGAAACGCCCGGCACGACAAGCTGCTCGCAAGACGGACGCGGCCCAGTCCGCCGCGGAGGCGTTGCGCGCCGACCGCGCGGCTGCCCGGCCGCGCGGCCGTCCACCGAAGTCCTCCGCCGGCGTCCACCGGGCACAGCCCGCCGGCGCGCCGACCAATGGCGCCACCGGCGACGTGCCCTGGCTCGTCATTCGCGGTGCGGCGCACAACAATCTCAGGAGTATCGACGCTGCGTTTCCACTCGGTCGTTTCACCTGCGTCACGGGTGTGTCCGGCTCCGGCAAGAGTTCCCTCGTTAACGACATCCTCTACGCCGCGCTGGCCCGCGAGCTGAACGGCGCCACCGTGGTCGAGCCTGGCCGCTATGCCGCCATCGAGGGGCTCGAGCACCTCGACAAGGTCATCGCGATCGACCAGTCGCCGATCGGCCGCACGCCGCGCAGCAACCCGGCGACGTACATCAAGCTTTTCGATGAAATCCGCAGCTTGTTCACGAAGCTGCCCGACGCGAAGCTGCGCGGCTACAAGCCCGGGCGGTTCAGCTTCAACGTGCCCGCGAGTCGTGGCGGCGGGCGCTGCGAAGCGTGCGAGGGCAACGGCTCCAACCGCGTGGAGATGGATTTTCTGGCGGATGTCTGGGTGAAGTGCCCCGTGTGTGAAGGGCAGCGCTTCGGGCGCGAGACGCTACAGGTGCGCTACAAGGGCAAGTCAATCGCCGACGTGCTGAACATGGAGGTGCAGGCGGCGCTGGAGCATTTCGAAAACCTCGGTCGCCTGCGCAGCATGCTGCAGACTTTGCACGACGTGGGGCTCGACTACATCCAGCTTGGGCAGCCGAGCACGACGCTGTCCGGCGGCGAGGCCCAGCGGATCAAGCTGGCGCGCGAACTCGTCAAGAAGCCCACGGGCCGGACCCTGTATGTTCTCGATGAGCCCACGACCGGGCTGCACTTCGAGGACATTCGCAAGCTGTTGAGCGTGCTGCACGGCTTCGTCGACAGCGGCAATACCGTTGTCGTCATCGAGCACAATCTGGACGTGCTGAAGACGGCCGACTGGATCATCGACCTCGGGCCGGAGGGCGGCGAAGACGGCGGACAGATTGTGGCCGTGGGGACGCCGGAGGACGTGGCGGCGTGCGCGGCGTCGTATACGGGACAGGCGCTGCGCGAAGTGCTCAGTCAGAGGGATGAAGTCCAAAGTGCGCTGCCCACCGCGAGGGAGGTCAGCGGCGCGCTGTCGGCCGGCGCGGCGGACATCGAAGCGGCGCCCCTTGCCGGGCCGGGGGCTGCGAACACCAGCCCCCGCACGCTTGACTTTGTCCGCGTCGTCGGCGCCCAGCAGCACAATCTCAAAGATCTCACCGTGGAGTTTCCGCGCAACCAACTGACCGTGTGCACCGGTGTGTCCGGATCCGGCAAGACGAGTTTCGCGATCGACACCGTCTTTACCGAGGGCTATCGCCGTTACGTCGAGTCGCTCTCGGCGTACGCCCGGCAGTTCCTGGGGCAGATGGCCAAGCCGCGCGTGGACCACGTGGAGGGCCTCTCGCCGGCGATCTGCATCGAGCAACGGGCCGCCGGCAAGAGCCCGCGTTCGACGGTTGGCACGGTGACCGAAATCTATGACTACATGCGCGTGCTGTGGGCGCGGGTCGGCATACGCTACTGTCCGCGCTGCCAAGTGCCCATTGGCACCCAGACAGCCGACGAGATCGTTGCCCGCGTGATGGGTCTGCCGCCCGGGGCGCCCATCATGATCCTCGCGCCGGTCGCGCTGGGCGACAACGAGAGCTACGCGGGCCTCTTCAACCGCCTCAAGGCCTCCGGCTACACGCGGGTCCGCATCGACGGGGAGATTCGGCAGACGGCCCAGAGCACGACGCTGGATGCCCGCCGCAAGCACCGCGTCGAAGTCGTCATTGACCGCACGATCGTCCGCGACAAGTCGCGCGGGAGGATCGCCGAGAGCGTCGAGCACGCGCTCTCGCTCGGCAACGGCATCATGACGCTGCTCGTTGAGGAAGTGGAAGTCGTCGCGGAGGAAGTCGCGGCGGTGGACGGCGAGGTCGCGGGGAGCGAAGTGGGAAAGGGGGAAACGGAGCAGGTGGGAGAGGACCATCCCACCAGACCCGCGTCGCCTGGTGAATCCCTTACTCCCGCTCCCCCCCCTCCCCACGTGCCCACGGTGCGCTCGCCCGCGCGCGAGATGATGTTCTCGCAGAAGCTGGCCTGCATCCGCTGCGGAACGAGCTATGAGGAGCTGGGGCCGAACCACTTCAGCTTCAATAGCCAGCTCGGGTGGTGCGAGACCTGTGAAGGCCTCGGCGTGCAGCGTGGTGCTCCTGCCGGCGAGATCATCCGCCACCCCGCGCGCAGCCTCTTCGACGGCGCCATCGACGGCTGGCCGCGCATCGACCGCAAGACCCCGCTGGGCCGCATGCTCCTGGCACTCTGCGAGCACCTGGGCGTGAGCCCGTCGCAGCCGCTGCTGGACTGGACGCCGGAGCAGAAGCGCGCCCTCATGTTCGGGACGACCGCGGCGTGGGTTGATGGCGGCAAGGCCTTTGACGGCATGCGGTTCCAATGGCGCGGCTTCTTCCCCGCGATTGACCACGCCAGCCGCAACTCGTGGCTGTTCCGCTACAAGCTCCGCAACACGGTCACGGACATTCCGTGTACCACCTGCCGCGGTGGACGCCTGCGGCCGGATGCGGCGGCCGTGCGGCTCGGTGGGCGCAGCATCGTCGACGTGTGCGACCTGCCGCTGACCGACGCGAACGCATTTCTCGGCGCGCTTCCGCTGGACGCGCGTGAGCGGCAGATTGCCGGGGAGTTGCTGAAGGAGATTCGCGACCGGCTGCAGTTTCTCATGGACGTCGGCCTGCACTACCTGACTCTGCACCGTGCCGCGCCGACACTCTCCGGCGGCGAAGCCCAGCGCATCCGCCTCGCCAGCCAGATCGGCAGCGGCCTGTCGGGCGTGCTGTACGTCCTCGATGAGCCCACCATCGGCCTGCACCCGCGCGACACACGGCAGCTCATCAACGCCCTACAGAAGCTGCGCAACCTCGGCAACACGCTCTTGCTCGTCGAGCACGACCGCGACGTGATCCAGCATGCCGACCGGCTGCTCGATTTTGGCCCGCGCGCCGGAGCCGCCGGCGGCCAGATCGTGGCACAAGGTGTGCCGCGGGAGTTTCTTGTGCCCCCGGGAGCACCAGCGACCGTGGCCGCGCCAGCCACGGCCGGGACGAAGGTGGACGTGACGGCAGGCGAGGCCGCGCCGGAATCCCTCACGCGCGCGTATCTGTCTGGCGCTGCGGCCATCCCCGTGCCGACCAACCGCCGTCCGGTCTGCGCCGGCGACGGTGTGGCCGCGCCGCCAAGCTGGCTCCTCGTGCGCGGGGCGCGCCAGAACAACTTGCGCAATCTCAACGTCCCGATTCCACTGGGCCGCCTGACATGCGTGACCGGCGTGTCGGGCTCCGGCAAGAGCTCGCTCGTTAACGACATCCTCTGGCCCGCGCTCGCCAACGCGCTCAATCATGCGAGCCTGTCGATCGGCGACCATCAGGCCATCGAGGTCGCCGGAGCCGACTTCGACCCGCGCAGTCTTGCAGACTGTGCGCGCGCCGGACCCGAGTACACGCCACTCGGCCAGCCGCTGGGCGAGACGGATGACATCGACAAGGTCATCAACGTCGACCAGTCCCCCATCGGCACAACGCCGTCCAGCAATCCCGCCACCTACACCGGCGTCTTTGACGGCATCCGCGAGCTCTTCGCCCGTTTGCCCGACTCCAAGGTCCGCGGCTACAGTGCAAACCGCTTCAGCTTTAACCGCCCGGGCGGCCGCTGCGAAGCGTGCGAAGGCTACGGCCAGCGCTGCATCGAGATGCACTTCATGCCGGACGTGTGGGTCGAGTGCGAGATCTGTCATGGGCGGCGCTACAACCCCGAGACGCTCGAGGTCCGCTTCAAAGGGCACAGCATCGCCGACGTGCTCGAGCTGCGCGTGGCGGCTGCCCTGCGCGTCTTCGAGAATGTCCCGAAGGTGCGCCGCATGCTGCAGACGCTCGCCGACGTTGGGCTGGACTACGTGCAGCTCGGTCAGCCCGCGCCCACGTTGTCCGGCGGCGAGGCCCAGCGCGTCAAGCTCGCCGGTGAACTCGGCAAACCCGACACCGGCCATACGTTCTACGTTCTCGACGAGCCCACGACCGGTTTGCACTTCGACGATATCCGCAAGTTGCTGGCCGTCCTGCACCGGCTCGCCGACCTGGGCAACACGGTCGTTGTCGTTGAGCATAACCTGGACGTCCTGAAGAACGCGGACTGGATCATCGACCTCGGTCCCGAGGCCGGCGCCGACGGCGGGCAGATCGTCGCGCGGGGCACGCCGGAGGAGATCGCGCGCGTCGCAGGCAGCCACACGGCCGCGGCGCTGGCGCCGATTCTCGCGGCGGGGCCGCACGAGACGCGCACGGTCTACGATGCGGCCGAGCATGCCGCCCGCGAAATCGCGGCGGAAAAGGCCGGCTTCGGGGACGTGGGCAAGGAAGTCCGCATGCCCTGGCAGGTGGACGGGCGCAGGTGGCATCTGGAACAGCGGACCAGCCGCAGCGAGACGCCCAAGCACTGGGAGCCCGCGGCGCTGGAGTACGTCGTCGAGCTCGTACAGGAAGAGGGCGCCCGCGCCGCCGCGACGGGCGGCAAGGCCGGGAAGGCCCGCGGCGCCGAGGCGCGCGTCACGGACGCGAGCGACAACGTTTTCGAGCCCACCAACTGGAACAACCGCGCGAGCGTGGAGATCACGGCTCCCGGCGCGTCGATGTGGTTCCTGCACGCCCTCACCGGTGGCGAATGGCTGATCGAGTTCTACTTCCGCGCGCCGCCGGGGACGTTCGACTGGCGCAAGCTGAATGATGAGCTCGGTCTCAAGACGCTCGACGAGCGCGACGATTTGCAGGCCTACGGCGACTGGGCCCGCGTCGACGTTCGCGCCCGCCGCGACGGCTGGGACGCGGTTGTCGTCTACGTCCACGACCAGGCCGAAATCGCGACCCCTGCGTTCCGGCGGTTCATTCGGGCGGCCGTCAAGGCCTACCTGGCTGGCCTCCAGGATGAGTAGCGGCAGGCCGGCGCCTGCCCCGGACGCACGGGAGGGGCGGCTGCGATGCCCCCCTACGCGCCACGTGCCTCGCCGCTTACGATGCCCGCATGTCCCAAGTCATTCGTTACTACAGCACCAATCACAGTGTCCCGTCCGTCACCTTGGCCGAAGCCCTGCTCGCCGGGCAAGCCGCTGACCGTGGCCTGTTCATGCCCGAGCAGTTCCCCACGCTTACCCCCGAGGAATTGAGCGATCTGGCCGGCCGGCCGTACGCCGACGTCGCGACCCGCGTCCTGAGTCGCTACACGGTTGGGGTGTTCGCGGAGACGCAGTTGAGTGAGCTCTGCCAGGACGCGTACAACTATCCCGTGCCGCTGGAGCCGGTGACCGGGCGGCGCTACCTCATGCGACTCGATCGCGGACCGACGGCGTCCTTCAAGGACTTTGCCGCCCGGATGATGGCGCGCTGGATGAGCCTGCTGATGCGCGATCAAGCGGGCGAACTCGTTATCCTGACAGCCACTTCCGGTGACACCGGCAGCGCCGTCGCGCACGCGTACTATGGCGTGCCGCGCGTGCGTGTCGTCGTGCTCTTTCCGCCGGCCGAGGTCTCCGAGCGCCAACGCCGCCAAATGACGACGCTCGGCGGCAACGTCACAACCATCGCCGTGGACGGGCAGTTCGATGACTGTCAGGCCATGGTCAAGCAGGCCTTCGCCGATCCGGCCCTGCGTGCCATCCGTCTGACTTCCGCCAACTCCATCAACATCGGCCGCCTGCTGCCGCAAAGCGTTTACTACGTGTATGCCTACGTGAATCTCGCGCTGCCGCGCTGCACAGCGGCCGGCTGCGCGGCCGACGGCGGGCTGGAACCGATCATCCTCTGCGTCCCGTCCGGTAATTTTGGCGACATGATGGGCGCGGTCATCGCCCGCCGCATGGGCGTGCCGATCGAGCGTCTGGTGATCGCCACCAACGCCAACGATGAGGTCCCCAACTACCTGCGCACCGGCCAGTACCAAAAGATTGCGCCCTCGCGCGTCTGCATTTCGAACGCGATGAATGTGGGGCATCCGTCGAATCTCGCGCGCTTGGTCGCGGTGTACGGCGGGCACATGGACGAGACCGGTACCGAGCACCGGCCTCCGGACCTCAGGGCGATGCGGCGCGACCTCGCCGCGCTGAGTATCACGGACGACGAAACGCGCGCGACGATCCGCGCGGCCTATGAGCAGTTCGGGGTAGTATTGGAGCCGCACGGTGCGGTTGGCTGGGCGGGGCTACAGCGGTACCTGCAGGATAACCCAGCCGACGCCGGCAAGCTGGCGGTTGCCGTGGAGACCGCGCATCCGGCCAAGTTTCCCGAGGAAATCCGCGCCGCGATCGGTATCGAGCCGGAGGTGCCACCGAGCCTGGCCGGTCTGGAACACAAGCCCGAATCGTACGAGCGCCTGCCGGCGCGCTATGAGCCCTTCCGAGACTTCTTGCGGCAGCGTTACACCCACAGCTAGGGCCACCCGACCCGAGCTTCCGGCGCGGCCCAAGTCGCCTGCCGCCCCTGGCCGCCGTGTTCGGCCGGGCTTCGGCGTTCCGGCCCACGGGCGTGCCCGTGCTGCCGGCCAGCGGCCGAACCAAGGCTGCTAATTCGCGGGCGGCGCTTGCCGCGCAGCTCGTGCGCGATTGTCGGTCAGTTGAACTAGTTTTCTCTTGACGGTGTCGCGGGCGGGCCACAAGCTGCATTTATGAGCAGCCTGGTGCGCGAGTCGCCGGCCAAGATCAATCTGACTCTGCGCGTGGTCGGGCGCCGGCCGGACGGCTATCACGACATCGAGTCTCTGGTCGCACAGGTAGACTTGTGCGACACGGTGGGCGTATCGCCGCGCGAAGACCGCCGCTTCCTCGTAGACTGCGATGAGCCGTCGATTCCCTGCGACCACTCGAATCTCGCGTGGCGTGCGGCTCGGGCGTTGGCGGACGAAACCGGGGAGCGACGCGGAGCGACGATCTCATTGCGAAAGCGCATCCCGTCCGGGGCGGGCCTGGGCGGCGGCAGCTCCAACGCGGCGACGACGCTGAAGCTGCTGAATGCACACTGGGGACTGCGCCTGTCACATCCGGAGCTGGCGTGCATCGGAGCACGTCTGGGGTCGGATGTGCCCCTGTTCTGCCACGGCCCGCTGTGCGTGATCCGGGGGCGCGGCGAGCATGTGGAGGAATTGCGCCAGCGCGTCGCGAAGTGGGTCGCGTTGCTGCTGCCGCGCCTGCACTCTGCGACACCGGTGGTGTATGCGGCGTGGGACCGCCTGGAGTCCCGTTCGGCTCCTTGCGGACTCGAACAAGTGATCACCGGACTCTCCGCCCCAGCGGCCGACGTCATGCCGCAGCTACATAACGACCTCGAGGCCGCGGCGTTCGCTGTCTTGCCAGAGTTGCGCACCCTCGCGGAGCACGCCGCGGCCGCCACCGGCCTCGGGGTGCGGATGACTGGCTCCGGTTCGACGCTCTATCGGCTGTTCGATCAGGAGGCTCCGGCGCGAGCTTTCGCTGAGGCGGTCACGGCGGCCAGCCACGTGCGTACGGTCGTCGCTCCGCTACGGCTGTCGTGATGCGGGTAATCACCTGAGCCACCCGCGGCGGTTCACCGCCGCAGCGCACAAATCGAGCCCCCGCCACAAGTCCCGCCCCACTATTCAAGACCCGGGTCCGAATTGCCCATGTATCTGTTGGGTGGCTGCAACCCGCCGGCCATATGCCCTCCGCTGGAACTGGCCACGCTCGGGAGACTCAGATGGCGCTCGTGAACTGGAGTGATGAACTGTCCGTCAACGTGCCGCAACTGGACGAGCAGCACAAGCGCCTGATCAATGTGGTAAATCAGCTCCACGAGGCGATCACGAAGCGCCGCGGACCGGGCGTGCTGCGGCCGCTGTTTGCCCAGGTTCTGCAGTACACGGCGACGCACTTTGCGGCCGAGGAGCGTTACCTGCAGCAGATTCACTTCCGGGGACTGGACGAACACAAGGCCTTGCACGATGCCTGGTGTTCCCAGGCGGTCGACCTCAAGGACCGGGTCGAGAGCGGCAACGCGATGCTCACGCTCGACACGATCGTGTTCCTCAAGGAGTGGCTGACCAACCATATCCTGGACTGCGATCGGCGTTATGCGCCGAGCGTGGCGCCACGGGGACGTGCGTAGCGCGCAGAGCGCTTAGGCCCGGGTCGGAACGTCCACGCGGCCGAAGCGGTCCTCAGTCCGGCCAGCCGGGTCGACACCGCTGGGATCGCGCCGTTGCTGGCGGAGGAGGGCCCGCTTGTCACCGCGCGCGAGCGCCTGGGCCTGTAGCCGCAAACCACGCAGCGGGTCTTCCCCCAACGGGGGCAGCGCATCGTCCAGGTGCGAGAATACCTCGTAACGAATGGTGATCTGTCCGGCAGCACCCTGCCACAGTTCCAGCAGGCGGCCTTCCTGGGGGAGATCGAGCGTGGAGCAAGTTTCGATTTCCAGGTATGCGCCGCGATCCGTGACGCGATGTCGGTGGTTGTGCCCGCACAGGTGCAGGACGACGCGGGGACACGAGCGCAGAACGTCGCGCAGCTCGTCGGGCTGCACTTCGGTGCCGGCGAACGACATCAACTCGGCGCTCGGGTGGTGCGTGACGACGATCACGATTTCGTCGGCCGCGCAGGCGGCAGCAAGCTCAGCGCGGAGGTAGTCAAGCTGGATGCGGCTCAGAGCCCCCTCGGAGTAGATGCCGCCCGCGATCAGCACGGCGGGTTGCGTGGTATCCAGGCCGATGAGGCGCAGGCCGGGGAGTGGGCTGACGCTGTACCAGGTCGTACCGGCGGTGGCAGCGCGGAGGCCGCGCTCGGGGGCATCCGTCTGTGCGACCGCGGAGAACAGCCCGTCGCGGTCGAAGTACGCGCGGGCCGGATTGGCCACGACCGGGACCGGTGGACCGAACAGCGCCGGCGGACCCGTCGCGGCGGGTGTCACGCGGCCGTAGGCGAAGTCGGCGGTCGGGTCGAGTTCGAGCGGCAAGCGCGTCCCGGGGCGCCACGGCAGGGGCAGGGGCGCCGTGCGGTGGCCCGCGAGATCCGTGACGATTGGAAAGACGCCGATCGCGCGGACATCGTGGTTGCCGAAGAGGCCGTACCAGGGAATCGTCGCGAGGTCCCCGTGAACGCCCTGGCGATAGAGGCCCTGGGCGGAGAAGAGGGCGTGCGGGTCGAGTTCCGCCGGCGGACGGCTGCCGGGGGGGCGATCGTCCGGGCCCGAACGCGGGTCGAGCGTACCTCCGTCCATGAGGCGGGCGAACCACGCGAGCTCGTTGCCCTGGACATTGTCGCAACCGTCGCCGGTATGAAGCAGGAAATCGACACCGCGCCCGGCAGCGTGGATGCGATTGACGGCTCGCAGGATGCCGTCGTAGAGCTGTGTCGAATAGGCCTCGTAGGAGCGCCAGGCGGCGCGGACCACGTCGTGCGCCCCCGCAAAGCGGGCCGGCGATTCCTCGTCCATCACGTGCGTATCGGTGACGTGGGCGAAGCGGGCCAGCAGGCGCAGGTCGGCGGCGACGGACGCGCTGTCGCGAGCCGGCAGGATTAGCCCGCCGTCGGGCTGGTCGCAGCCCAGCAGTGTGGTTACCCCCAGTGCGCCAGCCGCCTTGAGAAAATCCCTTCGCCGCATGGGGCGGAAGAATGCCGTGTGGCCCGGACGGTGTCAATCAAAATCCCGCCGTGGCGGCAAATCGGGGTGCGCAATTCGCACGCCGTCCGCGCGCGGCGGGATGAAGCCAGCGACACACTACTCGGACAACGCAGCGGCCTCGCACTCCGCAGGGCTGCTTTCCTCGGTGGCGTCCTCTGTTTCGTGCACGTCGGGGGCCACGCCCTTGGTCGTGACGCGTCCCGCCCGCACGTAGGAGTTGATCCAGCCCGCCAGGGCGCTGACGCGGGTGTCGAAGTGGGCCCGCTGGCTGGCGAAGATCGAGTTGCGCGTGGAGAGCTCGCGTTCGCGGGCGGCCATTTCGGCAATGCGCCGTTCCAGGGCCCGCTCGCGGCCGTCGACGGAAGCCATCTGCTGCTGCACGGTGTTCGCATTGGCGTCGATCTTGCGCTCCCACTCCTCGAGCTCGCCACTGCGGCGAACGACCTGCTCGGAGCGTTCGCGCAGCGACGCCTGCTCCACTGCGAGCTGATTCTGATGGCGGTTGAGTTCGGTGGCGCGCACGTCGAGCTCGCGGCTGCGTTCCGCGAGATCGCCGGCGTTCTGCTGCAGGAGCCGCTCGCGGTTCTCGATGTTCTCGGTCCGCTGCGCGAGCTCCGCCGCGCGGCTGTCCAGATCGCGGGAACGGGTCTGCCATTCGTCGTTCAGGGCCTTCAGGGTGCGCTCCCGCTCCTCGAGCGTCGTCGCCCAGCCGGCCAGCGTACGCGTACGTTCATCCAGTTCGCGGCTCCGCGTCTGCAGCTCTTCGCCGAGCGACTGCAGGGTCTTCTGCCGCTCCTCAATCTCGGTCACCTGGGCCGTCTGGCCCGCCGCCCGCGTGTCGAGTTCCGCCTGGCGGACGTCGAGGGCCCGCTGCCGTGTCGTCAGCTCATCTGCCAGCGTCGCCAGCGCTTCCTGGCGTTGGTCGAACTTCTCCGTCGAGGCCAGCCATTCGGCCTCCCGCTCCTCGCGCTCGCGCTTCAAAGCGGCTTCGCGTCCGGCCACCTCCTCGCGCATCGTGGCCTCGCGTGCGGCCAGTTCCTTGACCTGGGCCGCCTCGCGATCCGAAAGCTCCTGCCGGAGGACCGTTTCCCGCTCAGCCAGTTCGGCGGCGTGGCGGTCGAGCTCCGCGCGGTAGTCCTGCAACTCGGCCGTTCCGCGGTCGAGCTCGGCCGCCAGCGCCTCGTTGCGCTGGGTCCAGGCCTCGAGTTCGGCGGCCCGGGCCTGCAGCGCGTTGGCGCGCGAGTCCAGCTCTGCCGCGCGCGGGACGATCTGGTCGCGCAGCTCGCGCAGCGCTTCGGCCCGCTCGGACAGGTCCTCGCACAGGCGCTTCCACTTCTCCGGTCGCTCGCCAGGAGCCCGCTGCGTCTTGCGCAGACCGGTGCCGGGTGCGGCGGCCGTCAACACGAAGCCAGTGAGTTCGGGATACGTTTCGGGAGAAGCTTGCATGCTCATAACCGACCTCGGGTCCTTGCCCTGTGCGGTTGCCAGTGACGGCACAAAGACACTTTTTGCCGTCCGGCACAGGCATCGTCTCGATGGCGGGGGTTGTTGAAGAACATCTGCTCAAAGCCCCGGAAGCGTTCTGCAAGGCGCCCAGCGGCGGTCGGCATGTCCGATAACGGCGTGCTGCGGCGCCGCCCGGCGACAGGGGAAGGCGCGCGAATTGCGCCCGGGCCGCCTCCGGCGGCGTCGCCGCGCGACCATGGCCCGCGACTTGCCCCCTGGCTCCCGGGCGCCTAACCTGCCCATAGGACAAGCGGCCCCACAGGAATCGATGGAGATGTTCCCCCAGAGGCTCCGTGTGCAATTCCCCGGCGCGCTCGGGCACACGCTCGTTGGTCGCCTGGACGTACCCGCCCATGAGCCGCGCGCCTACGCCATCTTCGCCCATTGCTTTACGTGCACGAAGGACTTGAAGGCTGCCAACTGGATCAGCCGTGAGCTGGTGGATCGGCGCATTGCCCTGCTGCGTTTCGACTTCACCGGGCTGGGCGAGAGCGGTGGGGACTTCGCGGATACGAACTTCTCGACGAACCTCGCGGACCTTGTGGCAGCGGCCGACTTTCTGCGGCGAGAGCATCGGGCACCGCAGATGCTTGTCGGGCACAGTCTGGGCGGTACGGCGGTTCTGCTCGCGGCCCAGCGGATTCCGGAGACAGCGGCCGTGGCGACGATCGCGGCACCGGCGCAAACCGGCCACCTGGCGGGCCTGTTGGCACAGCAGGCGCCCCGGCTGAGCGGTCAGGAGGTGGCCGAGATCGACGTGATGGGGCGGCGGGTACGGATCAAGGGACAACTGCTGGAGGATCTGCGCCAGTATGACGTGCCGGCAGCGGTGGCGGCGCTCCGACGACCGCTGTTGATCTTCCATTCGCCCGAAGATGAGGTGGTGAGCATCGACCAGGCGCGACGGATTTTCGAGGCCGCCCGGCACCCGAAGAGCTTCATCGCGCTGGACGGTGCGGATCATCTGCTGATCGAGCGGGAGAGCGACGCGCGCTACGTGGCGGACCTGCTCGCGTGCTGGGCGCGGCGTTACTTGCCGGCGGCGTCGGCGCAGTAGCCCCCAGCCCGCCCCTCTCCGAGGAGAGGGACGGGAGCGCGGAATAGGGACGGGGGCACAAAGCAATGCTACGAGAAGTCCGGGCGCGGCATGCCGCCAGCCGGCGCTGTCGAGAACGAGCCCTCAAAACGGGACCGGTGGGGACCGCGCCCCACGGCGAGATCCCCCGACCGGTGAGGCCGCCCCCCCCGGGGGCGGCGGCCTACCGGGGGAATACCTTGATTCAGCCACGGGAGACAGCGACAATTGAGCAAGCGCAGCGCAGAGATTTCGTGCGCGATTCTCCGATTCGCGGGGGCGCCCCGAGGGATGCCCCCGACTGTCGAGCAACAGAGCATGGCAGCAGACGCGTCCGACGACCTGGCGGCTGAACTTATGTCCTTGCTCTATACGGAATTGCGCGCCATCGCCGATCGCATGCTTCGACGGGAGTCTCGCGGACACACCCTGCAGACCACTGCCCTGCTGCACGAGGCCTACCTGCGGCTCGCCGAGCACGAGCCCCGGCAATGGGCCACGCGGGAGGATTTCTTTGCGGCCGGCGCCCAAGCGATTCGGCGCGTGCTGATTGACCACGCGCGCGGGCGGCGGCGTAGCAAGCGTGGGCGCGGCTGGCAGAGGCTGAGCCTGGCGGGGACGGAGCCGGCCAGGGAAAGCGACAGTCTGGATATTCTCGACCTGGACGATGCGCTCACCCGGCTGGCGACGTTGTCGGCACGGCAGGCCCGGGTGGTGGAGTTGCGCTACTTCGGAGGGCTGAGCGAGGAGGAGACCGCCCGGGTGCTGGGCGTGTCGCGACGGACGGTACAGACCGACTGGCGCGGTGCCCGTGCGTGGCTGCACCGCGAGTTGGGGCGCGAAGGCGACGGCGCGTCGGACGCGGAGGCGTCGGCATGACGCCGCAGCGGCACGCGCACGCGATGGAGGTCTTCGCTGCGGCGGTGGAGCTGCCGCCGGGACAGCGGGCGGCATGGCTCGATGAGGTGTGTGGGTCGGACGGCGAGCTGCGCGCCGAGGTCGACTCACTGCTGGCCCATGATACGGAGGCGCCGATTCTGCAGCGACCCGCGCTTCCGGGGGCGATTGACCTGGCGGACGTGGCGGACCGCGCGGACGAGCTGCCACCGCTGACGGGGAAGGTGGGGCGATACGAGATCGTCGACTTACTCGGCTGGGGTGGTATGGGGGTTGTCTATCGCGCCCGCCAGGAAACACCGCAGCGGACGGTGGCGCTCAAGCTGATCCGGCCCGGGTTGGCGACGCCCGCGTTCCGGCGGCGTTTTCATAACGAGGTCGAGACGCTGGCGCGCCTGCGACATCCCGGGATCGCAGCCATTTACGAGAGCGGAACGGCGCGGACGACGGCCGGCGAGCAGCCGTATCTAGCGATGGAGTACGTGCCGGGGCGACCGTTGCTGGACTATGCGCGGGAGCGCGGGTTGCCGGTGCGCGCGCGCCTGGAGCTGCTGGTGCGGCTGTGCGAGGCGATCGAGCACGCGCATCAGCGTGGGGTCGTGCATCGCGATTTGAAGCCGGCCAACATCCTGGTCGAGGAGGTCGACGGGCGGGCGCAACCTCGAGTGCTGGACTTCGGTGTGGCACGACTGCTGGAGCAGCCCAATGCGGTCACGACGCTGGCGACGCAACCGGGGCAACTACTGGGCACACTTGCCTACATGAGTCCGGAGCAGGTCGAGGGTGACCCGGCCGACGTCGACACCCGGGCGGACGTGTACTCGCTGGGCGTGCTGGGGTACGAATTGCTCGCCGGGCGGCTGCCGGTCGAGGTGGCGCGGAGCTCCGTTTTCACGGCCATTCGGGCCGTGCGGGAGCAATCCCCGCGCCCACTGAGCGAGCACAACCGGCTGTTTCGGGGGGATCTGACGACGATTCTGGGCAAGGCGCTGGCGAAAGACAAAGAGCAGCGGTACGGGTCCGCGGCCGCTCTGGCGGAAGACCTGCGGCGCTTCCTGGCCGCGCAGCCGATTCTGGCGCGGCCGCCGAGCGCGTGGTACGTGCTGCGCAAATTCATCCAGCGGCGGCGCGCGGTGTTTGCGGTGGCGAGTCTGGCCGTGCTCGCCCTGGTGCTCGGCATCCTGGGGACGTCGTACGGGCTGATTCAGGCACGACAGGCGGAAGCGGATGTGCGGCAGCAGTTCGCGGAAGCGCGCCAGTCGGCGGAGTTCATGGCGCGCGAGATCGTCGCGAACCTGGATGCGATCTCCGGGACGACGGAGGTCAGGCGTACGCTGCTGGAGCGTCTGCGGCGACAGGTGGAGGACCTGCTGGCACGGAAGGGCAACGACCCCGCCCTGCTGCGGGCTCACGCCGAGATCCTCACGCGTCAGTCCGATATCGCGGCCGGGGAGCGACAACTGGACACGGCGATACAGCTCCGCGGGCAGGCCCTGGCGCTGCGACGGCGCCTGGCCGCCACCCACCCCGGCAACCGTGAGGACCAGGGTGAGCTGTCGATCGCCCTGGTCAAGATTGGGGATATGCGCGCGACGCAGCAGGAGCCAGCGACCGCGCAGGAGTTGTACGAAGAAGCGTACGCAATTGACCAGCGCTTGGCCGCCACAGACCCGAACTCGCGTCATTGGCTGGACAACCTGGCCTGGAGCTGCGATCGGCTCGGACATCTCGCGCTACAGCAGCAGCGGCTGGACGAGGCCGAGCAGTTCTTTCGGCAGCGGCTGGAGCTCAACGACCGCTTGCTTGCGCTGGCACCAGGGAATCCGACGACGGAACACGGCATCGTGGAGGTGCACACGCTCCTCGCGGAGCTCGCCCTCTCCCGCGGCGACCGGGCGACGCAGCAGGCGCATCTGCGAGCCGCCCTGGAGCTTTCGCGCGGGCTGCTGGCGCGGCAACCACACAATCGTGTCTATGCCGTGTTGCACGGCTGGGCACTACTTACCCAGAGTGAGAGTCTGATTGACGGCGGCGACCCCGACGCGGCGCTGCCCGGCTGTGACGAGGCCTATCAGATTGGGCAGACATTCGCGGCACGCGACCCGACCGACGCGGCGCTGCAGGAGCTGATGCGGCATGCCCTGCAGTGTGCCGCCCGGATTGCGAGCGAAAGGGGTGAGCGGACTGTGGCGGAGGCACTGGCCGCGCAGGCCGGCGTACCCGGGGCAGGCAGCACGGACACCGGCGGAGCACCGGTGCCATCCGAGGTGCAGGACGAGGCCGGAGCGGACCCGGAGCCCAACCGGGCGACGCGGGGGCAAGCGCCGTAGGCAAAAGTGCCCGGGGGGATCGGCTGGCCGGTGGCTGCCTCTATAATCGCGTACATGGGCACCACCCGTTGTGACTGCAAGCAGCTCAGCTTTCTGGCACTCCGCTCGTTCGCACTGCGCAACGGCATCACTGATGTGGCGGAGTTGATCCGCCAGACTGGCTGCTGCACGGGCTGCGGGACGTGCCGCCCGCACCTCGAGGAGTTTCTGCGCACCGGGGAGCTCAAGTGCGGCGACCAGACGTTCAAGGCGCCGGCGGCGACGTTGCGTCCGAAGCCGCCGCCGCTGCGCAGCCTGGACGCGCGGGCCAAGCCGCCGGCACCCGAGGCGCAAGCGTTCCCTCCCATCCCCCCACCGGATGAGCCGGCGACGTAACGGGGCCGGGTGGCGACAGCTCGACGTTCAGCGGATTCATTTCGTGCACTACGGACGGCGGCTCGTGCGGCGGCGGCCGCAGGGTGTACAGCAGCGCACGCGCCAGGATGCCCCACTCCCACCGCCCCCGCGCAAGTAGATCGGTGGTCAGCGTGCGGGCGGCCAGTCCCGCCGCGTCGGCGTAACGCCGTTCTGAGAACGCGAGGTCGCGCAGCCGGGCGAGGCAGTTGGCGCGGCCGCGGCGCCAGGCGGCACGGCAATCTGGACGCCGACGGAGCATGCGGCGCAGGTCCGCGTACACGACACGACGGGCCTGCAACATGGCGGCACGGTTGCGCGAGAGGGCGTCGGACGAGGCGGTTGCGTAGATCGCCAAAGGTGCAGAGAGGCAGACGCCGGGGCCGTAGCACGCGACACGCGTCCAGAGGTGGTGATCCTCGACGCGCCGCAGGGCCTCCCAGAAGAGACCCGCCTGCTGCAGAACACGGCGCCGCAGGATGACGGTCGGCATGATGAGCACGTTTTCGGCGAACAGCGCCGGGGCGAGGTCGACGGGAGAGTCGAGCGGGACGGGTGGAACGCTGCGCGGCGTGACGAGGCCGGCCGCGTCGCGGTCGTATGCACAACCGGCCACCAGCAGGGCCTGCGGCCAGCGGGCGAAAGCGTCCAGTTGCAGCCGCACCTTGTCAGGCAACCATTCATCATCGTCGTCGACGAAGGCGACGAATTCGCCGCGCGAGGCGCGGATGCCGGTGTTACGGGCGGCGGCGAGGCCGGCGTTGTCTTGACGCATGTAGCGGACATGCGCGCCGTAGCGGGCCACGACGGCGGCGGTGTTGTCGCGGCCGCCATCGTCGACGACGACGATATCGCATTGGTCAACGGCGCTCTGGGCGAGGACGCTTTCGATCGCGCGCGGCACGAGTGTGGCGCGGTTGAAGGTCGGGATGATGACGCTGACGCGACCGGGCTGGGTGTCGTGAACGTCGATCGCGGCTGAAGGCTGGGCACGCTCATCGCAGCAGCTATTGGGCAGGGAGGGAATTCCGGACGCGGGACCCACACCACACACGGCCCGCCACAGAGCATGCAGGCAGCGCCCCCACTCCCACAGGGCCCGGTTACGCGGCTGGCGGGCGAGGGACAGGAGGCTCCAGCGCACGGCGTCGGCGTAGCGGCCGGCGCGGTAGGCGCGGTCGCGGAGGAGGTTCACGTAGTGGACCATGCTGGCGCGCCAGGCCGTCCGGCAATCCGGCCGGTGCCGCAACTCGGCGCGCAGGAGGTACAGGGAGCGGACCGTACACAGGATCTGGGAGGCCGGGTCCCCCGAGAGGCTCTCGGGGGCCTGGAGCGCAAAGTTTGCCACCACGTGGTCGAGAAAGACGGCCGGGGCGCGGCAGGCCAGACGGACCCATAGGTCGAAATCCTGGGCCCGGCGCAGGCAGGTGCGGAACAGACCACTGCGAGCGAGGAGACTGCGGCGGACCAGGACGGCGGGCGTATGGATGAAGGCCCGGCGGATGAGGAGCGGGGCCAGATCGACGGGGCGATTGAAGGGGATGTCGGGCAGGCGGGGCGTCCACTGGCGGCCATCGGGATAGTGGCCGATGGTGCGCCCGACGATGAAGCCGGCCTGGGGCCAGTCACGGAGGGTGGCGACCTGCAGTTCGATCTTGTCCGGTTCCCACCAGTCGTCGGAGTCGAGGAAGGCGACGAACTCGTTGCGAATTGCGCGGATGGCGGCATTGCGGGCGGCACCCGCGCCGCGGTTGGGCTGGCGAAGGTAGGTGATGCGGGAGGCGTAGCGGGCGGCGACGGCGGCCGTGTTGTCGGTACTGCCGTCATCGACGACGACAATGTCGCAGAGGTCGGCGCGGGTTTGGCTGAAAACGCTTTCGAGGGCGCGCGGCAAAAGCGCAGCCCGATTGTACGTCGGGACGACGACCGTAACACGCCCCGCCGGCGGCGGGTGTGTCCGGGGTCGCGGCGATCCGGGATGGTCCACGCTGAGCGTATCGGCACACCAAGCCCCGCGGCTGCACCGCCCTACTGCGGCAGGCTTCGGCCCCAGCGGGCTTTAGGGGTGCGCAGCGGGACTCCGATAGGCCTACAGAGAACCGGCTACCGCCCGTGCGCCATCCGGCTTGCCGCCGAGGTGCGCGCCGGGGCCCGTGTACCCGGAATGGATAGGAGTCTTCGCCCCATGCAGGGCGTGTTGGATCGTTCGTGCGGCGCAGCGGCCAACGTGGCCGTGAGTGCGCCGCCGATCACGCTGATTGAGCCGCGTCATGGGTGGCGTGCGGTGAATCTGCGTGAGCTCTGGCATGGGCGGGAGCTGCTGTACTTCCTGGTGTGGCGCGACATCAAGGTGCGCTACAAGCAGACGGTGATCGGGGCAGCGTGGGCGGTCATTCAGCCGCTGCTGACGATGGTGATCTTCTCGATCATCTTCGGGACGTTCGCGAAGCTGCCGTCGGACGGGGTGCCGTACCCGGTTTTCGTGTATGCCGGGCTGCTGCCGTGGATCTTCTTTTCCAATGCGGTGACAAACGCGAGCAACAGCCTGGTGGGACAGGCGCATTTGCTGACGAAGACGTACTTCCCACGGCTGCTGCTGCCCTTGTCGAGCTTGGGGGTGGCCACGCTGGACTTCACGCTGAGCCTGGTCGTGTATTTCGGGCTGATGGCGTGGTACGGGTTTATGCCGACGCCGGCGGCGCTGCTGATTCCCGCGCTGCTGCTGCTGACGGCGGCGGTGGCGCTGGGAGTGGGGACATTCTTCGCGGCGCTCATGGTGGTGTACCGCGACTTTCGGGTGGTGGTGCCGTTCGCGCTGCAGATCTGGATGTATGCCAGTCCAGTCGTGTATCCGACGGGGCTGGCACCTGAGCGATACCGCTGGCTGCTGGCGCTGAATCCGCTGACGGGGGTGATCAGCGCGTTTCGCAGCGCGCTACTGGCGAGGCCAGCGGATTGGCCCGCGATTGTGACTTCGATGGTGCTGGCCGCCCTGGCGCTGGTCGCCGGGGTGGCCCTGTTTCGCCGCACGGAGCGGCGTTTTGCCGACATTGCGTGAGTGATGGCAACACCGGCGATCCAGGTTGAGCAGCTCGGCAAGCGGTACCGGCTCGGACTGCGCGCGGCGACGCGGCAGACGCTGGGCGAGGTCATCGTGGCGACGCTCACCGCACCGTGGCGGCGGTTGCGCAGCCTCAGCGACGCGCGCGAGGGAAGCGACGCGTTCTGGGCGCTGCGGGACGTGAGCTTTGAAGTGGCGCCCGGCGAGGTGGTGGGCATCATCGGCGCCAACGGGGCCGGCAAGAGCACGCTGCTGAAGGTGCTCTCA
The DNA here is from genome assembly GCA_964523405.1 of uncultured Planctomycetales bacterium. Classification (GTDB taxonomy): domain Bacteria; phylum Planctomycetota; class Phycisphaerae; order UBA1845; family Fen-1342; genus CAZGAQ01. Next base: position 226,784 of record CAZGAQ010000002.1, read on the forward strand.
CGAATCACGGAACCGACGACCGGGCGGGCCGTGCTGCGCGGGAGCGTGCGGAGCCTGCTGGAGGTCGGGACCGGGTTTCATCCGGAGCTGACCGGGCGCGAGAACATCTATCTCAATGGGGCGATTCTCGGCATGAAGAAGGCCGAGATCGACCGGCAGTTCGAGGCGATCGTCGAGTTTGCCGAGATCGCACGGTTTCTGGATACGCCGGTCAAGCGCTACTCCAGTGGGATGTATGTGCGGCTGGCGTTCGCGGTGGCGGCGCATCTGCAGCCGGACATTCTGATCATCGATGAAGTTCTGGCCGTCGGCGACGCTTCGTTTCAGCGGAAGTGCCTGGGGGCGATGCGGGATGTAGCGGGGCAGGGTCGCACGGTGCTGTTCGTCAGCCACAACATGGCGGCGATTTCGCGGCTGTGCCAGCGGCTGCTGGTGCTGGAGCGTGGAGCGCTTGTTCATGTCGGGGACGTGCGCTCGGGCATTGAGCGGTACCTGGCGCCGACGCAGACGGCGGCGTACCAGGAGTTCGACTTGAATCGGCTGCGGCCCGGGTGGGCGACGCCGCTGATTCAGTCGGTGGCGCTCCGCACGGTGCGCGGCGAGGCAACACAGGTATTCCCACTCGGCGCGGACATGGAGTTCGAACTGCATTTCGAGTGCGGCGACCGGCGGCCGGTGGACGAACCGGTGATGGGCGTGGTCATCAATCGCGACGATGTGGGGGCCGTTGCGAACGTGAACATGCGCATGACGGGAGACACACCGGCGGTCGGGCCGTACCGCCAAGGGACGCTGCGCTGCGTGCTGCCGGCGGCGCCGTTCCTGCAGGGCGAGTACACGGCGGACATCTGGCTGGCGGATGGGTTCCGGGATGTGGACGTGGTCCACGGGGCGGTGCAGTTTCGGATTGTGGATGGCGACGTGTACGGCACGGGTGCGCTGCCGACGCCGCACATCGGCATGGTGTACCTGCGGCCGCGGTGGGATGTGGACCTGGGGGAGGCGCCGGCGGCGGCAGCGCGTCCGGTCCCGTTGGTCGAGCAAACACAGGAAGTAGCAGGATGAGTGCAACGGCGACGCCGGAAATGACGCTTTCAGAGAAGGTCGGCTGCGGGCTGCTGTGGCGGCTGAGCCGCGCGGGGCTGTGTCTGCACCGGGCGACGCGTGAGCGGTACCTGGCGTGGAGCGGGGCGGTACCGGCCCGGCCGATTCCGACATACACGACGCGGCAGGAACTGGATGCGCTGTATCGGCTGGCTCACGGGCTACCGGCGGGGGCACGCGTGCTGGAGATCGGCTCGTACCTGGGGGCGTCGACGTATGCCCTGGCGGCGGGGCTGGCGGCGCGTGGCGGGACGATCTGGTGTGTCGATACGTGGGAGAACCAGACGATGCCGGAGGGGCCGCGCGACACGCTGCCGGTGTTTCTGGAGAACACCGCGCGTTTCCGAGCCATGATCCGGCCGGTGCGGAAGCGGAGCGATGAGCTGCAGGCGGAGGACACGCAGACGCCGCTGGATTTGATCTTCATTGACGGGGACCACTCGTATGAGGCCGTGCGGCGCGACATCGAGCGGGTGCAGGCGTGGGTGGCACCAGAGGGGGTGATTGCGTTTCATGATGCGACATCGTTTCCGGGGGTGGGCCGGGCAGTGGGCGAACTGCTGGCGACCACGGAATGGGCGATCGCGGGACAGGTGGAGAGTCTGGTTTGGATTTGCCGCGCGGCGTGGGTTGGACCGCCGGGCTGATGGGAGCGTGCGTGAGGAAGCCAGCGCCGAGAGTCTCCGTGCTGCTGCCGGTGTACAACGCCGCCCGCTACGTGGATGTGGCGCTGGGCAGCATCGTTGCGCAGACGTTGACCGACTTTGAGGCGATTGTGGTGGACGACGGCTCGACGGACGCGTCGCGGGAGATTCTGCGGCGGTGGGCGGATCGGGACCGGCGCATTGTGCTGTTGCGGCGGCCGAACGGCGGGCATACGTCGGCGCTGAATCAGGCGCTGGGACTGGCGCGGGGGGAATACCTGGCGCGGATGGACGCGGATGATGTGGCGTGTCCGCAGCGGTTTGCGCAGCAGGTTGCATTACTCGACGAGTCGCCGGAGGTGGTCGCGGTGGGCGGCGCGATCGAGCTGATCGACCCGCAGGGGCGTCCGCTGGTCGTCCGGCATTTCCCCGTAGACCATGCGGCAATCGACATGAGCAATCTGACGGGGATTGTGCAGCTTGCGCACCCGGCCGTGATGTTGCGCGCTAGCGCTTTGCGGGAGGTCGGCGGGTATGATCCGAGCGCCGAACCCGCGGAAGACCTGGAGTTGTGGCTGCGGCTGGCGGAGCACGGGCGGCTGGCGAATGTGCCGGACGTGGTGCTGCAGTATCGCCTGCATCGGAATTCGGTGTCGCAGACGCGGCACGTGCAGCAGGTGGCGGCGGCCCGGGCGGCGTGCGAGCGGGCCTGGGCGCGGCGCGGCGTGAGCGGACGGTTCGGGTGGCATGAGGCCGCGTGGACCGACACGACGTTTCTGTTGCAGTGCGGGCGTTGGGCGCTGGCGAGCGGACACCGACGGACGGCGCTGGCGTACGGGCTGAAGCTGCTGTGGGCGGCACCGCGGGCGCGGCGGACGTGGCGCTTCTGGCGGCAGCTGGTGGCGGGAACGCCAGCACCGGCGGCGGCGCGTGTGGCCTCGGTCTGAGCCTGGTGTGGAGTCAACGTCATGGGCGTCCTGATCGTCACACCCAGTTGGTTTCCGCCGTCGGAGCTGTGGATGGCCCGACAGGTGGATTTGCTCGAACCGGACATCGTCGCCATCGCCACGCCTGACCCGCCGGAGGACACGTGGAACGGGCGGATCCCGGCGATCGCGCTGCGGAACGGGCGGGTGCCGCTGTGGCGGCGCGCGGCGCCACACCTGGGGATTGCGGTTTCACCGACACCGGTACGGACGGCAGCACAGGTACTGGCGGAGGTGGTGGCCGACGAGACGATCACGGCCGTGCTGGTACACTATCTGAACTGCGCGGTGGGGTATGAGTCCGTGTGGGCGGGCACGGAGAAGCCGATCTTCGTGCACTGTCACGGATACGACTTCAACCTGGACTGTCGCCGCCACGATAGCCCCGAGCAATTGCTGTTCAAGCCGGGGTTCCGGGAGCGGGCGCAGCGCGTGTGTGACCGGTGCACGATCATCGCGAACTCGCAGCACAGCGCGCGGATGCTGGAGGCGGAGTTTCACCCGCCCCGGCTGAAAGTGAAGCCGCTGGGTGTGCCGGTTCCAGACACGTGCCCACAGCATGCGGACCGGACAAGCGGCCTCGAAGTGCTGTACCTCGGGCGGCTGTGCGACTGCAAGGGGCCGGACCTGACCATCCGCGCGTTCGAGCGGGCGTGCACACTGGGGTTCGACGGGCGGCTGACGCTGGCCGGGGACGGCGAGTTGCGGATGATGTGCGAGTTGCTGCAGCGGCGCTCCCCGGTGGCCGAGCGGATTCGCCTGACGGGAATCGTCAACGCGAGCACGGCGGAGGAGCTGCGTCGCGGGGCGGACCTCTTCACGCTGCACAACTGTCATGGACCGCTGACGCACGAGACTGAGGCGTATGGCGTGAGCGTGATCGAGGCGATGGCGGCCGGACTGCCGGTGATCACGGGGCGAAGTGGCGGCGTGTGCGAGACGGTTGCGGACGGCGAGACCGGGGTGCTGGTCGAACCGGGGAACATCGAGGAACACGCGCAGGCGCTCGTGCGGCTGGCGCGGGATCCGACGCTGCGGCGGCGGATGGGGCAGGCCGGCTGGCGGCGGGTGCGCGACCACTTCTCCGTGCGGCAGGAGCGGGCGGTACTGCGCGGACTGCTCGGGCTGAGCGACACGCCTGTGGACGCGCGCGCGGCGGAGGAAAGCTAGGCGTGTGCGGAATCGCCGGCATTCTGCGTTGGGACGGCCAGGGCGGCGTGCCGGGCGAGATCGAGCGCATGACGCAGGCGATCGCGCACCGGGGGCCGGATGGGGATGGCGTCTTTGCGCGCGAGGGCGTCGCGCTGGGGCACCGGCGGCTGTCGATCATTGATCTGGCGACCGGGCGGCAGCCGATGGCGAACGAGGACGGGGAGATTCAGGTCACGTTCAACGGGGAGATCTACAACTACCGCGCGCTGGCAGACGAGCTGCGCGGGCTGGGGCACGTCTTCAAGACGCGGTGCGACACGGAAGTGATCGTGCACGCGTACGAGGAGTGGGGTGGCGAGTGCGTGCGGCGGTTGCGGGGGATGTTCGCGTTCGGGATCGCGGATTTTCGGCGGCGGCGAATGCTGCTAGCACGCGACCCGATCGGCATCAAGCCGCTGCACTATCGCACGGGGCCGGGGTTCCTGGCGTTCGCGTCCGAACTCGCGGCGCTGCGGGCGGTCGACGCGCCGACGCCGCGCGGGCGGCTGGACGCCGTGGACCTATTCCTGCGGTTCCAGTACATCCCGAGTCCGTGGACGATCTACGAAGACGTGTGGAAGCTGCCAGCTGGGCACTACCTGACCGTCGATTTCAACGGGCGGACGACGGGGCCGACGCGGTATTGGGATCTCGAGTTTCGCACGCAGCGGGGGCTGAGCGAGGCGCAGTGGCTGGAGCGGTTCGAGGCGGTGCTGGCGGAGACGGTACAGAGCCAGCTCATGGCGGACGTGCCGTTCGGCGTGTTCCTGTCGGGCGGCATCGACTCCACGCTCGTGGCGCTGCACATGAGCCGGCTACTGGAGACGCCGATCAAGGGGTTCACGATCGGCTACGAGGAGACCGACTTCAGCGAGTTGCCGTACGCGCGGCAGGTCGCGCGGCACTGCGGCTTCGAGATCGTCGAGGACGTGCTGCACGACGACTTCTGGGAGCATCTGCCGCAACTCGTCCAGCATTACGGCGAGCCGTTCGGCGACAGCTCGGCCGTGCCGACGTGGGCGGTGTCGCGGCTGGCGCGGGCCAGCGTGCCGATGGTGCTGTCGGGCGACGGCGGCGACGAGGCGTTCGGCGGGTATGACACGTACGGGTATTGGCTGCGGCCGGACCTGCGGCGGCACCTGCGGCGGGTGCGGTATCACCGTTCGCGGGATGCGGCGGCGGGGCTCGTGTGGGCGCTCGTGCGGCGGGTGCTGAATCGGACGGGCGGGCCGAGTGCGTATTGGCAGCGGGAGGTGGAGTGGGCGCGGCGGTCGCTGCGGCGGGAGCTGTGGCGGAGTGAGCATCTGGGCCTGCTCGACGTGACGAGTCCGGCGTTTGAGGAGGCGCATGCGCGGGGGCCGCGGCACGACGCGCTGGGCTACGCGCAGTACGTGGACTTCAAGACGTATCTGCCCGAGTGCATCCTGACGAAGGTGGATATCGCGAGCATGTATCACGGGCTGGAGGTGCGGCCCCCCCTGCTGGACCTGAAGGTGCTCGAGTTGGCGGCGGCGCTGCCGGCCGACATGCGGCTGCGCGGGAGCGGCGCGAAGCTGATGCGGAAGTTCCTGCCGAAGCGGGCGCTGGAAGCGGTGTTTCCGGCCGAGTTCGTGCATCGACGCAAGCAGGGCTTCTCGATTCCGGCGGTGCACTGGTTTGGGCCGGGGACCAGCGGGGCGAACCTGCTGCAGACGATGCTCTTGGGGCGGGACGCGCAGGTAACGCGGTGGCTGCGGGCGGAGACGATCGGCCGGCTGATTCGGACGCACGCGCCGGGGGAGAATCACGCGCCGGTGCTGTGGCTGCTGCTCGTGCTGGAGCTGTGGCTGCGGCAGAACGGGGACGTGGAGTTCGAAGGGGCCGGGCGGCGGGAGATGCGCGCGGAACCGGCGCCGGCGGCGGTGGGATAGCGAAGCGCAGTCGCTACAATGCGGGGGATGCAGAGGGACAACTACCGACATTGCCTGAAGTGCGGGTACATCCTGGACAACCTGCCGGAACCGCGATGTCCGGAGTGCGGGGAGGCGTTTGATCTGGAGCGTCCCGAGACGTTCGACTATCGTCCGAACTGGCCGTCGGCACGCCCGTTTCTCGTGGCGGCGCTCGGCTGCCTTGCAGCCATGATCGTTGGGTATCTGGTGTTCGGCTGGCCTAACAGCCGCTGGGAATTCTTGCCGGAGTGGTTCAGTGTCGTGGCTCTCACGATGTTTGTGGGGGGGTGGCTCGTGCAGTTTTGGATCGCGCTGCGATGCGTCGCGGCGATTGTGACGATGCGACGGTTCCGCGACCCGCACCTGCTGTACATCGCGTTGCTGGTCAGTGCCGGTGCGGGACCAGGCATGTGGTTGCTGCTGCGCTAGACGGGGCCCAATTGGTCGTCAGGGAGATCGCTGGGCTAACGCCGCCGCGGCACAGGAAGCCTGCCGACGGCGGACTGAGCCCAGCGCAGGCGCTGCAAGGCAGAGCCTTGCAGTACGTCAGGCACAGAGGCCCGCCGCTGCCCGGTCGTGCACGACACGACCACGATTGGGGAGGCCGGTTCAGCGGGCGCCGAGGACGAAGGTGCCGAAGGTGCGGATAAGCACGCCGGCGTCGAGGTCGAGGGAGCGGTGCTTGAGGTAGTAGAGGTCGTAGCAGAGCTTGCGGTGGGTGTCGGCCACGCTGGCGCCGTAGCCGTAGTGGATTTGTGCCCAGCCCGTCAGGCCCGGCTTGATGAGGTGGCGCAGCCGGTAGTGCGGTAGCAGTTGCTCGAGGTTGTGGACGAACTCGGGGCGCTCGGGGCGCGGGCCGACGAGTGACATGTCACCGCGGAAGATGTTCCAGAGCTGGGGCAGCTCGTCGAGGCGCGACTTGCGCAGGAAGCGGCCCAGCCGCGTGACGCGCGCGTCGTTCACTCCCGCCCACTGGGCACCGTTGGCTTCGGCATCCTGCCGCATGGTGCGGAACTTGTAGATTTGGAAAGGTCGGCCGTGCTGTCCGACGCGCATCTGGCGGTAGAGGGCGGGGCCGCGACTGTCGAGGCGAATGGCGATGGCGATCAGTGGCCACACGGGCAGGGTCAGCAGCAAGCCGAAGAGTGCGGCCGCGATATCCATGAAGCGTTTGACGGCTTCGTAGCTGCCGTGGTTCTGGACGTCGGCGCGGAGGAACCACTCGGCCGTGATGCTGTCGGCGGGGACCTCGCCCAGGAGCTTTTCGACAAAGGTGGCCTGGTCGGTCACGCGGCAGTGACCTTCGAGGCAGACGGCGACGGCGCGACCGACCGTGGCGTTGCCGGTCAGGTCGGGGCCGACGACGACCTCGTCGATCTCGTGTGCCGCGAGGACGTGCTCCAGTTCGCGCAGCTCGCCGAGACAGGGGCAGGCTTCCGCAAACTGCCGGTCGGCGTCGGTGCGGAAGCGCGCCGGCGCGCCGGGGGTGCTGCCAGCCGACTCCGCCGTGTCGCCCAGGCGGACGTGACCGACAACTTCGTAATTCTGATGAATGCGTCGGCGGACGATGTCGACCAGGCGCTGCATCGATTCGCCGGCGCCGACGCACAGCAGGCGGGCGCGGCTGGTGGTGATCACTTCATGCGCGAAGAGGCGCAGCGGCAGCGCGACGGTCGGATAGACCAGGATGATGGCGAGGCCGGTCCAGCGGCTGACCCCCGAATAGAAGAAGAGCGACAAGGAGGCGTAGGCGAGCACGATGCCCAAGCCCAGAGCGAGGGCGGAGCGGCACGCGATGGAGCTGCGTGACAAGAGCGTCTTGCGCTCGTAGAGTCCGAAAACAAGCCCGCCGGTGACGAAGCTGGCACAGAAGATGGTGCTGGCGAGCCAGGGGTTGGCGATCCACTTGTAGCCGGTGCCGGCGAGCGCCAGCACGGCCTGCGCCCCGGAAGTTGCGAGGGCAATGATGAGCGCGTCGAGGCACGCCCAACTGGTGGCGGATACCGAAGCGAGGAACCGCCGCAGGTGAGCGCGCGCGCGATACACGGAGCGCAGTTCCTGCGACACTGCTGGGCGGGGGCGTACGATCTTGCGCCCGGAGATACTTGTCAGCAACATACTAACCATGTGCGTCTTGCCGGGTGGTCTGCGCTTCGGGGTATGTATCGGCGCGGGTGGACGGAGCCATAAACACACGGGTTTTTGTGGAACAGATTCCGGTCTTACGCATGTTCCCCCCGGACGGCCCCGATAATCCCAGTGTGGTTTCGTGCATCGGAGTACGCCCATGGTGCGTGCCGCGACGTTCATCATCGCTCTCGGACTGGCGCTGCTTGGCGGCTGTGCGCGGCACACGCCGGTAACCTGCGAACCGCGACTGCTCCTCAAGGATCTGGCGACCGATCTGCCGACGCCCGCCAACACCTTCGTCATGCTGAGCGAGGAGCGCACCGTGGGGCGCTTTGCGTGCGCACTCGCGATCGCCAAGTTCGCGCCGCCGCCGGACGCAAGTCCCGCACCGCTGGTCCTGGTCGAACCGCGGCCGGCGGAACAGGCGTTCTGGGGGGAGCAGATGCGCGGCGTCAGCGCAATTCGGGAAGTCCTGTTTCTCACGCCACGTGGCCAGAAGCCCGAGCCGCCCGACACCGAGAACCTCTGTGCCACCGCGGCGCGCATCAACGCCCCCCTGCTACTCGTCTACGCCCCAAACGGCCTGGGGCCCAATTCAGCGCAGGTCCTGGGCGTGCTGTACGACGTGACACAGCGCCGTCCCCTCGCGACGCTGCACGCCTCGGCCGAGTTTCGCGACCGCGAAGGTGCGGAGACGTCGCCGGACCGTCTGCGCGGCGACCATCGTGATCGCGACGCCCGCTTTCAGGCACAGCGCGCTTTTGAGCAGCACGTGCTCGCCTGTCTGCGCGAGTTGATCCACGCTGACGCGCCCCCCACCACGACGCAACCGCACAAGTGGCACCAGCCGCTCGTGGAGCGCTGGTGGCTGCAGCGCCGCTAAGACCCTGCCCAGCCCCGCAGCCACGTCCTGCACCCGCGCCGCCCGAGCGCGCAGCCACGCGGTTCACCGCAGTCCTGCCGCGTCGCGACGCTGCGCCCCGCCCGTGCGCAAGGTCCTGAAAAACCCGCCCCCTGCTCCGGCGAGTCGTCCACCCCACCGCGATTCGCAGTACGCGCTTGGCTTCGCGAGTCCGTGTATTCTAGGCTGTAGTGGGTACCGAGGGCGTTCGGGTCGCCGTGCCGGACGCCGGTGCCTGGGACACGCCGCATGCCCGCGCGCTTTACCAATGGAGTGGGCGACCGCGCCGCCGACCAGCCGCTGGTTGCCGGCGACCTCACGAAGCCGCCCGTACTCAGCCGCCGGACTCAGCGCTGGCTGTGCGCCGCGAGTCTGGCGCTCATCATTTACGGCACGCTCGGGCCCCTGGGGGTGCACCAGCGCCCGTGGCTCGCGACGGCTCCGGACTGGAGCTGGGTGCCGCCGCAGCGGCACAGCGACGGCAACGACCTGCTCACGAACATCGTCGTCTATGTGCCCGTAGGCCTCTGCTTTCGGCTGCTGTTGCGGCGGCGCGGGCGGGCGGGCTGGCGCGACCTGGTGCCGGCCTGGCTGCTGTCCGTCGCCCTGAGCTACGGCACCGAATTGCTGCAGCAGTTCATGCCCGCCCGGTCGGCCAATCTGCTGGACGTGTACGTCAATGCGGCGGCCGCGTTCCTGGGGTGCCTCGTGGCGGCACCCATGCAGAGTCTGGCACGTCAGGCGCATGCGCGCGCGTTTGACGCGCTACATTCCCGGCGTGGCCTGTGGACGAGCATGCTGTGGCTACTCCTGGCCGTGACCTTCGTCATCATGACGTCGCCGTGGCGGCTGCACCGGCCGACGATGGTGCTCGGACTGGAGGAACCGTCACGACTGACGGACCATTTGTGGCTGGGGCGCTTTGCGGCGTTTGCATCGATCGGGTTCGTGATCGCGGGACGGGCGCTGCTGTCGGGTCGGGATCCTCAGGAGATTCTGCTGCGCACCGTCGTGCGCGTGGGCGGGCTGGCCCTGCTGTTGGAGCTGGCCCAGGCGGCTCTAAGCGAGCACACGTCGAGCCTCCTGCACGCCGCGATGGCCGCCGCGGGGACCGCCTGTGGAGCGCTCGTCGCCTTGCGGTGCGTGCGGTCCCGCCCCGCCCCGCCCGGAACACGCGCGGCGCCTGGTCCCCGGCCACCCGTGCCGGCGATCGTCCTGCCGGGACCGCACACGCGGCGGGTCGTGCTGGCGCTCCTGATTATCGTGCTGCTGTACGCCACGGTGTCCAGTGCCCTACTGCACGCGCCGACGCACGGAGCGCGCACCGAGCCGGCCTTCTCGTGGATTCCGTTCCGCGCCCACTTCGAGACGTCGTTTAGTCACATGCTGGCAGACGTGTTTCAGCAGTGCGTCCTGTACGGCTTCCTCACGTTCCTGTGTCTGTATCTGACGCACGGTCGCGGCCGACTGGCGGCCCTGCTCCTGCTGCTGGGCATGCTCGGTACGGTCGAGGCGGGGCAGGCCTTTGTCCGCGGACACGGGACCGACACGACGGCGTTCGTGCTGGCCGCATTCGCCTGGGGGGTGACGACGCAGCTGTGGGGCGCCCTCTATCCGCGCCGGACGCCGGCCGAGGGCGTGCGGATCCACGCCACCTGAGTCCCGCGCAGTTCTTGCCCGTCGCCCCCCGCGCCCCGGTTTGGCTCACGCAGGGCCCCGCGCCGCGTCACCAGCCTCCCAAGTGCCCAGCCGATAAGTCAGTAGCGATACGCGCGGGCGCAACCCGGCGGGCGGTCCGCAGGGCATAGTGCGCCACGGTACGCGGGGCCCCTGAGCGGTCACCATGCGCATCGGACTGGACGCCCGCAGCCTGACCGCCCCGCGCCCGCGCGGGACCGGCCGAAACCTGCTTGACGCCTACCAGCTCATCCCGAGCCTGCGGCCGACGTGGGAGTTCTACCTGTACCACCAGAAGCCGCTGCGGGAGGGGACATACGGGCGCGAGCTTCCGTGGGAGCAACCGCGCGTGTGCCTCCGGCACGTGGACATGCCGGGCGACCGGTTCGACGCGTGGTTTCAGCTGCGCTTGCCGTGGGCGGCGCGCGCGGACCACCTGGACCTGCTGCACTTGCCGGCCAATGTGGCGCCGGCGTGGTGCCCGGTGCCGTTTGTCGCCACCATTCACGATCTCGTACCGCTGCAGGTGCCGGGGGAACTGCCGCCGGACGCGACGGCCCGCTTCCGGCGCGGCGTGCAGCGTGCGGTGCGGCGCGCCGTGCATCTGATCACGCCGTCGGCGGCGACCCGCGACGCCGTCCACGACATGTTCAGCGTGCCGCTCGAACGGATCACGGTTGTGCCGTGGGCGCCGGACGCCCACATTGCCGCGCTGGCGCAGCAGCCGCTCACCGGACCGGAGCGGGCGGCGTTGCGGCAGCGCTACGGCCTGGGGGCGCGCTGGCTCGTCAGTTTTGCGGGGAACTCGCGCCGCAAAAACGCGACCGGTGTCCTGGAGGGCTTTGCGCGCGTGCCACCGGGCGTGCGCGGCGACGTGCAACTGGTCCTGGTTGGCTGTGGCCCAGGGGACGACCGCACGCGTCTGGAGGACCTGGCCCAGGAGCGCGGCGTAGGCGAGCATTGCCGGATTCTTGGTTTTGTTCCGCACGAGGACCTGCCCCCCCTGCTCACGGGCGCCGCGGGCGTCGTGATCGCGAGCTTGTGCGAGGGCTTCGGCCTGCCGATTCTGGACGCCTTCGCCTGCGGCGTGCCGGTGCTGGCCGCCCGCGTGAGCAGTATGCCTGAAGTGGCCGGGGATGCGGCGGCGTTCTGCGACCCGTACAGCGCGGACAGCATTGCCGCCGGGCTCGCGGAGCTTCTGGATTCGGCGCGAGCGGCGGAATTGGTGGCGCGCGGTCGCCAGCGGGTCCGGCAGTTTACCTGGCAGCGCACCGCCGAGCGGATGTGCGCCGTGTATGAGCAAGCAGCGCGGATGGCCGCCGCGCGCCGCGCACCGAGCCTGGCGGGAGGCCGCGCATGACGCTGCCGATCTGGGGCGACCAGGCGGGCCAGTATCTGCGGCTGGACTGCCGCCACTACCGCGGCGACCGGCCGTGCGCCGCCGGTATCCAGGGCCTGTGTCCGACGCCCTGCGCGCCGTACGCGCCCATGGGACACCGGATCGTCATCATCAAACTGGGCGCGTTGGGAGACGTGATCCGCACCGCAGCCATCCTGCCGGGGCTGAAAGAGGCCTGGCCCATCAGCCACATCACGTGGGTGAGCCGGCCCAGCGGGGTCCGGGCCCTGGCGCATCATCCGCTGCTCGACCGCCTGCTGCCGTTCGACGCGGAGACGGTGTGTCACCTGGAGCACGAGCGATTCGACCTGTGCCTCAGCCTCGACAAGGAGCCGGGGCCGACGGCGCTGGCGATGCGGATCGACGCGCGCGACCGGCGTGGCATCGGCTTGAGCCCGCACGGGACGCCGTATCCGCTGAATCCGGAGTGTGTCCCGTACTTCCAGCTGGGGCTCGACGACACGCTGAAATTCCGCCACAACGAGCAGACGTACCAGGCGCTGATTTACGGAGCCATCGGCCTGCCGTACGCGGGGCAGCGTTACCGGCTATACCCGTCCGCCGCGGAGCGCGCGCGGGCAGACGGTTGCTGGCGAGCCCTGGGCGTTGGCCCGCACGAGGTGGTGGTCGGCTTGAACACCGGCGCAGGTCGCGTCTTCGCGCACAAGAACTGGCCGCCAGAGAAGTTTGTGGCGCTGGCGCGGCCGCTGTTGGCAGAGGACGGTTATCGCGTGGCGCTGCTCGGTGGTCCCGAGGAGCGCGAACTGAATGCGGCACTCGCGGCGGCCTGCCCCGGCGTGCTGAACACCGGGTGTGACTTCAGCGAGCTGGAGTTTGCCGCGTTGGCGGCGCGGTGCCAGACGATCGTCACGGGCGACACGATGGCGATGCACGTGGCGATTGCGGCCGGCGTGCCGTGCATTGTGCTGTTCGGGCCCACGTGTGCGGCGGAGATCGACCTGTTCGGGGCGGGCGAGCGCATCGTCACCGGGTTGCCGTGCGCGCCATGCTATCGGCGCCACTGCGACAAGTCACCGCACTGCATGGATCGCATTGCCGTGGAGACCGTTCTGCAGGCCGTGCGACGTTGGGTGACACGGCCGCGGGCGCCGGCTGAGCCTGTCGGCCCGCTGGCGGAGACCGTCGCATGACTCCCCCCCGCCCGGCGCAGCAGGCCACCCCCGGCGGGCTACGGCTGCTCGTGGTGGCGCGGCGCGAGCCGTGGCCGCTGTCGCACGGCGGAAATCTCCGGCTGTACCATTTTCTGCGCCACCTAGTGCGGCGCGCGGCGGTGACGGTGGTCGTGCCAGGGCCGGCGCTCCACCGCGTGCGGCTGCCGGCGGCGCTGGCCGTGGTCGGCGTACCGGAGGATGACCCACCGGCCCACGGCGTCACGGCGCGGGAGCGCGGGCGGCAAACGCCTTGGGCCATCGCGCGCGCACGCCGGCACTTCGGCTACCATCCAGCCCTGTGGCGTTGGCTGGCCGAGCACGCGCGGCCCGACCGCTTTGATGTAGCGCTGCTCGCGGGAGACACGACGGGCGTGTACTGCGACGCACTGCGGGTCCCCATGGTCTGGGACGCCGTGGACGAGCTGGTGCTGTACACATGGCGCGATTTGACGCGACGCGGCCCGGCGGCCTGGGCACACGGCTGCTTGCGGGCGCTACTATACGCCGCCTACGAACGGAGCGTCGCGCGGCACGCCGCACACACGGTTCTGACTGCCCAATTGGACGCGGCCTACCTGCGCCGTTGGGCCCCCACGGTTTCCATCGCGGCCATCAGCAACGGCGTCGACCTCGACTATTTTCAGCTCGCGACGCAGGCCTCCGAGCCGGGCACCCTGGCGTTTGTAGGCAATCTGTCGTTTCCCCCCAACGTCGAGGGCATCCGGCACTTCGTCCGGCGCATCTGGCCGCGACTGTTGAACGCAAGCCCGGCCCGCCGCCTCCTGATTGTCGGGCGCGAACCGGCGCCGGAGGTACAGGCACTGGCGAGCGTGAACGGCGTACGAATTCACAGCGATGTGCCGGACGTCCGTCCGTACCTCGCCCGCGCGAGCGCGGTCATTGTGCCGACCCGTCTGGGCGGCGGGGTGAAGAACAAGATCCTGGAGGCGTGCGCCGTCGGGCGTGCCGTCGTGGCCAGCCCGCAGGCCTGCGGAGACCTGACGGCCCGCCCGGGTGAGGAACTGCTCCGCGCGACGACCGACCGGGACTGGCTGGCCCAGCTCACGTTCCTGCTGACGAACCCCGCTGCCACCGAGCGCATCGGCCGCAACGGGCGCCGCTGGGTGCAGCAGACCCATGCCTGGGCAGCGATGGCGCTGGCGCTGGAGCAACTGCTGCGAAGTGCCGCCGACCCAGGGCGAACGCAGGCCGACACCGCGCCGGAAGCGACGCTGGCCGCACCGGTCGCAGCAGACAGCGACGGCTGCTGTTATCGGCCGCTCACCACCACCGGCCCCTCCTGAGCATGTATCGCCGGGGCGTTGCGGATGTTGCGCCGCGACCGCCGCAGCCCCGCGCCGTCGGGCCATTCTGCCGATAAGAAAAGGAGCGCGGCGCCCGCGGCCCGCACTGCTCTCCGGGCAGGCGGCGTCCGCCCGCGTGTGGAGTTCGCATGCCACTCACCGCTCTGGCGTTCTGGACCGTGTACGTCGGCGGCATCTGCGCTGCGCTGGTGAACCCGGTCGTGGGCATCGCGCTGTACGTGCTGGTGTACCACCTCAATCCCGAAGCGCAGTGGTGGTGGGGCGCGTCGATCGGCAGCGCGGGGCTGCGCACGTCGTTCGTCGTGGCGCTGGCGACGGCGGTCGGCATGGTGGTGCAGCGCCCCAGGCTGGACCCCGGGGCACGGCAGTTTCCCCTGGCCTACGTGCTGTCGCTGTCGTTCGGCGTGATCGCCCTGGGTAGTCTGATCTGGGGTACGGAGCTTTCGGACCGCGGTGAGTTCCTGGCGTGGAAGTTCGCCAAGCAGCTCCTGTTCCTGTTTCTGCTGATCCGGTGCGTGCGCACGCCGGCCCACTACCAAGCGGTGCTGCTGAGCTGGCTGCTGGGGGTGCTCTACCTGGGATACCAGGCGCGCGGCGGCATGGGGCGCATCACAGACGGTCGCCTGTCGACCGGCATCGGCGGCCCGGACTTTGCGGAGTCGAGCGGCCTGGCGGTCCACGTCGTGGCGACGCTACCGCTCATCGGCGCGATGTTCTTCATGTGCCGGAGTTGGTGGGGCCGCATCTTCACGTTGCTCACCGGTGCGCTCGCCGTGGACATGATTGTCATGACCCGGACGCGCAATGCCATCGTCGGGCTCGCAGCCGCAGCGGCGGCGTGCGTCCTGGCCCTGCCGCGGGGCTATCGCGTCAAAGGTCTCCTGGCGGTCGTTGCCGGCGCGGTCTTGGCGATCCAACTGACGGACGCGGCCTGGTGGCGCCGCATGGACACGATCTCGGTGTACGCAGGAGACCCCTCCGCCACCAGCCGGCTCACGTACTGGAAGGCCGCGTTTCAGATGGCGGACGACTATCCCTTTGGCATCGGCCTAGGCAATTTCCACCACTTGGTCATGCGGTACGTGCCCGGGCTGACGATCACGCGCGCGGCACACAGCACGGTCATGGCCTGCCTGGCCGAACTGGGCTGGCCGGGACTGACCCTCTTTCTGGCGATTATCGCCGTGACGTTCTGGCGCCTCGGACAGGTCCGTAGGACGGCGGCCCAGCTCCCCGCGCTGCTGGATATCCGGTTGTACCGCTGGTCGACGCGCTTCCATCTGGGCTGGCACGCGGTCGCGCTCCGCGCGGCGCTGCTCGGCTACCTGGGCTGCGCGCTGTTTACGACGCGCCTGTTCAGCGAGGACTTCTGGCTGCTGCTCGGCCTGGCCATGTGCCTGCACAATATCAGTCGCACGCTGCCCGCGGAGGAAGACGAGATCGTGGACGAAGAGCCGCTGGCCGTTCCCGTGCGGCCGCCCGGCGTAAGACGGCCCGCGACCGGCCGCCCGGCCTTGCCCGGGTTGGCCGCGGAGCCCCGGTGAGTGAGCCGTATGAACATCGCGTTGATCATTGAACGTCTCGTCGGCGGCGGGGCGGAACGCGTCGTGGCACAGCTCGCGCTGGGGCTGCAGCAACGTGGCTACGGCGTGTTCGTTTACTGCCTGCGCACGCCGGGAGAGCCGGGCGCGGCTTTGGCGGATGCCGGGGTGCGTGTGCGGGCCGCGGACAGTCGTGGGCGGGACCCGGGTCTGGCATGGCGGCTGCTTCGCTGGTTGCAGGCCGATCGCATCGACGTGGCGCATGCCCACAGCAGCGCGGCCGTCGTGTGGACGCTGCCGGGGGCGCGGCTGCTCGGCATCCCTGTCATTCAGACGCGACACGGCACACTGCTCGGTCCTCCCTCGCGCTACCGCCGGCTGGCGGAGACCTGCGCGCCGGCCATCGCGCGGACCGTCATTGTCGCCGAAGCGCTGCGCGCCCGGCTGCGGCCACGGCGCGTGGCGCGGGCGGCGGTGCACATTCCCAACGGACTGGACCAGCCCGTGGTTCCGCGGCTCACGGCCCGGGCCGAACTGGCGGACGTCTGCGGTCGTACCCTGAACGGGCCGGTGATTCTGTACGTGGGTACGCTTTGCCCGGAGAAGGACATCTGCGGCCTGCTGACGGCCTATGCACTGGTGCGACGTGACGTGCCGGAGGCGCAGCTCGTGTGCATCGGTCCGCAGCGCCAGCCGGAATACTGGGAAGCGGTGCAGCGCTGTGTCACGACCCTGGGACTCGACGGGCACGCGGTGTTCACCGGCGCCGTGACGGAGCCGTGGCGACTCATGGCGGGCGCCGATGTGTTCTGCCTCGCCAGCGCGACGGAGGCGCTGCCGAACGTGCTGTTGGAGGCCATGAGCCAGGGGGTGCCGATTGTCGCCACGACGGTCGGCGACGTGGGGCGGTTGCATAGTGACGTAAACGGCCCGTGGCTGCTCCAGCACGGTGAGACGGCACTGCTGGTGCCGCCGGGACAGCCGACCACCCTGGCGACCGCACTCGCCCTCACCCTAAACGATCCCCAGGGGGCCCGCGCCCGGGCCGAACAGGCGCAGCAACAATACCGTGCCCGACACACCAGCGTCCGGATGCTCGACGGTCACGAGGAGCTGTATGCCATGACCGCCCGCCCGCGACGCCGCGCCCAGGCGGGGCCGGTGCCGCCCCCAGGCACACGCCCGGCGGTGCTCATGCTCGGGCCGGCGCCGCCGCAGATCGGGGGGATGGTGACGTCGATTGGCCTGCTCATGAGCAGTCCGCTGCAGCAACAATACGAACTGCACCGGGGCGGGGTCTCATACGGGGCGCGCACGGCGGCTGAGTTTGCCGCGGACGCGCCGCGCGTCGCGCCGGGGCGGTGGCCCGCGGTACGGCGGCACGTCGGGGCGCTGCGGGACTTGGCGCGTACCCTGCGAGACCGGCACATCGCGCTGCTGCACATTCACACGTGCAGCTATTTCTCCTTTTACCGCAATGCCGCCGACGCGGCCGTCGCCCGACGGCTGGGCTGTCGCGTACTGCTGCACATTCGGGGCAACCGTTTCGACCGCTTTTGCCGGGACAGCGGGCCGCTCGCGCGCCGCTTCATCCGGCGCACGCTCGAGCGTGCGGACGGCGTCATCGTGCTGTCGCGGAGCTGGCGCGACGCCCTGCTGCCGTACGCGGGAAAGGCGCGGCTGTACGTCGTCCCCAATGCCTTCGACCCCGCGATCGTCGCCGCCGAGACACCGTCCCGTCCACCGGGCGACCGTCTCTGTCGCTTCGTGTTCCTGGCGGCGTTGACGCAAGCCAAGGGTTTGGCCGACCTCTTGGAAGCGGCCTGCCTGGCGCGGGACCACGGTGCGCGCTTCGAGCTGCTGATCGCCGGACCGGTCACGCCGGCGCAACAGCAGCGTTGGGACCGCCAGGTGCGCGATGGGCATCTGGAGGGCATCGTTCAGTTTGTCGGTCCGGTGCGCGGCGCGGACAAAGCCCGTTTCCTCGCGCAGGCCGACGTGCTTGTGCACCCCAGCCACAGCGAGGGTCTGCCGAATACCGTGTTGGAAGGAGCCGCCGCCGGTCTGCCCGTGATCGCTACCACGGTGGGTGCGGTTCCGGAGGTATTCGCGGAGTTGAACATCACGGATGTCGCGCACCAGCCGGTGCCGCTGCCGCTCGTGCCGCCGCACGCACCGGCGGCCCTGGCCGCGCAGATGCTTCGCCTCGCGGGCGACCCCGGCGTCCGCGGCATGCTCGCCGCGGCCATGAGTCGGCACGTGCGCGCGAACTTCAACGTCGCGCTGCTTGCGCAACGGATCGCGGCGATCTACGCGGAGGTCCTGGGTACGCCGCCGAGCGCGCGGGCGACCACCGCTCCCCCGATGCGCGCGTGTGCACCCCCGCGGGTCGGTCGGGCCGCAGCAGCCACGGGTGACCAAGCGGCTGCAGACGTACCTCAACCGGAGGGGATCTCCGCATGAGTCTTGCGGCATGGCTGGCCCGCCACGCGACGTACCCGCTGCACGAGCGACTGCGCGGCCGGCCGACGTTGCGGACGCTCCAGGCGCTGCAGGACCTCTGCTGCCAGTCGCCTGCTGACGTGGCACGGCTGGCGGCGGAGCGGCTGCGTGCCCTGCTCGCTTTTGCCGCCGCGCGGCTACCCTACTACGCGGAGGTCCTGGCGCGCCAGGCGGTGCGCCCGGATGCGCCGGACCTCTATGATGCATTCGTGCGGCTGCCGGTGCTGCGGAAGGCCGACATTCGGCGGCACGCCGCAGGGATGCGCTGGGCGGACGTGCCCGGCGGACCCATTCGCCACTCCAGCGGCGGCACGACCGGCGACACGCTGGCGTTCCACATTGATCGCACGCGGCAGGCCGAGGACCTCGCAGCGCGGCTGTTCATGCAGGGGCTATATGGCGTGCGCCCCGGCGACCGGCGACTCCACCTGTGGGGCTCGCCGATTGAGGCCCGGGGCGGGCGTTTGAAGCGCTGGCGCGATCGATTGCTCAACGAGTTCCTGATCAGTGCCTTTGACCTCGCCCCCGCGCAGCTCGAGCACCATCTCGCCACACTGCACCGCCTGCGCCCCGCGGTGCTGTACGGCTATCCGACGGCCGCCGTCGTGCTGGCGCAGCACGCAGCAGCGCGTTACGGGCCGCGCGACTTTCCGTGGCTGAAGCTGATCGTGCTGACGGGCGAAGAAGTCACAGCGGAACAGCGCGACCAGGTGCGGGCGGTGTTTGGCTGCCCGGTGGGCGTCGAGTACGGCAATCGCGAAGTGGGCTTGATCGCCCACACGTGTCCCCAGGGTACGCTGCACACGCTCGCGCCCCATATCTATGTCGAGATTCTCCCCGGGCCGCAACCGGCGCAAGCGGAGGTCTGCGGCGAGATTGTGTGCACGACGTTGAACGTGCGGGCCCAGCCATTCATCCGCTATCGACTGGGCGACGTGGGCGGCTGGCCGCGGGAGGCCTGCTCCTGCGGGTTGCCGTTGCCGGCGCTACGCCTGGTGGGCGGCAAGGTGACCGGGTTCATCGCGCTCCCCGGTGGGCGCTTGTGCCACGGGGCCGTCACCTCGCATATCCTGCGGGGCGAGCCGGGGATTGTGGCGTTCAAGACGTATCAGCGGGCCCTCGACGAGTTTGAGGTACTGCTGGCGACGGGCCCGGGCTTCGACTCCGCGACGTGCGCGCGTATCCGCGAGCGTTATCGGCGGCTCTTTGGCGCCCAGGTTACCGTCGACGTTCGGCTCGTCGACGAGATCCCGCCCGACCCTTCCGGCAAGCACCGCTACGTCGTCTCCGCCGTTGCACCTCAGTATGACCATTTCGAGCTTGTGGCGCCGACCGCGGACCTGTAGTTATCGGCGGCGCCAGGCCGCCGGACGCGGCCCGCGGGCGCGCGCCCGGCAGCGACCGAAAGAAACAGCTCATCCTTTACGCGGGCTGGACGATGAAACGGATATGGTGCCACTGCGTCCACAGGCCGCGGACACGCCCCCTGCCGAGCGGCGACTCGCGCTGTTGCGCGCCGGCACCACACGCCGCGTACGCCCCCTGCGAGACCAGATCATCCCACCCGCACCCGGCGACGCGTCCGCCGGCGCTCAGTCCGCGCCGCGGAAACCGCAACTGCTCTGCGGTACCTGCGGCAAGCCCATCGAGGACCCCGGGGCAGGACACACGGCGCGCTGCGAGCACTGCGGCCATCACATGGTCGTTCCGCACCACATTCGCGTCGAGTGCGACCGGTGCGGGCACACGATGCGCGCGCGTCTGCGGGAAATCGGGACTGAGCGCTTGTGCGCCCGATGCAGCCAGACGATCACCATCGGGGATGTGGTGCTCGTGCCCCGTCGCAGTGCGCGGTCGCAGGCGCGCCACCACTACGCGGGCGGGACGCCCCAGGCCGACGCGGCCTGGGCGGTGTTGATCCTTGGGCTTACGCTGGTCATCACGCTGTTGGGGCTCACCATCCTGTAGTCGTCGCGCGCCTGCTCCTGTGGCGCCGCCTGTGACTGACCATTCCCGCTGACGAGTTCGGAGAGGTAATCGACGCGTGCGTCCCATCCGTCGGCGCGGACGAGGTCCTGGCGCGCTTCCGGATGCCCATCCGCCGCGATCCGCAAGGCGGATTCGCACGCCGCGAGGAATTCGGGCAGTGTATCGGCAAGTTGGACAGCGGGACCGTAGCCCCGTACGGTGTCCATGGAGGCGGAGACGACCGGCAGGCCAGCGGCGAGATATTCGCGCAGCTTGATGGGGTTGACTGCCTGCACGAGGCGATTCTGGCGAAACGGAATCAGCCCGACATCGAACCCGCGGCAGTACGCGGGCAACTGCTCGTAAGGGCGGCCTTTGAGCCAGTGTACATTCGGCACCGCGGCCAGCGCGCCGAGATCGCAGCGGGTATCGCCGAGGAGCACGATGGACCAGTCGGGGCGCCGCCGGGCCGCCTGCACGAGCAGGTCCAGGTCGACGTAGTCGCTCACGATGCCCATATAGCCGAGCACGGGCCGGCGAATGCGGCGCAGGTCGGCAGGAATCGCCGACTCGGGCAGGTGCGGCACGCAGGCGAAGTGGGCGAAATCCACCCCGTGCGGGACCAGGTGGACACGCGGGTGCAGCGGCTGGCGCTCGGTGAAGAGCTTGGCCGAGGTCGTGATGACGACATCGCTGGCCGCGAGGGTCCGGTGCTCCAGGCGCTCTACGAGCGCGGTATTGAAGCCGCTGAACGCCGCAAAGTCGTCGACGCAGTAATAGACGACGCGCTCGGTAATCAGGCGGGCCGGCAATTCGGGGATGTCGGGCGTGAAGAGCCAGAGCTGGACCGGGCGGCTGGGCAACCGTCGCAGCGCGGCGCGGATCTGCCGCGCGATGGCCACGCCGTTGAGCCAGCGGGCCCAGGGCACCTCGGGCATCGGAATCAGGAGTGGGGACAAGACGTCGAGCGTGGGCAGCACGCGCTGCACGCCCCCGGCGACGCGGCAGAGGCGCTGCCACAGCAAGCGACCGTCGCGCGCGCTGAGCTGGGGGCGACGCGAGGCGTGGTAGTTGACCCACAGGACATGATTCCGGCGGGCCAGCGTACGCATCACGTGGTGCTTGCTGGTGGGGTGATCGAACCAGCTGCTGGCGATACAGACGATATTCCGGTCAGAGATCACGACAACAGGGCCTCCGACAGCCCGCAAACCTGGTGGGCGGCGCTCATACGCGTGACCGTGTCCGCCCGGGCCGCGCCGGGCGCCTGCGCGAGCAGAGCCTCCAGCTGCAGCAGCGTGTCCTCGGCACGGTAGTTCTGCACGGCGACCGCCCGCGCCCGGACGGCCAGGGCGCGCGCTGGAGCGTCATCACGCAGCAGGCGCACCACGTCCCCCGCGAAGCCTGCGGCGGAGCCGGCCACCAAGAACGGCGGCGGATCGTCGTAGTCGATGCCGGCAGCGGCCGGCGGGCTCACGACGATGGCCCGGGCGGCGGCGAGCGCCTCGATGAGTTTGGTCTGCACGCCAATCTGCTCGCGCGCGGGGCACGCGAAGACGCGCATCTGGCGCCAGTACGGCAGGATGTCCGGCACGGAGCCGGTCACACAGACGGCCGGATCGCGGGCCCAGCGGCGCACACTCGCGACGGGCCGCGAGCCGACGATCAGCCAGCGCGCCCCGGGCACCACCTGCTTGACGCGCGGCCACACCTGCCGGCCGAACCAGTTCACCGCGCGCACGTTCGGAGCGTACGACATCGACCCGACGATGCCGACGACCGGCGCGCGCGGGAGGTCGCCGGGACGCGCGTCGGCGTACGGGGTCAGGTCGACGCCGGTGCGCACGACGCGCGCCTGCGCCCGCAGTGCGGTCGGCAACTTCTGGCGCTCCGAAGCGTTGACGAGCACGGTCACATCGTGGGCGCGGATCCACGCCGCCTCGGCCCGCGGCAGGCGCCGCGCTTCGAGGCCGTAGAGCCAGCGCAGCGGTGGCAGACTGCGGCGCGCGAAGCAGCCCCATTTCTCACTCTCGACATCGTTCATGTCGAGGACGCGGCGCGTCGCGGGCACCAGATCGGCGTAGACAGACATGGCTGGCGAGAAGGTCAGGAGGGCATCAAAGCGCAGCGCACGGCCCCAGTCGGCCAGGACCGCGGCCAGCCGCGGATCGTAGAAATAGCCCTCGTTGATGCTGGCGCCGGCGAGCAGGCGCGCGGCGCCGCGCGCCAACGAACGCTGGTGCGAGCGCACGAAGACGGCGACCTCGCGGCAGCGGGCGCGGACGTGGGCCAGGTCCTCCGGCGTCGGCGCCTCGCGGTCGACGCAGGCGAGCCAGACCTCGTGGCGGCGAGCCAGATGCGCGACCTCGCCCCAGGAGCGGATGCGATCGCCCCGGTTGGGCGGGTACGGGAACCGATGTGTGACCACCAGGACGCGCATGCACCTCTATCCAGGAAGGGACCGTGACAGCCACGCCCCCAGGATCTGCGTCACGGGCAACGGCAACCGCGTCCACGCGCGGCGCGCCAACGCGAAGCGCGGGTTGGTCGGTTTCAGATCCGGCGCCCGCTCGCCCGGCGGCACATAGCGCTGATAGCCCAGCGGGCGCGGCTCGAAGCCCTGATTCTTCTTGAAACCCGCCGCGCCAGCGTTGTCCGCGCGGCTGCGGCCGTAGTCGAAGCGTCGCACGCCGGCCGCGACCGCCTGCTCCATGATCGACCAGTAGAGGAGATTCGTGGCCCCGTCGCCGCGGAGGCGCTCGTTGGCACCCAGGACGTAGGGCATGATCGTATCACCGTGCACGAAGCTGATGGTGCCGCAGGCCGGGGCCGCGCCGGCCCAGGTGACGGACACCCACAGTCGATCGCCGAGGCGGCGTTGGAGCTCGGTGAAGAAACGGAGCGGGTAGTTAATGGAAGCGATGCGGCGCATGCTGCGGCAGTAGAGCTGCCAGACCAGCTCGAGTTGGTCGGCACCGTGCCGCACGGTCATGCCGTCGCGATCACGGGCATGGCGCGCTGCGGCGCGGGCCCGTTTCGGCAGGAAGGGTCCGACCTCGTCGGGCGTGGCCGGCAATTCCCGGGCAAAGCCGAGATAGCCGGTGACCGCTTCAAAGCCGGACGCCTGCGCGGTCGCGGAGCGCAGTTCGAGGACGCGCGCGCGGCGTTCTTCCGTAAGCTGGACGGCGGCGCGCTGCAGCGCGCGGGCGATCTCGGCATCGTCGGCCAGAATCCCGCCATAGGTGCCGTACGGGACGCTGATGAGGAGGCGGCCGCCCAGCAAACTGTTGACCTCGACGAGCGGAAGCACGCCGACCGGCTGGTCACCGCGGGTCGCCAGGAGGTGCCAGGCACGATGGCCGAACACCTGGGCCACGGTCTCGCACCAGTCGGGATGGTGGAACAGGGTGGCGCCCGGCGCGCGGGCGACATAGCGGGCCCAGGCGCAGGTGTCCTGGGGCGCGGCGATGCGGCGGATCACGAGCGGCGGGCGCACGGAGGACGGCAGCGCTGCCGCCGGGGTTGCGGCCGGCTCAGCGGTTGTAGTAAGAAGAGTAGTAGTGCTCATAGTAGCCCGTACCACGGTCGCGATAGCGCGACAGCAGGCAGCCCAGCACCTTGACGTTGTTGGCCTGGAGCGTGCGCACGGCCTGCTGGACCGTCGGTTCGGGCGTGCGACGCATCTCGATCACCATGATGGCGCCGTTACAGTGCGGCGCCAGCAGACAGACGTCCGAGACCGTCGTGATCGGAGGCGTGTCGGTGAACGTGTAATCGAAGGCTTCGCGGAATTGCTCGAGCGCGGCCGCGGTGCTGGGGCCCCCCAGCAGGTCGCCGTAGGCCTTGTCCTTGACGTGACCCGCCGCCAGAACCTTGAGGTTCGGGTACGGCGTCGGCTGCAGCGCATCCGCCAGCGACACATCGCCGCGGAGCACTTCGGCGAAGCCCGGTTCACTCGGGACGCCGAGCATCCGGGCGATCGACGTGCGCCGAAAGTCGGCGTCCACGATCAAAATGCGGTGCTCGCCGCCCTCGGCCATGACCAGCGACAGGTTAATCGTCGAGACGCTCTTGCCTTCCTCGGGAATGCTGCTGGTGACGGCGATCACCTGCGGCGTGCGCTGCGCGTTCATGGTCAACAGCCGCGCCCGCACAGAGCGGTACTGCTCGCAGTGCGCCGAATACCGATCATGAAACGCCACCACCACCGGATCGACGCGCTGCGGATCCCATTCCACGGTGCGCTCGTCGAAGGTCGCCAGCACGGACGCGGCGTCCGCGCCGCCGGAAGCCGGCGCCGCGCCGTCCGGCACAAAGCCGCTCTGCGCCTCCGTTGCGACGGCATCCGCCCCCATCGCCGGCGCCGCGCCATCTTGCGGTGGCGCATCGCCGGAGGCATCGTCGGGGGCTCCGGCCTCGCCGTTGCCCCAGATCTTCTCCATGACCTTGGCCATCGAACTCATGCCGTTTCCTCACGTCCCGGGCGGCAGCGCGGGACTCAGCCAGGTCATCCCCACCGCGCCCAAAGCCCGGTTCATGCGCTGCAGCGCCTCGGCGTGCACCGTAGGCATCATCAGGCTCGTGTACGCCAGGGCCGCGCTGGCAGCCAAGGCCAGGACGAGCAGGGCGAGTGTGGGTGTCCAAATCAGTCGACGGACCGCATCGCGCCGGCGCTCGCGCGGCGTCGGCATCGTGCCGATGCACTCCAACACGGGGATGCCCAGGATACGCGTCACCTGTCCCACCGAACGGAACGAGCGGTCGAACAGCTCGGCCAGGGCCACCAGCAGCGTCGCCGCCGCCAGGCCGAGGCCGGAACACACGACGAAGACCGATGCCACGCGCGGCTTGCTGGGCCGGACGACGTCCTCCGGCTCCTCCAGCAGGGTGAACTGGGTGCCCCGCTCGCCGCTCTCGGCGGCCAGGACGCGCTCCAGGCCGGCGAGGTGGCCCTGCCACACGGCCACTTCACTGGCGCTTTCGTTGCGTTTGGCCATGCGTTGCCGCAGGCCCTCGTCCTGATTCGCCAGTTCGTCGAAAAGCCTTTGCGCCCGATCCAGGCGCCCATCCGCCTCGGCCAGTTGCGCATTGGCCGCATCGAGTTGCCGGCGCAGCGAGGTGAGCTCGAGTTCGACGCGCATGCGCTGCGCCTGCCACTCCCGGAAGCCCTCGGTGACCGGCGGCGTCTTGGCAACCGGCAGGGCAACCCGCGTGGCCGGCAGCAGTTCGGCCAGCCCGGACCGCAGGTTTTTCAGCGCCTCGAGCTGGGCGTAGCGGGCCTTGACCTCCGGGTGATCGAAGGTCATGCGGCGGTTGGTGACCAGGTCCAGGAGCTCGCGCTGGACGGTTTCCATCGCATGCTCGACGGTTTCATCGGGGACAGACGCCGTCATCGCCGGCGCGTTCGGCTCCTCGGCGGCGAACGTCGTGGGCGGCGCGGCCGCGCTCAGGAACTGTTCCCGCGCGGTCACGTCCGCTTCGAGCCCGGTCTTGCGCTGAAGCAGATTCTCACGCTGGGTGCGCAGCAGCTCGAGGCGGTTGCCGAGCCCGACCAGGTCGGTCGGGTCGAGCCCCGGATACTCCTCCAGGCCCTTGCGCAAATCCACATCCGTCACGGCCACCTGATCCTGCAGGCGGCGGATTTCACCCTCGAAGAACGCGCGCGTGCCGCTCAGAATGCCGCGGATGCGTTCACGGGTTTCCGCGATGTACGAGTCGCGCAAAGCAATCACGAACTGCCGGGCGATGGCGGGATCATTCGCGCTGCAGCGCAGCTCGATGGTGTCCAGGCTGGCGGTGCTGTGGATCAGGTTGACGCCGGCGGTGAGCTTGAACTTGCGGATCGTTGCCTCCAGGGCACCACGCTCCCGCTCGCTCAAGGCGCTTTCGCTGGTGAACGTGTCGGCGGGCAGAAGGCCCACGGCCACGATGGCCCGGGCCATGGCCCGTGAGCCGGTCATGTCCAGCGACATCGTGGTCTTCAGGTGATCGAAGCTGTACGGGGAATTGGCGTGCACGAGATTCTGCAACACCATGTCATCCCGCCGCTCGAACAGCGTGTTGGCGGAATACTCGCGCGGCAGGTACTGACTGCACCAGAAGGCCACGGCACCTACGAGCGACAGGCCGACGGTGGACAACCGCCAGCGGTGGCGCACAATGCGCGAACACTCGCTGACGGTGTTCCGCAGGTCCTCGAATGCCTGACCTTGCTGGGTCGCCATAACTGCTGTGTTCCGTCGGGCGCGCTAGCGTCCGAAGCGCCGGCGCCACCCGTCCGAATTCTCGTTCGAGGAGGAGCCGAAGGCGTCCTCGTAGGTATGTGTCGAGTCGATCGCGCCGGTAGGCATGTTGTAGGTATGCAGGGCCGGCTCGATCGGGTACATCAGCTCACGGAAGCGGTGTCCGACCCACGCCAGCGGCGTCGGCGGCACCTCGACGATGTCTCCCTCCTGCAACAGGATGTTCATGGTCGTGTCGCCGCTCTGGATCATCCGGTCCAGGTCGACGACGATCACCTTCCGTTCCGGTTCCTTGACCGCGGGTCGGGTGACGCGGACTTGCGACCGCCACGCCAGCGGCGTGGGCTGCGCCTCGGCCAAGGCCATCAACAGCGTGTCGCGCCCGGTGAACCGTCGCGGGCCCGGGGAGGTGACCTCGCCGAAGACGTAGAAGAACTGGCTGTTGTAGCTCCCCACCTGCACCACCACGTCCGGTTCGACGTAAAAGCGCGAAAGTTGCGCCTTGAGTTTGTCCGCCACCTGTTCTGTGGTCAGCCCGGCAACCTCCACCTCTCCCAGCAGACGCAGGACGACCTTCCCATCCGCACGCACCATCTGCGCGGTCCCGTCCACTTCGGGCACGCGCGGCGCGCTGATTAGAATGGTGTCGGGCGGTCGCACCACGTAGCTGCCGGTCGCCACCTCGGCCTCGTGGGCGCGCAAGAACGAGACCATCTGATTATGCGGGGTGGCGCAGCCGGCGCTCAGGCCCAGCAGCACGATCAGGCCCCCCAACCCACCCAGGACGTATGGCCAACGGGCCGGCGGGCCCGGCGCCTGAGTCCGGTGTGTCTTCGCTTGGTACAGCTTCGAATCCATAACTCTGCGCGCCTCCCGGGGGGCGTCAATTACGGGGCCAAGCCCTCAGCAAGGTTATCGACCGAATCCACGCAGGCTTGAAATTGGGGCTTTTCTTAGACGGGCTGATATTTGCAGCGGCTGGCTGGCCACCGCGGCCGCCCCGGTTTCAGGCCCCCCGCCCCATCAACCGATAACAGGAGCGGCATCACAGGAGCGCACTGCGCCCATGGAAGCTTATCGTTACTTTGGACTTACGGCGGCCCCCTTCGAAGGGCGCCCGGAGCCACGCTTCTTCTTTCGCGCGGCCTCCCACGGGGAGACCCTGGCCACCCTGCAGTACGTCATCCACGCTGGGAAATCCTGCAGCCTCGTTTTGGGGGAGTCCGGTTCGGGGAAGACGTTGCTCGGTCGGTTGGTCGCCGAGAATGCGAATCGGCGGGCGCGGCTCTTGTGGGTGCACGGCTATGGCCAGCCTGACGGCCAGACCGAACTCACCGTTTATCCCCCCGGTACGCTGGGGGCCACCACCCTCACGGCCCAGGGCGGTCCCACCGAGTCATCCCTGGCCGAGTGGATTCGCACACCCGCGCGCCTGCGGCAGCCGACGGTCGTGATCGTCGACAACGCGGACGCCTTGCGCAAGCACAGTTGGGACGACCTGCTGGCGCTGATGACGCGCGAGGGCCGGGCGCCCAAGCCGACGAGCCTGATCCTCCTGGGCCTGCCCGACACACTCGAGCGCCTCGCCAACCCGCGCTTTGTCCGGTTGCGGCGCCGCGTGTTTCGCACGTGTCATCTGACGCGGTTCACGCAGCCCGAGGTGGCCGCCTATATCACGCATCGCCTGACGCTGTGCGGCGGCCGGCCGGAGTTGTTCACGCCCGATGCCCTGGAGAGCGTCTTTCGCTACTCGCTGGGCAACCCGGCCCTGATCAACCAGATCTGCGATAACGCGCTGGTCGACGCCTTCAGTGATGAACGGCAACTGGTGGACGCGGAACATATCCGCGCCAGCGTACAGGCCATCGCCGGACCAGAACGCCCGCCGCTCGTGCCGCCCGATCGCCCCGTCCTGCCCAGCACTCCGCCGCCGCGTCCAGAACCAGCACCGGGGCAACACGCACCCGAGACGCCGCCAGCGGCTGAAGAGCCCGTGGAGGTCGATACGTGCGTACTGGCGACGCTGCCCGAGTCGATCGACGCGCCTCACGCCGAAGAAGGCGCGGAGGAAGAAAACGCCGAATACTGGCCGGCTCCTCCGGCGCCGTTTGCGCCGGTCGCCGGCGACGAGCCCCCGGACGCGGACTCGTGCGAACGCCTCGTGCGTATCGCCACCGAGTTTCAGGCCCTCCAGCGAGAAATGACGCTGCCGCGCCGGGTCGCGGCACCCGGCATGCCGGCCTTCGTCGCACCCGCGCCGCCACAACTGCCAGCCTGGGACCCCCCGCTTCCGGAAGTCGACGCGGCGGCGGAGCAACTGCGCGAGCGCCTGCGTGCCATCGAGGGGCGCGTCACGGGCGCCCTTTCCCGCGTGCGTGAGGCCCGGCGCCTACAGCGTACCCCGGCTCCCACAGAAGCGGATTCGCCCACCCCGGGCGCGGATGCACCTCCGGACGCGTCCGAGTCGTAGCCTTCGCGACCCCGCGCCGCGCGGGTTTCACTGACTGCCGCGCCCCCCTCTGCAGCGCCCGCCTCAGCGCCCCACCGGTTGGCCATCCCGCAACCGCTCGAGCCCCTCGGCCGCAATGTCCGCTCCGGCCGTCAGCCCCGCCACGATCTCCAGGCTGTCGCCCGTGCGCTGGCCGATCGTGACCGCGCGGGCCACCAGGCGCCCGTCTGTCACCACGAAGACGCGTCCGGTCTGTCCGCCCGGGTCAGGCAGGCACGCGGAGGAAGGAATCCACACACCGGATGGGGCGCTGGACGTGGCGGGCGCACTCTGGGGTGCCGCCGTCAGGAACTGCACCTGGGCCGCGCCTTCCACGCGCAGGTCGTCATCCGGGTCGGCGATGCGCACTTTGACCTGTACCGTCGCCTTCGCGTAGTTCGCGCCCGGGTCGATCCACAGGACGTGGCCGCGGTAGCGCCGGTCCTTGTGTGCGTCCGGAATGACCACGCAGGGCATGTCGGGACGCAGACGGGCAATATCCAGCTCGTTCACGTCCACTTCGACGCGTAGCTTGGTCATGTCCGCGATCGACGCGAACTGCGAATTGGCCATCGCCCCGCGCCCGCCCTCGGCCGCCACAAAGTCGCCTACCTCGACGTTGCGGGTCAGGATGACCCCGGCGATCGGGGCTTCCACGCGGCAGTCGCGCAAGACCTTCTCGGCGTACGCGAGCGTGGCCTCGGCAGCCAAAACAGAGGCGTGCGCTTCGTCGCGGGCGCGCAGCGCACCCGCGTACTCGATATCCGACGCCCGCTGCGCTTTGTGCAGATCCGCGACGCGCGCGTAGTTGATGTCTTCGTACGCCGCGGTCGCGCGGGCCCGTGCCAGTGCCGCCTGCGCCTCGTCCCGACGGGCGCGGGGGAGCACGTTCTCGATCTCCGCGAGGATCTGGCCGCGCTCCACCCGATCGCCCTGCTCGAAATGCAGCGCGACGATCTGCCCGGACACCTTGGTCGACACTTCGACCTGGTGATCCGAGACGATCTTGCCGGTGGCGGTCAGCGTGGCCGCGACCGCCGGGTTCGGACGCGTGGCCGCGACCGGGATGATCCGCACAGGGGCGGGCGCGCTCGTCGGGCGGAGGATGGGCAACACCGGTCCCCCCAATTTGTCCCACGCCACGTAGCCGCCCAGCGCGACCACCGCCAGCACCAGCAGCCAAGTGACACCGCCGCCCGCCCGTCGGCCGGCCGGGCGCGCGCCGGGGCGCTGTTCGCGCGGAATGCTGAGGCTGCGCAACTGGTCCCGAAGCTGTGGCGTATCCGGCATGCGTATTACGTCCTGCGCGTCTAGCCCTTGCGAACGGCCTGGAGGATGTTGATTCTCGCCGCCCGCACGGCCGGTGCCAAGGCCCCGAAGACCGCGACGATGATGGCCGTTCCGAACGCCGCCAGCATGATCGGGGGTGTCACCTTGAGCTCGTAAGCGAAAACGGTAAAGGTCATGTCCGACATGTAGTCCTCATGGGCGCCGCGCAGGCTGGCGAACGCCACCGCCCCCGCCAGTCCGACTGCGCAGGCGAGCGCGCAGACCAGCAACGACTCCAGGACCAGCGCGAACATGAGCGCGCCCCGGCTGAAGCCGATGGTACGCAACATGGCCAGCTCGCGGCGGCGGTTGTCGACGGCGGAGTACATGGTGTTGGCGACGGCGAACACGGCGCCGACGGCCATGATCCCGATGAGAATGGAAGTCAGGGCGATGATGTCGCGCGTGGTCTTCGCGAGGCCGTCGTAGTAGGCCGGCTCGGCCTTGGCGTCGAGGCGCACGCTCGGACCATTGATGTAGTCCACGGCGGCAGGAACCTGGGCCGGATTTTCCATCCGCACGCACACACTCGACGTGAAGGAGCGGAAATACACGTCCGAAAGGACCGTGCGCGGCGCCCAAATCTCGCCCTCAAAGGCCCCGCCGCCCGCCGTGAAGATGCCGACGATCTTGAACTGGCGATTGCCGAAGCGGCCGAGTTGCACTGCGTCGCCGATCTCCAGGCCGGCGTAGCGATCGTGGGCGGCCTGGCCGACGATGGCCTCCAGCGCCCCCTGCGTAAAGCACACTCCGGCGGTTATGCGTACTTCGGGGCGCACGCCAAAGGCGATGTCGTCCACGCCACGGACGGCAACGTTGGCCAAACGTCCGCCGCCGGAATTGCGGCGCGGCAGATTGGTCTGCACATTGAGTTCGGAACTGACCATCGGGCTGCCGGCCGGGGCTGTCCCGATGGCCTGCGGCAGGAGCGCGAGGCCCGGTGTACTGATGATGCGATTGACCTCGTCGGGCCGCAGGATGCTGGTGCTTTCGGCCGTGGCACCGGGCGTGAGGATAATGATGTTGTACGGTGAGCCCGTCGCCACCAGCGACGCCTTGATCCCGGCCGCGAAAGACAGCAGCACGGCCAGTACGAAGACGACGGTAGCGACAACGACGAAGGTCAGCCCGGTGCTGAGCTTGCGGGCGAGCAGGTTGCGCCAGTTGTAGGACAGCGGCAGCGGCATGCCCGGTTACTCCAACATCCGGAACGCCTGCACGACGTGGAGGCGGGCGGCCAGCAGCGCGGGCCAGGCGGCCGCCAGGGCACCGATCGCGGCGGCAAGGCCCACGGCATAGAGGCAAACGACGGGGCGAATCTGCAGCGTCTGGATCATGGGCACGGTCCAAGTGCGCAGCGGCGTATGCGTGAAGGCGAGGTACGGCCCCAGTGCCCCGACCACGCCGCCCAGGACACACACCGTGACGCTTTCCGCCTCGATCAAGGTGAACACAACGCGGCTCTTGAAGCCCAGGGCACGCAGCGTGGCAAACTCGCTCAGGCGGTCGCGGAAGTTCATGCTCATCGTGTTCAACGCGGCGAGGACGGCGACGACGATGGTGATACTCGCGAGGATGGTCAGGTTCCGCGGCAAGTCGAACTGCTGCGTGATGAATTGGTTCATGAAGGCCTTCTCGTCCTGCGTGAAGGTCTCATCGTTCGTGTGGGCGAACAGGTCGTCGACCGCGTGACGCATGTATTCCAGGTCCCCCGCCGTCGCGCACTTTACGTAGTACATGCTCACGTAACCGGAAAGCCAGCCGCGCTCCTTGATGTACTCCTCCAGGTAGTCGCGGCGGGAGAAACAGGTGATGCCGTCGGCGACTTCCCGGCCCGACAGCGACACAATCAGAAACTGCATTTCGCCGTATGGCGGCACCGAGGGGCGGATGGTAATGAGGTCGCCGCGCTTCCAGCCGAACTGCTTGGCCGTGTCCTTGCCGACGACGATGGCGCGGCGCTCGCGCTGCCACTGCTCCAGCTCGTCGCGCGGGCCCAGGTATTCCGGGAACGCGGTCGGAAACGAGTCGTGATCCGCCGCCAGCACCGACAGCGGGCGCGGATCGTTGGCGATGCTGCCCCCAATCCAGCGCAAGCCGCATACAGCCATGATGCGCGCGCGTGGGGGGTCGAGCGCTTCGATCTTCGCGCGGTGACCCTCGGGCAGCGGGTTGATGATCGAGGATTTCTGGGTGACGGCCAGGCGGAGCTGCCGCACGGAGTTGTCGAGGAAGCGATTGACGCCGTCGATGACCGCGGTCGAGAGGACGTAAATCATGATGGGCAGCGCGACGGCGGCGCAGGTGAGCAGCGTGCGGCGGAAATTCCGCGTGAGGTTGTGCAGCAGGTAGAGCAGCTCCAGTCGCACGGGCGGTACGACGCGAGCGCAGATGAGCAATGCGCGAAAGGAGCACCTGGCGAGGTTGTGCGGCAGGTGGAGCAGCTGCAGTCGCATGGGCGGTACGACGCGAGCGCAGATGAGCAATGCGCGAAAGGAGCACCTGGCGAGGTTGTGCAGCAGGTAGAGCAACTTCAAACGCATGGCAGGCTCATTCCGGCATTTACGCCTCGCGCAGGGCGGTGATCACTTCCACGTGGGCGGCGCGGCGGGCCGGCAGAAACGCACCGAGCGCCCCCACCAGCGTGACCGCCACCAGGGCGACCGTCACGACCATCGGGGTCAGCCGAATCTCAAAGGCCAGCGTCGCAAAGCTGGACGCACCCAACATGTCCTTCGTGCGCCCTGCCAGGGCGAGCCACAGGGCGCATGCCGCGCACCCCACGGCACCCCCGAGCACCGCGAGCAGCACGGCCTCCAGCACAAACCCCAGCAGAATCTGCCTGCGCG
The DNA here is from genome assembly GCA_964523405.1 of uncultured Planctomycetales bacterium. Taxonomy (GTDB): domain Bacteria; phylum Planctomycetota; class Phycisphaerae; order UBA1845; family Fen-1342; genus CAZGAQ01. The sequence goes on from CAZGAQ010000002.1 coordinate 260,163, forward strand.
AGAAGCCGATCGTCCGCAACATGGCGATCTCACGCACGCGCCCCGCCACCAGGGCATACATGGTGTTGGCGATCGAGCACGCGGCCGCCACAGCCATGACGAGCACCAGCGCCCCGACAATCCCCAGGTAGGCCCGCACGCGGCCGGTCTGACCATTCCAGTATTCGGCCTCCGTCTGCGCGTCCAACTGGATCGCGGGGCCGCTGATCTGCTGAATCACCGCCGCCGGATCGGCGTCCGGTGCGAGGCGGAGCGCAGCCGAGGAGTACATCGAGCGGTTGTAGGCGTTGAGCAGGGATGGGAGGTAGCCCCAGATCTCGCTCTCCAGCGGGCCGCCATCAGCCGTGAAGTAGCCGACGACCTTGTAGCCGCGGTCGTTGCCAAAGCCGAGATTGACGACGTCGCCGAGTTGGAGACCCATGAACTGGGCGGCGGCCTTGGCGCCGACGATGATCTCCTGCGTGCCGGTGTCAAAGAGCGGGCCGCTCAGGCGCACCGCGCGGTGGATCTGCAGGGCGACGGGCGTCACACCGCGGACGGCGACGTTGGCGCTGGTCTTGCCGCCGTCGCGTTGCCGCGGCAGGGCGACCTGCACGAGCATTTCCGGACTGATCAGCGGGATGTCATTCGGATCACGGGCCAGGCCGGTGACCTGGATCAGTTTGTTGTAGTCGGCCACGGGGATCGCGCTCATGGATTCGGACGTGGAGCCGCGCCGCAAGACCATGAGTTTGTGGTCGTCGCGGGCGACCGCCAACGAGGTTCGGAGAGCAAAGGCGAAGCCCAGAATCCACGTGAGCGCTGCCACCACCGCGGCGACGACGGCCATCGTCAGCAGCGACGTGGTGCGCCGCACCAATAGGTGGCGCCAGTGATAGGTGAGGGGCAAGGCCATGCGGGTTCTCGGTTCACAGTCCTTGGTCACGCCGGGCAAGCGGAGGCCTGACGCCACATCGCTTCTGTACTCCTACGCCACGCGGCGCAGCGCATCCGTCGTGCGCAGACGCTGCGCCTGATACGCCGGCCAGAAGCCGGCCACGACGCCGACGGCGAAACCGATGAGCAGCGAGCCGACGACGGCCGCCACGGACAACTCCGGCGGACTGAACGCCCCCCAGGATAGATACTGCCCGGGGATCAAGGTTAGTCCGAGCGTCACCGGGGCGATTCCCAAGAGCGAGCCGGCCAGCGCCAGCAGGACACTTTCGGACAGCACGATGAAGAACACGCGGCGGGACTGGAAGCCCAAGGCCTTGAACACGGCCAGTTCGCGCGTGCGCTCACGGAAGCTCATCATCATGGTATTGCCGGCGACCAGGGCAATGATGACCACGACGACGACGGCCATCGCCTGGGCGAGACTCGGCAGGTCGCCCACCGCCTGCAGAAAACCCGCCACGAACGCGTTCTCGTCCTGGCTCTTCGTCTCGTCGGGGCTGTGCGCAAACAGCGTGTCGATCTCGCCTTGCAGCGCGCGCAGCGCGGCGACGTCGCGGCACTTCACCCAGAAGATGTTGCAGCCGCTACCGCCCAATCCGGCCGCCTCACAGGCATCCACGAGGTAGTCGCGGCGCAGATAGAACACCGTTGGAAAAGGCGAGTCCGCCCACACCTTGATGATCTTGAATTCCAGGGGGAGATACGGGGGCACCGTACCTTCGAGCGTGACGCGGTCGCCGACTTTCCAGCCGTACTGCCGGGCCGTGCCGCCGGCGACAATGGCCGCACGGCGCTCGCGCTGCCAGGCGTCGATCTCCGCCGGCGTCAGGCGGATGTCGCTGTAGACGATCGGCAGCGTATCCTTGTCCGCCGCAAGACTCTGCAGGGCGTTTTGCGCGCCGGGTACGCGCCCCCCGAACCAGCGCATGCCGCAGACGGCCACGATGCGCTGCCCCTGGGGGTCCAATTCCTCGATCTTGCGCCGCATGCCGTCGGGCAGGAGCATGGTCAGCGAGACGCGGTGTGTGACGCCGATGCGCAGTTCGCGCTCCAGCGCCGCCGCGGTGCGACTGAGGCCCACCACCAGCGACAGCGCGAGCACAAAGATCGCCATCGGTAATGCAAACGCTACGGCCGTCAGCGCCGTCCGCAGACGGTTGCGCGTGAGATTCTGCATGAGCACGTACGTCAGGGTCATCCGTTCACATGGCGCGCGCTGTGCGCTGTGGTTCGCGGGGCCGCCTACTTCGCCGCCGCCGCGGCGGCACCCGGCTGGTTCATCTCGTCGCGGTCGAGCACGCCCTTGTCCAGGTGCAGGATGCGCTGGCCGTGCGCCGCGGCGCGCGGGTCGTGCGTCACCATCACGATGGTCTTGCCGAAATCCGTGTGCAGCAGACTCAGTAGGTTGAGAATTTCCTGCGACGTTTTGGCATCCAGGTCGCCCGTCGGTTCGTCGGCCAGAATTACGTCCGGGTCGGTCACGATCGCGCGGGCGATGGCGACGCGCTGCTCCTGGCCGCCGGAGAGCTGATTGGGGCGGTGATCCATGCGGTCCTGGAGGCCCACGATCGTCAGAGCGGTCTGCACGCGTTGGCGCCGCTCGCGGGCGGGCATGTGGAACAGCAGCAGTGGCAGCTCGACGTTCTGGGCCGCCGTCAGAACGGGGACGAGGTGGTACATCTGGAAAATGAAGCCGACGTGCCGGCTGCGCCAAGCCGTCAGTTCGCGCTCGCTCATGAACTCGAGCTGGGCGGCGCCGACGCGCACCGCGCCGGAGGTCGGAGAGTCGAGCCCCCCGACCAGGTGCAACAGTGTGGACTTGCCCGAGCCGCTGGGGCCCATGATGGCCACGAAGGAGCCGGCGGCGATCGTCAGGCTCAGGCCGTCCAGGGCGGGTATGTCGATGCGCCCTTTGCGATAGTGTTTGTGCACTTCCTGCAGCTCGATATCCGCAGCGCTCATGGGTTACTCCGGGAGCCCGCGGTCTGGACCCGGTCGATCCGCGGGTAATGTGTCAATTATACGCGCAGCCCCGCCCGCCCATAGGTGTCCCCGGCAAGTCCGCAAGCGGCGCTAAGGCCAGCCGCGCCCGCAGTCGTGCCCAGCTTGTCTAGGCCTCCCCCGGCGCCACGAGCGGGCAGGTCGTGATTTCGCCAGGCGGCAGGGTGTAATCCCGGCCCGCGATCCGCGCCGCCAACGCCGCCTGCCCGCGGTGTGCGATCGCAACCTGGCCGCGTTCCACGGACACGTACAGCGGCTGGCCGTTCCAAACGAGCGGAAAGCGCAGGGCAGCCCAGGCACGCGGGAGGCGCGGGTTCAGCGTCAGGACCTCCGCCTGCATGCGCGTCCGCAGCCCGCCGAACCCGAGCAGCGCCACCTGCCAGTTCGCCCCGGCGCACGCCGCGTGGATGCCCTCAGCCGCCTCGCCCAGTTCCAGATCCAAGCCGACGGACTCGCGCCACATCCGCCAGGCTTCGTCGTCCCGGCCGATCCAGCTTGCGAGGATCGCGTGCATGGACTGACTCAGGCTCGAGTCGTGCGACGTCAGCGGCGCGTAGGTATCGTACGCGGTGCGCATCTGCTCAGGCGTGAACTCCTGCGGGAACACCGCCATGAGCTGCACGACGTCGCCCTGCTTGAGCACCTGGCTACGATAGATACGCTCCTGGCTCACGGTCGCCCCCAGGCGCCGCGAACGGTCCGGCCACCAGCGGGCGAAGTCGAGCGGTTCGTAGCTGAAGAAGTCATCGGACTGCAGCACGAGCCCGCGGCTTGCGTCGTACGGCCGCCGCAGTCGGGCCGCGATATCCGCCCAGTGCTTCAGCTCGTCCGTGCCGAGGCCGAGCCTGGTGCGCAGCTCGCCGGCTCGGGCCGCGTCGCAGCGTTGGAGTTGCTCCCACGCGAAGAGCGTGAGCTGCAGCGCGAACGCGACGAGGCGGTTCGTGTAGTGGTTGTTGCGGCTGAAGGGGGTGTACTCGTCCGGGCCCATGACCATGAGGAGTTCGTACTCGTCGCGCTCGGCGTTGTGCGTGACGCGCGCGCTCCAGTAGCGGGCCGTCTCGGTGACGACTTCGGTGAGGTCGCGCAGGAAGTCGAGGTCGCCGGGGTTGGTCACGTGGGCGTGCCACAGACCGTAGGCCACGTCCGCGGTGATGTGGATTTCGTGGTCGCAGTACTGCCAGTTGGGGCAATGGTCGTCGCCACTGGGCGCACTCTCCCAGGCATACCGGGCACCCGGATAGCCGTAGCGGCCAGCGTTGCGGCGGGCTCCGGCGAGAGACGCGACGCGGAAGCGCGCCAGCGTTTTGCCCACTTCCGGCCGCGTGTACAGGAACAGCGGCAGCATGAAGAGCTCGGTGTCCCAGAAATAGCGCCCGCAGTAAGCCTCGCCGGCGGCACCTTTCGCGTCGATGGCGACGCGCGGGTCGTCCTCGACGACGGCGCGGAGCATGTGGTAGAGCGAGGCCCGCAGGGCGAGCTGGCTGCACGCATCACCCTCGATGACCACGTCGGTTGCGGCCCAGCGCTGTGCCCACACGTCGTCCGACTCGACTGCCAGGCGGTCGAAGCCGGCCCCGGCCGCATCCCAGACCATATTCCGGGCTGCATCGAGCGGCGCACCCGGCACGTGCCGTGATGAAGTCAGCGCGGCATACTTGCACGCCACGACCGTCTGATGTGGATCGAGGATGCAGGTGCCGGACAGCGCGACCCAGCGGCGTTCGGTCTCGACGCTCCAGGCCGGGCCGTGGTCACAGGTAAGCAGTGCGGCACTGGCAACATCGATGCCGGAGTTCGTGCGGACACTGAGCGTGATCGGCTCGTGCTCGCCGGTGATGTCGACCGACGTGAAGTGGTCGAAGCCATTGGTGCGCACCTCGGCGCTTAGCGGCGCGAGGAAGCGCAGCTCGGTAGGCGGGCCGGACAAGTGTGAGATCGTGCAGCGCAGGGCCATGACGTGGCGGCGGCGCGCGCTGATGAAGCGTTCGAAATTCAGACGCAGGCGGCCGCCGGCGCGCGTCTCCCACACGAAGGTGCGCATGAGGCGACCGGTGCGCAGGTCGATCCGGCGGACATAGTCGCTGATCCGCCCGTGCTCCATGTCGAGCCGCTCGCCGCCAGCATAGACGATCAAGCCGTGGATGGCGGGCAGGTTAATGAGCTCATCGCGGCAGGTCGGGTGCAGACCGGTGACGCCGGGCAGGTAGGTGCCCACGCGGCTCTTGAAATCGGGAAAGCTCTCGACGGTGACGTTGCCCATGACGCGCAGGTACTCGCGGTCCTGCGGATCGTCGCGCAGGCCTTCCTCCAGTGCCGCGCGCTGCTGCAGGGGGCCGCTGCCAATCGCCAGGAGACCTTCATAGTGCCGGTTGTTGCGCACGTCGAACGCGGTCTCCGCGATCGACCAGGTATCGAGGGGTGCCGTCACGTCGCACAACTCCGTCTAGCTGGGCGCCGCGCGGGCGCCAGAACCACGCGGTCGCGTCACAGCGCGACCGCACTCCCCCCCTTCGTTGCTACACGCCGAACTCCGCGCGCACCCGGGCGTGGGCAGCGGCGATGATCTCGCGCGCCTGGGCGACGTGCTCCGGAGTCGTCCGCAGGTTGCCGATCGACAGCCGCAGCACGTACCGGCCATGCAGCCGCGTATGCGAGAGGAACACCGGCCCCGCCGCGTTGATCTCACTGAGGAACCGCTCGTTGAAGGCGTCCTGTCGCTCCGCCGGCAGGTCCGGCACGGCGCGGAAGCATACGGTCGCGAACGGTACCGGCGCGATGAGGGTCAGCCCCGGCTGCGCCGCCAGCCAATCCGCCATGATCTTCGCCTGGGCACAGTGATAGCGGATGCGCTCCTGCAGGCCCTGCACGCCAAACGCCCGCAGGACCATCCAGAGCTTGAGCGCGCGGAAGCGCCGCCCGAGTTGGACGCCGTAATCCATCAGGTTTGTCACCCCGGTTTCCGTCGTCGTCAGGTAGTCCGGGACGATGGAGAACGCCCGCCGCATGAGGTCCGGATCGCGGACCAGCAGCAGCGAGCAATCCACGGGCACGAAGAGCCACTTGTGCGGGTTGGTCACGATCGAGTCGGCCAGTTCGACGCCGGGCATCTGCGGGCGGAACTCGGGACAGATCGCCGCCGCGAGGGCATACGCCCCGTCGATGTGCAGCCACATGCCTTCGCGGCGCGCGATGGCAGCGATTTGCGGCACCGGGTCGATGCTCGTCGTGGACGTCGTGCCGACGGTCGCCACCACGGCGATCGGACGCCGTCCGGCCGCTTTGTCGGCGGCGATGGCGGCTTCCAGCGCATCGAGGCGCATGCGGAACTGCGCATCGCTGGGGATGCGGCGGCAGTTCTCCAGGCCGAGGCCCAGGGCCACCGCCGCCTTGTCGATCGATGAGTGGGCCTGATCGCTGCAGTAGATCGTGAGCGGCGGCACGTCCGCGCGCCCGGCCATCCCGCGGCGGCGTATATCCAGGTTCACTGCCGCTTCGCGGGCGGCCGCGATGGCCAACATGGAACTGATCGAAGCCGTATCGTTAATATGGCCGCGGAACTCGGCAGGCAGGCCGAGCATCTGGCGGTACCAGTCGCAGGCCAGTTCTTCGAGCTCGGTCTGGGCGGGGCCGGTGCGCCAGAGCATGGCGTTAACGTCGAGCGCGGCCGCGAGGGCCTCGCCGAGGATGCCGGGGCCGGAACCCGTCACGGGGAAATAGGCCATGAAGCCGGGGTGGTTCCAGTGCGTCGTCGCCGGCTCGATGTGCCGGTGGTAGTCGTCGAGAATTCGGTCCAGGGGCTCGCCGGCTTGCGGCGGGCTGGCGGGTAGCGCCGCGCGCACCTCGCCGGGGCGGATGCGCGGCATCACTGGGTATTCGTGCACGCGTTCGAGGTAATCGGCCACCATATCGGCCACGCGATGCATGGCGCGCCGGAACTCGGGGGCGGGAATGTCGCCGGGATGCGCGGCGGGCAGAGAGGCACCCGTCGCGGGAACTGCGGGGTCACGTTTCGCTGTCATTGGGCTCGGTCACCACGGTCAGGTTGGGCGGCGCCGCTCGGCGGGCAGCCGCAAAGGTGAGGGATTATCGGGGGGAAGGGCGGCGGCGTCCACTGGTTGCGCGGCGTTCGGGACGGGAACCATGGCGCACTATCGGACCTGCGCGGCGTGCTGGCGTAGGGCATCCACCGTGACGATAGCCAGGGAGAGTAGGCATTCGATGAGTACGCCATCGGAATCGGGTAGCCAATCGCACCCAAGCCCTGCGCCTGGCGCCGCCGACGCGAACCTGCAACAGGAGATCGCGGCGCGGCTTACGGCGTTCTCGGGGCATGCAGGGGAGCTCTGCGCTGAACTGGACCAACTGCACCAGGTGATTGAGGCCGAAGCAACGGCCCTGAACCAACGGCAGGCGGAACTGGCGGAACTCACTGCGCGCGTCGAGGAACGGCAGCGCGAACTCGACGGGCGGGTGGCGGCGCAGGAAAAGCTCGAACAGGAATTGGCCGAGCGCGACGCGGCCGCCAAGGCGCAAGGGGCGGCCCTGGACGAGCAGGCCACGAAGTTCGAGGCGTGGGCGGCCGAGCTCGAACAGCAGGACGCCCAGCTCAAGCGGCGGCAGGAAGAGGCGGACCAGCGCACCGCGAAGCTTGACCGCGTCGAAGCGGACTTGAACCAGCGGCAGACCACGACCGACCAGCGGGGGAAGGAACTGACGGCGCAGCGGCAGGCGCTCACCCGCGATGAGGAGAAACTACACGCGCGCGAGGCGCCGCTGGCAGCGCGGGCACAGGAACTGGAAGACCGGCGCCGCACGCTGGCACAGGAGGAAGAGGCGCTCGACAAGCGCGAAGCGACTTTGGCCGCGCGCGCGGGGCAGATCGAGCAGCGGCGCGCGGAACTGCTGAAGGAAGACGAGGAGCTGCGCGAACGCGAGGCGGCCCTGGCAGCCCGGGCGAGCGAGCTCGAGCAGCGGCGTCAGTCGCTGACGCGCGGCGAACAGCAGGTCCTCGCCGGCGAAGCGTCGCGAGACGAGGGGGAAGCGGCCTCGGCGGTACAGCGGGCCTCGCTCGAAGAAGAGGCGGTCGAGCTGCGCGGGCAGCAGGCGGAGCTGGACGCCCTCGCCAAGACACTGAAGACGAAGAAAGCGAGCATCGAGCACGAGGAAGCCGAACTGCAGAAGCGCCGGGCGGAACTCGACGCCGCGCACCAGCAGAACGAGACGCGCGCCACGGAGGTGGAAGCACGCGCCAAAGCCCTGAAGGAGCGACAAGGCGCGCTGACGGCCGAGGAAGGCCAGGTACAGGCGGCCGAGTCACAGCAGGCGCAGCGTGACGCCAAGTCCGCCGAGCAGCAGGCGGCCCTCGGCCAGACCGAGAGCGAGCTGCAGCAACGGGCAAGTGCGCTCCAGGCGCAGTCCGGCCAGCTCGAACAACAGCAGGCGGCGATTGCAGAGGCGGAAAGGAAACTCGCTCAGCAGCAGGCCGAGCTGGAGCAGCGCGGCACCGCCTTGGCGCAGCAACAGCAGGAACTGGAGACGCAGGAGCAGCAGGTCGAGCAGCAGCGCGCGGCGCTGGCGCAGGAAGAGGAAGAGCTGAAGCTGCGGAAAGAACCCCTGGAAAAGCTGCGGGCCGAACTCGACGCGCAGCAGGCCGAGCTGGAAGCACTCGCCAACGAAATCGCCGCACGCGAAACGGAACTCAAGCAGGCCGCGCCGGTCCCGGCGCCGGCCGCACCGGCTCCGCAGGCCAAGCCGTCCAAGGCCGCGGCCGAACCGGAGCCCGCCCCCCCGCCGCCTACTCCCGCCCCGACGAAGGCTACCCGCGCCAACGGGAAATCGGCCGATGCCGCTCCCAAGTCAGGGTCGAAGGCCAAGCCGGCTGCCGAGGCACCCCCGCCTACTCCGCCTCCGCCAGCCGCGCCACCGCACGCCGACGAGTCGGCCGAAGCCCCGGCGCCGTCGGGCAAGCCGAAGGTCAACAGCGACGGCTCCATCGACGAGTCGTCGCTCACTCCGGAGCAGCGGCAGAAGCTCCGCGTGCTGCGGCGGATCGCCGGCGGCAAGGTCAGCGATGCCGAACTCCTGTCGCGCATCGAGGCCGAGGCCGGCAACAACGCGAGCGGCTCGGCGGCCGACAAGAAGAAAAAAGGTCGCTGGTGGTAAAACCCGACCGCGGCACCGCCGACAGATCGGCGGCACCGCGGCCTGGAGTCCAGGCGACTTCGGACTGCGCGGCTACTTCCTGCCCGGCTCCTGCACCTCGACGATCCCCACATCGATCCCCTGTCCGCCCTTGGTCTGGTGGCAGTGCACGGCGATGACGTTCCGGCCCGCTTGCAGGACATCGCCGGCCCGCAGGGTCAGCAGGGCGTAGCTCGTCGTGTAACCGGTGAGCTTCGCGACCTGCTTGCCGTTGATGTAAACCTCACAATCCTCGTCGTGGTACACGCTGAGCAGCGCCGCAGTCGGCACGGTCTTCAGGTCAATCGTGCGACGGAGCCAGATATCGCTGGTCTTCCACTCGGTCTGCACATTGATGCCGGGCGTGCCGGCTGTGCCGAAGCCGCCGACACCGGTGGACCACTTGGCATCGTCAAACTTGGCTCCTTCCCAACCGTCCGCCGGCGCCTCCGTCGTGTAGCGCCACGTCTGCGGCTCACGCTCGGAGGTCGGAGCGATGGCCTTCGTGACCGGCGGCGGGGCGTACAGCAGGCGGTTGGCGGCCGTCACGCGGGCGGCATCCATCTTCACCAGCGCGCGGTCATACGGCATCAAGCCGTTGACCTCGATCTCGACGTCGGTGGTCTGCGTGTAGACGGCCGCGGAGAGTCCCGCGTTGCCGATGAGCAGGCGCAACTGAGTCATCAGGCCGAGGTACGCCTCCGTGAGTTCCTCAGGTGACTTGAAGCTCTTGTAGCCCCAGTTCTTCTCCGCCTGCCAGGTGTGACCCGGCAGCGGCAGGCCCAGCCCGCCGAACTCGCCGAGGACGGCGGCGCGCTTCGGCTCTGGGGCCGGGGACGCGGGGCCGGGATAGACGTGAATGTCGTGCATGTCGCCGGTCTTGCGATCGGTCCAACCGCTGGCGGAGTTCACGAGACGCGTCGGGTCGAGCTTGTGGAGCAGGTCGGTCACACGGGCGGTGTCGAACTGGCCCCAGCCTTCGTTGAAGGGCACCCAGACGATGATGCACGGGTGGTTGTAGTGCGTGTCAACGAGCTGTGTCAGCTCGCGGTCATACTGGGCGGCGGACTCCGGCGCGCGCTGAATGTCCGGATCGTCGCCCGCGATGTACTTGTCCCCGCTGGGCATGTCCTGCCAGACGAGCAAGCCCAGCTTGTCGCACCAGTAGTACCAACGGTCGGGCTCGACCTTGACGTGCTTGCGGACCAGGTTGCAGCCGAGTTGCCGCGTCATCTCAATGTCGTAACACAGGGCGGCGTCGGTCGGAGCCGTGTAGAGGCCGTCCGGCCAGAAGCCCTGATCTAGCGGGCCGTACTGGAAGAGGAACTTGTTGTTGAGCAGCAGGCGCGTGACGCCGTGCTCGTCGGGCCCGACGGAGATCTTGCGCAACCCGAAGTAGCTGGTCACCTCGTCGACGGGCTTGCCGTCGCCGTAGACGAGCGTGAGCTTCAGGTCGTACAGATGCGGAGTATCGGGCGTCCAGAGCTTCGGCTCGGGAAGCTTGATCTCGACGCGGTTGTGGCCGCTGCCGCTCGCGACTTCCTTCTCCCCATCAAAAACCACGACGCGCAGCGCGTGTTCAGGCTTGAGCGACGCACCATCGATGCTGACGGCCACGGAAGCATGGTCGACGTCGGGCGTGATGCGGAGACCGGCAATGTGCGCCTCGGGTACGGGCTCGAGCCACACGGTCTGCCAGATACCGGTGGTCGGCGTGTACCAGATGCCCTCGGGCTTGTGAACCTGCTTGCCGCGCGGCTGCGTGCCGGAGTCGGTCGGGTCCCAAACAGCGACGACCAGTTCCTGCTCGGAGCCGGCTTTGAGCGCGTCAGTGATGTCGAACGTGAACGGGTCGTAGCCGCCGCGGTGCTGACCGACCTCCTTGCCGTTGACGGTGACGGTGGTCTCCCAGTCGACGGCGCCGAAGTGCAGCAGGACGCGCCGGCCGGCCCACTTCGCGGGAACTTCAAAAGTGCGGCGGTACCAGAGGCGCTGGCTTTCGTCGACGCGCTTCATCACACCCGACAGCGCGGACTCGACCGCGAACGGGACGAGGATCTGGCCGTCCCACTTCTCCGGCTGGGCAGCCGGGCGCGGCGTGATGGCGTAGGACCACAGGCCGTTAAGATTCTGCCAGTCGGGGCGGACGAGTTGCGGGCGGGGATATTCGGGCAGGGCCTTTTCGGGGGAAACGTCCGCGGCCCACTTGGTGGCCAGCGGGCCGGGCTGAGCTTTCCATTGTGACCACGCGGGGAGCGTGAGACCCAGGGCCACCAGCGCGAGCACGGCAAGGCGAGCGGTCATGTCGACACCTCTGGCACGCGGCCCGCGCCACAGGTCTCGAGCGGTCGTCGCGGGCCGGGCTACTCCACCTTCCACTCGAGAATGCCGCCGGAGAAGCCGTCCTGCAACTGCACTTCGATGCGCAGGCCTGCGGTCTCCACCGGCTCGAAGGTGGCCACGTTATACCGGTCGCGGGCGGTGCCGCAAGGCGCCTGCGTGGTGACCGGCTGCCACTCCTTGCCGGCGAGGTAAAGCAACTTCCAGGAAGCGGGCACCTTGCAGCCGCCGTCCGGGGTGTCGTCGAACCAGTACACGGAGACCTGCGCGACCTTGCGGGGCTTCGGGAGCTTGACCTGCACCCACTCCGCCGTGCCCTTGTGGTCGTACCAGGTGAAGCGCGGGATGCTCTGATCGTTGGAGTTGGCCGGTTCGCGGCCGTCCAACAGGGCTTCGAGCGTGTCGCCACCGTTCACATGGGAGGCGGAAGCGGGCGACGCCAGCGGCTTCACGGCGGCGGGCGTGCGCGGCATCCAGACCTGCATTTCGCCGCGGTCGCGGTGGCACCAGGCGTAGTACGGGACGGCGACGAACTCGGCCGGTTGGAGCGCCCCATCGGCGTCCACACGCTGGGCCGGGCCGCGCAGCGTCACGACGCCGTTTAGCAATTCCGGCTCGAATTTCGCAGTGAGCGCGGCATTGTCGGCCACGACCAGATCGGCCACGTGCCCGCCGTTGTCGACCGCCTCAGCACAGAACACGATCGGACCGCGTTCGAACGCGACGCGGCCGGCGCAGTCCTTGGCCTGCGGATTGGCGACGACACGCCGCACGGACAGCGGCAGGCTCAGTTCGATCGTGTCGCCCGGCTGCCACGTCCGCTTGATCTTCGCGTAGCCCTTCTCCAGCTCCGGCGTGAGCGCGGTGCCGTTGACCTTCAGCGTGTACGCTTCGGGCTTGCCGTTCACAGTCGTGTAGAGGTCGCCCGGCACCGGCTGACCACGCACCCAACCCGGAATGCGCACGTAGAGCGTGAGGTCGGCGGGCTTCTCGGGCGTGACGGTGATCTTCACGTCGCCTTCCCACGGGTAGCGCGTCTCCTGCTTCAATTCCACCGCCTGTCCAGGCGCCTGCACCTTGCCGGTACCGGCGACGAAGAGGTTTACGTAGACGGCGTCGGCATGCTGGGCATACACATAGCCCGGCAGCGAGGGCATGAAGCGGACGACGTTGGTCGGGCAACACGAGCAGCCGAACCACTCCTGGCGCTGCGGCTTGCCGTCGGAGGCGAGCGGATTGACGTAGAAGAAGCGGTCGCCGCCGAGCGACACGCCCGACAGGTACCCGTTGTAGAGCACGCGTTCGAGCACGTCGATGTACTTGGCGTCGCCGTGCAGCAGGAACATGCGCTGGTTCCACATCGCATTGGCGATGGCCGCGCACGTTTCGGCGTAGGCTTCCTTGCTGGGCAGCTCATAGTCGTCGCCGAAGGCCTCGCCGCCGTGACGGGCGCCGATGCCGCCGGTGAGGTACAGGCGTTTGAACGCCATGTTCTCCCAGATGCGATCGATCGCGCGGATGTAGGCCTCGTCGCCGGTCAGGGCGGCCACGTCGGCCATGCCGCAATAGAGGTAGGCGGCGCGGACCGAGTGTCCGACGGCATTGGTTTGCTCGGTGACGGGGATGTGGTCCTGGGAGTAGTCGCCGTAGCCCTCGCGCTTGTCGAGGTTGCGGCCGCGGCAATCGAGGAGGAACTTGGCGAGCTTGAGGTAACGCACTTCGCCGGTGACGCGATAGAGCTTGACGAGCCCCATCTCGATTTCCTCGTGCCCGGGGGGATCGACGCGGCGGCCGGGGCCGAACTCGCGGTCGACGTGGTCGGCGGACTTGAGGGCGATGTCGAGGAAGTTGCGTTTGCCGGTGGCGAGGAAGTGGGCGACGGCCGCCTCGTACATGTGCCCGACGTTGTAGAGCTCGTGGCTCATCTGCAGATGGGAGTAGCGGGTCTTGCCGGACATTTCCTGGACGTTGTTGGGGTCGCTGGTGCGCGCGGCGTACAGGTAGCCGTCGGGCTCCTGGGCGGCGGCGAACTTCGCGATGAGTTCGTCGAGGTACTTGTCGAGCGCCGGATCGGGCTTGAGCGCGAGCGAGTACGCGGCGCCTTCGACGACCTTGAAGACGTCGGAGTCGTTGAAGGCGTAACCTTCGTAGGCACCAGGCTTCTGGTGGGCCGCCTTCAGGAAGTTGTCGATGCGGCCGGTCTCCTCGCACTTTTTGAAGTCGTAGGGCACCGTGACCTTGCGGTTGGCCTCGAGGCGCGGCGTCCAGAACGCATCGGCGAAGTGGACCGCGGTGAAGGGGACGGGGGTGATGGGGTAGTCGCGGACGTCGGCCGCGAACGCTGCGTTCGCACTCATGACCAGCACCGTTACCAGCAGGACCGACCGAGCCATTATTCCACCTTCCATTCCAGCACTCCGCCCGAGAACTTGTCCTGGAGCTGCACTTCGAGCCGCACGCCCGTCGTTTCGACGAGTTCGAAGATCACGCGGTTGAACTTGTCCAGTTCGACGCCGTACTTGCCCTTCGGCTGCACGGGCTTCCACTGGTCGCCGTTCTTGTAGAGCACGCGCCAGGAGGCGGGCACGCGGCATTCGCCGGCGCCGCTGTCGTCAAACCAGTAGACGTCGCAGATGCTGACCTTCCTGGGCTCGGCGTAGTCGTACTGCACCCACTCGGTCGTGCCCTTGTGGTTCCACCACGTAAAGCGCGGCACGCCGACGTCGTTGCTGGCCTTGGGCATCAGACCGTCCGAGCAGGCCGACAGCGCATCGTGCACGTGCGAGGCCGTCGTGGGCAGCGGCTCCTTCGCCGTCGCTTCCTGCGGGACGACCCATTCCTTCGCGTCGCGGCCGTCTACAACCGGGAACTGTGCAATGCGCAGCCGCGCGGCACCCATCGGGATCAGCGTGATGTCCTCCACCGGCTCGCTCGTCTTGGCCGGGCTGTCCTGCAGCAGGCCGACCAGGCCGAGGTAGTCCTTCTTCCACTGCGGGATCTTGCGGCCTTTGGCTTTGATCACAATCGGCACGGCATTCGGCTCAAACGGCTGGCGGCCGGCGGCGTAGTCCTTCTGCACGACCTCGAACGACTCCGCCGGGCTCTTCTCGTTGAGCACCAGGCCATAATTCCAGGGCGTCTTCGGGAAGAGGTCGAAAGCCGGCCAGGCGTCGGTGCCGCCGCAGCGGCGATAGTCCTCGCCGATCTGCAGGGCGAACGTCAGCGGCCCGCGTGCGACGGACACGCTGCTGTGGTTCTTGGCGTACTTGGTGACGGTGATGTTCATCGGGAGGTGCAGCGCGACGGTGTCGCCATTCTGCCAGGTCCGCGACACGACGATGAACTCGCGGCCCTGGACGGCGACCTGCTGCGCCGTACTGTTGATCTTCAGGGTCGGCTGCGCGCACCAGCCGGGCACGCGCAGGCTCAGCGGGAACTGCACCGCCTTCGGCGTCGTTACCGTGAACTGAATCGTCTCGCCGAACGGGTACGACGTCTCTTCGGCAATCGTCACTTCCGTGCCGTCGCCGACCTTGGCCTTGACCGTGCTCGCCGCGTACAGCACCGCCGCCAGGCCGTTGCCCGGCGTGGCCATCCACAGGTGCTCGGCGTAATACGGCCAGGCATGCGACACGTTGTGCTGACAGCAGCGATAGTTGTGCGGGTTGTACGACAGCATGTCGCCGCCGTTCTCGATGCCCGGCGCCTTGTTCGTCTTGTCGGACTGCACCATGTTCGGGCAGGTGAGATAGCGCAGTGCCTTCTGGTCCGCGGTCATCGACGCGGGCAGCGAGTTGAACGCGATCTCCTCGCAGCGATCCGCCCAGAGCCCGTCGCCGGTAATGCCGAGCAGCATCTCGTACGACAGCATCAACTCCGCCCAGGTGCAAGTCTCGGTGCCCTGCCGCGGATCGTCGTAGCCCGGACGGCAGTTCTCATCCGAGCCGTAGCCGCCGCCGGGGACCTGGCCGTACAGGCCGCGGACTTGCTGGTAGTTGCGTTCGACCGCGGCGAGGTCGGCGGGATTCTTGGACTGGACATAGTAGTTGCCCGGCCCGCGGAAGCCCTGGGCGATGTTCACGCCGTGCCAGTTGGCGACGCCGGCCGTCCACTTGGCCGTGCAGCGGTGGATTTTCTGGGCGAGGTCGAGGAGCCTGGGGTTCTTCGTGCGGTTGTAGAGCCAATAGACGCTGGCGAGGTTGTCGGCGCCGCGCTGGTTCTGCCAGAACGGGATGAGAAAGTCCGCCTCGGGGACGGTCATCTCCCACTCGAAGTACTTCGTCAGCAGGTCGAGCACGCGCTGGTCGCCGCTGTACTCGTAGTACGTCTGCAGAGCGTTGAGCATGATCATGTTGGGCCACAGATCGGGCTTGCCCTCGAGGCTGGTGAGGTTGAAGCGCGGACCGAAGAAGCCGTCGGCGCGCTGGCTGGCAATGGTGCCCTCGATCCAGATCTTCGCTTCCTTGATGATGCGCTCGTTCTTCAGCACATAGCCCAGGTCGCCGAAGCCCTTGAGCCAGTACGGCACCTCTTCCCAGCCGCGGTCGCCGCGTCCTTCGGGATCAAGCCAGGAGTTGCCGTCCTTCTTGAGGAACTCGCTGATCTCGGTGAGGTGGCCGATGAAGCCTTCGGCCTCGAGCTCGAGTTGCTTGCGCAGCCAACCCTGGGGCTCGATGGCGCCGATCGGCAGTTTGACGAGCGGACTCGGTGCCAGAGGCGGCTGGTTGGTGACATAGTGCTGGTTCGCAGGTTCGAGCTCGGGCTTACTCACGGCCGTGACTTCCTCATCTCCCCCGAATACCGCGGCGACGCAGGCCCAGGCGACTAGGACGGGCAGCAGACTCGTGCGCATCGGCGTCTCCCTGGAAAACGGCACCAGGCGGCGGCGCGAAACGTTTCAGTCGCGGGCAACACCGCCGAAGTCGGATAGCATACTCGATCGTCCAGCGCGTGCCATAACCCCCCACGCCCGGTCGCCAGAAATCGCGCCCCCGCCGAGGCTGCGTGCCGCGTGGGCCTCGCACGGGGGATTTCGGCCGGCCTACTGGGCGAGCAGCTTCCGCTTCAGCGCATCGGGCGTTCCAATCTTGAGCAGCGCCGCCCCATGTCGCGGAACCTTCACGTGGTATTCCCCGTCGACCTTCTCCCGGCCCTGCCGCGTCCAGACTTCGTAGACGGGTTGCGCGCCGGACAGGCCCAGAGCGCTCCAGTTGACCGTGATGGTTGCTTCGCCGCGGCCTCGATTGAACAGGCCAACCGCCTGCGTGCCGTCGACCAGCGGCCGGGCCCAGATTTCGAGGCGGCCGTCCTGCTTGATCCGCCGCGCCGCCTTGCCCAGCGGGTCCTGGCTGATCGCGATCACATCGGGGTTCGTCAGCAGGGCCAGGGTAAAATCGTCCATGTCGGACAGGTCGCAGCCGATCAACATGGGCGCGGCCAGCAGGGCCCACAGGGTGATGTGCGTGACCTGCTCGTTCTTGGTCAGCCTGGTGGGGTGCAGGTCCGGGCCCCAGCCGACTTTGCCGACGACGAGCATATCCGGGTCGTTCCAGCGCCCCGGACCGGCGAATTCCTCGTGTCCCGCCTGCGCAAAACCGATGCCCGCCATGCTCTGCCACGAGTCGTTGATATCTCCGGTCGTGCGCCAGTAGTTGCCGCCGACTTCGGCGCCCCACTCCCACACCTTGCCCATGCCGTACTGGCACAGACTGTAGACGATGTCGCGCCCACATTTGTCCAACGCGGCGCGCATCACGCGGTACGGGTGGCGCAGCTCCTCGGCATTCGGGTCCTTGGCGATCTCTCCGTACGAGCACCAGTCGTACTTCAGCAGGTCGATGCCCCATTCGGCGTACTGCCGCGCGTCCTGCTCTTCGTGTTGGTAGCTGCCCTCGTAGCCGCCACAGGTCTTGGGCCCCGGCGAGGAGTAGATGCCGAGCTTGAGGCCCTTGCTGTGCACGTAGTCGGCGAGGGCCTTCATGTCGGGGAATTTCTCGTTCGGCACGATGCGGCCATCCGCGTCGCGTTCCTTCTCCCAGGCATCGTCGATGTTGATGTATTGGAAGCCCACGTCTGCCAGGCCGCTACTCACCAGGGCGTCGGCGGCCGCCCGCACCTTCGCGTCGTCCACGGCGGTACCCCAGCAATTCCATGAGTTCCAGCCCATCGGGGGTGTCGCGGCGAGCTTGTGCGTGCCGCCCACGATCGTGAGCTGAACCTCAGCCTTGCCCCGGCCATTCTCGGCCGTCACGGTGACGACGGTCGTTCCTTCGGCTTGCAGGGCGCCCGTGATGATGCCCGTTTCGGTGTCCAGCTTCAGACCGGCCGGCAGATCCTTGGCGGTGAACTTCAGCGGGCGCTGGCCGGTGGCGGGAATGCGGAACAGGAACGGGCGACCCGGCGTGGCACCGGTGATGCGTGGGTGGTGAATGGTGGGCGCCGGCGTGGTCAGGCGCGTGATGTTGGGGTCCGGGCCCGGCGGAAACGGGACGGCCTTCGGCCGCGAAGTATCGCCCGGCTTGAGCGTAATGCGCGCATCGGCCCAATCGGCGTGGTCGTTGTTGATGTCGTCGCCACCGTCCTCGACGACCAGCGTGAGGAGTTTAGCGCCCGCCAGGTCGACTTTGACCGGCACCGGCGCAACGCCGCCGTGCAGCACCTTGGTGCGGAGTGCCTCGCGGCCGTCCACGAGGACGACGAACACGACGGAGCCGCCGTCCTTCTTCTCATCGTCCACCCCGACCACCGCTTCGAAGGTCTGGGCACCGCCGCCGAGTTCGATCACGAGTTCGCTATTGGCGTGCGTGCCCAGCCCGTGCTCGTAGACCTTACCGGCGAGCGTGATGGGATTGCGGTCGACCGAGAAACCTTGGTGGGGTTCGCCCCACTCCTGCTCGACCGCCTTGAGGTCCAGGGACTCGACGCGCACGACGTCCTTGTCGGCGTCCGACGTCTTGTCCTGCGCGGCGGCGGTCGCCCAAGTCAGCGTTCCGATCAGCAGCGCGGCCAGCCCGCGCACCAGCAGCAAGTCGGCTTTCGACGGCAGCATGTGGGGCACTCCGAGAGGGCCAATGGGAAAGCGGGTATGATAGCCGCTCAGCCGGCCAAGCCAAGGCGGGGGTCAGATCGCAGCGCCACGGTTGTGAAACACGAATTGGGCGTAGAGGGCGGCATACTTGCCGCCGGCCTGCAGCAGCTCCGCGTGCGTGCCGCGCTCGATGATCCGGCCCTGGTCGATCACCAGGATGCAATCCGCCCCGACGATGGTACTCAAGCGGTGCGCCACGACGAATGTCGTCCGGCCCTGCAGCAAGCGCTCCAGGGCGCGCTGGACGGCCAGTTCCGTCACCGAGTCCACCGAGCTGGTGGCTTCGTCAAAGAGGAAGATGCGCGGGTCCGCCAGGTAAGCACGCGTGAAGCACACGAGTTGTCGCTGCCCGAGCGAAAGGCTGGCGCCGCGCTCGCCCACCTCCGTATCGAAGCCGTCCTGCAGGGCCAGGAGCGCATCGTACGAGCCCAGCGCGCGGGCGGCCCCGACCACTTGCTCGCGCGTCGCGTGCGGGCGGGCGTAACGGATATTTTCGATCACGGTGCCGGTGAACAGGAAGTTCGTCTGCAAGACCAGGCCCATCTGCCGATGCAGCGACTCGCCGGTGATGTGCCGTATGTCGTGCCCATCCACCAGAATGCGTCCGGCCTGCGGCTGGTAGAAACGTGCGATCAGCGAGATGATGCTGCTCTTGCCGCTGCCGGTCGCGCCGACGAGCGCGATGGTCTGCCCCGGCTCGGCCGTGAAGTCGATGTCGTGCAGCACGGGCCGCTCCGGCTTGTA
Organism: uncultured Planctomycetales bacterium; assembly: GCA_964523405.1. Lineage (GTDB taxonomy): Bacteria > Planctomycetota > Phycisphaerae > UBA1845 > Fen-1342 > CAZGAQ01. The sequence goes on from CAZGAQ010000002.1 coordinate 279,454, forward strand.
GCCGAAAGTCACACCCTCGAAGCGCACGTGCCCCTCGATGCGCGGCAACGGCCGGGCATCCACGAGGTCCGTCACTTCAGGCTGCAGATCGAGCAGGTTGAAGACGCGTTCCGCCCCGGCCATGGCCTGCATGAGCTGGTTATGGAAGTTCCCGAAGGTGAGGACCGGGCCCATGAAGAGGTCCCAGTACAGGAAGGCGGCCACGACGGAACCGACCCCGTGTATCGCCCCCGTGGCTGCCAGGTAACCGCCGTAGAGCAGGATGATCGCGCGGCCAGTGAAGCCGATGAGTTGCAGAGACGGCTGAAACACGCCGTTGATGCGCGACAGGCCGACGTTGTTGTCGGTATTGATGACCTGCAGGCGGTCGAACACGCCGAGGTTGTAGACCTGGCGGCCGAAGGCGGTGACCACGCGTACCCCGGTGATGTTCTCGGCGAGATTGCTGGAGACGCGCGTCCAGCCTTCGCGGCAGACCTGCCAGACGGTGGCGATCTTGCGGCGGAAGTAGAAGTTGACGGCGTACAGGAGCGGCGCCAGCCAGACGACGGCGAGGAACAGGCGCAGCTCGGTCTTCAGCAGCATCGTACCGGCCACGATCATCATGAGGATGTTCTTCATGACCGTGTCGATGCCCCAGACGTTGATGTCGCGCATCGAGTTCACGTCGCTCGTACAGCGGCTGATGATCCGCCCGAGCTTGGTCTTGTCGTAGTAGCTGAGCGAGAGTTTCTGCAGGTGGGCGAACAGCGCGCGGCGGAAGTCGAACTGCACGCGCTCCCCCGCGTCGGTCATCACGATGATCTCCCAGCGCTGCAGCAGCAGCGCCGCGCCCAGCAGCAGCGCCCATAGCGCGACCACCGCCACCAGATGCTTGAGCGCGTGTGCCTCCGTCGGCATCGGCGTCAGCGTGCCGGCGACAAAGCCCGTCGCAAAGTTGACGATCTCACGCATGAATTGCGGAGACTGCAGCTCCAGGGTGACCATGCATACGCCCAGGGTGATCCCCACCGCGTACTTGCGACGGTATGGCGCCAGCCACGCCAGCAGCCGCCGGATCAGGCGCCAATCGATGGGCCGATAGTCGCGCTCGTCGTCGTCGTACCTCAACTGCGGCAGGGCCACCGCCGTCGGCGGCGGTGCCGGCGCCCCAAACGTCCGCAACCAGCCCAGCAGGCGGCCCTTCATGGCTGTTCCTCCGCCGCCTCGGGCCTGGCCGCATCACTCGTCGGCGCCGGCGTGGGACGCTGCGTCGCCAGAAAGGCCGGATCGGCCACACGTTTGAGGTGCGAGGCAAGGCGCCCGGGGTCCTCCCAGACCTCCTGGCCGTGGAGCTGGACGGCGGCGATGTCGCGGTAATGCCCGTCTTTCCGCATCAGCTCGTCATGCGTGCCCTGCTGTGTAATCCGGCCGTTCTCCAGCACCAGGACGACATCCGCACTGCGCACGGTGTTGAGGCGGTGGGCGATGACGAAGACCGTCATGTCCCGCATCACGTCGCGCAGCGCGCCGTGAATCCGCTCCTCAGTCTCCGGGTCTACCGAGGCAGTCGCATCGTCCAGCACAAGAATGCGTGGTCGGGCACACAAGGCCCGCGCGATCGCCAGCCGCTGCCGCTGTCCGCCGGACAGCGTCGTGCCGCGCTCGCCCAGCACCGTGTCATAGCCCAATGGCAGCTCCCGGATGAACTCCTCCGCCTGCGCGAGCCGCGCGGCTGCCACGATCTCCGCCTGCGACGCACCGGGCCGGCCGTACGCGATATTCCCTGCCACCGTGTCGCTGAAGAGGTAGGTCTCCTGGAACACGAACGCGACCTGGGCGTGCAAGCTATCGAGCGTCACGTCGCGCACGTCTGCACCGTCGATCCCGATGCGGCCCTGCTGCGGGTCGTAGAAACGGGCGAGCAGGTGCACCAGCGTCGACTTGCCGGAGCCCGTCGGGCCGACCAGAGCCACCATCTGCCCCGCCTCCGCCGTGAAGCTCACGTCGCGCAGCACCGGCTTGGCCGGATCGTAGCCGAAGGTCACGTCCTCGAAGCACACGGCGCCGCGACCGGGCGGCAAGGGGCGGGCGTTCGCCGCGACCGGCACGGTCGGCGCCGCCGCCAGCACCTCGTGCAGGCGCCGCGCCGAGACGATCGCGTTCTGGTACTGCTCGAAGATCGTGGCGACCTGCTGCAGGCGCCCCAGGATGGCGCCCATTGCCGCACCCAGCACCAGGATATCGCCCGGCTGCAGCACGCGTTTGATGATCAGCACACCCGCCAGCAGAAACAGGCTCAGGTGCCCGAGCATCGACACGGCCCGGATCACCGGCACATAATCCGCGAACATGCGGATGCGCGCTAGCACGCGCTTGATGAACCGGTCGCAGTTCCGCCCGTACTTCGCGATTTCCTGCCGTTCGGCCGCAAACGCCTTCACCACGTGCACGCCGGCGATATTCTCCGTGATGATTTCGATGTTCTGGTCGCCCACCCGCATCACCGCCTCTTGCGCCGGACGCATGCGGCGCGAGAACCGCAGCGTGTACCAGATCCAGAACGGCAGCGGGGTGACCGACAGCAGCGCGGCCCACGGGGTGCGCGTCAGTAGCAGAATCATGTAGCCGCCAACGATGAGCAGGATCTCGAGGGTCAGCAGGACGGCCGTGTTGACGAAGGCCCGCACGTTCTGCAAGTCGCTCAGGGCGCGGTTGATCAACTCGCCGGTCGAGATGAGGTCGTGGAAACGCAAGCCGACGCGCTGGAGTTGATCGTACACGGCCTCCCGAATGTAGAAGACCTTGTACATGCTCATTTTGAGGTTCGTGACCTCGCGCAGGTAAGTCAGGATGGCCATCGCCAGCGTCAAGCCTGCCAGCACGAGCACGACGCGCTGCAGTCCGTTGGCCTCGGTCGACGCCCCGCGCAGCCAGGCCCAGAAGCCGGGGGCCGCGTCGGTCTGCTGAACGCGAACACGTTCGATGGTGTTGATGGCCTGAGCTGTCTGGCGCACGGTGAGAATCTCCGCGCCAATCCAGGCAGACACGTACAGGCAGGCCAGAAAGACGGTACCGCGCACCGGGCGCAGGAAGGCGAACATCCACCCCAGCAGGTGACGATCCGTGAGCCCGCTTGGCACCGCGCGCGTAGACATCCGTGTTTGAACCGTTTCTGCCGGCCTCCAGGGGGCCCCTCAAGCCGAGGCGCGCCACACTGCCGGCGAAAGCACCCCGTGCCGCCGTCGCGCGCCGCCGGTGCCGCGCTGCAGGACGTAGTGTACCGCGCGGGAAACGTCCGCGAACCCACGCGCGGCAAACCCGGAGTGCGCGTGTCTTGCTTGCGGGTCGGATCAGTCCGCCACCGCGCGGAAATTCCCTTCCGCCAGCGCCAAAGCCGGGTACGATGCTGCACAGCATCGGATCGGGCGCCGGCGCGCCGCCGGCCAGAACCGTGGCTGCGTGCCCGCCACAATTCCTGTCCCCCGTTCGGGGTGCCGCGTGCGTTCTTCGTCCAAGACCAAGGCGCAACTCGTTGCGGAGCTTGAGGAGCTGCGCGCCCGCCTCCAGCGCACGGACGCTACCCCCGGGCCAGACCGGGCACCTCCGGAATCGCGCGCGAGCGCCGCGCCGTCCGCTAGCGCACCGGGCGCCCCCGCCGCCGTACAGCGGCTGGCGACCGTCTACGAGCAGTGCCCGGCCGGCATTGCCATGGTCGACACGCGCACCGGGCGGCTGCTGTCCGCCAATCAGGCCTGCCGCGCGTTTCTAGGCTACAGCGAGGCGGAACTGCGCGAACGCACGGTAGCTGAGATCACGGAGCCCGAGGACTATGCGCGCGAGACCGCGCTGTACCCGCACGTGCTTTCCGGCGAATTGCGCGTCCTGCAACTGGAGAAGCGCTTCCGCCGGCGCGACGGGACTCTCGTTTGGGGGCAACTCACGGCGGCCGTGCCCGACGCGACCGGGCCCTACCCCATCGCGGTGGGCATCATCCAGGACATCACGGATCGCAAGCGGATCGAGACGACCGCCCGTGACGAGCACCGCCGCATCGAAGCGGTGCTCGAATCGCTGCCGCTGATTGTCTACCTGCTCGCCCCGGACCACACGCTGCGCTTCGCCAACCGGCGTTTTCGCGAGATCTATGGCGATCCCGCGGCCCGCCGATGTTACGAGCTCTTCCACAATCGCACGGCGCCGTGCCCCGACTGCAAACCTCTTCGCATCCTCGAAACCGGGGCATCCCTGGCGTGGGAAGAACATACCGCGGACGGGCGCACCTACCAGGTTCACGATCTGCCCTTCCAGGACGTCGACGGCACACCGCTGGTCCTCGAAGCCTGGGTCGATATCACCGCGCGCCGGCAGGCCGAAGACGCCCTGCGCGAGAGCGAACGCGAGTTGGCCGAGGCGCAGCGACTGGCGCGCCTGGGGAGCTGGAACCTCGACGTCGCTACCGGACACGTGCGTTGGTCGCACCAGACGTTCCTCATGCTGGGCTTCGATCCCGCTCAGCCCGAGCCGTCACTCGAGGAATACCTGCAGCGCGTTCATCCGGACGACCAGCCAACCGTCCGGGCCTGTCTGCAGCGCGTCGGCGAGGCGACCGGCGACGTCGCATTGGACCAGCGCGTGCGGATGCCCGACGGCAGCCTCAAATGGACACACACGATCATCCATCCGCTACGCGACGAGTCCGGGCGCGTCGCGCGCTTGTTCGGCACCGTGCTCGACATCACCGACCGCAAACAGGCCGAAGAAGACCGCCTGCGCCTGGCCGCCCGGGCCCAGCAGTTCCAGAAGCTGGAAAGCCTCGGCGTGCTTGCCGGCGGCATCGCCCACGACTTCAACAACCTGCTCACGGGGGTGCTCGGCAATGCCAGCCTCGCGCTGGAGAGCTTGCCCGCGACTTCCCCCGCGCGCGGCTTGATCGAGCAAGTCGTCCGCGCCGGCGAACGCGCCGCCGAGCTGACGCGCCAAATGCTGGCGTACTCCGGGCGCGGCCGCTTCGTCCTGGCCCCGGTCGACCTGTCCCACACGGTCGACGAGTTGGCCGACCTGCTGCGTGCGTCGATCTCGCACCGCGCGGAACTGCGCTGCGAGCTCGCGCCGCATTTGCCGCCCACCGACGCGGACGTGGCCCAGGTGCGTCAGGTGGTCCTCAACCTGGTCACCAACGCTTCGGAGGCCCTCGAGAGCAATCCCGGCGTGATCACGATTCGCACCGGAAGCCTGCTGGCGAGCGCGGCGGACCTCGCCGACCCGTTCCTGCACGAGGAGCTCGCGCCGGGCCCCTACGTGTTCCTCGAGGTCGCCGATACGGGCAGCGGCATGGACGAAGGCACGCTCGCCCGCGTGTTCGACCCCTTCTTCAGCACGCGCTTCACCGGGCGCGGCCTGGGGCTGCCCGCGGTGCTCGGCATTTTGCGCGGTCACCGTGGCGCCGTTCAGATTCGCAGCGCCCCGGGCCAGGGGACGACCATCCGCGCGCTGTTTCCCGTGGGCACCGCCCGGCCGCCAGCCCCCGGTGCGCTGCTGCCGCAAACCAGCCCAGCCGCAGCGACGATCCTGGTTGTGGATGACGAGGAGACCGTTCGCAGCGTCGCCGAGGCTGCGCTGCGGCGTGCCGGCTTCAAGGTGCTGCTGGCACGCGACGGTCGGGAAGCCGTCGCCCTCTTCGCCTCCCAAGCGGCGTGCATCGCGCTCGTGGTGCTCGACGTGACCTTGCCGGGACTCGCCGGGGACGCGGTCTTCCGCGAGTTGCGGCAAATCCGCCCGGATATCCGCGTGGTACTCTCGAGCGGCCACGACGAGGGCACGGCGACGCGCGGGTTTGGCCCGCGTGATTTGGCCGGCTACGTCCAGAAACCCTACGCCCCCAGCGCCCTGGTGCGCCAGGTGCAGGCGGCCCTGCCCGATGCCGCGCCGGCCTGAACACCGGCCCGTGGCGCGATCCGCGCGCCGTGCTCACTGCGTGCCCCGACCCGTGCCGCGTCTCGTCGCAGCGCCCTAATCCGCCGGCACGCACCGGCCTTGTGCCCACGCGCGCAGCGCCGCCACCCGCTCAGCCATCGTGACCGACAGGGGCGGCGAAGTCCGCAGCGCGGCGAGTACCTCCGCCGTGCCCAGCTCGCTGTGCGCGGCGAACGCCGCGTGCAGCGCGGCGACCACGGCCTGCTCGATCTCGGCGCCGCTGAAGCCATCCGCGGCCTGCGCGAGCGCGTCGAGGTCAAACAGCGCCGGATCACGCCGGCGTTTCTTCAGGTGGATGGCGAAGATTTCCCGGCGCACCGCCGGCGTCGGGAGGTCGACAAAGAAGATCTCGTCGAAGCGACCCTTGCGCAGCAGCTCGGGCGGTAGCGCTTCAATGTCGTTGGCTGTCGCCACGAGGAACGCGGGGCTGGCCCGCTCCTGCATCCATGTCAGGAGCGTCCCGAACATGCGTTGCGAGAGGCCGCCATCGGTGCTGCGGCTGGCCGCCGACGCAAAGGCCTTCTCCACCTCGTCCACCCACAGTACCAGCGGCGCCATCAGCTCGGCCTGCTGCAGCGTCGCCCGCAAGCGCCGCTCGGATTCGCCAACGTAGCGGTCATACAGAGCCCCGACGTCCATGCGCAGGAGCGGCAAATGCCACGCCGTGGCGATGGCCTTGGCACACAGGCTCTTGCCGGCCCCCTGCACGCCCAGCAGCAGCACGCCGCGCGGCGCCACCAGCCCGAACTCGCGGCCGGCGTCCGTCAACGCCGTCTCCCGCTCGGCCAGCCAGTGCTTCAACCTGCCCAGGCCGCCGATCGCGCTCAGGTCGACGGGGGTTTCGATGTACTCCAATAGCCCCCCCTGCTGGAGCGTCTGCCGCTTGCGCGTCAGCACGAAGTGCACATCGGCCTCGTCGAAACGACGGTCCTCGGCCACTGTCTCGCCAACGATCTGCGCGATCTGCCGCCGCGTCAGACCGCGCAGATTGCGGATGATCGTTTGCAGGGCGCTGCGCGTGATCTCGATCTCGATCGGGCGCTCCCGGTTCGCCCGCCGCAAGGTCTCCCGCACGAGCTGCTCGATTTCCAGCTCGTTGGGCAGCGACACGGGGAAGGCCGTGGCGTACTCGCGCAGCACGTCCGGCAGTTCTTCGCTGTAGTCCAACATCACGAGCTGGCTGCCGGAGTCGTGGAACTGCCGCAACAGGTTGCGTAGCACGCGCAGCGTCCGCTCGTCCCGCAGGTGCGGCCCCAGGTCCAGTGTCACGCACACCGGCCGCTCCGCCAGGGTCGCGAGATGCACCAATCCCTCGACCGGCTTATCCGTGTTCGGCACCGGTGGACTGCCCCGCAGCAAGCCGTCCTGCACGCCCCCGCTGACTGACCACAGCCAGAGCGGGCGGTTGAGACTCACCGCCGCATCCCGCACCAACCCCAGCACGTAGTCCTCTTCGAACGTCCGGATGGTGACACACGCAGGCCCGCGCCGCAGCAACTCTTCCAGTTGAGCCCGGTCATCCATGCTGACAACCCTCGCCGCCGTAACCCTACGGCCGATCGCATGATAGCCGCATTTCCACGCGGGCGGGTACGCCCGCCAGCCTGTGATTCCGTACGATAAGAGGGTATCACGAGGCGGTGGCCCGCAATGGAACGTACAGGCGAGCAACACATGGCGGTTCCCGTGGCGCCGACAGTCGACCTGGTCCTTCCGTTGCACGGCCTGACGCGCGCTGCACACGCCTGCGTCGGCAGCAAGGCCGCCAACCTGGGCGCGCTCCTGCACGCGGGCCTGCCCGTGCCGCCCGGCCTCTGTGTCACCACTGCGGCCTACCACCTCTTTCTGTCCGCGAGCGGACTCACACCTGCCGACCTGAACGCACTGGGCTCCGTCGACGCGGTTGCGCGCGCGGGCGCCGTCGACCGCGTACGCACCGCCCTGGCTGCCACGCGCATGCCCGCGGTCGTCGTGGCGGCGATCTCCGCGGCCTGGCAGACGCACTGGGCTGGCCGCCCGGACACACCGCTGGCCGTACGCTCGAGCGCCACTGCAGAAGACCTCCCGCGCGCTTCTTTTGCCGGCCAGCAGGACACACTCCTGGACGTGCGCGGCCTCGACGCCGTACTGCAGGCAGTCCGCGCATGCTGGCTCTCGCTGTTCACGCCGCGCGCGGTCAGCTACCGGGCCACGCACGGCGGCGGTGGCGCCTCGCCGGCGATGGCGGTCATCGTCCAGGAACTCGTGCCGGCCGAGGCGGCGGGCGTGCTGTTTACGGCCGATCCGGCGCGGCGCGACCGGCGGCGCATCATCATCGAGGCCACGGCAGGCCTCGGCGCGGCGCTCGTCGCGGGGCAGGTCACGCCGCACCGCTGGACGCTGCAACGCCCCAGCCTGCGTACACTGGCCCGGGAGTGCGCGCCCGCTGTGCCGCCGTGTCTGCGGGACGGCCAAGTGCAGGCGCTGGCGCGGCTGGCGTTGCGGGCCGAGGCCTGCTTCGCCGGGCCGCAGGATATCGAGTGGGCACTCGCCGGCGGTACGTTCCACCTGCTGCAGGCGCGCCCCATTACCACCCCAGTGGACGCACCTCCCCGCGAGCGGAGCACCGCGGAGCCGACCATCTGGACCAACGCCAATGTCGGCGAGCTCCTTCCGGACGTGGCCACGCCAATGACCTGGTCGGTTCTCCGGCTGAGCGTCGACGCCCTCTTCGGCTCCCTCTTGCGTCGCTTCGGACTGGACCTGCAGCGTGAGCCGTGGATCGACCTGGTGGCCGGTCGCGTGTATGCCAACGTCAGCGTCTTCGAACGTGCGCTCGGCGGCCTGCCCGGCTTCACGCGCATCAGCCTCGACCATGCTTTCGGCGGCCACCAGGGCACCACGCCGGCGGTATGGCGCCAACGCCGCGCGCGCCGCGCATGGCGCCCTCGGCTCCGCGTGCTGGTCGGCATGCCGCGCGTCCTGGGTTGGTTCGTGTGCTACGCGCTGCCGCACCGTGCCCGTCGCGCGGCCGCCGCCTTTGCCGCCCAGGCGCGCGCCCTCGCGGAGCAGGATGTCGCCCGCCAATCCGATGCCGAGTTGGCCGGCGTCCACACCCTGATCGCGTCGGCTACGTTTCGCCTCGCCACCCGCGTCCTGCCGCACGCGGCCATTGCCATGAGCCTCACCACGCTCCTGTTCCGCTGCACGCGCCGCTGGCTCGGCGACGACTCCGGCGCCGTAGCGAACCGGCTGCTTTCCCAGACCGGCGGCATGGCCTCCGCCGCGGCGGCGCGCGCCCTCTGGCAAGTGGCCGAAGCCGCCCGCGCGGATGCCCAAGTCACGGCACTCATCTGCTCCGGGGCACCGTACGCGCAGATCTGCAGTCAGCTCGTAGCCGCGCCCGGTGGTACGGCCTTCCTCGCGGCGTGGGAGCAGTGGAGCCGACAGCACGGACATCACACGAGTGGCGAGCTCGACGTCGCCCGTCCGCGCTGGTCCGAAAGCCCCGACTATGTGCTCGGCCTGCTCCGCACGTACCTTGCCACGCCGCCCGACGCGAGCCCGGTGCGGCAGCAAGCCCGGCGACAAGCGGAGCGTGCGACGCTGCTGGCCGAGTGCCGCAGGCAGCTTGGCCCGCTACGGCGCGCCGTCTTCGACCGCCTCGTGCGCTGGGCGCCGGCTGGTCTCGTCCTGCGTGAGGACTTCAAGAGCGACGCCATTCGCGTGATCGCCGTGGTACGACGGGCCCTCGTGGAGCTTGGCCGGCGTCTGGCGCAACGTGGCGTTCTCACGAGTCCCGACGATGTGTTCTTCCTGCTGGTCGAGGAATTGGAGCCGCTCGTGCGCAATGGCCCCCCCGCTGACCTGCGCGCGCGCCTCACGCGGCGCCGCGCCGAATTTGCGTACTTCCAACAGCTCACGCCCCCGCCCGTCATCGTCGGCGACTTTGACCCCGCGCAGGCCGCCCCGCCGCCAGCTGCGCCGTCCGGCGACTTTCCCCGCGTCCTGCGCGGGCTGCCCGTCAGCGCCGGCGTCGCCACCGGCCCCGCGCGCGTCATCCTGGCTCCCGGCCGCGGCGATGAAATGCAGCCCGGCGAAGTCCTGATTGCCCCCTGCACGGATCCCGGCTGGGCACCGTACTTCCTGACGGCTGCCGGTATCGTCGTCGACATGGGCGGCCTCCTGAGCCACGGCAGTATCGTGGCTCGCGAGTACGGCCTGCCCGCCGTTGTGAATGTCGGCCCCGCCACGCGCCTGATTCGCACAGGTCAACTCGTGCGTGTCGATGGCGATCACGGCACGGTGACGCTGCTCTAGCGCCCTCGGCCGGAACCCGGACCCGAGAGCCCCTCGCCGCACGCTGCGGGCTTTGTGGTATTATGCAGCTAGCGGTGCCCCCAGGCGGGGTGCGGCCGCGCCCACGGAGTGCAGATCTCAGCCTATGCCGACCATCGACGAAATCGCCAAACGCGCCAACGTGTCCAAGACTACCGTCTCGTTCGTCATCAACGGGCGCCCGGGCCCCAGCGCGGAGACAGTCGCCCATGTGCGGCGCGTGATGGCCGAGATGAACTATGTGCCTTCGCTACTGGCCCAGCGCTTCGCGGCCCAACAGAGCAAGACCGTGGCCCTGGTCGTGCTCCCCTACCCCCACGTTTTCAGCGACGTGCGCCACGGCCAAGCCCTGGACGCCGTGTACGAAACGCTCGAAGCCGCCGGGTACTCGCTCCTGCTCGCCACCTCCAGCGCGAAATTCATCGAGGAGCGCCGCTATGACCGCATGCTCCGCAGCGGACATGTCGACGGCATGTTGCTGCTCGAACCGACTCTTGATCAGGGCTATCTCGGCGAGCTCGCGGCCGATGACGCGGCTGCCGTCATCATTAACGCGGATGGTCAGGGGATCGGCCTGGACTACGTGCGTACCGACGACCACGCGGTGGGCTGCCTGGCGGCCGAGCACTTGCTGAAGAACCAGCACCGGCGCATTGGCTTCATCGCCGCCAGCCCCAATCACGCGTCAGCCCGGGATCGTGCCCGGGGGTTTCTCAAGACACTCGAAGAAGCGGGTGCCCCCGTGTCGCCGCACGCGATCTTCTCCGGTTCGTATGACACGAGCTACTGGTCTGGCTACCAGGGCTGCGAGCAGATACTTCGTGATGCCGCGGACATCACGGCGCTGTTCTGCAGCAATGACACCATGGCCCTCGGGGCAATCGAGGCTGCGCACCGCAACGGGCGCGCGGTGCCGCGTGACCTATCGATCATCGGTGTCGACGACGTGCCCGCCGCCTCCTACAGCAATCCGCCTCTGACTACGTTCCAGCAACCCAGCCATGAGGTCGCCCGCAAAGCCACGCAGACGCTTCTGGATCGTCTCATGAGCAAGTCGCCCGGGCCGCGTAACCGCGTCCAGGCAGCGCTCGCTCCCACGCTGGTAGAGCGTGAGTCCGTGGCCCCGCCCGCAACCAACAGCCGATAATCATGAACTGCCCGTCGCGGCAGCGCGGGCGCGAACGGGCCAGGTCTTTTGCCTTGCATTGGCTCGCCAGCCCGTGCAAACTAGTTTAAGACGCTCCCCACGAACAAGGCACAGTGATGCGCGCGACGCGCTTCGTGACAGTCTGTCTATGTGCATCGGCGGTCAACGTGGTCGCCGCGCCAGCGCTACCGTCCCTGGAAGCCTGTGTCGGCGGTCTGCAACTAAGCATAAGCGAGGTCGACGCGGACACTTACCGGATTGTGGTCGACGCAAGTTCGCCCGAGACCGGCCTCACGCAGCTCCCCGTTGAGCTTGCCCAGCTCCGCGTCGCGCCTTCCGGCGACATCCAACTCGGCGGCCAGGCGACTGACGGAGGTTTGGGCGCACCCCGCTGGGTCGGCCGAATCGAGAAGCTGGAGGCCTATGGCGCCGAGCGCGTGCCGGGCTTGATCGTGCGTTGGCAGGCCGCCCCGGATGAAGCGATTTACGGCCTCGGCGAGCGCTTCACCGGCCTGGACCAGAACGGTCAGCGCTGCGCCATGTGGACGATGGACTCGCCCGGCGGCCAACTCGACTACGGCGACACGTATTTTTGCACCCCCGTCCTGTATAGCAGTCGCGGCTACGCCCTGTTCGCCACCGACAATCCGGAGGGCGAGTTTGACTTCAACTCCACCTGCAGCGGCTGGCATGCTTACCGCCGGGCAGGCACAAAGCTGACATTTTACCTCGCGCTCGGTAGCAACATGAAGGATCTACTGCTGCGCCGCGGCACGCTGCAGGGCCCTTTCCGTGGCATTCCCGACTGGGCCTGGGGGCCCTGGATCAGCCGCAACAGCTACGAGACGCAGGCCGACGCCGTGGCCGCGATCGAGGGCATGGTGCAGCGCGGTTGGCCCGTGGCCGCGATTGTCCAGGAGGCCTGGAAAGGCCGGCCCGACACCGGGGACTTCAACAACTTCTCGCCGGAACGCTGGCCCGACGTGGAGGGTTACTTCGCGCTTTGTCGGCAGCACCAGATTCGCACAGCCCTGTGGCAGGTCCCGGTCGTGCATCCCAACGCGCCGGGCTTCGCCGCAGCCGCCGCCCGCGGGGAGTTCGTCCGCGACCCCGCCGGCCGCCCACGCCTCCGCGAGAACTTCATGGTCGGCTACGCCAATGTCGACTTTACGAATCCACACGCCGTGGCCGGCTGGAAGGACGAACTGCGCGATGAGCTGCGCCGCGGTGTGGCTGCGATCAAGGCTGACGATGGCGAGGACATCCACGCGTCGGACGTGTTCTTTGACGGGCGCCGCGGCTGGCAGATGCACAACGAGTTCGCCCGGCTCTACAACGACGCGTTGACGCAACTGCTCGACGAGGAGCACGTCGACGGACTGTTGTGGGCGCGCAGCGGCAGCCTCGGGATTGAGCGTTGCCCCGCCCTCTGGGCTGGCGACCAGGTCGCCAACTGGCGGCAGTTGCGCTCGCTGCTCCCGGCCGGCCTGAGTACCGGCCTCAGCGGCATGCCCTTCTGGGGTCACGATATCGGCGGCTACGTCGGCACCCCGACCCCCGAACTGTACATGCGCTGGCTGCAATTCGGCACCTTCAGCCCGCTCATGCAATCCCACGGTATCACCCCACGCGAACCCTGGCATTTTGGTCCCACCGCCGAGCAGGCCTACGCCCTGCTCGTGAACCTGCGCATGGCCCTGCAACCGACCCTCATTGCCCTGGGACGCGAGGCCGCCGCGAGCGGCCTGCCGCTCATGCGCCCCATGGCGTTCGAGTACCCCGGCGATCCGCGCTTCACACGCGAAGAAACGCAGTACCTCCTTGGGCCGGATCTGCTGGTGGCCCCGGTTCTCACCGAGCAGGCCACCGGACGGCGCGTCGCCTTCCCCCCCGGGCGTTGGCAGAGCCTCCTCGAACCCGTTGCGTTCGACGGACCGTGCGACGTCGATGTCGCGCTGCCACTCGTTGGCGCTCCGGTCTTCGTCCGCGAAGGCGCCACGCTTGCGGTCGCGTCCGTCCGCGACACCCTACCGCCGCATTGGGCGCCCAACGCCCCCACACGCAGCGTCACTTGCGCGCCGACGCGCGTCCTCCTGGCCAACCCACGCGTGCAGATCAACGCCAACGCGCTGACCCGCGTGGCGCAAATCTCGTTCACCGCCGCCCCGGCCGAGGCCGACGGTCTGGTCATACAGTGCACGCCGGCCGGGGTGGATGGGCCCTGGCGACCGGTGCCGCTGCGGCGCGCCGGCGACCGCATGAGTGTTGAGCTGCGCGCGGATGTCGCGGAGCCGGCCGGCCGCGAGCAGAGGTTCGCCGTTCGCCGCGTGGCTGACGACCCCAATGCCACACCGCTTTGGCAGGGTGCCATCCGCTGGGTCATCCCGGTCGAACTCACCCTGGACGAGGTGCCGGCGTTGATCACAGCGGCCGGGCCGCGCGGCGTCACGACCCGGCTGACGAACCGCTGTGACGAACCGGTCACGGTCGAAGTGCGCGCGACGGCTGACGCCCCGCTGCGTGTGCGCGACGCAACGCGAACGCTCACGCTGCCGCCGCGCGGCACGACCGAACTCGTGTGGTCGCTCGACGTGCCCGCGCCGACGGGCGCCACAAGCCTGAACGTGCGCTTCACGGTCTGTGCCGGCCAGCACCTGCTCGCCCAGGCCACCCGCTGGTTCGCCCCGCCGTGGCGCTGGGTCGTCGCCGGACCGTTCCCGACGCAGGCGCGCCGCGCGTTCAGCACGCCGTTCGGCCCGGAATGGAACACGGCGGCCGACGTCGCGTTTGCTGCGGGGCCCGGGACCGTCCGCTGGGAGCAGCTCGCCCCGCAGCCCCGCTTCGATGCGCCGTGCGTCGATTTCGGCATGGCCTTTGGCCTGTTGAACTACGCCGGTGGCTACGCCCTCACGCGCCTGCGTTCGGACCGTGAGCAGGACGCCGTGCTGCATTGCGGGAGCGACGACACGCTGACCGTCTGGCTCAACGACACGCTGGTCCACGAGCACGAGACGTATCGCGCCGCACGGCCGGACCAGGAGCGGATTCCCGTGCACCTGAGCGCGGGCGTGAACACGCTATTGTTCAAGGTCGGTCAGGAAACCGGTTCGTGGCAGTTCTACGCGCGTCTCAGCGGCACCGCGGACGCCCCGCTCGTGGGCGTGACGGATGGTTTTGACGACTATGCGGCGTACGACGTGCGACGTCCACTGGCGCGCGTCGTACGGCCGCCCCCGGCCGGTCTCACTTGGTCCCTCGCGGGGCCATTCGAGCCTGACGGCCCGCTTGATCAGCAACTCACCGGGGCCGCCGGCACGATGTCGTGGCCGCCGTCAGTAGACGGCATCACGTGGCGCGCGGCGCGCGCGCCCGGCGCCTACGGCCCCATTGACCTGAACGCCGAACTTGGCGACACACGTGAGAAGGTCGCCTATGCCGCCGCCGCCCTGACCGTCGACGCCGCCTGCCCGATCGAAGTCCTCGCGGGCTCCGACGACGGCCTGACGCTCTGGCTCAACGGCACGTTGCTCAGCGACGCGCCGCAGACCCGCCACTTCAGGCCGACCAGTGACCGCGTGCGCGCGACCCTGCGCCCCGGCGAGAATCGCTTTCTGGCTCGGATTACTCAGCACGTCGGTGACTGGCTGTTCCAGGTCGCCGTTTGGGATGTCGCGCAGAAACCCTATCGCCCGCTGCCGACGGCCAATCTGCCGTATCTCGGCCGTCCGCAGCCTGTCCTGGGAGAGTAGTACCTGTGTCCGTATACGCCACGCACACGACCGGCAACCTCTGGTTCGTCCTGCCCCGCATCACCCCGCCGCCGGGTGGCATCGACCGCGCGGCCTTCCTCATGATGCGCCACCGCGGTCTCATCGAGCTGTCGTCCGCCACGTCCGCGCCGTTTCTCGCGGCCGACGTGCGTATTCACGGTCATTCCGTGCTCGCCGGTGCTGCGGACAGTCTGCTCGCCGACTGGATTCCCTGCTACCACGCACAGACCGCCGAATCCGAGGTCACGCTGACCTGGCTAACGCCACACGACGAGCGCGGCTGGCTCGGCCGGCTCGTCGTCCGCAATACGGGCACGCGCCCGTTGCCTGTGGAGCTGACCTTCACGATGAACTGGGGCCGCACGCACGTCTCCACGTACGACCGCGAGCCGCTGCACGGCAGCTTCCGGCTCATGCCCAACGGCTGGGGCGGTGGTGTTGGCCTGGGCTGGGCCCTCGACCGCACCGAATTCGGCATGGGCATCGGCTGCTCTCCCGGCGGCGGCATGCACCTGACGCTCCTGCAACCCGAAACGGACGCCGTCGTCTGGTCGGGGAATCCGGCCGCCGGTGAGCCGCGTGAGTTCGCGCGCGAGCTGACCGCCGTGCTCACCTGCCGCCGCGACCTGCAGGTCGCACCCGGCGAGACCGAGACGTTCGACGTGTTCGTTTCCTTCGCGCCGGACACCAAGGCCGCCTGCCTGGATGCCCGCTACCTGCGCGAGCAGGGCTTCCCCAAGCTGCTCGACGCCACGATGCGCCGCCTCGCAGCCCTCAACGCCAGTCTTCCGGCCGCCCTCGCCGCCGACCCCCAACTCGGCCCACTCGTGCGACGTAACCGCCTCTTCTGCTACTTCTACAGCCTCGGCCGCACGCTCGATAGCGAGGAACTGTGCCCCCTGACGTCGCGTTCGAGCGACTACTACGTTTCCGCGGCGTATTGGGATCGCGACAGCCTGCTGTGGAGTTTTCCAACCATCCTGGACATGGACCGCGAGCTGGCCGCCACGATGCTCGTCACGGCCTTCGGCCGGCAAGGGCCCAACATTGGCATTCACTCGCGCTTCATCGACGGCGCGATGTACGAGCCGGGCTTTGAGCTGGACGAGCTCTGCGCGCCCCTGCTGGCGCTCGATCGCTATCTGCGGGCGACCGGTGACTGGAGTATTGTCGGACGCATCCAGTTCGACGCGGTCGCACGCCGGGTGGAGCGCATCCTCACTGAGCGGCGACATCCGACGATCGCGCTGTACAGCACGGACTACCTGCCGACGGACGACCGCGCGGAGCTGCCCTATTGCATCTACGACAACGTCCTGGTGTGGGCGATGTGCGGCGTGTTCGAGCGCGTCGCGGGGCATCGCAAGGACACCGAGGCTGCCCGCACGTGGGCTGAGCGCCGCCGCGCGGTGGCCACGGCAATCCGGGCGCATGGCATTGTGCGCGCGGGGCGGCGTACCGGGCCGGCCGACAGCGCCGCGGACGACGCCCGGGAAATGTACGCCTGGGCTGTCGACCTGGAAGGCCGACATCAGCTCTACGATGAGCCACCAGGCAGCCTGGCCCTGCTGGCCAGCCTCGGCTTCGTTGACAAGGACGACCCCGTCTTCCACGCGACGTGCGACTGGATCTACTCCCCGGCGAATCCGTTCTACTTCGCCGCCGTCGACGAGATCGGCTGCCGCCATGAGCCGCACCCGTGGGTGCTGGCGATCGCCAACAGCCTCCTGCTGCCGCAGCGGCGCCAGGCGGCGCTGGCGCTGCTACGGCGCATTCGGATGGACGACGGTCTGGCCTGCGAAGCCGTCCATGAAGACACCGGCATCGTCGCGAGCGGTCGGCACTTTGCCACGTGCGCCGGCTTCCTCAGCCACGCCCTGGTCGTCGCGCACCGGCCCCCGACAGACGAGCACACCGCTGATCGGAGTGCGGCGGCGCGGTTGGCGGCGGACATGGCGTAGCCCGCACGCATGCTCGCCAGGTAGCGTCGGCCAGCCGCGGCGCAGCGGACGGCATATCATTCTCCAGTGCGCCGCCAACGGGCGGTGCCCGGGCCCGCCACAACGCGGGATAAACACCACGATGGCAGACGGTTCGCTGGGTGGCCGCAGCCGGCCCACAGCCGCATAGCCGAGGACCACAACATGCCCCACCTGTTCGACGCGCTCACCATCCGCAGCGTGACGCTCCGCAATCGCATCGGCGTTTCGCCCATGTGCCAGTACAGCTCCGCCGACGGCCGCGCCACCGACTGGCACCTCGTCCACCTCGGCACGCGCGCCGTCGGCGGCGCCGCCCTCGTCATCGCCGAAGCAACGGCTGTCGAGCCCCGCGGCCGGATCAGCCCGCAGGACGCCGGCTTGTGGTCGGATGAGCATGTTGAGCCGCTGGCCCGCATCAATCGCTTCATCGTCGAGCACGGGGCCGTACCGGGCATCCAGCTCGCCCACGCCGGACGCAAGGCCAGCACCGCCCGGCCGTGGGAGGGCGACGGGCTGCTGACCAGCGCCCAGGGCGGCTGGCCGACCGTCGGCCCAAGTCCGATGCCGTTCAACGAGGGCGAGCCGGCCCCGCACGAACTGACGGTCCCCGAGATCGCGGCGATCCAGGCGGCCTTCGTCGCCGCGGCCCGGCGGGCGCTGGCGGCCGGATATCAGTGGCTCGAGCTGCACGCCGCGCATGGCTATCTCGCGCACAGCTTCCACTCGCCGATCTCCAATCGCCGCCAGGACGGCTACGGCGGCAGCTTCGCCAACCGCGTCCGCTTCACGCTCGAGACGGTGAAGGCCCTGCGCGGCGTGTGGCCGGACCGTCTGCCCCTGACCGTGCGGCTGTCCTGCACCGACTGGCACCCCGAAGGCTGGACGCTGGAGGAATCAGTGGAACTCGCGCGGCTGCTCAAGCCGGCCGGCGTGGACCTCATCGACTGCAGCTCCGGCGGCGGCACGCCGCACGCCCGCATCCCGGCCGGCGCGAGCTTCCAGGTCCCGCTGGCGGAGACCATCCGCCGCGCCGCCGACATTCCGACGGCCGCCGTGGGCCTGATCACCGCGCCGATGCAGGCGGACGAGATCATCCGCAACGGCCGCGCGGATCTGGTGTTGCTGGCCCGCGAGCTGCTGCGCAACCCGTATTGGCCGGTGCAGGCGGCCCAGGCGCTGCGGCACGCGGACAAGCTGTCCCTGCCGCCACAGTACGGGCGGGCGTGAGCGGACGTCCGCACTCCGCGCCCCGACGCCGCCATGCTCCCGCGCCGTCCGCACCGCCACGCGTGGGCGCGCCGCCGCTTCCCGCTACACTACGCCCACGCGGCGCAGCGGCACCGCGCGTAGTGGAGAACGACGATGGTGCAGCACTCTCCGGGCAACCGGCCGCGCGCCGCCGCGCTGGTGACACTCGCCTGGGCGGCAAGCCTCGGCACGCACGCGGCGATTCGCATCGAACGCGTCCCCGGGCAGGCCGAAGCCGATACGGTCGAGGTTCACGGCGTGGCGGCGGGGCCGTTCGACGTGCGCCTCTGGCAGGACGAGCCGCCGCGGCTGATACCGGACCTGCGCGCGCCCCTGCTTCGCCCGCGCGTCGCGGGCGTGTTTCGCAATATCTACGCCCCGTCGGTCGTCGCCTTGCCCGACGGCTGGCGCATTTTCTACGGCGGCTGGGACGGTGTCGCGAGCGGCAACGACCGCATTTACAGTGTCGTCACACGGGACTTCCTGGACTTTGGCGCGCCACACACGGAGATTGAGCATGGCGCGTTCACCCACGTCTGCAACGTCAGCGCAGCGCGCGATCCGAACGGCGCCGTGCGCCTGCTGTGCACCGCGTATCCCGATGCTGTCGGCACCAACAAGCCAGCTTACTTTGTCAGCCCCGACGGCGTGAAGTGGAACGGCGCACCCGCCCCCTACCCCGCCGCGCGCGGCGACCTCATCGAGATGGAGGGCTACGCGGATTACGCGGCGGCCGACATCAACGGCATGAACGTGCTGCTCATCGAAGACGGCGTTTGCCGCCTATACTTCGGCGACTTCAAAGCCCTGGGTCACGTGCACCGCGCCAGCGCAGCGGACGGCCGGCACTTCCGCTATGACGGCCCCTGCCTGCCCTGCAGCCACATGGTCAACGACGTGAAGAAGATCGTCGCGGGCGGGCAGACGACGTACCTGATGGCGATTCACGGCAACACCGAGCGGCTGTGGTACGCGCTTTCGGCGGACGGCCTGAAGTTCGATCGCCAGCGTGAGCTCCTCACGAGCCTCGGCGAGTCGGACAAGTTCATCGTTGCCGTCGGCTGGGTCGTGCGCGACGATCGCCTGCTCGGTCTGCTCTACGGGGCTGGAGCCGTGCCGTCCCTCGACCGCAACCGCATCTACGCCCGCTGGCTGCAGAAGCGGCTGGTGTTTACCGACTCCGCCGGGGAACGGCACGAGCCGGTGCGCGCGCTCGGCCCCGACCGGCAGGTCTTGTCGCTCAAAGGCGAGCGCCCGCAGGAGGGACACCTGCAGGTCCTCGCCGAAGACGGTCGAACATCGTTGTGCGAACCGATTCCGCTGACGCTCGTGCCCGGAGCTGTGTATCGAATCGACTGGGGACAGCCGTAAGCGTCGCACCGTCGTCGTTGCGCTCAGCGTGTAGCCCCCTCGGGTGAATTCTCGCCTGTTTTTGCCGACATACGCACCGTGCGCCGGCGCACGCCACGCTTGGCTGTCAAGCTGAGTTCAGCCGCGGTCTATGGTTGTAACGACGGGCTGAACTTGCCTCCTTGCGTGAGGCCGCTGAAAGCAGCCGCGTTTGGCCGCGACGGTCTCACGGGGGTGCAGTAGCCGCCTGAGCAATTCCCTCGGTCCCGCAAACCGAACCGGCGGCCGCCTTCCCGTCCGAGAAAGGAGACTCCCATGAGAACCTCACGACGACATTGGGCGCCAGCGCTCCTGCTGATCCTGGCGAGTGCGCTGGTCGCGAGCGCCGGTCCGCTCGGCGTATTCAAGATGGAGTGGCCGCAACGCTATGGGCAGGGCGCCGCGCACGGCCCCCTCGTTGGCCCGGTCGATGCCCACGGGCTCGCGCCCCTGCCGGCCGCGTTCTGGGACAGCCCGTTCACGCTGCGCGGCGTGGTCGGCCCGCCGGATCGCATCACCGCCCGACACCAGGCGCGGCACAAGATCGCGCTCCACCCGGGTGAGCCCGCGCCGGGCCCGTGGTGGATCGCCCCCGCCATCTCGCCGCCGGTGCCGCCGGCTTTCCTGCCGATTGCCGTCACCGCCTCCGGCGCCAGCGGACGGCGTAATCACGGCCACATCGACTACTTTAACGAAATCCTTGTCGCGCTGTGGCTGCGCGTGCCGCCCGGTCCGCCGAGCATCATGCGCTACGCCTTCGCCTCGTCCGGCGTGCACGACCCGGTCGGTTGCGCCACCCGCAACGCCGCCCTCATGAGCGACGAGACCATCACGCCCAACCCAGTCCCATCCATCGGCGCCGCCTCGCTCGCCATCGACATGAACGACCGGACGTTCGTCCTATCCGTCGTCGCCGCCGGCATTCAGCGAAACGACCTGTTGACGGGTCAGCTCTTCGTCGGGCCACCCGGCACCCAGGGACTGCCGATTCTCGACCTCGGCCCGGGCATGCTCTGGGAAGAGCTGGAGGGCGAAGGCATCGGCCGCGTGCTCGGCGATCAGATCGTGTTCCCGCCGGAGTACGTCGACGCCCTGCTGGCGGGTGAGACCTACATCGTGCTGTACACCCTGCAGAACCCGCAGGGCGAGCTGCGCGGGCAACTCGTCGCGGCGCCCGAGGTGTGCTCCGGCGACTCCAACTGCGACGGCGCCATCAACTGGCGCGACATCGACTACTTCATCGCCGGGATGAACGACAACGAGTCGGGCTGGCAGGCGATGTTCGCGACCGGCGCCCCCACATGTCTGTTCGCGAATAACGACGTGAACGGCGACGGTACCGTCAACTGGCGCGATATCGATCCGCTCATCGCCCTGATGAACACGACGTGCCCGTAGCCGCGCCGGGCACGTACATCAACCGCTGTTAACTGGACGGGGCCTCGGCGCTAATCAGCACCGGGGCCCCGCCCGTCATGCAGTGCGCGCAAGCATGTTACAGCGCGAAGCCGCCGCAAATTGTGGGCGCCCACCGGCCCCACCGATATCGGACACACCCGCCTCGAGCAGCGCGTCGCGGCCTGCGCTTCGCGCCCTCGGGTTGCCCGCGAACGCAGAACTGACACAATACTGACGCGCGCGGGGCGAACTCCAGCGCGATAACGATGTGCAATGAGAATGTGGCCCGAACGTGTTTCAACTTCGAGACCACCGCGAGCCGCCGGTGTGCGTGTGCCCCGACGGCTCTGTCGAGACTCCTGAGTAGGCAGGAGCAACTGAGTAGGAGGTACGTGCCATGAGAAGCTGGGCTGGGCCGTTGACGATCGGGGCCTTTGCGGTAACCGCGGTCACCGGGATTCTGATGTTCTTCCACGTGCAGATCGGCCTCGTGAAGGTCGCGCACGAGTGGCTGAGCTGGCTCTTCGTGATCGGCGCGCTCGCGCACCTGCTCGTCAACTGGCAGGCCTTCCTCGCGTACTTCCGCAAGCCCGTGGCCGTCGGCATCATCGGCGTCATGTGCCTGCTCGGCGCCGCATCGTTCCTGCCGCTCGGCGGCGCCGGCGGCGCTGGCCCCGGTGGCGGCCGCGGCCCGGTGGCCGCGCTGTTGCAGGCCATGGAGCAGGCCCCGCTGGCCGTCGTGGCGCAGGTGGCTCGCCGCACTCCGCAGGCGATCACTGCTGAGCTGAAGGCCCAGGGCATCCAGGTCCAGCACGAGCAGCAGACCGTGGCGGAGATCGCGTCCGCCAACAATCAGCGGAGCATGGACCTCCTGACGCGCATGTTGGGCAGTGCGCGGCCGGGCGCGGGGGCTCGCGGAGGGCATTGAGCGGACGGGGCAGGGGCTTCCGCCCACGCTGCCGCGCGGCCAACTCGGAGTCTCAATGAGACGTTTACAATTCTGCGTCGTCGTCCGCCGGCGGCTCCACGCGGAAACGGAAATCCGTGAACGGGTTCGCAGTCACCAGGCCGCAGCGTTCACAGTCAACTCCGCCACGACGATCGACGGCCACAAGTGCGCTGGCGCCACCGCAGTTCGGACATGCCACGGGACGGCGGAACAAGCCGTAGACAATGGCCAGCAGGGCGCCGACAAGCCCAAGCGCCAGGAACACGCCCGTGCAAACGGCAAATACCAGCGGCCAGTGCCGGGATCTTGCCAGGACCAGGAACAGGAAGGCCACCCAGCCCAGCTTGCAGGCGTAAAGAACCCAGATTCGCATCAGCATCGGACGACCTCGTCGCGCGTGTTCTACTGACGCCCGGACGCCTAATCTAGTCGCAGCTCACTTCGCCCCGCCAGCGGCCGCACCGCGGGGAGTCGCGAAGCGGGTCATTCCGGCCCGGCCGTGTGCGCAATCTCCCGCACAGGTGCACCGCACTCCGGACATCGGCCGCTGATGTTGCCGGTGAGATCGTAGCCGCAACCGGCACAGCAACATACAGCTTCACGCCGTCGTTCGTGCCACCACGATACGCCCGTCGGCACACCAATCAGCAGCATCGGAATCCAAAGCGGTACGTACACCAGATAGTGCCGCCCCAGGCTTATCCACGTGGGCAACCAGTAGTCGCGGAACCACGCCTGTGTCGCGTCGCCGAGCGTATCGTATGCCACACGCACGCTCACGGTCCCGGGGCGACGAAAACCAACCTCCAGGTCAAGATCGACGATCAACGCCCCGGCCCCGATTCCCAAATGAAGCTGCCGCGATACGTACCAATGTGCCGTCCAGCGCAGGTCGGCCGCCGCGGTGGCAGCGAGCAGCGCAAGAGCCACCGTTCCGCTCCACTTCAGGATTCGTCGCCCGCGCATCATCCGTGTCCTGCCCATGTGCGGCCTCGTGCGGCGAACCTCATCATCGCATCCCGGCCTCCAGGTCACAAATCTCGACGACGACGTGTGCCGAATTGCCCATTCGTTTCGCCACCTATTGGGCCGAGCGGCGTTCAGCGGCCATCTCCAACAGCAGATAGACCTTGCACACGCAGGACTGCCAACGTGCTGTGACCAGCGGGCGCACTGGGCTTACCTTGTCGCCAATTTTCGACATAGTGCACGTCGGTCGACTCACGGAGAGCCCGGGGCTATACGGAGTGCCCACGTCTATCACAAGGAACCGCGTCGAGCACTTCGGCGCCCAGGCACGTGAACCGCGCGCCCACGCCGAAGCCCGACTCGAACTCGACGGCGAGATACGGGGAAGGCCCGTTGTCACGCTGGCGCTGCTCGATCGTCAGCCCGTAGATGGCGTTCTGGTGGTTGAAGCCGCTGAGCTCCAGGTCATCGAGCAGGTTGTGAAACCGAAGTGTCGCCAACGTGTGATGCCGCAATTGCAGCTCCCCTTTCGCGTTCGTTTCTTCGGTCATCTCCCACAGATGCAGCTTCACTGTCAGCACGGGAAATACGTACTTCTCACGGTCCGGTTCCACGTCGCCGCGCCACAGGTACATCTCCAGCACCTCCGCATCGTGAAACAACGGCCAGTACCCGAAGATGTCCGTCAGTCGCTCCGCGTGCTCGACAAACGACACCGGTGAGTCCATAAGAACTGCTCCAATCATGCCGTGTAAGTCCCCTGCCGGCCGCCGGCAGCGGACATCCGTCCGCACTCCGAGCACCGGCTGCTGACGTTGCCCGTGAGGTCGTAGCCACACTGGCTGCAGGCAGGGGCGGCGACGCGACCGCGCGGTGGCCGATACGAAGCATCACCGCGCCGAACAGAACACGGCCCGCCCAATACGCGCCCGCGAGCGCCGCGGTGCCGAACCCGACGGATCGCAGCAGCGGTGAGGAGGAATCTATCCCCGGGGCCCATGCGAGCACGCCGAGAGCGTAACCCGGGTGCCACATGTAGGCCACACCACCAACCACGAGCAGACAACTCGCGACACCGGCGGTAACGACCCGGCCCGCAACAGACGCCCGCGAAACGCTCATCGGCTGGGTTGACACCCATCTGTCTTCTGGGATAAGTACCCATTTGCGGGAGGTTCCCCGAAGACTTTCCTGCGGCGAGAAGAATCATGTCCAAGCAAAGCATGGCCTGCCCCAAGTGCAAATCTCCTGACACGTCGGAGTATATGCCCGAGCGGTGGAAGTGCCTTAGTTGCGGACTGAAGTTCATCTACGAAAAGGAGCCGACGGTAATCGTGCGACAGGAGACCGTCCATCACAAGGAGACGGTGGTTCGGGAGCGAGGGGGGGATACGCGTCGTGTAGAAGAGGAATTGCGAGCAATCTCAGGAGCACGTGGCAAGGGGCTGCGCTGTCGCCGGTGCGACAGCACGTACCTCAACCTGCAGAAGGCAACGACGTTTTGGCGGCGTTATCAGTGCCACAACTGCGGGCGAGTCGAATCGCGGTTTCGATGGTTCTCCGCAGTTGTTGCGACCGGCTTCTTGGGAAGCATCACGATCTGCTGTTTGGGGCCCTTGATCGCGTCCAAGCACTCCGACACGACATCAGTAGCGGAGACCGAGCGCCAACAGGCCGCAAAACCGCGGGCGAGCCGCACGACGACTAGGCCTGCCGCCGCTCTCGATTCGCCCGAGAAGACAGGTCCGGTTGAGATCCCCGCAACCGCCCTCGCACGCGACCATGGGCCGCGCCCGTCCGCGAACGAGACGGGACAGACAGAATCGAGACCGCTTGATCCTGCTCCATCTGTTCCGTCCGCGAAGGCGAAGGGCCTACCGCCCCAATACGTGCTCAAGAGCGTGTCGAGGCTCCTCAAGGACGGCGAGATGAAGCCCATGGCATGCTTTAGCGACACGGAGACGAACAAGAGGCTCTACCTGTACGTGGGGGATTCCATCGGCATGTGGAAAGTGATCGAAGTTGACTTTGACAAGCGGCAGGTCGTTCTACAGGGGGGTGAGGAAGATGAGATCACGACCCTTCGGGCGCCAGGCCCAGAGCACAACTAGTCGCTTCAAAGTTCGAGTGCGACGAGCGGTCGAATGGTTGGGTACGCAGCCCGGAGACTTCCCGCCCCGATTCGTCCCGGACGAGAACCGGCTTGGCCATGAAGCTGCCGGCTTGGGATACGCGACGACTGCATCACACGCCAGGTGGGCAACAAAAGAGCCCTTGTTTCCAAGGGCTCTCTTGTCATCGGGGCGACAAGCGTTGAGAGTAACCCACGACCGGCAACCACGCGAGGCGGCAACGCCCGCGCCGCCGTGGCGCCAACGTGGGCGGCCACGACCGGGTGGCTCGCAGGGATTGAGGTCGCGGCACGGGCGCCGGCAGCAGCCGGCGCTGCGGCTGGACCCGCCGGGTTCGTCTTCAGGTTCCGCTGGGGGCGACGGGGTGTCGAGGAGGTAGGGTAGTGCGCAGGCGATTGTGTTCTGCCCAGGGCGTCGCTGAATCGTCAGCGCGGCCTCACGTCGACACCCGTTCCGTTGGTTTGGTCGTCGCCCGCGCCCGCGTCGCGGTGGCCGTCCACAACCAAGCCCGGCCAAGTCCGCCGATTCAGCAATGTGGCTAGGTGGTCAGCCTGAACAGTTTGTTGGCGACCAAGACCGGCAAAGGCTGTTCGGTAGGTCGATATGCGTCGACGGCGTGCCAGGGGGCGGCCCAACGTGGGCTGGGTGTGATATCGGCGGTCATAACTCGCCGGGCTCGCCGGGGCGGCTGGTCCGACCAGCCGCAGGGCCAACCTATCCTCCGCCCTTCGGCAGCGGCGCCGCGGGGACATCCGCCCCGCGTCCACCCCGTAAGCCTCCGCGGCCGCGCTCCTCATCGCCATCGCCGCGCTGCGTTTGCGCGCGTGCCAGCCAGAGGAATCCAGCCACCAGCAGGCAGCACATGATCAGGACGCCGGTGCCATAGAGCCACTGCTTTGAACGTGAGGCGGTCGAAACACCGGGCGAGGATCCCCCCACCCAGCGTGTGACGAGTGCACATACCCAGGCCCAGTGCAGCGCCACGTGAACGAGCGCAAGCAGCAGTAATGCCATGGCCAGCCAGAAGTGTACGTCGCCCCAGTCGTGGCGTGTCAGGCCCCAGAGTTGCAGGCCGTGACCGCCGCGACTGCCGGGCGGAAGGACCCACTTCAGCAGGAAGCCGGTCGCGACCATCGCCAACATCACAAGCAGTGCGGCCGCGTCGATCACGAAGTTCAGTGCCTGACGTTGCATGATGGAGCCAAGCCTTCTGCGTATGGGCGACCCGCCCATTGCGACTTCAGTCGCTGCGTCCACCTAACCATAGAACATAGCCCACCGAGATTTCCTGCGTCGCCGGACCATGAACGGCGCACGCCGAGCGCAGCGCTCACCCCGCGCGGGGAGCCGCACCGGGCCGCAGCATGTTCTCCGGCATCAGCACTGCCACGACGTTTCCGTGAGCGCAAGCCTCGCCGCTGGCCAAGACCGTGATGTCCACGACGACCTTACGCGGCTTCACCTCCAGGATGCGGCCACGCGCCTCCAGCAGTACGCCCATCGGGGTCGGGCGCAGATAATCGACCTTGAGCGACGCGGTGACAAATCGCAACGGCGGTGCCGTGCCCGGCTCACGTCCGGCTGCTCGATAGGCGGCCAGCGCCGCTGAGCCAGTGCCGTGACAATCGACGAGCGACGCAATCAGGCCGCCATAGACATAACCCGGAATCGCCGTGTGATACGGTCGCGGAGTCAAGCACGCGACGGTCTCGTCGCCGTCCCACGCGCTGCGGACATGCAGCCCGTGCTCGTTGAGCCGTCCACAACCGTAGCAGTGCGCCAGGTCGGCGGGGTAGAAGTCCTGAATTGCAGGATGTTGCATGGTAACGAGTTTCACCAACGGCAGCTTCGTGCCTCCGAGACCCAGACGGTCGCCCGATCATGAGCCTATGAAGTTCACCTGAAACACCGCGACGTCAAGGAGATCGACGTCCGCATCGCACTCCGTGTCGAGGCACGTGCAGTTGCCGGCAATCGGGACTTGCGGACCAAGCAGGCAGTCGGCCAAGTGCAAGAAATCGCTCACACCGACTAGATCGTCGCCATCACAATCCCCCGTAGGCGGGCTCGCGGGATTGCAGAGGCTCAGCGCATCGGTCTGCTCAAGATAGATGTCGTCAAAGTACACGGGGCCAAACCCGCTGCCCCCGCCGGAGGTCTTGATGTAAAACGTGAGGAGGGCGTTGTTGCTTCCTGCGCGAAATTCGAACGTATCGTCCCCATCGGCCGCAGCCAGCTTGTCCGTGTCCGTGGCATAGCCGCCTGGACGGTCGGTGAGCCAGATTTCGCACTGGTTGAGGTACGTATCCACGCGGAGCCAGACGCTGTACCACGTGTTCGCCTGGAGCTGCGTGAGCATCTCATAGTTGCCGCCGTCGTCATCCCAGACGCGCAGATCCAGATTCGGGGCGCTGTTCGCCATGCCGAGCTCAGGGGCGAAGTCGCTGTATTCCGTCGGCGAGTTCAGCGGCGACAGGCCGGCGGAAAACGTCTGCTTCTCGGCGACGCGCAGTCGCATGAACAGCATCCGCGCCGTCCCGTCGGGAACGGTAAGCCCCTCGGCGAGCAGAGCTTTGCGGATTGTGGAAGAAGCGGAGGGGACATACAGAGCCTGATTGGTGCCCCCCGCTGGATCGAGCACCACGCGATTGTCTCCCCCATACGCATACCAGCTATCCTGTCCGTGGATCGGGCCAATGACTTCGTCCTCGAAGTTGTCGAACAACTGAAACTGGGCCGAGGAACTGGCAGCCAGGCATGACAGTGCGATGGCGGCTACCAGCCAACGACCGCATGGCGGCGTGTGGGTGTTTCGGCACCATTCAGCCTGACGGCTTCCACGTATTGGACTCATTGCGTCGTGCATGTCTCACCTCCAGCTCGCGCGCCCTCGTCGCCTGACACCGGCACAACCCGAGGGAAACCAACGGCCCGATCGTCATAGCGACGCCTGGCTTGCTCTCGCATTGTAACGTTGCCCGACCCCGTTTCCTGCGTGGCCGTCCTCTGGAAAAACGGGTGCCATTCGCTCGGCTGCGCCGTAACCGGCTTGGTGTAAAAGACTTAGCATGGCACAATAGACATCGGGCCACTGAGTTCCCTCCCGCGACACGTCAGTAATCCAGCGTCAAGATACGTCCCTTGGTGAAGCTGAAGAACGCGTCCTTCTCCGCGATCTTCACGCCGGGCATCACGTCTTCGGGCTTCTTGCCAGTGGCTTTGAGACAGCCGGGGCAGACGTAGAGCGGAATGCCCTTGTTGATCAGGGCCGTGATCTGCGCCTTCGATGAGTCGAAGGTCGGGAAGCTCACGTCCTTCGCATCCTTGAGCACCACATTGATGCCCTTCAGGTCGAAGTACACGAGCACGTCGCGGTCCGCCGACATCAGGGTGGCCATTTTCAGGGCCATAAGGACGGCGTGGGGGTCCTCGTCACCCTTGCTGACGTGAACGAAGACGCCGTCGCGGGTGACGGAGCCCAGCCCGTGAGAGCCGGCGCTCTGGCAACCCGCGACAAGGGCCGCGGCAGAAAGAAGTACGGCGAGGCAACCCAACCGGTGGTTCAGCATGTGATAACCTCCATTGCGTTCCTACGTTACGGCTCTCGTCACACGGTCGGGCCGAGAGGCGGAGTTCTGGAAATGTCGAGCGCGTGTCAGCACGGCCCGATGGCAAGGTAACCTCTTATACGGCCTGTAGCGCCTGGTCCAGGTCTGCGAGCAAGTCCTCCACATCTTCGATACCTACCGAGTAGCGCACCAGGCCGTCGGTGATGCCGGCGGCGATGCGGTCTTCACGAGACATGCCCGCGTGCGTCATCGACGCCGGGTGTTCGATCAGCGTCTCGACCCCGCCCAGCGACACCGCCAGCGTGGCCAAACGCACATTGTCCATCAGGCGTACGCCGGCCTCAATGCCGCCCTTGAGCTCGAAGCTGATCATCGAGCCGAAGCCGCGCATTTGGCGGCGGACCAGATCGTGCTGTGGATGGGAAGGCAATCCGATGTAGCGAACCCATGACACTTTGGGATGCGCCTCCAGCCAGCGCGCGAGCTTGAGCGCACTCTCCTGGGCCCGCTCAATGCGCAGCGAAAGCGTCTTCAGGCCGCGTAAGACCAGAAACGCCTGGTGCGGGTCCATGTTGCAGCCCAAGTTGATCATCAGGGGACGAATCCGGCGTTGCAGTTCCTCGGTCCGCGTGACGATGATGCCGCCCACCACATCCGCATGCCCGTTGATGAACTTGGTTACCGAGTGCAGGACCACGTCCGCCCCCAACTCGATCGGTCGCTGGAGGTACGGGCTGGCGAAGGTGTTGTCCACGACGAGCACGCAGTTGCGCTCATGGGCGATGTCGGCGACTGCGCGCAGGTCAGTGACCTGCATCGCCGGATTTGAGGGCGTCTCGACGTAGATGAGGCGGGTTGCAGGTCGGATCGCCTCCCGCACGCGCGCGGGGTCGGATGTGTCCACGTAGGAAGACTGCACGCCGAAGCGGGCCAGATGCTGCTCGACCAGCCCGCGCGACGGTCCGTACACCGACGCCGTGCTGACCATGTGCGCCCCGGCATCGAGCAAGGCCATGTACACCGCGGCTACCGCACCGAGCCCCGAGCTGGTCGCGATGCCGCCGCACCCGCCTTCCAGACCGGCGACCGTATCCTCCAGCGCCCGAATTGTCGGGTTGCCGATGCGGGTGTAGATGTAGCCGGCTTCCCGTCCAGCGAAAAGCGCGGCCCCATGCGCAGCGTTGCGGAACGCGAACGTCGACGACTGGTAGATCGGTACGTTTACTGCGCCGCAATGATCGCCATCGGCGTGCGCATGCACCAGCCGGGTATTGAAGCCCGCAGTAAAATGGGTAGCGGGGACCTCAGTTGCCCCGGCTTTCGCATCGTGAGACAGCATGTAATTCACCTCATCCTTGTGTTCGCCTGTGCAGCCTGAAACAGGCCTGTTCACCGACCATCTCCGTCTGGACCTGGCGGTCGGCCATCAAACCATCCAGTATTTTGATTACCTCGTGCCGATGAGCCTCCAGACCGGCCGCGATGTCCGCCAGCGTGCAGGGACGACGCTGGAGCAACCCGAGTACCGTCTCGCGCGTCACGCGGCCCAGCGCCGGGGAGGCAGATGCAGGGTACGGGCCGATCACCTCGGCTGGCGGCGTGAATGCCAGTGCGATTTCGGCGAGGCGCTCAGGGGAAGCCGGCACGACCCAGGATTCTGCCGGCGGACGGGTCGCCGTGTTCAACTGGACGCGGTCGGCGCCGAGTTGGCTCGCCCGCTCGATGAGCCGGCCCAAGCGGGGCTCCGCATTGGAGGGCCCGTCGATGAGGAACACCTCCAGCCAGCAAGCCCCACGGTAGCCGCGCCGGAACTCCACCAGCCCTTGCCAGACCTGCTCGGCAGAGAGCGCTTCGTGCGGACGGTTTACGACCAGGAACGCGACTTCGTCGCCGGCATCCAGTGAGGGGATTACAACGTCGGCCTGCTGCAGTGCCTCGCGCACCCCGCGGCGCCACAGCAGCGAGCCGTTGGTCAGCACCGCGACGGGCGTGGTGGTCAGTCGCTTGAGCTCGGCAATCAGCGTGCCCAGGTCGGCGTACAGCGTCGGCTCACCGGAGCCGCCGATCGTGACGTAGTCCGGGCCCGTGTCGAGCGCGCTGCGCACGTCAGCCAGAATCTCTTCCACGGAGAACCACGCCCGTGGCTCGATGGTCTGGCAGGTCGTGCGGCCCAGTTGGCAATAGACGCAGTCGAACGTGCACGTCTTGTACGGTACAACGTCGATGCCCAGCGATCGGCCAAGCCGACGTGAAGCAACCGGGCCGAACACATGTTTCATCGCACTGCGCGGCGTCAAGTCAGCCTACTTTCCGTGCGGGCACTTCTTGAGCGTCAGGAACCAGTCCAGGACCGTGGTGTCCGCCCCGGCCTTCTCGACGCGCTCCTTCGCTGCCCCGCAGGAGCCCGGGGGCGGCACAATCACGTCTTCGCCTGGCTGCCAGTTGGCGGGCGTGGCGACCTTGTGCTCATCGGAGTGCTGCATAGCGAGAAGCAGGCGCTTGATCTCCTGCATGTTGCGTCCGTTCGACAGCGGGTAGTAGAGGATCGCCCGTACGAGCGCCTGCGGATCGATGATGAACACGGCCCGGACGGCCTGCGTGGTGCTCGCTGCCGGCTGGAGCATCCCGAACTTCTTCGAGACTTCCATCGTGAGGTCGCTGATCACCGGGAACATGACCTCGACGCCCTTCATGCCCTTGTACGCGATCTTCTCTTTGATCGTCCGCAGCCAGGCAATGTGGCTGAACGTGCTGTCGATCGACAGGCCCAGCAACTCGCAGTTGAGAGCCTTGAACTCGCCGGCCATGCTGGCGAAGGTCATGAACTCCGTCGTGCACACCGGCGTGAAATCCGCCGGATGCGAAAAGAACACGACCCACTTGCCCTTGTAGTCCGCGGGGAAGTGGATCTTGCCCTGTGTGGTCTCGGCCTCGAACTCGGGGGCCTTGTCGCCGATCAATGGCATGCGGCATGCTTCCTCGGTCATGAGTCGCTCCTTCATTGGCCTCGTGGTTGCTCAGCCCCCGTTGTGAATTCGAATACCGCGCCCACCTCGCTCGGCGTGCAGCGGCGCGGCAGTCCAGATGCCAGCGCCGCCAACACGGGCAAGCCCGTGCAATGGGCTGGAATCACCCTGCTCACGCCCAGGACGGAGAGTTCGCTGAGCGTTCGCGTAACGCGCTGTGTGGGTACGCTGTGCAAGTGCATGCCGCCCAGGACGGCGACGAGTGGAAGCCCGGGGTGCAACGTCTGCGCGTAGCGGAGCGTGTTGATCACGCCCGCGTGGGCGCAACCCAGCAGCACCACGATGCCAGCCGCAGTACGCACGATTAGTGCCTGATCATCGCTCAGCGCGTCGGGCTGCTGCCCAGCGGCATCCAGGCAGAAGCTGTCCTCGCCCGGCTCAAAATCGGCCACGCGCGGCACCTCACCCGTCACCCACACCGCGGGGCAAATCTGGGTCGGACTGCGTGTGGCCACCAGGCGCGCGCCGAGTCGCGCGCGCAGGTCCGCGGATGGGATGGATAAACCGATCGCGCGAACGTGGCCGTCCCCTGCCCGCTTGTATTTCGCTTCCAGCGCCGCGGGATGAGCAAAGACGCGCGCCGCCGGAGCCAGGTCCAGCATCGCGCCCAGAGCGCCGGTGTGGTCATAGTGGCCATGGCTGAGCACGATGGCATTGGTCGATTCGAGCTCGATGCCCAGTTCGCTCGCGTTCGGCAGTAGCGCCTGCCCTTGCCCTGTATCGAACAGCAAGCGACAGATCGACGTTTCCACCCAGCACGACCAGCCATGTTCGGCGAGCAGGCCGCGCCGCCGCACGTAGTTGTCGACCAGGATAGTGATGCGCACGCTATTCATGAGCAGTCCAAATCACGCGGGCCGCCACCGTCGAACGCTCATTTCGGTTCCTGCAGGTGTTCGAGCGCGTGGATCACCTCCGGCACGTGGGTGAACGCCGGACCGCCCCGCATCATGACCGCGACACCGGCCGCTTCGAGGATCTGCTCCGGTGTGGCACTGGCGTGAAGACATTTCTCGACGTGCAGGTTCAGGCAGGGCATGCAGGCCTCCGCCACCGCGATGCCGAGCGCGATCAGCTCCTTCTCGCGTGCGGTCAACGCGCCATCCTTCATCGTGGCCTGAAAAAGCCCGCCAAAGCCCCGCATTACCTCCGGGGCCAGTTGCTTCACCTTGATCTGGTCCGCCGTCCACTGTTCGAAGAACTTCTCAACGTCGCTGCTCATGCTTTCCTCGCTACTCAGCGCTGACGCTCACCGCACGCCGCAGCCGCCTGCGGCGCAGCCACCGAGCGCCCCTTGTCCAAAAACTTCCCGACCGCCGTCGCGCGCACCTGACCCGCCTGCCGAATCTCGCCGCGCAGCACGAATAGCGGCGGAGACGCGCGTTCCACGTATGCGCGCAACTGCAGCAACGAATTGCTGAGCACTGGGTGCCGAAAACGAACGCACAGCTCGGCGGTCAGGCCGCAGCGCCCGTGCGCGAAGAGGCAGTTCGTCATCGCTGCGTCCAGCAGTGTCGAAATCACGCCGCCATGCAGGATGCCGTTGTATCCCTCGTACGCCTGGTCGGGCTGGAAGGTTGCCCGCACACCGCCGTCGTCTGCCACCACGAAGCGCAGGCGTGGTGCGTGTCCGTCGAGGTGGCCGCACACGATGCAGCGGCCGTGTGCCTGCGCGCGCGTTTCCTCCAGCAGACTTTGGCGGACGTCAGTGGTCACAGGGGTTGGCTCCGGTTTGCAGTGTGCCGGCGAGATAGGCCGCAACAACGTCGTCGGCCATATCGGGCGGCGCGCCCAGCACCACCTGGATGCCGTCCTGTGCAAAGAGCTGTTGTGCCCGCTGCCCCATGCCGCCGGTGATGATCACGTTGGCGCCCTGCTCATGTAGCCAGCGCGGCAACACGCCCGGTTCGTGCGGCGGGGGACGATGCATCGCCTTCGCGCGCGTGGCTTTGGTGGCCGGGTCGATGTCGTAGATGGCGAACTCCGCGCAATGACCAAAATGCGTACAGAGATGACCGTTCTCAACCGGGATCGCGATCTTCATGTATTCGTTCTCCGTGGAAAGTTCGGCTATCGGGTCCGCCACCGGCCGCGGCGCACGCGCGTTCAGCAGGGTGTGGACGATCGTTGCAAAGGCCTGCGCCGCGGGGCGGTCATTCGACCCAGACGTCACGGGCTCGCCGGCATCGCCGCTCATGACAATCTGCGGATCGATGGGAATCGCTCCCAGGAACGGAGCGTGCGTTTCATCGGCCAGTCGTTTCCCGCCACCCTTTTTGAACAGGTCAAAGACCTGTCCGCAGCTCGGGCAGGCGAACCCGCTCATGTTCTCCACGATGCCGGCGACGGGCAGGTCCAACGAGCGGCAGAACGAAACACAACGGCGCACATCGGCCACGGCCAAATCCTGCGGAGTGGTCACGATGACCGCCCGGGCCGGCTTACCGACCAGCTCGGCGACCGCGATCGGCTCATCGCCAGTCCCGGGGGGCGAGTCCACGACCAGGTAGTCCAGCGCGCCCCAATCTACTTCGCCGAGGAACTGCTTGATGGCGCCGTACTTCCGCGGTCCGCGCCAGATGACGGGCGCGTGCTCGTCCGGCAAGAAGAAGCCGATCGAGATGACCGCCAGCCGCTCGTTCACCCGCACCGGCTCGAGCAGCCCCTGCACGACCTCCGGCCGCCGGCCTTCCAGACCGAGCAGCCGAGGGATGCTCGGGCCATGGATGTCGACGTCCAACAACCCAACCCGCGAACCGGCGGCGGCCAGGGCCACAGCCAAGTTGGCGGCCACGGTGCTCTTGCCCACACCGCCCTTGCCGGACAGCACGAGGAGCTTCTCCCCGATGCGTTCCATGCGTCCCCGCAGGAGTTCGTTCTCCAGTTCCTGCTCCGGATCCACCGGCCTGGGGGGTGAACTCGGGCAACAATCAGTCATGAAGTGCTCCTTGACTCGACGGCCGCTTCGTGCGCCGCACCGTGATCGGATGCCGGCTGCGCGGCCGAGATCTTCAGGTACTCGTCCATTGCCTGCCACACGCCCCGCACATCAGACGCCACGCCCTCGTTCGTGAATTCGACGATTGTGCGCCCCGCCACCTGTGCCGCGGTGACGGCTTGGTCGTACCGCACGCGGCCGGCGATGCGCAGCCCCTGGCGGAGCGCCGCGGTCTCGATCTGCGCTGTCATGTCCGGGTTGAGGTCCCACTTGTTCACGCACGTCCATGTGGGCACGCCGAAATGCCGCGCCACCCCGGCGACGCGCTCCAGATCGTGCTGGCCACTCACGGTTGGTTCCGTGACGATCAGGGCGGCGGTGGTGCAGGTCAGCGAGGCGATCACCGGGCAGCCGATGCCGGGGGCGCCGTCGATGATCACCAGGTCACGGCCCGCGCTCTTGGCAACGTCGCGGGCCTGGGCACGCACAACGCTCACGAGCTTCCCCGAGTTTTCGGCCGCCGCCCCAAGCCGAGCATGGACCAGCGGCCCGCAGCGCGTATCTGAGACGAACCACTCGCCGCAGGTGCGCTCCACAAAGTCGATCGCGTGGGCGGGACAGAACCGGACACAGACCCCGCAGCCTTCACACGCGAGCGGATCGATGGCAAATACCGGTTGGCCATTGCCCCCAGAGGCTGCCCACATCTCACGCAAGATCTCGTATGTCCGTACTGAGCACGAGCGCTGACAGAAATCGCAGCCCTTGCAGGCCGAGTGTGGGCCGCGCGGTGCGAGGGCGCCGTTCTCCCCTGCGTATTGTTCCACTGCCTCAAAGCGGCAGTAGCTGGCGCAGGCCCCGCAACGAACGCAATCCGCTTGGCGGATGATGGCCTCGTGGCCACTGCGGAACTCCTCACGCACTTTGATCTCGGGCGAGAGGACGAGCGACAGGTCCGCCGCGTCCACGTCGCAGTCCGCAACGACGGCGTTGCCGGCCAGGACTGCGAACGACGCTGTCAGGCTGGTCTTGCCTGTGCCACCCTTGCCGCTGATGACGACGAGTTCCCTCATGCTGTACAGCTCGCTTTCGCACAGTCCGCGACCAGGCGCTCAAGCTGGTCCCACAGGTCCGCGAGCGCGGCTCGCACGTCCGGCCTGGCCGTCACCAGCAACTCCCCGCGCGAGTACGCTTCGGCAATTCTGCGATCGTCGGGAATGGTCAGCAGGACGGGAATCCCCTCCGTGGCGCAGTACGTTGCCACGCGGTCATCGCCGATATCCGCCCGATTGATGACCACCCCGATGTGGACGCCAATCTGTCGCACGGTCTCAACGGCGAGCGTCAGGTCATGCAGGCCGAACGGCGTCGGCTCGGTGACGAGCAGGACGAAGTCACAGTCGCGAACCGTAGTGACCACCGGGCAAGAAGTCCCCGGCGGTGCATCGATGATCTGCCAGCCGTCCTCCGGCGCCGCCGCCCGGACAGCGCGAATGACCGGGGGGCTCTTGGCCTCACCCACGTTGAGCAAACCGCGAACGAATCGAACTTCTCCGGCGTGCCCGGTCTCGACAAACCCGATCTCGCGCGGCACCTCGACGATGGCCTTCTGCGGGCACACCAGCGCACAGCCGCCGCAACTGTGGCATAGCTCAGGGAAGACGAGGGGCTTGTCGCCCAGCCAGATCAGCGCGCTGTACTGGCAGACCTGCGCGCACCGCCCGCACCGATCGCACGCATCCGCGCGCACGTGCGGCACGAGTAACGTGACCGGTTCGCGGCGCTCGATCGTCGGTTTCAAGAACAGGTGGCCGTTTGGCTCCTCGACGTCGCAATCGACATAGACGACACGGTGGCCAAGCTGGGCTGCCACGACCGCCAAGTTCGTGGCCAGCGTGGTCTTGCCGGTGCCGCCTTTGCCGCTTGCGATTGCGATTTTCACGGAAGCTGCTTTCTATCCGTCGGTCAGCCAGCACGCACACGTGCTCGCTGGGCGTACGGATTTGCGAGCGGTTCGGGTCTCAGGCTCCGCCGCAACCGCGACCGCGTCCGCGCCCACGCCCACCACCTTGCCCGCGCCCACCGCCGCCTTGTCCGCGGCCACGACCCATCCCGCGCCCCATGCCGCCGCCTTGGCCCATGCCCATGCCGGCACCTGGACTGACGGCCGGCGGGGGACCGGGGGTGAAAGGCGCGCCCGGCGAAGGCCCGGGGGCCGGCGTTGGCGCGCCGCTCGCCCCCAGTCCGCTGTGACCAGGCACGTTGGCCGTCGCCGCCGGCGTCAATTGGCCAGCCTTGTACTGCTCCACGACCTGGCGCACGGTTCCGGCGCAGCCCACCACCACGTCAATCCCGGCGGCACTCAGTGTCTGGTGTGCGTTCGGGCCGCAATTGCCGGTCAGCACACACTTGACGCCGCGCTCGGCCAGCAGGCGCGCAGACTGAATCCCCGCACCTTGTCCGAGCGCCTGGTTCGCGTTGTCGATTGCTTCGAAGCTCAGACTGTCCGTCTCCACAAGCAGGAATAGCGGGCAGCGGCCGAAACGCGGATCCATCGCCGCGTCGAGCTGCGGCTCCACAGCCGTCACTGCAATTCTCATGATTTCCTCATTCCTGCCGGCGGCGCGCGGCACACTCTGCCACGCCCGCCGGACGCCGCTTTGATCATGCGCCGCTACGGCGTCGTCTTCTCGGCGTGCTGCGCGTTCAACTCTTCGATCCGGCGGCGCAGCAACTCAGCATTCTGTTCCAGGCACTGCAGATCGGCCTGCAGCATGCTCACTTGCTGCTCGCGCGTGGGTACCGGCATGTCATACTCCATTGGGTACGTCATGAACCCGCGCCGCCCGCGGCCACGGCCACCGCGCTGCCAGCCGGTGAGGCCGGTCGCGTAGAAGCGGTGCCGCCAGCCGCGACCGCCACCACCCCAGCCGCCACCGCGGCCACGGCCCATGCCCAGGCCGTAACCGGGGATGGGATTCATGTAGCCGGGCATGTCGTAACCAGCGCAGTATCCAGCGGCGCGGCCCGTTTGTGGGCCCTGTCCGAGCGGCCCCGTGTGATCTCCACCAGGCATGTCATTACTCCTTATCGAAAGTGAGGTTTATTCTCGTAAGCGCCGCCACACCGGCGCACCCTGCTGGCGTCGCGGCACCGAGTGACCTGCGCAGGATCAAGCTACCAACGTCGCAATCCAGTTCCCGCGCGATCACCGGGCACTTCACCAGCAGCGCGAAGAAGATGTCCTTTTCGACGTGACTCAACGTCTCGAAATTCCCCTGACCTTTGGCAATCACCAAGTCGGAACTATCGAATCGTCGTCGAAACGACGTGCTGCAGTCCTCCAGGATCGTCCCCGGCGCATCTGAGCCGTTGTCGATGACCTCCACGAGTTCCGGCAGGCCAATTGCCTCGGCATCGGCCAGCGTTGCGTCGTTGATCACCGGCCCCCCCCGCACCGCCACAGTCACCTTTTCGAGCGGCAACCGCTCGATCAGCAGCCGGTCGAAGACCAACTCGTTCGCGTTGTCCGCGAGATACAGGATTCGCCCGGCTTCCGCGACGGCCCGTGCGAGCGCTTCCACGTCACCGCTGAGCGGTGCGTTCAGGGCATGATCGATCGCATCGGTGACTTGTGTGTCGAGCAACCCGCTATTAACGCCCATGTCGATGACGTTGCCGGCGATTGCCAGCCGGACGGCCGTTTCGAGCGGCGTATCAGACCGCGCGACGCGTGCGCGGAGTGCAGGGAGATGCCGCAGCGCCAGGCGGTTGAATCGGTCCTTCGCGCCCCGGTATGGATCACTCTGGCACGTGAGCTCCCGAATCCGGCGGTGGATCCGTTGTCCCATCGCGGGCGGGGGCTGATGAGGATCTAAGTCGCTGGCCGCGCGGAGGATCTCTTGCAGCAGTCGCTCGTGGATGGCTTCATCGTTCGTCACGAGGCGCACGGCGTCCAGCGTCTGTCGGAGAAAGCAAGGAATGCAGTCAAGATACGTTCTCATGAGCGTGTCACTGTTCCTGCCGTGTATGCCGTGTGCGCCCGCAGCCACGCCCACCGCGATGCCGCCTGCGACCGCAACAACCGGGCATCAGAAACGCCTGATCGTTGAGCTGGCCCGCCACAAATGCCCGTAGGACCTCTTCCACGGGGCCGCACGTCTGTGGAATCACGCGGATTCCTGCGGCGCCGAGCGTCGCTTCTAGCGGCCGCGAGATGGCGCCGCAGATCAGCACGTGCACGCCGTGCTGCGATAGCTCAGCGACGCGCCGCGCAACGTCCTGCGAATGCAGCGGAACCGTCTGCCGGCCCAGTTCCTGGTCGCCGTCAAGTTCAACAAGCACGACCGCTTGCGCCACGTCGAACACGGGCGACACGCGGTCTTCGAGCGTGGGGATCGCAACGTTCATCGTGGGTCGGATTAGCACGGCCAATGCCACCCGGGAAAACGTCAGCAACAAAATCGGTTAACAGTTTGCATTAGAAAGACTTATGGCCAGCGTGGCGGGGCCGCCTTGCCCATGCCAGCTATTGCAATGTGCAACGGCGTCAGGAGAGATCAATTGCAATTTGCGTTGACGCCGACGGGCGGCCGAAGAGACTGCGCTGGCCGCCTCGACAGGCGTGCTGGTTACGCTATGATTGACTCGTAGTATTTCGTATTACTTGCGGGCGGGCTGGTTCGATATGGGTGAGCGGCTGCGTAGCTGGCTTTCCGTCTTGGCCGTCGTGGGATTCGCCCTAGGGCCGGCCGCGGGGGTCGCGCAGGCGCTGCATCTGGCAGAAGCCGGCCACCAACACGATTCAAATCATTGCGTTATCTGCCTGGATCTGACGATCGGAGCGGGCGCCGCTCAGGTGCCCATGCCGGTCGTGATCGACTGCGGGGTTCAATCTCCGACTGACATCCGACCGGTTTCCGATGAAGCACCGGTCATCAATTGCCCCTGCCAGCCCCTCGCCGCGCGGGCTCCTCCTACCTAGCCCGCGCCCACAGTTTCCTCCAGATTTCAGCACGAGTCGACGCCGGTGGCGGGCGCACGGCGTCGCTTGGGCCTTGAATAACGGCGAGGGTTTGCCATGAAACAGCGTGCCTTCACGCTGATCGAATTGCTGGTTGTTGTGGCCATTATCGCGATGTTGATCTCGATTCTGGTGCCCAGCCTGGCGCGTGCCCGGGAGGTCTCCAAGGCGACGGTCTGCGGCTGCAACCTGCGTCAACTTGGCCTCGCGGTCCAGCTATACGCGGATCACTACGGCGGGCATCTGATCACCGCGGGCATGCCGCACGGCGGCAACGTGGACGAGAACGTTGCGTGGTTTATCACGCTCCAGCAGGAGTACCAGAATCCACTGGTAGCACGGTGTCCATCGGATCGCAGCCGACATTGGACGGTACCAGTACCACCGGCGAACGTGCTCCGCCGCGTCAGTTTCGCGACCAACTACTACCTCGACCCGAAAATCCCGCTTACGAACCGGGGACCGTACAACCGGCAAGACGTGATACGGCACCCGTCCAGCACGATCCTGCTCGCCGAGTTGGTGGAGGAAGGGGAATACGCGGCTTCCGACCACGTGCACCCGGAGCAGTGGTGGTCTGATCCGGAGCGCTTGGCAGGGACGCAGGTCTTCCTCAAGCGGCACGTCGACAAGGCGAATTATCTCTTCGTCGACGGCCACGTAGCTCCGCACAGATTCAAGGAAACGTACGAAATCGACATGAACGGCGGGTTCCCGCCGAAGTTTTTTCAGAACAAGTACGACCCCGACATCGCGCGCTAGCGCGGTGCAACAGAGGAAGGAAGATGAACATGAACATTCGCACGATCAGTCTCAGCATTTCCGCGGTCCTGCTGGCAGTCGCTGGACCGGCGTTGGCCGACGAGCACGAAGGCGATCTCGTCGTGGGCCGCACCGGGGCAAACCAGCTTCAGGTGGAGTTCGATTTCGTCCCGCCGATCGCGCTCCCGCCAGTGAACGGGTTGCTCAAAGGGTGGGCCCTGGACGAT
Organism: uncultured Planctomycetales bacterium; assembly: GCA_964523405.1. Taxonomy (GTDB): domain Bacteria; phylum Planctomycetota; class Phycisphaerae; order UBA1845; family Fen-1342; genus CAZGAQ01. The sequence goes on from CAZGAQ010000002.1 coordinate 320,255, forward strand.
CCGGGCTTTGATCATCTCGAAAGCAACGAACCAAACGAGAACTTCTTCGTGCTCGGTGACGGCGCGCAGGTTCGCTTTGACGTGGTCTCGTTTGCACCGGCCTTCAAGGCCTGGACACCCGGTTTTGGGGCCGTGCTCCATAACCCGGGCGACGCGTACGTTTTTCCCGATGGCCACCTGCTGCACGGTCACCTCGATTGGCACATCGACTCGCAGGACCCGCTCTTCGACCCCGCGGCCGGCCCGTGGATGGCCAGCTTCCGTCTTGTGGATGTCGGCACGACTAGCTACAGCCCTTCCGACGTGTACACGTTCACGTTCACGCCGGAGCCGTCGTCGCTCGCCCTGCTGATGCTGGGCGGGCTGACGACACTGCGTCGTCGCGTCGGGTAACTCTTCTCTACGGTCGGGCCGCCGTGGTACTCGCACGGCGGCCCCGGCCGGCTTCCACCCCCCGCGGGCCCATCCGCGGCCATGTGCAAAGGAGAAATACTCATGCTGCTTCGCGCTCGGTATGCCTTTGGACTGCTTGCGTTGGCTGGCCTTGCGAACGTCGCAGCGGCGCAGCATCTCGGCGATGTCTGGGTGGGGCGCTCCGCCAGCAACCAGATCGCCATCAGTCCGCGCGGCTTCATTCCCGACTTGAACTATCACACGTTGCTGCCCGTCAGCGGTCTGCTCCACGGTTGGACCGATGCCGACCCGGGCTTGGATCACATCACGGCCGCGGATCCGAACAACAATCTGTTCCCCCTTCAGGCGGGGACCTCGGTCTGGCTGCAAATCGTCGCCGTCGACGCGGCCTTTCGGCTCATCGATAGCGCCTTCAACATCCTGGACGCCCCGGGCCAGAGTACTTACCTGGGCGGTCATAACCTGCATGTGCACAACACCTGGCACATCAATAGCGATGATCCGGCGTACGACCCGGCGCAATGCGTGTGGCATATCACGGTCTTCCTCCGCGACGCTGGGAGCACCGGATATGCCGCCTCCATTCCGTTCACCTTCAGCTTCACCAATGTGCCGGTGCGGCCACCCACACAGCCCGCCACCGGGGACTTCAACAACAACGGTGGCGTGGGCCTCGTCGACTGGCAGGCTCTCGCCGAGTGCTTCAGCGGTCCGGGCACACGACCGTCACCAAACGACCCAGCTATCACAACGTGCGAGGTTACGTGCATGAACGCGTTTGACTTTGACGACGATCTGGATGTGGACCTCGTGGACTTCGCCGCTTTTCAGGGGCTCTATGGTGGTGATTAGACAGGAGATGCCCACCCGACTCTCCTGCGATCGGCGAACTGGCTGACAATTCTCATGTCGTGCTTCGCCGGGTACGCCCGCGCACTGTCCTGCCGGGTCTCGACGGAACACTATTGGCCGAGCTCCGCGGAGTGGCGGCAACCAGCTGCCTCCGGCGCGTTGGCAAGCGTAGCGGAGATCCTCGTGAAGAGCTACCTTGACCGCCACTTGCCGGGCGCGAGCGATCCGGATTCAAACGCGCCGATCTCTGAGCAGGAGAAGTAACCTCGCCGAGCAGGCGAGCGAGCACGTCATGCAGGGAAACGTCGGCGTAGCTTTGCTGATGGCCGCGCTCGCCGGGCTGTCCACGACCGTGGGTGCCGCGCTGGGCGTGTTGGGCCGGCCACCGCGTCGTCGGACGCTGGCCCTGAGCATGGGCTTCTCGGCCGGCGTCATGGTCATGCTCGCGTTCGGGGCCATGCTCGGCGAGGCACAAGAGATCATCGGCCGTGGTTGGGGATTGCTCGTTTTCATTGCAGGTGCGGCCGGCATGTGGTTGCTCGAAACCGTGATCCCGCACGAGTACCTGCTCGACAAGTACGGCAATTCCAGCGGGAAGCAGGTTTTCCGCGCTGGGCTGCTGGCCGCCATTGGCATCGCCATTCACAACTTCCCGGAAGGCATCGCGGTGTTCTTCAGCGGTGTCCACGATGTCGGACTGGGGTGGACGCTGGCCGGAGGGGTAGCGCTGCACAACATTCCCGAGGGCTTGGCGGTGTCCGTGCCGGTGTACGGGGCAACCGGTAGCCGCGCGAAGGCCTTCTGGTGGGCCACGTTTTCCGGACTAGCTGAGCCGGTAGGGGCTCTTCTGGCTGCCGTGGCCCTCCGTGCCTTTCTGCACCCCGCGACGGTGGCGTGCGCTCTGGCAGGCGCTGCCGGTATCATGTTCTTCATTGCTGTGTACGAATTGCTGCCGGCCGCGCAGTCTGAGGGCGAGGGGCACGCGGCGGTAGCGGGCATGCTTGCCGGAGCGGGACTCGTGGCGTTTGGTCTCTGGGCGACAGCGTGACCGTGGCAGCACGTTACGGATAGGAGCCTGAGAATGTCTGAGGCTGGCCCGACGTGCGGTCCACTATCTGTGTGCCCGATCGGCATCATTCATACGCCACATGCGCGCCCCGAGGAGACCCCCGTCCAGCCCGTCTTTGCGGAAGGCGTTCAAGGCCGGGCCGAAATCCTGCCCGAGTACGCCGAGGGCCTGCAGGACCTGGAGGGCTTCTCGCATATCTGGTTGCTCTACTGGTTTCACCAGGCGGGTACACCGCGTCTGATCGTGCAGCCGTTTCTCCATGACGCTGAGCACGGCGTGTTTGCTACGCGTGCCCCCACCCGGCCGAATCCAATCGGCCTGAGCCTCGTCCGATTGGTGCGGCGCGATGGTTGCATTCTGTACCTCGAAGATGTGGATGTCCTCGACGGCACGCCGCTGCTCGATATCAAGCCCTACGTGCCCCGATTCGACTACCGCGCCGACGTTCGAACCGGCTGGCTCGAAGCGGTCGACGAGCAGACGGCCCAACGACGGGGACGAAGGCAGTCTCCCACAGGTTGACATTGTCGGGGCCGCCCCCGCGTACGTCACGCACGGAGTTACGTCAGCCGCCTCGCGCGGGGCGTGATCGTGGCCTGGGCGTGGCCGAGTCGTGGATGCCGAGCTTCTGGAGCTTGCGAAACAGCGTGCTCGCGTTGATGCCCAGTTCCCGCGCCGCGGCGGCACGGTTGCCGTCGTGGCGCCGCAGAGCATCGTTAATGTGGATGGCCTCCAACTCAGCAAGCGTCAGGGCCGTCTTTAGGCGGCGCGGGACCTTGCCGAGCACACCATGCAGCGCCGGTGGCAGGTGGTGCGGCTCGATGAGACCGCCACGACACAGCACGAACGCGTGCTCGATGATGTTTTCGAGTTCACGGACGTTTCCCGGGTAGTCGTGGGCCATCAGGATCGCCAACGCCGCGTCCGAAACGCCGACGATGTCCTTGTTCTGCACGCGGCTGAAGCGGGTGACGAAGCGGTCGACCAGCAATGGGATGTCCTCGCGGCGTTCCCGCAACGGCGGCAGTCGGAGGCGGACAACGTTGATGCGGTAATAGAGGTCCTCGCGGAATTTCCCTGCGCGCACCAGCTCGTCCAGATCGCGATGCGTGGCCGCCAGCACCCGCACGTCAACCTGAACGGGGTCGACGGAGCCCAGCGGCTCAAACACGCGTTCTTGAAGCACACGCAGCAGCCGCGCCTGCATGGCTGGCGAGATGTCACCGATCTCATCGAGGAACAAAGTGCCGCCGTCGGCGACCGCGAAGTGTCCGGGTTTGTCACGCTTGGCGTCCGTGAAAGCCCCAGCCTTGTAGCCAAACAGCTCGGATTCGAGCAACGTATCGGGCAAAGCGCCGCAGTTGATCGCCACGAACCGCCGCTTCCGACGGCTGGAGAGGTTGTGAATCGCCCGCGCCACGAGTTCCTTCCCCGTGCCGCTCTCGCCCTCGATCAGCACCGTGGTGACGCTGTCGGCGACCTGCGGCAGCAACTCAAATAGCCGCTGCATGGCGGTGCTTCGTCCGGCGATGTCGGCGAACGTGTAGCGCCCCTCGAGTTCCTTACGCAGTTCCTCGACCTGGCTCAGATCGCGAAATGTCTCCACGCCGCCAATCACGCGGCCGCGCTCGTCCTTGAGCACGGCGGTCGAAACGCTGATCGGAATCCGCTCGCCATCCGCTTTCAGGATGTACACGGCCTTGTTCACTACCGATCGGCCGGTACGGTGGGTCCCTTTCAGGGCGCATTCGGTTTCGCAGATGCTCGCCCGGAACACGTCGCAACAATGCCGGCCGAGCGCTTCCGCGCGTTTCACGCCGGTGATCCGCTCGGCGGCCGCGTTGAATGACGTGATTCGCCATTCCAAGTCGACGGTAAACACACCGTCGGCGACGGAGTCGAGGATGACCTGATAGGTGTTCGCTCCGGCCGACGTTTTCATGCTTTTCTTTGCAGCAGGCATACCTTGGCACTCAAGGCGCGCACCCGAACGTCACATCTGCTCCCAGGTTTCCCTGGCGCTGTTCATCCTGAGATTCTAAGCGAACGTGAGGGCATGAACGACCGGGAATTATCGCACGGAACACGACCGGCGACCGGCGCTACGTTCCCAGCGCCAGCGCTGCCGCCGCCTCGGCATGGATGGTCGCCGTATCAAACAACAGCACAGCGCTATCGTGCGGCGTGATGTGCGAGCCAAGTTCGGTGCAGCCGGGGATCATGCCGCGGCAATCCGCACTGGTCAGGCTCTGGATGATCGCTCGACGGCGCTGGCGCGAAGCGTCGGTGAGGACGCTGCGACACAGTTCGCTGAAGATCACGTCATGCACGAACTGGCGTTCGGCCTCGCCCGGGATACTCACCTCCAGGCCATGCCGCTCGACCAGCCGACCCCTGTAAGAACCCTGCTCCATCATGAAGCGCGTGCCAAGCAACCCAATGCGTCGCAGGCCGTTGCGCTTCGCCCAGCCCGGTGATTCGCGTGCACGGGGCCAGACAATGTTCATTGCCGGCTACTGGTGGTCCCGGCCGGGTGCCGAGGCGGCGCCGCCTGATCCGGTTGCCATGGGGGCCTCGATGGGCAGCTCAGGTCGTGCGGACCACTCAGTCCACCCGGCGTCGTACCACTTCACGTCGCGGTAGCCGAGCAGATGCCGCAGCACGAAGTACGTCTGGCTCGCCTGGTGACCGGTCCGGCAGTGCAGCACGACGGGCGCGTCTTTCGAGGGGATTAAACGCGCGTACGCAGCCGCCAGCTCTTCCGGCGACTTGAAGCGCGTTCCCGGGCCAACCTTGCCCACGTCCTCTGTGAACGGTCGGTTGGTGGCGCCAGGAACATGGCCGGCGCGTGGCTCATCACTTTTCGCTCCGGTGAAGTTCTCGGCTGGCCGAACGTCGATGATCGTGGCGTCCTTCTGGTGGACGCGGTCCAGTACATACTCGGCGTCGACGGTGAAGGGGTCCGGAGTCGGCGGCGCCGGATACCGCACCTCGCCAATCGTCGGAATGGCCGTGCTGATGGGCCGGTGCTCCGCCGCCCAGCGTGCAAATCCGCCGTCCAGTATCGCTGTCCGCTGGTGGCCGAGCCGCTCCAGTGCCAGCGCAACCAGCGTGGCATCATGCAGCTTCTCTTCCGGCACGATCACAACCGTGGTTTGCGGCGTGACGCCCATCAGCCCGAATTGGCGGGCCAGCACATCCACGGGCAGAAGCATCGAGGAAATGCCGCCCACAACGCCGCGAAGGCTGTCTGGCTGAAGGCAGACAGCACCGGGGATATGCCCCGAGTTGTATTGCGGCTGCGGGCGCACGTCGATGATGCGGAGGTCATCACGCGCAAGGTTCTTTTCGAGCCATTCGGCATCAACCAAACTGGGCACATCGTTGGGATGCTCTGCTGCAGCTACAGAAGACAGTGTGCGATTCCCCTGGCCGTAGAAATACGCACGATACCGAGCGATCTTCGCCGCGGCCTCTGGCGTAACGGGTTCGACGCGGAGCGAAACCGGCCGTAGGCAGCGATCGATGAAGCCCTTGAGGCCATCGGTGAGCAGATACACTTGCTCGAAGCCCAGCCGCGCCAGCGCATCACGGGCCTGCGCTGGGTGCGTCATTCCGTTGGAGTACAGCACGATGGTGCGCTGGCCCCTGTAGGGCGCCAGTTGGCCGGCCAGCTCAGACAGGGCGATGCTTACGGCGCCCCGGATGTGGAAGCGTTCAAACTCCTGCGGCTCACGCACGTCCACGACCAGTAAGCGCGGGTCGCCACTCATCAGCCGGTCGGCGAGCTCTTCCGGCTCCATGTGGTCTGCGCCGACGGCCACCTCCGACAGCAATTGGGCTTCGACATTCGCAGGGACTGCGATCGCTGTTGAAGATACCTCTACGTTGTTCTCCGCGCCGGGGACGGTCGTGCCGGAGACCAGAAACAGCGGTACGGCAATGATCAAGAGGGCCGCGCTGAAGGATCGCAGGAACGGGCTGTTCAAGTACACGCCACCGGCCGCCTTGCGTTTTTCGATGTATTCGGCTCCCCAGAAGCAAACGACCGCCACGATCGTGAACAGCAGGGCGAACGCGGGCTGCGACATTCCCAGATTCTGCCAAGCGAACTGCACTCCGCGCGTGCCGAGTGTCGTCAGCGGCACCATGAGCGAATACAGCTCGTTGTAGAGGATGCTTCCGCCGGCGGCCCCGACGAGGAAGACCAGCGCATCGATCTTGCCGGACGCCAGCCCGACCGCAGCGGTTCCCGGGCACCAGCCACTCATCACGAAGCCAACCCCAAAGATCAATCCACCGATGATCTGGGCGCCGTACACCGTCGGCAGGAAATAAACCTGGTCTTCCGGCAGGATGCCGAGACTCATCAGGTAGGAGAGCCCGAGCATGGCGGTGATCATCGCGGTGAACATGACCTTGAGCACGGTCATGTCGCGGAAGTAAAACACGCCTGCCAGCCGGCGCGAGCTACCGAAACCGGCCTGCTCGAGCGCGAAGCCGAACGACAACCCGATCAGCAGCGCCACGACAAACGCGACGCCGGTATCGAGCGTTCCGTTGCCGAAGAATGTGCTGATCATTGCCATTGCCTCCGGACAAACCACGCTGCCGCGTAGCCCCCGGCGAACGCGCAGACCATGAACATCAGGCTGCCCGACAGGAGCATCGCCCCGCCGCTGAGCGCCTGACCCGACGTGCACCCGGCCGCCAGCCGGCTGGCAAAGCCCGCCAGGACTCCGCCGACGAGCGCCAGCGTGAGGCGCAGGCCGGTGCTGGCGGTCGGACCACGTTCTGTGCCGAGCGTTACGCGGTTCGCCCGCAGGGCCGAAAACAGCCCGCCCAGGAACGTGCCGGCCAGCATCAGTACCAAGTAGTACTGGAGAGGATTTCGGCCCCAGCTTCCGAAGTACTCACTGGCGCTGACATGGGTCGGTACGACACAGAGTTCGAGGAAGGCGCCGACACGGGCGATGCCAGCCGAAGCTCCAAGACCAGCGCCCAGGAAGGCGTACGAGGCCACCAGTGTCAGGCCAAGCAGCACACCGGCCAAGTACGGGTTCATGTACGGCTTTGCCGTTTTTGCCGTCGATGTCATGTGTTCATTCATGGCTAGCACCCTGCGCTCTTCTTCTTGGGCTTGTCGGGCGAGGTTGGTTGAACGGGCGGTGTGCTCGGGGCCGGCTTGCCAGGAGTGGGAGTCGGCGCGGCCGCGTTGCCGGCCGACGTCGCCTTGCCCGAGCCCACGCCTGGCAACCCGACCTCTCGCACCACAGCTTTGAGCTCGGTTGCTTCCCAGTAGGCCTGTGCACCGCCTGTCAGGGCCTTGATCGGCCGCTGTGTTTTCTGCGAGAGGACACCGGCCACCATCATCGCCAGGGTTCCGTCGCGGTCCACGATAATCAGCGGCCCGACGCCCGTTAGGTATGCCGGGTTGCTCAGCGCATCAGTAACGTCGACCGGCTGCGCTCCGGGGATAGTGTAGTCGGCGACCTGCTCTGCCGGCCGAATATCAATGAGGTCGAACGTGCCAGGCAGGTCCTTGGTGAGGGCCAGTAGTTCCGTGGGGTCGATGCGTTCCGCAAGCCGGATCCCGCGTTTCGGTTGCGCGGCTGCTTGCTTCTTGGCCTCGGCGCCATAGACCGGCAGTCCGGCTTCGATCCAGGCTTCGCTGCCGCCGGCCAGCGAACTGACCTGCTTGAAGCCCTTGCGCTCCAGGATGCCGATCGCCATGCTGGAACGGTAGGCAGAATTGCAGACCGTGACCACCGGCTGGACCGGGTCAAGCTTGGCAGAGAGCTCGCTGAGTTGATTCAGCGGCAGATTCACCACGGTGCCGATGCGTACCCCCATCCACTCGTTCGGCAGCCGAACGTCGACGATGAGCGGCGCCTCACCCTGCTCCATCTTCGCATAGAGCTCGGCGGGCTTGACCGGCGCGTTCGTCGCGACAGGGAGTCCTGACTTCTGCCACGCCTCCCAGGTCAGCACATCGGCGCGATAGCCGATGCGGTGCAGTCGCGAAACCGCCTCCTTGAGTTCCGGCGGGGAGCCGACCAAGGCGAGCTTGGCCCCCCACGGTATCATGATCCCCGTCCACGTTTCGAGCCGGCCACGCAGGCCGATGTTGACCGAGTTCGGGATGTGTCCCGTGGCGTACTCCACAGCCGAACGCAGGTCGACAACGTAGTGCTGGCCCGCATCCGTCAGCTCCGCTGTGGCCGGCAGCTCGGCCGGCAACGGAGCGTTCCAGTCGACCAGCGGCGGACCTTCGCGATTCATGGCCGCGTTGTGCTTGAAGTACTGCGGCGCCTCGGGCAGGCCTTCGAGCACGGCGGCGATGTACTCTGCCCGGCCTCTGTGCTGGACATACGGGTTCGACGCCTTCTCCTCACCAATCGTTGAAGAGGGCTTATCGCTGAGGTGTGCCCCGCACAGCGACCCGGCCCCGTGCGCGGGGAGGATGACCGCGTCATCCCCAGCCTTCGCGAGCTTCTGGTTCCACGTGTCGTACGACATCGAGGCCAGCGTGGCTGCGGTCATCGTGCCTTCAAGCAAGTCCGGCCGGCCCACGCTGCCGACGAACAGCGTGTCACCAGTGAAGATGACCTCCGGCCGGTCCGGTTTCAACTTGCTGTAGACGTAGCCGCACATCGAGTCTGGCGTATGGCCGGGGGTCTCGACGAACTTGAAGGTCGCTTCGCCGAGGATCAGTGTGTCACCCTCGGACAAGGGTTTGTACTCGTACTGTGCGCCGCCCGCCTTGTTCTTGTAGATGGGGCAACCGGCGGCCTTGGCCATTTCCGTGTGTCCCGCCACGAAATCGGCATGCGTATGCGTCAGGAACACGCCCTTGATCGTGAGCCCCTCCTTCTTCGCGAAGTCGAGGTAAGCCGAGATGTCGCGGCCCGGGTCCACGACCAGCGCGTCCTTGCCGCTGACGACGATGTACGAATAGTGCGACAGCACGGGCAGATTGAACTGCACCACGCGAAAGCCGGGGTACTCGTAGGTGTTCACGACCTCGTACCCGGCGGATTCGCTTCCATGCGTGGCCGACTCAGCGTCCTTGAGCTTGGGTTTGTCGTCGGCGGCGTAGATGGGGGCCGTGAGCAGCACGAAAAACGTGGAAACGCTCAGGACGATTCTTCCTTTCATGGCTTCGCCTCCGATCCAGCTTAGTCAGGATTTCTGGTCTGATGCATTCTTGACTGAACTACGTCCGCTTGAGGGCAGTGCGATCTTCTTCGCTCAGTAAGAGGCACGGACACCGTGCCCGGTTCCCGTGACCACACACACTTTCGTTAAGCGCTAGAGCGCCGTCTTGACAGCCGCCAAGGCCGCGTCGTAATTCGGCTCGCTGGTGACCTCCGGCACGTATTCAGCGTGGACCACCTTGCCCTTGCGATCGAGCACGAACACGGCCCGCGCCAGCAGGCCGAGTTCCTTGATGAGCACGCCAAACGCGGGGCCGAACGAGCGGTGCTTGTAGTCGCTCGCGGTGATGACCCGCTCGATGCCCTCCGCGCCGCAGAACCGCTTCTGCGCAAACGGTAGGTCCATGCTGACCGTGAGTACGACTACGTCCTTGGCGAGCTGCGTGGCCCGTTGGTTAAACGTCCGCGTCTGCATCGCACAGACCGGTGTATCCAGGCTCGGAACCACTCTGAGCACCAGGACCTTGCCGTGGTATCCCTCGCATCGCAGGTCCGACAGGTCGTTGGCCGTCAACACAAAGTGCGGCGCCTCGCTGCCGACCGTTAGTGCTGGTCCGATGAGTGTCAGCGGTTTGCCCTGAAACGTGATCACGCCACTGCGTTCAGCCATCATCATGCTCCCTGATTAACGATCAATCAGTCCGCCGAAGCCGCGAGCCTGGCCGCCATCCGCTGGTGGATACGCTGCGCACGGTAATCGAATATCGCCTCCAGGTCACGACGAACAAGCAGCGCGTGCGCAATCGTCCCGACTGGGCCGAGCGGCAGCGCAGAGCACGAAACCTGAAACGTGTCACGCAGAGTGAGACACTTGCTCCTTCCGCGTAGAGGATGATTCTCCCTCCGCCCAGGGCAGGCGGCGTTGTCGCAGTTTCAGCGTTTCCTGCTTTCGCAGGGCTCTGGCGGTCTGCAACTTCCGATGCCGCTCGGCCAGCAGCGCCGCCGGGTTCAGCTTCGGGACCTCGTCCGCCATCACGCCGCCTCCCGCCCGGGTACGCCCCCGGGCCCAACCGGGCCGCCCCGTGGCGGCATAGGTAACGGGTAGCGGGCCCAGGCCACCCGGGCGCCCACGAGAGCGCTCTCAGAGCCGAGGGCGCCAACTCGGACCTGGCCGAAAGAATTGCAAGGAATTCTCGGAATTCTGGACTGATTGAGTGGATTCCGGGCGAAACCCATGGCTCCATGTGTCTGTACGCATGGGGCGTACGCGATGGAGAAACGACGATGAACGCGACCACGAGAACCAACCGCCGCCTGACGCCCGGGACCCTGGTGGTCGGCGAGCCCGGCCGGATCGTCCGAGTCTGCACCTTCCGCCGCAACGGCGTCGAC
>CAZGAQ010000003.1:0-73806 GCA_964523405.1 uncultured Planctomycetales bacterium
GGACGCTGCGGCGCCGCCCGCTGCCCGCGCCCGCCTTGCCGTCCGCCCCGCGCCCCGCGCTCCTCGCGTTCCGGCCGCCCGCGTCCACCGCGGACCGCGTTTCGGCCGTGTTCCCCGCGCGCTTCGCCCGCTGCCGCTACGCCCCCCACCGCAGGTCGCACCGCCCCGCCCGGACGCCGGGTCGGCGCGCGCCGCGCCCGCGTGCGCTCCGCCTTGATGGCGCGGCGCAGCAGCTCCAGCTCCTGGTCCGAGAGCTGCCGCGCCGCCCCCACCGGCAGATTGCGCAGCGATAACGGCCCGATCTGCACGCGCTTCAGCGTCCGCACCGCGAACCCCAGCCGCGCCAGCATCCGCCGGATTATCCGGTTTCGCCCTTCGCACAGCGTCACCAGCAGCACGCTGCGCTCGTCGCTCCGGTGCGTGACCTCGACCTCGGTCGCCGCCGCCCGCCCCTCCGCCAGGTACACCCCCCGCGTCATCCGCTCTCCCACGTCGGCCGGTACGCGCCCGCGCACCTCCACGCGATATGTCTTCGGCACGCCGAAGCGCGGGTGCGTGACCCGCTGCGCCAGCTCCCCGTCGTTGGTCATCAGCAGCAGCCCCGTGCTATCCGCGTCGAGCCGCCCGACCGGGAACAAGCGCCCCGCCTGCGGCGGCAACAGATCGCACGCCCGCACGCGCCCCGCCGGATCGCTGTTCGTGCACAGGACGTTCTTCGGCTTGTGCACCAGCCAGTATTGGTGCGCCGCCACGTGCACGCGGGCCCCGTCGACCCGCACCTCGTCGGCCGCCGGCTCCACGAACGCCGGCAGACTGTCCACCATGCGCCCGTTCACGCTCACCCGCCCCTCGAGGATGATCTCCTCGGCTTCGCGGCGCGAAGCCACGCCGGCGTCGGATAGAAACTTCTGCAGGCGCACGCCCGCATTGGCCTTCGCGCTCATGGGCACTCCTGCCGCGGACTTGCCGCGGTTCACTCCGCGCCCCCCTTCCCGTGACCATCCGCACACCGCTCACGAATCCGCCCGCGGCCCCGGCTCCGCCGGCTCCGGACGCGGCTTCGGCGGCGGCTCCGTCGGGGGCGTGGGCGCCGCCGGTTCCCCCGCGGGCGCTTGAGCCGGCGGCGCGCTCTCCACCGTCGACTTCAGCGCCGGCGCGCTGCGGTCACTCTCCGTCTCCGGCCGCTCCGGCACTTCCTCCGGACCCAGCAGCTCGGTCATGCTCGTCTGTTCGAAGACCAGCGCCACCGACAGGGTCTCCGACCGGCACAGGTCCGCCAGCACCTGCACGACCCGCGCGTACGGCAGCCCGACACCACGCAGCCGCCCGGCTTCGTCGCGCACCGGCAGGTGCGCCAGGCCCGCGACCACGTCCACCACGCGCGGCGGCACCGTGATTTCGTCCGACAACCGCCCCTTGCGCTTCACGAAGAGCTGGACGTCTTCCGAGTCGGCCGCGGTGTGCACCGTCAGCGAATCCTCCGGTTGCGTGTAGAACACGGGCGGCATCAGCGTGAGCTGCTTCCCGAAAACCGCGATTCGCGGCGACCGCGTCCGTCGCACGTAGATCAGCGGGGGTCCGCTCGTGTCCACCACGTCGAGCGTGAAGTTCAACTGCGTCGGATCCAGCAGCGCGGGAAACCGCGTCGACTGAATCGTGGCGTGGCCGCGCAGCAACAGCGCTTCGTACGCCGCGATGCGCACCTCCTGGTCCCGCTCGCTCAACAGCGGCACCAGCTTCAGCGCCGCCTGCGGCGACTCGCTGTGCCCCAGCTCCATGATGGCCAGCAGCCGCAGCGAGTGCAGGTCGGAGTTGGCGATGCCCGCGACCACGGGCAGCGCCGTCAGGTCGCCCAGCCGCAGGCCGCACCGCGCCGCGTAGTAGCGCACCGCCGGATTGGCATGCGTGTAGAGCGGCTGAATGTGGGGCACGACGGACTTGCCCACGCCCTCCCAGATCAGGGCCGCCCGCTCCAGATCGACCTCGCCGCCCGCCGCCAGGCGCACCAGTTCCCGCACGCGCCGCTCCACCACCGTCGGCTCTTTGTCCAGGTACAGGTGCGCCACCAGCCGGCGGAATAGCGCCGGTCGCGCCGCCAGCGCCGGCGGCGTCTCGATCGTGACGTACCCCTTGCTCTGCGCGCTGGCCGCCTTCGGCTCGTGCCCGAACCGCTCGTTGATCCGTCGCTCCATGGTCCGCGCCACCCCGTAGTTCGGCTGCAGCAGCATCAGCTTGCCCGGCCGCGCTTCGAAACAGCGCCCCCCGCCCAGCACCGTGCCGCGCCGCGGGTCGGCGTCCGAGGACCCGGCACCCTGCCCGGCGAACGGATTCACGAAAACGGGCCCGCCCGCCTCCCCCAGCACCGCCCCGGCGAACATGCCCTGCCCACTCGCATCCCGATCGAAAATCCGCAGTTGTGTCGGCAGGAGCAACCCCCCCGACAGCGACTGCGTTGACGTCCCTTCCAGCGCGCTCACCTGCAGATCGAACCGCATCCCCGCCACTGCCCCCGCCGGCACATACCCCAGCACCTCAACCACCGCCGTATCCGGCGAGTCAATCAGCTTCTCCGGCGACGTGTGCGCGCGGCGCTCGCCCGACCCCTGCGGCGCAATCTGCTTGGTCAGGTACTCCACCAGGTATTCCCGCACCGCCGACGGGCAATCGCTGCTCCCCTTGCCGTTCAGCCCCACCACGATGCCGAAACCCCGCAGCGCCTGCGGCGTCCCGGACATCATCATGGCCTGTTCCCCCACCGTCCCCGCGACCAGCACGTCACTCGCCGCCGCCCCACGCGGCGCCGGCACCGGTTCGTCCGTTGGCGCCTTGGACCTGCCCCAGTCGAAATTCTCGCAGCCGGCCAGCAGCCCCGCCAGCGCGAGCAGGGCAACCAGTCCGATCCGGGCGCTTGCTGTCATGACGGATTCCTTGCGTGGGGGGCAGGGTGCTGCGGGCGGCACGTCCGAACTTACCGACCGGCCGGGGCGGCTTCCCTCCGCGACACCGGCCTCGCCCATCGGCCGGCTAGTATAGCATGGCCCGGACGAAAGGGCGCCTCCGCGCCTTGACCGCCGCCCCCTTCCGCCCCATCGTACGAGCGCCCGGACCGGCCGCCCGCCGGCCCCGACGCGGAGAGCAATATGCCCCAGGTAGCCGTTATCATTCCGGCCGCCGGCGCCGGCAAACGCTTCGGCGGCGATGTCAAGAAGCCGTTCGCCCTCGTCGACAGCCGCCCCATCTTCATCCGCTCAATCGAGCTGTTCATCAACCGCCCCGACGTCGTCCAGACGATCCTCACCGTCGCGCCGGAAGACTACGACGTAGTCCGCGAGAAATACGCCGCGAACATCATGATCATGGGCCTCAAGCTCGTGAAAGGCGGGAATGAGCGCTTCGAGTCCGTGCGCCTCGCCCTTGCGCACCTCGCCCCCGAGGCCGACCTCGTCTGCATCCACGACGCCGTCCGCCCCTGTGTGCTCGAATCCTGGATCGACCAGGTTTTCGCAGAGGCGGGCAAGAGCGGCGCCGCCATCCTGGCCGCCCCCCTGGCCGGCACGATCAAGCGCGTCGCTGATTCCGGCGTCATCGACGCCACCGTCCCCCGCACCGGCCTCTACGAGGCCCAGACTCCGCAGGTCTTCCGCAAGGACGTGCTGCTCGCGGCCTATGCCGACCTGCCCGCCGACTTCCAGCCCACCGATGACGCCCAGGTCGTGGAACGCACCGGCCATGGTGTCACCATCGTGACTTCCGACCATCGCAACCTGAAAATCACCACCCCCGGCGACATGACCCTCGCCGCCGCCCTGCTCAAGGACATGGGCCGCAAGCCCAAGGGCAAAGGCATGGGGGCCTTCGAAGAGGCTCAGTGGTAGTACACTTCGCCCGCCCCGCAGCAGGGGCCGCCCGGCCGCTCACACGCGGCAAAGTCCGCAGCGGCAAGGACATGCATTTCGTCACCCCTTGGACTTGGGGCATGGCGTTTTGGCGCCCGATTCGCTAATATCAATACTGGAGGATTAGTGGGACTTCGGGCACACGCTTCGCCCGGTGCCGGGCGGCGTGCAGCCGGTGGCCTGAGTACTGGCGGTCGGAATGCGACGTAGTCGTGGGTCGCTACAAAGCAGAGCGTTCGGCGGGCGCACCTGGCAGCAGGTGGGTCTCCTCGCGGTGCTGGTCGCCACCGGCTGCAACTCGCCCCAATCCCTATGGCCGTGGTGGCCGAACTCCAAGCCCCCGCAAGAGCCCACCGCCACCCCATCCACAGACGCACCCGCCGCAGAGGCCCCGACCGCTCCCGCGTCCGCCCCCCCGCCCCGCTTCGTCGCTGCCAGCAATCCACCCGCCAGTGCCGCACCGCCCACCGAGTCGGCCCGCGCGGCCGGCGCGATACGCCTGGATGTCGCCCTCGCCTTCCTGCACGTGCAGGTGCCGTCCACGCAGCGCGAGCAGACCCGCACGCTCTGGAATCACCTGCGCGAGGATGTCCTCGATGCAGACACGGTGCTGCGCCTGGAACGCAACGGCATTCGCGTCGGCACGGGCAGCGAGCAGTGGTGGGACGCCGTGCAGGCCGCCCTCGACGCCGTCGAAGGCGTCCGTACGATCGCCACGGACCCGGTCCATGTGCCGCCGTCCTATCCGCTGGCGCTGGAACTCGATACCGCACCGCGCGACCAGACCCTGTTCTACGCCGGCGCCGACGGCGTCCTCACCGGCGAATCCTGGCCGCAGAGCCGCAACGTCCTCCGCGTCAGCTACGAACTGAACCTGGAAGACCCCGAGCGACTGCGCTTGACCCTGGTGCCCGAAGTGCGCCAGAAACTCGAGGGGTGGAAGTGGGTCCGCAGCGAAGCCGGCGTGGCCAAGCTGCCCAACTACGGCGGCCGCGCCTTCGGCGCCGCCGGTTTCCGCGTCGACCTGCGCCCGGGCCAGTTCTTGCTGGTCGCGCCGGGCCCCCGAGCCGGCGCGTTTGGCCTGATCGGCACGACGTTCCTGGTACAGGGTGAAGAAGGTCGCCCGTTCGATTCCTACGTGTTCCTGCGAGCAGACGTGAGCCATGTCGCCGAGCGCAACTGAAGCCTCCGCCTCACCGGGCCGCCTGGACCCAGGCTATCTGGAAAGCCTGTTCCAAGGCGCCGGGTTCGCGATTCTCGCCTGCCGCCCCGACGGCGAGGTCGTCGCCGGCAACACGGCCGCCGCGCGTCTCTTCGGCCGCCGCGCGCTCAGCGGTCCGGTCAGCACCCTCTTCCCCGAACATGATCGCGAGGCCGTCGAACAGCTCCTGGAAACCGTGCGCGCCACGCTCGAAATCCTGGAATACCACACCCGCCTCGGCGGCACCGAGCAAGACCCGATCGAGTACGCCGTCTGGTTCACCCCCGTGCTCGAAGCCGACGGCACCCTCCAGGGCATCTCCCTGTGGTTCCGCGACATCACCTCGCGCATGCGTCTACAGCGCGCCCTCGACAAGCGCGTTCGCCTCGAATCCCTCGGCACGCTCTCCGGCGCCGTCGCCCACCACTATAACAACCTGCTTTGCTGCATCGCCACGAGCGTCGAATACGCCATCAATATGAACACGCTCACCGCCATGCGCCGCGCCCTGCAGCGCACGGCTGACGCGGTCGCCCGGGCTGCCCACATCACCCGGCAACTCCTGACTTTCGCGCAGGCGGACCATCAGAGCGGCGACCTGGCAGACCTGACCGAGGTCGTGCTGCACTATCTCGACGAAAACGAGGAGCGCCTCGCCCAGCGCCACATCAAGCTCCTCGTCGACTGGCAGGTCATCCCCGTCACGGCCGTCCGCCGCGACCAGTTCTGGATCATCCTCAACAACGTCGTCGAAAACGCCGTCGAGGCCATGCCCGGCGGCGGCACCCTCAGCGTCACCCTCGGCCGCCGCGACGAGAACAGCGTCGCCCTCTCCATCGCCGACACCGGCGCGGGGATCGACCCCGCCCACATGGAGCACCTCTTCGAGCCGTTCTTCACGACCAAGGGAGAACTCGGCAATGGCACCGGCCGCAATGCCGGCATGGGCCTCGCGGTCGTCCATGGCCTGGTCGGCGAAATGCACGGCTCCATTACCGGCTCGAACGTGCCCGGCCACGGCGCCCGCTTCGACATCGTCCTGCCGATCAAGGCGCCGGAATAGACGCCGTATCGCGGCCTGCGCCGCCCGCGCGCCCCGGCCCACTGGCCGCGGCGGAGCAGCTAGGATCCCGCCCTGCCGAATCCACCCCGCGCCACAAAGATCGCTACAGCACCTGCCGCGCCAGCAGATGCGCCGCGTAGAATGCCACCGCGATCAGCCCCATCCCCACCACGATGTTCACAAACGTGTACACCGTCGCCTTCGGCATGTCCGCCACCATCCGCACGCGCGTCGCGCGGTACACCACGGCCACGCACGCCACCAGCGGCAACAGCATCCACAATCGCGCCCCGTCCGGCAGCAGCACCGGATTCACGAACAGCCACGCCAAGAGCGGTTGAGCCGCGTCCATCATGCACCCGGCTCCTTCTCCGCCGCCGTCAGTTCCCGGTGATACGTCGGCAACCCCCCGGTCTGCGCCCGCGAGATCGCGTCCAGAATCGCCAGCAGGTTCAACAGCCCCGCGGTCGCCAGGTAAATCTGCGCCACGTCCGATTCCGGGTAGTACGCAATGTACCGCGTCAGGTCCACCGCTTCGCCGTTCCGCTGCCGCGCGTAAACCTGCCGCTCGATCTTCTGGCTGGCCAGGTACAGCGGCGCCGTGTAGCCGCCAATGCCCATCTCCGCCGCGAACAGCCACCCGTTCATCCGCGGGTTCACCGAGCTCATGATCCCCCCGACCGCCAGCCCCACCGTATACGGAATACTGATCGCCAGGAAAAACACCCACGCCAGCCCACGATGCCCGAGCACGTAGTGCCCGGCCCCGGGAATCAGCCAGGTGAGCAGCCCTGCCTTGATGGCCTCGGCCGTCGGATCCTTGCGTGGGGGCACGAATCACTCCAATCGCCGGTCTGGCGTCCTGGCCCGCGGCCGCCCGGGCTCATCCTGCGCGGCACCGGCCCCGCGCCTACCTCCCGCCCATCGGACATCCCGCCCCACCCGCCGCCGCGCAGCCACCGCATCCGGGTGGCCGGCTCGACTTCGTCGGGGCATTGTGCGCGGCAAACACGCTCGGCTGCTGTTCCACCTTGCGGGCACCGCACTTGGGACATGCCACGTTCTTCACGTCACGCTCGGCCCGGATGAGTTCTTCAAACCGGTGCTCGCACGCCGCACACTTGTACTCGTAAATCGGCACGCCGCCGCTCCTGTTGCTCGCAGGCCAGAGTATAGAAGCCGCTCTCCACCCCCGCAACGGACCGCTCCACCCCTTCCGCGCCCGCCACCTGTCGGATAATCCTGTCCGCGCGCAGAATACGCACCTGTGGAATGCCCGCTTGCCCAGCCCGTGCCGCGGGGCGCCTCGCCCGAGGACCCCCGCGCGACGCTGAGCCGCTTCATCGCGGCCCTGCGCGCCGGCTGCGCGCCGGCCGTCCCGGCATCTGCCCTCACCGCGCCACCCGCTGAAGAAGCCCGGGCGCCGGCGCTCCTCCTGGCCGAGGCCGCCCTACACTACGCCGCCGCCCCCGCCGGCCCGCCGCACCCAGCCCAACTCGTGGTTCTCGGCCCGACGCAGACCGGCAAGAGTACCCTCGTGAACCTGCTCGTCGGGCAAGCGGCTGCCCAGGTCAGCCCCCTCGCCGGCTTCACCGTCCACCCCCAGGGCTTCTGGCTCGGCGCCGGCGACGAAGCCTGGACGCGCGACCTGTTCCCCGGCTGGCCCCGCAACGCTCCGGCCGACCTGACCCCTGACGATCTCACCGGCTACGCCCTGACCACCCTGCAGGACGCCGCCTGGCCAACGGCCACAGGCACCGCGTCCCCCCCGGCCAACGCGCCCGCCACGCTCTTCGATGTGGGCACGCGCCCCACCGGCTTCGTCGTTTGGGACACCCCGGACTTCGACTCGCTGGCCGCCCGCAATTACGCCCGCGGCGTGCTGGAGACGGCCGCTTTCGCCGACGCGTACGTACTCGTGCTGAGCAAGGAGAAGTACTCCGATCTTTCCGTCTGGCACTTGCTCGCCTTGCTGGCCCCGCTGCGCCGGCCGCTCGCCATCGTGCTCAACAAGCTGACCCCCGACGCCGAGCAGACCATTGTGGCTTCGCTCCGCACCCGCCTTGCCGAGCGCGGTGGCAGCTGGGGTGACGTGCCGATCATCCCCTTGCCCTACGACCCCGCTCTCGCCGAGGCCGACGCGGTCACGTCCGGCGCTCCCGTTGTGCCCAGTCCTGACATTCAGCAGGCCATCACGCAGCTGCGCACCTGGCTGCAGCCGCACCTGACGCGCACCTCACCGTCTGTCACCCGCCGCCGCGCCGGCGTCCGGGCCCTGCTCAAGACGCACTGGGACGACTGGCTCGCGCCGGTCGAGGCCGAGCAGACCGCCGCCGCCGAATGGCAGCGCCTGGTCGCCCAAACCGCCGAGCGCTTCATGGAGGCCTATCGCCGCGACTACCTCGAACACCCGCAACGCTACGACAGCTTCCGCCGCGCTGCGCTCGAGCTGCTCGTCTTGCTCGAGCTCCCCCGCGTCGGCGGCCTCATCGCCCGCGCCCGCCAGGTTCTGACCTGGCCCGCACGCCAGCTCCTCTCCGCCGGCCGTTCCGCCTGGGCCCAGTACCGTCCCCCCGGCCGCGCCGTCCACAGCCTCGGCGCCGAGGCCACCGTCCTGGTTGACACGCTCGACGCTCTGTTGACGGGCCTGGAGCGCGACGTCGTCCGCCGCTGTCGGCCCGCGGGCGCGGAGACCGCCTTCTGGAGCGCTCTCGAGGCGCGCCTGAGCGCCCGACGCGACGCGCTGCGCCAGTCGTTCGAGGCCGCCATCCAGTCGCACCATGCCGAAATGACGCGCGCGGTCCGCGACGTGGCCAATCGCCTCTACGCCGAACTGCAGCGCCAGCCCGCCCGCCTCGCCGCCTTGCGCGCCGGTCGGCTGACGATTGACCTCGGCACCATCCTGCTGGCCGTCAAGACCGGGGGACTCAGCCCGCTCGACGCCGTCTGGGCGCCCGCTGCCTTCGCGCTTAGCTCCTTGCTGTTGGAGGGCGCCACCGGCCTCGAAATGCGCCATCTCGACCGTGGCCTGCGCACGCGCCAAGCCGCCGCCGTCGAGCGCACCCTCGTGCAAGGCACGTTCGTGCGCGAGTGGCGGGCGCTGGTGGAAGATCTGACCGGCCCCGGTTTGTATGGAATCAGCGCAGCGCAGGTCGCTGCGGCGCGCGCCGCTCTGGATGCATGGGAGCGGGCCGATGACTGAATACCTGCCCGAGCTGCTGACCCGCATCCGCCAGTGGTTTGACGAGTCGCGCACCCTCGGCTGGCTCGACGACGCGGACGTGGCCCGCCTGGAGACGGTCGAACGCCGCGCGCCCGGCGATTTGTTCGTCGATCAGCAAGCCCGGCCGCTCGTGGTCGCGTTCTTCGGCGGCACGGGCGTCGGCAAGAGCAGCCTCCTCAATCGCCTGGCCGGCCAGTCCATCGCGCGCACCGGCGTCGAACGCCCCACCTCGCACGAAGTGACGGTCTACGTACACGAGAGCGTGTCGCTCGCCCAGATGCCGCCCGAGCTGCCGCTCGGCGCCGTGCATGTGCAGCAGCACCAGTCGGCCGCGCAGCGCGACGTCCTCTGGCTGGACGCGCCCGATATCGACAGTACGGCCGAGGAAAACCGCCGCTGCGCCCTCGCCTGGCTCCCGCATGTCGACCTCGTCTGCTACGTCGTCAGCCCCGAACGCTACCGCGACGACGTCGGCTGGCGCGTCTTGCGCGAGCGCGGCCACCGTCACGGCTGGGCCTTCGTCCTCAACCACTGGGACGAGGGCAACCCCGCCCAGATCGCCGATTTCGCGCGCCTCCTCCACGCCGCGGGCTTCGCCGAACCTCTGCTGATCCCGACGGCGTGCGTCTCCGGCCGCCCGCTCCCGACCCCCGACCGCTTCGACGAGTTGCAGTCCGCGATCGCCACGCTCCTCCGCGAACACGGCTTGCGCGAGCTCGCCCGCCTCGGCCACTGCGCTCGCATCGCCGAACTGCAGGCCGCCGTCGCGGCCGGCCGCGCGCGCATCGGCGATGAGCCCACCTGGTCGCAGGTCGCCACCACTTGCCGCCAAAACTGGCGCAGCGCAGCCGCGGTCATCACCGATGGGGCGGAGTGGTCCCTGCGTTCCGCGGCCGGACGCTTCGCCACCGCCACCGGCAGCGTCTGGGAACAGCTCCGCCAGCGCATCGTCGCCCCCCCGCCCAAGCACACCGCCGCCAGGGACACCGCGCCGCGCGCCGCTGACATCGTGCTCCTCGATGAGCTGAGCGGCAACCTGTGGGATGACTGGACGCAGTCGAAGCTCCAGGCGTGCCTCGACGCGACCGAGGTCGCCGCGCGTCGTGCCGGCCTCGTGACCGGGCCCCTCCGCCAAGCCATGGAAGCGGTCGCCGACACGGCCGGCACGACTGTCGCGCAGCGTCTGCGCGACCGTGTCCGTGCTGCGCTCGCCCGCCCCGGCAGCGCAGTCACCCGCGCCCTGCGCCGCGCCACCGGTTTCCTCATGGCCTTCCTGCCCGCGCTCGCCCTCTTGTGGGTGGCCTGGAAGGTCGTGCAGGCGTACCACGTCGCCGTCCGCCCCGGCGAGTTCCTCGGCGCCCCCTTTGCGATCCACAGCGCCCTCATTGTCCTCCTCGCCTGGGCCGTGCCGTTCGTTCTCGACCGCCTGCTCCGCCCGTCGCTCGAACAGATCGTGCTCGGTGCCCTCCGCGACGGCCTCGCTGAAGGTCTCGCCGACCTCGAAGCGGAACTCGAGGGCGCCCTGGCGGACACCCGCGCCGCCGCCCGCCAGCGGCAGGATGCCGCCGACGTCTTGCGTGCCGCCCTGCAGCGCCTGCTCGCCACCCCCGCCGAATCCGCGAGCCCCACCGTCGCCCGCGTCGTCCAGCGCCCCGCCCGGGATGGGGTCGCCTCAGCCCGGAGCCTGCCCCGAACGTAGTGAGGAGCGCCTGACGTACTACAAGGCTCGGCCTTGCAGCGCAGCGCGCGGGCCCCGCGCGTCGCGTCAGCCCCAAGCCCGTCTCGAACAAACGTGCGGACTGGCCGGCGTATGCGGTGGAACGCGCCGCAACCGCGGCGTTCGCTCTGATCCCCCTCGCCTTCCGCCGCCGCCCCGGTACACTCTCGCATCGTGAGGCACACAACGACCGATGTCGCCTAGCGCTCCCAACCCGGCCACCCCGCCACCCGGCGCCCAGTCGCCGTGGCTCCTGCTGCGCTCCGCCTCCAGCCACCCCTTCATCTACAAGAAGATGGTGCGCCAGGCCGACCCGGCCGCACGCCCCGGCGACGTCGTCAACATCTACGACAAAGCCGGGCGCTACTTCGGCCGCGGCCTGTACAACCCGCGTTCGCAGATCGTCGCCCGGCTGCTCACAATCGCCGACGAGCCCATCGATTCCGCCTTCTGGCAGCGCCGCTTTGCGCAAGCCGTTGCCCTGCGACGCGACGTGCTCAAGCTCGACGCCGTGACTGACGCGTATCGCCTCGTCCACGCCGAGGGCGACAGCCTCGGCAGCCTCGTCGTCGAACGCTACGCCGACTACCTCGTCTTCGAAGTCTTCTCCCTCGGCATGTTCCAGCGCTACGCCGAGCTCGCCCATATCATGGGGGACGTCCTCGGCCCGCCGACGTCGCTCGACCGCCCGGACAAGGCCTCGCCCACCTGGCGGCTGGCCTTGCGCGCCGGCGTCCGCATCGAGAAGCTCGAAGGCTTCCGTCTGCCGCCTCCGCCGCGCGACGCCGGCCCAACGCGCGTCACCGTCCGCGAACACGGCGTGCGCTACTGGGTCGATGTGAAGGAAGGCCACAAGACCGGCTTCTTCTGCGACCAGCGCGACAACCGCCTGAAGTTCGGCCGGCTCTGCCGCGACGCCAGCGTGCTGGACCTGTGCTGCTACACCGGCGGCTTCTCCCTGTGTGCCCGCCTGCTCGGCCCCGCCCGCGACGTCACCGCCGTCGACCTCGACGAGGACGCCATCGCCGTCGCCCGCGAGAACGCCAACCTCAACCAGGCCCGCATCGACTTCGTCTACGCCGATGCGTTCACGTTCATCCGCCAGATGCTCGCCAACGGCCGCCAGTTCGACGCCGTCGTCCTCGACCCCCCGAAGCTGGCCAACTATCGCGAGGAATACGACGAAGCGCTGCGTAAGTACAACGACTTCAACACGCTCGCGCTGCAGGTCGTTCGCCCCGGGGGCCTGTTCGTCACGTGCAGTTGCAGCGGGCTCGTGTCCCGCCCGGTCTTCACCGAGACCGTCTTCCGCGCCGGACAGCGCGCCGGGTGCACGCTCCAACTGCTCGACGAAAGCGGCGCCGCCCCCGACCACCCCATCCTGCTGAACTGCCCCGAGTCCGCCTACCTCAAGGTCCTTTGGTTCCGCGTGCTGTAGCTATGACGTCAGGCTTCCGTGTCTGACGTGGATGAATCGGCCGCGACCCGCCGCGCCGCCCCATTCGTCCCCGTCACGCGATTCACGGCCGCATTCGCGATCTGCCCGATGATCGCGATCACGATCAGCGTCACCACGATCGAGCCGATCCACAGCCACCGGTTCGACGACTCCTTGAACGTCAACTCATTCAGCCGTGCCGCGATGAACACCGCCGCGGCCGTCCGGGGACTCAGGCCGATCAGCGTACCCAGGGTGTACGCCACGATGTTCGTCCGCGTTGCCGCCAGCACAAAGTTCGTCAGCGCAAACGGCGAGTTCAGCCGCACGAGCGTCACGATCAGCAGCGTCCGCAGAAAGCCGCTCCCGAGCAGCGCATCATGCACCGCCTGCCACTTCGGCTGCTCCGCGATGAGCCGCACCAGCCGGTCCCCCGTCGCGCGCCGTCCGATCACATACCCGATCAGCGCCCCGCCGAACACCCCGATGAGCGCCGCCGGAAATCCGACCGCGAACTTGTACACCCAGCCCCCGAGCACCGCCTGCGCGTACGTCGGCAGCACGGCCGCACTCGACAGCACCGCGAACGCCACGATGTAGACGACGAACCCCATCGTCCCCCACGCCTTCAGATGCGGCTCCATCCACGTCAGCAAGCCCAGCAGCAGAAACCCGCCCAGGGCCGGTAGCGTCGCCGCCACCAGGGCGAGCGGCCCCGCCGGCCCCAAGCGCTTCAAGATCGCATGGAAGTCCGGCCCCGCCGGACGCCCCGCCGCGCCACCGGAACCCGTCATGGCCGCACTTCCGCAACCGCCGCCGGCGGCTGGGGCAGCTCACACGTGAATTCGGCCCACCGTCCTAGCTCCGCGTCACCCCGCAGGTGTCCGCCATGCCACTGCACGATGCGCCAGCACGTGTACAAGCCCACACCGGTTCCCTTCTGCCTGAGCAACTCCGGCGTCTGCAGCCGGGAGAACTTCTTGAACAGCCGGCTCTGCTCCGACGCCGGCCAACCCGCGCCCTCATTCCACACCCCCACCACAAGACGCGCGCCGTCACACCGCGCCCGCACCCGCACGATCCCGTGCTCCCGCCCGTACTTTACGGCGTTGCCCAGCAGGTTGACCAGCACGATCCGCATCAGTTGCGGATCCAGCGCCACCGCCGGCAGATCCGGCGGCACGTCCTGCTGCACCTCCATGTCCCGCGCCTCCAACTGCACCGCCACGAGCTCCAGCGCCGGACCCAGCACCTCCTTTACAAAATCCACTCCCCCTCGCGGCGCATACCGCACCTGCCCGCCTTCCAGTCGCCCCAGCTCCAGGTAGTCTCCGACCAGCCCCAGCAAATGCTGCCCCTGCCGGACCATTCGCTCCACCGCCGCGCGCTGCTTCGGCTGCAATTCCCCCAAGTACCCATCCCGCAACAGGTTTGCTTCCGTCACCATGGATGCGAGCGGGGTTCGCAACTCATGCGTGACCACGGTGAGCAGTTCGAAGTACTGCCGATTCGCCTCGCCGAGCTGCTCGATCCGGTACGCCTTCTCGACCGCCTGGCTCAGCCGCTCCGCCAGCGCCGCATGCAGCGCCACCTGGTGCTCGTCGTATACCCCTGCCCGCCGGCTGCTCCGAAAGAGCAACCCCACGACGCGTCCATCCACCATGAGCGGACAGGTCAGACTCGCCCGTACCCCCTCCTTGACCAGCAGCCGCGTCGACCGGCTCGACGGCCGCGCCGCCAGGTACTGCTCCAGGTCCGCAATCACCCGCGGCACGCCGCGCCGCAGCACCTCCGCCAGCGAGCTGTCCGCCACATCCTCCGTATATCCCGTGTGCAGCAGCACCGGCTCGTACATCGCCCGCGTGTAATGCGACGTCACCCGCCGCCCGTGCTCGCTGACAAACGCCAGACTGAAGCGATCGCACGGGGCCACGCCCTGTAGCGCTTGCGCCAGAAAATCGAGGATCTCCGCCAGCGACGCCTGGCCCCCCACCTTCTGATTGACGCACTCCAGCAGCGAGCGCTCTCCCGGCGTCAACGTCAGCGTCAGCCCCGCCGACTCGTGGTAGCGGATCAGTTCCGGCACGGGTGCTCCTTTGTGATCGGACCTTCCATTCTAATCCGCCGCGCACTCCGCCGCCCGCCTTTCCGGTTGCGTCGCCCGCCCCCCCATGCTCCAATGTCCCCATGCCACGGACCGCCCGCCAGCCCGATGAGCTACGCCCGCTCGAGATCCTGCGCGGCTTTACCCGCGCCGCCCCCGGCTCCGTCCTCATCCGCGCCGGGCGAACCCACGTCCTGTGCACCGCCACCATCGACGAGACCGTCCCCGAATGGCGCCAAACCAGCGGCGCCGGCTGGATCACCGCCGAATACGACATGCTCCCCGGCTCCACCGGCCAGCGCCGCCCGCGCAACCGGCTCAAAGTCGACGGCCGCACCCAGGAAATCCAGCGCCTCATCGGACGCTCGCTCCGCGCGGTGGCCGATCTTGGCAAACTCGGTCCGCGCACCATTTACCTGGACTGCGATGTCCTCCAGGCGGACGGCGGCACCCGTACCGCTGCCATCACCGGAGCCTACGTCGCGCTGTGCGACGCCCTCACCGTCGGCCAGCGCCGCGGACTGTGGGGCCCCGCGGTCCTCACCGCCGGCGTCGCCGCCGTGAGCGTCGGCCTGGTCGACGGCGAGGTCCTGCTGGACCTGGACTACCGCGAGGACGTGGCAGCCGCCGTCGACTGCAACCTGGTTCTGACGACCGCCGGACAGTGGGTCGAGGTGCAGGCGACCGGCGAGCGCACCACCTATACCAGTGCCGAGCTGACGCGCATGCTCGACCTGGGTCGGCGGGGCCTCGAGCGCCTGTTCGCGCTCCAGCAGGCCGCCCTCGCGCGTCCGCTGGCGGAGGAATGTACATGATCCCGATCCGGCCGATACGACGCGGCTTGGCGGCCGGGTCGGCCTGCGCCGCGCTCCTGCTCGCCACCGCCCTGAGCCTGAGCACTTCCGCAACCGCTTCCGGCGGTGGCCTCTCCCTGGGCGCGCGCGACGCCGACGAGGAAATCTGGGCCATCCGCTGCATCGCCTTGCACGGTCCCGAACGCTTCAAACGCGCCGAAAGCTACGCCGCCGCGCTCAAGAACGTGTCCGGCCTCAAAGCCGACCTCGTCCAGATTCTCAGTGACGAGGACGAGACGGTCGTGTACTACGGCCGCTACCGCCGCTCGTACGATGGCAAGGTGGAACGCTACAAGCCCGATCACAAGGCCGACCTGAAACTCATTCAGTCGCTACGGTTCCCCGGCCAGGAGGTCTGGCCCTTCATCCTCGCCACGATGGAAGTGCTGCCGGGCCAGCAGTCCGCCCACCCGGAATGGGATCTCGCGCGGATCGACGGCTACTGGTCACTTCACGTGGCGGTCTTTTACAACACCCCCGACTTCCACAGCCGGCGCTCGGCCGCGGAGGAGTATTGCCGGCTACTGCGCGAGCAAGGCGAGGAAGCGTACTACCATCATGGCCCCGCTCAGAGCTCGGTATGCATCGGCACATTCCCCTTCAGTGCCCTGCGCGAGGTGCAGCAGGAGGACGCGAAGGCCGGCCGCGTGCGGGCCAGCATGTCGATCGTCGAGCCGAAGATGATCGAGGCCCAGAAGCGCTTCCCGGTCACGCTTCACAACGGGCACAAGCGCTTCGACGTCATCCGTGACCCCAAGACCGGCGAGGTCAAGGAGCGCGTCCCCACCCCTTCTTTCCCCGTCATCATGCCCAAGGCGCAGCGCCGCATCGACCAGGCCGGCCAGACGGACAAACACTGATGCGGCGCTCCCTGCTTCCCCCCCGCCGCGCGGAGACCGTCTGATGCCGCATGTCCTGCTGGCCACGCGCAACGCGGGCAAACTGCGTGAGCTGCGCGAGATCGTCGCGGGCACGCCGCTGGTCTGGCATGGTTTGGAAGAATTCCCCCACGTCCCCGAGGCCGAGGAGACCGGCGCAACCTTTCTGGAAAATGCGCGCCTCAAGGCCCTGCATTACGCGGCCTCCACCGGGTTGCCCACACTCGCCGACGACTCCGGCCTCGAGGTTGACGCCCTCGGCGGCGCCCCCGGAGTCCATTCCGCCCGCTACGCTGGCCTGCCGCGCGACGACGAAGCCAACAACCGCAAGCTCATTGCCGCCCTGCGCGCCGTCCCCCCCGCCCGCCGCACGGCTCGCTACCACTGTGCGATGGCCTTCGCCTGTGACGGCCAGATCGTGCTCGAAACCGATGGGCGCTTCGAGGGCCTCATCCAGGACGAGCGCCGTGGCACGAACGGCTTCGGCTATGACCCCTACTTTCTCGTGCCGGATCTCGGCCAGACCGTTGCCGAACTGCCTTCCGCGACGAAGCATGCCCGCAGCCACCGCGGGCAGGCCCTCCGGGCGATGCTGACGCAATTGGAGGCGTTTCTGCGCGGACGTGGCGAGTGGTAGACGCGTCACACGCGTCGTCGCTCCGCGCTCCGTACTAACCCGCCGGGGGCGCCGACCGCCTGAAATCCCAGCGCGCGTGCGAACGACGGTGCCGGACACGGCCGGGGTTGCGGCCCGTTGGGACTCGGAATCCGCGGCGCGACATCGTTGCAGGGGCCCCCTGTCGAACACGCCAGGAGGCGGACCGCGGGGTCCGCCTCCTTTGCACTAACAGTCCTGCAAGCGTCCGCGATCGGCTAACGCCGCCGCAGCGCTAACACCGCCAGCCCCAGCAGCAGCAGACTGGCCGGTTCCGGCACGACCGACGCCGAAAAACTGTCGAACCAGATGTCCGTCAGGCCACCGGCGCTGCCGTCGCCCAGCCGCACGATCAGTTCCATGCCGATCTCCGGACCGGCCGCCCCCGTCGTGTACGTGACCCCGGGCAGCTCGACCCACGCCTCGCCGACCTCGTAGGTCGCCGTCGCCAGAGGCACAAAGGAAGCAAGGCTGCCTTCCGTCGCCGCATAGCCGATCTGATACGGAATCACGCCCGTGGAGTCGCCGCCACCGTTCGCCCAGCTTTTGAAGTTGTACACCTTGTTCGGCTCAAAGAGCGCCGCGGTGAGCTGCCCGACCGTCTCCGTCGTCTGGGCCGAGTAAAACCCGAAGTTCAGCCCCAGAGTCTCATTATTGGGCCGGGCGAAACCGGCGTGCGCGGCCCAGCCGCCGCGCGGGCCCCAGCCGGCAATGGCACCGAACTGACCCGTGGTGTTGTTCTCGATGTCGGCATTGGTCAGCGCGATGGGCGCCGCCAGGACGGTGGCGGACAGCAGCCCGCCCGCGAGCAGCAAACTGACGAGGGTACGCATGAGATTCTCCTCCAGAAATGAAACATCCTTCCCGGGCGCCGCCCGCCCAACGCAGGCGCCGCCGACCTCTACCTCCAACTCCGGATCGGACCGCTCCGCCGCACGGCCGCGGTCGCAGCGCACGGGACGCGCGCATCTTTTCCGCAGTTCACACGCGCTACCCCGTATGGCACCATCGTACCCCGGTCCGCGGATGTACTCTTTCAACTTTCATTCCGGTAGAATTTCAAACATGAAAGCGACCCCACCCCGCTCCTCCCCGCCCCCGCCCGAGACCTGGCACCCCTTCGTGGGCTTGCCCGAGCTGGTCCTCCTGGGCCACGGTACGACCCACACCGCCGTCAGCCTGCCCCGCCACTCCCATCCCGGCCTGATGACCATTCTCTATCTCGTCCGCGGCCTCGTCTGGCTGCGCGTCGGACACGACGAGCTCGACTTTCACGGCGGGCAGCTCGTAACGATCCCGCCCGGGGCAGAGAAAGCCGGCGGCGACGACGTACTGGCGCCCTGCGAGTTGTACTGGCTCCTCCTGCGCCTGCCGCGCCGCTGCCCGCGCGGCTTCCTCGGCCTGCAGCCCGCACAGGGCCGCACGCTCCACCGCGCCCTGTGGCGACGTCCGTCGACCGTGCAGTTCGCGCCAGCCACGGCCCCCGGGCTGCTGGCCGACCTCGCGGCGCTGGCACGCCAGCGCGACGCGCTCAGTGCGCTGGCCGGCCGGGCCACCTTGCTGCGCCTGCTGGCCCTGCTGTGCCAGCCGCCGCGCCCGGAGCCGGCCGCGCGCGTCAACTCAGCGGCGGTCAGTGCCGCGGTCGGACTCATGCGCACCCATCTCGCGACGCCCCTTTCCATCCCGGCCATCGCGCGGCGGGTCGGACTCTCCCCCTCGCATTTCCACCGCCAGTTCAACGCCGAAACGGGCGTGACCCCCGGCAGCTTCTACCTCTGGCAGCGCGTCGCCGCCGCCCGCCGCCTGCTCCGCGAATCCAACCTGTCCATCGTCGAAATCGCCCTGCGCTGCGGCTTCACCAGCAGCCAGTATTTCGCGATCTGCTTCCGCCGGCAATGCGGCCAGACGCCCAGGGCATATCGAGCCTCGAAACGCCCCACTCGGTAGCCCACCGCGGCATCCCCTTCGGTCTTCCGCGGACGACGTGGAATGCGGTGACGCCGCCTGGTTGTAGTAACCCGGTGCTGCGCGGAAGGACTCTGCAGCCATCCCCCAGCGCTGCGGGGATGAAATCGCAGTTGCATCGGGGTTGACGATGCATATGACGCCAAGAGAATGGCGGCATGGAAACCCGGGCGGCAGCCGAGCGCTTCGCGGCGCAGTTCCCCGCCGTCTACCGGCGCTTCTGCCGGCGGCTCGCGCCAACGCAGTACCGGCCGTCATCGGAAGCGCTGGCCATTCTCAGTCATCTGGCCGACACCGGCCCGCTGGCGGTCACCGAGGCCGCGCGGCATATGCACCGCTCGCAGGCCGCGATGAGCGAACTGCTGCAGCGTCTTGTTGGCCGGGGTCTGTTGGCCCGCCAGCCCGAAGACCGCGACCGACGGCGGAAACTGCTGTGGCTGACGCCGGCCGGGCAGCGCTTGCTCGCGGAGGCGCGGCGCGTGCTGTCGGAGGAGGCGCTGGCGGCGGCGTTCGGCCAACTGACGCCGCGGCAGCGCCGCACGCTCGTGCAGTCCGTGCAGGCGCTGCTGGATACGGATCCCCGACCTGGAGGAAGTTGTCGATGAGCACAAAGAACGCATGTCAAAGTTGCGGGATGCCGATCGAGTCCGGGCTCTACTGCCCGTACTGCACGGACCCGACCGGCAAGCTGCAGGATTTTGACGATCGCCTCGAACGCCTGACGCAGTTCACACTGCGGCAGGAGCAGGGGCTGACGCGCCCCACCGCCCGGCAGCGCGCCTTGGAGTACATGGCCACCATGCCGGCCTGGCGCGACCATCCCAGGCTGAAGGCCGCGCTCGGCAAGCCCGCAACCTAAGCGGGCATGCGCCAGTGCAGCGCTACCACGTGTTCCCGCGCGCCGTATCGTCATCCGCGACCAGCCGCGTCGCATCCCGGATCGGGTCGCGCAGCGCGTCAATCCCCGCAAACGTACCGACGCGCATGATCTTCCCGTAGTTATCGATCACAAAGTACTTGCCCGTCGCCTCCTGCCCGAACCGCGCCGCAATGGTGCCCGTCGGGTCCGCGACCATCACCAGATGATCCGAGCGGACCGGATTCTCTTTCAAGACCTTTTCCATCTGCTCCGTGTCCTGCATCGGCCGACCGACGTTTACGAGCACGACCGGAATCTCGTTCCCGCTCGAACGCTCCGCCAGACTGGCCGCCCGCCGGTAGATCTCCGGGTTCGGCCAGTCCTGCGGGTTATCCGGAAACAGGACGACGGTCACTCGCCCGCGCACGGCCGAGAGCCGACTTGCGTTCCCCTGCCCGTCGATGAACGTAAAGTCGGGCGCCCAACTGCCCGGCTGCAGCACCTTGGCGCCCGCCGCGGTCTCATCCGGTGTGGCCGTGGACAGACGTACGGTGTTGTCCGCTGTGGCGCAACCCGCCAGCGTGACGGCGAGACTGAGCAGCACGAGGCCGCCCCAGACCAACTGCGCGTTCCTGACCTTGTACATGGGGCTCTCCTTTGGCACGCTGGCCGGCGCCGCCGCGCAGGCCGGAACCGGGACGCGCGCATGCGCACCCGCCACGAGCGCGGGCCGCGATCTGACTAACACCTGGCCGGCATCCGCGGCGCACCACGCGCGCGCCGCAGGCCAGCTCGAGGACACCACAGTGGCATGGCCGCTGAACACCAGGCAAACCGCTGTGATAATAGGCACCGTGGGCCGCGCGACAACTCGGCCAGTCGATTGACCGCCGGCCGGCCTCCTCGCGCGGAAGTCGCGATCGGACCCGTCGCACGCGGTCTTCGCATCTGGACCGCTCCCGATCGCCCGCCGTGCGCGCGGCACATTTCCACCATCGCCAACTGCGGGCGTGTGTCTTACACTACGGCGTATCTGGATAGGAGCTGGCTATGAGTCCGTATCGTTGGTTGCTCGCGGCAGTGTGTCTCGGGTCGCTCGCCCTTTGGGCTGGCTGCCATGACGACAAGGAGAAGGTGCGCGTCCATCACGTCGGAGACCGGCCGGAGCCGGAGCGGCGCACGCGCGTTGACGTGCATGTGCAGACGGGGCCACGCGAGCCGGTCTATGCCGAACCGGCCCCGGAGATCATTGAGGATCCGGCGCCGGTAGTCGTTGAGGAGCCGCCGCCCGTGGTCGTCGAGCGCAGACCTGCCGTGGTCGTCCGCGAGCCGGCGCCAGTCGTCGTCGAGCGCCGGCCCGTGGTTATCGTCCGCGAGGCGCCGCCGCCGGTGATCGTGGAGACCCGCCCGCTGCCGCCGCGAGGCGCCTTCTTCTGGATCGACGGCTACTGGTCGCACGACGGCCACAAGCACGTGTGGGTGAAGGGGCGCTACGAGCGCTCGCGCCCGGGGCACGATTACGTCCGCCCGCGCTGGGTGCGCCAGAAGCAGGGCTGGGAGTTCCACGCCGGGTACTGGCACTGATCGCCTCCCGCACCGCGGTGTCCGGCCTCCACGCCGGCCGTCCCGTGCTCGGCCGTGCCGCAGTCCGTCGTTCCGCTGCAGCCGACGCGCCGCATGAGCAAGTGCCTGGCTCGCGATGGCGACGCTCCGCAGGGTGCGGCGTCGCACCGACTGGTGCAGTCCGGCCGGATCGCCCGAGGTACACGCGTGCTGACGAAACAGGAGATTGTCGAGGACTGGTTGCCGCGCTATACCGGGCGCGCGCTGGCGGATTTCGGCCAGTACATTCTCCTTAGCAACTTCAGCAACTATGTCGAGATGTTCGCCCAGCAGTTCGGCGTCGAGGTCCTGGGCCGCGACCGGCCGATGACCTCGGCCACGGCCGAGAACGTCACGATTCTGAATTTTGGCATGGGCAGCGCGATGGCGGCCACGGTGATGGACCTGCTGTCCGCGGTGGCGCCGAAGGCGGTGCTGTTCCTGGGCAAGTGCGGCGGGATGAAGAAGACGCGGGTGGGCGATTTCATCCTGCCGATCGCGGCGATTCGCGGGGAGAGCACGGGCGACGAATACCTGCCACCGGAAATCCCCGCCCTGCCGTCGTTCCGCCTGCAGATGGCCGTGTCGGCGATGATCGTGAAGCACGGCTTCGACTACTGGACTGGCACGATCTACACGACCAACCGCCGCGTCTGGGAGCACGACGCCCCGTTCCGGGATTACCTGCAGCGAACGCGCGCCATCGGCATCGACATGGAGACGGCGACGATCTTCATCGTTGGCTTCGCCAACCACATTCCGAAGGGGGCGCTGCTGCTGGTGTCGGACAATCCGATGACGCCGGAAGGCGTGAAGACGACCCAGAGCGACCAATCGGTGACCGAGACGTTCGTCCGGCAGCACCTGGCGATCGGTATTGATTCGCTGCTGGAGTTGCGGGACTCGGGCGAGTCGGTGAAGCACCTGAGGTTCTAGCACACCGGAGGGCGCGGCTGCACGGCCAGCGCCACCCAAGCTCGCACGCGTGCATGCCCACAGTCGAACTGCGCAGGGGATACCCGCACCGGCTCCCCGCCCGGGCCGGCACTTTCCGAGTCAATCGCCCGTCGGCACGACGCCGGCGCCTTCGATCATCAGGACGACGGTGCGCGCGGGAGCCCGCGTGCGGTGCACGACGCCGCGCGGTACGGTGAGGCCCTGACGCGGACTGAGTTCAACGGTGCGGCCTTCCAAATCCACGAGCAGGCGGCCGTCGACAACGTAGAAGAACTCATCTTCGGCGTCGTGCTTGTGCCAGTGGAACTCGCCGCACAGGACGCCGAGGCGGATGACGCAGTCGTTCACGCGGGTGAGCGTCTGGTTGAACCACTTTTCGCGACAGGCGTCGGCGACGGCCGGCACATCGATGAGGTCGAGCGGGGCGAACTTGGTGTCGAGGTGGATCGAGTAGCGCGTCTCGGAACTCATCGGGCGAGCTCCTTGGTGCCGGCATAGGCGGCGCGGAGGGTCGCGGGGCGGCCTAGCGTGTAGCCGTGAGCGACAGTTGCGACCCGTTCCAGGTCACCTCAAGCAGGATGATACCCGGATTGATGGTATCTGCAGGCCAAGTGAGGACGAAGTCGTACGTGGCGATGATCCGGCCAGCGCGGCCGGCGCAGTAGCGCAGGGTTTGAGGATTGGCCGCCGCGAGCGACTGGAGCCGGTTGCAGTAGTCGGGGCTGTTGGGATCGGCTCCGGTCAAGGGTGGGAAGGTGCCGTCGAAATCGGACTCGCGTAGTTGTCCGGCGGCGACGGCATTGGCGGGGTCGATGGACTCGCCCGGTCCCCAGAGGTGGACATCCTGCGAGGAGTCGTTGACGAGAAAGGCGGCGACGCTGTACTCGGGTATGCACAGTGTGCCGGTCGGCGTGCTCGGCGGCGCGGCGAAGTTGCAGCCGAGACCGAGGCACCGGGCGGCGGTCAGGGTGGCAAGGACGCGGGAGGCATGACGACGGGCGTGGGGGAATCGCCCCATGGCGGGACTCCGTGGCGACGGGGAAACGGGGGCGTGCGGGGCCGGACGCAAAGACAACATACGGGGCCGATTTTAGGTGCAGGGGCGCGGCCGTTCAAGCGGGAGCGCCGGGGCACCGGCCGGCGGACTGTACACCTGGGCCGCGCGTGGGCACAATGCGCGCGTTCGAATGGGCCGAGAGGGTACTTGCGGCCGTGCGGCCGCACCCGAGCAGGTTGGTCGCTCGCCGGAGCGCGCGGCGGGCGGGTATTCCATTTCGCAACACAAGGAGCACAGCATGATTCGCAGAATGAGCGTGGTCGCAGGCATCGTGGCGCTGCTGTCCGGGCTGGCCGGCTGCCAGAAGCCGAATATGGAAGAAATGATGAAGCCACCGCCGCGTCCGGCGGAACTCGACCAGCTCAACGCGTTCGTCGGCAAGTGGGACGGCACTTGGGAGATGACGATGGCCGGCGAGGAGAAGCCGATGACCGGCAAGGGCACCGACGTGTACGCGTGGGAGTCGGACCGGTGGGTGCTCACCGCGCGGAGCGCGGGCACGTGCGGCGAGCACAAGATGTTCGGCACGGGACTGTGGACGTATGATTCGCAGGCCCGGCAATTCAAGTACACCAGCGCGGATAACTACGGTATGGTCATGTCGGGCACGGGCACGTACGACGCCAAGACGCAGACCTGGCATCTGAAGGGGTCCACCCGCGAGACGATTCACGGCAACCAGAGCTCCGGCGAGGGCACGCTGAAATTCACGAGCCCCAACACAATGGAATGGCACTGGGTCGAGTGGGACGGGCTGCACCTGATCAAGTTCATGGAGATGAAGGGGACGAGTCACCGCAAGTAGCGCGGCGGCGGGAGGTCCACAGCCGCCAGCCCTCAGCCGGAAGAGGGTGGGCCGAGACGCACGAGGCAGTCGGGCCGGGAGGATGCTCCCGGCCCGGCTCGTTTGCGCGGCGACGTAAAAGGTAACCAGGTGACAAAGTGACAAGGGGGGCGGGAGGGCAAGTGCGGCGCCGCGCGGGGACATTCCCCCGCTGACGGCGCCATCCCGCCGAGATTCCCGACGGACCAGCCCCCCCACTCGTCCATGACCCGGTAGAAGTAGTCGCCCAGGACGAGCGCAGCGCCGGTGGCCGCGACCGACGTCCGGGCGAGCGTGTATTTGCCTGCGCCGCCTGTTCCGTCGATGGCGACGAGGACGATGGGCTGGCGGCGGGCCAAGGCGAGGATTGCTTTCGAAACGGTGCCAAGATCGAAGTAATTCGCGCGACATTTCAGTTTGTAGCCGAGCGGGCGGCTTCTGTAAAATAGCGGCGAAGGGTTCGGTGGGTCGGACATCTCGGATTAACGAAAGCCAGCAGGTGACCCGGCAATTGCGGCGCACCGATGTTCACGTCTTGCACGGCTTATGGAGGGAGAAGGAGCGACCCATGTTTTCCAGGCGTTCTCTAATAGTGGCAGCGGCCCTTGTTACGGCAGCGAGCTTGGGTCCGACGCTGGCGCGGGCGAACGACACCGACGGCGACGGCGTGGATGACGCGACTGACGTGTGCAACAGCACGCCGCCAGGCACTCCGGTTGACGCCACGGGCCGCCCGCTGGGCGACATCGACCTGGACTGCGACACGGACTCGAACGACTTCAGCAGCTCCGCGGCCTGCGTGACCGGTCCCGGCTTCACTTGTCCACCGTCCTGTGCGGGCGCCGACCTCGACAACGACGATGATGTGGATCTCATCGACTTCGCCCTGCTCCAGCAGGGAATGACCGGCCTGCTCGATCCGCTGGGGGCATGTTGCTATCCGAACGGCACGTGCGTGGTGCTGACGCAGGCCGGTTGCGGCGGCACGTGGCAGGGCGCGGGGAGCCCATGCACGCCGTACCCGTGCATACCGCCGAACATGGCCCTGATCCCCACCGGTGAGTTCCAGATGGGCGACACGTTCACAGAAGGGGGCACTCAGGAGCGGCCCACCCACGCGGTTTCCGTCGACAACTTCTTCATGGACATGTACGAGGTAACGAACCAGCAGTACTGTGACGCGCTGAACTGGGCGTGGCAGCAGGGCAATCTTATCCAGGTAACCGGCAACGTCGTGCACAAGTACGGCGGTCCGAGCTACGTGTACTGCGACACCACGGCGTATTCGTCGTACAGCCGGATCACCTGGAACGGCAGTACCTTCGGGGTGGTGGCGGGCAAGGGGAACCACCCGATGGTGCATGTGAGCTGGTACGGTGCAGCAGCCTATGCCAACTGGCGGAGTGCGATGCAGGGCAGACCGTTGTGTTACGACCTAGCCACCTGGACCTGCAACTTCGGCAGCGGTTACCGCCTGCCGACGGAGGCGGAATGGGAGAAAGCGGCGCGCGGCGGCGTGGCCGGAAAGCGCTTCCCGTGGTCGGACCAGAATACGATCCAGCACGCCCGGTGCAACTACTACAGCTCGACAGCCTACTCGTATGACACGAGCCCGACGCGCGGACAACACCCGTTGTGGTACTCGCCTGGGACGAACTCTTCAAGCCCAGTCGGTTTCTTCAACGGGTCGGTGCGCTTGAAGGCGGACTGGGGCTGGCCGGGCTCGGCGACCAGCTACCAGACGGCCAACGCGGTCAACGGCTACGGCCTGTATGACATGGCGGGGAATGTGTTTGAGTGGTGCAACGACTGGTACAGCAGCACGTACTACGCCAGCAGCCCCTACAACAACCCGACCGGGCCGACATCCGGCGAGTACCGTGTCGCGCGCGGCGGCGGCAGTGGCGACGGCGCATTCTCCTGCCGCGTCGCGTGCCGCATCAACACCGTCCCCGCCAACCGATACTCCAGTGGCGGGTTCCGACTGGTCCTGGACTTTCCGTAATCGTGTGCATGGTCTTCCTTTGCGCCTTGTCCAGAGCGAAGCGCGGGGTCGATGTTTGTGGATAGCTCTAGAGTCATCCCGGATTGGAGGGCGCGTCGCGCGAGACGATTCACGGCAACCAGAGCTCCGGCGAGGGCACGCTGAAATTCACGAGCCCCAACACAATGGAATGGCACTGGGTCGAGTGGGACGGGCTGCACCTGATCAAGTTCATGGAGATGAAGGGGACGAGTCACCGCAAGTAGCGCGGCGGCGGGAGGTCCACAGCCGCCAGCCCTCAGCCGGAAGAGGGTGGGCCGAGACGCACGAGGCAGTCGGGCCGGGAGAGTGCTCTCGGCCCGACTTGTTTGCGCGGGGGCGGTGACCGGCCAAGCACGTGACAAGGGAACAGCGGGGACATGGGGGCGAGAGGGGAGGTGCGCGTCCGCGGGGCGCAACGGCGCGCCGGTGGTCGAGTGGTGGTAGAGGGATGTAGAATATCGGCCGGCTCGCGAAGTATGCGCGCAGCCGGCTTGTGCTGCGGCGGAAGCGCCGGACGAGTGGAACGCGCTGCCGGGGCGCGGTGCGGGCCCAGGGTCCGGCAGCTCACTCTTGAACAGGAAGGAAGCTGGTATGGCGCGAATCGGATTGCTGACTTGTGCGACCATGACGGGCGAGATGGCCTGCTCCGCGTTTGGTTGTCTGGAGGCGAGTCACGCGGGCAGCGGCGAGTTTGCCCGCTACGCCGAGCGCGGCGGCGCGCAGGTCGTCGGGGTCATCAGTTGTGCGGGCTGCCCGACGCGGCTCGCGCCAGAGAAGATCTTCCGCCCGGTGCGCACGCTGGTGGCGTCCGGCGTCGATGCGATCCACCTGTCATATTGCCTGGAAACGATGTGCCCGTTCGCGGCCAAGTACCTGAGCGTATTGCGGGCGGAGTTTCCGCAGGTCGAGTTCGTGAGCGGCAGCCACGCGCGGCCGGCGAAGGAAGACGAGGAACGTGCGGGGAAACTTCTGTGTGCCGCCCTCGTGGAACGCCGCACATCGATGGCCGACTTCATCGAGCGGCGCAAGGCGCCGCAGGACAAAGCGCGGCAGTAGGCGCGACGGGCGAAGGTAGGCGGCAGCACCACATGGGCCGTGGGCAGTTGTGGTACGCATGCTGCGTCGGAAGTGGTGGGAGGTCGAGCGCCGTCCGGAACCCGGGGACGATGTACCAATCTGAAGGCTTGACCCACCCCCGTGACAAAGGGGACAGTAACAAAGAAGACAGGCTCCGCTGAAACGCCCACTGGCGCCACGGCGAACCCGGTCCGGTGCGGAGCCAGTCCCCTTCTTCCGCCAAGGTTCCCGACGGATTGGGCCACTCCGCCCCCGCGTCGATCACTGGCCTTGCGCGGCCGCCGCGTTGTGGTCGCGGTCGAAATGCGGGAGTTCGTCCGGGATGTCCATCGCCCACTCGACCAGCCCGGCGCAGCGGCCGTCGACGAACCAGGGCAGTTGGTGGATCATGCGCTTGCGGCCGTGCTTCGTGACGGTGTAGTGGTTGGGGGTGCCGTCGGCGATCAAGCGGGCGATCTTCTCGTTGGACAGGACGTTGTGGCAGTCGCGGAGATTCCGGCCGAGGAGGGCCGCCCCACCGTCCTTGGCGTACTGGCCGGCGGCGGCATCGTTGAGGAAGAGGATGGTGCCGTCGTGGTCGCAGACCATCATCGAGACGTTCAGGCCGTTGATCCAGGCGGGGTCGAGGTTCATTTGCTGTCCTTGGGATGAGAACGCTGGGCCGGCGCTTGTTGTCGCTGGGCTTGCGCGGATTATGGCGTATGGACGCGGCGGGGGCGAGTGGCGTCGGCGCAGGGGGAGGAGCGCGGGGCCAACGCCGATGGGGGTGGGGGGCGCGGCTGGCGGCGTCAGCTCAGGCGGCGCGCTACCTGCTGCGCTGCCAACTGCCGAGCGAAGGCTCTTGACCGAATAGACGCGGCGTCGTGACAATCGGGGGAACGCCGTTCCACACGCGGACGTGGGCCGGCGCTAGCGGTCCGTTGAAAAGGGGACTGGCTCCGAGCCCGATCCGCCTAGCGCTGGCCTGAAGTACATCGTTCGACGTGCCTGTCCCCTTTTCAACGGACCGCTAGATCGAGCGCGCTCTTGACGTCAAGAGAGGCTGTGATGGTGGCTGTCCCTAACTATCGCAGCAGCTCCGCGGCTTCCGGTGACAACAGAAGGAGTGGCTGCATTGGACATCCCACGGATTTTCAACATTACTGAAAGTGCTCACCGCATCCATAACCCGTTCACATCAGAAAAGCTGGCCACTCTCGGCGCGGCGTTGCGCCTGGAAACGGGGACGCGTGTGCTCGACCTCGGCAGCGGTTCGGGCGAGATGCTGTGCACCTGGGCACGCGATTACGGCATCCGCGGCGTCGGCATCGACATGAGCCAGTTGTTTTCCGAGCAAGCGAAACTCCGTGCTCAGGAACTCGGAGTCGCCGATCGAGTCAAATTCATCCACGGCGACGCTGCCGGCTACGTCGCCGACGAAAAGGTCGGTGTGGCGGCCTGTGTCGGGGCCACGTGGATCGGCGGGGGAGTGGCCGGTACGATCGAGCTTCTGGCAAAGAGCCTCCGCCCCGAGGGAATCATCCTCATCGGCGAGCCTTACTGGCTGCGGTTGCCAACGACGGAAGATGTTGCGAAGGGCTGCCATGCCGGCTGCGTCGCCGACTTTCGCCTGCTGCCGGAACTGGTCGCGTCTTTCGGCGACCTCGACTACGACGTTGTGGAAATGGTTCTGGCCGACCAGGAAGGCTGGGATCGGTACGAGGCGGCCAAGTGGCTCACCATGCGTCGCTGGCTTGCGGCGAATCCCGACGACGATTTTGCGAAAGAGGTTCGAGCGCAACTCACGGTGGAGCCCAAACGCTACACCGCGTACACGCGTGAGTACCTGGGATGGGGCGTGTTCGCGCTGATGGCGCGGTGATGAGAGGCCGTGGGGAGGCTGGGCCAAGAGTCCGTCAAAAAAAGAAACGCCGGCGGGCGCCGTGAAGCACCCATCCGGCGTTGAAAATGGAGGAGGCGCGGGCTGCGAGATAGCGGTCAAACGAGCAACGGGCCGGCACAGGCGCGCTGCGGTATGCGCTGAGGAATCATCTGCGGCGCAGCGCGAGCAGTCCGAACAGCGCGCCAAGACTCAGCGTGCCGGGCTCCGGCACGATCGTGTAGTAATACCAGAGCATCAGGTCCACGGACATGGAGTTCATCGTGACGTGGAGCAGTTCAGGGGCGTATTGATGGGGCGGGAGAGGGCCTGGATACGGAATATTGTCGGAGTACACCAGATCGGAAAGGACGACTTGAACCGGCCAGTCCCGGATCCCCGTGCCCAGGAAGGCGGCTTTGTGCTCGTCTTCATGGACGAAGTTGGGGATTTCCGGATCGCCCCACGCCAGGCCACCGCCATAGTGGTCGACCGTTCCCTCCGCGTGGGGCCACACGAAGAAGTAATTCGAGATTAACAAGGCGCCGCCCGACGTATGGAAGATCTCCGTGAACGGGTACATATCGACGCCCAGGCGGTAGTCGACACGGGCACCCGCATCCGTGGAGTAAGGGCTGGTGTCACGCACCACGGTGCTTTCTTTGCCCTGAAAGTAGTAGTACCCGACGTCGAGCAATTGGCGTGTGCCGCCCTGCGTGTCGAACAACTGTACGGGCAGGGTGGTGTCAATGGTCTGGCCAAACGCGGGCGGCGGGTCGTACGTGCGGTGTACCTCGTAGGTTTCGCAGTAGACCTCTCCGCCCAACGTCGCCGGAGCGAACGGCGCGACGGCGAGGGCACAGGCGACCACCAGGAAGAATCCCAGACCGCGGGAACCAAGGCTGTTCAGGGTCACAGGTAGACGAATCACGATTTTCCTCCTTCCGCCGAGCTGGAAGACAGCGTCCGGCCTTGCGGGAACGTCCCGAGCGGCCAAGTGCCATCCAGCGAACACGTGCCAGCATAGCGGATCAGGCATCATGCGCACAATACAATTTCACTGAAATTTCCCAGTACGCGCTATCTTGTTCTCTCAAAGACTGTTATATTGCACTTGTGATGTTACTAAGACGCGCACAAGGAAGCCGACGATGACGAACTCCACTGTCACAGCGCCTAGCTCCCAGGCGGCCATCCTCAACGAGATCGGCACCGTCGGCCGCGATCTCGCCGCTAGCTTCGGGGCCCTCCTGCAGCACCTCCCCGGAGCGCCGGACACCCCAACGCAGGTCGCCGAGACCCTGAACCTCAACCGCGCACTCGCCCACCGCCTGCTCACGGCGGTACGGCACAAAGACCCCCTGGCGACGGCCCACGCGATTCCCGGCCCGGACCCGCTGGTGCGCGTCATTCAGGCCATGCGTCGCCGCGGCGCACCGGCCGACTTGCTGCACGACTCACGAAACGCCGTGGCCGCCTTTCGGAAGCTCATCAAGACGCATGGCCGCGATCGGAGCGGGCTGGACGCGTTGATCACCGCCTCGCTGCCGGCCGCGCGCGCCGGCTTCGAGAGCGTCGCCAAGCAGTCGATGTACCGCGGCGCCCGCCAGCTCAAGGGCGTGGCCGCAGATGTGCAGGTATTCACGGCGGTTCTGCATCCGGGGCACTCGGGTGTGCGGCACGACGTGGTTAAGCTCCGCGCGTATCTCGGGCTGCAGCTCGTGCGGCCCGGCGCCCGCCTGAAGCTCGGCACGCGGACCATCGTGAGCCCCCCGATACACCAGGAACCGAATCCGCCCCGCACGCTGGACGGCGCGCCGGTCGAGGATTTGCGCGGCGTGCTGCTGAGTCCGTTCTGCTCGGGGCCGCCGCTGGAGCTGCAGGTGCGCAGGAGCGGCGACAACGTGGACTACATGCTGGATTGGGGCGACGCGATCGGCTCGGGCTCGGCGCGCGACGTGGTGATCGGCGAGGTGCGCCAGGACTATTTCCGGCGGTCGCGCAGCGCGGCCGACACGCGGACGAAGACCGGGTTTGTCGAGGAGATCAGTCTGCCGACGCGGGTGCTGATTTGCGACCTCATTCTGCACGAGCAAGTGTATCCGGATGTCGTGCCGAGTCTGCGCGTGCTGGAGCTGGGGATTCTCGGCGGCGCCGACGTCAACGATGAAACGCGCGAGGCGGACGTGCTCGACATTACGGAGCGGATCGACGCGATGGGCCGCGGGGTCGATGCGTTCCGCGCGGCCGAAGTCCCGAACTACGTCGAGCTGCTCAATTACGTGTGCGGGAAGATGGGTTGGAATGCCAAGCACTTCCGCGGCTACCGGGCCC
This sequence comes from uncultured Planctomycetales bacterium, assembly GCA_964523405.1. Lineage (GTDB taxonomy): Bacteria > Planctomycetota > Phycisphaerae > UBA1845 > Fen-1342 > CAZGAQ01. Next base: position 31,588 of record CAZGAQ010000003.1, read on the forward strand.
GCATCGAATACCCCATTTTCGGCACGCAGCTCCAGCTTGCGCTCGCCGTGCCGACAGAGCCGGAATCGAGCGGCACCGACGGAGCACCGAGCGAATCGTAGCAAGGAAGGATGGCCGGCCGCATGCGGCGAGCGGTTTGGTGAGGAGAGAGTGGAGGAGCAGACGGGAGGGGATTCCCGGAAGAGTGGGTGCGAGAAGGGATTCTCGCACCAGCACCTATTCTCGCACCAGCACGCGCTGGACTGCGGGCGGGGGACGTGAAAAGGTGAAGACGCGCGGGGGGTACTCAGTTCGCGGGGAGTCGCAACGAGCCGAGGGGACGCCCGAGGGCGTTGGCTGACTGCGGTATCCGGCCTAGTCCGGGCTGGTGTACGGGATTCGGTCCCAGAGCCAGGACGGAGCGGGGGTCGGCTCGGGCAGGGGCAGGCGCTGCGTGCCGTAACCGAGCGACATCTGCGGGGTGACGTAGTGCAGGAAGAATGCGCCGATCGTCCGGCCAGGGGCGTGCGACAGAATCTGCTCCTGCCACGCGGCTTGAGCATCCGGACCGGGCTGCGACCCGTACCAGAACTCGCCGAAGTCGAGCTGGTCCGGCGGCGCGTCCGTTTCGAACACAAGCAGCCAGGCGTTATGCCAATTCTCAAGCCACTGCTTGCGAAGCGAACCATCGTCGTGATCCGCCACGGCCGCGTAGTCGGCCGCGAAGCGCTGGGCGTCGAACGGCAGGCGATGCAGACCGGTGATATGGATGTTCATGGGCCGCTCCTGATCCGACGTCACACGCAGGCCGGGCTGACGGCGCGGATTATGTCCGAGGCGTTGGGAGGCCGTCGAGAGCGGCGGGGAGTTCTGGTAGTTCGGGTGATTACCCCATTCCGCACCGCTCGCAGAGCAGGGGCACACGCGGAGGTTGGTCGAGCCACAGTGCCGGCCCGCCGGGCTGCTGGAGCTGACAGGCAGGCAGCCGTGCCAACCCGCCCGCGCGGGACCTGCGCCCCCAACGGCGCGCTGTTGGGGCCGTGCGCCGGAGTTTGAGGTCCACGCGGCGCTCCGCTTCGTCCATGCAGCGGAGTTCTTCGTTCATGCGCCGGACATCTTCGTCCACGCGGCGGAGTTCTTCGTCCATGCGCCGGACATTTTCGTCCATGCGGCGCTCCGCTCGGTCCATGCAGTGCTCCGGCGCGGGGGTGCAATGGGGGCGGGGTCAACGGCGCTGCCGCCCTGGGGCCGCGGCGTCGACCGTGTCAGCCGCTGGGTCAACGCCACAGTCGTCGTCTACCACGCGCGAGTCCCCCGACCAGCAGAGGCAACACGCCGCAACTCATACGAGCAACTCCCCGTAGGACGGCAGGAAACGGTAAAGCACGTTGTAGTACTCCATGTCATCGCTGGCGAGCCTGAACGGTGGCCGCCACCCTTTATCGAACGGCGTCGCAGCATCAAGCGCAAACCGCTCCTTGCGGGTCACCCTCGGGACCTGGATGCGAAATGGCGGTGTCTCCGATAAGTCAGGGCGGTAGTACGCTGCGGACTTTATGCCACTTCGCGCGAGGTCTCGCAGTTCCACCGCCCCTGCGACCATACCTCCGAGAGTCATCATTTGGTGCCCATCTGCATAGACGAAGTTAAACAACGGTGCAAATTCAACGCCCGCTCTCGTCACTAAGCCATGACTCAGTGCTCTTGATACAATAAGTGCATTCAGATGTAACAACTTCGATTTCGCAAAATGACGAACCGACAGACGTCGCGCACCGAGGTAATCAGCGCACTCTCGAATATAGTACTCCCGCCACGCCGCCGGGCACGGCTTCCGGTCATTCCCGTGTTCGGTTTTTCCGGCGGGAGGCGGCTCCCCGTCGATGGTAATCAGCAGAATCGAACCCGTGGACAAGTGCGACGCAGCCGAAACCACGTCCCTTGTGATTTCGTTGTTTAGCGGGTAGTCATAGTCGAGCCACAGAATGTGGCGCCGCCCGGAGGATAACCGGGGAATGTACTCACCGATTTTCCCAAAGTGTAGCTTAATGAACTTGAACGGCCTATTGAATTCCACACGAGATCGAATGCCCGAATCATCCTCAACGCTCCAGAGCTTGTCAATTCCAAGTAGCTTGTGGAACATAAGGTAGTCGTAAAAGTAAAATGAGCCCATGCCCGTGTATTGGTACGTACGCACCGCAAACCCTGCAGCCAGCAGGTGCTGAAATGCATCGAGCAGCATCCTGCGCTCTGCTTGTTTAGATGGCCGCAAGTCGTACTGTACCTTCAATCCGCTGCTACTCATTTGAGGCCCTCGGATTGCATATAGTACTCGAACGTCTGGCGACCGATCTGCTGCCCGGAGAGTGCTGCATCGCGCATGTGTTTTCGAATCGCCTCGACCTCGGCCAGTAGCGCGTCGTACTGAATTCGAATTGTGCGGTCTTTGGCCTCTTTCGGTGGGCGCACGCGAAACCCGGCCGATGCCCGCTTGGCTACCTTACGGATATTGACTTGTTCTACCATTGCTGCGATCTGTCGCTCGGGAGCCTCCGCGGGCGCCTCCGATGGATACATCCTGTCTAGCCAGTGAATCACCGGGCGCGCACAATTGGACATGCGACTGCGTGCACGCTGATAGATAGGCGACTCTCGATTAAGCTCCCGCTTCGTTGTTGTCCATGGGAGCGCAAGTGGGTCGCTCGACGCAAAGAACGCGACTCCCACAAACCCGCGATACTTGCTGTGAAATGCAGGGAGAGCTCCAGTCCCCCAGCCCGTCAGCTCCCCGTGATCCGCAGCGACCACGACCCGCCCATTGCACAGAACATACCACCCAGCACGATCGGCACGCCACTCCTGTCGCTGACCACGTGCAGCCAAGCTCGTTAGCAGATGCACGTCCACGCCTCCATCTGTCCACCGTTCGTGTGCCGCGGTAACGTCCTTCGATTCTCCTACTGGGATCTGCTCCGGCGTCACGCGCGTCCCATTTACAGTGATCAGCACATGGTGGTCCAGAAACAGCGCATATGTTTGCCCTATGGCCTTTACCAGTCGCTGTTCAAAAGTCGGATCTCGCAACGTCAGGCGTACATCCTCACTCAACCTCTTAACGGAAATACTCGTGCCGGCATGCCGTGACGAAGGCAAACGTCTCTCCAATGGAAACGTCCAGTCTTCGAACGTTCTGTCCCTCTGAGCCCATTCGCGAATGTTGACGCTCATGCGAAACCCCGTACTAGGAGTCTGGGATATCATCTCGAAATGATCGCCGATCTTGAAGATGGCTCGCTTCAGGCCGACACCGTAAGCCCCAAGCGTGGGACGCCGTTGCTTCGTCTGGCCATCCGGGTAGCCGAAGTTGAAGACATGGTCAACGGCATCGTCAAGATCAATACCGCCGCAGTCATCCTCAATCTCGAAACGCCCTTCAGAGAAGGTCAGAGTAATTCGCGCGGGCTCACTGATATTGGCGGTCGGGGCAGCAAGATCGAGAAACGCGCGCACAATGTGTCGCCCTGATCTACGTATATAGCCATCAATTGCATTATCTATAAGATCGAGGATGCACCCCTCAAGCGAAATGTCCCGGGTGAACATCTCGAGGAAGAACCGCTTCCGAGGAACGGCAGAGGCAACAAGATCTGACGGCATGTCAAGTCTCCCCTGTTGAGGTGTCGCGTAGCTCAGAGATGCGTCGGCAGATGAGGGCATAGTTGGCGCGCGTCAGGTCACACGCGGCAAACGTCATTCCGTGTCGAATGGCCGCGAGCACCCCCGATCCCGTTCCGGAGAACGGATCGACATATAGGCGACCAGACACCGCGCTCATGTCCATGACGCGATCAAACAACTTCTTCGGAAGCTCGTTCGCATGGCGGTTCTTGTAGCGCGCATGCCGGACTGGGCTGAGATCTTCCCATACGTCGCTCAGGTTTATCCCGTTCGCATCGATAATGTGACGGTATCCACCGTAGTCCTTTACGTACTTGCCGCAATGCCGGCAGCGGGGAGCATCGATACGCGGCCTGTGGAAGTGAACCGGATCTCCCTTCGTGAACATGAGAAGGGCATAGTGTGCTGGATATAGCCTTCTTCCACGAACGAATCCGTTCTTCATGGACACAGCAATCCAATGTCTGAATTGAAGATGCTGCTGTAGGAGTACACCAAAGCGCATTGCCCAAGTTGGAATATGATAAAGGTAGAGCGTGCCTCCAGGCTCCAGCACTCGTATGCAGTCGAGCAAGACGGCGTTGATCCGACGTGCATACTCTGGCTCTGGGAGACGGTCCATATTGCGCAGGAGCGGGTCGTACTTCTTGCCCAGATTAAACGGTGGATCGAGGAAGACGAGGTTGGCGCAGGAATCGGGCAGAGACGAGAGGAACTGGCGGGCATCGCTGCATGCAACGGAACCAATGCATATCTTCGAGCGGAACTGACGCACGAGGCGCGAGTGCGACGTGCGGCAACGTCGGTTCTTGCGAGTGTCAGAAGAGCTCTTGGTCGTCATCGCGTGTGCGCCCTAGCGACGTTCTTGCCACGATAAAACGGGCACATCGGAAACACCTACTCCCCTCCCCCCCCCATCGCTGCGCCCTTGATCTCGACTTCGCGGGCGCAGTCGATCACCGTGCCGTCGACCCATTTGATCGCGGCCACGACTTTGTCGCCGAATTTCGGGGGGGCCGGGGGGCCGCCGCAGAGGGCGTCGACTTCCTTTTTGATTTCCTTCAGCGGGCGGATGGGGAGCTTGGAGCCGTTTTCCTTTAGCGCGGTGAGCAGGTCTTCGCGGCGCGGGTTGATCGCGATGCCGCGCTCCGTGACGACGACGTCGATCAATTCGCCGGGGCCGACGAGCGTGGTCACCTTGTCCACGACGACGGGAATGCGGTCGCGGACCGACGGAATCGGCAGGATCACGCACGGACTGCCCAGGCAGTTCTGCCAGCCGCCGATGCCGTGGAGCAGCCGGCCGTCGGAGTGCGTCACGACGTTGGCGTTGAAGTCCAGATCGACTTCGGTCGCGCCGAGCACGGCGACGTCGACGAACGTCGCGAAGTGGCCCTTGCCGTGCCAGTTGTAGCTGGTGAACGGGCTGGTCATGACGTGGCGGGCGTTGTCGCGCATGCTCGACACGCCGTGCAGATCGAAGGTCTGGCCGTCGAGGATGTAGTCGGTGAGGCCTTCGTTGAGCATCTCGACGAGGTATTTCGTGCTGCCGCCGCGAATGAAACGGGCCTTGATCTTCTTTTCCCGCATGTAGTCGCGGAGGTAGATCGCGAAGCCCAGGGCGGTGCCGCCGGCGCCGGCCTGGAACGAGAAGCCGTCGTGCATGAGGCCGGCGTCGCGGACGAACTGGGCGGCCATTTCGGCGATGAGCAGGCGGTCGGGGCTCTTGGTGAGCTCGGTCGTGCCGGAGACGATCTTCTTGGGATCGCCGATTTCGTCGAGGACGACGACCTGGTCGACGTTGTTGCCCTGAATCTGCCAGGGGATGCAGGGGAACGGGACGAGGTTGTCCGTCACCATGATCGTGTGGTCGGCGTAGAGGCTGTCGACGAGGCCGAAGCCGAGGCCGCCGCACGCGGAGGGGCCGTTCACGCCGTTGGAGTTGCCGAAGGGGTCGCAGGTCGGGGCGGCGAGGACGGCGATGTCGATGTGGACCTCGTCATCCTGGACGGCCTGCCAACGGCCGCCGTGCGAGCGGAGGACGCCGTGGCCGCGCATCTTGCCGGTGGAGCAGAAGTCGCCGATGGGGCCGTTCATGGAGCCTTCAACGCGGTGGATGACGCCGGACTCGATGAGCGGGATGAGCGGGACGTGACAGGGGAAGCAGGCGGAGGGGAACCAGATGATGTCTTTGACGCCGAGCTCGGCGACGGCCCGGAAGAGTGGGACGGCGATCTTGTCACCGTTGCGGAAATGGTGGTGGGAGCTGATGCGCATGCCGTCGCGCAGGCCGGCCTTCTTGAGGGCGACCTTGAGGGCTTCGACGGGGGAGGCGCAGTGCGCTGCGCGGCTGGTGAGCAGGTGGGAAAGTGGGAAAGTGGGAAGGGGCGACCCTCCCCCTGCCCCCTCCCTAGGAGGGAGGGGAATCGTCGCCGGAGCCTTATCCATCCACGCGGTGACTTTGTTGCCGTCGCGCGGGTAATCGTTGCTGGAGCGGACGGGCGGGGCGGCGCGGCGGCTGGTGGGCGTATAGCGGCCGACGCCCTGGAACGGGGTTTGGGCCTGGCCATTGATGATCGTGGGGACGAGGCGACCGGCGGCGTTTTTGACGAGTTCGTATTCGTGCGACATGGGGTTCCTCTCGGGGCCGAATTATGAACCAATTAGGATAGCAGAAATAGGCAGGCGGTTACATGGGGCGGGGGGCGCTCCCCCCTGCCGTGCGGCGGGCGGACGGGGCGGTTTGCAGGGCAGGGCCGACGTTACGCGCGAGGCGGGCGCGGCCGTCAGGCACGGAGACGTGACGCCACACTCGCACAACGGAAGACCGCCGCTGTGAACCACGGGGGCAGACCGACCGGAGGTCGGTCCCCCACCATCAGGCACGCCTCACACGCGTTCGGGGCGGGCGGGTAGGATATGGAGGCGGTATGCGGCGGCATGCGGCGACCTGAGGCGGCGTGCGATGGCGCGCGGCGGCGGCCGTGGAGGAACGGGCATGCGCGAGACGGCGAATCTCACCCGATCCGGCAAGAGCAAGGCGACGGGGGCGTGGTTTCTCGTGCTGTTCGGATTGCCGTTCGCCGGCGTGGGGATCTGGTCATGCTATCGCGTGGTGCACCTGGTACAGATGGCCGCGGACGTGCAGCAGTGGACGCAGGTTGAGGCGCGGATTGAGTCGGTCGAGCTGCAGCGCCATCGCGGGAGCAAAGGCGGCACGACGTATCGCGTGCGTTGTGCGTATCGCTACGAAATCGCGGGGCGGGAGTACGCGGGGAATCGGGTGGGGTTGGAGGGCGGGTCTGACAACATCGGGTCGTGGCACCAGGATCGGTACACGGAGCTGAAGCGTGCGTACGACGCGGAGCAGCCGGTGCCGTGTCGCGTGAATCCCCGCAATCCGACGGAGGCGGTGCTGTACGGCGAACTGCGCGCGGCGATGCTGATCTTCTGGCTGGCGTTCGCGTGCGTGTTCTCGGCGGCGGGACTGGGACTGATGGCCGGCGGCGTGGCGGCAGCGCGCGCGGCGACGCGGAAGCGGCAGGCGCAGGCGGACTATCCGGGGCAGCCGTGGATGTGGCGGGCGGATTGGGCGGCGGGCGTGATGCGGCTGGGGGGCGTGGGGACGATGGCGAGCCTGTGGGTGCTGTGTGCATTCTGGAACGGGATCTCTTTCCCCGCGCTCTATTTCGTACTGATGGACGTGGCGGCACGGCGCGGGAATGCGGCCGTGCTGCTGGTGGCGATCTTCCCGCTGATCGGAATGGCGATCCTCTGGGGGGCGGTGTACAGCACGTTGCGGTACTTCAAGTATCGCCGGAGCGAGTTGCGGCTGGGGCTGGTGCCGGCACCGGTGGGCGGGAGTCTGCAGGGTGAACTCGTCTTGCGCGGGCAGGTGCGCGACATCGGCGAGGTGACGCTGCAGCTCCGGTGCGCCGAGATGATCGGCAGCGGCAGTAAGGGCGACCCGCGGCGTGAGAACGTCGTGTGGAAGACGGAGCAAGCGGCAGCGGCGCAGCCGGGGTTCAACGACAGCAGTGAGCGGACCGTGCGGGTGGACATCGCGATCCCAGCGGGCGCGCGGCCGTGCGAGGCGGACGGCGGAGATGCAATTCGGTGGTACCTGAAGGCCACGGCGGTTGTGCCGGGGGTGGATTTGAAGCTGGAGTATCCGGTGCCGGTGTTTGCGACATAGCGAGTCGCGCGCGAAGCGTTCGTACACCGCCCCGGCAGGCAGCGGTACAATGCGGTCCGGCACAGGAGAACCGGCATGCGTACCAGCAACTGGGGAGTGTGCGGGCGGCGAGCGGTGGGGATTGCACTGAGGATAGGGTTGGTGGCAGGGGCGTTTGCGCCCGGCGCGCGGGCGGACGAGGCGGCGCTGTTGGGCGACATCGCCGCATTTCTGAAGACCGAGGATTTCGCCGAGCGGGCGGCCATCGCCGAACGTATGCAGCGCGATCCGGCCTATGACCGGGCGAAGGTCGGGACATGGCTGCACGCGGCGGATTTATGGCAGCCGCTGCCGGCGGGACGGCGTGAGCTGCAGGTGCCGCTGCCGAAGCCCTACCCCCCTACCAACCCGAAGGCGAGCGAGGCGGGCGGGCGTGGCGCGGCGGGCAAGGTGGGCAGTAAAGAGCCGGCCGGCACGGCGCCGCCAGCCGAGGCAGAGTCGGGCCTCAGCGGCGTGACGCGCACCGTCGTGCTGCGCATTCCGCGCGACTACGACCCACATCGCGCGTGGCCGCTGATCTACGCGCATCACGGGCAGAGCGGCAACGGCGACATGATCATCGGATATCTCGAGCAGGTGCTGGGCGACGAGGTGGAGCAGTTCGTCATTGCCGCACCGACGGATTCGCTGGAGCTGTCGGTGCACGATCCGACCTGGCCGCCGGTGGGCGAGCATCCGGCCGTGCTGAAGGCGATCCGGCAAACGGTGCACGTGAACAGCGACCGGGTGTACGTGACGGGGTACTCGCGCGGCGGGCACGCAACCTGGGCGCTGGCGATGCTGTACCCGGACCGGTTCGCGGGGGCGATGCCGCTGGCGGGGACGGTCGTGCTGGTGACGAGTGAGCGGCTGTGGGACTCGTTCCTGGCAAACCTGACGCACCTGCCGATCCTCGCGATGTGGGGCAAGGACGACACGCTGGGGCCGGACGGCAAACCGGGCCCGGAAGGCGGCATCGCGGGCGTGAGTCGCAAGCTGCGCGAGTCGGCGCTGAAGCTGGGCGTGCCGCTAACGGCGATTGAGGACCCGGACAAGGGGCACGGCGGGATCGTGCCGCCGGAGGAGGAGTGGCGCAAGCTGCTGTCGGTCGCGCGCGAGCGGACGCCGGCCAAAGTGGAGCAGACGTTTCGGCACATCGTGTGGTCATCGGCGTATTGGCTGGAGGCGGTGCGGTGGACGGGCGACGAATGGGGCGCGAAGCCGCCGCCGGCGCGGATGGGTGAGAAGGAGACCGCGCTGAGTGAGGAAGATTACTTGAATGCAGCCGCGCGGGCGTATCGCGGGACGCTGGGGACGGTGCGTGGCGCGCGCGACGGACAGACGGTGAAAGTGGAATGGCGGCACGTGTCGGCCGTGATCGCGTGGCTGGGGGATGAGATGGTGGACTGGAGCAAGCCGGTGGTGTTCGACTGCGGCGACAAGAAGAAGCCGGAGTTGACGCTGACGCCGGACTTGTACGTGTGCTTGTCGCAGGCGGCGCGGACGTGGGACTTCGACCGGCTGCGCTGGGCGGGCGTGCGGCTGCAGCACGGCGAGAAGCCGGTCGTGCTGTCGGCGCAGACGGACCTGGAGGAGTTGGCGCGGGCCAAACGGAGGGGAAAGGAGGGGTGAGGGCGAGGAAGTGGCGAGTTGTTCACCGCGAAGGAGCGAAGGACGCGAAGGAAGAAGAGACGCAGGGGTTCTGGAGAGCGACACGCGGTCTCTCAGTCGCCGCTCGCGGGTTGGGGGAGTTGCCGCTTGAGCCGCTCCAGTTGGCGCTGGAGGGGGTACAGGTACAGCTCGCGGTCCTTCTCTTCCGGGTAGCCAATGCGGTTCTCCTCCCCGATCAGCCAGATGAGGGCTTCGATCTGGATTTCGAGCAGGGACTTGTGCTCCCGGGCGGCGAACCAGGCGGCGGCGGTGGAGCGGTCGAAAAGAGCGGGCTTGAGGAACAGGGGGCGCTCGTGCGTCTTGCCATCCGCGCCGGTGCGGTAGAAACTCCCCCGATAGTCCGATGGGGTCGCGTATACCTCATCTTCAATGATGGCGAAAGACGCAAGACCGACAGTAGCACGATTGGTCCTGCGAAACGCGACCGATTGCCGTCGGTCGTCGAAATGGGCGATGAGTTGCGGGAAAGCCGTCTTGCCGTAGGCCGTCAATTCTTCGGCCGCCTCGAATGCCTGGACGCGGGGGTCGCTCTTGGGAGTGTCGATAGAGGGCGTGTAGACCGGCTCGTCGGTCGCTTCGTCCTGGGAGATGGCCAGCTTCTCGATTAGAGCTTCGATGTGTTGGTGGACGGCCGCGGGGTCTTGGGGCTGCACTGGCTGGGTGGCCGGCGTGACGGCGCGGTCCGTGCTCGCGCATCCGCCGCAGGCCGCTAGGGCGACGAGTGCCGCGAGCGTCATCGCGACGAACGTCCGGTGAGTCGGTCGTTGCATCATGGTTGTCCCCTGCAGGTTGAGGATCATGCGGGGCATTGTACAAATCACCGAGCATTTTGGACTGACCGAGGGAAAGTTCAGGATGACGTCACAGGCGGACGCATGCTCTCCGCCTGCCCATCGTGCCAAATCGGCAGCGGGATGCGTGGCACCAACTCTCATAACCATTTCCGCCACAAGCCCTTACAGACATCCCGATCGCGGCATGGGGGTTGCTCTACTGCTTTCTTGAGCGGACCGGTCGAGGTCTGCCCGCGCGAAAGGATGACGCGATGAACATGGAACGCTTCACGATCAAGGCGGGCGAGGCGCTGCAGGGCGCGCAGCAGCGGGCCCAGAGCGCGGGCAATCCCGAGGTCACTCCGCTGCACCTGCTGGCCGCACTGGTCGCGCCGGAGGCGGCCGAGGGCGGGATCGTGGTGCCGCTGCTGGAGAAGGCCGGGGCTCATGTGGGGCAGATTCGGCAGATGCTGGAGGCGGAGCTGAAGCGGCTGCCGCGACAGAGCGGCGGGTCGCTGGCGGCGCACCGGTCGTTCGTGGACGTGCTGACGGCGGCGGAGAAGCAGGCCGAGCGGATGAAGGACCAATACACGTCGGTCGAGCATCTGCTCTTGGCGCTAACGGAGGTGCCGGGCGAGGCGCAGGAGATTCTGCGGCTGAACGCGGCCGGCACGAGCGATATTCTGGCCGCGTTGAAGGAAGTGCGCGGGAGCGCGAGCGTGAGGTCGCAGAACCCGGAGGACACGTACGAGCCCTTGAAGCGGTACGGGCGCGACCTGGTCGAGGCGGCGCGGCAGGGGAAGCTCGATCCGGTCATCGGGCGGGACGAGGAGATTCGCCGTTGCATGCAGGTGCTGGCGCGGCGGACGAAGAACAACCCGGTGCTGATCGGCGAGGCGGGCGTCGGCAAGACGGCGATCATCGAGGGACTCGCGCAGCGCATTCTCGCGGGCGACGTGCCGGCGGCGCTGCACGACAAAAAGCTGGTCGCGCTCGATATGGGCGCGCTGATCGCGGGGGCGAAGTACCGCGGCGAGTTTGAGGAGCGGCTCAAGGCGGTCATTCAGGCGGTGACGCAGAGCAACGGGCAGGTCATCCTGTTCATCGACGAGCTGCACACGATCGTCGGAGCCGGCAAGACGGAGGGCTCGCCGGATGCGGGCAACCTCCTGAAGCCGGCGCTGGCGCGCGGGGAACTGCGCTGCATCGGCGCGACAACGCTCGACGAGTACCGCAAGAACATCGAGAAGGACAAGGCGCTGGAGCGGCGGTTCCAGCCGATCTACGTGGGTGAGCCGACGGTCGAGGACACGATCGCGATTCTGCGCGGACTCAAGCCGCGTTACGACGCGCACCACGGTGTGCGCATCCAGGACTCCGCGCTCGTGGCCGCGGCGGTGCTGTCGAGCCGGTACATCACGGACCGGCATCTGCCGGACAAGGCGATCGATCTGATCGATGAGGCGGCGTCGCGGCTGCGCATCGAAAACGACTCGCTGCCGAGTGAGCTGGATGAGCTGCGCCGGCGGATCATGCAACTGGAGATCGAGCGCGAGGCGCTGAAGAAGGAACGCGACGACGCGAGCCGGAAGCAGCTCGCGAGTAACGCGAAGGAGCTGGCAGACCTGAAGGAGCAGGATGCGACGCTGACGGCGCGCTGGCAGAACGAGAAGGCGGCGATCGAGGCGATCAAGGCGATCAAACAGCAGCTCGAGGCGAAGCAGACGGAACTGGACAACGCGCAGCGGCGGAGCGAGCTGGAGCGCGCGGCGCGGATTCGCTACGGCGAACTGCCGGACCTGCAGAAGCAGCTTACGGAGCGCGAGCGGAAGCTGGCCGAACTGCACAGCGGCGGGCAGGGGCTGCTGCGCGAGGAGGTGACGGCCGAGGAGATCGCCGAGGTCGTCAGCAAGTGGACCGGCGTGCCGGTGACGCGGATGCTGGAAGGCGAGCGTGAGAAGCTCATCCGCATGGAGGAGCGGCTGCACGAACGCGTGGTCGGTCAGGACGAGGCGGTGCGCGCGGTCGCGGACGCCGTGCGGCGGTCGCGCGCGGGGCTGGGCGACCCGCATCGGCCGATCGGGTCGTTCCTGTTTCTGGGACCGACGGGCGTCGGCAAGACGGAGTTGTGCAAGGCGCTGGCGGAGTTCCTGTTCGACGATGAGTCGGCGTTCGTACGCATCGACATGAGCGAGTTCATGGAGCAACACTCGGTGGCGCGACTGATCGGGGCGCCGCCGGGCTACGTGGGATACGAAGAAGGCGGGCGGCTGACGGAGGCGGTGCATCGGCGGCCTTACAGCGTGATCCTGCTCGACGAGATCGAGAAAGCGCATCGCGACGTGTTCAACGTGCTCTTGCAGGTGCTCGACGACGGGCGCCTGACCGACGGCCACGGACGCACGGTGGACTTCAAGAACACGCTCGTGGTCATGACGAGCAACATCGGCAGCGAGTATATTGCGGCCGCGGGACGCGAAGCCGGAAACGGCAAGGCCGACGACGCGCCGGAGGCGGTGCTGGACTACGAAATGGAACTGCGGGTGAAGGAGGAATTGAAGAAGCACTTCCGGCCGGAGTTTCTGAACCGGATCGACGAAGTGATTCTGTTCCACCGGCTGACGCGGGAGAACCTCCGGGGAATTGCGGAGCGGCAGGTGGCGCTATTGCGGCGGCGGCTGGCGCAGCGCGAGATGGCGTTGCGGCTGACGACGGCCGCGGAGGACCAACTGGCGCGCGACGGGTACGATCCGGTGTACGGGGCGCGGCCGCTCAAGCGGTTGATTCAGCAGCAAGTGGAGAACCCGCTGGCGCGGCGAATCCTGGCGGGCGAATTCGTCCCGGGTGACACGGTGGTCGTGGATAGCGACGGGGAGGTGTATACGTTTGCGAAGGAGGTGGCGGCGAAGGTGGGGTGATGAGAACGAACAACACCTGATCCCCGGACACGGATACGCGTGCGCATAGACCAATCGCAGTGTGCCCCCCTCAGTCTGGCTAGCCCGCCCGCCTCAGTCTCGTTATTCCGGCCTCGTCATGTGCGGGGCGTCCTCGCCGGCCTGCTCGACAACGGCGGCGGAACGCTGGCGACCGCTCCGCCCGCCGTCCGCCGCCCGGCTGGCCAACGACTTGCGTCGGCGCCATCCGGCACTCCGCCTGCCGTCCGGCGCCCGGCCGGCAAACGACTTGCGTCGGCGCCATCCGGCACGCACCGTGGCCGCTTCAGCGGCCTTCCCCGGCGCAGCCGGGCAAATAGGCCAGTCCTTTAGGACTGGTAGACGGCCACCCCCCTCTGTATTCTGTTCCCTGGGTCGAGCCCGTTTCAACGGGCTTCTCGGGATCATTACGGGCTCCACCGCGCCCGTCCGGGCGGGGACCGTCAACTCAGGGGCAGCCCCATGCCGCGCAACGTCTACGCCGAAATCAACCTCCACCTGACCTGGCACACCAAGGACAACGCCCCCATCCTGACCGACCGCGTCGAGAACCGCGTACACGAGTTCCTGCGACATCGCGCGCTCGAAACACCCGACGTCCGCATCCACGCGCTCAACGGCACCGCCGACCACGTTCACCTGGCCATCAGCATTCCGCCGACCGTCGCCATCAGCGAATGGATCGGCCAGCTCAAGGGCGCCTGCGCCCACCACATCAACCACGAAATCTGCAACCGCAAGGTGCTCGACTGGCAGGCCGGCTACGGCGTGGTCAGCTTCGGCACGGGCGATCTGCCGTGGGTCGTCCGCTACGTCGAGCAACAGAAGGAGCACCACGCCCGCGGCTCGACGCACGAGCGGCTGGAGCGGACCGAACGTCGGGAGGCACCGGAGTTGACAGGGCCGACCGGTCGCCGGCCGGAATCGCCGCCCGCATCCGACGCGGAGACAGAAGCCCGTTGAAACGGGCTAGCGCGGAGAAGGAGTGCAGGAGGGGGTTGCGGGCAGCCAACCAGTCCTCAAGGACTGGCCTATGTGCCCGGCTGCGCCGGGGTAGGCCGCTGAAGCGGCCAGACAGGCGAGCGGGCAGCAAAGCGAACGTCTGGGGGCGCGAACGGGCGGCAGCGCGGACGTTTGCGAGCGGGCAGGTGAGCGGACGTTTGGGGGCGCGAGCGGGCAGCGGAGCGAGCGCGCCGCGGCGCGAACGACGAGGGGAGCAAGCGGGCGCGAAAGCGAACGGGCAGGCGAGCCAACCGGCGGCAGACGGAACGGCCACCGGCGCGGGCCGGCATGTAAACGATGAGAGAACATCGCCGTGCCGGAACAAACAGCCGGCCGCAACGCGCGAATCGGCCGCCTCCACAACGCACATAGGACAGGGAGATGGTAGGATGCGCGGCTACGTGCATGCCGACGCTAGGCAGCAAAGGAACTCACCCGATGCTCGACCAATTCAAACACGTCCTCATCGCCCAGTTCGAAGCCGGCCTGAGCATGTTGAACCTGTACCTCACCCACTGCCCGGACGAACACTGGGACACCCCGATCGCGAAATACCCCTTCTGGCAGGTCGCCTACCACACGCTGTGCTTCGTCGACCTGTACCTCTCGCCGCGCGAGTCCGCGTGGCAGCCGCAGACGGAGCCGGGTGGCAACGGCGGGCTGCACCCCAAGGGTGGACTCGAGCTCGAAAATGAGTACCCCAGCCGCCGGTTCGAGCGCGACGAGCTGCTCCACTACGTGACGCTGTGCCGCACGAAGCTGCAGGCGAACGTCGCCGCGGAAACACCGGCCACACTCGCGGGGGAATCCGGCTTTGCGTGGCTGCCCTTCTCCCGCGCCGAACTGCACCTCTACAACCTGCGGCACCTGCAGCACCACACCGGCCAGCTCGGCGCGTGCCTGCACCGGCTGGGCATCTCCGCCGATTGGGTCAGGAGCGGGTGGCGCTGAAGTCGCCGCCGGGCGCGGCACCGAGACGCGCACGCACGTACGCAGCGCGCCTCCCGACCCCGCGCACTCCTGCGAACTAAGCCGCTACGTCGCCAGCGGCTGGAACATCGCGTAGTCAGCCAGGTCGACGTCGCCGTCCGTATCAAGGTCCGTCTCGGCGAAACCCTCGGGCGTGCAGCCCACGTTGGGATTGCCCGGCCCCGCGAGGCACTGCGCCAGCACGGCCAGATCTTCCACGTCCACGCTGCCGTCGTGGTCGAAGTCGCCCGGAATGTCGGGAATCTGCGCGTAAAACACGACGACGCACGGCTGGCCCGAGTACCCCAGCACGAGGTCCGGCCACTTGTCGCCGTTGATGTCGCCCAGCGCCAGGGCGGTGCCGACCGGCGCAGCGTCGTAGGACCACGACGGCGCTGAGTCCAGCACGCCGTCGCGATTGAGGTAGAGGTTCGTCATCCCGTTGGAGAAGTGAATCTCGATCAAGTCCTGATCGCCGTCACGATCGACGTCGTAGAAGCGCAGCTCGCTGTGCCCGAAGTACGCGGCCGTCGCCGCCCACGTCTGCGTCAGCGTGCCGGCCGTGTTGCTGTAGAGCAATGTCGGGCTGTGGCCCAGCGCCAGGTCCGGCCAACCGTTGTGATCGACGTCCGCCCACGCCACCCCCTTGTCGGTGTCGTTGTTGCCGGTCGTCCACACGGGCGTCGTCTGCAGCGTGCCGCCGGCGTTCTTGTAGATGCCGCTGGCGAAGTTGGCCCACTTGGAGACGGCTACATCCTCCCAGCCGTCGCCGTCGTAGTCTGCGAACGACAGGAAGTTCTGGATGGAGCTCTCCGCGGACTGCCAGCTCGGGACGGTCTCCAGCACGCCGGCGTTGTTCCGGAAGAGGTACATCGGCCGATACGCGTCGCTTGTGCTGAAGCCCTGGTTCGTGGTCAGGACGTCGAGATCGCCGTCGTGGTCGATGTCGAACGGCTTCGCGTAGGTCATCCAGGCATTACCGGGAATCGCGCTGAACCATCCGGGCGTGGGGTTTGGTCCGGTGGGAGTGCCGAAGTAGACGACGGCGGCCGACCCGCTGCCGTTGGCGGCGAAGATGTCCGGGTAGCCATCGCGGTTGAGGTCGGCCACCTGCACGTCGCCGGTCGAGACTTCGTCCGTCGAGACCCATGACGGACTCGCTTCGAGTTGCGTGCCGGTGTTGTAGTAGATCAGGTTCTCCCAGTCGGTGTACGGTGGATAGCTGTTGGAGATGTAGCACCCGACCACCACGTCGTTGAGCCCGTCGCCGTTCATGTCGGCAACTTCGAGCCCGCCGACCTGCCGGCGGATCGCGTTCTGCCAGTTCGGCGCGGTGCCGTACGGCGCACCCCGGGCGCGGTAGATGACGAGGCCGTCGGTCACGGCGGGCTGCACGGTGACGATCTCGTGCCCGTCGTAGCTGACCTCGACGCGTGCGGCCTCAAACTGGGCGCGTGCGGCACTGCACGCCAGCGCTACGGTCACGGCCCCCATGATCCAAACATAGCGCATGATTCGCCCTCGCATTGTTTATCCCCGCCGGCCTTCGCCCGTGCGGCCCGGGGACAGCCCGACGACCCGAGCGGTTGGAAACACAGGCGCGGTTGCCCGGCGAAGCGTTTCATTCCGCAGTATACCGCGTGGACGTGGAATGTCGTCCGGATTTTTCCCCCACCCCTGATCGCGCGAGGTCCTCGCCGGGTCGACCATAGAGATCGTGTGTCATCCGCCTTGGTGCCAGATGAAACCGCGCCCCATGTACGAACTCGGCTTTCGCGACTGGCGGCGTGTGCAGGCACGTACGCGCGAATCGGCCCTCGGCCAGTGCGTGTCGCTGGGCGGAGACGAAAACCGACGATGAGGCGGAGTAGCCCCCGGCTGCACGGGACATCGCCTGCTGCCCCCTCCAGACGCGCGCTGTTCACCCGCGTCGCGCCGCGCAGTCTCGCCGCCGTCTAGTCGCTTCAGCGCCAGGCGGCCGCATCGCGCGCTACCACGCGGGGATGCCTCACCCCCCCAACTCCTTCAACAACACCTCATTAATCCGCCGCGTGAACTGCCCCGGATCCTTCAGCTTCGACCCCTCCGCCACCACCGCCTGATCGTGCAGCAGGCGTGCATACGTCTCCAGCCGCGGGTCGGCCGCGTCCTTCTCGTGCAGCACGCGCAGCGCCTCCACCAGCGGGTGCGCCGCATTCAGCTCCAGAATCCGCGGCGCGTGCGCCACCGTCTCGCTGCGCCCGATCCGCTCCATCAGCCGCTCCAGGTGCGCACTGGCCGCCCGCTCGTCCGCTACCAGGCACGCCGCGCTGTCCCGCAGCCGCGTTGACAGCCGCACCGCCTGCACCTCCGGCAGCTTCGCCCCCAGCGCCTGCAGCAGCCCCGCGTACTTCTCCTCCGCCTCCTTCTGCTGCTGCGCCTGGCTCTCGTCGGCCGGCAGCGTCCCGCGCTCCACGCTCCGCAGCCGCTTGCCCTTGAACTCGGTCAGCGACTGCACCATGAACTCGTCGAACGGCTCCGTCATCAGCAGCACTTCAAACCCGCGCGCCTGGAAGCCCTCCAGCAGCGGCGAATGATCCAGCAGCTCCCGGCTCTCGCCGATCAGGTAGTAAATCTCCGTCTGCCCCGCCGGCATCCCCGCCACGTACTCGTCCAGCGCCGTGAACTGGCCCGCCGCCGTCTTCGTCGACTCGAACAGCAGCAGCTCGGCGATCCGCTCCCGATTCGACCAGTCCTGCGACACGCCCTCCTTGAGGATCGCCCCCAGCCCGCGGAAGAACGTGACGTAGGCCTCCCGCTCGTCCCGCTTCATCTCCGCCAGCGTGTCCAGCACCTTCTTGGTGATGTTCTTCTGAATCCGCTCCAGCAGCGGATTCTGCTGCAGTAGCTCGCGCGACACGTTCAGCGGCAGATCGGCGCAGTCCACCACGCCGCGCACGAAGCGCAAATATCCCGGCAGCAGCGCCGCGCAGTTGTCCATGATGAACACACGGCGGATGTACAGGTGCAACTGCGAGCGCGGCTCGCCCCAGATCAGGTCGAACGGCTTGTGCGCCGGAATGAACAGACACGCCCGAAACTCCGTCGCCCCCTCGGCCACGTAGTGAATCGTCCGCGCCGGCGCGTCCACGTCCCGCGCCAGGTGCTTGTAGAATTCGGTGTACTCCTCCGGCTGGATTTCCGCCTTCGGCCGCAGCCACAGCGCCTTGCGCGTGTTCAGCGTCTCCTCGACCCGCGTCTTCTCCTTCTGCTCGTTCTCCTGCTCCACCTCCATCACCACCGGATGCTCGATGAAGTCGGAGAACTTCTGCACGATCTGCCGCAGCCGCCACGGTTCCAGCCACTCGCGCTCGTCCGCCCGCAGGTGCAGGATCACGTCCGTGCCCCGCGTCGCCTTCTCCGCCGGCTCCACCGTGAACTCGCCCTGCCCGTCCGACTCCCACCGCACCCCCGCCCCGGGCTGCCCCGCCGGCCGCGAAATCACCGTCACCTTGTCCGCCACCATGAACGACGCATAGAACCCGACGCCGAACTGCCCGATCAATTCCGGCCGATCCTGCGCGTTGGCCTCCTTCAGCTCCCGCAGGAAAGCCTGCGTCCCCGAGCGCGCGATCGTCCCCAGGTCCTCAATGATCGTCTCGCGCGACATCCCCACGCCGTTGTCCGACACGGTCAGCGTCCCGGCTGCCGCGTCCGGCGTGATCTTGATCTTCCAGTTCGAGTCCCCTTCGAGCAGCTCGCCGTGGCTCAGCGAGTTGAACCGCAGCCGGTCGATCGCGTCGCCGGCGTTGCTGATCAGCTCGCGTAGGAAGACCTCCTTGTTCGAATACAGCGAGTGCGTGATCAGGTTCAGCAGTTGCTGCAATTCCGTCTTGAACGGCAGTCGTTCGGTGTTCATGGAATCCTCGCACATCTCGTCCCAGCGCGCGGGCCGACCCGACTGACCTCGGCGCTGCGCGGATTCTAGCAAAGCCCCCCCACAAGCGCGAACCCACCCCCCGCGCCGCAGTCTACGTGCCGCGCGCCCCGCCGCCGCGATCCACGCACGTCGCCACCACGAGGTCCCCCGTGACGTTCAGCGTCGTCCGACACATGTCCAGCAACCGGTCCACACCGAGGATGATCCCAATCCCCTCCGCCGGCACGTGCACGGTCTGCAGCACCATCACCACCAGCGGCAGCGAGCCGCCCGGCACTCCGGCCGTCCCGACCCCGGCGAGAATCGCCAGCAGCGCCACCGTGATCTGCTGCCCCAAATCCAGGTGCACGCCGAACACCTGCGCCAGAAACAGCACGGTCACGCCCTCATACAGCGCCGTGCCGTTCTGGTTCGCCGTCGCACCGATGGTCAGCACAAAGCTCCCGATCTCCCGCCGCAACCCCAGTTCCTTCTCGGCCACCCGCAGCGACGTCGGCAGGGTCGCATTCGAGGAGGACGTCGCGAACGCCGTCAGCGCCGCTTCCGACGTGCGGGCGAAAAACCGCAGCGGGTTCATCCGGCCCAATAGCCCAACGACCAGCGAGTACACGCCCACGAAGTGCAGCAGCAACCCGCCCAGCACCGTCACCACGTACCACCCGAGCATCTTCAGCACACCCGCCCCAAGCTGCGCCGCCAGCGCAAACACCAGCGCCGCCACGGCCACCGGCGCGAGCCGCATCGCCAGCCCCACGATCACCATCACCGTGTCGTATACCCCCTGCAGCACGGCCACGAGTCCTTGTGTACGTCCGGGCACCATGGTCATCGCGATGCCGAACAGCAAGGCGAAGAACATGACGGCCAGCATCCCGCCACCCTTCGCGCTGCCGTCCAGCGCCCCGACCATCTCCTGCAGCGGATTGCGCGGGATAATGTCCAGCAGCGTCTCGCGCAGCGGCTTGGTCTGCCGGGCCTGCGCCACTTTCTCCTCAGCCTGCCCCTGGTAGCGCTCCCGGAGCACAACCCGCTGCGCGTCCGTCAGGTGCCGCCCCGGCTGCACGACGTTGGCCAACCCGACGCCGATCGCCACCGAAGCCGCGGACAAGATCACCGTGTACAGCAGCGTGCGCGCCCCCACACGCCCCAGCCGCCGCACATCCCCCAGCTCCGCCACACCCAGCACCAGGGCCGAGAACACCAGCGGCAGCACCACCATGAAGATCAGCCGCATGAAGATCTGCCCGAGCGGCTCGGCGATGTTCTTGACGACCCAGGTCAGCCCGGCGTGCGGCGTGCCGTCCGGCTGGGCCGGACAACACGCGCTCGCGATCAATCCGGCCACCACCCCGACCACGAGCCCGATGCCGATCTGCCAGTGCAACGCCAGCCCTCGCCGGCGCGGCTCTTTTCCGGACGTGGGCACAGCTGTGGCGACGGACGGCTCCGAACCCATGTGGCTCTCCCGGGAGCAGCGAAAGGACGTCCGATCATAACGGCTTCGCCGCCGCGCTCCAGCCATCCTTCGGCCGAAAGGGCCGGTCCCGCAACGGGCCCACCCACCCCCGCCTCGCGTGCTGCTAACTCATTCCCCCGCCGCGGCTAGTCGATGTTCCATCCGGAGAGTTGACGCGCCGCGTCCGCGCGGGCGGCACTACTACGGAAGGTCAGGGCAGTATGGACAAGGCCAGTCTGATCGGGACCATTCTCGGAATTGCCGCGTGCGGCTACGTCGGCTACCGGGCCTCGGGCGGCAACTGGGCGGTGTTCTATTCGGAAAAGGGCTTTGTGATGGTGTTCGGTGGAACCATCAGCGTCGCCCTGATGTCCATGCCCGGAGACAAGCTCAAGTCCGTCCCCGGCTACGTCCGCCGCTTCATGTTCCACAGAGCCAAGAGCCCGGCGGAGGTGATCAAGAGCGTCGTGGCCCTCTCCGAGAAGGGTCGCCGTGACGGCGTGCTGTCGCTGGAATCGGAGATCGCCAAGTTAGATGACAAATTCCTCGCCCAGGGTCTGAAGATGCTGGTGGACGGCACGGACCCGGAGGCGATCGAGACGAGCCTGCGCATGGAAGTGCTCGCGATGCAGGAACGTCACAAAGCGGGCAAGAAGTTCTTCGACGTGGTCAAGGTGTACGCCCCCGGCTACGGCCTGGTCGCCACGCTGATCGGCCAGATCGGTATGTTCAGCAAGCTGGGCGGGGCGGTCGAAGAGATGGGCCACATGCTCGCGGTCGCCGTCGTGGCGACCATGTACGGCACCGTGCTCGCCAACGCCGTGGCCGGCCCGATCGGTGACAAGCTGGCCCTCCGCTCCGGCGAGGAAATCGTGAACCGCGAGATGATGCTGCAGGGCATCCTGTCGATTGGCGCCGGCGACAACCCGCGCCTGACCATGGAACGGATGCTGGCGTTCCTGCCACCGGCCAGTCGCGGCAAGCTGGCCGCCGGCTAGACCGGTCCCGGATAACGGCGGACGATACGGAAGGCGACGACCATGGCCGCGCAAAACGAGCAGGAGAGACCGTCCGGCGCTCCCAACGACGCCCATGGCCAGGCTGCACACGGAGGCAAGGGCGGCCACAAGAGCCACGGCCCACACGCCGACATGCACGAAGAGCATGAAGGCGTCGCCGAGTGGATGGTCTCCTTCGCCGATAACGTCATGTTGCAGATGGGCTTCTTCGTCATTCTGCTCGCCATGGCCATGAAGGCGGCGTCCGGCGGCGGCGCCGGTTCCGGATCCGGCTCCGCCTCAGGCAGCGGCTCCGGCGGCGGCGGCGCCACGCTCAACGACGATCAACTCGATCTGGCCATCGCCATCCGCGAAGCTTTCCACAGCCCCGTCGACCTGGGCTCCACGGACCCGCACGACTCGCTCCTGATCCAGCGTTTGCGCACGCGCATGCGCGGTCCAAGTAACGCCACCCGCGACGGCCTCGACGGCAGCGACCACGACGTGCAGTCCATCCGCCGCACCGGTGCCTATGGCGCCGGCGGCTCCATCGCCTTCGCCACCGGCGACAACGCGCTCGACGAAACCGGCCAATCCCAGGTCAAGGACCTCGCCCGCCAATTCCGCGGCTTCCACGCCATCCTCAACATCCGCGGACACTGTAGCGCCGCCGAGGCCTTCGATCAGGACGACCGCGGCATGCGCCTCTCGTACGACCGCGCGCTCACCGTCGCACGCCAGCTCGTCGCCGAAGGCCTGGACTGGAAGCAACTCCGCCTCACCGCCTGCGCCGACAACGAACGCATCACTTCGACGACCTACCAGGACGCCGGCCAGCGTTCGAACCAGCGCGTCGAGGTGGTCGAGATCAACCAATCGCCGCAGCAGAACTGAAACACACTCCCCGGGGCCGTGCTGCATTCGTGTAGCATTCGGCGCCAACGCGCTTTCGCGCACCTCACCCCAGAATCCCCGCAAGGCGGAGCCCACCCCGCGCCAGACAAAAAACTCGTGGAACCACTTCGGTGCGGATTGCGGCGCCGCGCACGTCGTGAATTCCGCACGACTCTCCAAGCACCAAGCAAGGCAACACTTGCGAGCCGCGCGCCAGCAATCCGCCCCCATTGACTCCGCATTGCCCCATGCACGAGCGCTGCGCAGTCTTTCACGACGCGCGTGCGTTTCTGGACCCGCGCGTTACAATGCCCCATCCTGCGTGTTGCGACGCTTCCGGTACGGCACGTGTCCGCGACACGTCACTCGTGGAGGACTCGCATGTCCGTCGCACAGCACGCTTCGCACACCGCCGGCCTCGCCGGGCAGGTGCGCGAGGCTACCGGTGAGTCTGTTTTCAATTGCTATCAGTGTGGGAAGTGCTCGGCCGGCTGCCCCTTGGCGGCTGAGATGGACTACGCCCCCAACCAGGTTCTGCGGCTGCTGCAACTCGGGCTGCCGGACATGGACGATGATGTCCTGCAGGCGCTGTCCATCTGGCTGTGCCTCACCTGCGAGACGTGCGCCGCCCGCTGCCCGCAAGAGGTCGATCTGCCGAAGATCATGGACTACCTGCGGCAGCAGGCCCTCGCCCAGGGCGTCGCGCACCCGAAGGCCAAGGACATCCTCATCTTCCACCAGGCCTTCCTCGACACGATCCGCAAGAACGGCCGCCTGCACGAAGTCGGCCTGATCTCCACCTACAAGCTCAAGAGCTTCAATCTGTTCCAGGACGTCCTCGTGGCGCCCAAGCTCTTCGCCCGCGGCAAGCTCAAGCTCCTGCCGCACAAGATCGCCGGCCAGGAAGCGGTCGCCCGCATCTTCGAGCGCTGCCAGAACGCGACGCATGAGCCCCCACACAAGGCGGAATAGACCATGAAAATCGGATTCTTCCCCGGCTGCTCGCTGGAGGGCTCCTCGCGGGAGTACGCCGAGTCGCTGCAGGCCATCGCCGGCCCCCTCGGCCTCGAACTCACCGAGGTCCCCGACTGGAACTGCTGCGGCGCCACCGCCGCCCACAACCTCAACCACAAGCTCGCCCTCGCCCTGCCGGCCCGCATCCTGGCACTCGCCGAACGCGCCGGCCTGACCGAACTCCTCGTCCCCTGCTCGGCCTGCTACACGCGACTGGCCTGCACGCGGCACGAGCTGCTCCAGGACGAGGCTCTGCGGCAGGATATCGCCCGCGTCATCGAGCTGCCTTTCACCGGCCGCACCAAGGTGCTCAGCGTCCTCGACGTGCTGGGGCCGGCAGCCAAGGACGGTTTGGCGGCTAAGGTCCGCAAGCCCTTCGCGTACAAGGTCGCCTGCTACTACGGCTGCTACCTGACGCGCCCGGCCACCGTCACGACCTGTCAGCGGCCCGAAGACCCGCAGGAAATGGACGACATTCTCAAGGCGATCGGCGCGCAACCTCTCGACTGGGGTTTCAAGACGGAGTGCTGCGGCGCCGGTCTGTCGGTGTCGCGGACTTCGTCGGTCGCCGAGTTGTCCGGCCGCATCGTGGCAGACGCCGTGCACCGCGGGGCGGAAGCGATCATCGTCGCCTGCCCGATGTGCCAGACGAACCTGGACCTGCGGCGCGACGCGATCGAAGCGCATCACGGCCGCAAGTACGACATCCCCGTGCTGTACGTCAGCCAGGCCGTCGGGCTGGCGCTGGGCATCGCGGAGAACACCCTCGGGCTGCAGCGGCACCATGTGCCGGTACGCTTCAAGCCCAAGCCGGCCCCCCAGCCAGCCGCGGCACCGGTCGCAGCAGGGCCTCAGCAATAAGGAATAGACGACATGGCGCGCATCGGCGTGTTCATCTGTCACTGCGGGGAGAACATCGGCGCCACGGTGGACTGTGCGGCTGTCGCGAAGGCGGCGGGCGAGCTGTCCGGCGTCGTACACGCGATCGACTACAAGTACATGTGCTCGGACCCCGGTCAGACGCTGATCAAGGACGCGATCCGCGAGAAGAAGCTGACCGGCGTGGTCGTGGCGGCGTGCTCGCCGCGCATGCACGAGCCGACTTTCCGGCGGGCCTGCGCCGAGGCGGGGTTGAACCCCTTCCTCTGCGAGATGGCCAACCTCCGCGAGCACTGCTCGTGGGTCCACGAGAAGGGCCAGGTCACGACCGACAAGGCCATCGACCTCGTCCGCATCCTGGTCGAGAAGGTCAAGCGCAACCGCCCGCTGACGCCGATCAAGGTGCCGCTCACCAAGCGGGCCCTGGTCATCGGCGGCGGCATCGCCGGCATTCAGGCGGCCCTCGACATCGCCAACGCCGGGCACGAGGTCGTGCTGATCGAACGCGACCCGTCCATCGGCGGGCACATGGCCCAGCTCTCCGAAACGTTCCCCACGCTCGACTGCTCGCAGTGCATTCTGACGCCGCGCATGGTCGAAGTCGCGCAGCATCCGAACATCCGGCTGTACACGTACAGCGAACTCGAGACGCTCGAAGGCTTCATCGGCAACTTCAAGGCCACCATCCGCAAGAAGGCCCGCAGCATCGACGAGCAGCTCTGCACGGGGTGCGGCGCCTGCCAGCAGAAGTGCGCCCAGAAGAAAATCCCCAGTGAGTTCAACGCGGGTCTCGGCAACCGCACGGCCATCTACGTACCCTTCCCGCAGGCGGTGCCGAACAAGCCGGTCATCGACAAGGCCAAGTGCACGTACTACAAGACCGGCCGCTGCAAGCTGTGCGAGAAGGCCTGCCCGCCCGGCGCGATCCGCTTCGACCAGGAAGACGAGTTGCTGACGGTCGAGGTCGGCGCGGTCGTCGTCGCGACCGGCTACCAGGTCAAGCCGACCAGCTTCTTCCCCGAATACGGCTACGGCAAGTACAAGGACGTCATCACCGGCCTGCAGTTCGAGCGGCTGCTGTCCGCGTCCGGCCCGACGCAGGGCGTGCCGAAGCGGCCGAGCGACGGCCAGGTGCCCGAGACGGTCGTGTTCGTGGCGTGCGCGGGCAGCCGCGACCCCGCCAAGGGCGTGAACTACTGCTCCAAGATCTGCTGCATGTACACCGCGAAGCACGCGATGCTCTACAAGCACAAGGTGCACGCGGGCACGCCGTACGTGTTCTACATGGACATCCGCGCGGGCGGGAAGATGTACGAAGAATTCGTCCGCCGCGCCTGCGAAGAGGACGAGGTCCGCTACATCCGCGGGCGCGTCTCGAAGATTTACGAGCGCGACGGCAAGCTCATCGTGAAGGGGGCCGACACGCTGCTAAACGGCCGCCCGGTCGAGATTGAGGCCGACCTTGTCGTGCTCGCCAGCGCAATGGAGCCACAGCCGGACGCCGAAGAGCTGGCGCAGAAGATGAAGATCAGCTACGACGCGGACAAGTTCCTGTCCGAGGCGCACCCGAAGCTGCGTCCGGTCGAGATGAACACCGCGGGCATCTACGTCGCCGGCGCGTGCCAGGCGCCGAAGGACATTCCCGAGACCGTCGCACAGGCGTCCGGCGCCGCGAGTAAGGTCTGCGGGCTGTTCAGCAAGGAAGAGCTGGCCCGCGAGCCGGTCGTGGCCGTCGTCAACCGCACGGCTCCGCCACTGTTCTCGACGTGCATCGGCTGCTTCCTGTGCGAGACGGCGTGTGCGTACGGCGCCATCGAGCACGAAGAGATCAAGGGTCGCGACGGCAAGCTAATCAAGACGATCGCGAAGGTGAACCAGGGCGTGTGCCAGGGCTGCGGCACGTGCGTGGCGCTGTGCCGCTCGAAGTCGCTGGACCTGCAGGGCTTCACGAACGAGCAGGTGTTTGCGGAGCTGCTGGCGCTGTAGCGCCCGTAGCGTCAGGCCGCAGCTCGCCCGCCGTGGCGGGTGCCTGACGGCGGGTGATTCACCACGAAGGACACGAAGAGACTCGCAGTTCACCGCGAAGGACGCGAAGAGCGCGAAGGAAGATGAAAGAGAGCACCGCGAAAGCCAAGCGACTTGCCGCACTAATCCTCGGCTGCGCACTCGCCGCTGCCGCGGGCTGCGCACCGGCCTGGCACAGCGGCGACCGCGAACTGCGGCACTGTGTGGATCGCGCGGCGGCGTATGCGGACTCGGATGCCCTGTGGATCCAGGGCTCGCTGAATCTGGCTACCGCGGTCACCGATTACGGCGTGCGGCTCGTCCGCGCTACGGACAACCAATGCACGACGCTCACCCTCAAAAGTGCGCGGATCTTCTGGCAGAAGGAGATGCGCTTCGAGCTCGAGCTGACGCCCGCGGCGCCGACCGCAAAGGAAGTGCTGGTCGTGCTGGAGTTCACGAGTCGATCGGGAACGCACCGCCTGAGCGAGCGGCTAAACATCGAAAGGAACGCGAAGCCCGATTATCGCCACGAAGGCTGGCCAGTTGCGGTGCCGGTCAGTTCCGCCGTGGTGCGTTTGCACACGTTCGAAGCGCCTTCCGACGACCCGGCTTTCCGGGTGGTGCGCGTGCAGGCGGAGTACGACGGTCCACCGGTACGACTGGTCTTGGCGCCCTTGAGCGGACACGGTCCTGGTCCTCGCTCCGGGGCCATTGAGGACACGGGCGACGTGATTGAGCTGCCGTCCCGAGACCCACTGAAGATCGAACTACGCCACAGCCCTAACGTGCATGAGTTCAACAACTTCAGATATGAGTTCCGCGTTGAACGTGGGCCGGATCATTACGGCAACTTCCGGTCCTCCGACTTTTCGTCGCGTCTCCGTACGCTGCTCTGGACCATTGAGCCGGAAACGGAGCTCCGCTTGGGCGATGAGAAGGTGATCTACGACCTAGCTTTGACCGACAAGTCCACCGATGCCCCGGGTGAACCTACGCCCGTAGCGTGGCTGCGACTTAAAGCGTACCTGGAGCCGAGCGGCGCCAAGGCATCCTCCAACACCGGGGCCTGCGCGCCGGCGCTAGGCACAGCCTCCGAGACAAGATAAGGGCTCGCAAGTATGGCCGACTTTGAACCCAAAATCATCGCTTTCGTCTGCAACTGGTGTACGTACGCCGGCGCGGACCTGACCGGTACCAGCCGCATCAAGTACGCCCCCAACGTGCGCATCGTCCGTCTGCCGTGTACCGGCCGGATCGACTTCATGCTGCTGCTCCAGGCCTTCGGGCAGGGCGCGGACGGCATCATCGTCTCCGGCTGCCACCCGGGTGACTGCCACTACACCGCGGGCAACTTCCACGCCCGCCGGCGCTGGATGGTCTTCCGCAAGCTGCTCGACTTCATGGGCGTCGACCTCGGGCGGATCACGTTCTCGTGGGTCTCCGCCGCCGAAGGCGCCCGCTGGGCCGAAATCGTCAACGGCGTCGTCGCCGACGTCCGCAAGCTCGGCCCGTACACGGAATTCCCCAAGCGGCTCGGCGCGCTGGCCGAGGCCCAACTGGACGCCAACGCGGCGGCCGGGGCGTGCTGCCCGGCGCACGGCGGCTGAGGAGTGATCTCCGGCCCCCCAGGGGCACGCGAACGACCGACGTGTGATCGACAGCCTATAGAAACGAAAGGCTGAGCAACGCTATGGAAGCTCTTCGCAAGAAAGCCAAGGAACTGCTCGCGGCCGGCACGATCAAGGTCGTGATCGGCTACGGTCCCGGCTCGGCGCCGGACCGCGTGCGGGCCCTCTTCGCCCGGACGCCCGAGCAGGTGGACCAGCTCATCCTCAACGCCCACTGCGTGCAGAACCTCGCGACCTACCTGCTCAAGCCCGAGGTGAAGGCCATGGGCAAGGCGGCGCTGGTTGCCCGCAAGGGCGCGCTGCGCACGCTGCTGCAGTACGCGGTCGAGAACCAGCTCGCCGAGGACGCGGTCGTCGCACTGGCCGTCACCGACGACGGACAGGTCACCGAGCTGCCGAGCCTCGCCGCGGTCGAGGAGCACGTCGCGCAGTTGCCGCACGGCCTGACCGCCGACGACAAGGCCGCCCTCGAGAAGATCGACAAGATGTCGCGCGCCGAGCGCTGGCAGTTCTGGTCGGCCGAGATGGCCCGCTGCATCAAGTGCTACGCGTGCCGCTCGGCGTGCCCGCTGTGCTACTGCAGCCGCTGCATCACCGACAACAACCAGCCGCAGTGGGTGCCGACCTCGAGCGACCCGCTCGGCAATCTCGAATGGAACGTGGTGCGGGCGATGCACCTCGCGGGCCGCTGCATCGGCTGCGGCTCCTGCGCGGACGCCTGCCCGCAGCACATCCGCCTCGATCTGCTGAACCAAGTGCTCGCCCAGGAAGCCCTGACGCACTTCGGGGCCGAAGCGGGCTACAGCCGGCGCAAGGACTACGCTCTGGCGTCGTTCAAGCCGGATGACAAGGAAGAGTTCATTCGCTAACGCCGGCATCGGCACCGCAAAGGACGCGAAGAACAACTATGAGCGACGTCAAACTCCTACAGAAATCGGCGCTGGAGCCCCTGATCGGCAAGCTGCGCGGCGCGGGCCAGCGCGTGCTCGCCCCGGTCGCGCGGCAGGACGCCGGCAACACACTCACCTTCGCCGAAGTCACCGGTGCGAAGGAGATCGCGGCCGACTACGTCCAGACGACCGAGTCCGCCAAAGCGGCCGTCTTCCCGCGCTACGAGGCCATGCTGCGCTACAAGCTCGCGGGCAAGGCCGTCGAGCCGGCCGAGCTGCCCGTCGCGGCCCCGCCAACCGTGCTGTTCGGCGTGCGGCCGTGCGATGCGGCCAGTCTCGCAACGCTCAAGGCCGTGTTCACGTGGGACTCGCAGGATGCGTACTTCGAGCCGAAGCTGGCGCACACGACGGTCGTCAGCGTGGCCTGCACGAAGTGCGACGACTACTGCTTCTGCACGTCGGTCGGCGGCGGCCCCGGGGCAACGGCCGGCAGCGACCTGCTGCTGACGCCCCTCGACGCGACGAAGTATCTCGTCGAAGTGCTGACCGACGAGGGTAAGGCGCTGGTCGCCATGGCGCCGGAGCTGTTCGCGGCCGCCAACGGCGAAGCGAGCAAGAAGGACGCCGCCCTCGCGAAGGTCGCCCCGAAGTTCGAGGCCAAGGCGCTTGCGGCCAAGCTGCCGGCGCTGTTCGGCCAGAACTCGGTGTGGGTGGAGCAGTCGCTGCGCTGCATCGGCTGCGGCGCGTGCGCTTTCGTCTGCCCCACCTGCACGTGCTTTGATATTCAGGACGAGCGCACCCGCACCGGCGGCGTGCGGCTCCGCACGTGGGATTCGTGCGGCTTCGGCCTGTTCACCCTGCACGCCTCGGGCCACAACCCGCGCACGAAGCAGAGCGAACGCTGGCGGCAACGCGTGATGCACAAGTTCAGCTACCAGCCCGAGCGCCTCGGCGTGCTCGGCTGCGTCGGCTGCGGCCGCTGCTCGCGTTCGTGCCCGACGGACATGAATCTGGGCGAACACGCGGCGGCGCTGAGCAAGCTGTGAACCCCGTAGCGTCAGGTCTCCGTGCCTGGCGGCGTAGTGCAAGGCTCTGCCTTGCACCGGATCGTAGTGCGAGGCTCTGCCTTGCACCGAAGCAGAACACAGGGCACGCCCCTGTGCGGCACCGGCGAACGGCCGGTGCGAGAGTGCGGCCCGGGCCCCGCGCTTGGGCAACGCAGGAGATGACCGATGACCGCAATCGCCCCCAAACCCGGCCAAGCCGGCAACCTGTACATCCCCTACCGCATGCGCATCGCGAAGATCACCGACGAAGCGCCGGGGATTAAGACCTTCCGGCTGGAGTTCGTCGATCCCGCCGAGGCGGCCGCATTCAACTTCAAAGCCGGGCAGTTCGGCGAGTACTCGGTCTACGGCGAGGGCGAGAGCACGTTCTGCATCGCCAGCTCCCCCACCCGCAAGGGCTACATCGAGTGTACCTTCCGCCAGACCGGGCGCGTGACGGCCGCCCTCGCGGATCGTGAGGAAGGCGACATCGTCGGCTTCCGCGGACCCTACGGCAACATCTTCCCGATTCACGAATGGGAAGGGAAGAACATCCTGTTCATCGCCGGCGGCATCGCCCTGCCGCCGATGCGCTGCGTCATCTGGAACATCCTCGACCTGCGCGACAAATACAAGGACGTCAGCATCGTCTACGGCGCCCGCACGCCCGCGGACCTCGTCTACAAGCACGAGCTGGCCGAGTGGGGCACGCGCCCCGACGTGAAGCTGTTCACGACGGTCGACCCTGGCGGCGAGACCCCGGAGTGGAAAGGCCGCGTCGGCTTCGTCCCCAAGATCGTCGAGGAAGTGCAGCCCACGGCGGAGAACTCGATCGCCGTCGTTTGCGGCCCGCCGATCATGATCAAGCTGACGATGCCGGTGCTCGCGAAGCTCGGTTTCACGCCGGATCAGATCTACACGACCCTCGAAAACCGCATGAAGTGCGGCGTGGGCAAGTGCGGCCGCTGCAACGTCGGCAAGGTCTACGTCTGCAAGGACGGCCCGGTCTTCACGCTGACGCAGCTCAACGCCCTGCCGCCGGAGTACTAGGACGGCCCCGGCGCCCGTGCGCTTCAGCGAAATGCGCTCGTCCCCTCGGCCGCCAATACCTCGCCGAAATACATGCGGTGGTAATCCCCGCTGTAGTTCGGCGCAATGAAATCCGCCAGGAAGTGCCCCGGTTCCAAATCGTCGAAGTACGTCTTGCGGCACTCCAGAATCAGCGTCGCCTCTGCAAATCCCGGACACGCGATGTGCGGCAACGCGATCGGCGTCAGTCCGCATTCGCTCATCTTCCGCGTGTCCCGCCCCGAACGCGTCCCCAGCAACTGCAGCGCCGCCCGGTGCTCGGGCCCGAACGCACACAGGCTGAACGTGTCGCAGCGCTCCAGAAACTCGCGCGTATACCGCTGCGGCCGCGCCACGACGACCGCCAGCGGCCGGCTCCAGATCACGCCCAGCGCCCCCCACGACACGGTCATGCTGTTGTATCCCCCGGGGCGATTCTCGCCCGCAGTCAGCAGCAGCCACCCCGGCTCCCAAGTACCGAAGGCCGGCAGGCGCAGTTCGGTCAGCGGAATCGCGGTTCGTTCCATCGCCACATCCTCCACGCGACCATGCCCATCGTCGAATCGCCAGGTTCGTGCGTGCCGCATAGCGTACCCGCCCGCCGCCCCGTTACAATGCCACAGGGCAACGCCCATGCTGACCACCTGTCTGCTCGACAAATCCGGACGCCTGGCCACGGACGCAACCTGCGTCGAGTGCGGCCACAATCTACGCGGCCTCGCCGCCGACGGCGTGTGCTGCGAGTGCGGCTATTCGGTGGCCCTTTCACTGCGCGGCGCGCGGCTGGCCAGTGCGGACCCGCAGTGGCTCGGGCAGGTCAGCGGCGGTCTCGGCACATTGACGTTGCTGCTACCGTGGCTGTGGCTGCCGTTGCTCTGGCCCCTCGTGATCATTGCGGCCTGGTTGGCTGCCTCTCCGAACCCGGCGGCCGGCGCTCCCGCGCGGCGCGTGGCGTGGCTGCGCCGTCACGGCCTGCTGGCCGCGCTGGTCATCGTGCCGTTGGCGACCTGGTATGTGGGTCCGCTGGGCGATTGGGAGTGGCCCGAATATCTGGGGCTGCTGGGCCTCATGGTCGGTGTCTTCGTGGTCTGGCTCGCCATTCTCGTGCCCGGCCTCGCCGTTCAGGCCGGCTTGGCACGCCTGGGCCGATTCCTCTACTGGCACGCGGCTGCGTGGTACGGCGCAATCGTGGGCCTCGTCTGGGCGAGCTTCCGCAATCCCCTGGTGGGCGCCAGCTCGGAGTGGATTGTTCTCCTGATTGCCCTGCTGCTCTTGATCGGCGTGTCCGGGCTGGTCGTGATCCCCATCGCCATGCTGCGCATCTGGCGGGCACTGGACAGCGCGCTGACACTCGCCTCGGCCTACAGCCGTGCTGCGTACCTGCGGGCCTCGGCACCTACGGCGCCGCCACCGCCCATGTCACCACCCGCACCAACCGCCGCCCCGCCCGCGCCACACTGAGCTCGCACTCGACCAGTCCGCCCGCTTGGCCGCGCGCCGGCCGCAGCGTGGCGCTGCCGCTCGTTCCCGGAACGAGCAGGTCCTCCACCGGCAGCACCACGGGTTGGCCCGTGGCCAGCTCGGCCGCGTGCACGCGCGACCACGCCTGCGCGCTGGCGACCACCTGGGCCGCCTGCGCCTCCAGGGTCCGCTGCCGCGCCCGCGACCATTCGAGCACGACCATCCCGCCCATGACGGTCGCAAAACCGAGCACCAGGAACGTCGTCAACAGCACGACGACGAGCGTGTAGGCCGGCCGCCGGGTGGTTCGGTCACGGCTCATCACGGCCCTCCTGGGGCGCCGCCATTGCCCGCTTCGGCAGCAGAAATGTCGTCGTGTACGTGCGCGGCCGCACGGCTGTCGCCCGCGGCGGCAGCGCTTCGCGCAGCTCCAGCCACAACACGGCGCCGCGCGGCCCCGTCTCGACACGCCAGCCGAAGCGCAGCCGCCAGCAGCGCCACTCGCGCTCGGCGTCCGTCGATGCCGTGCGCCGGACGAAGTCCTCCCCCAGCGTGTACGTCACCGTCGCCGGCCCGTCCGGTCCCACCGTCTGCAGCGTCAGCGTGTCCTCCGTGCGCTGCCAAGCGACCGTCGCCCACGTATCCAGCCGCAATTGCCGCGTCAGGGCGTCCCCGGTCGCGACGAGATTGGCGTGCTGCGTCGCGACGCGCTGCAGGTAGATGCCATCCACCACGAGCTTGCCGAGCAGCGCCAGCAGCAGCGCCGCCAGGGGCATCGTGGCGATCACCGCCCACAGCGTGAATCCGCGGCGCCGGTAGCGACGCGCGCTCATGGCGTCCCTCCCGTCGCCACATAGGCCGCCAGCTCTACGGTGATCGTCCGCCGCGCCGAAATCGGCTGCCGGGCCGTGACGCGGACCTGCGTCAGCCCCTGCCAGACACCGGTGCCCGGACTGGCCGTGGCATGCACCACCACCCGTCCCGGCACCGGCGGCGGCGGCGGCCCCGCGTCCTCCGCCGGCAGCGGGTGCAGTCCCGCGCGAATGCAGTCCAGCTCAGCCGCGGCGGCCAATTCCAGCAGCCGACGCGTGTCGGTCTCGCGGCGCACCTGGGCGTATTGCAGCACGGCCACTACGAAGACAATCGCCAGGGTGATCGCCAGCGCCAGCGAGGCAATGACTTCAAACTCGACGCTGGCGCAGCGCCGCACCCCAGCCGCGGGTAGCCGCAGGCGCACTGCGCGTCGGAGTCGCCGGGTTGTCATGAGCGGGTCCACATCACACCCTCAGGTCATCGTCTCGAATACACCGCGGAGCAGCGCCACCAGCGGCAGGAACAGGGCCAGCACAATCGCCCCGATGGCCAGCCCCCAGGCCATGACCATCAGCGGCGTACAGACCGCCGCCAACACACGCCGGCGATGCCCGTACAGGGTCTGGTAGTATTCCGCCAGGTACTCGAACCGCGCCGCGAGCTCCCCGTCGGCGCGGGCCGTCAGCAACGCCTCGACCAGCGGACTGGGAAACCCCAATTGCCGCGCCGACTGCACCGAATCAGCGCCGGCCTCCAGCATCGTCGCCCAGCGCGCCAGGCGCCGCCGCGCATGCCAATTGACGGCCGCGCACCCCCCCTGCCGCGCTGCGGCCCCCAGGTCGTGTCCGGCCCGCAGCGCTGCCTGCATCAGCGGCAGTTGCTGAGCCAGGGCCTGATGCTGTGCGATCGCGCGGAGCCCCGGCACCGCCCACACCAGCGTGTCCCACAGTGCGAACAGCGGCTGCCACCGGTCCGGCAGCCGCGTGAAGAAATACCGCCCCACCAGCGCCTGCAGCAGCCCGACCAGCACGGCCAGCAGGAGCAGCAGCCACACCGGCAGGCATCTCTCGAGCCAATTCGCCAGGTACACCAGGGAAACGGTGGCCGCCGGCAAGCCAACCTCGAAATCCTTGAAGATGGACTCGAACTTCGGCACAACATTGACCAGCACAAACGTCACTACCGCCGGCACAACCAACAGCAGCAGCAGCGGATACCACATCGGCACGCGCGAACCCGACGGCCGCCAGGTGTCACGCCGCCACCGCGCTGCCAGACTCTGCAGCACGCCCGGCAGCGTCCCGCCTTCCTGCCCGCCCTGCAGCGCCCCGATAATCTCGCCCGGACACGACGGCAGGACCCCGCGCACCGCCGTGCACAGGTCGTCCCCCAGTTCCAGACGCTGCGCCAGCCGAGTGTAGATGCGCCGCAGCGCCCGCCGCTCCGCCGTGGCCGCGGCCCGCAAGGCCGGTACCAGCGGCAGATTCTGGCTCACGATACTCGCCAACGTCTGCAGCACGACCCCGGGCCGCTGTTGACGCACGCGCAGCCAGGCCGCCAGGGACGATACGCCCAGGCCCAGACCGAGCAGAATCAGGTAGAGTACGTAGACCATCGCTAGAACGACGTCAGGACCAACATGGTTCGAATAAAGGTGCCGACCGCCGACAGCAGGCTCACCACCAGCGCACCGACCGACACCGCCATGAGCAGGAAGAGCATGGGCCCGAGCACGGTGCGGACCGCGTTGACGTGCTGCTGGGCCCGCAACTCATATGTGCGCGCCAGCTCCGCCAGCGCGCCCGGCAGGTCGCCACGCGGCCCGGCAACCTGCACCGCGCACGTCCACAGCGCCGGCATATCCCGCTCGCCCGCCACCGCCCGCTCGAGCGCCTCGCCCTGGACCAGCCGGTCCGCCACCCGCCGCGTCGTCGCCGCCAACGCCGGGCTCCCGGAGGCCGCCCCCCCGGCGGCCACCAGGTCCGGCAGCGGCGTCCCCGTGTACGCCGCCAGCGCCGTCGTGTGGGCGTAGCGCGCCACCACGCTCGACCAGTACACCTGCGCCACCCCCGGGATGCACCGCAGCACGCCTTCCCGCACCACCCGGCGCCCGGGCAGCACGATCAACCCGGCGAGCAGAATCAGCAGCAACAGCAACAGCCCGCAGACCAGCTCCACCGTCGGCCAGACCTGCGCGATGGTAAACAGCATGCTGGGCTCGATCCGCGTGGCAACGTTCCACGACTCAAGCTCCCGCACCATGTCGTGAAACATGCCCGCCAGCAGAGGCACAACCTGCCGCATCAGGAACGTGCAGACGAAAAACGCCAACAACAGCACGACCAGCGGGTAGGCCACGATCTCCGCCAGCACCCGCCGGAACCCGCTCTTCAGCCGCAGGTGCGTCGTCACCCCGTACAGCGTCCCGGACAGGTCCCCTGTCCTCAGCCCCGCCTCGACCACCTCCGCGTACCGCGCCGGGAAACGCGGCCGTTGCCGTTCCAGCGCCTGCGGCAACGGCGTGCCCGTCGCCAAGTCGTTCGCCAGATCAAGCAGCAGCCGCTTGAGCTTGCGCGACCCCACATCGGCCGCGAGCTGCCGCAACCCCTGCTCCAGCGGCAGCCCCGCCTTGGTCAGGGCCGCCAACTGCTCATTGAAAAACGTCAGGTCCGCCAGCGACAGCGGCGCCACAAAGGCCGCCCGCTGCGCCGGACGCAGCGTCAATACCCGCACGCCCATCTGCGCCAGCAGCGCCTCGGCCTCGGTCTGCCCGGCCGCCTCCACCGTCCCCTGGAACAACGCCCCAGAGGCGAGCTGCCCGGAATAGTCAAATAGCGGCACGACCGTTCTCCCATACCGCGCGCCCCCGCATGACCGCGGGCGGGCGCGCTCCGGGCGCGGCTGCGCCCATTGTGGCCCTACGCAGAAGTACCGCCTCTTCCCCAACAAATTCCGCCAATTCCGGCACCTGGTCCCCCCCTTTCAGCCACCCAGCACACGCCGCACCTCGTCCATCGTCGTCCGCCCCGCTGCCAGCACCCGCTCCGCGTCCGCCCGCAGCGAGCCCGGCGCGATTTCCGGACGCGCCAGGTCCGTCGCGTCGCCCCCGTCCAGCACCGCCTGTCGCAGCGCCGGCGTCATTTCCACCAGGTGCCCCACCGCCATCCGCCCCGCATACCCCGTCCCCAGGCATTTCGGACACTCCCGCTGCGCCGCCCCCGCTGGGCAAGCCGCGCAAACCGTGCGCACGAGCCGTTGCGCCAGCACCGCCGCAATCGTGCTCGTGAGCTGATACGGCGGCAACCCCATCTCCCGCAGCCGCACGAGCGCCTCCGCCGGTGACCCGCTGTGCAGCGACGTCAGCAGCAGGTGTCCCGTCAGCGCCGCCTCCACGACCAGCCGGGCCGTCTCCGCGTCGCGCACCTCGCCGATCATCAGCACCTGCGGATCCTGCCGCAGCAAGCTCCGCAGCGCCACCGCGTACGTCAGCCCGCGCTCCGGCGCCACCTCAATCTGCGTGATCCCGTCGATCCGAATCTCGACCGGGTCCTCCACCGACAGAATGCTCAGCGCCGGCCGCGTCGCCAGAATCTGCTGCAGCATCGCACACAGCGTCGTCGTCTTCCCACTGCCCGCCGGTCCGCACACCACGATCAGTCCTTGCGGCAGCGCAAGTACTCGCTCAAGCCGCGCCACCAGATCCGGCGCATGCCCCAAGTCCACCAGCCGCCGCGCCAGCGTCCGCTCCGCGAGCAGCCGCAACACCACGCGCTCGCCCCGCACCGTCGGAAACGTCGCCACGCGAATGTCGTACGGCGCCGCGCCCGCATCGACCGGAATCCCGCCCTCCTGCGGAATGTCGCTCCGATACGTGAGCAGCCCCGCCAGCACCTTGAGCCGCGCGACGACATTCGGCGCGATCGCCGCCGGTAACGCGTCCACGTCGTTCAAGAGCGCGTCCACGCGAAACCGCACGCGCATCTGCTCGGCCCCCGGCTCAAAGTGCACGTCGCTCGCCCGTGCCGCCACCGCCCGCCGCAGCAGATCGTTCACCAGCTCAACAACCCCTTCATTGTGCATCGCGGCTTCCCGTTCTGTGCGGCCTCGCGCCGACATCTACGGCAGCGGCTTGCCTCGCGCCGCCAGGTAGACCCGATACCACGCCTCGCGCGACATCTCCACCGCGTCCCCCGCCACAGCATCCCGAATCCGCGCCGGCTGCCGGCTGCCCACAATCGGCAGAATCCCCGACGGATGGGCGAGCAGCCACGCCATCAAGAGCGCCGTGCGGCTGACGCCGTAACGCCGCGCTTCCGCGTCCACGGCCGCCAGCAGCCGCGCCGGCGCATCGCTCGTTACCGTCGGCGGCTCGCCCAGCCTTCCGCCCGCCACCGGGCTCCACGACGTCGGCGTGATGCGCTGCTCGTACAAGTAGTCCAGCGTCCCATCCTCGAAGGGACTCAGCCGTAAGGGGTGCACCTCAATCTGGTTGCACACCAGCGGCGCCCGCAGCCGCGATTGCAGTAGCGCCGTCTGGCTCGGCGTGAAATTGCTCACCCCGCAATGCCGAATCTTGCCCTGCTGCTGCAACTGCTCCAGCGCCGCCGCCACTTCGTCTGGATTCATCAAGACGTCCGGCCGATGCAGCAGATACACGTCGATCGTGTCGATCCCCAGACGCCGCAGCGATTGCTCGCACGACCACGTGATGTGCCCGGCCGAAAAGTCGTAGCGGTGCGGCGCGTCGGCGTCGGGGTCCTGCGCCCAGCGAATGCCGAGCTTCGTCGTGATCAGGATGCGCTCGCGCAAACCCGGATGCGCCCGCAGGAACTCGCCGAAAACCTGCTCGCAACCGCCCCGCGCGTAGATGTCCGCATGGTCGAAGTGGTTGTACCCCGCCTCGACGGCCGCCTCCAGCGCCGCAAACGCCTCGCGCCGCCGCGTGTCGTCGATCTCAGCCGGGTTCCACGTCCCGGCGATCCGCATGCAGCCGTAGATCAGCCGCGTCGTCGCCAGGCTGCTCTGTCCCAAGGTCACCGTCTTCATGATCACTCCAACGTCGGGCCGCCGCCGACATCATAGCGATGCGCCCACCCGACCGCGTCAGGCCGCAGCTCGCCCACCGCGGCGGGCGCCAGACGTCGCTTACTCCGGCTGGATCCACTCCGCATACACCGCCGGCCCGAAAAATCGCGCCAGCCGCTCGTCCTGCGCCGTCCCGAACGTCAAGCCGTGAATGAACCCGTTCTTCTCCACCAGGACCGTGTGCCAGATCTTGTCGTACGGATTGTCGACGACGATCAGATCCAGCCGGCCGTCGTACCCGCGATACCGGCAGTACTCCGGGTACGTCTCCTCGTGCAGCGTCAGGTCCTTCCGCAAGCGTTCGAGCATCGCCTGCGTCTTGCGATACGTGCCGCCCGTCGGCCCGACCACGAGCTTACCGTCCACACGAATCCGCCGGTCATCGTAGCAGTACACGCCGAGATAGTGCCGCGACGAAGCCTCCAGCCACCGAATGAACTTGTCGCCGTGGTGATCGTCGTCGCTGTACCCGTAGTTCGCATCCAGGAAGACGATCCGCTCCATCCAATCCGGAATCTCTTCCGCATGATTCACGAACCCGAAGATGAAGCTCCCGCCGCCGCTGTGGCACGTCAGCTCCACCCTCGTGTGCGGTCCGAACGGTTCCCGCAGCGAATCCACCAGCCGCGCGATCAGCGCCCCATTGTCCGGGTGCTTCGAACGCCACGCCGGCCAACTCCGCCCGCCCGCCTCGACATACGCCACCACCAGATTCTCGTCCGGAAGACTGTTACGCAGCAGCCGCGTCTGGGCCCCAATGTGCTGGATGAAGAAGTGCCAATCGACGCCCTCCGCCCGCTGCCGCCCGACTGTCTGGGCGATCGTGTTGCCGTTCGGCAGCGCGTAGATCACCAGCCGCGTTGGTTGGTTGGGGTCATAGCGCGTCGCCGCCGGCGCATTGATCAGCACGGCCACGTTCGGATCGAACGTGTAGCTGCGCACCTGCTCGTCGAAGTACGGGCTGCGTTCGAAACCCGCCAGCGCGCCCGGCGGCGCCGCATAGCCCGCCAGGCTGACGGACAGGTGGAGGGCACCGATCACGCTCGCGGCCAGACCTCGGAAACTCATGCTGCGCACCTCCTCAGAAACAGTACGCCGTGACGGGCCTTAGCGCGCCGCAGTATAGTCGCTCGGCGGCAGGTCCCGCAGCTTGCGCGCCGGCACCCCGCCCCACGCCTCGTTCTCCCCGATCACCGTGTTCGGCCGCACGATCGCCCCACCGTACACCACCGCGCCGCGCTTGATTGTACACCCGCTGTACACCAGCGCGTGCGCCCCGATCATCACGTCGTCCTCGATGACCGTCTTGCGCAGCTCCACCCCATCCCGGTACTGCGTGTGCGCGATGATCGACGTCATGTTGCCCACAACCACGTTCCGCCCGATCTCCGTCAGATGCGGGTCTGGCATCGGCGGGTCCAGCACCAGCACCGACCGGCTGCGCGGGCCGAAGACCCAACCCACCAGCCAGCAAAACGGCGGCAGATTCGCGAGGTGAAACAGCAGAAACGCGGGGAACGGCGGCTGCCCCTTGGCTTTCACCAGAATGCTGACCAGCGCCATTGACACCACCTGCCAAGTCACCCGTTGCCCCGGCGCCATCGTGTACGTCCCCTCCCGCGGCCCGCGCAATAGCGCCCGCAGCACCAGCAGGTGCCCCAGGTACGCCACGTGGTACAGCAGCACGAAACGCCCGCAGAACGTGCTCCAGCGCAGGGCCTCGTGCAGGCCGGCATTCGCCAAGGGCTCCGTCGGCCACATGCGCAGCCACGTCAGCCCCAGGAACGTGAACGTCAGCGACGACGTCCACAGGTAGAAGCGCACGGCCGCTTCCAGCAGCAGAAACCCACGCAGCACGGGAGCGGAATTGCGCGTCCGGGCAGCCGTCGCCATCATCGGTGAGTTCCTCCGGACAGCCAGTCGACCGGGCCCGGATCGGCCGCGCGCACCGCCCTACTCGGCCGCCTCCGCCCCGGTCGCGCCCCAGCGTACCCGCGAACGCCGGACACCGCCACGCCGCCTCAACCAGCGTCCCCCCGTCCGCCGATAAGGCAGCCGGGAGTGCCGTCGATGCGCGCCAATACCGCCCGCTTGCTCATCACCTGCCCGGACCGCACCGGCATCATCGCCGCCGTCGCCGCCTTCCTCGCCCAGTACGATGGCAACATCCTCGACTCCGATCAGCACACCGACCCCGAGCACGGCCGGTTCTTCATGCGCGTCGAAGTCGACCTGGCCGGCTTCCGCCTCACCCCGGCGAACTTCGCGACCGCCTGGCAACCCCTCGCCGACAAGTACCAGATGAGCTGGTGGGTGTACTGGGGCCACCTGCCCAAGCGGATGGCGGTGTTCGTCAGCCGCGAGAGCCACTGCCTGCTCGACCTGCTGTGGCGCTGGAAGAGCGGCGAGCTCCGCGCGGACATCCCCTGCGTCCTCGGCAACCACGCCGAACTGGCCGACATCGTCCGCGGCCTGGGCATCCCCTACTACCACCTGGAAATCACCCCTGAAAACCGTGTCACCCAGGAGCAGCGCGGCCTGGAACTGCTCCGCGAGCACCGCGTCGATTTCGTCGTGCTCGCACGCTACATGCGCATCCTGCCGCCCGACTACGTGGCCGCCTATCCCAACCGCATCATCAACATCCACCACAGCTTCCTGCCGGCCTTCGCCGGGCCCAAACCCTACCGCCAGGCCTACGATCGCGGCGTGAAGATCATCGGCGCCACCAGCCATTACGTGACGCCCGTCCTCGACGACGGCCCCATCATCGCCCAGCAAACGCTGTCCATCAGCCACCGCGACACGGTCGACGATCTGATCCGCAAAGGCCGCGATCTGGAGCGCGTCGTCCTGGCCAGCGCCGTCCGCCTGCATATCGGCGACCGCATCCTCGTCAGCCGCAACAAGACCGTCGTCTTCGACTGAGCCCGCGCCCGCCCCCCCGCGGCCCGCACCTTTTTCTTGACGCGCCACCCCCCCACACCCTAGCATGCGTCTAGGCGCTGGATTCTCCGCGAATTCCTTTCGACGCGCTCTCTTTGGAGGAGGAGCGACCCGCGTGCGCCCAGGCAGTACGCACTTCGTGCGGGCTGAGTACTCATCACGTCACCTTCGCGGCCACGCCCAGGAGGAACACTCCATGCGGCAGCTTTTTATTGTGGCGGCTCTCACGGCAGGCCTCGTGCTCGCGGCGGCCCCGGCCCTGGCGGACTTTTCCGGCCAGACCATCCTCGGCCCCCTGACCCTCGGCAGCGTCGTCAACGGCAACACCGTCGGCGCCACTGACGACAACGACGGCATCACCAGCGGCATGCACATCTTCAACATCTGGAACGGCCCGGATGACGTGTATGCCCTGAACTGGACCGGCGGCGACATGGCCCTGCAACTCGTCTACAACAACACGCTCGCCGACCTCGACCTGTTCCTGTACACGCCGGACAGCCTCGATGACTCCGGCAACTTCAGCATCATCAACTCCGGCATCGAAGATATCGCCTATCCCGGCGGTGCGGCCGGCACGTATTACGTCCTGATCGACAGTCCGGACGCCGCGACCGCGGGCGCGTACACCCTGAGCGTCACGCCCGAGCCGAGCATGCTCGCGCTCGTCGGCCTGGGCGCGGCCCTGTGCGCACGACGCGGGCGATAGCGCCTCGCTGCCAGCGCTCGCGGCACCCCCTCCCGGGGCGCGCGACAACCTGTCCGTGTCCGTCAACGTCGTCGGCCGCGGCGCCCCACGGGGGCGTAGCCGCCGGCGCGCCGCCCGGGGGTGTGGGGGGGGGTGGTGGCGCCTTCCGGCAGCACCCCGCGCCAGCGGGCGAGGAGGCCGAC
>CAZGAQ010000003.1:73816-140098 GCA_964523405.1 uncultured Planctomycetales bacterium
CCTCGGGCGATTCGCGGCCGACGCGCCGCCGGTGGTTCACGGGTAGCTTGGCACGCTCCGGCCACCAGAGTTTTGGCTCTCTGTGACTCGGCTGCCTCGTTGCGGCCCTCGATCCATGCGTCGACTTTCGCCATGCGCGGCAGCGGAGTCGCCGCACACGGCCCGTTCAATTCCCGAATCCGTGTATCCGTGCTTCGGGTCACCTTCCCCCAGCAGCTCGCGTACCGCGCACGATCCGGCTCCGGTCATTCTCGCGCTTTCTCCTGTACACGTTTTCACGCCTCGCCTGTCCCCTGTCCCTTGCCCCCGGTGCCCCGGCTTCCTGATACCCTGGCCAATTTCTTGCCCCCCCGCCGCGTTGACGTGCCCCCGATCATTTCGCTATCATGATTGATCTGCCGCTCAGGAGGCGCCGGGAGTTCCGGTGCGACGGCAGGGGCTTCGCAACCCCACCCCCGCGACGAGCCCGGTTTCCTTACCGCGCGACCGCGTGTCGTGCGCGGCCGCTTCGTCGCTACAGCAGGACCCGCAATGCCAGATCCGAAACTCTTCAAAGACCTCGACATCACCGACGCCGACATTGACGCGCAGTTCGCGGCCGCGTTCGGCGACACCAACGCCGTCAACGTGATGGAACAGGCCATCTCGCCCACGTTGGGCACCAACCTCGACTTCAACCAGATCATCAAGGCCAAGATCGTCGCCCTCAACGGCAACGAAGTTGTCCTCGACGTCGGCCTCAAGAGCGAAGGTGTCGTCGGCCTCGATGAATGGGACAACCCGGGCGAGCTCGTCGTCGGCGGTGAGGTCGAAGTGCTCGTCGAGGACTTCGAAACCGAAACCGGCATGCTGGTCGTCTCCAAGCGCCGCGCCGACCGCATCCTGAGCTGGCGCCGCATCGTCGAAACCACGCACGAGGGCGACAACGTCCGCGGCAAGGTCCTCCGCAAGATCAAGGGCGGCCTGCTCGTCGACATCGGCGTCCCCGTCTTCCTCCCCGCTTCGCAGGTCGACATTCGCCGTCCGGCCGACGTGGGCGAATACATCGGCCACGAGATCGAAGCCAAGATCCTCAAGATCGACAAGGAGCGGCGCAACATCGTCATCAGCCGTCGCAAGCTGATCGAAGAGGAACGCGCCATCGCCAAGTCGAAGCTGCTTGAGGAGATCGCGATCGGCCAACTCCGCACGGGTGTCGTCAAGAACCTGGCGGACTTCGGCGCGTTCGTCGACCTCGGCGGCATCGACGGCCTGCTCCACATCACCGACATGTCCTGGGACCGCATCGAGCACCCCAGCCAGATGCTCAAGGTCGACCAGGAAGTCGAGGTCAAGGTCCTCTCCATCGACCGCGACCGCGAGAAGATCGCCCTGGGCCTCAAGCAGAAGCAGGAGAACCCCTGGGAAAAGGTCGCCGAACGCTACCCGGTCGGCAGCCGCGTGAAGGGCGAAGTCGTCAACATCATGAACTACGGCGCCTTCGTGAAGCTCGAGCCCGGCATCGAAGGCCTGGTCCACATCTCCGAGATGTCCTGGACCCGCCGCATCAACCACCCCTCCGAGGTCGTCAACGTCAACGACCAGATCGACGTGGTCGTGCTGGAAGTGGACAAGGACAAGCAGGAAATCTCGCTCGGCATGAAGCAGACCGAGGTCAACCCCTGGACCATGGTCGCCCAGAAGTACCCGGTCGGCACCGTCGTCGAAGGCACCGTCCGCAACCTCACCAACTACGGCGCCTTCGTCGAGATCGAGGAAGGCATCGACGGCCTGCTGCACGTCTCCGACATGAGCTGGACCAAGAAGGTCAGCCATCCGTCCGAGGTCGTCAAGAAGGGCGACAAGCTGCGCTGCGTCGTCCTCACCGTCGACCAGGAAAAGATGCGCATCGGCCTGGGCCTCAAGCAGATGACCGAGGATCCGTGGCTCCGCGCCGTTCCCGAGCGTTACCAGCCCGGCATGGTCGTCCGCGGCAA
Organism: uncultured Planctomycetales bacterium; assembly: GCA_964523405.1. Lineage (GTDB taxonomy): Bacteria > Planctomycetota > Phycisphaerae > UBA1845 > Fen-1342 > CAZGAQ01. The sequence goes on from CAZGAQ010000003.1 coordinate 75,793, forward strand.
GGTCACGAAGATCACCAACTTCGGTGTGTTCGTCGAGCTCGAGCCCGAACTCGAAGGCCTGCTGCACGTCTCCGAGCTGGCCGACCACAAGGTCGAGAACCCGCAGGACGAAGTCCAGATCGGCCAGGAAGTGGACGTCAAGATCCTGCGCGTCGACACCATCGAGCGCAAGATCGGTCTGTCCAAGAAGCGCGCCGAGTGGGCCACCGCCCCCGAGGAAGAGGGCGGCGCGGACGCCGAAGGCCGCAAGCGCGACAAGAAGCAGCGCCGCGGCGGTCTCGGCGACGACGCTTTTGGCGGCATGTTTGGTTGATCCCGGACTCCTCTCCCTCTCAGGGAGAGGACGGGTGAGGGTAAAATGCCCTCCCCTACACCGTCAGGCCTCCGTGCCTGATGAATCGAATGCGCAACTCGCGAACCCCGCCCCTCGGGCGGGGTTCTTCTTGCGCCCCGCGCTATTCCCCGCGCCGCTGGTATGCCGTCCCGCACTCGGGGCACAAGCCCTCCGGCGGTAGGCCGGTGATCTCATAGCCGCACTCGTGGCAGTAGGGGCGATTGGAAGGGATCGCGCGATCCACAATCCACTTGCCGCCGAAGAAGAGGTAGAGGCCGGCGATGGTGGTGGCCATTTCCATCAGGAACGTCTGAAGTCGCCAGTCCAACAGTCCACTCGACGAGCCCCCCCAAACACCGACGCTGAGCAGGGTGAGGGCCAGTGCGCCCAGATTGACGAGCAGTTGCGGCAAGCTCTGGGCAATCAGAAAGACACCGATGGCTCGCAGGGCAAGACGGAAGGCGGTTTTGTATTTCATGGTTGCTCCCCGGTCGCGGTAGTTCGGCGCCGCGGCGCCAAAAGGGCGGCCGGAAACGAATCCGCCCGCCCGCGGTTGAGAGATGAACGTATCGTCCGGAAGGAGCCGCGACAAGGGCGCGACGAAATGCTGGGCTAAGGTCGGAGCGGCGGGCTCGGCAAACGAAGCACGCCCGGCGCCGACCTTAGCCCAGCCCACAAATTCCGGTGCCCGCCACGAATCCGCAAATCCCGGTGTCGACCACGAATCCCGGTATCAACCGCGTTCAACGTCGGCCACAGGGGGCCGACGCTACGGCAAAGCTCGGGTCCAGAAAGCTCGCGGCCGGCGCGTTGCGTTCGACGCTACAGCTTTACCCACGCGCCGCCCTGCTGGTGGCTCTTCACGGCCGCGTCGATAAACGCGATGCCCATCCGGCCGTCCTCGACGTTGGCGTACTTGCTGCCGTCGCAGTGGAACGGCTGCTTGTCCTGGTACGCCCGCACGTCCTGCTCGAAGCAGCGGTGCAGCCGGGCGAATGCATCGTGGAACGCCTCGGGGTGGCCGGAGGGGATGTTCGGTTCGGCCATCAGGTCCGCGGGCAGCTCGCCCAGGAAGCCGTCGTTGGCGCTGACCGCGCCGCGCCAGTACACGCGGTCGGGCTGGCCGGTCAGGCGGACAATGACCTGCTCCGGCGTCTCCTGCACCCAGACCAATGAGCCGCGCGTGCCGTTGATCTCGATGCCCAGGTCGTTCTTGTGGCCGATCGCAATCTGCGACGCGCGGACGAGCGCCTTGCCGCCGTTGGACAGCTCGCAATACGCGGTGAAATGGTCGTCGAGTTGGCGACCCGCGACAAACGTTTCCAGGTCGGCGTGCAGCCGGCGGACGTCGAGGCCGGTCGTGTAGCGGAGCTGCATGAGGGCGTGCGTGCCGATGTCGCCGCCGCAGCAACTCGCCCCGGCGCGGCGCGGATCGACGCGCCATTCGGCCTGGACGACGCCCTGGTCCTCCGCGCGCGCGGCCAGCCAGCCCTGCAGGTAGTACGCGTCGACCCAACGGATGTCGCCGAGCAGTCCGCTGCGCACGATGAAGCGCGAAAAGCGGCTGGTCCAATGCCCGAGATACGTGTGCGCGACGCCGAACGGAATGCGGTGCTTCTGCACGGCCGCCACGAGCTGGTCGGCCTGCTCGAGCGTGACGGTCAGCGGCTTCTCGCAGAAGACCGGGATGCCGGCCTGGATGCACTTCATCGCGGGGTCGAAGTGCACATGGTTCGGCGTGACGATGAGGACGTAATCGAGGCGCTGGCCGACGGGGAGGCGGGCCTGGTCGGCGATGAGCTCGTCATAGCTGCCGTAGCCCTTGATGGGGTAGGGCCAGTTCTCGGCCTCGGCCAGGGCGACCTTGGGATCGGGGTGGAGGGCGGCCGCCACGACGCGGCGGGTGCCGTCAAAGTGGATCGCACGCTGGTGGGGGTGGACGATAAAGGCCCCGGCTCCGCCGCCGATCAGACCGACATTCAGGGGACGCTTAGCCATGCTGGCCTCCTTGGTCCGCGCCACGGACCGGACAATCGCGGGCACATGGTCCGCCGCCTGGACCGCGCGATGGTGCCGCAGCGGTTCACCACGCAGCCCCTGCGACCGCGACCGTGCGGGAGATTGTGCGGCGCGGCCGCTGGTTGCACAAGCGCCAGACCCTTCCGCTCAATAGGGCCATGGGCGGGACCAACCGGGGCGGTCGCACGCGCACCGGCGCCGCGGTAAAATCCGGGTATGCCGAACAAGGACCCGTACGACATTCTCGGGGTCAGCCGCACTGCCAAGCCGGAGGAAATCAAGCAGGCCTATCGCCGGCTTGCCAAGCAGTGGCACCCCGACCGCAACCCGAAGAATCGCGAGGCGGCCGAAGCCAAGTTCAAGGAAATTCAGGCGGCGTATGAAGTCCTGGGGGATCCCGAGAAGCGTGCTCAGTACGACCAGTTCGGGGCCGGCGGCCCCATGCCCGAGTATCAGACGTGGACCAGTCGGGGGGGCGGCGTCCAGGACATCCCGTTCGACATCGGCTCCATGGGCGACCTCTCCAGCATCTTCGAGCAGTTCTTCAGCCGGGGCATGGGCGGCGGCCGGACACGCCGACGCGGCGGCCCGGCGCGGGGGATGGGACCGCGCGGCCAGGACATCGACTTCGACGCGGAACTGACGCTGGAAGAGGCGCTGCGCGGGACGGAGCGGGAGGTCCTGCTGACCGGCCCGGAGGGGCACGAGGAGCGGATCCGCGTGCGCGTGCCGGCAGGCGTGGAGGACGGCCAGCGCGTGCGCGTCCGCGGCAAGGGACAGGATGGGCCCGGCGGGCGGGGCGACTTGATGATTCGCTGCCATATCCGGCCGCACCCGATCTTCAGGCGGGACGGGCGCGATCTGCTGGTGGATCTGCGCCTGACGTTCGCCGAGGCCGCTTTCGGCACGCAGGTGGAGATTCCGACGCTCGACGGCAACACGGTCGTGAAGGTGCCGCCCGGCACGTCGGGCGGGACGAAGCTGCGGCTGCGGGGACGCGGCGTGCGGCTGCCCAACGGCGAGGCGGGTGACTTGTACGCCGTCGTCCGCATCGCGGTGCCGCGGGAACTGACGCCCCGCGCGCGGGAGCTGATCGAGGAGCTGGAGCGCGAGCTCCATCTGCATCCGCGCCAAGCCTTCGGACAGGCAAAGTGAGGTACTGATGCCGCGCTCGCCCGGGCCGACTTACGGACGCGCTGCCATGCTCGGCGTGCTGATCGCGCTCGTGCTGACGGTCAGCGCAGGCGTATATATGTTCATGGCCCGGTACGCAACGGATGCGCTACCGGAAGATCCGCTGGCGGCGGACCCGCAGGCCGAACTGCAGCAGGTGAAGCGGCTGATTCTCTTGCTGACCATCCTGCTGATCTCGTGCCTGCTGATCCTGCTGTTCGTGGTGGGGTCCTATCTGCTGATCCGCGTCGGGCGCTTCGTCCGGCAACCGGTGGCCGGCAAGCCCACCGAATACGTGGATGCGTGGCAGCAGTACCGCCTGACGGACGAGCAGATCGCCGCCGCGACCGCCGAACCACCATCGAGTGGCGGCGCGCCCGGCGGGCCTCCCGCGCCCCCGGACCCGGCCGATCCCAATCCCCCCGGACCGATTCCACCCCACAGGAAGGACTAAGCGTATGCCGTCGCCGCAATCCCGACCTGCCGCCCCTCCGCCGTACCGTTCCGCCGGCGCGGAGCGGTTGTATGTCTACTGGCTGGCGACCACGATGGTGCTCCTGCTGGCCTGCTTCGCCATCCTGGCCTACACGGCCGGGGCGCGGCGCGACTACCTCGCCCGGGCGCAGGAACTGCAGAGACTGCAGGGCCGCGTGGCCCAGCTTGAGACGGAGCTCCGCGCCGCACGCAGCGCCGCGACGCACCCGACGCCTCCGCCGCCGGACTCGCACGCGCCGCTCTTCGTGCCCCCGGACAGCGGCAACCAGCGGCCCGCCGACCACAGCACCCTCACCCCCCCACCGTCGCCCGCACCGCGCGCCGCTACGGAGCCCAACGCCGCGCCAAGCCCGCTGACCGAAGCTGCCGTACAACGCACACTGACTCGGCTATTGGGCGAGAACCCCGTCACTCCGGCCGACGTGGCCGACTCCAATGCGGGCGTCGCGCTTGTCGACCAGGCGGTGGAACAGCCTGCCCCCGCCGACTGGAGCGGACGAACTTGGCAGCAACTCGCCATGCTCGCGCGCCTGGTCAACCGCGATGCCGGCGCCGAAATGCTCGCGCGCCGCGCGGAAGCCAAGGGCGAATGGCTCACGCCTTACGCGGAGCTGGCGGCGCGCGGGCTGCTGATCCGCGGTCGCCCGCAGGATGCACGCGCCGTACTCGAGCGGTGGGCTAGGCCCCTGCCGAGCGGCGGCATTCCCGCCACCGCCCGCGTCCTGATGGCCGCCGCCCTGCTCGGGACGTCCGGCCCCGCTGCCGCGGACATCGAGCTCAGCCAGCTCGACAGCACGCACGATCTCGGTCCGTATGAGCTGCTGCGCTTGGGGCGACTGTGGCTGGCGCTGGAACGCTGGCCGCGCCTGGAGACCTTGCTGGCCGCCGTGCCGCCCCTGCCGGATGATCTGGCCACCGAGTACGGCTTCCTGCAGGCCGCGTCGCTCGCGCGGAGCGGCAAGGGCGTGGAAGCCCTCGCTATCCTGGACTACCTCGCGGCCCATCCGCCCACGCCGCCGGAGCCCGGACTGGCTTTGCTCGCCTGGCCACCCATCGGGCCGGACCGTTACGAGCTCGCGGTCTGGCGCGGACTGGCACTGACGTATGCCCAGAAGCCGGAGCCGGCGCGCGAAATCCTGCAGGACGCGGCCCAGCTCGACCCGGCTCGACCCGATGCGTACTACTACCGCGGCATGCTCGAAATCCGGCAGGCGCGGCTGAATGAGGCGCGCGCGTACCTCGAGTCCGCCGTCGCAAACGCGCCGCAGTATGCCCCGGCCTGGGAGGCGCTGGCGTATCTGGATTTTGGCGCCGGCAAGCTGGAACGCGCCCTGAAATACCTCGCTAGCGCGGTGGAGAGCAATCCGCGACGCGCTCCGACGCACTTCCTGCTGGCCATCGTACAAGCGTCGGCGGGGCGCCGGCCGGAAGCCACGACGGCCCTGCAAACGGCGCTGCGACTGGACCCGAGTTATCTGATCGAAGCACAACGCGCAGATATCTTCCAGCGCATGTTCACGCCGGCCGAGTTGGAGCAGATGGCGGCCCCGGCCGGGGCGGCGCCCCCCGCTTCCGCGCCGGCCAGCCAGCCGCTGGCTGAGCCGGGCGTGAGCGCCCCCGCGACGCCGCCGGCCCCCGAGGGCAACGCCCCCTGAGATTTTGGTTGCGGCGCGACCCCCGCATCGGGTAGCGTCGGCGCGAGTTCGTGGCGTCGGCAACGACGGCCTCTCGGGGCCGCCACCCGACGCGGCAGCGGAAAGGACGGCGGCGTGGCGAACAATCCGCGGGCAGACCTCTCGGTTGTCCAGGAACGCGCAATTCTGGTGAAGGTCATCCTGGGGAATGCGCCCGAGGTGGAGGACCCGCTGGCCGAGCTGGCGGAGCTGACGCGCTCGGCCGGGGCCATCGTCGTAAGTCGGGTGGTGCAGCGCCGGCCGGCGTACCACGCGGCATCCTGTGTGGGCAAGGGGAAACTCGACGAGATCCGGCAGCGCGCGGATGTCTTCGACGCGAACGTGATCATCTTCGACAACGACCTCAGCCCGTCGCAGATCCGCGAAATCGAGGCCGCAACGGCGCGCAAGGTCATCGACCGCAGTGAGTTGATTCTCGACATCTTCGCCTCGCGGGCCCGCACCAGCGAAGCCAAGCTGCAGGTCGAGCTGGCGCAGCTCGAGTACACCGCGCCGCGCCTGCGCGGCATGTGGACCCACTTGGAGCGCATCGCCGGCGCCGGCGGCGCGACGGGCGCGGGGATCGTGGGCGGCATCGGCACGCGCGGACCGGGCGAGAGCCAGATCGAAATCGACCGCCGGCTCGTCGACAAGCGCATCACGCTCCTGCGCCGCAAGCTCGCGGAAATCGACGCACGCAAACAGCGCGAGGTACGGGCGCGGCGCGAGTTCTACACCGTCTCACTGGTGGGCTACACGAACGCCGGCAAGAGCACGCTCATGAACGCGCTCACCAATGCGGGGGCGTTCACCGAAGACCGGCTCTTCGCGACGCTGGACACGCTGACGCGCAAGTGGGATCTGGGCAACGGACGCTACGCCCTGCTGTCCGACACCGTCGGCTTCATTCGCGACCTCCCCCACCACCTGGTGGCGTCGTTCCGCGCCACGCTGGAGGAAGCGATCAACGCCGATCTGCTGCTGCACGTGGTGGACGCGGCCAATCCGGAGGTGGAGGCGCAGATCGCGGCTGTCACGCAGGTGCTGACGGAGCTGGGCGCCGGGCACAAGCCGACGGTGCTGCTGCTGAACAAGTCGGACGCGGTCGGTGATCTGGCCGCGCTGACTCTGCTGCAAAGCCAGCAGCCCGGCGCGGTGTTGATCTCGGCGCGAACGGGGCGCGGGCTGGAGCGGCTGCGCGCCGAGGTGGACGCCCGGATGCGCGGGGAGCAGCAGGCGTTCACGCTGTCCGTGCCGGCCCACGATGGGAAGGCGCTGTCGTTCCTCGAGCGGTTCGCCGAGGTGCGCGACCGGCGCTACGAGGACGGCCGGGCGATTCTGGACGTGGCCATCGCACCGCGCGCGCTGGAGCACCTGCACAGCATCGCAGCGGATATCCGGCATCTCGAAACCGAATAGCCGCGTCCTCAGGAACCCCTCCCGCACGTTCGCGGCGGACGGAGCCCTGACGCGACGGCTCGCGAGCGTGCAGGCACATCGGGAACAGGCGCATGGGCGGGGCGCTGCCGTGTTCAACGCCGGACACGGAAGTCCGGCGCTACGGCCGCAACGATGCGCGGGGGCTGGGAAGAACGTAGTTCTGAAGCGATTTCGGGCCTGCCAATCGTGACGAATTGGCAGCAAAACCGGGGGCGGCAAGCGCCAGCACATATCCCGCAACCCTTTTCCCGGCCGATACTTACAGCTTCTCGCCAAGCCATGCTGCATGTGGCACGGCCCCTGCTTCATGTCCTACCGCTGCCGCCGGGTGGCGGCACGATGGCAACACGAGCTGGAGGTGCTGACATGAACGCATTGGCAACGTTTCCGTTTCCGCCGGTCACGCAGTTGCGGCGCGAGCTCAATCGGTTGTTCGACGGCGTGCTGGGGAGCGAGGACCTCGACCTGCGGCCGTTCCCGGCCCTGAACCTGTGGGAGGACAGCGAGAACCTGTACGCCGAAGCCGAGGTCCCGGGCCTGGCGCTGCACGATCTCGAAATCCTCGTCCAGGGCAACGAGTTGACGATCAAGGGCGAGCGCAAGCCGTTTGCTCAGGAGCCGGCGCTGTACCACCGGCAGGAGCGCGGCACGGGACCATTCTCGCGGTTCATCACCCTGCCGAGCGAGATCGACGCGGAGAAGGTGGACGCGTCGCTAACCAACGGCGTGCTGACGATCCGGCTGCCGAAGTCCGCGCGCGCCAAGGCGCGGCGGATCACGGTCCGGGCCTCGTGAGACCCGACTCCTCGCGTGGTGAACCCGGAGCCCCGAACGAGTGCACACGACCAGCCTCTCAGACAGGAGAACGCATCATGGCGACGAACTGCAATATTCGCGTGGACAATGAGCGGGCGGAACAGACGCGCGGCGGCCGGACGTACGTCCCCGCGGTCGATATCATCGAACGCGACGACGAGCTGCTGCTCTTGGCGGACGTGCCGGGCGCACACGCCGATGGAATCGACGTCAACTACGATCGCGGCGAGCTGACGATCACCGCCCGCGTGACCCCGCGACAGGCGCCGGAGACGCGCTACACGGCCTGCGAATACGGCGTCGGCACGTTTGTGCGAACCTTCCGCATTGGCGAGGGCATCAACGCCGCGAAGATCCAGGCCGAGTTGAGCCAGGGCGTGCTGACCTTGCACCTGCCCAAGGCCGAGGACGCGAAGGCCCGGAAGATCACGGTGCAGGCGCACTGACGCGGCCCGGCCACAAGGTTGAGGGCCCGATGCCGTGTACGTCGGCCACAGGGGTCGACGCTATGGACGTCAGGCCGGAACGCCGGACGGTACCGGGCCACAGGCAAGGTGCCTGTGCCACACGACACCGTCCGGCACGGAGGCCGGACGCTACGGATCGATGGAATACCGTTACGGCACAGCGGCGCGCGGGCGCGCGCTGCTGACGGAACGAAAGGAGGTTGGCGATGAAACTCGCCCCTTGGAGAGACAAGACGCAGCAAACGACTTCCCTGGCGCAGCGGCCGTTGGATACGCTGCGCGACCGCATCGAAGATGTGTTCGACCGCTTCTGGCACGATCCGTTCGGCGTGAGCCTGAGCGGCCTGCCCGCGGGCGCCGGCCTTTTGCCGCAGCTCGAGCTGTCGGAGACCGACGACCACGTGCTGGTCCGGGCGGAACTGCCGGGCGTCAAGGCGGAGGACGTGCAGATCGAGGTGACCGGACACGTTCTGAAACTGTCGGGCGAAAAGCACATGGAGCGCAACGAGCGATCCGGAGATTGCCGCTTCAGTGAGCGGCAGTACGGGGCGTTCAGCCGGCTGGTGCAGTTGCCTGCCGCGGTGAACGCAGACCAGGTCGAGGCGGCTTGCCGCGACGGCGTGCTGACGATCAAGATGACCAAGCGCGCGGACGCCAGGCCGCGGCGCATTGAAGTACGCGGCACCTGACGCGGGTCCCTCTTTCTGGCGGCCGCCGTTTCCCCGCCTCACCAACCTGACCCGCCATTCAACCGCCGGCCGGCTCGCAGACGAGCTGCCGGCGATTTCGTTGCGCACCCGCCCTGCGGACACCTCCGCCCGTTTGGCGCCCGGCCAATTTGCGGCCAGAATTGGCGGATCGAGGCAGGACAGGAGTGGCCCATGAGCCCGGAAGAGTTGCTGGCGTACGCGCGCGAGAATGGCGCCGAGTTCGTTGATCTGCGCTGGGTAGACCTGCGCGGCGTGTGGCGGCACCGCACGCTGCCCCTGGACACGCTGCACACGGACTGGATGTGCACCGGCATCCCCCTCCCGCACGAGTGCGCCGACGGCCAGTGCGCCGGGCTGGCCGAGTCCAGCGCGCGCCTGGTGCCCGCGCCCGAGACCCGCTTCATCGACCCCTTCTGCCAGCACCCGACCCTCGCCGTGATCTGCGATCTCAAAGACGCCGCCGGTGGCGCTGACCTGCCGACGAGCCCACGCGGGGTCGCCCGCCGCGCGGAGGCGTTTCTCGAAAGCTCCGGACTGGCCGAGCGGGCCGAAATCGGCGTCGACCTGGAGTTCTTCATCTTCGACCAGGTCTCGTACGACCAGGGCATCGCCTCGGGGCACTATCGCCTTGACTCACGCGAAGGCGTCTGGCGCCGCGGCCGCGCCGAGCCCGACAATCTCGGCACGCAGCTCCGTGCCGGTCAGGCGGCCGGCTGCCTGCCGCCCGGCGACAGCGTGCATAATCTGCGGGGCGAGATGGCGGCCGCCGCCGCGGCGTGCGGCGTGCAGGTCCTCAGCCACCAGCACGGCCCCGCGACGGGCGGGCATGGCGCGCTGACCCTGGCCCCCGAGCGGCTGATCGAGAACGCCGAGAAGGTCGTCGCCTGCAAGTACGCGATCCGCAACGTGGCCGCGCGCCACGGCAAGGTCGCCACGTTCATGCCCCAGCCGCTCCACGGCGAACGCGGCGTCGGCCTGCCCCTGCAGCTCTCGCTGTGGAACGGCACACAGGCGCTGCTCGGCGGGGTCCCGGCCGGTGGACTGTCCGAGGTTGGCACCTGGGCCATCGGCGGCCTCATCCGCCATGCGCGCAGCCTGCTCGCCTGGACCTGCCCGACAACCAACAGCTACAAACGCCTCACCCACGACCACGGCGGCCCGCACCTCGTCAGCTATTCCAGCCGCGACCCCGCTGCCCTGATCGGCGTACCGGGACTGCAGAGCGATTTGGCCGGCGGGTGGATCGAGTTTCGCGCCGCCGACCCAACCTGCAATCCGTACCTCGCGTTCAGCGCGCTCGTCATGGCCGCGGCCGACGGCATCCAGAACCGCCTCGACCCCGGCCCCGGACTGACGCGGTATCTGACGAGCACGGCCTCGGACTGCCCGGTGCCGGCGCGCGTGCCGGTGTCGCTCGAGCAGGCGCTGGCGGCGCTGGAGGCCGACCAGCTCTACCTGACGCGCGGCAACGTCTTCCCGCCAGAACTGATCGCCGCCTGGGTCGAGGAGAAACGCACGGTGGAAGTCGAGGCCGTCCGCACGCGGCCGCATCCCTATGAATTCTGCCTCTACTTCGATGCCTAGAGGGCCGGGTGCCCCTGCTCTGTGAGGAGTGCTGACTGGCGCAACCGCTCACCGTTTGCGCCACAGCACATCGAAGAGACCGACCTTGTCGCTGCCCAGCCTCCGGAAACCCCGTCGCTGAGGTCCCTTTCGAGGATTTGGTGCTCGCGCTGACGCTGCGCCGGGCTAGAACGGTTTCACTTCACGTGCGGTGCTCCGGAATGGAGGTGCTTCGTCAGGCACGGAGGCCTGACGCGACGCGGCAACGCACCATGAGTGCAGCCGCTCCAGCCGTGGTCACCGTCCGGCCAGGTCATGCCGCACGGCGGACTTGCTTTGGGCCCGCGGCGCGACCACACTATAGGTACTGGGTCTCCTGCTTGATGTGCAAACATCCTTGGGCAGCCCTTGTGGCAAGCTCGTCAGTGATCATGGGACTCGATCCCGGAAACGATCACCAGGAGACCCGGCTTTTTGCCCCTCTCGGGTCTCGTCCCGTCTCCCACACCTGCTCAGTCCATGCCGGACCGCGCCGCGCGGGCGGGTGAGCCCTATTGCTCATTCATCGCGCGCTCGATGAACTCCGTCTTCGCCTCCGTGTACGCGACCCGGTCGTGCGCATGCTGAGCCGCCAACCGCAGCTTCAGCCGCCCATATCCCTCCGCTACGTCCGGCCGCGCGCGCAGCAGGTCCCGGAAACGCAGCTCCCTCGCTTTGAACCCGGGGGCGCCAAAGTGCAGATGGTGCGTCCGCTGCCCCGCGGCATCTCGCTTGATGCACCACGTGAACCACGGCGGCGTGTCATCGCCCGCGGTCGGCCGCCAGAAGCAGTCATAGCCCTGCGGCTCCAGCACCTGCGGCACAACCTCGCGCGCCCGCTCGACATCCGTCACCTCGATAACCATGTCGACGATGGGCTTGGCCGCCAGACCCGCCACGGCCGTACTGCCGAAGTGCTCGATCCGCACGACCAGCCCTGGCGGCAGGCAGCCGCGCAGGTGCGCCTGTTCCTCCGCGAATCGCGCCGGCCACGCCGGGTCGTAGGGCACGACCGCAACCTCCTCCGCTGTCACGCGCTTTACCTTGTCTTCGAGCGACTCCATGCGGGCATGATAGAGACTTCGGCCGCGAATCGCGCCGGGCGGCATGCCCCCGACATGCTGGCCGCAGCGCACGGGGCACCACGCCCCCACCGGTAACGTCCACGGCCGCTGCCCCCGAGTGCGACCACGTCACCCCCGGGCCCCCTGGACTCCCTTTTCGCTATTCGCCATTCGACATTCGCAACTCCCCCCCTCCCCCACTACACTCCCCCAACGGGCACGCGGGCCGCGCGCCGCGTCAAGCGCGCCGCCTCCGGGCCCCGATAGCGAAGGGATTGTCATGACCGCCACGCGCACCGAACGCGATTCCATGGGCGAAATGCAGGTCCCCGCCGACGCCCTCTACGGCGCCTCCACCCAACGCGCCGTCCTCAATTTCCCCATCAGCGGCTACCGCTTCACCCGCCGCTTCATCCGCGCCCTGGGCCTCGTCAAGTTCGCCGCCGCCGAAGCCAACAAACGCCTCGGCCGCCTGGACTCCCACACCGGCGCCCTCATCCAGGCCGCCGCGCGCGAGGTCATCGCCGGCCGCCTCGACGACCACTTCGTCCTCGACGTCTTCCAGACCGGCTCCGGCACCTCCACCAACATGAACGCCAACGAGGTCATCGCCCACCGCGCCAGGCAGCTCGCCGCGGCGGCCGCCCCTGGCGCGCCCCCGCCCGCGATCCACCCCAACGACCACGTCAACATGGGCCAATCCTCCAACGACGTGATTCCCACGGCGATGCACGTGGCCGTCGTCGAAGCCCTGCACGCCGACCTCATGCCCGCTCTGCACCAGCTCCATGGCGCGCTCAAGGCCAAGGCCGACGAGTTCGACGACGTCCTCAAGATCGGCCGCACGCACCTGATGGACGCTACGCCGATCCGCCTGGGCCAGGAGTTCAGCGGCTACGCCAGCCAAGTCGCCCACGCCGACCGCCGCCTCCAGCAAAAGGTCGTCATCCTGCGCGAACTCCCCATCGGCGGCACGGCCGTCGGCACCGGCATCAACACCCACCCGCAATTCGCCAAGCTCGTGTGTGAAATCCTGAACCACGAGACCCGCGAGAACTTCCACGAGGCCGCCAACCACTTCGAGGCCCAGGCCGCCAAGGACGCCTGCGTTGCCGCCTCCGGCGTGCTGCGGACCGTGGCCGTCAGCCTCACCAAGATCGCCAACGACATCCGCTGGCTCGGCAGCGGCCCGCGCTGCGGCCTCGGCGAGCTGATCCTGCCCGCAACCCAGCCGGGCAGCTCGATCATGCCCGGCAAGGTCAACCCCGTCATCTGCGAGTCCGTCATCCAGGTGGCCGCCCAGGTCATCGGCAACGACGAGGCCGTCACCTACGCCGCCGCCCTGCTCGGCAACTTCGACCTGCACACCGGCATGCCGGTCATGGCTCACAATATGCTCGAGTCGATCCGCCTGCTGACCGCGGTGTGCCACGTCTTCACGGACAAGTGCGTCAGCGGGCTCCAGGCCAACCGCCCCCGCTGCGAGGAACTGGTCGAGCAATCGCTGGCCATGTGTACGAGCCTCGCTCCGCTGATCGGCTATGACGCGGCCGCCGCGATTGCCAAGGAGGCGGCCGCCACGGGCAAGACCGTGCGCCAGGTCGCGACGGAGAAACAGGTGCTGCCGCCCGACAAACTGCGTGAAGTCCTCGACCCGCGCGCGATGACAGAGCCGAGCGACCGCATCCTCCCCGTCTCCGCCTAGCTCGGGCTGTCGCGTCAGCCTGCGCAAGCGGGCCAAAGGCCGGTCGAGCTTGGCCGGCTCGCGTAGGCTGCGCCAAGGCCAGTCAAGCTTCGCCGCTTCGCGTAGGCTGGGCTAAGGCCGGCGTCGTGCGCCTCAGTGCCACGTGCCGCTTCCGCCGGCTTTAGCCCAGCGTCTCGCCCCGCGCGACCGACCTCCGCCCGCGTCTGGCTGTGGGGGACCGACCTCCGCCCGCGTTTGGCTGTGGGGGACCGACCTCCGGTCGGTCTTGACCCGCTGCTTGTAGCGCCCGCGTCCCATGTCCAGCGCTTCCACCCGTCGTGCCGGCGCCCCCCTCAAGCGCCCCGCCTCCCGCCACCTCGCCAACCCGCCCGGCAAAGCGTATATTGGCGCGCGTTGCTCCGCGTCGCGTCGGGGCACGTCGTCGCTGTTGGGGAAGGTGCAGGAGAACCGCAATGACCGCAAAATGGGATGAAGAGCTCGGGCGGCGCATGCAGGAAGAGCACAAGGCTCTGCACCAGCTCGTCCAGGTGCTCAAGGAGCACATCGCGGCCACCCCCGGCGCCAACCTCGGCCAATGGCTGGAAGGCCTCCGCCGCGGCTTCGACCGCCTCTGCGAGCACATCTCGCGTACCATCGCCATCAAGGAAGAGGACGGCTACCTCGAGACCATCCTCAAGCAGCGCCCCACACTCTCCAAACAGGTCGGCGCCATCAAGCAGGAGAACGGCCAGCTCATCCGCATGGCCGCCGCCATCCGCCGCGAACTCGGCGAAATCGGCGCGGAGGACCGCCTCCTCGTCGCCGACGCCTGCGCCCGCATCCAGCGCTACATGGCCGTCCTCGGCCAGCACGAGCAACGCGAAAACATGATCGTCCTCTTCGCCTTCAACCAGGATATCGGCGGGGATTAACGTCTGCGGACTGATCGTTGCCGGGCGGCTCGACTCCGGCGGCGCGCCGGGGCCGAATCCCCCGTCGCTCCCTCCCGCGTTATAATCCCCTGCCATGACTCCGCGCGATGAACAACCCCCGGCCGGCGGCGTGTGGAAGGAGTTCGACCAGAACATCCTCACCCACAGCGCCGCCCACCACCTGATGGCCATCGACGACCTCGTTGCCCGCCTCGGCTATGCCCGCGTCTCCGACGTCGCCCGTCAACTCCACATCACGCGCGGCAGTGTCTCCATCTCCCTCGGCCCCCTCAAGAAGGCCGGCCTCGTCGAGCAGGACGAAAACCGCCACCTGCGCCTCTCGGAAGAAGGCCGCGCCCTGGTGACGGCCGTCAAGACCAAACGCCTGCTGATGGAGCGCTTCCTGACCGAAGTCCTCGGCGTCCCTCCGGCGCAGTCCGAAATCGACGCCTGCAAGCTCGAACACCTCGTCAGCAACGAAACCGCCCGACGCCTCGTCGCCTTCCTCCGTTTCATCGACGACGAGGGCGGCGCCGGCCGTGAGCTGCTCGCCCGCTGGCGCGCCGCCGGCGGCGAGTGCGCTCACGTGCCTGCCCAGTGCCCAAGCTGTGAAAACGACTGCCTGGCCGCCCGCGTGGCCGATTCCGCCACGGCGCGACCGCCGGTACCTTCCGCCGCCACGACCCCGCCCACACGCGAGAAAGGGACTCCCCGGTGAGCACACTCAGCCGCGACGAAGTCATCCAGGAGCTCAACCGCCTCTTCGCCGAGGAGATCGAGGCCGCCCTGCGCTACCTGCACCTTTCGGTCGCCGTGCGCGGGCTTGACCACCTCGTCGTCGGCCCTGTGCTCAAGCAGGGCTACCAGGAAACCATCGACCACGCCGAGGTCATCGCCCGGAAGATCCGCGCCCTGGGGGCCGTCCCCCAGCTCGAAGTGAACATCTCCCTGCAGCCCACCTCTGTCGACGGTAAGCAGGCCCTGGAGCTGGCGCTGGTTTTCGAGGAGGCCGCCCTGGAGGCCTACCAGGACGCCCTCCGCCGCATCGAAGGCGACGTCGCGCTCGAGGAGTTCATCCGCTCCCAAATCGTCGTGGAATCCGAACACGTAGCCGAACTCAAGCACCTGCTCGTAGAATAGGCCCCGCAATCTGGATATCGTTCGTCCCCGCCGCCGTATGCGGCACCGCTGTCAACGCAGGAAGGATCCGCACATGCCGGACAAGCACCGCATCCTGGGCGTCCACATCACCGAACGCGTCACCAATGCCGCCGAGGTGCAGAAGACCCTCACCGCCTACGGCTGCAACATCCGCACCCGCGTTGGCCTGCACCATGTGCAGGACAACTTCTGCTCGCCCGACGGCCTGCTCCTGCTCGAATTCATCGGCAGCGACCAGCAGTTCGCCGAACTCCGCGACCACTTGCGCAAGACCGCCGGCGCCGAGGTCAAAGAGATGGTCTTCGACCATCCCCAGTGACATCGCCCTACGGCTGCCCGGCCGCGGGCGGTGCCTCCGTGATCACCGGCGGCTTGCCGCGCGCCTGCTCGTATTCCTGCTTGAAGTCCGCCAGGTACTTCTCGAATGCGGCCGGCTCCAGCGTCTGGATCTGGCCGTCATGCTGGAATACCGCGACGAAGGATTGCCCGACAATTGTGGCCCGCGTGTAGGCCAGCGGCCAGTGCCCCGGGTCGTCCGCATGCACGCCCGGAATGTAAGTCACCCCGGCCGTCACTCCCCCCGGCGTGGTCACCCGCATGTTCGCCATGACCGCGCTCTGACTCAGCGTCTGCAGATCCGGCGGAAAATCGTTGTAGCGCGTCTGGTACTGCTGCAGCCCCGTCCCGACCAGCCCCAGGTTCACCGACGAAGAGAGCGAACCCGCCAAACGCGGGAGGATCGCCGAGGCGGACGCGGCCCCGATGACAAAAACCACCAGCCCCAGCGCCCCCGTCACAATCCCGCCGATCGCCCGCCCCTTGCCACCGTACAGAGCGGCCATGTGTGACGCGCGGCTCACGGCGATGCCGCCGAGGATGATGGCAATCAGCCCCATCACCGGCGCCCCGCACGCGCACACCGACAGACTCAGGATACCGAGCACCAGCGACGTCGTCGCCATGCCGGTCTTCGGGGGCCGCAGCGCCTCGACATACTCGGGCGGCGGCGGGAACGTGCTGTACGGTGGGTCTGTGGGCGGCGGCGGTGGATACGATGTCGACATGCGGCAGCTCCTGGCCGCGACCCGCGCCGCACCCCTGGCGGCGCCCGGCCCGCGGCAGTGCACGTTGTACCGCAAGTCACGCCGCGAGGAAACCCACACGCCCCGCTGCACGCCCCGCGGCGTACGCCTGCGACACGCTGGCCGCACGCGCACCGGGGCTGACCGCGCGCGTGCGTCGCTGGCCTCCGTCTTCGACTCGGCCCAGGTTCACGGGAGCTGTTCGAGCGACCCCAGCCCGGAAATGTGCGGCGTGACCACCGGGTTGCCACGGTAGCTCACGACCCCGAATCCCTCGATGAGCACGTTGAGCGTCTCGCTCGCCTGCACGCTGGCGTCGCCGGCGCCTGTGACGCTGACATTCACCGCTTTCGCGACCAGCGACAGCGCGTCCACCTCCCCCGCCCCCGTAATGCTCAGCGTGAACTGGTCCGTCTGCCCTGCCAGGTCGAGCTCGCCCGCCCCGGTGACCAGCACACTCAGGGCGCTGTTCTGCAAACCGGTGAGGCTGACCGCGCCGCCGCCCGTCAACGTCAACTTCGTCACGTCCGGAACGGTGATCCGGATCACCAGCGGCGTCTGCGCGATGTAGCCTTCGGTCGACGAAATCGTCAGCTTGCCGCTCGCCACCTCCGTCTTGATCAGCGGCAGCAGGTTCTCATCGCCGGTCAGCGTGATCGGCTGCAGCGCCCCGATCGTGATTTCCAGATGCGCCGCTCCAGTCAGCTCGATCTCATTGAACGTGTCCACCGTGCGCGTGCTGGTGGTCGCTACCCCGTTGCCGACCAGACTGTCGGAAACGTAGATCGTGCAGCCCGCCAGCAGTACTACGCTGAGCACCGCACCAAGCAGAACCAGGCCCATAAGCCGCGTGTGTCGCATGATTCGTCTCCCGTGCCGGCTGGCTGAACACCCTCTTCGCAACCATTGTGGCCCGCCCCGCCTGACAATCAAGAGCCGGCCCCCCTACTCCGCCCTGTACACGAGCCGCGACATCACCCCGCCCCCACCTCACGCAAAGTCCACACCCGCGGCGCTGTTAACACCGGCGACCTCAGGTGCCGCATGGACATGCGCACTTCACGCGGCGCGTTCACCCGACCCCGCCATGCGCCCCTAGATCTTTCCGACGTACGTCTTCGTGCGCGTGTCCACCCGAATGGTGTCCCCGTTCTTGATGAACAACGGCACACGCACCAACAACTGGTTCTCCAGCGTCGCCTCCTTCAGGACACTGGCCGCATTGCCTACGGAGTGCGACGGCGCTGCCGTGGAAGCCACCTTCAACGGCACAATCTCAGGCATTTCCAGCGCCAGCGGGCGCTCATCGACAAACATGACTCGGTAGGTGTCACCTTCTCGGAGGAATGGCTCGCAGCCGCGGAGATGCAGGGCCGACAGCTCAAACTCGTCAAATGTCTCGCAATCCATAAAGACGTGTTCGGCTCCCTTGGGGTACAGATACTGCATCTGGCGAATCGCGTGCGGAACTTCCTGAATCGGTTCAAGCTCCTCCAGCGCCCGGTCCACCTGCCGCCCATCGCGCACGTCGCGCAACGACACATGAATGGTCGGCTTCTGCTTCCCCGCGTGGTGTTCCTGGAAATCCGCCACGGTGTAGACGTGATTCTGGTGACGAATCAGCATGCCGCGCTTGATGGGTACGTTCATGCCTGGTCTCCGGACAGATGTGTAACACCATTGTAGCACACCGCCCCACCAGCGGAAAAGCCCGTTTGCAGCGTCGGCATCCGCTAACCATCCGCCGCAGAAGTAGCGTCGGCCCCCACCCGTTCCGAACGAGTGTGAAGAATGGCCGACGCAGCGCACGGAAGACGCCGGAGAATCCGGCGTTCGTCGCCGGGGGGGGACGCCACGAGGCATATGGTGGCGAACTCCCAAGAAAACCGGGCAACGGGCCGGTCGGGAGGAGACCGCCGGAGATGGGTATCGAGCCGGCGCACCACGCTCAGACCAGCCCCGCCCCGTACCGCGGTCGGACATGCGCCCCGCGCCAGAAGCGAGCGCCCTCCCCACGCCAACAGCTTCTCGATTTCCTTTGCCGCCCACGCCCCCGCGGCGTTATGCTGGCCCCCGGGTGGAACTGGAGGCTCGATATGTGGCGCTCAGCCCTCATTCCCCTGGCCGTAATAGGCGGTCTGGCCCCGCTGGCCGCCGCTCAATTGTCCTTGGTCGACAACCTCCCCGGCACCTATATCGACATCTCCACCACCGGCACCCTGATCCCCCTCGGTGACAACGACTCCGCCACGCTCTCCGTGCCCTTCGGCAATGCCGTCTTCCCGGCCGGCGACTTAATCGTCTCCAATAACGGCGGCGTGGGCTACGGCACCCTGACGAGCACCTACCTCGATCCGAATAACACCCCGCTACCCAGCACGCAGGCCTTCGGCGGCGGTCAATGTGCCCTGCCCTACTGGGACGACATCGGCAACACGATTGGCGGCGTGTTCTACCAAGCCTTCACCGACCGCTACATCATCCAGTGGCAGCTCAAGCCCATCGGCCTCGGCCTCCGCGGCGACGCCGGCGACCGCAGCGACCGCATCGCCTTCCAACTGCAAATCTTCAGCAACCCCTCCGGCAGCCCCGCCATCTACGCCCAGTACCTGTATTCGATCATCAGCGTCCCCGGCGCCGGCGGCGGCGCCAGCGCTACCATCGGCTACCAGAACGGCCCGGCTGCCTTCAACGACGTCCTATGGAGCTATAACACCCCCGGCGCCGTGGCCGATGGCGACGTGCTCTCCCTCGTAATTCCGGAGCCGACGACGGCGCTGCTGCTACTCGCCGCGGCGCTGCTCCGTCGCCGCGCGTAACGCCGCTTGCGCGGACGACGAAAACCTCGCATCTCGCGGACAATCTCCCTGCACGACAACGCCGCAACCTGCCGCCTTCACCGAGAATGTCGCCCAAATCGCACCTCCCGCGCGGTACAATAGCTTCGTCCGGCCCGGCGCCGATGTTCTTCGCGACCGGCCGCACCGAGGTGAACGGAGCAAGCACATGCGCTGGATTGGGATGCACGCTGCTCGGGCAGCGCTGGCGGCGGTTCTCGTGTCTTTGACCGCAACAACCTGGGCCACCGCCCAGGTCGAAGACCTCGGCCCATTGCCGACCTTGCCGGACGACTCCCGTCCCATCATCGGCTGCGGCAAGGGTCAGGCGCTCGCCGCCCGCTTCCTGGCCGGCCTGCCCCCCTACGATGCGGAGCTAGACGCCGCCGACCGCGAGGCCCTCGGCGCCACGGACGTCCTGCACTACACCCTCGACATCGAAATCCTCCCCAGCAGTTCCCATATCTCCGGCACCAACACTATCACCGTCCGCAGCCTGATCGACGGCCTGACCCAATTCACCATCCGCCTGCAGAACCAGTACGCCTGCTCCGCCGTGATCAACGGCAGCACCCCCGTCACCGTGACAACGTCCAGTTCCTCCACACGCGTCGTCACGCTCGACCGCGCCTACGACGCCGGCGAAATCTTCACGCTCACCATCACCTACAGCGGCACCGCCAGCGCCGGCGGCTTCGGCTCGATTAACTTCCAGACGCAAAACGGCCAGCCACTGGTCTTCTCCCTCAGCGAGCCGTACTACGCCTACACCTGGTGGCCCGTGAAGGACGGCGACGCCGGCCTCCCGGGCGACAACGGCGACAAGGCCACCGTCGAGCTCGCGGTTACGGCCCCGAGCACGCTCCGCACGGTCTCCAATGGCCTGCTCCAGGACATCGACACCCTGTCCGGCAATCGCAAACGCTACCGCTGGGCCACCAATTATCCCATCGCCACTTACCTGGTCTTCTTCTCGACCACCAACTACAACACCTGGACGCAAACCTACGACTACGGCGCCGGCACGATGCCCGTCGAGTTCAACATCTACCCCGCCAGCGACACCACCTCCAACCGCACCGCCTGGGAGAAGTGCCTCAGCGCCCTCGCCGTCTACCGCACCATCTTCGGCCTCTATCCCTTCATCAACGAAAAGTACGGCATCTACCAGTTCGCCTTCGGCGGCGGCATGGAGCATCAGACCAACACCGGCCAGGGCACCTTCTCCGAGTCCGTCACCGTCCACGAGCTCAGCCACCAGTGGTGGGGCGACAACATCACCTGCAAAACCTGGAACGATATCTGGCTCAACGAGGGCTTCGCCGACTATGCCGAAGCCCTCTGGTACGAACGCAAGCCCGGCTCCACGGGCCTGCCCGCGCTCTTCACCGCCATGGCCAACCGCCGCCCCAGCACCGTCAACGGCAGCGTCTACTGCTACGACACGACGGACGTGAATCGCATCTTCAGCACCGACTTCACGTACTACAAGGGCGGCTGGGTTCTGCACCAGCTCCGCCACGTCCTCGGCGACGACGCCTTCTTCAACCTCCTCGCCACCTACCGCGCTGCCTTCGAAGGCTCCGCCGCCACCACCGGCGATTTCGCCGCCCTCGCCTCCCAGGCCTACGGCCAGGACCTCTCCTGGTTCTTCAACGAGTGGGTCTACGGCACCGGCGCCCCCGCGTACGCCACCGGCTGGCAGAACGTGAACATCAGCGGCCAAAGCTACCTGCGCCTGCGCGTCCGCCAGACGCAATCCTCTGGCTACGGCACCTACACCATGCCCATCGACGTGCGCGTCAACTTCGCGAGCGGCAACCAGACCTACAAGATCTTCAACAACGCCGCGACGCAGTACTTCCTCATCCCGATCACCGCCTCGGCCACCTCGATCGTGCTCGACGAAAACGCCTGGATCCTGACCACCTCCAAAACCTCGGAGACCTACGTCAACGGCCCGGCCAAGATTGTCCAGACCAGCCCGCTGCCCGGCGCCGTCGTGCCCCTAGCCGGCGCTCCATCCGCCGTCACCGTCACCTTCAGTGAGAGCGTCACGCCCGCCGTGACCGACTTCGTCCTCACGTCCTCGCGCGGCACGGTCCCCTTCACCCTCAGCTACTCCGCCACGAACTTCACCGCCACGCTCAACTGCGGCGCCCCGCTCCCCGGCGGCGCCTACACCCTGACCGTCAAGGACTCGCTCCGCACCGCCGTCGCGAGCATCCAGCTCGACGGCGAAATCGCCAGCCCCGCCAGCCCGGCCTCGCTCCCCAGCGGTAACGGCCTCGCCGGCGGCAACGCCGTTATTCCCTTCGTCATTCCCCCGGTGGGCGACCTCAACAGCGACGGTTCCGTGAACAGCGCCGACCTCGCCCTGTTCGCCCCCTGTCTCGCCGGCCCCGACGTCTTCACCCCCCCCGCCGGCTGCGACGCCACCACCTTCGCGGCCGCAGACCTGGAGCACGACGGCGACGTCGACGTCGCGGATTTTGCCACATTCCAAGCCCTGGTCGGCGGCGTCTAGCAGCGCCCCGGGGCGTGACGCCCCTCAGCATCGCACGGTCCGCGCTGGTGCGACACCCCGGGCTGGTACGAGAATCCCCTCTCGCACACCCGCCCGCAGGACTGCCCTCCCATCTGCGCCGAGCGCCACTCCGCCCGCGAATCTCCCCTCCCCCTGTCCTCCCCCTTCCAGGGGGAGGGCAGGGTGGGGGTCTCCTCCACTCGCCCGACCGCCTTGACCGGCCGCATCCCTCCGACACCGGCTCGCCCCGCCCCCCAGGCCGCTTCAGCGGCCTTCCCGCCTCCACCGATCCCCGCCCCATTTCGCAATTCGCAATCGCCCCTCCCTTCCTTCGCCGTGTAAATCCCGTGCGGGCGTGCCCAAGCCCGCCACCCTCCGCCAACCCCCCGCCCCCCACCAAGAATCCACCCCACAACCTCGTCCCCGCGCCATACTCCTCCTTGGACGAGACCGGCCCCAGCGGGAGGAACTCACCATGCCGCGCGGCACAGCACCCGCGAAACGTCGCCGCCGCCCTCCCCCTCTCGCCCTCGACGTCCTCGGGAGGAAATGGGACCCGGACTGACTTCCAGTGATTGGCCGGCATCGCCCGCATCGGGGCCTCCGCATCGTCGCGCCGAATCTGGCAGATCGTCGTGAATGCCCCCAGCGAATTGACGGGGTCGGCACAACGAGGGGAGGGTGCTGTACAATGGCCAACCACGGCCCGCCGGTGTAGCCAGGCGAGGTCAGATGGGAAATGTCGGTGACATGGTATGCCATGCGGCGGAAGCCCTTCAACTTCGCGAGCGCACTCTCGCTGTTGCTGTGTGTGGCGACGGTCGTGATGTGGTTCAGGAGCTACAGCGGCGGTGACGTCTTTTCGAAGATCGGTCCCCGCGGGCTCGAAATCACCTCAGATCGCGGGTGGGTTTGGCTCTGGTTCTACCGCGGGTTTCCTGAATCTCTGCCCTGGCGCTGGCTATCGGGAGGCAACAGCCAGCGCTATTGGGCGCTGCAGGCGTACGAGTACTCGGGCGAGGCCGGCCGGGTGAGCCATTACGGGATCATCCGGGCGGGCAAAGGCGTCACTTACTACCGCCAGACCGCCGCTCCACAGGGACCGCAGACGGCGGCGTGGTGGATCGTCGGCAGCGTGCCTCATTGGCTCATCGCGTTATTGACGGCCGTTGTACCCGCGCTTTGGCTGCGAATCGCTTACCAGCGCGCCCGCGTCCGCCAGCAAATGCGGCACGGCCATTGCCTCACATGCGGCTACGACTTGACCGGCAACGTCAGCGGCAGGTGCCCCGAGTGCGGAACGGCAGTCCCGCTCGCGCCAAGAGCGACCGAGTGAGACGCCGCCCCCGCCCGCCACACTCCGCCAATCCTGCGCACCCCGCCGAGAATCCGCCCCTCCGCCCCGTCCGCGCGCCATACTCCTCTCAGGATGAGACCGGCCCCACCGGGAGGAGCTCACGATGCCACGCGGCACAGCACCCGCGAAACACCGCCGCCGGCGCCCTCCCCCCTGCCCTCACCCCAAGCATCATCAAGCATCAACCTTCAGGCAAACACCCGAAGATTGCCAACTAGGCAGCGCGCAACAAGAAACTCTTGGCAACCTTCCCCTCCCATCCCGCGAACCGCGCACGATGCGCCCCTCAATCCCTTGATCCCTCAGTCCCTCAATCCCTGCTTGGCAACCTTCCCACCCCCCGCCGCCGCCCACGCCCCGTTTGTACCTTTTCACGTTCGCACGTTTGCACGCGACGCCGCCAGGCACCCCCCCTACCGCCACCGCACCACCCGCGCCCGCGCCGCCACACTGAATCGGCTCTCCAGCCCCTGCGCCGCCTCAATTTCGTCCGCCGCCGCCGCCAGCAGCGGACCCGCCGCCGCCCGATCCCCCTGCCGCGCCAGACACTCCCCCAGATCGCTCCGCGCCAGCGCCAGCCGCCAATGCCCGCCCGGCAGCTCCGCCGCCAGCAACTCCGTCCCGCGCTCCAGGCTTTCCCGTGCCTCTGCCAGCCGCCCCAGCCCAAGTTGCACATGCCCCAGCACGCACCACGCCTGCCCCAGCGCCGCTCCCCGCTGCTCCGGCGCCAGCCGTTGCCGCATCGCCAGCGCCCGCCGCGCCACCTCCAGCGCTTCCTCCTCCCGCTGCGCCGTCGCCATCCGCCGCTGTGCCGCTTCGAGCGCCCCGGCCTCGCGCTGCCCGACCGCTTCGTGGTTGACTCCGGCATTGTCCTGCCCCACCGCTCCGGCCGCATCGCTCAGCGTACACGCCAGGTGCGTCAGCACCGCGGCCACGTCCGCGTGGTCCCGCTCTCTGCCGTGGATCTCCGTCAACAGCTCGAGCGCCCGCCGCTCCAGTCGCTCGGCCTCCTCAAACGCCCCCTCCGCGTGCAGCGCCAACGCCAGATTGACGACGCTCACCGCCACCAGTCGATGCCGCGGCCCGTGCACCTCCTCCCGCAGTCGCAGGTTCTCCCGCAGCACCTCCGCCGCCGCCGCATACTGCCCCGTCTCCAGCAGATGCAGCCCCCACTCGTTGCGACTCACCAGCGTGTCCGCGTGCTGTGTCCCGCACACCCGTTCGCGAATTTGCAGCGCCTCCGCCAAGAGCGGCCCCGCCTCCGCGTACCGCCCCAGCTTGTTCAGCACCGAGCCCAGGCTCGCCAGCGTTGCGGCCACATGCGTGTTCTGCCGATCCGGGTACAGCCGCAGCCGAATGTCCAGCGCCGCCCGAAACGCCCGCTCCGCCTCCGCGTACTGCCCCCGCACGTAGTGCAGATGCGCCAGGTCGTTCAGCGTCTCCGCCACGGCCGGATGGTCCGACCCGCACACCTTCCGCCGCAGTTCCAGCGCAGCGGCGTAACGGGCCGCGGCCTCGTCGTAGTCCCCGCGATCCTTGGCGAGCCACCCGAGGTTGTTCAGCGTCTCCGCGACCGGTGCGCTCGCCGCCCCGCACGTCCGCTCCCGCACTCGCAGCGCCGCCTCGTAATACTGCCGCGCCGCCTCGTACTCCCCCTGCCGGTGCAACACCAGCGCCAGCGCGTGCATCGTCTCCGCCGTCTCCGCGTGCTCTTCGCCCAGCTCCCGGCGCCGCAGCGTCAGCGCCTGCTCCAGTTGCCCCCGCGCCTCCTCCGGCAACGACAGCTCCAGGTACGCCAATCCCAGCGCCTGATGTACCGTCGCCTGCTCCAGCGGATACCCCGCCAACTCCTCCGCCACGCGACCGGCCGCATAGTCGCACAGATCACGCCGTTCCACCGTCGCGCGTTTGGCGATGTCCGGCGTCGCGAAGCCGAAGTTCCGCACAAAGAACTGCCCCACGCGCGCCGCTCGCTCGCGCTGCGTGGCCATCTGCACCAGGTATACCGTCGTCGTGACGAGCAGCGCCACAACGGCGACCGCGCTAACACTCGCCACCGCTCGATGCCGCCGCACCCACCGCGCCACCCGCCGCGCCGGCCCGCTCGGCCGCGCCACAATCGCCTCGTCCGCCAGATACCGCCGCAGGTCCGCTGCCAGTTCCCCCGCCGTCGCATACCGCCCCCCCGGCACCTTCTCCAGCGCCTTCAGCAGTATCGCATCCACATCGCGATCCAGCCCGGCGCGCAGCGTCGCCGGCCGCGGCGGTTCCGCCTGCGCGATGCGCTGCAGCACCTCCAGGAGCGGCCCTTCCACGCGACACGGCAAATCCCCGGTCAGCAACTCGTATCCAAGCGCACCAAGCGAGTACACGTCGCTCCGCACGCTGAGTTGCTCCGCGTCACCGCGCGCTTGCTCCGGCGCCATGTACGCCAGCGTCCCCACCAGTTGCCCCGGCTGCGTCACCGAATGCCCCGCTGCCTGCCCCGCTCCCGGCTCCAGCGTCCGCGCCAGCCCGAAGTCCAGCAGGTGCACCCCGCCCGCCGCATCCAGCAGCACGTTGGATGGCTTCAGATCGCGGTGCAGCACGCCGCGCTGGTGGGCGTAATCGACCGCCTCCGCCACCGTCGCCAGCACCTCCAGAACCGCCCGCACCGGTGCCTGCCCCGGCGGCAGCGCGACATTCAACGGCCGCCCGTCCACGTACTCCATCACGTAGTAGTAGTGCCCCCGATCGATGCCCGAATCGATGACCGCCACCACGTGCGGATGCTGCAGCCGCGCGACCAGCTCCACCTCCCGCTCGAACCGCCGCCGTCCCGCCTCCGTCTGCTCCGTGGCCGACAGGAACTTCACCGCGACGCGCCGGCCCGTGCTCCGCTGGTACGCCTCGTACACGACCCCCATCCCCCCGCGGCCCAGCACATCGATGAGGTCGTAGCCCTCCAACTCGGGGAACTCCGACCCCACCACCCCCGCGGACGCGCCACCCCAAACCGCCGCGTCGCCCGCTGCGGCGACGGTCGCCGCCGCAGCCTCGCCGCGCGCGCTCACCGTGCGCGTCAGGCCCGCCACCCCGCCTGGCGTGCGCGAGCACCGCACAATCTCCGTCAACACCGCCGTCCGCAGCCGTACGCGGGCACTGTCGTCGCCACCCGCATTCGGCGGCCCGAGCACGTCGTCGACCGAGACGCGCTGCCCGGCCTGCCGCGCCGCGAAAAAGCGCTCGACCAGCCGCGTGACCTCCGGTGGTGCCTGACGCGCCATGAGCGGCCCTCAGCCCGACGGCGTCCGGACATGACAAACCGCCGCCGGGCTTCTATTCTACCCCTTGCCATGTCACCCGCGAACGCCGACGCACGCGATCCGCAGACCATGACCACCTGGTGCCAGCAGGCCGCCGCCGGCGACGCGGACGCCCTCGCGCAGCTCCTTTGGGCCCATCACGCGCGCCTGCTCGGCTTCGCCCGCCGCAAGATCGGCGTGGACTGGCAAGGCAAGATCGAGCCCGAGGACCTGCTGCAGGAAGCGTACATCGATATCTTCCAGGCTATCCGCGACTTCACGTGCAGCGACGGCGAAGCCTTCTACCACTGGGCCACGCGCATCATCGATCACCGCTTCATCGACCAGGTCCGCCACTGGCGCCGCCGCAAGCGCGACGCCGCCCGTGAGGTCCACGCCGCCCACGGTGGCGCCGACGCCGCCGGCACGAGCACCGCCGGCACGCAGGCCCTCCTCGCTCGCTGCCGTCCCGACCTCGTCACACCCAGCGTCGCCTTGCGCCAACAGGACGCCGCTGCCGCCCTCATGAGCGGCATCGCCCAGTTGCCCGAGGACTACCGCGTCGTCGTGCAGCGCCTCTACCTGCGGCAGGAGCCGCTTGCCGCCGTCGCCGCCGACCTCGGCCGCTCCGAGGACGCCGTCCGCCGCCTCGCCGGCCGCGCCCTGGAGCGGCTCACCAGCTATCTTGGCCGGGCCTCACGGTACCTCAGCTCGCACGCGTGAGCCCTGGTGGCCGCCGCGCGGGCAAGCCCGCCCGGCGACCAGACGGGTAAGCGACGAGTGCGGCCAATTCCGGCGCGCCCCGATCACAATTTCCCATTCTTCCCCTTTCTCTTGGCGCGCCGCGCCGGTCTCGCACGCACCTGACGCGGGCCCGCGTGTGGGTCGTGCAGCGAGCGCGGCCCGGGCAAGTTCGGACCGGCGTGCCCTGCAATCAGGCGTCCCCACCTGACGTTGGCCCGACTCCGCGCCACGTCCCCCCGTAGCGTCAGGCCGGAGCCTGCCCCGAACGACGGTGAGGGGTGCCCGCTTTCAGCGCCCCAGGGGCCTCCACGCGCCCCGCACCACGCGCCCACTTCCCCACCTCCCCACTTCGTTACCGCCGCACCGCCGGTAACCCCCGCGCCGCCCGGTCCCGATCGATGATCTGGTGCGTTTCCCGCACCGCGTCCCGCAGCGCCTGCCGCGGCGTCTTGTCCCCCCGGACCGCCTCCACCAGCGCCCGCGCTACCTTCAGCTCCAGATCCGCCTCGTACAGCGCCGCCGGGATGAACCCGATCGGCCGCCCCGTCTCCGGGTCCACGCCCGTCACCGCCTGCAGCCACGCCGCCCGGTCGGCGAACTTGGCCCGCGGCATCGGCGGTACCACTACCTCCCCACGCGCATCGACCAGCCCCGTCGTCTGCTTGAACTCAGCGCTGTTGACCACCGACAGCAGCGCCGGCGGCGCCACCCGCAGCTTGTTCCAGTACTGCAGCGCCTGCTCCCGTCGCGTCAGCCATTTCACCATCTGCCACGCCATCTCCTTGTTCTGGCTATGCGCGCTGATCGACCACAGCACCGACCCGCTCACAATGGCCCGGTCGCGGTGGTGCGGCAGCGGCGCGATGGCGAAGTCCAGCTTGGGGCTCTCCTTCTCCAGGTTCGGCGCCCGCCAGCTCCCATCGAGCAAAATGGCCAGCTTGCCCACTTTGAACAGGTCATCCGGCCCGCTCGCCGTCTCGGCCATCTCGATCGAGCGCAGCGGCGAGTTCTTCGGGATCAGCGCCACCAGGAATTCCAGCGCCTCCACGCCCGCGTCCGAATCGACCAGCGCGGTCGTCTGTGCCTCATCCCACATCTGCCCACCGGCCTGCGCGAGAAATGCCAGGAACGGCCAGGCCCACAACTCGAACGACACGCCGTACTGCAGAATCTCGCCGCTCGGCGCCGTGATCGTCAGCAATTCGTGTGCCCGCCGCAGGTCTTCCCACGTCCAGTTGGCATTAGGATACCCGAGCGGCGCGTCCGGATGATCCCGGTCATACTCGTCAAAGATGCGTTTGTTGTAGTACACGCCATACTGGGCATTGTCCGACGGCAGCCCGTAGCGCTGCCCCCCCACTTCCAGCGTCTGCCAGACGTTGGGAAAGAAGTCCGCCTGCTCAGCCCGCGTCAGCCCCACATTCGGATCGTGGATGAACCGGTCGAGCGGTTCCAGCATCCCCTTGGCGACCATGCCGTGGTAGTAGTTGATCGGCGTGCGCATCACGTCCGCGCCACGCCCCACCGCGTGCCACGCCTCGTACTTCGGCCCCACGTCGAAGTACCGCTGGTACTGCACGGTCAGCCCCGGATGCGCCCGCTCAAACCCGCGCGCGTACACGTCGCGGAACAGCGCGTCCTCAAACGGCATCCCCCAGGTCGTCATCAGCAGACGCCGGTGCGGATCCTCCACGCAGCGCGTCGGAATCACCAGCGCTGCGCTGGCGACAATCAGCAGCCCCAGGATGAGATGACTAGTTCGCATCGGCGGCGGCGCCTCACTCCTTCACGCCCGTCAGCGCAATGCCCCGCACGAACGCACGCTGAAATACCAGGAACACCACGATCATCGGCAGCGTCACGATCGTCGCCGCCGCCATCTGCACCGGCCACGAGTCGACGTACATCCCCGCCGCCAGCTCCGCCACCGCCAGGGGCAGCGTGTAGCACGCGTACGAATCCACCACGACCAAGGGCCAGAAGAACGAGTTCCACGTCCCCATGAACGTGAAGATCGCCAAGGCTCCCAGCGCCGGCTGCACGATCGGCACGACCACCGTCCCGTACAGCTCGAAGTCCGTCATCCCGTCGATGCGGCCGGCCTCCAGCAGGCTGTCGGGCACGCTGCTGATCGCCTGGCGCATGTAGAAAATGCCGAAGGCGCTCGCCAGGAACGGCACGATCAGCGCCTGGTAGTGATCCACGTACCCCACCCACACGCACAGGATGTACGCGAAGATGAAGTACACCTGGTACGGCAACAGCATCGTGGCCAGCAGGAGCCCGAACGTCACGCGCCGCCCCGCGAACCGCAGCTTCGCGAACGCAAAGCCCGCCAGCCCATTGTGCACCAGCGACAGCAGGGTGACCGCAACGGCGACCAGGATGCTGTTCCCGTAGAACTGCCCCAGCCGCGCGATCCGCCACGCGTCCGCGTAGTTGCGCCATTGCCACTGCCACGGCCAGCCCCCCGGCAGCCAGTGTACTTCCGCCTTGCCCGCGCCCGCCTGGCCCGGCGTCCCGCCCGCGGCAACACCGATCGCCTCGGTGCGCGTCTTAAGCGAAGTCGAGGCCATCCACGCGAAAGGCACGAGCATCGTCGCACCGAGCGCGTACACAGCGACGTGCACGAGCACGCGCACCGCAAGCGGCGGCTGGCCGAGGGGGTTCATACCCGCTCCCTCCCGCGCCACCACAGTACTTGCGCCGCCGTCACCAGCGCTGTCGCCGCCAGCAGCACCACGCCGATCGTAGCCGCGTAGCCGAGACGGCTGCGCGTAAACTCGCGGTACAAGTACACGTTCAGCATGTCGGTCCAGCGCTGCTCGAACGTCCCGATCATCACGATGATGATGTCAAAGACCTGCAGCGCCCCGATCAGCCCCGTAATCAGCAGGAAGAACGTCATCGGCCACACGCTCGGCCACGCAATGCGCCAGACAATCTGCCACCCGCTGGCGCCGTCGACTGCGGCCGCATCGTAGCTCGACTGCGGCACCTGGCTGAGTGCGGCCAGATACAGCACGATGGCAAAGCCCAGTCCGCGCCACGTCGAGATCACAATCACCGACACGAGACCCCACGGGCTGTTGCCGAGCCACTCCGGCCAATCGGGCTGCATTCGCGTCGCGGTCAGGTGCAGCGTGTGCGGGAGATTCACGAGGCTCGTGAGCAGGTCGTCGAGCAATCCGGCCGACGACGGCTCCAGCACCCAGCGCCAGATCAGGCCGATCGCCACCACCGAGATCACGGTCGGCAGGAAGAACACCGTGCGCAACAGCGTCCGCCCGCGAAACCACGCCGCGTTCATCGCAATCGCGAGCAGGAAAGCGAGGAGGATCGTGAGGGGCACGGTGCCGAGGGCGAACAGGACGGTGTTGATGAGCGCGTTGTGCAGCGTGTGGTCGCTCAGCGCGTGGGCATAGTTTTGCAGCCCCAGAAACCGCGGCCAGCCGCCGCCCGTCCACTCGCACAGGCTCAGTCCGATCCCCATGATCGTCGGCAGGGCCGTGAACACGAACACGACGGCCAAGGGGAATGCCACGAAGCCCCAGCCGCCGAGTGTCCGCGCTGGCCTGCTCAACTGCGCCTCCGTCGGAATCGTCCGCCGATCCTACGTGCGGCGGACGCCGACGGGGAGTATACTCCCTTTTGAGCGGCGCCACGAGAAGGCCCGTATAGGTGCAGAATGAAACTGTTTATCTTCCTGCTGTGCGCGGGGGCCAGCGCCCAGGCGGAATTGCCCGTCGTCACCCTCCGAACAGACGACACGGAGATCCGCCAGTCGTGCCGGCTCGAGATTCCGCCGGGCACCGACCTTGCCGACGCCAACGGCGATGGCGTCGTGCACGTGGCCGCCTCGGACATCGTCATCGAACTGGCGCCGAACTCGGTCCTCCGCGGCGCCCCCGCCGACATGCCCCCCGACCAGTACCGCGGCTACGCCATCCGCATCCAGGGCCAGCGGAACGTCACCGTACGCGGCGGGCAGATCAGCGGATATCACGGCGCGCTCTGGGCCACCGCCTGCGACGGCCTGACGCTGGAGGACATCGATGCCTCAGACAACCGGCGCGCGCACCTGAAATCCGATCCCCAATTGGAGGACAGCGGCGACTGGCTCTATCCCCACCACAACGACGACAACCACTGGCTCAACGACTACGCCGCGGCCCTGTACATCGAGGACTCCCGCGGCATCACGGTCCGCCACTGCCGCGTACACCACGGCCAGAACGCCCTCTGCCTCGATCGCGTCAACGAGGCGAGGGTCTACGACAACGACTTCTCTTTCAATTCCGGCTGGGGCATCGCCCTGTGGCGTTCCAGCCGCAACATCATCTCCCGCAACGCCTGCGACTTCTGTATCCGCGGCTACAGCCACAACGTCTACAACCGCGGGCAGGACTCGGCCGGTTTCCTCGTATTCGAGCAGTGCTCCGACAATGTCATCGCCGAAAACTCCGCCACGCACGGCGGCGACGCCCTCTTCGGCTACGCCGGGCGCGAGGGCCAGGGTGAGGTACCGCCCGATACCCAACCGGCCACGACGCAACCCGCGGCCGTGCCGTTCTCCCGCCCCGGCATCGGCTGCGACCGCAACCTGCTGATTCGGAACGATTTCTCCTACGCGGCCGCCCACGGCATCGAAATGACCTTCTCGTTCGGCAATCGCTACCTCGCCAACCGCCTGGTCGGCAACGCCATCTGCGGCATCTGGAACGGCTACTCGCAGGACACGCTCATCGCGGGCAACGAAATCGCCGAGAACGGCGAAATGGGCTACGGCCTGGAGCGCGGCGGCATCAACATCGACAGCAGCCGCCGCAACCGCATCGTCCACAACACCTTCCGCGACAACCGCTGCGGCGTGCACCTGTGGTGGGCGCCGCAGGACAAGCTCGAAGGCTGGGCGGCGCGCAACTGCCCGGACTGGAACGACAACCTCATCGCCGACAACACCTTCACGGGCGACGTTCTGGCCTTCCACTTTCGCGGGCCGGGAAAGGTCACGCTGGCCGCCAACAAGCTCACGAGCGTGCGGCGCGAGGAGAACATCGAGGACACCACGCAGGTCACGCGCGACGACGACACCACCGTGCCGCCAGCCGACCTGCCCACCTACCCGGTGCTGGGCGACACGCGGCCCGTCGGGGCGCGCCCACAGCTGCGCGGACGCGCGCACATCATCATGACGGAGTGGGGCCCCTGGGATCACGCTTCGCCGCTCGTGCGCCGCATCGAAAGCCCCGCCACCGGACACACGTACGCCCTGTGGTGCCTGCCGACCGAACCCAAGGTCACGCTGCGCGGCGATGGCGTGTCCGGACAGCTCGCCCCGGCCACCGGGCCCAACCCCGGACACACCTATACCGTGTCGGCCGCGAAGCCGGGCGTGTATGCGTACGAACTGGCGATCGCGGCCGGCGAGTTCCGGCAAACGGTGCGCGGCACGCTGGTGGCCACGACGTGGAAGGTGACGGAATTTCCGTGGACAACGAGCCCGCAGAACGACGTGGCCGGCTGGCGCCGCGAAGCCCAGGGACCGGACGCGCAGACGGGTGAACTGAAGACGCTGTGGATTTTCCGTTCCCCCGACCCGCTGGACATTGCCAAGAGCTCGCCGCGGGCCGCAGCCGCGAGCGCCCCGGCGGGCGATCGTCCGCGGCGCGGCACCCGTCCGCGGACGCACGCCGGCCTGATCGCCCGCACCAAGCTCCCAATGCCCGCGGGCACGTGGCGCTTCGCGTTGGTCGGCAACGGCGGCATCCGCCTGCAAGCGGACGGCGAGGCCATCATCAACGACTGGGCGCGCAGTTGGATCCCGCGCCGCAGCGTCGGCGTGCTCAAGCTGTCCGCTCCGCGCGAGGTGGAACTGGTCGTCGAGCAGCAGCGCGACCAGCTCTACATGGCGCTGGCGCTGGAGATCACGCCGGGGGAGTAAGCGCTCATCCTCCGCCCCCCTGTCCCATGCTTCCGGTGAACGCCTGCTAGCGCCGCCGCATCGCGCCCAGTAGAGCCGCGCTCAAGAGCCCCAACGTCGCCGGCTCGGGAACAAGGACAAGGCGAAAACCATTGCTGGGAAACTCGGTCGACAAGACGACTTCCTCACGCGCTGTCGCCCGCAACTCGTAGTCGTTGTCGGGACTGCTGAAGGAGCCGCCCCGCATCACCCGGTAATGCGAGAAGATCACGGGACCATCGCACCACTCCCAGGCGTTCCCACCCTGGTCGAACGTGCCGTATGGACTCCCCGAGTTCTCGTGGGCCCCAACTTCCGTCCGATAGTACGGCAGACCAATCGTATCGACGATGCCGTTCAGGTAGGTCGCGTTATTGCCCGGATCGACAGGGTTTCCTAACACATTGCTGGGACGATCATTGCTCCGTGTCGGATACTCCCAGTAGTTACCCGTCAGACCGTCATTTTTGTGATAAGCGGCCTTATACCACTCGTCCTCAGTGGGAATCGCCCAGGTCGCATTCGGTTGGCGGGCGACGCTCGCCAAGGCGATCACACTCGTTGCCCCGTTCAGTGCGTAGGAGCCGTCTTCGGTGGTTCCAGGCCCCTGCGGACCTATCGGCTGCCCATTGTGGAGCCAATTGGCGAACCGCGCCGCATCACACCAGGATATAAAACCCACGGGGCGATTGGCCCAATCTGCGCTCACGCTATAGGTATAGCTGCCCGACTGGCCACTGCGCTGGATCCCACAACCGGATGGCCCCGTCCCCATCTGCAAATAGTAAAGCCGGTACGGATCCGCGGCGGCCACGGCGTTGAGGAACTCGGCGTACTGTCCCGTCGTCACTTCGTACTTGCCGATTTGATACGCGTAGTCCACGCCACCGAACCCGCGCAGCGGGCCGTGCGGCTGGGGGTAGCGCGCGTCCGGGAGGTTCCGCACATTCTCCACCGGCACGGTCTCGATGCTCACTGCCCAGGCAGTCCCCACACTAACCCAAGCCGCCGCAGCAATCACCGTGCTCAACAACCGCATCTGCATTTCGCCACCTCTTCCCAATTCCTCAGTGAACCGGGCGGCTATCGCTACTTGGGACCCCTCCATTCGAAGCCCCGTGCCGCCCAGTTCTCCCCCCCATTGTACCGTCCCGGCTGACGCATCCAGCCGAGAACCGCGCCAAATTCGGCGCGACTTCGGCCCTGCCGCGGCCGCCCCCCGCGCAACGCCCCTCTCACTTCGGCTTGTCCGGATCCCGCCGCGAGCGCTGCTCCACGTTCATCCCAATCCGCTTGCGCAACACCGCGCTCAACGGCCGGCTCAGCGGACTCGTCGCCCACTTGCCCGCCCCCGCCCCCAACCCGCTCGTCAGCCGCTGCTTGAACGCCGCCCAGCGCGACTCGGCCGGATAGTGCCCCAGCACTTCCTCCAGGTCGCGCCCGAGCTCTCCCGCACTGCGGTACGGATCGCCGCGCGTCTGCCGCAGCGCCGTCGCGAGGATCGCACTGATGTAGTACGTGACCTCGCGATCCAGCGCCTCCGTCGCCCGCGGGTCGGCCACCGTGTCCAGTCGCACCGTCCCCAGACTGAGATGGACGACATCCCCACTCCGCCGCGGCCGCTCGCCCGTCAGTAGTTCGTGCGCGATAAGCGCCAAGGCGTACACATCCGACGCCGGCGTCAGCCGGTCAACACGGCCCTGCAGTTGCTCCGGACTGGCGTACGGCAGCGTCCCGCCCACGCGCAGCTCGCGGTTGCGGGCAGCCTCATCGGCGGCCAGCCGTGCAATGCCGAAGTCGAGCACCTTCGGCTGCCCGGCCCCGTCCACAAGAATGTTGTCGGGCTTGAGGTCGCAGTGCACGATGCCACGCTGGTGTGCGTACTCGACCGCGGCACAGATCTTCACCAGCAGCGCTAACCGCTGCCGCCCGGACAGCGCCTGCGTGGCCGCATACTGCACGAGCGGCTCACCCTCCACGTATTCCATCACGAAGTACGGGCGCTCGTCACACTCGTAGCCGCCCGGCGACCGAAAGCGCAGGCGTGCCAGGCCGGAATGGCTGAAGCGCGCGATGCCGGGATGCCGGAGCTGGCGCAGAATCTCCTCTTCGTACATGAAGCGCCAGCGGTCCTGCGCGGTGCTGAGCTTGCGCCGCAAGATCTTCATCGCCACGACGCGGTGCAGGGTCGGGTGAATCGCACGATACACCACGCCCATCCCGCCCCGCCCCAGCACCTGCACCACCGTGTACTGATCGACGCTGAACGGCGGCTTGGGGTCCGGGTCCTCGTGCACGACCTCGGCTTCGGCCCGCGCCTGCAGAAACGTCGTCGTGCCCGGGAGCTTCCACCCCGTCCCCGCCGGCTGCGGCGGCTCGTACGCCTGCAAATCCGCGTAATGCGGCAACAGCGACAGCGCCTCGGTCCGCAAGCGCTCGTCCGGTCCGCAGAGCTGCCGCAGGGCTTCCTCGCGGGCGGCGGGCGGCCGGGCCAGGACCTGGTCCAGCACGCGCTGCACCCGCAGATGGAAGTCAGTCGCCACGACCCGGCCCTCCGAGACGGCGGTTGAGCCAGGCCAGCGCGTAGTGGAAGTCCTTTTCGATGGTGCTTTCGCTGAGCGCGTATAGCTTGGCGATCTCGGCGTACTTCAGGCCACCGAACCAGTGCAGCATGACGATCTCGCGCAGCCGCCGGCTCTCCGCCCCCAGGTCCTCCAGCGCCTCCGCCAGGTCCAGTACGTCCACTGTCCGGTCACGCCAAGCGACGCTCACGCCTTCCAGCGGCACGCGCCGTTTGCGCTTCGGCTGTGCGACGCCGCTGGGCACGGCCCCAGCGTCCGTGCTCGTGTTCGGAGCAGCCGGCACACCCCCGCGCTTCTGCGCATGCCGCGTGCGCAGGTGGTCGACAATCACTTGCCAGATCTTCTTGGTGGCGATGGCGCGAAAATGCTCGGCACTCTCCCATTGCACCTTGGAATGCCGCAACAGGTGCAGACAGGCTTCATCCACGATGTCGGTCGGGTGCAGCGTGAAACTCGCGGGTTGCTTGCGGAAGAAACTTCGCGCAATGTCGCGCAACTCGTCGTAGACCAGCGGCACCAGGGCATCGGTGACGTCGCGCTCGTCCGGATCACCGGGACTCATCGTCGAGACTCCGCCGCGGCCGCGCACTTTCGGAACGAAAGCCGCGCACCGACTGCCAGTAGAATTCTACGGGGCCCCAGGCGCGCGTCAAACCGCGTCACGCCCCACGTGGCGCGCGGCTTACCACGCCGACGCCCGCTGGAACGCGTCCAGATCGTGCACGTCCACGTCCCCGTCGCCGTCCAGGTCGGCCCGCGCGAACGCGTCCGGTGTGCAACCGGCCGGCGGCGTCGTCACCCCTGGCCCCGCGACGCACGTGCACACGCCCGCCAGATCGTCCACGCTGAGCACGCCGTTGCGATTGAAGTCGGCCGCCGAGTATAGGCGAATGTAGTTGAGGTTGTAGTTCGCCGCGGCCGGGTCGTTGGCGAACCGCATGACCTGCTCGCCCGCCGCCAGCTCGGCCCGCGCCCACACGCTCGCCCAACTCTGCCACCCGCCGGTTACCGGCGCTACGATATTCCCGGTGCCGTTTACGCCGTCAAACTCCAGGTGACACAGCCCGCCCGCCGTCTGCGACGAGGTGCGCAGCTCGATGATGTACGGACCGCTGTACATCGCGTTGATCGTGTACTCCAGCCACTCGCCGCCGCACATCCAGCCGATGTTGTAGCCGCCGGCCGCACAGTCCTCGATGTCCACGCCGACATTCGTGCGGTACTTGCCACCCTGGTTATTCGCGTCGCAATCGTGGTAGGCCTCACCCTCCGCGCCCAGGTCGAAGTCCTCCGCCTCGATCTTGCCCGGCACCGTCGCCGGCACGCCCCCGTACGGCGACTGCGAAGGCGACGGTGGCAACTGTGAGACGCGCACCCAGTCGACAATCAGCTCCTGCGGAAAGACCGTGGAGTCATCCGGATAGCCCGGCCAGTTCCCGCCAACCGCGACGTTCAATAGCAGGTGAAACGGCGTATCGAACGGCGCCCGCGCATTGTTCGGCGCGGCCGTGCTGTACCATGTGCTGCTCGTTTCGGTGTGATACAGCAGGCCATCCGCGTACCAGCGCATCACGTCCGGCTCCCACTCCAGCGCGTACGTGTGGAACCCCAATCCGAAATCCGTCGCGCTCGAGTAGCTCCCGCCCGTGTGCACGTTGTTGGGCCACGATCCGCCGTAGTGAATCGTGCCGTAGATCGTCGTTGCTACGTTGACCGTTTCGAGAATGTCGATCTCGCCGCTCGCCGCCCAGCCGCCGTAGGGCGAATCCGTCGGCAGCATCCAGAACGCCGGCCAGAGTCCCTTCCCGCTGGGCACCTTCATGCGGGCCTCGATCCGCCCGTATAGGAAGTCCCGCTTGTGCAGGCTCCGCAGCCGCGCCGACGTGTAGCTCGCCCCCGCGTACGACTCCTTCCGCGCCACAATGTGCAGCGCCCCGCCCGCCACGTACACGTTCTCCGGCCGACTCGTGTAATACTGCCACTCGTTGTTGCCCCAGCCCGCCACACCGTAGTCCGAGCCGTCCCCGAGCATGTACTCCCAGTTCGTCAGGTCGAGCGTCGTGCCGATGAACTCGTCCGACCAGACGGGCGTGTATTGTGCCAGCGCCGGCAGCGCCGGTAGGCACAACACGCCCAGCATCGTCACGAGGCGGCCGGATGGCGACAGACTCATCATTAGCGTCTCCGGTGCACGGCGCCGCAGGCCGGCGCACTCCGTCCCCGATTCGGCTCATTGTAACGTCCGGCGGCCGCCTACCGGCAGAAATCCAGCCCCCACGCGGGAAGCGCGCCTGCTGCCACGTCCTCTAATCTCGCGGCGGACAGGACCGCCGTCACGGAATCGACGCCGCCCGGCGGGCGAGCGACTCCCGCACACGCGTCAGCCAATCCGGCTCCAGCAGCCCGTACGGCCGGAACTTCTCCAGCAGGCCCCGCTCCTCGCTAAACAACAACGCCCGATACAGCCCCAGCCGATTCGCCTCCGGCGTATCGATGAGATTGCTCGAATCCGCCGCACTCATCTGGAAGAGCACGCGGAAGTCGAATTCGCGCAGCGCCGCCCGATCCAGCGTCCGCTCGAGCGTCGCCAGCGTGTCCGACCAGGCGATGACGTGCAGCCCCAGCGCCGGCCCCTCCCGCAGCAGATCGGCGAACTGCTTGTCCGTTGCCGGCGCCGCATCCTCATCCGACGAGGAAAAGCTGAACGTCTCCTCACGCCGCCGCAGCGCCCGATAGCGCTGCAGCCCGTAAACCAGCACATAGATCGTCGGCCCCGCCCCCGGCCCGGACTCCAGCCGCCGCTGCTGCTCCGCCGCCAATTCCGCGATAACGCTGCCCACCTCGTGCCAGTCGACCCACCGCACGGCGTCACCCCACAATGCGGCCGCATCGTGCAACGCGCCCGGCACCGGCGTCTCCGCGGCCGCCCCGCCCAGGATCACGAAGCGGGCGGTACCGGGCGCATGTTGCGCCCCGAGGCACACCACCGCCGCCGCGAACATCGCCAGTGCGGCATCGTCCCGCTGCCCGACCAAGAGCAGGTTCGCCCCGCTCTGCCGGCGGAACGGTACACTCGTCGGGTCCTTGATCGCCACAGCCTCGCCCAGCCAGACCTGCGGCACATGCGGCGCCTGCGGCCACTGCGGTGCCGCGATCAGCCCGCCCAGCAGGCGGTTCTGCCGCAAATCGGCCATCGCATTGCCTTCGAACACGACCGGCGGTGGCACCTGCACGCCGCGCGCTTCCGCCAGCGCCCGCGCCCGCTCCAGGTACTCCGCCTGCCGCTCATCCGGCAGCCACGCGACCTGAAAGATACTGTTGCCCGCGACCAGTCCGCCCGCGTCGTTGTAGATCGCTTCCCCCGGCCGCGACAGCAGCCGCGCCGCCACGTTCGTATCGTCGAGAATGAGCTGCGAATCCGCCTCCGAGCACTGCAGGGCGATGCGCACCGCCATCTGTCCCATCGTCCCACGCGCCAGACCGCCCGCCCCGCCGAGCGTCTGCGATCCCAGCAGGACGTGCAGACCGAACGCCCGGCCCTGCCGCACCAGCCGGTCCAGCAGCACGCCCGCGTCCTGCGCCAGCTTGTCGTCCTCGGTGAAGAACACCTGGAATTCGTCCACGATCAGTAGGGTGCGCGGCAGCTTCTGCCCGGTCGCGGCGCGATAGGCCGCCAGGTCCTGCACCCCCGCCGCGCGGAACAGCTCGCCGCGCCGCGTCATCTCCGCATCCAGCCGCTGCAGCACGCTGACGCCGAACTCGCGGTCGCTCTCAATCGCAATGGCGCGGGCGTGCGGCAGACCGTGCGTGACGTACGTCTTGAACTCGACACCCTTCTTGAAGTCGACCAGGTACAGCTCGACCTCGTCCGGGCCGTACCACAGCGCCAGGTTCGTGATGATCACGTGCAGCAGCGTCGATTTGCCCGAACCCGTCTTGCCGGCTACCAGCGCGTGCTGCGTGATGCCGCGCCCCAGACGGAAATGCTGCAGCCGCACCGCCCCGGCGTGCCCGATCGGCACGGTCAGCTCGCTGGCGGCCGCGCGCGTCCAGTACTGCGCTTCCGGCGGGACGATGGCGGTGAAGGGCAGCTCGACGCGCAACGCGTCCTTCGCCCCCTGCCCCACCTCGTGCATGATCCGCGTCAGCTCGTCCTCCGCCGGCGGCTCGTCCAGCATCAGCGGGAACCGCGCCAGCAGCGGGTCTGCGGCGGCGAAGCGCTCCCCGTCGTGCACCAGGTGCAGACTGTCGCCCACCAGATCTTCCAGCGGCACCCCGCCCAGCCCCAGCCGCTGGTCCTGCATGACGAGCGTAAACACCCCACACCGCGCGCCGCTGCCCACGATGCTGCACAGCCGCCGCGCCGCGGCCTCCGTGAAGTTGGCCGGATAGTCCGCCACCACCAGAAAGCGATACGGCTCCGCCAGCTCCCCCGCCTGCCGGTTGTACGCGTCGATGGTGCCGAATTCATTGCGGAGATACTTCTGAATCACATTCTCCATGTGCGCCGTCAGCTCGGTCAGCCGGGCCTCAATATGCTCGCTCTCCGTCCAGATGCGCGTCCCGACCAGCGCCTCCTCGTAATCCGCCAGGTGCATGAAGCCCGCGAAACTCTCGCCCAACCCCACCGGGTCCAGGATCGTGAACCGCACCCGCCCGGGCGGCAGCGCCTGCACCAGCCGTACCATCGCCAACCGCAGAAGCGCCAGCGCGGCCGTGCGTCCCGCACGCTCCGTCTGCAGAAACAGCGCCGCACGTTCCGGTACGAGCAGCAACGCCGGCGTCGTGACGCGCGCCGGTAGGTCCGCCAGGAACGTCGCCAGCCGCTGAGCGGACGGCGCGAGCTGCGTCAGGTCGAGTTCCCAGCGCCCCAGCGGAATCCGCGCGGCAAACGCATCCGCCATCCTCCCGTCATCCGCCGCCTGCGCCAGCCGGCGCACGTGCTCCAGCCCTGCCCGCCAGCCCGCCTCCAGCTCCGCCCGTGCCGCTTCGTACTCCGCGCGCGCTCCCGCCACAGCCTGCGCGCATGCCGCCCGCGCACCCGCAATCTCCCGCTCCGCCCGCGCCCGCAGCGTCGCCACCTGCTGCCCCTGGTGTTCCTCCGCCGCACGCAGCGTCTCCGTATGCTGGCGCTCCAGCTCGGCCAGTTGCTGGGCGTGCTGCGCCTGCGCCTGCTCGCGCGCCGCAACATCACGCCGCCGCGCATCGGCCAATACGCTCTCCAGGTGCTTCTGGACCCCCAGCTTCTCCGGATTCTTACGCTCCAGCTCCGCGATCTTCGCCAGCTCCCGTTCGTAGCGCTCCTGCCCCCGCGCCAAGGCACGCTCCAGCGCCGCGCTGGCCGCCACCGCGGCCTGCGCAACCAGCGTGTACTCGTCCACCAGCCGCGCCCGCGCCGCCTGCCCGACCGCCCGCCCCACGAGCCACGTCACGCCGACCGCCACCACCAGCGTGATGCCGCCCGCCAGCACAAATGCCGAAAAGTTCGCGGGGTCGTGCCAGATCAGCGCCGCGCTGCCGGCCACCACCGCGGCACAGATCAGCACCATGATCACGTAGGGCCGCACACCCACGAACAGCCGCGGCGCCCACAGCCCTTCGATCGCGCGCACCCCGGCCACCAGCGCCGCCGCCTGCCGCTCGTACTCGGCCAGCACGTCACCGGTCCGCTTGCCACCCGGAGCCGGCGCCGGATCAGGCGGCAGCTCAACCGCGTACCGGCGTAACTGGTCGGCCGCCCGGGCGCGCAGCGCGTCCACGTTGCGGCGCCCTTCGCCAACCTGCTCCTCCGTCGTGCGAAATTCGCCCCGCAGCCGCTGCCGGTTCGCTTCCGCCATCGTGTCCGCCAGCAGCAGCCGATCCTGCAACTGGGCCCGCCCGGTGGCCTCCAGTTCACGCGCGTTGGCGTTGATGCGCTCCAGCGCCGCGCGCCCCTTTTGATTGCACGTCGCCACGGCCGCCGCGTGCTCCGCCTCGATCTTCTGCACCTGTTCGGCGTGGGCCCGCTCGACGCCGGCCAATTCATCGGCCAGCCGGCTCTCGACCTCGGCGATGAAGGTCTGTGCCCGGGCGTCCGGATCAGCACACCGCTCGCGCAGCCGCGCCTCCAGCCGGGCTTCCTCGGGCCCGACCGCCTCCCGCGACAGTCGCAGCAGCTCCCGCATCCCCGTCCGTTGCAGTTCCAGCAGCGTCGGCCCGCTGCCGGGCGGCGCGGACTCAATACGGGCAGCGTGCTCAGGCATGATCTCTCACGACTCCGCAGCGCCGGCTGGCGCGCCCTGGTCCGGCCGGCCGCCCCCGCAGCGGTGGCGGCACACAACCTCCGAGATTTCACCACCGCCGCGCATTATTCGCAATCCTGCCGCACTTCCTGCAGCACCGCCGCCAGGTGCGTCAGGGCCATCTCCACCCGCCGCAGCCGGGAAAGCAGCGGGATAACGTGCTGCTCCTCGAACCGCCGGCTGTTCTGGTCATACCACGACACGCGCACCTCCTCCCACTGCGCCCGCAGGTCTTTCGCCGCTTGCTTGAGTTTGCCCAGTCCCGCTGCCGTACTCATCGTCCCGTCCGCCTTTCAGCCCACGGACCGCCGACCGGACACCCAGCGCCGGCCCCCGTGCCCGGCGTTGCACACCGCGTAGCCTGCCTGCCCATCGCCAACTCGCCTCACCATGGATGCCTTCCACGGGCACTCAGCCCACTCCGGCTTCCGGAGCCAGCCACAGCAGTCGCCCACTACCGTCAAAGACGGCCACGAGGGCCGCGTTATTGACCACCACCAGGCTGCCCGGCGGCAGCGCGAGTAGCGGCCCAAATTCCGGCCGGGCGGCCAGCAGATCCGCCACGCGCACCGCCTGCAGTTCCACCGCCTCCGCCGGGGGTACGCCGCCGATAAACCAGCCGCTGTCGCCCGCCGCGACACCCTCCAAGCGCACCAGGTAGAGACGGCCCCGGCGCGCGGCATCGCGGGCG
Organism: uncultured Planctomycetales bacterium; assembly: GCA_964523405.1. GTDB lineage: Bacteria > Planctomycetota > Phycisphaerae > UBA1845 > Fen-1342 > CAZGAQ01. Next base: position 118,710 of record CAZGAQ010000003.1, read on the forward strand.
ACGACCACCTTGTCCCCCGCTGCCACCGGCACCGGCACCAACCCCAGCAGCGCAGCATCCGCGGGCGGCGGAACTGTCGCTGTCCCGCTTGGATGACGCCAGGCCGCGTCCAGCAACCCCGGCACCAGCGGTTCGCGCGCGGCCGCATCTGGCGCGGCGGCGCGCAGCCGACGATACGACTCGACTTCCTCCCGATCGCCCGGCGCGCCGCGCGCCACCGACTCGCCCTCCAGACTGGCCGCCATGCCCACGCCCTCCAGCCCGCCGGCCGTCGAACCCTGCATCTCGGGCGCGGCGGAGGCGGCGTAGGCTTCCAGCGCCGCGATCATGTGATCCAGTTGGGCCAGCGCATTGGGAATGTCGACCGCGACGGCGTGGCCGAGCCCACTCGCGACGGCCTGGTAGGTGAACGCTTCCTCCTCGATGCGCCGGCTCCAGCGGCGCACGTTGACCTGCTTCCGCTGAGCTTCCTCCAGCCGCGCCGTCGCCCGCTTGAATTCCTTTTCCTCCTCCACACAGGACGGCCTGCCGCCCAGCGGCGTTTTCTCGGCCTTCTTGCGCGCCAGCGCCCCTTTGGCCCGTGTAAATGCCTCCGCACGGCGCTCCCCCTCCTTCTTCCAGTAGCCGGTCTGCTCCCCCTTCACCCAATTGCACGCGCGCTGAACTTCCGCTTCCGCCTCGTCCAGACTGGCCCCCACCACGTCCGCGAAGCGGCACAACGCGACCCGAAATCGCTTCAGGGCCTCGAAGGACGCGACTCGCGCGGTCTCACCCATGGCTCGACTTTAGTGCTGCTGCAGGTAATCCTCAATATGCCCCGCCCGCTGTTGCAGGAACGTGACATGCTGCTCGGCCGCCTCCGAGAACCGCGCCAGCGCCCGCATCGTCTGCTCGAACTCTTCCGTGAACTTCCGCTGCTCCTGGTCCCGCCAGGTGCGCTCCAGCTCCCGCAAACGCGCGTGCAGCCCCCCCACCAGCGCCTGCAGATCGTGGTTGAACCGTGCCAGATCGCGGGCAAACCGCCGCAACTCCGCCGGATCCACATGCGCCTTGGGCATGTGCACCTCCGCGCCGGCCACAGCCGGACCGCACCCGGATCTTACGCCCGTGCCCTACAGGCTCCAGCCCTTCCGGTACTCACGCTGCACCAGCGCGTTCGCCTCGGGCACGTTCGTCACCTTCATGTTCTCCGCGTCCCACTCGATCCGCGTGTCCATCCGCTTGGCAATCACGCCCAGCAGGCAGATCTCCGTGAGCTTCGCGCTGTAGTCAAACGGCGCCCCCGCCGGCTGCCCCGCCTTGCACGCCCGAATCCAGTCCTGCTCGTGGTTCCCTTCCACGCGCGGCAGCGTCTTCTCCGGACGCTGGTATTCCTGCATCCGCGACTCGGGCAGCAGCCGCGGGCTGTTGCCGTACACGCCGCAGATGATCTTGCCTTTGCTGCCCTTGAACAGGGCCCCGCCGTCGCTGTCCCCCATGATGCGCTCGCGCTCCAGCTCTTCCGGCCGCGGCGCCCGCATCCCTTCGTACCAGGTCAGCTTCACGGGCGGCAGGTTGCCGCGCGCCGGGAACTGGAACGTGACCACGCCCGCGATGGAATGGTTCTCGTCCGTCTGCCCCAGCGTCGTCGCCTCGATGCGGGTCGGCAGCCCAAGCTTCAATGCCCAGAACGCCGGATCGATCTGGTGCGCCCCGCGGTCCGCCATCCAGCCCGAACCGAAGTCCAGCCACGCCCGCCACGCCATCGGGTGATACACCGGATGGTACGGCCGCATCGGCGCTGGCCCGATCCACAGGTCCCAGTTCATGCCCTCCGGCGGCTTCGGCGAATCGGTCGGGCGCCCCGGCGCCGCGGGGCTCCAGCCCGCGTGGCCCCATGGGTAGTACGAGTCCGTGCACCACACGTCGACTTCGCGCACCTCGCCAATCGCACCATCCGCGATCCACTCGCAGATCAGCCGCGCGCCTTCGCCGGAGTGCCCCTGAATCCCCATCTGCGTGGTGACCTTCGCGCTCGCCGCCGCCTTGGCCAGCGTCCGCGCCTCATGAATGTTGTGCGTCAGCGGCTTCTGCAGATAGACGTGCTTGCCGGCCTGCAGCGCGGCCATCGCGATGACCGCGTGCGTGTGATCCGGCGTCGCGATCATGACGGCGTCAATGTCCTTCTGCTTCTCCAGCATCTCGCGGTAGTCGGCCCAGACCTTCGCCTGCGGGTACTTCTCGAACGTCCGCGCGGCGTATTGCGGGTCAACGTCGCACAGCGCGACGATGTTCTCCGTATCCATCGCCGCCAGGTTGCCGTTGCCCATGCCGCCCACCCCGATGCCCGCAATATTCAGCTTCTCGCTGGGCGCGGTGTGCCGGGGACCACCCAGCACATGCGCGGGAACAATCGTGAACGCGGCGGCCGATGCGGCGGTGCCCAGGAACGTACGGCGGGTCAGCGTGGGGCGTGACATACCAACTCCTTGTTTCTCTCTGCGCGTGGCATGAATCGCCCGGCGCTGCGCACGCCGGAGCGGCGCCGCGTGCACAGCACACGCGGGCGCTGCAATCCGATCACGCGGCCCGCCGCTCTAGCGGGCCTTGATCGTCAAGTTCCGGTAGCCCACGATCCCGTGGTCGCCCTGCAGCATCAGCGGACCGGTCGGCGCTTCTTCGGCCGCAATCTCCCCGCCGGTCGGGCCCTTGACTTCCAGATCTTCGATGACCTTCTGACCATTCAGCGTGACGCGGACGAAGCGGGCGCTCTCGGTCTTCTTGCCCGCCCCGTCGAAGCGCGGCGCCCGGAACACCACTTCCAGCGTCTGCCACTCCCCCGGCGCCTTCGCGGCGTTTGTGGCCGGCGCTTGCACGCTGTAAATGCCGCCCATGTCGGCGTGCGTGATCTGATCCTTGGCCTTGCCGAAGCTGTCAAACACCTGCACCTCGTACCGGCCCATCAGATACACGCCCGAGTTGCTGCCTTTGGCCACCATGATGTCCACGCGCAGCTCGCAATCGCCGAACGACTGCTCCGTCATGATGTCTGTGCCGTGCGCGACCGGTGCGCGGAACAGCACCGCGTCATGCCCGCCGCCCGTCCCCGTGCCCACCAGCTTGTTCGGATCGTTCGGCTCCAGCGCCACCTGTGACACGACTTTCCACGTCGGGTCGGCCTTGTCGTTGCGCATCTTCCAACCGCTCAGATCCTTGCCGTTGAAGAGCACGCCGCCCGCCGGAGCCTTGTCACCGGTCTTTTCCGCAGCTTTCTCGCCCGTCTTGTTCGGAGCCTTGTCGTCGGGCGCACCGAGCGCGAGCGCCCCGGCCAGGAGCGCCACCAGGAACATCGCTACGCCGTGACCAACGCGGGTGGAATGAATGGTCTGTGTGTTCATGGACGTAGTCTATCACGCCCGCGCACGGATGAAAGAGAATCAACGCGCGTCGGCGCGCGCCACCACGAATGTGTAGCGCCCCGAATCCACGCGAAACAAAACCCGCCCCGCCTCACAACGCAGGAACTGTACGCCCGCGGCCCCCTCCGCCGCCCGCCCGCCCTCCTGAACGTCCTCCAACCGGGTCCCCGGTACAGCCACGGTGGCCGTGCAGTTCGGCGGAATCGTCACCTGCAGCGTGAACCGCCCCTCGTCTTGCCGCCAGTCACTGCCGATTAGCCCCCGCACCGAACGATACGTCGCCCGTGCGGCGGTCACCCCGGCCACCGGCTCCGGCCGGATGAGAATCCGCCCGAAGGCCACGCCCGCCGGGTCCGGCTGAATCCCGGCCAACCCGCCGTAGAACCACTCCAGTACGTGCCCCAGCATGAAGTGATTCTGCGAAATCGGCGATGCGTCCCACGCCTCCGTCAGCGTCGTCGCCCCGCGCGCGAGCTGATAGCCGTAGCCCGGTCGACGGCTCTGGTGATGCATGCGGTAGATCAGATCGGCGCGCCCCTGCGCGGCCAGCACGCGCAGCAGGGATGGATGCCCAACCTCGCCGCACGACACGGCGTAGTCCTGCGCCTCCACGTCAGCGACGAGCTGCGCCAGCACAGCCGCCTCGTAACCCGCCGGCACCAGGCCCAGGTCCAGCGCCGTCGCCTGACAGGACTGCGCGCCGCCGGCGTACTTGCCGGTCACCGCGTCGAAATGCGCCCGGTTGAACGCCGCCCGGATTGCCGCGCCAAGTTCCTGCAGCCGCTGCTGTTCCGCGGCCTTACCCAGCGTCCCGGCGAACTCGGCCAGCGTCCGCACGGCCAGGTAGTAGTACGCCGTGTCCGTCAGCGCCACCGGCGTCCGCGGATCGGGTCCGTAGCCGTTCCAGTCCCCCAGCCCGCACGACAGAATGTGGTCCTGCGCGCGCGTCCCGAGATAATCCACGTAGCGCCGCATCGTGTCGTAGTAACGCTCGATCGACGTCGTGTCGCCATACCAGCGGGCGAGATAGCCCGGCAGATAGACGCACGCCCCGCCCCATTCGACGGAGTCGCGAAAGCCACCCTCGTAGATGAAGTACTCCGGGGCCATCGTCGGCACCATGCCGTTGGACTGCTGCGCGTCCGCCATGTCTGCCAGCGTCTTGCGAAAGAGCCCGACCAGGTCGAACGAGTACAACAGCCCGGGCGCATTCAGGTGAATCTGCTCCAGCCAGCCGCTCTTCTCGCGGTGCGGGCAATCCGTGATCACGCTCGCGAGATTCGAGCGCATCGCCCAGACGATCAGGTCACGCGTCCGATTGAACAACTCGTCCGAACAGGCAAATTCCCCCACCGGCGGCGCGGCGCTGTGCACCAGCAGCCCCTCCATGCGCTGCACCACCGGCGCCACCGGAACCGGACGACCGTCGGCGCCGGTCACCTCCACCTGCCAGTACCGCGAACCGACATAGTAGAAGCGCGGCCACCACGTCTCCGTCCCGCCCCCGCGCAGCGTGTAGCTGACCAGCTTGCCCGGCCGGATCGAGGTCTGGTCCACGGTCCCGTCCGGTTTCAGCAGTTCCGCCGGCCACAGGCGCACCGTCGTGCCCGCCGCTCCATCGACCGTTACGCGCGGGATGTACGGCGCGTTTTGCCCCAGGTCGTAGACGACGACGTTGGGTTTCGGCTCGGCACGCTTCACCGGCGTACGCACCGCGCTGACCACCAGTGGCGGAGCGCTCTGGCTCAAGCCCGCCAGACGCCCGCCCGGACCCCGGACAACCAGCGCCGGTTGCCAGCCGGCCGCCACGCAGCCCGGCTGGTCCCACCCCGGCTGCTCTCGGCGGGCATCGTAGTCCTCTCCGCCGAACACGCCGGAATACGTCGTGGGGCCCGGCGCGACCTGCCACGACGCATCCGTCTTGATGCGCACGCGGGTGCCGTCCGCGGTCTCCATCTCAATCTGGCAGATCGCCTTGAGCGCCCCGCTGCTCCGCTGCTGCTGCGCCCCGCGCGCGTCATCCTCCATGTTGTACATGCCGTTGCCGAGATACAGACCAAGGCAGTGCGCACCAGTCGTCAGCAGCCCCGTCACGTCATAGGTGTCATACAAGCTCGTCCGCCCGTACTGCGTCCAGCCCGGCGTTAACCACGCATCGCCGACCTTCCGCCCGTCGATGGTCAACTCGTACTGCCCCAGGCCGCAGACGAATGCCGTGGCGCGCGTCACGGCCTGCTCGACTTGGAACTCCCTGCGCAGCCGGAGCGTGGATGGCTCGGCGCCGCGCACTCCGTCGGTCAGGGCCGCTTGCGCCCACCCCCACTGCTCGACCGTGTCCGCAGCCACCACCGGCGCATCCCGCGCCATGTTCCGCCCCGCCGCGTCCACCTCCAGCTCAGCCAACGCAAAGCAGCCCACGCCGTCGGCCCGGGGCCACAAGCGCGTGGCCGTGACCCGCACGTAGCGCGCCTTCACGCCCGCGCACGGGATCACCACGGCCCCTTCGCGCGGGCACACCGCGTCGCCCCCACTCTCGTCGGCCAGCACGCTGTAGCGCCCGCCATTTGGATCGTCAGTCGCCTCGACGCGAAAGCGCACCGGAAATCCGAACGTGACCGCCCCACCGTGATTGCGCACGGGCCACAGAGCAACGCGTTCGATGTCGACCGGCCGGCCAAGATCAACCTGGACCCACTTGGTCTCGTCGAGGCTTCGGGCCTCGGCCGCGTGGTAGCCGATTCCCTTGCGTTCCGATGGTCCGACTCGATCAACAACTCCGATCCATTGCGCTTGCCAGTCCGCGGGCTTCAGCAGGCCCATCGTCCACGTTGCTGACGCGCTCCAGGCCGAAGGTCGGTCGTCCTGATCCCAGACACGCACTCGCCACCAATAGCGCTGCGCACTGGCAAGCTCGCGCCCGGCGTAGACAACCTGAATCGTGTCGCCACTGACCACCTTGCCCGAATCCCATAGTTCCGGGCAACCCTCGCGCAGCAACGCTTCCGAGGAAGCCACACAGACCTGATACGCCGTCTGCCGCTGCCCGCGCGGCCACGAGCCGTCGGCTGATCGTGCTACAGCTAGCTCCCAACTCAGGCGCGGGTGTGGCACGTCCACCCCCAGCGGCTCAACCGAGTACTCGCAACGGAGATATCCAGCCGTGAGCGCGCCCGAGCTCAGATCGCACGGTTGGCTGGATACGGCCCCGACTACGAGCAACACGGTCACCGATAGGATCGGGCAAGCCGGGTGGAGCCGGCCATGCTGGCGCTTCGTGGTTTGTTCCATGTGACGCAACATACCACGCCGCACGACGTTGGGAATAGACCCCCAGCCCGTCACGTCCCGCAGGCGCCATTTGCTCCCAGCGCGCCATCGGGTATCACCCTGGTGTGCGTATTGCCGCCCCTCGCATAACTCGATAGCCTTAGTTTGTGTATGGTGTTGGTGGCCGGTGAGCGGGAGTTATAATTATAGGGGTACAGGTTATGGGGGACGTCATGGCACGTCTGGTTCAGGGTGTGGACGAGCGCGAACCGCGATTTACGGAACCGTTTCAGGACTCCTTGGTTGAGTCCAATGCCGAGCTGTTCCCGGCGGCACGGTGGCCAATGCTGGGGGCGGCATTGCGGCTGACACCGCGGCAGGTCGAGATTGCCCGACATCTGTGCCAGGGCGGGACCTACAAGTCCATCGCCATGCAGTCGGGCATTTCCATCAATACCGTCCGCATGCACATGCGGGCCCTCTTCGCCAAGCTCGGCGCGCACGATCGCGTGACGGCGGTGATTCAAATTGTCCTGGCTGAGCGCGCGCTGCCGCTGCGTTCCCGCCAGTCACACACCGAAAGCTGAACTGCGGCCGCGCGCCACGCAACCCCCAGGCTGCGCGGGGGCCGCCAGCTTTGCCGGATGGACCCAGCGCCGAGTTCTGCTGTGCCGACCGCCCGTGCCGCGTCGCCTCCGCACGCAGAACAGCGGGATTCTCCCGAAGGTACGCGAACTCTTGGCGCGTACCGAGTGTCGGGCGGCGCGGGACGCGCAAGCTCCCGCGCCGATCTTCTTCCAGAGCACGTGCGGCTGCCCGACCACCACGCGGGGCCGAACCCGCGCCGCGCTCGCGCGGACGGGGTGCTACACCCCGCGGTCCACGGCCCGCTTGCCGCCATCCGGCCCGTCGCCAACACTACTCTTCGGCCAGGCAGTACAGGTGCCGCTGCCCTCGCAGGTAGAGCTCCTTGTCCACGATCGCCGGCGACGCGGAGAAACTCTCGTCGAGCGAATTCGTCGCCACGATCTTCAGTTCGTGCCCGCGCCGCACCACGACCGTGTTGCCATCCCGCCCGACAATGTACACGCGCTCGGCCGCCCCCACGATGGACGCGTACACGTCCTTAATCCCCTCCAATCGCGCGCGGGCATAATACGCTTGGCCCGTCTGCGCATCGACGCACGATAGCACCGCGCGATTCTCCTGCAGGAAGTACAACTCGTTCCCGTACAGCAGCGGCGATGGGACGTACGGCGTGCCCTTGCCTTCATAGTTCCACGCGATGGCGGGCGTCCCGCCGATGTCCCCCTCAGCCTGGCCGTATCGCACCGCCAGCAGGGCGCTGCCGCGGAACCCGCTGATGCAGTACACACGCTCGCGATCGCTCACCGGCGTCGGAATGACGTTCTCCGTCATGCCGCCGCATTCCCACAGCAGCTTGCCCGAGTCCAGCGCATAGCTGCGCACGCGTTTCGTTGCGCACGCCACCACCTGCGCCTGCCCGTCCACCGTCACCACCAACGGCGTCGCCCAGGACGTGACCTCGTCCCGCTCCTGCCGCCACAGTTCGCGCCCGCTCTTGCGGTCCAGCGCCACGATGAACGATTGGCCCTCATGGTCCCACGTGACCACGACCGTATCCCCGTGCAGCGCCGGCGAACTCCCCTCGCCGAAGCCGCGCCGCGTCTGCATCTGACCGAGCTGCTTCTGCCATAACACCTTCCCGTCCATGTCCAGTGCGTATACCCCCCGCGAGCCGAAATACGCGATGAGCACCTCGCCGTCGGTCACCGGCGAGTTGGATACCGGGCTCGCATCGTCGTGATTGCGCTCGTGCGGCACCGCTTCGCACACCGTCGTCGCCCACGCCGTCTGCCCCGTCCGCCGCTCCAGGGCCAGCCCCCTGTACTTGTGCTGGCGCAGCGGCGCCCCCCCACCCGGCCCGCCGGGTCCGCCCGGCCCCCGCGCCCCGCGCGACCCGGCCTGCCGACCCCCTCCTGGCTGAGTTTCTGCCGACGGACCGCCCCTGGGTCCACCCGTGCTCGGCGCGCTCGCCGCCGGCGCACTAGCCGCCGGCTGCGTCTCTGCCTCCCCCTCCAACGGCACCGCCGTCTGAATGTACACCCGCTCGCCCCACACGATCGGGCTCGCGTGCCCGCGCCCCGGAATCGCGACCTTCCAGCGGACGTTCTTCGTCTCGCTCCACTCCGTCGGCGGATCCCCGTGCGGCGCGAATCCCGTCGCCGCGGGCCCGCGCCATTGCGGCCAGTACACCTGCCGCGTGTCGGTCGTGACTTGCGCACCGGCGTGCCGCGCCAGCAGCAGCGCACAGAGAATCACTGTGGAGATGCGGATCATGGGGTCTTCCTGTCTGCGGGCCGCACCGGCCCGTACGCCCCCGTCCGCGCAACGTTGCGGGCATTCTCGACCGGTCAGCCGGGGATGCAAGCGGATTCCGACACCCGAATGTAAACGCTGTGTAAGGACCGCACGCGGCCACCCGCCGCGCTCTCCCGCACGACGTGCCGGGCGGCTATCATCATGCGCTCGCTTCGTCGCGGCTCGGCGACCGGCCGCCGCCGCACCGTTGGGCGCCATTCTCCGCGCTGGGCCCGAGAGGACCGCTCATGAAAACCACCGCAACCTTCGGACTCCTGACCCTACTCTGGCTGGGGCCGGCCCTGACCCGGGCTGAACCCCCTGCACCCGCCGACTTGCTCGCGCTGCTGAACGGCGAACTGCAGTACGCCATGGACAAGCTCGCCTTGCCCGATGGCACCAAACCCTACTTCCTGGGCTACACCATCACGGACCGCACCGCCGTCCGCATCGGCGCCAGCCTCGGCGCCCTGGAAGACAACGACGTCTCGCGCCGCCGCTCCCTCGACGTCGACCTGCGCGTCGGCGACTACGCCGTCGATAACACGCACAAGCTCCGCGGCGGCGGAACCGGCCTCGATCCGTCCGACCTGCTCCCCGCCGTCACTTCCGACCTCAGTCTCGACGACGATCCGGACGCCCTCCGCCACGCCCTCTGGCTGGCCACCGACTCGGCCTTCAAATCCGCGGCCAAGAAATACCAGCGTGTGCTCACCGATTTGAAAACCAAGGTCGCCGAAGAAGACAAGTCCGGCGACTTCACCAGAGAGAAACCCGCCACCTATCGCGAGCCCCTCGTGAAGCTCGACCTCGACCGCACCGCCTGGGCCGCGACCCTGCGCGACGTCGCCCGCCTCGCCCGCGACTTCCCCCTCATCTACACCTCGAATGTGAGCCTCTCCGCCACCGTCGAGAATCGCTGGCTGGCCACGAGCGAGGGCGCGCGCCTGCAAACCGGCCGCAAGCTCCTGCGCATCGCCGTCAGCGCCGCCAGCAAGGCCGACGACGGCATGGAACTCAGCCAGACCTTCATCTTCAACGCCTCCAGCGAGGACAAGCTGCCCGCCGCGGACCAGATCAAGACCGCGCTGCAGGGCGTCATCGACCAGGTCCTCGCCCTGCGGACCGCCCCCGTCGTCGAGCCGTACATCGGCCCCGCCATCCTCCGCAACCGCGCCAGCGGCGTGTTCTTCCACGAAATCTTCGGCCACCGCATCGAAGGCCACCGCCAGAAGGACGTCGAAGAGGGCCAGACCTTCGCCAAGATGGTCGGCGAGGCCATCCTCCCCGACTTCATCACCGTCCGCGACGACCCCACCCGGGCCCGCTTCGGCGACGAGGACTTGCGCGGCTTCTACCGCTACGACGACGAGGGCGTCGCCCCCACGAACGTCCTGCTCGTCGAAAACGGCATCCTCCGCACTTTCCTCATGTCGCGCTCCCCCCTGACCGACTTCCCACAGTCCAACGGCCACGGCCGCCGCGAGCCCGGCCGCACCGTCTGCTCGCGCCAGGGTAACCTGCTCATCGAATCAACCAAGGCCGTCTCCTTTGCCCGCCTGAAGGAAATGCTCGTCGAGGAATGCCGGCGCCAGGACAAGCCTTACGGCCTGCTCTTCGACGACATCACTGGTGGCTTCACGCGCACCGGCCGCGGCGGTGGCCAGGGCTTCAAAGTCCTCCCCGTCGTCGTCTACCGCGTCTACGCCGACGGCCGCCCCGATGAGCTCATCCGCGGCGTCGACATCGTCGGCACCCCGCTCACTTGCTTCTCCAAGATCATCGAGACCGGCGATGATGCGGCCGTCTTCAACGGCACCTGCGGTGCGGAATCCGGCAACGTCCCGGTCTCCGCGATTTCGCCGAGCATCCTGGTGTCACAGATCGAGGTCGAGAAGCGCCGCCGCGAGCAGGACAAGCCTCCGATCCTGCCGCCCCCGATCGCAACCGAGACCCCGGCGGGCCAAGGCAAGTAGCCCATTTCGCACGAAGACACGGCGGCCGCAGCCCGCACAGCCGCGCCGCCGACGAGGAGCCCAGGCGTGACCACGCGACGAACCGGCCAGCTACTGGCCATCACACTCGTAGGTTTCTGCTGGAGTCAACCGCTGCGGGCGGCCGACGAGGCCTTGCCCGACAGTGACGCGCTGCTGCGCGCCCTGGTGGATGAGCTCGACCGCTCCATGAACCTCCGCCTGGAGGACCTGGAGAAGCCGTACTTCATCCAGTTCGACGTCGACGACACACTGAGCTACCAGCTCACCGCATCGTACGGCGCGCTCACCGGCTCCAGCCGCAATCGCTCGCGCAACCTCACTACCCGCGTGCGCGTCGGTTCCGCCGAGCTCGACAACACCAACTTCGCCGAGGGCGGCGGGGGCGGAATGGGCGGCGGGGGTGGCGGCGGCCGCACGCGCGCCAGCCTGCCCATCGACGATGACTACCTCGCCCTGCGGCAGGTCATCTGGCGCGCGGCCGACGCGGACTACAAGAACGCCGTCGAGACGCTGACCCGGAAGCGCGCCTACATGAAGGACAAGAACATCGCCGACCGTCCTAACGACTTCTCCCCCGCACCCAAGGTCGAGCAGCGCGACCCGCCGGCCGTGCTGCACTACGACGCCGACACGTGGACGGCAAACCTGCGCCGCATCTCCGCTCACTTCAAGCAGTACCCGCAGGTCCAGGACTCCAACGTGCGCCTGCTCGTTTCCGCGGGCAACTCCTATCTCGTTAACTCCGAGGGCACGCGCCTGCGCACTGCCGATACCAAGGCGCTGCTGTTTATCACCGCCCAGGTCCAGGCCGCCGACGGCATGCGGCTCTCCGACGGCCGTCGCTATGTCGCGGACACCGCCGCCGACCTGCCGCCCATCGAGACCATCCTCAGCGACATCGACTCGCTCGTGACCGAGCTGACCGCGGCCGCCGGCGGCTCCGTGCTCGAACATTACAGCGGCCCGATTCTGTTCGACGGCGTGTCCGCGGCCCAGATGCTGCAAACCGTGCTGCTACCAGGCCTGGTAGGCAAGCCCGACCCGGTGGGCACTCCCCGGCGCGGCGCCGGCGGCGGCGAGAGCCTCGAAAGCAAGCTTGGCACACGCATCCTCCCCAAGTCCATGCAGGTCTGGGATGACCCCACTGTCGCCAAGCAGGACTCCCAGGCGCTGCTGGGCACCTACCGCTTCGACGACGAGGGCGTGGCCGCCGCCCGCGTGAACATCGTCACCGGCGGCAAGCTCGAGCAACTCTGTCTGTCGCGCGCCCCCACCAAGAAGCTGTCTGGCTCGAACGGCCACGCCCGCCGCGTGGGCAGTAGTCCGGAGGCCGCCGTCGGATGCCTCTTTGTCCAGGACTCCGCCGGCCTGCCGAATGCGGAGCTCAAAGCGGCCCTCATCGCGGCCGCCAAGGACGCTGGACTTGAGTATGGCGTGCGGGTCGTGTCCCTGCGGGTGCCCGGCCTGTCGACCACGGCCTCGGACGTCATCTCCATGATGTCGCGCCGGCAGCGCGGCGCTCCGACCAGCACTCCGAACGAGCCTGTCATCGCGTTCAAGGTCTTTGTCGCCGACGGCCACGAAGAGCCTTTCCGCGGCGCCGAGTTCGGCTCCATTGAGGTATCCGCCCTAAAGAAGATCGCCGCCGTCGGCGACACACCCCGCGTGTACAACTACGTCAGTGGCGGAATTGGCAGCGCGATGCCACCGGGTTCGATCGTCGCCCCACCCCTGCTCGTCGAGGAGCTGGAGTTGTCGCAAAGCCAGCAGGAGACGGACAAGACGCCGCTTCTGCCGGCCCCGGCCCAGCGCTGAGCTTTCGCGACCGGACGAAAAAGAACACAAAAAGTTCCCCCCCCGCGAGCGCGCCGCTTGCGGTTTCCGTCTACATCAATGGCGGCTTGGTTTGCTGACGCAGGCGACCCGCGTTGTCGGTAGGACTGTGCGCGGAGCCATCGCGTCTTCTCTGTGTGACCCGCGCTGCGTGGTAGCGCTGGTCGCGTGCGGAGAGACCTTGTCGCGCAAGCGCGAATCTTGTCGCGAGGCACCAAAGCTCCCGGGGGCTGGGTACTTGTGTGTGTTGGTATGACCTCTAGCCACGCGTCCCATCCATGCATGCGAGCGGATATGCCTAGTTCTTCTGTGTATTCGGTTGCTGCTGACCAGCCCGCCACCGCAAATCCCCCGCGCCGTGCCCGGCACACTCCACGCGGAATCCACACCGCTTTGCTCGTCGAGACACTGCCCCTCTATCGCGAGGCACTGACCGGCATCCTGCATTCCACCCTGCAGATGGACGTGTGCGCCGTGCTGGCCGACCTCACTACGGCCGCCGCCTTGATCCGCGATCGCCGGCCCCAGGTCATCGTGCTCGACCGCGACGCCCCGGGCGCCGACCTCGCCGCCGTCATCTCCGTTGCTCGCGCCACGCGCCCGGATGCCCGCGTCGTCGTGACCACGTCCGCGTGCCCCGCCAGCCCATGCGCCGGACTCGCCGCGGACGGTATCGACTTGTGCCTGTCCAAGCGCCTCCCCCTCGATACCCTGCGGCATCTGCTGCAGCGCCTCGTCCTTCCCGCGCAGGCCGATGATGCGGAGCCACCCGCCCCGGACGCGGCGGACGCCACGGTCCTGCCCGAAGCGACCGACATCCATCTGACCGAAAGCGAACGGCGTGTCCTGGCCCTAATCGCTCTCGGACACACCGTCCGCGAGACCGCCGCCGCGCTCGGCCGCAGCCCCAAGACCATCGACGCCCACAAGACCCGGATCATGGGCAAGCTCGGCATCCACGACCGCGTCGTGCTGGCCCGCTATGCCATCCGGGCGGGTATCGTCTCCGCCTGATCGCGCCGTGGCTGTCTGGGTGGTCGTCGGGTGATCAGCCCGCTCTACTGGCCCATTGACGATGGAGCATCGGTTCCCCGCGGTCCATGTCGGCCGCGGAGAAACCTAACCTCCACAGCAAAGCCGCGACCCTGGCGAGCTTTCATGAGCCGGCCGCTAACCCGCACTCCCCACCACATCGCGCGGACCAACGAGTAATCCGTGCCGCGCATCCCGCCGCCAGCCCACCCAGTCCGTCGGCAATGGCCGCTTGCGCCAGCCGCCCGCAATCCGCCGTTGCACGTCCGCCCACGGCGGTACCCCGCTGACCGCGTCCGCGGCCTCCACATTGCACGCCCCCACCGCCACCGCCGCAGTGAGCGTCTCCTCCACCGTCAGCCCGTGCAACACGCCCGCCAGGAATCCCGCAATCGTGCAATCGCCGCACCCTGTCGTCCCGACCGCCCGCACTTCGAAGCACGAACTGAGCAGCTCGCGCCCGCGCCACGCCGCGCGCCCGGCCACGCTGGTCGGCTGGACGGCCGCCAGGCGCTCCAACCGCGCTGCTTCCGCCGCGGTACGCACGTACAGGCCGCGCTCGCCCAGCTTCAGGACGACGACACCCGCGCCCATCTCCAGCAGTTCGGCCGCCAGGTCCTCCACCAGCGTCCCATCGCACTGCGCCACGACATCGCCCTGCCCGCTCAGCCGCTCGAGCCGCGGCCGATCCAGCATGAACAGAATCTCCTCCAGGCTGGGCAGAAACACCGTGACGTGGGGCAGCACGCGCTGCAGCAGGCGCCGCCAATCGATGCGCCCACCCGGCGAAGCCGGATCGGGCCGCGCCATGTCCAGCGACGTCGCCACCCCCTGCGCCTGCACGCAACGCATCAGGCTCTCCAGCTCGCCGCCGTCGTCCTCGAAGAACCGGCGCATCAGCGGCGGATAGCCAAAATGCAGCCACGCCACGCCCCGTAGCTCGCGATACGGCACATCATCGGCCGCAAACGTGTCGTTCGCCCCCGGGCAATGCAGAAACACCCGATCCACGCCGGGCGGATTCACCACCAGCGTGTAGGAGCTCGGCTCGCCCCGTCCGACCAGCAGGCCCTCGGCCAACTCCGGCCCATACCCACGCAGAATGCCGCGAATCGCCTCGCCGAACAGGTCGTCCCCGATCTTCCCCATCAGCCGCGTGGCCACCCCGAGCCGGTGCAGCGCCAGCCCCGTGTTCGACACGGCCCCGCCCGTCGACAGCACCGCCGGCCCAACCTGCACGAGCGCCCCGGGCACCAGCAGTTCCCCTAGACCGCCGGCACGCTCACCGAAGGTGGGGATGATGTCCAGACAGATGTGTCCCGCCACAACGACCCGCGGACTGCTACTGCCCATTCTGCTTCTCCGCACGTCGCTGTGGCTAGCGTCGCACCTGTGTAATCGCCGCCTTGAACCCTGGCAGCGCCCGCTCGATCACCTTCCGCTCCACGCAGAACGCAATCCGCATGTACCCCGGCCGGCCAAAGCCCCGCCCCGGCACCGTCAGAATCCGGTGCTGCAGCAGAATGTCCACAAAGGCCGGATCATCGGGAATGGGCGTCCGCGGGAACGCGTACAGCGCCCCGCGCGGCTTCACCAAGTCATAGCCGTATTCCGCGAGCGCATCGCACAATAGGTCGCGGTTCTCGCGATACAGCCGCGCATCGCACAGGGCATCCGCACAGCGTGCAATCACCCGCTGCATCAGCGCCGGCGCGTTCACAAACCCCAGCGTGCGGTTCAACATCGTCACCGCCCCCAGCACCAACCCCGCGTCCGGCACCTCCGGCGGCACGGCGACGTAGCCCGCACGTTCGCCCGGAATGCTCAGGTCCTTCGAATAGCTCGACACGATCAGCGTCCGCGCATAATGCGTCGCCGGCGTCGGACACCAGTCCAGATCGTACAAGATCCGCCGGTACGGATCGTCGCACACGATGTACAGCGGCCGCTCCGGCCGATCGTGCCGCCGGCACAGCGCCCCCAGTTCGCGGCACTTCGCGTCCGTGTACACCGCCCCGGTCGGATTGTTCGGCGTGTTGATCAGGATCGCCCGCGTCCGCGGGGTCAGCGCCTTCTCAATCGCCGCCAGGTGGGGCTGGAATTCATCGTCCGTCGGCACGAACACCGGCATCGCGCCGGCCTGCTCGATGTAGAAGCGATACTCGGGGAAGAACGGGGTAAGTACCAGCACCTCGTCGCCCGGGTTGCAGATCGCCCGCAGGACACAGTTCATCCCGCCCGCCGCCCCGCTCGTCAGCATCACCGACGTCGGCGCGAAGTTCAGCCGATACTCCGCGCTGAGAAACCGCGCCACGGCCGCCCGCGCGTCGTCAAAACCCGCGTTCGGCATGTAGCGGTGCCGCCGCGGATCGCGTTCGCGCGCGATGGCATCGATCGCGTCGAAGAACGCCGCCGGCGGCGTCGCGTTGGGATTCCCCAGCGAGAAGTCGAAGACGTTGTCCTCCCCCAGCTCGGCCTTGAGCTTCAGCCCCTTCTCGAACATCCCCCGAATCCACGAGGCGGACTGCATATCCGCCGCAACCTTTTGTGCGATCGCGTGCGACATCTCGTTCCGCTCCCAGATCGGACACCGCCGCGGCGCCCACCCCGGCGGTGACGCCCGGCGGCACCCGCCAGAATACTGGCAGCCCCCGTCTCGTGCCAGCATGCCGTGCGTCCCCTCCCTCTTAGGAAGGGGCGAGGGGGAGGGTCTCTAGGTCCGGGGTCTGCCCCTCCCCCCGCCCACCATTCCCCGTTCTCCGCCGCTCCTTACCACTTCCCCACGTCCCCACCTTCTCACGCGGTCAGCGCGTAGGGCAGGTTGCTCCATCACCAACCCGCCTCCACCGCGCGCTCGCCACCGCCCCTCGTCGCGCCCGCCTGGTAGCGTCAGACGTCCCTGTCTGACGTCGGGCCGCGTAGGACAGGTTGCTCCATCACCAACCCGCCCCCACCGCGCGCTCGCCTCCACCGCGCTCGCGCCTCCGCCCGCGTCACACCGCAACCTGCCGTCTTGGGCGCGAACATGACGCCCCCGTCTTCACCCCGCTATCCCCGCCCCCTCTGCACACCGCCATCCCCGCCCCCTCTTCACCCCGCAGGGGTGGTCGGACCACAGCTACGGGTGGAGCGCAGCGACACCCGTGGACACCGACTCCCCTTCGCCCGCGCACCCCAACGGGGTGCCGGAGCCTCACGTCCGCCGCGCGCCGCCCGCCTCATTCACGGGCGACGGCTTCCCCGCCAAACACCACGCGGCCCACCGGACAAGGGTCCGCGCGAGCCGCGCGGGTCGGTTTTCACGCCTGTTTCGGGCAATCGTCATCTGTCCGCAGGGCCGTCGACATTTTGGACCAGCCCTGTGTGGACCTGCGCGCGATTGGCGCAACGGGGGGGGGCGCTGGTACAATAGCGGAACACCGCCCGGCGGCGTAGCCAGGTGGAGGTCAAACGGGAAATGTCGGTCAAAAAGGGCAAAAGTCGAGCTCAGCCGGTGAAACGGAAGTGGGATCTGTAAGCGTACAACCCGCCGCGGATAGCCGGTCAGGTGTGCCACGAATGGTCGCGGGGGTGGGCTTGCGCCAGTTCGCCCCCACACAATTCGGAGCATTTGCCCATACCTCAGGAAACGCACGCTGCGGTCGCGGCAGATGTTACGTAGGGCGCGTGACCTTGCACTCTGCTTCCAGCTGAACCAGAACCCCCGGGAGGAACGATGAGCGAAAGCACTGCCACAAGGATGCGAGGTATTTTCTCGCATGGACCATCTGGCCAGGTTTTGCGGTTGCTGTTCCCTCTTCTTTTCCTTTCCCTTGCGGCTACCCCGGATCCCGCGGACGCCCAGGCCCATATCCCGAAGGGATCTGCGAAGGAGCAGACGACGCCGGGATTCTCTGGCTACGTAGTCAACGAACGGCCGACTCAGTTGCACGGTACATTGCGGTTTACGTTCTGGTGGAAGAGCAGGCCTGGGTCGCCCCTTCGAACCTATGCACAATTCACTCCCTACCCGAAGTTGATCCGAGACTACCGGCTCGTCCATCCGCCAGGGCTCCAGGTTACTGTAGATAAAGTCGATATAGAAGAAAAGCCTGTAAAAGGTCCTTACGACAGCCAATATGTCGTGAACGCACATCTCACCGTGCTTGCTCCCAAGGACTGGCCTAGCGGGGAACAAGAGATTCTTCTGTACTTCCCGCGGATTGAGTCGGGTGCAATCGAGTTGCTGGCTGAGGAACCAATCAGCACAATGAAGTTCACGATCAGCATCTATGACAGTGTTGAGGCGATGGCTGTCGGGAAGGCTATTGGAAGGTGGTGGCTTCAGGTCATCTGCGCCTTGGGATTTCTGTTGCTGATAACTATCGCATTGGGACGGCTTGAGAATGCGGTCGACCGGGGAAAAGGGAACCTAGCCGTCAAACTACTGTGTGTTAGTCTCGTCGCGATTGGATGCGCCGGTTTCCATTCTCGCGTCGGCCTTCTGGTTGAGGGTCTGTGGACGGGCTTTGGGGTATTGGGTCTAGCGACCATATTGACAGTCAATGTCAGCCACATCTCGCTTGTGTCCGTTATGATGGAAGAGGAGGAAGCATCCGCACGGCGCGTCCGCAGGTGGATTGTCTGGCTGCTTGTTGTGTCCATCGTTTCTGCTCTTCTCGCGTTGTCCTTGAGCTTCACATGGGACCGCGCTCACTTTTACTTCCCGATAATCGTCTACGGGCTTCTTGCATCATTGCCATCAATGTTGATCTGCCTAGCGTGGCCATTAAAGGTGGTCTGGCTAGCGCGTCAGAAACGGCGGACCTGAAAAGAGATCGAAACAAGGATGGAGATTGAAACAGACTGGAAAACGACTGGAAAATGGGGACTAGGAAACGGGTCAAACGTCGTTTAGATAGTCTATAAGTTCTTGTCCACAGCGCACTGACAGCGCTTGCGCAAACCAAGGCCTCCTGTAAAGATGTTGGTGTCAAAACAAAACCAACACAGGGGATTGATTAGGCGGATTAATTAGGGACAGCCACCTATTTCCCCCTCCGCTTCGCCCCCCGCCCCGGCCGCACCTTCACCTTTCGCGGCCGGCCCACCGCGTTCGCCCGCAGCCGCCGCCCCAACCGCGCCTCCAGCTTTGCCAGCCAGCGATCCTCCGCCAGCGGCCGCCCCGTGTGCGCCGCGCGCCAGAAGCGCGTCCGCCACGCCTCGTCCGTCGGCTCCGTCAGCACCTTCCGCCAGCGCCCCGCCGTCCATTCCGCCCGCCATGTCGCCAAATCCAACAGTCCGCCGCCGTCTGCCTTCGTCCCCGACCGCGCCTTCGTGCCGGCCCGCACCCCGCCCCCGTCCCTCACGCCCGCGCCGGACCGCGACTTCCCGGCACCACGCGTCCTGCTGGCGTTCCGCTTCGCCGCTTCGTCCGGCCCCGCCGCGCCGACGTGTACCGCCGCACTGCTCCACGGCCATTTCCACGCCCGCCGCACCAGCCGCGACCGCACCGGGTTTCGCTCCACGTACGCCGCCGCCCGCCACAGGTGCGTCTCATCGAGCGGACACGAATAGAACCGCCCCTGCCACAAATGCCCGCTCCGCCCGTGCAAGTGGTTGATCGCCTGCGCGTAGAGGAAATGCGTCCGCCCCACCGCGGCCGCCAGGCTCCCCTCGTCCGGAGGCACCACGATCAGGTGTACGTGGTTGTTCATCAGGCAGTACGCCAGCACGCGCACCCCCGCGGCCGCGCAGCGTTCCTGCAGCACGGCGAGGTATAGCCGCCGGTCGTCGTCGGTGAAGAACACGTCCTGCCGGTTGTTGCCGCGCTGCGTCACGTGGTGCGGCACATCCGGGATCACGATGCGAGCTTGCCTAGCCATGCCTCCAAGCTACCTTTCCAACACCCCACCGTCAAGAACAACTGGTGGCTGTCCCTATTTATCGACCTATTTATCGCTCTTGCCAATGGACATCGCGTGAAAGGTAGCAGTTGTCCGCGTAGTACGCAAACGGCCTACCCGAGCTACTGTCCACCAGAACAAGCAGCGCGCCGGGGACGCTCAGATCCGGCCGCTCCAGGTCCACCGGAATCCGCAACACGAGGCAACCGCCGCACAAAGCGCCGCGGATTGGGCCGTAGTCCGTTTCGATGTGCTGCCACTGGGCCGGATCACACACGACCAGTTCCCAACAGGTTCCCGCCAGGAGGGCCGATCCGACACCGCTGGCCAAGAAGACGGGTGTTTCGCCGACCTCCACCAGCCCATCATACAACGCCTGAGCAGCGATGGCGGGACCAGTCGACACACACGCGCGACTAGCGGCGCGGGACGGGAAAGGCCCCAGGTAGGCTCCACGCTGCGGACCGAGGAGCCGAATCAGGGTCTGCAGAGTGACGTTGTACGCGCCTTCCGTGGCCCAGGCATTCTCACCAATCAGCCCGTGTCCCAAAACGCGCTCGCAACGGTACTCAGGGTCCAAACTGCCGTGCTCCGCGATTGGCAGAGCCTCCACCCTGAGTTCGCCCTGTCCACGGGCATAATCGGCCATCGCCCGGCCGACGTTGAAAGTCAGCGGGGACAGGAACAAGAGGGTCAGGACGAACAGCCATGACCTATGGCGCAGCCCCAGTGCGAGCGCCACGACCAGCACAGGCGTGAAGAGCAGGGTCGCCACTGGGACGGCGGTGCTTAGCCAATAGAGCGGCAGCAGGCACCACTTCACGAGGCGCCAGGAGGCGCGCGATCGCCCCGGTTGCGGTGTGCTGGCAATGGGATTCGAACTGCCGGCATTGCTGGGTGTGCCACATTCTGAACAACGGCCGTCGGGATTGCCGCGCAGATCATAGCCGCATACCGCACAGCAACCGAGTGCGGCACGACGACCTTGGTATCGACAGACCGCGGCCGCAGCGAGTAGCACGACGGTCGGCACCCACAGCGGAAACTCGGCGTCCCAGGCGAACGCGAGTGCTGACTCAGTCCAGTACGTCGGCCCGGCTGTGTGCGGGAGGATCAGGCCTGCACTAAAGCCGTGTTGAACGGCAATCGGATGCAGGCGATCCAGACTATGCTGTTCTCCCGGGCCGTACGCATACAGAACACCGCCGGGTTTGATGCCGAGCGTGCAGCATGAGACGGCCCAGCGAATTCCCCAGTTCAGCGTGCCCAACCACGCGCAACAACACACGATAGCTGCCACACTAACACAAAAGCGCGTCTTCGCTGAGCTTGATCGCACGTGTCCGCTCTCGCTCTGCCACGTCCGTACCACGGCCATGCGTGCTCCGCGCTACTGACTCAGAACCACTTCTTCACGCAGTCGTTCCTCTTAAATGGCGTTCGACACAGTCACCTATTTTCACACTTCTCTTGCGACCGGCCAAGCGAACTAGGTGCCTGTCCCTGTTTTGCCCCCAGCACGCGCACCCCCGCGGCCGCACAGCGTTCCTGCAGCACGGCGAGGTATAGCCGCCGGTCGTCGTCGGTGAAGAACA
>CAZGAQ010000003.1:140198-141488 GCA_964523405.1 uncultured Planctomycetales bacterium
GCGTCACGTGGTGCGGCACATCCGGGATCACGATGCGAGCTTGCCTAGCCATGCCGTCAAGCTACCTTTCCAACGCCCCACCGTCAAGAACAACTGGTGGCTGTCCCTCTTTATTCTAATCATTCAATCCGCATCGCCGAAACCCAAACCACTTTCAAGTCGCTCGACTATGCTCTCTGCGAGCATCGCATACGTCTCAGCGTTGGGGCTATCATCACAGACGTACTGAATTCTCACGACGCTCCAGTCACACCCAAGCCGCACGTTGGCACGCTGCACGCCCTCAGAGACAGCGTTGCAGACAGCAGAAACGTGAAGCCGCGGTTTGTCAGGTGTGGCACCGAGCACTTCGACGGCGATTGGTGTTGCCGCTTTGCCCACCGAAAACTCCAATCCGAGCAGATTATGCGTCGGTCCGGTGGTTCTCGCGACCCTGTACACGTTGCCCCGCTTCGAGTACTGCATTTCGAGCTACTCCAGCGGCGAGGGATATCGAATCTGAGCCGCAGTATGCGCGAGATAATGAGATAATGGGGACATTCTACTTTTCCGGCTACTTCCACGGCCGACCACGCGGATGCAGCCCTGCCGCCGGGCCCAACGCCGCCGCCGAATTGCACGGTCGCCCCTCGCCCCAATTGCCCTCCCGCTCCCGCGCCTAGCTCCCCGGCTCCACCAGCGGCTTGTCGATGATCACCTGGTAGTCAATCCGGAACCCACCCGGGCTGGCCGGGTCTTCCACAAACGTGAAGATCAGCTCATCCGCGCAGCTATAGTCGACGCCCAGCAGCACCTCGCGCCCCAGCGCCGTCCCCTGCGTCGGCAGATTCACCGCCGTCGAATCCGTCGGCGCCGACGAGAAGCTCACCGTGCTCCCAAACAAATCCGCGTTGAAGGTGTCCGTGTCGTACGCCTGCGTCACATTGACCCGCGCCACGAAATCGTCCGTCCCCACGGCCACATTGCGGCGACAGGGAAGCGTCGCCGCCGTACTCGTCGTATGCGCTTCCATCGAGAGCTGCTGCAGCGTCACCGTCCCGTAGCTGCGATCCCAGGCGTCGTAGCTCCCATAGGAGAACCCCGCCCGGTAATTCGTGCTGTTCACAAACACGACCGTGACGTTGCCCGTGCGCTCCTTGGTCAGGTTCTGAAACGTCGACCCGCAGCCCGGCTGCAGCACCACCAGCAGCCCCGCCGCAAACGCCACGCCGCATACCGTCGTTCTGGTCGTCATAATTCTTCCTTGGAACGCCGTCACGCACCCGGGTCCGTTTGCCCGGACACAGGCAC
>CAZGAQ010000003.1:141498-155676 GCA_964523405.1 uncultured Planctomycetales bacterium
CTTATCGGCACCCGCGCGCGCAGGAATCTTAACGCCCCCGTCCAGACCCTGCCAACCCGGCCCCGGCGAACCCTTGACCGCCGGCCCCCCACCCGAATAATGCAGCGTGCCGAAGTGTCTCCGCCACGGCTCCAGGCACCGGCGACCATCGGGCTGGCCGCGACATTCGGCCGATAAGACTTATCGGCCGTTGCCGCGGGCTGTCCCCGCGCCTCAGCTGAAAGGTGTTCCGTATGCGCATCGGAATTCTCGTCACGTGCGGACTGGCCTTCCTCATCCTTGGGGGCACCTGCCTGCCGCTGGTCGACAACACCGCCACGACCGCCCCCGCCGGCACCAAGCTCGCCGTGGCGCTCACCGCGCCAACGGCCGCCGCCACGGTCGCCCAGGGCACCCCCGTGCACATTGCCTGGACCGCCTCCAATCTGACCGGCGAGTCCGCCACCGTCACGCTCATCGCCGAGTCGCGCGCCGATCTGGCCCGCACCACCCTGGTTGCCGGCGTCGCGCTGACCGGCACCGGCGGCTCCGGCACCTATACCTGGCAGACGAACACCGCCAGCGGCGCCTACGCGCTGTACGCACGCATCAACGCCGGCACCCAGACGGCCGAGGTCAAGAGCCCGCTGATCACCATCGACGCACCGCCGAAGTTCACCTTCTCCGCCCCCACCACCGATGCGAGCATCGACCCCAACGCGACGCCGGTCAACCCGATCACCATTTCCTGGACCGCCAGCGACAACAACGGCACCGCCCGCATCGGCCTCGATCCGGACGCCGAACACGGGGGCGACGCCAACGACACGACCGACCGCAACGAGGTCTACATCAAGGAACTCACGCTGCCGACTACGGATGAACCGAATTCCCTCGCCTGGGCCGGCACGGACACCAGCGGCAACGTCGTCGAGCCCGGCACCTATTACGTGTTCGCCATCGCCACCGACGGCGTGAATCCGAACGTCATCGTCGAAGCCGCCGGCCGCATCACCGTCATCGACACCACCGACCCGAACGCCGACAAGGATCCCCTCACGGTCACCGAGCCCAACGAGGACGTGCAGTTCCTGACCAGCGACGCCTCCTTGACGCTCAAGTACGAGGTCTATGGCACCGCCGACGTGCTCGTCGACCTGAAGATCGACCGCGATGACAGTCACACCAACGGCAACGAGATCACGATCTTCGCACAGCGCCTCGTGCCCGAGGATACCGGCCTCGTCACCGAGACCTGGACCGGCACCGACAGCAGCGCGACCAACGTCCCCGACGGCATCTACCGCCTCGTCGCCTACGCGAGTTCCGGCAGCGGCACGCCCACCCAGGCCCAGTCCAAGGGCCTCATCAAGCGCCGCTCCAGTACCGACCAGGCTCTGATCTCCCTCCTGGAGCCCAGTTCAAACACCACGCTCCAGCCCGGCGGCTTCGTCACCATCAAGTGGCGCGACGACGACCCCTCTGATTCCGCCACCATCCGCCTGACGCTCGACGACGACGCCAACCCCGCCGAAGCCGCCGAGACCGGCGCGGCCGAGGTCACCATCCTCACCGGACGCGCCGCCAGCGGCACCGGCGTTCAGGACACCTTCTCGTACCAGCTACCCCTCGCGACAGCGCCCGGCACCTACTACGTCTTCGCATACATCGAGCGTCCCAGCGTCCTGCCGGCGGACAACGTCTCGACGGCCGCTGGTCGCATCATCGTCAAGGACCCCAATCAGTAGGCATCGTCACGCAACGCCGCCGGCAACAATAAGCTCCGGAAATATCTCCTCCGGGCGCGCTTTCGCCCTATTTCTCACGCCGCACTTGCTGCCCGACAAGTCCAAGTGTATTATATATAAAACAAACGTTTCGCACCAAAACTGACGATTAGGTATCCATCGGAGAGCGCTATGTCCCTTGCCCGCGTGGCTCCCGGAACCAGATTGCGTGTCACCCGCGTTCGCCCCGGCGGGCGGCTCACTCATCGCCTCATGGAGATGGGCCTCGTCGAGGGGGCCGAGGTCGAGCTCGTGCGCCGCGCGCCCCTCGGTGACCCGTTGCAGCTGCGCCTGGGAGACTACGACCTCTCGATTCGTAGTGCCGACGCCGACCTGATCGACGTCGCTACCGTCTAGAGCAAGCCACCACGTGCGGCCCACCTGACGCCGACCGCACGCCCTCGCCCGACGCGTCCGGGTCATCACCGTGAACCCACCTGCGGAGAACCGGCCGTTGTCATCCGCCGGCCCACCGACACTGTCCTCCACGAATCTCGCCGGCTCCGGGCGCGCCACCGCGCGCCGCGTGATCGCCCTCGTCGGCAACCCCAATACCGGCAAGACTTCTCTCTTCAACGCGCTCACCGGCTTCCGTCGCCACGTCGCCAACTACCCCGGCGTGACCGTCGAAGTCGCCTCCGGCCCGATCCGCGGCAGCCGCGTCCCGCTTGAACTACTCGACCTGCCGGGCACCTACAGCCTCGCCGCAACCGCTCCTGATGAGCTGGTCCTATCCCGCGCGCTGTGTACCCCCGAGCGCCCCGACCGCCGCCCTTGCCTTGTCCTGGCCGTCGTTGACGCCTCCAATCTCTCGCGCAACCTCTATCTGCTCAGCCAGCTCCTCGAACTCGACCTGCCTGTCGTCGTCGCCCTGAACATGGTCGACATCGCCCGCGCCCGCGGCATCGACATCGACGTCCCCCGGCTCGCCGAACGCCTCGGCGTCCCCATCATTCCGGTCGTAGCCACCCACGACGACACCATCACACCACTCATCCGCGCCATCGAATCCGCCCTCGACACCGCACCGCCCACAAACCACGTGCCCCTGCCCCCGGAGATGCTCGCGGCCACCACCCAACTCCGCACACACGCGTCTCGAGAGGTCGCACGCGGCGAAGCCCTGCGTACGCTCGTCGACATCGGCGGCATCGCCGAACAGCACTACCTCCAGACCGGCGGCGACGCCGCTGTCCTCGCCGCCGCCCGCAACAGTCTCGCCCAAGCCGGCGTCGAGCCCGGACCGGCCGAAGTCCGCGCCCGCTACCGTTGGATCGACCGCCTGCTCGCCGGGGTCATCGACCGTCGCGTCATGCCCGGCCAGAACTGGTCCGCACGCATCGACCAGGTCCTCACGCACCGTGTCGCTGGCGCGCTCGCCCTCGCCCTGATCCTCTACAGCCTCTTCTACGCCATCTACGCCGGCGCCGCCCCCGTCATGGACGCCGTGTCCGCTGCCTTCGATTGGCTCAGCCAGTCCGCGGCCGCCGCGCTGCCCACCGGCGTCTGGCGCAGCCTCGTCACCGACGGCCTCATCGCCGGCGTCGGCGGCGTGCTCGGTTTCCTCCCGCAGATTCTCGTCCTCTTCCTCTTCATCGCAATCCTCGAAGACTGCGGCTACCTCGCCCGCGCCGCCTTCATGGTCGACCGCCTCATGCGCCCGCTCGGCCTCAGCGGCCGCGCCTTCATCCCCCTCCTCTCCTCCTTCGCCTGCACCGTCCCCGCCATTCTCGGCGCACGCTCCATCGCCGATCGCCGCGAGCGCCTCATCACGATTCTGATCGCCCCCTTCATGAGTTGCTCGGCCCGCCTGCCCATCTACATTCTGATGATCTCCGCCTTCGTCCCGCACCGCTCCTGGCTCGGCGGCTGGGTCCGCCTCGACGCCCTCGTTATGCTCGGCATCTACGTGCTCGGCGCCCTCTTCGCCATGGCAATCGCACTGCTCCTCCGCAGTACCCTCCCTGCCGCCGCCTCCTGCAGCTTCCTGCTCGAGCTCCCCTCCTACAAACTCCCGCGCCTGCGCACCCTCTGGCAACGTATGTACCTCGCCGGCCGAAGCTTCATCGTCCGCGCCGGCACGATCATCCTGGCCGTCAACCTCGTCGTTTGGGCCCTCGGCTACTTCCCCCACAGCAGTGCCACACGGGCCGCCGTCGCCGCCACGAGCGCCGCCGAGCACTGGTCCCCCCAGCAATACGACGCCGAGCTCGCCGGCGCCTACCTCCGCGACAGCTATCTCGGCCGCATCGGCCACGCCCTCGAACCCGCCATCCGCCCCCTCGGCTGGGACTGGCGCATCGGTGTCGGCGTGGTGGCCTCCTTCCCCGCACGGGAGGTCATCCTCGCCACCCTGGGCACCGTCTTCAATCTCGGCAGCGGCGCCGACGCCGCCAGCTCGCTCCCCGAGGCCGTCCGTCACATGACCTGGGAAGACGGTACCACGCCCCTCTTTACCTTGCCGGTGGCGCTCTCGGTCATGGTCTTTTTCGCCTTGTGCGCCCAGTGTGCCAGCACCCTGGTCACGATCGGCCGGGAAACCGGCACCTGGTGGTGGTCCGTCGCCTCCTTCGTCGGCATGACGACCCTGGCCTACGGAGCCGCCTGGGCCGTGACCATCGGCTGCCGGGCCCTCGGTCTGTAACCCCCTTTTTGGCGAATCGCCCATCCCACGTTACAATGCCGCCGCGCAACGGCCGGTTGTGGCGCCGGGACCGCGCGACGCCGCCGACCGACGCACCGGTCCCGCGCGGACAGATCCGCCGGACTACGGGTTCACGACGATGAAACAACAGAAGAAACAGGATTTTGCGCTCGGCCTGACGACGATCATCCTCTTGGGCCTGTTCCTCGGCACGCTGCTGTTCATCTATCCCCTGTTCCACGCCCGCGGCCAGCGCGTCGAGATTCTGTTCCCCCACACGGCCGGCATGGCCCCGCTCAAGCCCGGCAGCAACGTGGTCCTCGGCGGCTCCCTCCCCGTCGGCGAAGTCCGCGCTGTCACCACCAAGACGATGCCAGCCACAACCTCCGGCGGCTCTCCCGAAATCGTCTTCAGCGTCGATGTGGAGCTGGATCGCGACATTCCCATCTACGGCAATTGCGAGGTCACCACGGATCAGCCGGCCATCGGCGGCGCCGGATTCGTGACCATCGTCAGCTTGGGCACACCCGCGGTGCCACTCACCGGCCCCATCAAGGGTCAGCCCCCCCAGAGCTTCTCCGCCGCCATCGGGACGCTCTCACGCCGCCTGCTGGCCCCGGGGGGGCTGGTGGACGACCTGACGCAGGCAGCCGACGCCCAGACCGAGGGCTCGCTCATGTTCAAGCTGCTCGCGAGCCTCGACGACGTCAACGCGATGACCCGTGAGTTGCGAACCCAGCTCAACCCACGCGACCAGCTCGCCCTGCTCGGCAAGTTCCAGAATATTCTCGACAACCTGCAGCAAACCACGACGATCCTCCGCGAACAGCTTAAAGACGGTGACGAAACCGCCCTCCTCGAGAAGCTGCACCTGGCCCTCGACCAACTCACCAGCGGCCTGCAACAGGCCAACGACATGCTCAAGGAAGACCGGCCGCTCGTGCTCGACGCCCTCACGAACATCGCCCACACCACCCGCACCGTCGATCAGGAGCTGCTGACCACCCTGCGCAACGAGCTGGACCCGGCCAGCCCGACCTCCCTCTCCGGCAAGGCCCATGCCGCGATGGAACTGCTCAATGCCTCGCTCGCCGACGTGCGCTCGATCACGTCCCAGGGCGACCGCTTCATCGCCGTTAGCCGCCCCGCGCTCGAAAAAACCCTCGCCAACTTCCAGGCGATGAGCGAGCAGCTGCGCCTCACCAGCCAGGAAGTCCTGCTCAATCCGTCCAAGCTCCTCTGGGGCCCCAGCACCCAGCGCCAGGAGCAGCTCGTCGTCTTCCAGGCCGCCCGCAGCTTCGCCGAGGCCGCCAGCCAGCTCGACGACGCCTCCGGCCGCCTTGAAGCCGTGCTCAAGACGCTCCCCGCCGATGGACAAACCTCGGACCAGGACCGCGCCGAGCTCAAGGCCATTCAGGACGCCGTCCGCGCCGCTTTCCAGCGCTTCGACCGCGCCCAACAGGTCCTCTGGGAGAATCTCAAGTAGCTCGCCATGCCCTCCGCGCCGACCAGCTTTGACGTGGCGATCATCGGCGGCGGCCCCGCCGGTGGCGCCGCCGCCTTGGGCTGTCTCACACGGCAGCTCCGCACCGTCCTGATCACGCGTGCCGCAGCCTCGCCCCCCCGCCCCCTGACCTGCCCCGGCTGGCTCAGCCCGGCGGCCGTTCGCTTCTGCGAAGAGCACGGGGTCGCGCTGCCATCGGCGGCCGCGCCGACGCGCGGCCTGACGCTGCGCTCCTGGGACCTCAAGCAGTCCGTCGAGGTCAAGGAGGCGGCCCTCGCCGGCCGGATCGTTCCTCCCGGCGTCCTCGCGGCGCGCCTGCTCGAGACGGCGCAGCAGGGCGGCGTCACGGTCTGGCGCGGAGCCGCCGTGCGCCACCTCGAACTGGGCGAGAAGTGCGCCCGGCTCGAGTTGGCCGACGACCGCGTGATCGCGGCCCAGGTCGTGCTGCTGGCCGACGGGGCCGAATCGCCCACCGCACGCCTGGCCAACGTGGAAGCCGCCCGGCACAGCACCGAACGCGTAAGCTGCGCGCTGAGCACGGCGGGCCCCGCCCACTCCGGCGATGCCCGCCTCGAACTCGTGCTGGGCGCCGGCGACGGCCTGCAACTCGCCACCTTCGCCCGCGGACCCGACCAGACCCGCGTCATGCTCCTCACCCGCGACCACCATCACCCTGCCGACCAGCAGTTGCAGCAGCTGCTGGAACGCGCGCACGCGGCCGGGCTGCTGCCCCCCGGGCTGCGCGCCACCCCGCTGCGCTGCCTCGCCGGGGTCGCCCTGGAAATGGAATCGCACGTCGGCAAACGCTGCCTGCTCATCGGCGACGCGGGCGGATTCGTGTCCGCGTTCAGCAATGAAGGACTTTATCCGGCCCTGTGCTCGGGTTGGCTCGCGGCGCAGACGGTCGCGAGCGCCTGCGCCGCGCCCGTGTTACAGGACGAACTGGCTTCGTTCAGCGCCGCCTGGCGCGGGGCGCTTGCCGAGTATCTCCGCTTGCCCAGCACCGATCTGGGCCTGCTCTTGCCGATGGTATTCAGTAACGCGCAGATGTCCGCCCGGGTCGCCCGGGCCTTCCTGCTGGGGCAGCCGTTCTGAAAACGACCCCGGCCGCGCCTAACATTGCACGGAGAACAGCCCCGCCCCCCGGCGGGCCCGGTCCGCGGATCGGTCGGACGGCTACCAGCCGAGTCGTGAGTCGTATCGTGAAGAATCTCGATCAGCTGTACATCGTCCACTATCCCGATCCGCACTTGCGCCGCGCCTGCGAGCCGGTCACCGCGTTCGACGAAACGCTCGCCACGCTCGCCCGTCGCATGCTCGCGCTGATGCAGACCGGACGCGGGGTCGGTCTGGCCGCGCCCCAGGTCGGCGTCAACCGCCGCCTGTTCGTCATGAACGCCACCGGCAAGCCCGGCGACGAGCTGATCTTCGTGAACCCCGCCATCCGCGATGCCCACGGCTCCGCGGAGGGCGAAGAAGGCTGCCTGTCCTTGCCGGGCATCCACGCCCAGGTCCGCCGCGCGCAGCGCTGCCGGGTCACCGCCCAGGACCTCGAGGGCCGCCCCTTCGAAGCGCTCCTCGAAGACCTGCCCGCCCGGATCTGCCAGCACGAAACGGACCACCTCAACGGCGTCCTCATTCTCGACCGCATGGGCCCCTCCGACCGCCTCGCCACCCGCCGCACGGTCAAAGCGCTCGAGGCGGCCCACCACGGTCACACGAAAACCCGCGCCGCGCGCTAAACCCCGCGCCCCCCCCAGAGCGGTTTCACTTTGGGTGCAGCGCTCCAGCACCGACATTTGTCGTCAGGCACGGAGGCCTGACGCTACCCGGCAACACACCATTTGTGAAACCGCACTAGCACAGCGACCGCGCCGCAACCTCCCGGCTGCTGCGCGGTCGCCTGGTCTACCCGCCCGGCTCAGTCTATTTGTTGTCCAATCCTACCGGACCGCTCAGTCCCAGCCGCTCCTCCCACTCACGAAGCAGCAGGTCGGCGTTCGGCGCGCTGCTGCCGACCGCCAGCGAAAGCTCGTTGAACTTCGCCCGCAGCTCCTGGGGCGTCCCCCCGCCAAAGCGCGTCGTGTCGATCGGTGTGTTGTCGTCACTCGCGGCCAGCACCGGCCGGATCTGCTCGAAGACCCGTAGGTACCGCGACCCGCGCGCAAAGTGGGCCAGTGACATCGGCGGTTGCGGACGCGGCGGACGCGGCCCGCCCGGAGTCCGCGGCGTCAACGTGTGACCATGCTGCTTCACCGTCGTCTTGTCTGCTGCCGGCGCGCCCGCCGCCGGCGCCGGGGGTGTCGCGACCCGCGCGCTTGGCCGGCCTTTCAGAGCCCGCCCGACATCGGGTTTCGCCTCGGTCACCGCCGCGCGCGCCTGCGGCGCCCCCGTCATCTCTGTCCCACCCGTCACCGCCCCACTCCCCGTCGGCGTGCTGACCGCCGCCGCCAGTTGTGCGTCCGGCTTCGTCTCCAGCGGCGATTCATCGGCCGCGAGCTGGCTCGCCTCCGCCGGCACGGCCGTGGCACGCGGCGCCGGTTCTGCCAGCGGCGCCGCCTTCTGCTGCCCCTCGCTCTCGGCCAGGACCGGGGCCGCGGTCTTCGCCTTGTTCTCCTCGGCGGCCGCCAGACGCGACACTTCGCGCAGCTCATCGCGCGCCATCGCGAAATTCGGGTCGCACTGGATCGCCTGCTCCAGCGCCCGCGCCGCCTCCGCGTAGTGCCCCGCCTCCACCTGCATCACCGCCACGTTGTAGTGCGCGTCGGCTTCCGGTCCGGCCTGCGCAAACTCGGTGAACGCCTCGTCGTAGCGCCCCAGCCGTCCCAGCACCAGACCGTGGTTCATGTGCGCCCGCTGAAACGCCGGTTGCAGCGTCAGCGCCCGCGCAATGATCGGCTCGGCTTCGTCGTACCGCTTTTCCAGGTAAAGGCTGAACCCCAGGTTGTTCTGCAGATAGGCCTCCTCCGGCCGCAACGCCACCGCCTTGCGGAACTCCGCCGTGGCCTCCGCGTGCCGCCCCAGCCGGTTGAGCGTCACGCCCAGCCGGTTGTGCGCCACGACCAGGTCCGGCGATAGCTCCAGCGCCTGGCGATACTGCTCCGCGGCGCGCTCCAGCTCGCCGCGCCGCTCCAGCAGTTCGCCGTGCGCGACGTACGTCGTGGCATTCACCTTCGGCGTCACGTCGCTGTGTGCCTTGGGCGGCGTTGTCGAGTTGTCCCGCTTGTTCCCCTGTTCACACGCAACCAGTCCGGCCAGGGCCACCAGCCCCGCCATCCACCCCACGTATCGCATGGATCGTGTCATGATGCCACTCCCTGTGCGCTTCGATGCGCGTTAACGGGCCTTCATATCCATCAACGACTTGCCGCCGCCCTTGTTCTCCTTCGGTGTGTACGTGGCCTCGCCCGCCTTGATTAGAATCGCCTGCTTCGCATCCATCCCCCGCCCACCCGGCAGGTCGCGCTTCACGACGTCCTGGTTCGTGTTGATGCCCTGTCGCGCCAGGAACGCCACGATCGTCTCTGTGCGCCGCTGCGCCAGGGCGTCGTCCTCGTTGGTGCTGAACCGCACCTCCCCGCCGTGCTGCTCCAGCAGCCCCACCAGGCGCTGCAGCCGCTCCTCCCCCAGGCTGTTCAGCGTCGCCCGATGCGGATGAAAGTGGATGTCCGAAACCGTCATGTCTTCCAGGAGTGCGTTGTCCACCATGTGGGCGTACGTGTCGTGCAACTCACTGGTCCGCTCGGCCGTCCCGTGCGGCGGCGCGTTGAGCCGGGCGGTAGGCTCCTGGCAACCGCACAGCAGTCCGGCCAAGACGGCGCCGATCAGCACACGTTTCATCACGGTCTCCTCGGGTTGAACCCCGTCCGGGCGACCCGCGGCGCAGGTCACACGAAGCGGAGATACTCTGCCAATAAAATCGGCGTGGGCGCTCGCTCCTCTGAAGCGCAAATCCCGTCCGGGAGCGCCGCTCAGGCGAGATTTGCGCCCGGGATTTGCGCCCCCCCGCTCCGTGCCCCCCGGGCAGCCCCCGCTCTCAATCCCGGTTAGAATCCCGCCATGCTCCGCGCCAGGCTCACGGCTCTTGTCACCCTCGCGCTCCTCACGGGCGGCGCGTTGCTGACCATCCTCGGCTACGCCGGGTACTGGCGCAGCGCGTGGTACCGTGCGCGTTGCGCCTCCGCCCTCAGCAGCAAGCTCGGCCTGCCCAGTGCCATCGGCGCCGTCGTGCCCCGCTCCCACCGTTCGCGCGAGTTCCGCGACGTCCGGATCTGGCTCCCCCAGCACCGCGACGAAGCTGCCTACTGCGCCAGCGCGACCGTCATCCGCGTGCCCACCCCCACGGACCCCGAGGCCTACGAGCTCGTCCTCCGCGGCGGCCGCTCCGAAATCTCCACCCGCACCTGGCTGCGCGAAGACTACCGCTTCGTCCTCGAATCCGGACTACGCCCCGGCTTCGACCCCAACGGCCCCCGGCGCGTCACCTTCAGCGACATGGATCTCACCTTTCAACGCGAGCAGTTCCGCGCCGCCCTCCACGACGCCACCGGCATCGTCTCCTTCGACGACGCCCGCGCCGGACACGCCAGCATCGCCTGCCACGACTTCAACGGCCACCTCACCCCGCAGCCCGTGCTCCTCGAAGGCCGCTTTTCGCCCCAGCCCCGCGGGATCCGCCTCGACCAGATCGAAATCGCCATCCCCGAGCTGCCCGTGGCTCTCGCCGGTCTGACCTCGCTCGCCGGGCTCGACCTCCGCTCCGGCGCCTTCAGCGGCCGCATCACCTACCGCGAGCTGCCGCGCGGCGCCCCCGTCACCTGGGCCACCTCCGCCGCCTTCTCGCCCCAGACCCTGCAAGCGGACGGGCCCGACCAGCGCATCCTCTCGGTCAGCGGGCGCCTCACGCAGCTCCTGCTCGCCGAATGCACCGCTGGCTTCGTGCGCCAGCCGTGGCACGGCACCGTCCCCGAATTGCAGCTCGATGAGCTCCAGCTCGTGGACAACCACCTGCAGAGCATCCGCTTCCGCGGCACCTTTACCGGCGTCGTGCTCGGCGACTTGCTCGCCTCCTGGGGCCTCGACGCCGTCGGCGGCAACCTCCTCCTGCGCGTCCACTCCGCCGAGCTGTCCCCCGCCGGCATCGAGCGCTTCGTGGCCTCCGGCCGCTGCGAGAACCTCTCCCTCGAGCAACTCACCGCCGCGCTCGGCTGGGGTCGTCTGGCGGGCACGGGGCAACTGCAGATCGACGACTTCACGATCGTGCAGAACCGGCTCGTCTCCTGCGACGCCACGCTGCGCGCGCTGCCCGGCGGACCCGCGGCGAACTACATCGAGCGCGCCCTGCTCTCGAGCGTCCTGTCCCACACGCTCGGCCTGGAGCTGCCCTCCTTCCTGCCCGAGCGCTTCGAGTACACACAGCTCGGCCTCCGCCTCGAAGTCCGCGACGAAATGCTCCACGTCTTTGGCACGCACGGCACCCACGGCAAGACGCTGCTGACGGTCATGCTGGCCGAGCGCGAAATCCCCGTCCTCAGTGAGCCGGAGCAGGCCTTCGATCTGCGCCCGCAGTTCGACACGTGGCGCCCGCGGCTGCTGGCGGAACTGCGCGCCCGCCTCCCGCAGCTCACGCCGGCGGACGCGTGGCGCGCCCTCTTGGCCCGGCGGAATCCGCCACCCCCGCCGGCGAATTCCCAGCCCCGTCCCCCGGAGTAGCCCGTGAAGAGTCGCGCCGAAACACGCCTGGTGGCGCTCGTCGTGGCCGTCAGCCTCGCGCTGACCGGACTCACCGTGTGGGCCGTCTACCGCCAGGGCCGCGCGCTGCGCGAGCGCGAAGTCTCGGACCTCAAGGGCGCTGCCCTCGCCGCCGCCAGCCAACGCGAGGCTGCCCTCCTCGCCGACCTGCAGCGCGCCGGCGATACCGCCGGACGCCTCTGGCAGACCGGCGCCACCGATGACCTCGATGTCTGGGCCGCGGACCAGCGCACCTGGTTCCTCGTGTGCATCCTCCCCGCGGGCCAGGCCCCGCTCTTCTTCCCGCGCACCCTGCTCGAACAACCCCTGCCCAGCCCGCCGCCCGAGACGCAGGAGAGCGGCAACCTGACGGCCGCCCTCAACTACTTCCGCCGCCTGGCCACCAGTTCCGATCCCCTCACCCGCGCCGGCGCGCTCGTCGCCTCCGCCACCTATGAGCAGCAGCTCGGCCACCCCCTCGCCGCTGCCCGCATCTTCGCCGAGGCCGCCGATGTCCTGCGCCGCACGCCGGGCCTGGCCCGCTTCGCCTTCCGGGCCGAGCTGCAACGCATCGATTCCCTCATCGCCGCCGGGGAACATGAGCGCGCCCGCGAGCTGCTGGCCGAGTTCCTCAAGAGCCTCTTGGGCGACCACCCCGCGCACCTCGGCGCAACCGAAATCGCCCGCCTCCAGCAGCCGGTGCGCGAGACCAGCCCCGCCGCCGGTGACCCGCTCGCCGACCAGCTCGCCATCCTCCAGCAGCGCGCCCAACGCCGCGCCCAGATCGTCGCGGCCGCCACGCCTCTGCTGCAGACGGCCGAATCGAGCCCCGGCGGCGACAGCTTCGCCTTCACCGCCGTCCCCTCCGCTCCCGGCGAGCTCCTCATCGTCGCGACGCGCACCCTCAGCGCCTCCGCGCGCCTCGCCATCGTGGCGCCCGCCCACAACCTGCTCACCCACTACTTCGGCCCGCCTGATGCGAACAACCCCTGGCAGGTCGCGCTCCCCAACCAGCTCGACGACCGCCCCCAGCTAGCCCGCCTCGGCCCGGCTTTCGCCAGCGCCGTCCTCGTCCCCGCGCCCGCCTCCGCCACCCGCCTGCGCAATATGGAACATCGCCAGCTCGCCGTGCTGGTGCTGGCCGCGGCCGGCGCCGCCGGGGCCTGGGTGCTCGTGATTTGGATGATGACCCGCGTCGTCGCCCGCCAGCGCCAACTCGCCCACCTGCAGAGCCGCTTCGTCGCCGACGTCAGCCATGAGCTCAAGACGCCCCTCGCCCTCATCCGCCTCCTGGCCGAAACCATGGCCGCCCAGCGCGTCCGCGACCCCGACAAGATGCGCTCCTATCACGAGACCATCACCCGCGAAAGCGAACGCCTCTCCTCCCTCCTCGACAACATCCTCGACCTCGGGCGCATCGAGTCCGGCCGCAAGAAATACGAATTCGCCGAGTGCGATCTGGCCCGCGTCGCGCGCCAGGCCTGGTCCCTCTTCGAGCCCCAGTTCGCCCAGGACGGCTTCGACGCGCGCCTCGACATCGCCCCCGCGCTGCCCACCGTCCGCGCCGACGGGCAGGCCCTTCAGCAGGTGCTCGTCAACCTGCTGCAGAACGCCCACCGCTACGGCCGCGACGGCAAGTACGTCCGTCTCACCGTCGCCCGCGAAGGATACTTGATCGTCCTCGCGGTCGAGGATCACGGCATCGGCATGAGCCGCGCCGAGCTCGACCGCCTCGGCGAGAGCTTCTTCCGCGCCGACGACGCCTACGTCCGCCAGACCCGCGGCGCCGGCCTCGGTCTGGCCATCGTCAACCACATCGTCACCGCCCACCACGGCAAAATCGAAGTCCACTCCCGCCCCGGCCAGGGCAGCAAGTTCACCGTCTGGATCCCCTGCGCGCCCGACACCTCCGACGCCACCTCCGAACAAGGCGCGTAGCGCCAGGCCCAAGCCCGTCCCGCACGAATAGGAGCGGCACCCGACGACCTTTGCGTGCCACCGCGCGCGGAACCCCACCTCCGCTCCCCGGGGAGCATAAGCCTCCGGCCTGTCCCTTCCCCACGCCCCGAGGAGCCGCGTTCTCACCGCGAAGGACGCCGCGGACGCGAAGGAAATGCGGGGCGCCGGCACCGAATGCGAAAACCGCCCCTCCGTGCCGCTCGTGCGAGAATCCCTTCTCGCACGCATTTCCCGCGAGAGCCCCTTCCCGCCTCCCATGTGGCACAGGCATCCTGTCTGCGTCCGCCCCCGTCATCCGGTCTCGCACCGCCCGGCCCTTCCCGCCAACCCGTAGGGCAGGTTGCGCAATCCACGGCGCCGCCCCCCTTGTCATCAATCCCTCGAACACCGCGACGTCGCAACCTGCCGTCTTCGCTGGCCGCTTCAGCGGCCGTCCCCGGCGCAGCCGGGCAAATAGGCCAGTCGTTTACGACTGGTTCCCCGCCACCCCCAATTCTCCTCCCGTTCCGGGGGAGCACGGGCCTCCGCCCCGTTCGCGCCCCCCCATCCCCTCCTCGCCGCAACGCGGCGCCGGA
>CAZGAQ010000003.1:155686-271083 GCA_964523405.1 uncultured Planctomycetales bacterium
CGCCCCGGCCCCCCCCCCCCCCCCCCCCCCCCCCCCCCCGCCCCGCCCCCCGCCCCCCCGGGGGGCCGCGCCGCCCCCCCCGCCCCCCCCCCCCGCAACCCGTGGAAATCCGCCCCCCTCTACCCTGCCCCAACGGGGCAGAGGAAGCCCCAATCACCCCACCCCTGTCCGGCGTTCCCTCCCGGGTGTACCCTGCCCACAACCACACCAACGGCGAGGTGCCCATGGAAACGCAACCCTGCCCCTTGTGCAACAACCAGTCCACGTCTAGCCCTGTCACTCATAACCACAACATAACGCACTGTACCTGCTCAAACTGCGGTGAATTCGCCCTTCCCAGTGCATTTCAGACGATGGTCTCCGACAACCTACACGACCCACGCCTGCACGCCCTCGTCCGCGAACGCAGCCTCCACCAAGGCCCGGTCCTGCTCTACCTCGACAATCCCGCTCCGAGCATCGAGGGGTACACGCCACTGCAGATCGGCTCCGTTGACCACGACTTTCCGACCTTGATCAGCGACCGACTCGATCGAGCACTCCTGAATCTCGCGAAGCTGTCACCCCAACTGGGCACGCGTGTCACCGTACCCATGACGGCACCTGCGGTCCTGTTCGCCAAATCGCAAGCTGAAGCGGGCTACACCATCCGCGCACTTATTCAGGATGCGCTGATCGAGTCCACCATAGACTCCGGCGGCTACGCTGCCACGCTGACGCCCAAAGGCTGGAGCCGCGTCGCCGAACTCCAATCGGGCCGCAAGCGCGACCCACGCAACCCCGCCTTCGTCGCCATGTGGTTCGGCAACGAGAAGAAGCCGGAAACCCCCGCCTTCATGGGCACCGTCTATGAACAGCAGATACGCGCTGCCGTGGAATCCGCCGGCTACCGCTGCACCCGCGTCGACCTCGTCGAGCACAATGACTTCATCATGGACCAGATCCTCGGGCTGATCCGCCAGGCCCCCTTCGTCATCGCCGACTTCACCGGCAACCGCGGCGGCGTCTACCTCGAAGCCGGTTTCGCCCGCGGCCTCGGCATTCCCGTCATCCACACCTGCCGACGCGCGCACTTCAACCGGGCCCACTTCGACATCAAGCAGATCAACACCATCAACTGGAAAGAACCGCAGGACCTGTTCGAGCCCCTCCGCCACCGCATCCTCGCCACCCTCGGCCAAGGCCCATTCGCGGGGCAGCCGGCCAACGAACCCTCGGCCTAAACACCCCTGATCATCACCTTCTTCGTGCCCTTCGTGTCCTTCGTGGTCGAATGGTAGTCCCAGGATTCCTGCAATGCCTAGATCACGACGACCTACTCTCCGCCTTCGCGTCCTCGGCGTCCTTCGCGGTGACATCCCGTCAACGGTGAAATCCCGCCAGATATCGCCGAACGCCGCCATTCCCCCACGCTCCCTCTTCCCTTCCTGCGCTTCGTGTTCTTCGTCGTGAATACTGACTCGTATGGACATCGCCCGCGACCAATTCGACCGCGTCCTTTCCCCCGTACTCCACTACGCCAACAAGATGCCTCCCGGCTATTTCTACTGGCTCTGGCCTTACCACATCCCCCTTGGCGCCCTCACCCTCCTCGTCGGCGATCCCGGCCTCGGCAAGTCCCTCCTCGCCGCCGACCTCGCCGCCCGCCTCACGAACGGCGCCCCGTGGCCCGACGGCATATGGCTCCCCGATCCCCAGCTCGCTGCCTTCCCCGCCTTCAACCACCAGTACCCCGCCGGC
This sequence comes from uncultured Planctomycetales bacterium, assembly GCA_964523405.1. GTDB lineage: Bacteria > Planctomycetota > Phycisphaerae > UBA1845 > Fen-1342 > CAZGAQ01. The sequence continues at coordinate 157,427 of CAZGAQ010000003.1, forward strand.
TCCGTCCTCTTCGCCTCACCCGAGGACCGTGCCGATACCACCATCCTCCCACGCCTCGCCGCGGCCGGTGCCAACCTCGACCACGTCGCCTTCCTCTCCGGCGCCACCCCCACTTCTTCCCTCGATCCCTTGATCCCTAGATCCCTTGATCCCTCTTCTCTCGATCCCTTGATCCCTCGATCCCTCAATCCCTTAATCCCTACTCCGCTCCAATTGCCCGCCCACCTTCCCCTCCTCGCCGAGGCCATCCGCGCCCAGCGCGAAACCCGCCTCGTCATCCTCGACCCGCTCCACGTCCTCCTCGCCCCCGGCGCCTATGCTAGCCCCGACGCCGTCACCCAGCTCATCAACGGCCTGTCCGACCTCGCCCACTCCTACGGCCTCGCCATCCTCGCCGTCTGCCACCTCGTCAAGGTCCGTTCGCCCCGCGTTCTCTGTCGCGTCCGCGGCTCGCTCTCGCTGGTCGCCGCCGCTCGTTCGGTCCTCATGGTCTCGCCGCACCCGACCGATCCCCACGCCCGCGTCCTCGCCCCGCTCAAGTGCATCTACGGCGCCCCACCGCCGCCACTCACCTTCCGCATCGTCGCCCCCCATCCGTCCGAGCTTGCCCCCGACGCCCCCATACTCCAGGCCCCCGCCCCGCACTTGGTATGGAATAACTCCGTAGACAAGCCCGGCGACACCTCCAACGCGCACACGATCCCCGCCGACCTGCTCGACTTGCCCCCGGACGCGCACGTCGCCTTGGCGGACGCCTGCACCTGGCTCACCGACTATCTCGCTGCCGGACCCCGTCCCCTCGCCGAACTCCTCCGCGACAGCCGCGCCGTCGCCGTCTCCCTCACGACTCTGCGCCGCGCCAAGCGTCTGCTCTCGGTCTACTCGTACAAGTCGACTGTCACCGGCCCGTGGTACTGGTCCCTCGCCCAACGTCCCGATATCCAAGATGACCAGTTAGGACGCGCTCAGAAATGATTCTTGGTCACCTTGGGCTGACATCGCACGAACCGCTCACGCCCTCGAACCATGTACCAGTCCCCGTTTCACTCGTGCATCAACCCACTCCACCGCTTCGCCCGTCTTTCCTCTCCCTCGGGCGAATGCCTTCAACCGACAAGCCCACTGCTCACAGAGCGGTGCCACACGCGCCGAGAGCCCCGTTTCTCCGCGGCACGATCGCCGTGTGCCACTGCTGTGTCAGCAGTGGCCTTTCTTCGCATACCCCACCAACCGGGGCGCATCCGCGCCACCCCGGCGCCGCCCATCTGCCACTCCTCGTCCCGCGTGCCGCGCGACTCCGCTTTCGTTATTCGCTATTCGCGATTCGCCATTCGCGCCCTGCCGTTCCCTCTCTCCTCAACTCGCTACTCGCTACTCGACACTCGCTACTCCCCTCTGCCGTTCCCTGCTCCCTCAATCCCTACTCCCCCACCGGCTTCACGACCACCGTGTGCTTCACCGGCTGCACCAGCCCGCGGACCTTGGCTTGCAGCTCCGTCTCGCGGGCCAGCAGCTTGTCGCGGACGGCGTCCAGCGCGCTGCTCAGGGCCGCGTCATTGGGGAACCACTCGCGCAGCGTACGGTGCCGCGTGATGAAGTCCTTGATCATCTGCGTTTCGTACTTCTGCTTCTCCGCGACGGCCGCATCGAGCTTACCGAACGGTTCGCTGAACGGGTTGTCGAGGAACTCGTGCGCGAGGTTGATGCCCGCGGCCAGTTGCTCGCGGGTGAACTCCTTGGGCTCGCCACCCCAGCTCACCTGGGCCTTCGCGGTCGGCAGGTCCGTCACGACGAGCATCAGCCGATTGAGGTCGGCGTTGAACGGGACGTACGGCACGATGCTCTTGCTGCCGTCGGGCTTGGCCGCGTCACCAAAGAAGCAGAACGGCCAGCGCGTGCTCTCCACTTCGATGGTGCCGTCCTTGGCGTTAAGGACCTTGTGGCCGTCGGTGGCCGTCGCGGCCTTGCCCCACGGGCAGGTGATCGTGCCGATTTGCCCGTCGAGGCCGAGGCCCTTGAGGAACGCGTACGCCATGACGATGTGGCCGTTGGGCGAAGGATGGAAGCCGTCGCCGCCGCAGACGTGGTACGCGTCGCCGAGGACGGGCTTGGCCTTGCGCATGGCGAGGATCATGTGATCGTGGACATCGGCGAAGGGCTGGCCGTTGTCGCGGGCGAGTTCGCGGGCAATGTCGCGGAGGTGCGCGAGGTTGTCGTTGTAGACGTTCGGCGCGATGCCCTTGAACGTGGCCGTGTCGACGGCGCCGGGTGAGCCGACGACGACGCGGATGTTCGCGGCGCGCAGCTTGGTGAGGGCGGCCTGCATGGCCTCGCGGTAGGTCTGGCCGATGGCGGGTTCGTAGGGTTTGTACCGGCCGTCGTTCATGCCGTAGCAGGTGGTGGCGACGGTGGGCTTGAGCGGGAGGAGGTCGTTTTCAATCCGGGCGACAAAGCCCGGGGCATGCTCGCCGCTCCAGCCGAGTTGGACCATGTTGAGGTCGAGCTGCGGGACGCAGGCCAGCAGGTAGTCCTCGATGAAGCGGCTGTAGATCTTCTGCTCGGTGATGGAGTCGCCGATGACCGCGACGCGATCGCCCTTCTTGAGCACGGGTTCGGGCGCCGCCGCGACGGCGGGCGCCGGCAGCGGGCGGACGAAGACATTACGGAACCACAAGGGGCCGCCGTGGTTCTGCAGCTCGATCGGGCCGGTCGCGAAGATCGGGACGTTCGGATCCCAGTAGTTCTCGAGCGGCGTGTCGTCGACGACCAGCAGGTCGTTGAGGTAGACCGTGACACGCTCGCCTGACATGAGGATGCGGAAGGTGTTCCACTCGCCGACGGGGTGGTCGGCGGCGATGAGGGGCTGCGCGGCGTGGTGCTTGTTGTTGTACAGGCCGCCAGAGCCGGCGGGCTTGTCCCAGATCTGGACCTGCGGGGAGCCGCGGAGGTAGATGCCGCTGTCGCCACCCGCGGGGATCTTCCAATCGACGAGCAGCTCGAAGTCGCCGTACGGCTGGATGGTGCAGAGGTTGTCGCCCTTGCCGTCGAAGGCGAGGACGCCATCCTCAACCTTCCAGTGCTCCCGCATGCGGGCGTCGGCTTCCTGCTGGGCCTTGGCGAGATCGGCGGCGGACATCTTGGCCCGCTTCAGCGGGTCGCCGACCAGACCCTGCCAGCCGGTGAGATCATGGCCGTTGAAGAGGGCGACGAAGCCTGCGGGCGGGGTCGCGCCGGCGGGCGCAGCGGGCGTCTGGGCGAAGGCGGCGGCGGTCAGCAGACTGGTAGCTGCGGCGATGAGCCACAGACGACGGACGGTGACAGCTAGCATGTGCGACTCCTGTATGGATCGTGTGTGTGGGGCATAGTTTAGCGGGGCGCGGGGCGTCTGTCGCGGCGGCGGGCGTGGACCCGGAGTGCAGCGTCGGGTCCTGGCGGCTGGCAGGCACGGAGGCCTGCCCCACTGGGGCGGCGGAGCGGGCGGCTCAGGCAATCCCTGCGCGTCGGTTTTGGGTCGCGGCCGCAGGACGCAGGCGTATGCCGATAAGGAATGCGGACCGGTCTGCCGCAACAACGCGGGCGCCGGAATGGCAGGGAGTGCGCGCATGTCCGCGGATACGCTCAGTCGCGTTCAGGAAGTGATCCGGCAGGTGTTCGCCGACGACGGGCTCGTCATTCACCGGACGACGGCGGCCGCCGACGTGCCGGGGTGGGACTCGCTGATGCACGTGACGATCATCGTGAATCTCGAACAGGCGTTCGGGCTGCGTTTCAGCAGCGCGCAGGTGGCGGGGTTCAAGAACGTCGGGGAGATTGTGGACGCGGTGGAACGGCTGACGACGGCCGGCGCGCCGGCGTGAGGGTGAAATGAGCACGGCCGCGCGCGTCCGCCTGCATCACGTGGGCGTCGTGATTCCGAGTCACGACGAGGCCCGGCTGCTCCTGGAGCTGCTGGGGTTGACGGTGGCGCGAACGGAGTATGTGCCGCAGTACGAGGCGGAGTGTCTGTTCACGGACAGCGCGGGGCCGACACTGGAGTTCGTCATTCCGCGGGGCGGGCGGCTGGCGCAGTTCAACCGGGGCGTCGGGGGATTGCACCACATCGCGCTGGCGGTGCCGGACTTGACCGCGATGGCGGCGACGCTCCGGGCGCGCGATGTAGCGCTGCTGGAGCCGGAGCCGATCGCGGCCGGTCCCTTGCGGATCAACTTCATACCGCCGGCGTACACGCGCGGGCTGATCGTCGAGCTGGTCGAGGATCGCACGATGGTCGCGGATGAGCCGGCGCTCGCGGAGGTTGCCACATGATCGCCACCGCTGTGCCGCACTCTGCGTCGGCGGCGTATCCCCGCGCGGTTGCCCTGGCGGACGAAATCCGTCTGAACGCGGTGCGGCTATTGGGCGGACAGCTCGGTTTTCTGACGGAGCACCGGCCGGCGACGTTCTGGCCCGAGGCGGAGCGGCTGCTGGCGCTGACCGAGACGATGGGCGTGCGGCCGCTGGAGGTGCTGCTGGAATACACGCTGGCGTACCTGAAAGAGCAGGCGCGGTATCTGGCGACGGGGAGCTATTCGCACACGGACTTCGAGCACGTGCGGCGGGAAGTGTACGACAACCCAGAGGTGATGGAGCGGTTCTACCTCGGCGGGCTGTTGCTGACGCACGCGTTCTGGCCAATCCACTTCGACATTCACACGTTCTTCCGGCAGGCGTTTGTGCCGCGGGTGGCGACGGACGGGCAGGGCAGCGAGATCGGGTTCGGACACGGGCTGTACCTGCTGGACATGCTGACGGCGCGGCCGGGGACGCGGGCAATCGGGCTGGACATCAGTGCGTGCGCGCGGCGGTTCGCGGGGCAGTTATTGCAGGCAGGCGGGGTGGCGGCGGGGCGGTACGAGCTGGGGCCAGGAGATGCGCGCGAGGCATTGCCGCTGGAGGCGGCGAGCTGCGATTGGCTGATTTGTGCCGAGGTGCTGGAGCATATACCGGCGCCGGGGGAGTTGCTGGGGGAGTTGCGGCGGTGTCTGCGACCGGGCGCGCCGGTGTTTCTGACGACGGTGGTAGACAGCAACGCGCTCGATCATCTGTACCGGTTCGCAAGCGTCGGGGAGATCCGCGAAGTCGTCCACGCGGCGGGGCTGGCGATCGTGGCAGAGCAGGTGTTCCGGGTGCGGGACTATGACGCCGCGGCGCGCGATCCGACAGTCGACGTGGCGCTGGTATGCCTGCCGCGTGAGGCGAGGGCATGACGGCGATTGCACCGAGTCCGGCGGGCACCGGTTCAAGGGCCGTCATCGGAGCACTGCCGACGGGGGCGGCACTGCGTGAGGCGTTGCGACGGCGGACCGTGCCGCCGGAGCAACTCGTGCTCGCGGGGCGGCGAATCGCGGCGAGTCCGGCGACGGCGGTGCCGTTACGAGTGACGATTCTGGGGCAATGCACGACGGCGTGGCTGGCGCCGGTGTTGGTGGCGGAAGCGTGGGGACGTGGCGCAGCCGTCGCGGCGACGAGCGGGGAGTACGACAACGTCATCCAGGAACTCGCGCGGGACGGCACAACGCATGACGTGGTCGTGCTGGTGCCGTGGAACCGGCGACTGCTAGGGCCGGACGAGCGACCGGTGGCGCAGCGCGTGGCTGATGAAGTAGCGCTATGGCGGCAGGCGTGGGAACTGGCGGCGCGCCAGGGGGCGCGGCTGGTGCAAGTGGGATACGACTGGGTGGTGCCGGATGCCGGGGGGTATCACCTGAGCAGCCGCGGGGGCGGAGCGGTCGAGCGCGTGCGGGCGGTGAACGCGGCACTGCGGGCGGAGTTGCCGGCAGGCACGTACTTCGTTGACCTGGAGGCGGTGGCGGGTGAGCAGGGGCGCGGGCGGTTCTATGAGCCGCGGAGCGACAATTGGACGCGGCAGCCGTTCAGCCCAACGGGGCTGGCGTGGCTGGGGCGGCACGTGTGGGCGGGGGTGCGGGCGGTGACGACGGGGCCGAAGAAGGTGCTGGTCCTGGACCTGGACAACACGCTATGGGGCGGGGTGGTCGGGGAGACGGGGCCGCTGGGGATTCAGCTCGGCGACAGCCCGGAGGGGGAGGCGTTTCGCGGTTTTCAGACGTATTGCCGGGCGCTGGCGCGGCGGGGGGTGGTGCTGGCGGTGTGCTCGAAGAACAATCCGGCCGACGCGAGCGAGCCGTTCGCCAAGAACCCCGACATGGTGCTGCGGCGCAAGGACTTTGCGGCGTTTGAGGCAAGCTGGGAGCCCAAGTCGGTGGGGCTCGCGCGCATCGCGGCGACGTTGCGGCTGGGGCTCGATGCGTTTGTGTTCTTTGACGACAGTCCGACCGAGCGCGAGCAGGTGCGGCAGGCGCTGCCGCAGGTCGAGGTCGTCGACGTGCCGGCGGATCCGGCCGAGTATGTGCGGAGCCTGGCGAGCGGACTGTGGTTCGAGGCGGCGCTGCTGACGGCGGAGGATACGCAGCGCAGCGCGCAGTACCAGGTCGAGAGTCAGCGGCAGCAGGCCAGCCAGGCCGCGGGATCGGTGGACGAGTATCTGGCGTCGCTGGAGATGCAGAGCGACGTGCGGCCGATCGACGAGGGGGATTTGCAGCGGGTGGCGCAGCTCATCGGGAAGACGAACCAGTTCAACCTGACGACGCGGCGGCACACGGGGGAGGACGTGCGGCGGATGCTGGCGCAGGAGGGCAGCGTCGGGCTGACGTTGCGGCTGCGTGATCGGTTCGGGGATTACGGGCTGATCTCGGTGGCGCTGGGAACACCAGTGCCGGCCGCGGAGCCGACATTGCGAATCGACACGTGGCTGATGAGCTGCCGGGCGATCGGGCGGACGGTGGAAGCGCACTTCATGAATTGCATCGCGGAGGCGGCGCGGGCGCGGGGCTACGCGGTGCTGATCGGGGAATTCATCGCGAGCGAGAAGAACCAGCAGGTGGCGGACTTGTACGAGCGGTTCGGGTTCGCGCGGCGGCCGGACGAGGGTGATGGGGTCGCGCGATTCCGGCTGCCCTTGGCCGATTGGGCGGCGCGGCCGACACATGTGCGGCCGGCTGCGGGCAGGGCCACGGATTCGGGGAACGCGGTCGAGGGGGCGGCGTAATGGACGCCGTGGTCGACATCACTTCGCTGAAGCTGTGGGCCGTGTTCGGGGCGGCAGTGTGCCTGCTGACGCCGATCGTGGTACCGAGCCGGAGGCGGGTCGTCCTGGCGGGATTAAACCTCGGGTTTGTCGGGCTGTGCGCAGGGGGTCACGCGGTGATCGGCGTGGCAGCCGGTGTGGTGCTCACGTGGCTGTGGCTGCGAACGATGCGCAACCGGCGACTGGGCCCGTTGGCCGCGATGGCGGGATTGGTGATTGCGCTGGGGCTGTTTGCGCTGCACAAGGCGCCACAGGTTTCGGCGGGGCTGGGCGCGCGGGCGATCAACCCGCTGCTCACGACGATCGGATTTTCATACGTGCTGCTGCGGCTGATCGAAGTCGGGCGGGCGGTGGCGGAGGGACGGCACGTGGCGCCGGGGCTGGTGGCGCTGGTCAACTACGTGCTGCCGTTTCATATGCTGGCGGCCGGGCCGGTGCAGGCGTACGACGAGTTCGTGGCGCAGCCGGCGGTGCCGCCGCCGTTGAGCACGCGGGCGGCGCTGGAGGGGGCGGAGCGGGTAGCGCAGGGGCTGTTCAAGAAGTTCGTGCTGGCGACGGTGCTGCTGCAGGTATTTTCGACGGGCTGGCAAGGCGGCGGCTGGTACCGCGTGGTGGAAATGAACGTCCATTTCCTGTGGCTGTACCTGGACTTCAGCGCGTATAGCGATATTGCCGTGGGGCTGGGGCGGCTCATGGGGCTCGCGACGCCTGAGAACTTCAACCGGCCGTACCTGGCGCGCAACCTGACGGACTTCTGGGAGCGGTGGCACATATCGCTATCGCAGTTCATTCGCCGTCACCTATTCGTACCGCTGCAGCTCGCATTTGTCCGGCAGGCGCGGGGGCGCCGGCCGCTGCTGGCGGCGAGTCTCGCGCTGGGGATTGCCTTCCTGCTGTGCGGGCTGTGGCACGGGCTGACGTGGCCGTTCTTCGCCTGGGGCGCGCTGCACGCGGTGGGGCTGGTGGCGTCGAATCTCTACAAGGAGCTTTTGCGCCGGCGGCTGGGGCCCGCCGGCGTGCGGGCGTATCTGGCGTCGACGCCGATCCGCGTGTGCGCGACGGTGGCGACGTTTGAGTTTGTCGCATTCTCGGTGATGCTGGTGGGGCAGAGCTGGAGGAGTCCGTGGTGACCACGCTGGCCCCCCCACCGACACGCCCGCACCCCGCCGTCACGCCGCCCGAGCTCGTCGCGGCAACGCCGGTGCCGGCGCCGGTTGTCGCGGAGCAGCAGGAGACCCCCCTGCCGGTGTGGCAGTTCGTGTTGCGCATCTTCTGGGTGGCCGTACAGATTCTGGCGGCGATCGTATTTATGAAGCAGGGCACGCCGTTCTTCTACCAGGGCTTTTGACGCATGTGGCCGCAACTTCGCCGTCTCCGAAGTCCTGCGATCGTCGCCGTGTCACTGGCTGCGGCGGTGGCGCTGATCGACCGCGCGGGGGCGGGGCTCGCCAGCCTGGCGGGCGAACGACAGGACCCGCCGATGTTCTGGGACTTCGTGACGCGCTGCGGGGCGCAGGTCGCGGCGGCGGAGCAGGTGCAGGCCGCAGAGCCCGCGCCGCTGGTGGTGATTTGCGGCGTCTCGTCGGTGCTGCGGGGGCTCGATGGACATACGCTCCACGCGGCCGATCCGGAGCAGCGGCGCTGGCTGGTGCTGGGGGCAGGCGGCAAGATGCGGCAGCTCGAGCGCTACGGGGAGATTCTGGACGCGAGCGCCTTGCGGCCGGACTGTGTGCTGGTGGGCATTCACCGGATGATGCTGGCGCTGGAGAAGCCGGGGGTGTGGGCCCAGGCCGATCCGTCCGATCCGGATTTCGCGGATCAGGCGGGGGCGGCGACGGCGACATGGGGTCTGCAACGGCGGTTGTTCCGGAACGCGTGGCTGGGCCGGGAGCGCAAGCGGATACTCAATGACGCGCGCTTCGTGCTGTACACGGCGCGGATGCGGCTGCTGGGGGCCTGGGGGCTGCCGGTGAGCGTGACGTTTGCGGCCAGCCCCGATCCGTGGGCGCCGTTTGAGATTCGCCCGGCGGAGCACGAGAAGCCGGAGTTGCTGGCCACCGAGTGGGAGCGGCTGGGTTACCGCTGCACGGCAGTGAGCTACGCGCGCCGGGATTGGCAGGCGGCGGCGCTGGCGCGGCACGTGGCCACGCTGCGGCGGAGAACGCCGGACGTGCGGATCGTGCTGATGCCGGAACATTCGCAGTTGCGGACGGCGTACGAGTCGGCGGCGGATGCGGCGCTGGCGGAGGCGTTGGAGAAGGCGGGCGCGGGGGTGCCGCTGCCGGTGATCGATTTGAGGGATGCGTTGGCGGATGAGCTGTTCTTCGACTACTCGCATCCGAATCTGGCGGGGCGGGAGAAGTTGTCGACGTTGCTGCCGGCGCTGGTGCGGTGAGGGGCGGCGGGGAGTCAATCCGCCGGGTGTCACGACGCGTCGGGCTCGTCGTCGATGCCGGGCGAGGGCGGGCGAATCCATTCGACAAGCCTGACAAGCGTGAGGGTGGCGAGGGCCGCGCCGCCACAGAGGAGCGCGAGGGCAAACTCGCCGACGCCGCAAGCGACCCCCACACCGGCGGTCACCCAGATGGCGGCCGCCGTGGTGACGCCTTCGACACGGGCGGTATTGCGGACGATCGCGCCAGCGCCGAGAAAGCCGATGCCGCCAATCACCGCTGCGGCAGCGGGGACAACAAAGGGCAGGCGCGCGGCGCCAGGTGTGCTGGCAGCGATCTCCTCTACCCCGATGAGGAACAGGCACGCGCCCAGCGACACGAGCACGAGCGTGCGCACGCCGACGGATTTGTGGCGCTTCTGGCGTTCCAGGCCGATCAGCGCACCGAACAGGACGGCGAGGCCGATGCGTGCGAGGACGTTGCCCAGGCCGAAGTTGAGATCCCAATACATGCTGCACCCATGCTGACGGTGAACGGTCGCCCCGGACGAGGGGCTGGCACCATGATAGCGTGGGGCGGTGGCAAGGGGGTGTAGCGGTGTCGCGGTGAAGCTGAGCACACGCGCCTGGTCTGCAAGGCAGAGCCTCGCAGTACGTCAGGCACGGAGGCTTGACGCTACGCGCGCAGGCGGCGGGCGACGGCGACGTGGCGGTCGGCGCAGACGCTGATGGCGACGGGGCTGAAGCCGAGGATGTCGGCACGCAGCGTGTCGTTCAGCGGCGCGATCCACTTGGCGGGCAGGCGCCGGGCGCCGAGCATAGTGCCGCAGATGCAGCCGGCCGTGGCGCCATTGCAGTCGGTGTCCCAGCCGCACATGACTGCAATGCTGATGACCTTCTCATAGTCGCGTCCGCCGAGCAGCAGCGCGGCGACGACGGCGGCAGCGTTGTTGATCGTGTGGATCGCGTGGTAGCGTCCGAAGGTCTGCCAGAGCCAGTCAACAGCCTCTTCGAAGCGGCGCGGATCGCGTTCGAGCGATTCGCAATGGGCGATGGTCTGGCGGATCGCTTCGGCGAGGCGGGACTGGGCGGGGAGCTGGGCGAGGCCGGCACGGACAATGGTGAGCGGGTCGTCGCAGACGGCGGCGGCCGCGATCATGGCGGCGCAGCACATCGCGCCGTAGAGGCCGTTCTTGACGTGCGAGAGCGAGGCGTCGCGCCAGGCGAACTCAGCGGCGCGGACGACGTCGCCGGGGCACGCGAGGGCCCAGCCGTCGGCGCGGATCTGCGCTCCGATCCACTCGCGATAGGGATTGAGCCAGGTGCGGACGCGCGCCCAGTCGGCGGGCGTGAGGTGGTGCGGGTCGAATTGCGCACCGAGGAGCATGAGGTTGCGATAGGCGGCTTCTTCGGCGGTGAAGAGCATGGCGGCAGGCAGGCGGTGCGTCCACCAATGGGCGACGTCGGCGGTGGTGAAGGCGGCGCCGTGCTGCTCGAGGACCTCGAGGCCCATCAGGGTGTAGTGGATGTCGTCGTCCGCGACGGCGTGCGTGACCTGATCGCGCTGGCAGGCGGGGCTGGGCAGGTGCTTACGCCCCACGGCGGCAAGCGCGATGGGGTCGGCCGTCGCGTAGTTCGACAGCGGATACGTGCCGGCGACTTCGAGGTAGCGGCGCATGGCGCCGGGCTCGTCGCCGAAGGGTGGGCATTCAAAGGGCTTGCCGAGCATGAGGCCGGCACAGCGACCGAGCCAGCCGCCGTGGATTCGGTCGGCGCAGGCGGCATCGACGTCCGGCAAGGCGGCACCGGCGAGGGGTTGATCGCTCGAGCGCGCGGCCTGGATGTCGGCGAGATCGGAAGGTTCGGTATAGGGGAAGTCGGAACGCGGCGACAGCGCGGCGAGTTCCTCATAGAGGGCGAGGAGCGCGCGCGGGTCGTCGGGGGCGGTGGCGAGGCGGGGCGCGAAGGCCGACACGTCGCAGCCCTCCTCGGCACGTTGGCGAAGCTCATCGGTCAGCAGTTGGCGGAGGCGCGGCACTGTGGGGTACATGGTGGGCGTAGTGTACGGCGGGAGCGCGCGAGACGCGACGGGGAATCGCGCGGGGCGGAACGCGAGATGCAGGGTAGGGAGTCCGTGAAGGCGACGAACCGGTCGAGGTGTAGCACCGGCAGTCGCAAGTCGGTTGACAAGCGGAGCTTAGTCATGCGGACAGCGAGTCGTGGATGGAATGGGACGAGCGGGACGTGGCGCAGGCACTGCGCGTGCGGCGCGTTTCTAGCGCTGGGCGCGCTGGCACTGGTGACCGGGTGCGGCGACGAGGAAAGCCGCAAATTCCGGCAGGCGGCGTTTCCGGCCATCGAATCGGGCGTGAAGAGCGTGGCGGACGGGATTCTGACCGGCATCTTCACGCTGAATTCGGCGAGCTCGAGCAGTTCGAGTTCAAGTAGCGGAAGTTAGCGCAGACCTGGCGACTGGAGGGGTAGCGCCCTGCGGGCAGGGAGGCCCGCAGGTGGCGCGTAGGATCGTGCGCGCAGCCTGTCGCAGCGCACGCGCGACATCAGGGCGCGGCTGAACCGAGCGCAGCCCACACTTCCTGGGGGGAGACGAGTGCACCGGCGGCAGCGAGCATGGCGGCGATGACATGATCCGGGGGCATGGGGATATCGGCGAGTCCGAGGACGATGCGCACCACGTCGGCGAGGCCCGCGGGGCTGAGGTAGTGGCGCAGGAAGCGGCGCTGGACAAAGCGGTCGAGGACTTCGCCGAGGCCCGCCGTGTCCACGGCCGCGAGCGCTCCGACGCGTACGGCGAAGTCGTGCAGGTCAGCGGCACCGACGACGCCGTAGAACTCGTCGATGAGGCCAGGGTCTTCGTGGAGCAGCGCGACGTCGAGGGCAAGCTCGATGCTCAGGTGGGCGAGGAACTCGGCGAGGGCGGCATGCAGGCCGGTGGTGTCGACGCGTTGGCGCAACTCCCGTTGCCAGTCGAGGAAGAGGGGCAGGCAGTGGAAGCGGCGATCGACGGCGACGTGGTTCAGCAATCCCGCGCGCAGGTCCACGTCGATGGGATTGGCGGGCTGGGCGCTGCGCACGGCTTTCCAGCGGATGCGACGGGTGCGGGAGAAGCGCAGCCACAGATCAGGCAGGACCACGCCGACGACAAAGGGCGCGGTGCACGGCAGGCCGCAGACGCGGTGGTTGTAGACGTAATGCGAGAGATAGTTCATATCGCTCCCCAGCCCGGGCTCAAGCCAGGCCGCGCCGCATGATGAGGTTGCCGGGCAGGCGTTTGACGAGGCTCTTGAGTTCCAGGGCGGTCAGGGCGGCGAGGACTTCTCCGGCAGGCAGTTCGGCGGCGCGGAGGATCACGTCCTGGAGGACGGGCTCGTAGCCGAGGAGGCCGTAGACCCGGGATTCGACGGGCGAGAGAGACGCGGGGGCGTGGTCGGCCGCGGTGCCCGCGTCGAACGGGGCAGGGACGGCGGGCGCAGGGGCTGCGGCTGCGGGGCGCATCTGGCGGCCCACCTCGCCGAGTTCATCGAGGATATCGTCGAGGGTCATGACGAGCTTGGCGGCGCCGGCGCGGATGAGACCGTTGGTGCCGAAAGACATGGGATCCTGGATGTGGCCAGGGATGGCGAACACCTCGCGGTTGTACTCACTGGCGAGGCGGGCGGTGATGAGGGCTCCGCTGCGCTGGGCGGCCTCGACGACGAGCGTTCCGAGAGAGAGGCCGGCGATAATGCGATTGCGGCCGGGGAAGTTCTCGGCACGGACGGCGGCGAGCATGGGCAATTCACTGATCCAGGCACCGTGTTCGAGCAGCTTGGCAGCAAGGGCGACGTTCTCGGGGGGGTAGATTTCGGTAAGACCACGGCCCATGACGGCGAGCGAGCGGCCACCGGCGTCGACGGCGCCGTGGTGCGCGAAGGCATCCACGCCGCGGGCGAGACCGCTGACGATGGTGAAACCGGCTCCTGCGAGGAGTTCGCCGAAGCGGCGAGCCTGTTCGCTGCCATAGATGGTGCAGTGGCGACTGCCGACGATGGCGACGGCGATGGCATCGGTGGGCAGGAGTTCGCCTTTGACGTAGAGGACGATCGGCGCGTCGGGAATGCGCTTGAGGCCTTCGGGGTAGTCAGGGTCGGCGCGGCAGATGATGCGCACGCCGTGCCGGGCGGCGGCGTCAAGTTCAGCCTCCAGTTCGGCGGGGTCGGGGCCGCGGGCAATCTTGTCGGCCTTGTCGGGGCCGATGCCCCTGACGGTCATCAGCGTGGAGGCGGAGGCGCCAAGGGCGTGCTCCGCATCACCGAGTTGCAGCAGCATGCGCGAGAACGTGAGCGGACCGACGCCGTCAGTTAGGGCCCAACGCAGATACGTACGTCCGACTGCCGAGATGACTGCACTCATGGGCGATCACTCCCGTCGGAGGCCGATCCAAGTCGGCGACTGGGGACGCGCTACAGCGGAGTCAAGCCGAGCTCCGTCGCCACGGGCTGCAGGGCCTGTACGCAGTGTCGAATGTGGTCTTCCAGGGGAATTCCAAGCAGTTGCGCGCCGGCCGCGATGTCGTCGCGCGAAACGGCCGCAGCGAACGAGGGTGTCTTGAGTTTCTTGAGGACGCTCTTCGGTTCGAGGCCCTCAAGGCGTTGGGGGCGGACGAGCGCGCACGCCATGAGGAAACCGCAGAGCTCGTCGACGGCGAACAGGACGTTGCGGATAGGCCGATCGCGCGGGGTGTCCTGGAGGTTCCAGGGCACGTGCGCGAGCATGGCGCCGATGACTTCTTCGTCCACACCGCGCTCGCGCAGCACGCGGGCACCCTGGCGGGTGTGGTCAGGGGCCGTCGGCCAGCGCTCGTAATCGAAATCGTGAAGTAGGCCGGCCAAGCCCCACTGGGCCTCGTCCGCGTGCTGCAAGCGCGCGTAGTAGCGCATCGCCGCTTCGACGGCCAGGGCGTGCTTGCGGAGCGCATCGCTAGTCGTGTATTCACAAAGGAGCTGCCATCCCGTGTCACGATCCATGAAATGAACCTCACCGCACCGCGATCTGCCCCCACTGCGGAGAGATCAGACGGAGCGCACCCGAACACCACGTCCCCCGCGGATTGAGCCCATCGTCAGACACCCCGCACATTCGTTTCGGGCGGGCGGAGGCCTGACGCAGCAAGTTACCCGGTCCACGAGGCGATCCGCAATCCTAGGGCCAAATGACGGCGGTGGGCACGTGGGCCTGGACCTTCGTGAGGGCCGCTTTGGCAGCAGCGTACGTGTTGAAGCGTCCGACCAGCACGACATTGTAGTCCCGACCGTCGCGACGCTCGCGGCTCGTGTAGGCTTCGATCCCGTGGCCGCGCAGCGCGGAGATGAGCTGCGCTGCCCCGTCCGGCCTGGCGAAGACACCAGCCTGCACCGCAAAGTGGTCCGGGCGCAGCTGCAGGCGGCGTTGGGCCCGCGCCGCATAGGAGCTCTGGGGAAACTCGGCGGCAAGGCGACGGTGGACGGTCTGAGCCGCAGACCAGCGCCCCGCCCGTTCGAGGGCAAGCCCCTCGCGGAACAGCAGGGCGTCAAGTGGCGGTGCGGTGGGCATCCCGCTGGTCGCGCGGTGGAATGCCTCGGCCGACGCGGGCCATTGCTCGTCCTCGAAATACATGACCCCCAGGACGGAGCACGCACGCCAGGTCAGGTCGCGGTCTCCACCAGAAGCGGCTTGCTGGAGATCGCGGTACGCCTGAGCGCGACGGCCGGTAAGGGCCTGGGCCATGCCACGGACATAGTGCGCACGGGCGGCGTCGGGGCCCTGACGCACCTCCCCAAGGAAGCGGGAGAGGCGATCGATGGCCGTCGGGTATTGTTTCGCCTGATAGGCTTGCTCACCTTCGTTCAGCCAGGTGCGCTGATTCTCGGTGACGGTCGCGCAGCCGGTCCAAAACACGGCCGACAGCGCGACGATCGGCACGCCGAGACAGAGGGTTCGCGGTTGCATCGGGCGACAGAGTACCACGGCGCGCGCGTGGCGAAAACGGGCCGGGTCAGGCAAAATGGGACCCGAGTCCAGGCGTCACAGAGCCGGCGCGAGCCAAGATGGCCCGGCGCGGTACGGACGCGCCGGGAGAATAGGTAGCGGACATGAAGACAACGGTCGATCCGAGCGATGCGGCACCCACGCTAAGTCTGCCGCGGCGTTTGCCCGCCACGGTGGCGTGGGTGGGCGGTGCAGACGGGGTATTGGACCTGCTGGATCAGACACGGCTGCCGGGCGCCGTCGAGATATGTCACTGCGAGACGGCTGAGCAGGTGTGGGAGGCGATTCAGGCGCTGCGGGTGCGCGGGGCGCCTGCGATCGGAGTCGCGGGGGCCTACGGTCTTTGCCTGGGGACGCGCGCGTTTCGGGAGGCGGGCACCGCCGGACTGGCGGCGAAGGCCAGAGAGGTGGCGGCGTACCTATGCGGCTGTCGGCCGACCGCGGTGAATCTGGCGTGGGCGGTACGGCGGGTGGCAGCGCTAGTTGAGTGCGGCGGAGGCGACAGCCGGGCGACGTGGGAGCGGATGCTACAGGAAGCCCATGTGATCGCGCAGGAGGATGCGGAGACGTGCCGGCGGATTGGGGAGCACGGGGCGGACCTGATTCGCGATGGGGGTGGAGTGCTGACGCACTGCAACGCCGGGGCTCTGGCGACGGTCGCTTATGGGACGGCCCTGGCGCCGATGTACGTGGCGCACGAGCGCGGGCGGCGCTTCCGGGTGTACGCGGATGAAACGCGGCCGCTGTTGCAGGGCGCGAGGCTGACCGCCTTTGAGCTGAGTGCGGCCGGGATCGACGTCACCGTGCTGTGCGACGGGGCGGCGGCCAGCCTGATGAAGCGCGGCCAGGTTGAGTTGGTGCTGGTCGGGGCGGACCGGATCGCGGCGAACGGGGACACGGCGAATAAGATAGGGACGTACGGGTTGGCGTTGGCAGCACGGGCACACGCGATTCCGTTCTACGTGGCCGCCCCCCGCAGCACGTTCGATCTTGCGATCCGGTCGGGGGCGGACATCGTGATCGAAGAGCGGGCAGAGCAAGAGGTTGCGCACGGGGTGCTGGGGGCGACGGTGCCGGCGGGAGTGCGCTGCTACAACCCGGCCTTTGACGTGACGCCGGCTGAGCTGATCACGGGGATCATCACAGAGAAAGGCGTCCTGAAACCGGTTACGGAGGCAGTGATCCGGGATTTCTGGAGCTGAGGGGTTGAATCGGTTGGGGGCCTGCCTACACTTTGCGGTTTGGTTTGAGGCGCGGTCGGAATCGGGTGGCGTACATATGGGTAGTGTACGGTACCGGGTACTTTCCGACCGCTAGTCGAGTGGAAGCACGGAAAACGGGCGCGGCAATCTGCCGGGCCGCATGGTCAAGTCGGGCTGTGAGAGTCTGCGCTTGGCCAAAGGAGGCTCGTCATGAGCAGGAAGTTGCCTTGGCGGAAGGGGGCATTGCTGATGATGTCGGTGGGCACGGCGTTGGGGCTGGGGAGCGGTTGCGGACTGCAGATGCTGCAGCGCATCCTGGTTGACGCGTTCATTTAGTGACAGCGAGGTGATGGTGCGGTGCACCCAAGGGAGGCGGTTCTCATGAAGCTCCGCGTCAAAGTGGCCCTCTTCGCGCTGAGCACCGGGCTGGTGGCTCTGGGGACGGGCACGTGCTTCTTCCGGTTGCTGGGCGATCTGGCCGGCGACACGCTCGTGCTGCGGACGCTGCAGTAGGGCCCCCATCAAGCGGCCCTGTGGCCGGCGTTCGGTCGTAACCGGCCTGAGCGCCGCCGCAGAATGCCGGAACATCGAGGAGATGCGAGATGAATAGGTCCAAGTGGCTGAGGTTGATCGTGGCGGCCAGCGCCACGTTGCTGGTGAACGGCTGCCTGAGCGCGCTGTGGCACGGATTCTGGAACGGCGGGACGAACAACCCGTGGGTAAACCTGGGGCTGGATATCGCGAACGAAGCGATCTTCAAGTGAGTGTCGCCCGCGTGCCGCACGACGAAGCGTGCGGGCGCGGCGAGCGGGGCCGAGGCTGGCCCCTGGCGACGGGATGCGACCGCCTGCGGGTTGCGTCCCGTTTTTCTTTGGGCACGCGGCCGCGGGGCTTGATCGCTCGTGTGGGAAGCCCGTATACTTCCGGCGGATACGGAGATTGACCCCCCGAACTGGAGTGCTTTCGATGTCAATCCTGCGTCGCCGGAAGCTGCTGGCCGCGGTACTCGCCTGCGGGGCGGGAACCCTGTTTCAGTTCTATCCGCGCGGCTGCGCGGACTACGGGATCATGCAGGCGGTGAGCACGTTCGACTTCTGCTCGGTCATCAACTGCACGGGCAGTACGTACTTCGACATCTGCAATCCGCCATTGCTGATGGACTGCCCGAACCTCACGTTTGACACGACCTCCAATCCGTAACTCAGCAGGATGTCAGCTATGCGGAAACTACCTTGGCGCCGCGTGAAGATGACCGTGATCGGCCTGGCCGCCGGCACGTGCTTCGCGATGAGCAGTTGCAGCGTGCAGGGCATTGGGCACTACCTGGCGAACTACAACCCGTGCGGGACGATCCTGTACTGCGATCCGGTGGCGTACAACTTCGTGAATTCCGGGTACGAGGGACCGGGGGCAGATCCGGACGTGGACCCGTTCTGCACATATCCGCCATACTGCTCGAGTGACGTAGACCCGCTCGATCCCGGCTACCCGTAGACCAGGAATCTGCCGACAGGAGCGGCCATGCAGGTCGCCCTTTTTGTCACCTGCCTGACCGACACGTTTTATCCGCGAGTTGGCCAGGCAGCGGTGCGCGTATTGCGGCACTTCGGTTGCGCGGTCGAGTTTCCCCCTGGACAAACCTGCTGCGGACAGCCCGCCTACAACAGCGGCTTTCACGCCGAGGCGGCGGGACTGGTTCGGCGGCTGGTGGACGTATTCGAGCCGTACGAAACGGTGGTGGTGCCATCGGCCTCGTGCGCGGCGATGATTCGGCGGCACGGTCCGGAGCTGCTGGCGGACGATCACGCCTACGCGGCGGGGGCACGGCGGCTGGCGGACAAGACCTTCGAGTTCTGCACATTCTTGCGGGATCGGCTGAAGGTGGACTGGCGGGGGCTCCTGCGATTTGACGAGCCGGTGACGTTTCACTATCCCTGTCACGCACGGGATGCCTACAGCGTGCCGGACCTGCAGGAATGGTTGGGCGGCGACGGGCACTTGCGCGTGCCTGCACGGCCAGACTTGTGCTGCGGGTTCGGGGGGCTGTTCGCGGTGGACTATCCGGAGCTGAGCGGGGCGATGCTAGGGGACAAGCTGAGCGAGCTGGCGGCGACTGGGGCGCGACTCGTCATCTGCAATGAGGGGGCATGCGCGCTGCAGATGGCGGGCGGGGCACACCGGCGGGGGTTACCGCTGCGGTTCAAGCACCTGGCGGAGTGCCTGGCGGAGAGCCTGGGGCTGATGGAGCCACAAGCGTGAGCCACGCGCCCCCCCCACCGGCCGATGCGTGTGCGGGCGGCGACCTGCGGGCGCGCCTCGCGGCGGCGACGCAGGACGAGCGCGTGGTACGGGCGGTGCATCTGGCGACCTGGCGGAAGGTGGACGCGCGCGCGGCGGCGCTGGCAACGCTGAGGCACACAGAGGAATTGCGGTCGCGGGCGGGAGCGATTCGTCAACACGTGCTGGAGAATCTGCCGCAGTACCTGACGCAGTTTGTCGAACGGGTCACGACCCTGGGGGCACAGGTGCATTTTGCGGCGGATGCGCAGCAGGCGAACAGCCTGATCACGGCGCTGGGACGCGCGCGCGGACTGCAACTGGCCGTCAAAGGCAAGAGCATGACGAGCGAGGAGATCCACCTCAACGACGCGCTGGAAGCGGCCGGCGTGCGGGTGGTGGAGACGGACCTCGGCGAGTTCATCGTTCAGATCGATCACGACCGGCCGAGCCACATTATCACGCCGATCATCCACAAGGATCGTCAGCAGGTGGCCCGGGCGATGGCGCGGGAGCTGGGGGTGGCATACACCGAGGACCCGACTGAGCTGACGATGATCGCGCGGCGGTACTTGCGGGACATCTTCCGGCGGTGCGACCTGGGTGTGTCCGGGGTGAACTTCGGCGTGGCCGAGACGGGGACGCTGTGTCTGTGCACGAACGAAGGCAACGGCCGGATGTCGACGACACGGCCGCGGGTGCACGTGGCGCTCATGGGGATTGAGAAGGTCATTCCGCGGCTGTCCGATCTGCCGGTGTTTCTGAAGTTGTTGGCGCGCTCGAGCACGGGACAGCCGATGGGCGTGTACACAACGCTGATTCACGGGCCGAAGCGGGCGAACGACCCGGACGGCCCGGAGGAACTGCACATCGTGCTGCTCGACAACCGGCGGAGCGAGATTCTGACGGGGCCGGCACCGGAGGTGCTGCGGTGTGTGCGGTGTGGGGCGTGCCTGAATGCTTGCCCGGCGTATCGCAACGTGGGCGGGCACGCATACAACAGCGTGTATCCGGGTCCGATCGGCAGCCTGCTTTCGCCGCTGTTGTACGGGGCACAGCACGATGGACTGCCGCGCGTGTCGAGTCTGTGTGGGGCGTGCAGGCTGGCGTGCCCGGTGAACATCGATATTCCGGAGCTGCTGGTGCGGCTGCGGGCAATGAGTTGCGCGCGGCAACCACGGGTGAAGCGAGCCATGCTGGCACTGTGGGCGTGGGCGATGGCGCGGCCGTGGGCGTATCGGCTGGGGCAGAAGCTGCTGCGGCGCATGGTACCGGCGCGGGACGGATGGGCGACGAGCGGGCCGGGGCTGCTGGGGAACTGGACGCTGACGCGGGACTTGCCACGGCCGGCCGAGCGGAGCTTTCGCGAGCGGTGGGCACAGGAGGGGCGCGATGAGTCATGAGACGACGCCCGACCCGCTGGCGGGCATGCCGGCCGGACTGCAGGCGCTGCTCGACGATCTGGCGCGGCGCATGCCAAAGGCGGCAGACCCGGCGACGTTGCCGCTGCAGCCGCTGGCAGAGCTGCGCGAGGTGCAGTCGGGGGAGGATCTCGTTGCGCGGTTCGTGAAGGAGGCGGAGGCAGCAGGGTGCAACGTGCAGCGCGTCGCGGAGGCGGACTGGCCGGGGGCGGTGGTCGGCGTGCTACAGGGGCACGGTGCGCGGCGGGTGTATTGCCGGGCGCAGGCGGGGACGGCACTGGACGAAGCGCGGACCGCACGGCTGACGGCGGCGCTGGCCGAGGCGGGAATCGAAGTGACCGCAGAAACGGACGATGAGACGCTGTTCACCGTGGATGCGGGCGTGACCGGGGTAACCGCGGCGATCGCGGAGACGGGGACATTGGCGTGTCGTTCGGGAAGTGACGCCCCGCGTGGAGCGACGTTGATTCCACCGGTACACGTGGCCCTGGTCGACGCGAAGCAGATCGTCGGCGACTTGTTCGACTACTTCGAGCTGCTGGCGGGGACGGAGCTACCGGCGAACGTGAACCTGATTACCGGGCCGAGCAAGACGGCGGACATTGAGGGGATTCTGGTGACGGGCGTGCACGGGCCAGGGCACGTGCACCTCATGGTGCTGGAGTCGAAGTAGCCGAGGTGGCGGTCGGCGAAGTGCTGCAGGGTTCGATGCGCCAGAGCGGGGTGGTTTCGCGCAGGCAGAGCGGCGGGCGGGCGAATGGTGGGATTTCGGGCGAGGGCACGGCGACGAGATGACCGCCGGAGATCACGAACTGCGTGAGGGCATCCTGCGTGAAATCGGGGACGTGGGCGGGGAAGAGGCAGTCGCGCATCGTCCAGTAGATGCGGACCTGTGGCGGAGTGCGGCGGCTAAGGGCGGTGAGGGCGATGGGATAGACCGTGGTGGCGTCGGCCAAGATCCAGCCGTTGGGCTCGGCGGCGGCGAGCGCGGCTTCCGAGAGCTGGCGGGGAGAGTCGTCGAGGGAGCGCCACGGGCGGAAGAAGTGGGTGTACTCGTTGCGGAACGGGATGTGGCGGAGTTGGGCGCGCATGAGGCCGCGCTGCTCGGCCAGGAGCGGGAAGGCAATGTAGACGAAGATGGGGGCAATGGAACTCGCGACGAGCGCGGCGACAGCGTAGCGGCGACGGGATGGCGCAGCCTGCGGACGGAGCAGGTAGGCAGCGCCGCAGCCGCACCAAAGGGCGACGACTGCACAAACGGGGACGAAGTAGGTGTACAGATCCGCAATCGGGTAGCGACCGACGAAAACGCAAATCAGGACGGTCTGGGCGAGGAGGACGTAGCGCAAGAGGCGGCGGCGCCGGGGCATCGGCCGCAGCAGCCCGAGCAGGGCAACCAAGCCCGCCAAGGACGGGAAGCAGTAGCCGAACGTGAGCGCGGCCAGCTTGAGTTGCTGGGCGGAAAGGTGCGTGTTGAGGACCGCGCTCGCGTAGCCGCCCGCGACAGCCGGACCGCCGCCGAACAGTGCCGAGCGGAAAGTGCCAGACAGGTCCCCCGTGGCGCGCGCGGTCTGGGCCACGAGGAGAAGATAGGGGGCCGCGCCGAGGAGCCAGACAACGGCCATCAGCGGCACCCACCGCGGCGCGATGCGGCGGCGGACGAGTTGGACGAGGAGCAGGATGCCGTAGGTCGCGAGCGGGAGGAGCCCAAGCAGGTGGTCGGCGACGTGCAGGCCGTTGGCGGCGAACACGACGACGAGCCAACCGGGGTGGCGGGTGCGCGCGAAGCGAACGAGCAGGAGCCACTCGGTGAGCATAAGTGCGCACGCGAGCGTGTAGGTCTCGGTCAGCGCAGACATCTGCCAGTAGGCGTGGCTGAGCGCGAGTGCGCAGGCGGCGAAGGCCGCGGCCAGGAGATTGCGGGTGAGCTGGACGACGATGGCCGTCAGGAGGCCGATGCCGGCGGCGCCGCAGAGGGCAGAGAGCAGGTTAAGGCGATAGGTGGGCGGGCCGAAGGGTAGCTGCAACATGGCGCGGCCGAGCCAATAGTGGAGCGGGTGCGTGAGGGCGAGACCGACAGGATGCGCAAGGTGGCCGGTGATGATGCGGTACTGATGGACGCCGGAGTCCTGCCACTCGACGCCGCGGGAACCGGTGGCGACATAGAGGAGCAGCGCGAGGGCCGCGGCAAGGAGCGCGGGCGGCAGCGCCGCGGGCCGGGCATGGTGCCCGTCGCGCGCCGGCCGCGCGCCCGGGCGGATCATTCTCCGCCCCCGGTCGCACGGTTCTTGTGGGCCTGTTCGGCGGGGCGCCCGATGTAGGTCATAAACTCGAGTTCGGTAACCGGGCCTTCGGTGCGGGACACGGGTGTGCCCTGGCGGGTCAGGAGCAGGAAGAGCGGAGTGTTCTTCTTGTAGATGAAACGCCGACAGAGGTCGAGGGAGTTGCGGTCGGTTCCGACGGCCACGCGGCAGGGAACGGTCATGGCGAGCGCATCTTTGGCCCATTTCTGAGTGAAGACCTCGCGTTCGTTGCGTTGGTGGGCGGGGTCGTTGGGCTCAAAGAGATACAGGAACACGCGGGGGTGGGCCGCATCGACGCGCGCCAGGGCGGCGTCCAGGTCATTGTCAGTCCAGGCGATGGCGGGGCCGCGTGTGGTGGCGAGGCGGTTGACGAAGACCATGCCGCCGAGGAGCACGAGGACCAGCAGCACGCCCCAGGCGGGGGGGCCCTTGCGTCGGGCGGGGGCTGGCGCGGGGGACTGCGGCGGCTCAGTCGGGCTGGTGGCGGTCATACGCGGCTCTCCCAGGCAGCGGCCGGGGCGGGTGGCACCGGTTCCAGCAGCCGGTGGGGGCACTCTACCGCCGGACGGGAGGCGGGTAAATCGGGCTGCAAGACGGGTGGGGGACCGGACGATAGAATTGTTTCGGGACCTGACTGGGAGAACGTCGTGCTCAAAGCGTTCCCGGTGGAACTGGAAAAGCAGCGCCGGATCATCGAAGAGGTTGCGCGGCAGGAGGGGCTGGACTTCTTCGAGACCGTCTTCGAGCTGTTGGAGTTCGACCAACTCAACCAGGTAGCGGCGTACGGGGGGTTTCCGCAGCGCTATCCGCACTGGCGTTTCGGCATGCAGTACGAGCAGTTGCGCAAGCAGCACTCCTACGGGTTGGGACGCATTTACGAGATGGTGATCAACAACGATCCGTGCTACGCGTACCTGCTGGCGGACAACGAGTTTGTCGACCAGAAGACCGTGATGGCGCACGTGTTCGGGCACTGCGATTTCTTCAAGAACAACGTCTGGTTCAGCCAGACCAACCGCAAGATGATGGACGGGATGGCGAACCACGCCACGCGAATCCACCGGCACATCGACCGTGAGGGGTTTGAGCCGGTCGAGCAGTTCATTGACGTGTGCCTGACGCTGGAGAATCTGATTGATCCGTACCTGCCATTCATGAAACGCGGCAATGAGGATCGCAAGCCGCAGCGGCCGACGCTGCGGGACAAGGTGGAACAGCGCGTGCTGCGTTTTCCGGCCAAGCCGTACATGGACCGGTACATCAACCCGCCGGAGGCGATGAAAGCGGAGCGGGAGCGGGAGCAGAAGGCGGCGCAGGTGCGTAAGCACGCGTTCCCGGCGGCGCCGGAGCGCGACGTGCTGCTGTTCCTGCTGCACCACGCGCCGCTGGAGGACTGGCAGGCAGATATCCTGGATATCATCCGCGACGAGGCGTACTACTTTGCGCCGCAGGGGCAGACCAAGATCATGAACGAGGGGTGGGCCACGTTCTGGCACTCGCGGATGATGACGAAGCACCACCTACGGGACGATGAGTTGATCACGTATGCGGACCATCACTCGGGAACGCTGGCGTCGTCGCCAGGGCGGCTCAATCCGTACAAGATGGGGGTCGAGCTGTTCCGGGATATCGAGGACCGCTGGAACCGCGGGCGATTCGGGAAGGACTACGACGAGTGCACGTCGATCGAACAGCGCCGGAAGTGGGACACGGGACTCAAGCAAGGGCGGGAGAAGATCTTTGAGGTGCGGAAGGTCCACAACGACGTGACGTTCATCGACGAGTTTCTGACGCCGGAGTTCGTCGACCGCCACAAGCTGTACCACTACCGCTATGACCCGTCGAGCGGGCGCATGGTGGTCGTGAACCGCGACTTCGACACGATCAAGCAGACGATGCTGTTCATGCTGACGAATCACGGGCAGCCGTACATCTACGTGGTAGACGGCAACTACGCGAACCGCGGCGAGCTGTACCTGGCGCACAAGCACATAGGGGTGGATATCGACCTGAAGTACGCGGGCGAGTGCCTGAAGAACTTGTGCATTCTGTGGCGGCGGCCGGTGCACCTGCAGGCGCGGATCAAGGAAGACATGACGCTGTTGACGTGCGAGGCGGATTCGGTCAAGTCACAGAAGATCAAGGATGGGCTGCCGCAGCCGGCGCATGCGATGTGAAGGCGCGCGGGGCGAGCCCGGCCGACGTGCTTTTCACCACGAAGGACACGAAGGGGGAAGCAGCCGAACGCTGGGCTAAGGCCGGGGTCGTGCACCTGCCGAATCGCAACCGTTTGGCCCGGCCTCAGCCCAGCCTACGCGCTGGCCGCATACGTCGGCCACGGGGGGCCGACGCTACGCCCCCTGCCGCTTACGCCTGCTGATCGTCTTCTTCCTCTTCTTCCATCTGGCCGGCGGTCACCGAAGTCGTTTCCAGAATCCGGTTCAGGCGGCGGCGGATGAACGGCAGGAACATGACGTGGGGGATGCGGCGCAGCTCGCGCGTGCCGGTCGCGTTGTAGACGATGAGCGTGCCGGCCAGCCCCAGGAGCAGCTCGAACATGTCGGGAAAGCTCGTGCGGATGGTCTTGGCACCACGGCCGAGCGAATCGTCGATGCGGCCGAAGGAGTGGTGCTCGAATTCGTTGTGGGTGATGCGCCAGCGGCTGTCGAGGCGGGCCCAGGCGAGCATGATGAGGTACGGCACGAGGAGCAGTACGCTGAGCGAGAGGCCGAGCGCGCGGTCGTACTGTACGTTGAGGGCGGCAAACCAGGCGTAGATGTTGCCGAAGAGCGTGAAGTGCTTCACGTCGCGCAGCCACAGGCCCAGGACAAACAGGCCGCCGAAGAGAATGACCCAGAAGGCGGCCATATTGCGGTCGATGTCGACGCCCAGGGTGAGGATGACGAGGACGACGACGGCGATGTAGAGCCAGCCGAGGAGTTCGAGGCGCGGGGAGACAGCGTGAGCCGTCGCCGGGGCGGCGGTCGCTCCGGAGGCCGGGGCGACGACGGCGGTGGCTGCGGCGGGCGTGGCAGCGGGGACGGCCTCGGGGGTGGCGAAGGGCCACAGCGCGAAGCCCAGAACGATGATGGGCCAGATGAACAGGAGCTTGGGGAACGTGGTAAACACGACTTCGTGGGCGGCGCGTTCACGCGGGCGCGGGGCTTCGGGAACCGGAGTAGACGGCGGCTGGGCAGCAGGCGTGTCGGCCACGGTAGCACTCCTTGCGACGAACCGGAATCGATGGGGAGCACTCTAGCGCGCCGGGGGCGAATGATCAACGGCGGGCACAAGACGGCGGGTGGGCGCGGCAAGGACGACGTCGCGATTGAGGAAGCAGAGATGGGGCGACTGAGAGAAGTCACGGCCGCTCGAAGATGGACACGCGCGACGGCCCGTCATGGTGGGCGCGGCGGATGGGGGCGCTGTCGAACCTGCACTGGCCAACGGTCGTACCAGCCCGGGATGGGGCACCCTCTACGTTGGCCGCCCGGGGCCGACGCTACGCGCGCGGGGCTGTGGCGCGGCGGGCGTCGATGGCCGTCAGCTTGTAGGCAATGAGCGTCAGCACGACGCAGGTGACCAGCGCGATGGCGCCTTCGGTGAACAGGCCGAGCGAGAACTTGCCGAGGGTGAACATGGCGGCGCAGAGCGCGCCGACACCGCAGAGCCAGGCCGCGGTGACGGTCAGGCCGACGTGCTGGACGGGGACGTCGGGGCACTGGCGGGAGACGGGGCTCCACACGCCGTGCGGGCGGACCTGGCGATAGAAGGCCAGGAGGCGGGCGTGGGCGGTGGGCGCAGTGAGGAACGTCACGGCGATCCAGATGGCGGTGCAGGCGGCGGCGGTGGCAAGGATGCACTGAGCGTCGGTCCAACCGAGTTGCCCAGCCGTGTTGTAGTGCAGGATGGCGGGCGCCAAGACGAGCGAAGCCACCATGGCGGAGAGCTCGGACCAGACGTTCACGCGCCACCAGAACCAGCGGAGCATGAGCACGAGGCCGACGCCGGCCTGGATGTTGAACAGGAAGACCCAGGCATTCTTGATGCTGGTCATGTAGTAGGCGACGACGATGGCGAGGGCGGCGAAGCCGATGGTGGCGAGGCGCGACTGCAGTACGCACTGGCGCTCACTGGCATCCTTGCGCAGGAAGCGTTTGTACACGTCGTTGACGTAATACGAGGCGCTCCAGTTGAGCTGGGTGCTGACCGTGGACATGAAGGCGGCCAGTAGGCCGGCGAGCATCAGGCCGCGGAGGCCGGCGGGCAGGAGGTCCATGATCATGCGGGGGTAAGCGAGTTCCCAGTCCCAGCCCGGTTGCTGCGCCTGACCAGCGTAGCGGACGAGCGCGACGAGGGCGACGAGCACCCAGGGCCAGGGGCGAACCGCAAAGTGGATGAAGCTGTACCAGACAGCGGCGAGGGTCGAGTCGCGGTCGCTACGGGTGCTGAACATCTTCTGGGCGACGAAACCACCGCAGTCGCCCCACCACAGCACGCCGAGGAAGATGGCGAAGGTGGAAAGGGGCATCCAGGTGGAGGTGCGCGGGGCGCGGCCGTGGAGCAGGTCGGAGACC
The DNA here is from genome assembly GCA_964523405.1 of uncultured Planctomycetales bacterium. Classification (GTDB taxonomy): domain Bacteria; phylum Planctomycetota; class Phycisphaerae; order UBA1845; family Fen-1342; genus CAZGAQ01. The sequence continues at coordinate 184,767 of CAZGAQ010000003.1, forward strand.
GCGGGCGGCAGAAAGCTGACGAGATCCTGGGCGCCGGCCGGCGTGTAGCGCTCCGCGAGTTGCGTGTGCAGGGCGTCGAGGCCACCGACCGAGTAAACGGCGAACACCGCGAGCATGATGGCGCCGGCGAGCTTGACGGTCATCTGGATGAGGTCCGTGATCATGATGCCCCAGACGCCGGACACGGTGGTGTAGGCGGTGGTGAGCAGGAACAGGGCGATCAGAACGAGCCATTTCCAGAGGAGGACGGAACCGGGGGCGAGCTGCAGGGCGGATTCGATCTGGGTCTGGGCGGAGAGGACCCAGGCCGGCGTCTCGATGGTCGCGCTGACAATCTTCTGCATCGCGAGCATGACCCAGGCGAGCGTGTAGGTGCTGACGAGGACGGACGAATAGAAGGCCTTGAAGCCGCGCAGGGCCGCACCCGCCCCCCCACCGTAACGCAGCTCGATGAACTCCGCATCGGTGACCAGGCCCGAGCGGCGCCAGAGGCGCGCGAAGAAGACCATCGCGAGGATCCAGACGACGATCTGGTTCCACCACAGCCAGTTGCCGGCAATGCCCTTCTCGGCGACGAGCTGGGTCACGGCGAGGGGCGTGTCACAGGCGAACGAAGTAGCGATCAGCGACGTGCCGGCGATCCACCAGGGGAGGTTCCGACCCGCGACGAAGAACTCGGCCACACCGCCACTGGCTTTCTTCACGAAGAGGAAGCCGACGATGCTTACGAGGACGACGTAACCGATAATGATGAACCAGTCGATCGGGACCATGCAGCACCGTCTCGGATCGGGGGACCGGAACCGGGAGTATTGTCGCGCCAAACCCGCGGGGCGCGAAGGTCGGCAACGCTGGGCTAAGGCCGGCGAACGCGTCACGTCACACGAGGCCGCACGGCGCCGGCCTGGCCGCAGCCTGCTCGCTACCCGCTCGTCAGGCACCCGCCGCGGCGGGCAAGCTCCGGCCTGACGCTACGGCGCGCCGAGCAGCGGCTCACGGGCCGGCAGCGCGGCGGACGCGGCGCTAGCGGGCGCAGCCTTCCGGCACGGGGCAGCCACAGTTGTCGCCGGTGTAGCAGCGGGCGAAGTACGCGAAGTCGGCCAGATCCACGCTGCCGGACAAGTCATAGTCGCCGTCGCGCGCGGCCCAGACCGCGGGGACACCGGGGACGCCGTAGTAGGTCTTCCAGATGGTGAAATCGGCGAAGTTCACTGTACCGTCACCGTTGAGATCGTCGCGATTCAGCGGGTTCGGCGTCAGGGCGGGATAGTAGTCGTAGTGGAAGACGGCGAAGCCGTCGAGCGCACCGAGGCGCGTGGTGGTCAGCAGGCCGTGGAAGTTCTGCAAGGCCACGGTCATGGCGGAGTAGGGTGTCGGGGTATTGTCAGCGAAGCTGTTGTTGGGGTGCTCCGTGGGCACGGGGGCGACGTCGGCCCCCAGCATGATGCGGCGGCTCTTGGCGGCGGCCTGGTCGAGTTCGGCATAGGTGGTATTCAGAAGCGCGCCGGCGGAGTCGTAGTAGCTCATCAGGGTGACGCTGTCAGCGTGATCGAGCACGTGCTGGAGGAAGTACTGCGTAACGCCGTCGTAGAGCAGCGGCGACGGCAACATGCCCGTCGCGTCGAAGTGCGTGGACAGGTCGCAGCCGAGATCGACAAGGGTGCCGCCATGCTCGTCCAGGTAGGCGCGCGCGATGACAAGCACGTCGTCGAGGAACGTCCGGGCGACGACCTGGTTGCTGGCTTCGACGTCGCTCCACGGGGAGTTCAGCCAGAACTCGACATCGAGGTGCACGGCGTCAAAGTCGTCGGCAACGTCGGCGGGCGTGGCCTGGTGAAACGCGAGCAGGGCGGAACACCAACCCTCGACCTCGCTCGCGGCCGGGACGTGGACGGCGTCGTACAGCGCTTCCACGCGGATGCCGCTGGCGTGGGCAACGCGCAGGAGGTCGCGCAGCTTCGTCTGCATGGCGGCCGAGCCGCCTTCGATGATTGCGCGGGTGTAGAAGTACAGGACGTTGACGCCCTCACGGGCGCAGAAGTCGAGCAGGGCCTGTGCGGTGGACACGTTGTTGACGATCTTGGCCCCGGAGCTGTCGTAGACCCACATGGCGCGGTAGTTGTCACCATCCCAGGGGGGACGCAAGACGACCGGAGTCAGGGTCGGCGGCCCCCCACCGCCGCCGACCGCGATGATCTGGTCGAAGTCGAAGCGGGCGGCTCCGGACTGGCCGTTCTTGCGGACGATGAACTTGGGCGTGGCATTGGCCAGGTTGAGGGCGCCGCCGCCGGCCGACAGGGCGAGGGTCGAGAAGGTGAACGTGTAGGTCGTGTAGGTCGAGGAGATCGCCAGCGCCTGGTCCGGAGTGGAGTACTCGACGCCGCCGGGCTGATCGATAGCGAAGGCGATCTTGGCGGTGCCGGTCAGGCCGCCCAGGTTGACGAGGCGCGCGTCGACGGTAATCGCGGTGTAGGACGAGAGGTCCATCGCCGCGGTGGCGATGTTGCCGACACCCCAGGTCGAACTGGCCCAGTTGATCGCGTGGTAGGCGCCGTTGCCGACGGAGCCGTCGGCGCGGATACCGGCGTCGGTCGTGCCGGCGCCGAAGGCCTGCCAGCCGCCGCGCGGGTTGTAGCTGCCGACACTGGCGGCGCTGAAGTCGGCGAGGGTGGTGTTCGCGACGGCGGCGGTGGTGAGGGCGAGAGTCAGGGCCACCAGACCGCTCAATTGTACAAGCCGAGTACGCATGGCTGCTTGCCTTTCCCCGGTGCGGGCCGAGCGTTTAACGACCAGGAGACGGCGCTGTTACAGTCCGCCGGGCGGGAGGTTCGCCGGGTTCGGATCGGACCAGCGGTACCAGCTCACCTGGTTGTAGGTGATCTTGTTGGGCATAAGCTGCTCGACGTGGCCGTCCATGAAGGCGGCGTTCATGTAGCGGCCGTGACGGGCGCCGATGTTGCGGCGCTGCGTGAGATTGTCCTGCTCCGCGGTGGGCACGCCGGTGCGGCTGCGGTAGGCGATCCAGAACGCGGTCGTGCCATAGTCGGCGGAGAAGCGCCAGCCCATCGTGCCGGTGTCGATCTTCGGGTTCCGCGTGTTCGGATTCTCGCCGAGCATGATGAGTTCGCCCGGACGGCGGCAACGGTCGGCGAGATTCATGAACGGCGGGTGCGGGTTGTTCGTGGATGAACCGAGGTCGTACAGACTCTGGGACTCGCCCGCGGGGATATCGGTCAGCTTCTCGTACTTGCGGTGCACTTCCATGGTATAGGAGTAGCTGGGGAAGACTTCGATGCGGTCGACCAAGTTGCTGCGATCGCCGTTCCAGCCCTCCTTGTTGACCAGCCGGTTCAGGCTCTGATCGTTTACGCAACTGAAGACCGAACGTCCGGTGCTGTTGAGCTGCGTACCGTCCGGGTTGAAGCGCGCTAGTTCCTCGGTGATGATGCCCGACTTGAAGAACGGCACGGGCCAGCGATTAGCGTTGTACTCATCCATGACTGGCGGCCACAGGCCGCGGTTTTCCTGGGCATACATGTCGAAGGCCTGCTTGATGCTGCGCAGGTTGGCCTTGCAGACGGCCGAACGGGCGCCTTCGCGGGCCTGGCTGAGGCTGGGGATGAGGATGGAGATCAGCAGCGCGATGATCGCCACGACGACGAGCAATTCGATGAGGGTGAAGGCGGGGGCGTGGGGGGCGCGGCGCCGGTGACAGGCGGTCATGGCTGATCCTCCAGCTTGAACAGAACAGGATGGTAGTAGTGTATTGCGATCCCGCCGCAGGCGGGCTCCGACCGCAGCACGCGCTGCAGGGTCGTGAGTTGTGCGAGGTAGTAATCGGGGGCGTAGACGCCGAGCGTGATCCCCTTCTCAACGTCCGGCCCCGTGCCGGTTTCCAGCGCCGGGAACACGGCCACTTTGTACTTGCGGCCGAGGGCAAATTCATCGGTGCAGACGGCCACGACGCCGTTGGGGCCGGTGGCGCGTTCGCGGTAGGACATGATGCCGAGGTTGTCGACGGTGCGGAAGATCGCCTCCAGGAGCGGCGCCTTTTCGTCGCCACCCGTGTAGGCAAAGCGGGGCGCGCCCTGTTCGTCGCGCTGGTCCCACCAGAACGGGATGTCCAGACCGAAGGCGAGGCCGGCCGCGACGCAGCGTTTCTTCAGTTCGCGATTGAGCTCAACAAAGGCGTTGATGATGTGCTGGCGCTCGGCGGCGTCGGACCAGCCCTTGAGCAGGTAGGGCTCGTTGTCCAGATGGAGCGCGTCGTAGCGGGCGCCCTCCGGGCCCGCCGCATTGAATGCGGCGATGGCGTCGACGAGCTTGAACATGCGGGCGTGGTTTTCGGGGAGCACGTAGTCGCGGTGGCCGTCGAGGGCGTGAATCGTGAGGCCCGCGGCGTGGGCGGCCGCCAGGAAGGCACGTTGCTCGTCGACGAGCTGAAGCTGGAGCGTGCCGCCCTCATACGTATAGCGCATTTGGCAGAAGAGGTCGGTATAGCCGTGCTTCTTCGCGTAGGCCAACAGGTCATCGCGCTGCTTGACATCGGGGTAGATCTGGTCGGTCGTCCAGACCCACAGGGCTTTGCGGAGCGTGTGGGCGGGAGCAGGGTCCGGCTGGGCGCAGGCCGGCAGCGGCTCGGCGGCGCCGAGGCGGATGCGGTCGAGCGCGATCCAGGCAGGGCCTTCACCCTCGAGCAACAGGCGCACGACGCCGGCGGTCCGCAAGGTTCCCGCGTCGCCCTTCAGGGGTAACACGAAGTCCTTCCAGGCCGCGGCGTCGACGTCCGCCGCAGACAGGGTGCGCAGGTCGGTCGCGGCGCGCTCGAGCTCGTCGATGGCGTCGGGGCAGACCGCGATGCGCAGCGTGCGCTGGCCCAGTTCTCCAATGAGGCGCAGCTCCATCAGGGGGGTAGCAGAGACATCGAGCGGCCGGGCTCCGGGCTGGAGCTGGTTGTAGAACGGCACGAGGCCGCCGGCGCCCTTGGGGGGCGCCTGGTTCGTGACATCGATGCGCCAGGCACCGGCGCTGGGCCGGCCGAGCGTCGCGAGCTGGTCGCGCACGCAGTCGGGCCGGCCGCCGATGACGGTGAACCACCCGCCGGGGGCGGCCTGGAGCGAGCCTTCGAAATCACAGACGAGCAGAGAATACGCGGGTTGCGACGCGGCGCCAGGCCCGGCGACCGCGGTGGCGCGCGCTACCAGGAACGAGCTGATAACGACGACTAGCACGCCGCTGCGGCTGCGAGACCAGCGCGGATGGCGCCGTCCAATTGTGTGCGTCACGCGTCGCAACCCGGTACTCCTGTCACTTTCGCGAGCATCTGCCGACCGGCGGCCCGGCAGACCGTTGACCGGACGCGGGGTCCGGCCGGTTCCGTGTCCTACCGACGGCGAATCAGGGCGAGGCCGAGGCCCCAGAGGGTGAGGGCGACGGGCTCGGGCACAAGGCCGGTGACCTGGTCGTAGTCGAGCTCGACGACGCCGGCGTTCTCGTCGGAGTTGTACATCGCCAGCTGGATCTTGAGGGCCGGGTCATTCAGGCTGGTCGTCGGGATCGGGGGCTCGAGGTCCGCGAAGTTGACGGCAACCGTCTGATACGTGTCGGTCAGGGTGAAAGCCTTGGTGTACTCGGCGTAGCCAATGGCGAGCATGAACTTGATGGTCTTGGGTCCGGTGAAGGGGGTGTAGCCGGGCACGTCGCGGAGGCGCGCATCCACGCTCATGCCGACGTACGGCGTGAGGTCCACGACCGGCGAGACATCCACGATGCCCCAGCCGGCGGCCGAGAAGTCCGCCGTGTGGAAACGGCCCCGGCCGACGGAGCCTTCCGTGAGGTAGCCGCTGTCGGTGGTCAGGGGGCCGTAGGAGCCCCAGCCCTGATTCGTTTCGAAGCTAAACAGCACATTGTCGGCGTAGCTCGCCGACGCTAGCGCGACGAGCGCCAGCACGATCATCGAAGCCTTCCTCATGTCCTGCCTCCTTTGCTCCACGTGAGAGGGAGCGATGGCGAAACGAAGTGACTCCAGCGTCCTTCGGCACCCTAGTACGCCCAGGGATAGAAGCCGCCATTCACGTCCGGTCCGAGTATGCAGTCTTTCCAGACCTTCCAGTCGGAGAGGTCGATGGCGCCGTCGTAGTTGGCGTCGAGCTTCGCGGTGGCTGGCGTGGGTGCCGCGGCAAAGGCGCCCTGGAATTCGGCGAAATCGGCGAGGTCCACGTCCCCGTCCGCGTTGCGGTCCGCCCACGGGAGCGGCGTCGCGTCGGTCAGGGCGATGTTGTCGAACTGGTAGACGTTGACGCCCTCGGCCGTGTAGCGCCGCCAGATGAACTTAATCTCTTTGATGTGGGTGAGATTCAGGCCCGGGACGGTGCCGGCCACAGAGCTATCGTTGTCCCAAAACGCATCCAGGCTGACGAAGAAGATGGTGTAGGTCTGCCAGGAGTCGGTCAGCGGGAATGGACGGTTGACGGCGGGGTTGAGCGGGACGTTGCGGGAGATGACCGCGGTCGTGCCGTCGTTGTCGACCATTTCGACCTGCAGGCGGGAACCGAGCGTCCCGCCCATGCCGGACGTGATCTTGTCCTGAATGCGAACCGTGAGCCCCGTGCCGAGACTCAGGTCGAGGTTCGCATCCGACACTCCTCCGGGTGTGCATTGCGGGTGCGCGAATGGACCGATGCCGACGGCCGATCCGACCCACACGCACTGCGGGAGGCCCTCGAGGTCGCAACCGGTCCAGTCGGCGGCCTGGAAGGCGCCGCCGCCATCCTCGGCCTCCGCGGTGAAGCCGAAGTCGGTCTGGGGATAGCCGAAGAAGGTCCAATTGTCAGGGTAACACGTGTTGCCGCCGGGATTGAACGCGTAGATCACCTGCCCCGGCAGGTACTGGGTGCGGGCCCCTCCATCGGCCCATGCCACAGCAGTCACGATCCCGGCCGCCAATAGCACCAAGCTGCGATTCCTGTTTCTCATGTCCCTTCCTCTCTCTTGTGGCTCCCAAGCCAAAACGCAGAATCAAGTCCAACTGGGCAGCTTGAAGAAACGGCGCAAGGCAGGCACGACCGCGCCGCGTACGCCGCCAAATTCGCCCAGATTCGACAGCACGATCTCCGCCCGGCCGCGGCCGTGCTGGAGCGTGTGCTCGTCGAGCACGCGTGCCAGGCGCGTCCGGAGGGCTTCGCCCAATTCGGGAACATCGGTTTCGAGAATCAGTCGGCCCGGATCGAGCAGGTTAATCGACAGTAAGACCATCAGCGACAAATCGTTGGCGACACGGTCCATGGCGGCGACGGCGGAGGCTTGGCCGGCCTGCAGGGCCGCAATGTAGTCGGCTGTGCAGGCGAAAGGCTGGCCATCGTCGCGACGGGCGTCGACCAGCGGATGCCGCACGGGAGTCGTGATCTCACCAGCCGCTCCGAACTCACCGTGATACGGCTCGCCGTGCACAATGAGGCCGGTGCCGAGGCCGACGACGCCGTTGGAGGCGTCCGCGAAGCGTGTCACGATATAGACGAGGGTGTGGATGCCCCGGTCGGTGAAGAAATGGGCGGCCATGCTGCCGGCCGCCGAGTCGTTGACGATATCCGTGCGGACGCCCCAGCGCTCCTCGCATAGTGTGCGGAGGGTAACGTCTTTCCAGCCAAGGGGATGGCTGTAGCAGACGAGGCCGCGGGCGGGGTCGAGCAGACCCGGCAGGGCGAGGCCGGCGCCGCGGAGTTGGGCCCAGCCAAAGCTGCCTTCGCCCGGGGGCATCTGAACTTCGGTGAACATCTGCTCAGCAAGTGCGGTGAGGCGATCGATTGTGGCCTCCGGCGAGCAGGGGGCAAAGGGCACGCGACGCCGAACGGATAGATTGCCTTTCAGATCGGACAGCCCGCCCAGAATGGCCGTGTCGGTGATTTCGAAGCCTACTGCCTGGGGGACGCGACAAGACAGCGTCAGGATGCGAGGCGCCCGGCCGCCATGCGTTTCGCCCGTTCCGGTCTCGACGACCAGACCTTCGGCGAGCAGCTCGCGGATGATGGCGGTGACCGTGGGCGGACGGATGTTCGTCACCTTGGCGAGCTCGGCGCGGGAGATTTCGCCGTTGAGACGGATGCGGTCCAGGATCAAGGTCCTGTTGACCTTCCGGTTCAGTTGCGGCTTGCCAGTAAGAAATGCGATTGGCATAGACATTATCTTAATTAAGTAGTATAACTAAGTCAACAGAGGCTAAACGGGTTTTGTGATGCTCGTGTCCACTTTTTTTAACTCTTCGCTGGCGCATGCCTTAACGGCGCGGCTGCTGTCCGCGGCCGCGCATCGTCGCCAGAATGTGCGGTCGCTTTTGGTCGCGACTGCCCCTCGAGGTTCGCACTGATGTCTGCTATTCCCGCGCGATGTAGTAGTTCTCGCGGCGCTGGCCTCCCCGGCACGCTGCACCACGAAGTTGTCGAACTGCGCCAGCTCGAGCAGCAATTGGCGGCGCGTCTGCGGGCGGCGCCGGGTGAGCGGCTGCCGGGCAATGCCGCGTTTCTCGCGGATGGGCGCGTGTTGTGTCGCGAGCGGGCACGCGGGGACTCGCGCTACCCGTACGGGCGCGACGGCTTCAACTTCTGGGTGTACGCGTCCGGCTACATGCATGGCAATGATGGATTGTACTTCGCCTTCCTGCCGTTCCAGGAAGGGCAGGAGCCGCCGGTTGCGTTTTTCCTCGGTCAGCGTCTGCCGGACGGTACCTACCGCCCCATTCCGATCTTGCCCGTACCCTACATCGCGGCCAGCGACGGACACGTGACAAACCGCTACACCGTCTTCGGGCCCGATGCCGCGTATTTCGCGGTGGAGACGCCCGAGCTGGCGGCCGTGCTGCGTGTTTTTGTGGATCAGGGACACGCCGAACACGCGGATGTGGCGTTCTCACTGCACATCGAGAACCGCAGCAAGGGCGATCTTGAGTTGTTCGTCTCGGCCTATATGAACCCGTTCTGCCGCCACCAGTTTGCGGAAACGTGCGAGGATCGATGGTTCAAGAAGATCTGGGTGGACCAGCCACGGTTTGTGGCGGCCGAGGGGCGGCACGGCGCGGAGCTGCCACCCTTTCACGTGGCCGTGAACGAGGATGTCAGCCGGTTCCAATCGGTAACAAACCGTGCGCTGGTGCGGCGGGCGACGACCTGCACGGAGCTGGAAACGGAGGTCTGCACATCACGGCGGGGATACATGGGGCATCACCGGATCGGGCTGGCACAGGCGAATGCCCTATTCGCGGGACGTTTTGGGGAGCAGGTTCCGCTGACGGTTTTCAACGACAATGCGGTGGTGGGCGATCTCAACCGGTTCCGGCTGGCAGGTTGCGACATCACCCGATTCGATTACGTGCTGTCCCTGCTGAAGTCGGATGCGTCGTATCACGAGGAGCTGCGCACGGCGATCACGGCGCAGACGGTGGACCGGGCGTGTGCGTGCCATCGGTCGGAATTGGCGGCAACGGCGCCGCAGCTCGGGCTGACGATGCGCGGCAGCCGACTGACGGGCATTCCCGACGAGACCTTCAACCGCTTCTTCCCCTACCTGCTAACGCAGGTGCGGGTGTGCGCCCAAGTGCGCGGGTACATGCAGCCGTCGCCGAATTCACTCATCGGCATCCGCGACGTGTTCCAGGCGATCGAGGGGCATCTGTACGACGAGCCGCAGCGCGCGCGGGAGAAGATCTGCGAGGCGCTGGGGTTCGTGCTGACGGACGGGCGCTGCCCGCGGCAATACTCGCTGCCGGTGAACGGTGTGCCGGGGCGGGCAGATTTGCGCGAGTTCATCGATCAGGGCGTGTGGGTCGTGTCGACGGTCTACACGTACCTGGGCGTGACGGGCGATGCCGGCCTGCTCAACGAGACGTTGGGATACCACAAGCTGTCCGATTCGCCGATCGTGATCGTGCCGGCGGAGGAGGAGCGCGGCACGGTGTTGGACCATCTGATCCGGATCATGGGGTTCCTCGCGAAGCAGCGCGATCCGGAAACACACCTGGTGCTGGCCCTGTATGGCGACTGGAACGACGCGGTGGACGGGCTGGGCACGACGCGCGAGCCTGGGCGGAAGTTCGGCACGGGCGTGAGCGTGATGGCCAGCCTGCAGTTCTACCAGAATTGCCGCGAGATGGCGGAGATTCTGCAGCGCTACTTCCCGGGGCAGTACCTCGACCAGGTACGGCAGTATCAGCAATTGCAGGCGGAGCTGGAGGCGGCGCTGCGTGAGCACGCGATCGTGCGCCAGGGCAGTGCGGCCCGCGTGGTGCACGGTTGGGGCGACCGCCAGAGCTACTACGTCGGCAGCTTCATGGACAGTGACAGCCAGCCGCGCGACAGCCTGACATCGAATGCGTTCTGGGTGCTGGCGGGGCTGCTCGCGCGAGAGCCGAGCCTCAAGCCACAGATCCTGCAGGCCTTCGAGCGGCTGGATTCGCCGTACGGGCTGAGAACGTTCGCCCCGGGGTTCGCGCCGGATGCGCCGGGCGTGGGACGAGTGCGCAAGCTGCCGCTGGGGACCGCGGAGAACGGCGCGACGTATATTCACGCGACGGCGTTCGGAATTATGGCGCTGTTCCAGATGGGCGCGGCGCGGGCGGCGTGGCAGCAAATCGAGAAGATCCTGCCGTTTGCCCCGCACCAGCAGGGACTGAGCCACTCGCCGTTCGTGCTGCCGAACTCGTACGTGCACAACCCGGAGCTCAACCTCACCGGGCAGAACATGAACGACTGGCAGACGGGCAGCTCGAATGTGCTGCTCAAGCTGCTGATTCGGCATGTGTGCGGGTTCCAGCCGGGGCTCGACGCGCTCCGCGTGGCACCGGCGGCGTGGTTCCCGTGCGACGGGTTCGAGTTCCGCGGAGTCGCACACGGGCGACGGGTCGTGATTGAGCGGACGACGGACGCGGTTGAGCGGCGGCGGTGCCGGCTTAATGGGGCGGAATTGGCGACGCACGTGGACCCGCAGACCGGCACGGTCGGCGTGATGATTCCGTACGACCGGCTCAGTGCGGAGCGTGAGAATCGGATTGAGGTGATCGATCCGCGAGAAGACCGGTAGGCCCCCAGGGCCAGGTGCGCCAGCAAGGGCCAGTTGGGCTCCAACGTCGGCCACAGGGGGCCAACGCTACGCGCGATGCGGATGTATCACTGAAAGCACAGCAGCGTGCCGGCTTCGGTGCCGATGACGAGGCAGCCGTCGCCGATTGCGGGGGAAGCGGAGATCGCGCCGCCACATTCGTAGCGCCAGACTTCGGCGCCGGTGCGCGCATCGAGCGCGTAGAGATTGCCGTCGGCGGAACCGAAGAAGGCGCGTGCGGCCGCGCCCCCCTGCCCCGTTACGATCACCGGCGACGAGTCGATGCGGCCCTTCGTCGCGAACTCCCACTGCAACTTGCCCGTGGCGGGATCGAGCGCCCGCATGCGTTTGTCGCGGCCGCCGATGAAGACGGACGCCGGCGTGACGGCCGCGGACGACATGAACGGCAGAGAGGAGTTGGGGTCTTCGAAGCGCCACAGTACGCGGCCCGCCTGCCAATCCACGCCGGTCACGAAGTTGCCGTACGTGCCGACGAAGGCACGCTCGCCGAGCGCAGCCGCGGCCGAGCCACTGACCGACTCCAACAGGACCTTGCGCACGAGCTTGCCGTCGGCGAGATTCACAACGTGGAGGTGCGCGTCACAAGCGGCGACCAGGACGTGCTCGCCGACGATGCTCGCGGTGCCGTGAATGCGTTCGCCAAGCTCGTACTTCCACACGAGTTTGCCGTCGGTGGGATTGAGGGCGTACAGGAACGTGTCGTAGGATCCGAAGATCACCAGCGGCGGCGCGAAGGAGACGGTCGGCGAGGAGATCACGCGGTCATCGGCTTTGAAGGTCCAGCGACTGTCGCCGTTACGCACATCGCACGCGCGGACCACACCGGCCTCGTCGCCGTAGACCACCAGCCCCCCCACCGCTTTGTCGGCAAAATGCAGCACCGCCGGCGAGGATTCGATCGGCTCGTCGGTCTGCTGCTGCCACTTGCGCTGGCCGTTCTTGAGTTCCAGCGCGACGAAGCGGCCGGAGCCGCAGCCGACGTAGACGGTGCCGTCGACGATGGCGGCCGTGCAGGAGGTCGTGTCGCCGAGGTCGTATTGCCAGCGCCGGCGCGGCGCGGCGGCGAGATTGACCGTGCTGACGCCCGTGAGCTGGGCATTGCCGCGGAAGCTGCACCAGCCGTTGGGGTCGGCGTTGGGGGTGGGAGCAGAGTCGAATGCGGGTACCGCTTTGGTCGGCGCTGAGGTGGGCGCGGATTGCGCGGCGGGATGCGTCGTCGGGGCCGATGCGGGGGCGCTCGTCACCGGCGGGCGATCGGAGGCGGACGTGGTGTCGCCGGTGCCGATCGCGTAGACGGCCTTCTGCGTCGCGATGTACAGCGTGTTGTCGGCGACGGCGGCCGTCCCGTAGACCGCGCTCTTCATCTCGTTGCGGGCGAGTTCCTTGAGTTCCTTGCCGTGCTGCAGGACCGCAACGTCCCCGTCGGCGTTGCCAAGGATGACTTTGCCATCGACGACCAGGGGCGTACCCCAGACGGCCGCCTGCATGTCGTACCGCCAGTGGCGCTGCCCGGTGGCGGCGTCGAGGCAATAGACGAAGCCCGCAAGATCGGCCGCGTAGAGGAGGCCGTCGGCGACGGCGACGCTGGCGATCGTGCGGCCGAAGTCCTTGCCGCCAACGTGCCAGACCTGGCCCTTGGCGGTGATGTCGCCGCGCTGGGTGGCGTCGATCGCGTAGAGGTGGCCGGGGCCGTGGCACTGCTCGGGGTCGTCACCGGAGGCGAGATAGACGCGATCGCCGGCAATGACGGGGGTGGCGACGATGCTGGTCATAGTGCCGCTGCCGCCAATCTCCCACTTCGTATCGGGCGGGTTAAGGTTGAACTTCCAGAGGGGCGCGCCGGTCTTGGGCTCGAACGCGTAACACCAGCCGTCGCCGCCGCCGAAGATGACCTGCGGTTGGCCGGCAATGACGCCATAGGCGGGCGAGGACCATTGGCCGTGGAGGATGTGCTCGCCGGGATCGTTGCGCATCCAGACGACCTTACCGGTGCGGCCGTCGACGGCGATGAACGAGGGGGCCTGCGGGGCGGGCGGCTTCTCGTGCTCGTCATCGACGCCGTTGCCGGTGCAGACGAAGATCAGGTCGCCGCCGGCCACGGGTGAGCAGGCCGCAAGGTTGTGCGGATAGACACCGAGCTCGGCGATCATGTCGAGGATCCAGACGAAGTCGGCGTCTTGCGGGGTCGTGTGTTTCTCGCTCGTGTACGGGCCCTCGTTGCGGCCGGACTGCAGGCCCGTCACCGTTGCGCAGACGAGTTCGCAGCGGTTGCTGACGTAGTAGACGCGGTCGCCGACGACGAGGGGCGTGGAGGCGACGCCTTGCTCGGGCCAGTCCTGCGCGGGGCCGGTGTCGAGCTTGGCGTGCGTGGCTTGCCAGAGAAATTCGCCCGTGCGCTGGTCGAGGCAGACGACGCAGCCCTGGTCGTCCTTGATGGACGGGCGCAGGCCGCCGCCGTTGTTCGTGCCGATAAAGATGCGCCCGCCGGAAATGACCGGACCGCCGTACGTGTAGGTGCCCAGGGGCGACGACCAACGGATGTTCCGCTTCTTGCTGACGTCCCATTGCGCTGGGATGCCGGTGGCGGCGGCGACCGCGTTCCGGGTCGGCGAGCCGCCCCACATGGGCCAGTCATGCGTCGGCTGGCTCGCGGGCGGATCGGCCGCCGAGGCTGCGGCCGCGAAGGCGACACACAGCCCGCCTGCCCAGGCGAATTCTCTCCCCCGTCGCGCACTCCGCTTGGGCCGCCCGGCGGCCCAGCGCAGGACTCTTGCTTGAAGCATGGCACACCGCAAGTGGCAGGTTTCACGGCATCCAACGTGGGCCACGGGGGGCCGACGCTACTTGTTCCCGTTACGGTTGGTCATCTTTGGCTCTCGGGGACTGGGCGGCCTCAGCCTGCTTGGCGGCGGCCAGATAGCGCGTCAGCGTCGCCCGCACCTCGTCTGCCGCCGGGGCGGGCACCTTGTCCAGGTGCTCGGCGGCCGCCCGGGCATATTTCACGGCCGACTCCAGGTCCGCCCGCTCGTAATACGCCCGCGCGAGCGTGGAGAGCAAGCCCGCGTCCTTGAATTCCGTCAGCTCGTTGGCCCGGCGGGCGGCGGTGAGGACGAAGCCGAGGTCGCGGGTGCGGATGCCGTCTTCGGTCAGGACGGCCGTGGCGAGGAGGTCGAGCGCGGGGGCGTCGTCCCAGATTTCGCGCAGGAACTGGCGGCCGAATTCGTAGCCCTTGGCGGGGTCGTTGAAGTCACGGACGAGGGTGAGGAACTGGAGTTGCTTGAGTAGGTGCGGCGTCTTAACGGCGGGGTCGAGGTTTTTCTCCGGCGACATCGTGGTGCAGAGCAGGTAGATGTCGACGCGCGCGGTCTCCGCGATGCGTGGGACGAGCGGCGGCGCGGGAGCGACGAGGCCCAGGTCGGCAAGCTTAAGGTCGAACTTGGTGCGGAAGATGAGGAGTTCGCCGACGGTGCGGCCCATTGTCTGCCAGGTGAAGGGCACGAGGCTCAGCTCGACGGGGAGCTCGAGGGGGATAGTCTTGTCCTTGACGGTCAGCTCGCCGGTGGCGGTGAGGGTGCCGTCGCGGCGGTTCTTGTCGCCCTTCTTGAGCGGTTCGCCGCGGACGCCGGTGAGCACGAAAGTGATCTCGGGGGACTGGGCAAGGTTGAGCAGCGGCGGGGACTGAATGAGCTGGTCGGCGCCGGCGAGGCCGCTGGTTAGGGAGGCGACAGGGATGCGCACCGCACCCGCCAGGAGCGGCGGCTGGTCTTCGTCGAGATCGAACGGGGTAACGAAATAGCCGACCGCGCGCGAGCAGGTCAGAACGGTCCGCTGCAGCGGGGCCTGGCAGGTCACGAGAACCTGCGTGTCCTCGCCGGTGGTAATGTGGTAGACGTCGCCGCGGTCGAGCTGCGCGGGCGGCACGGCCAGAGCCTGGCCGCTGGCGGAGCGCGGGGGGACGGTCTCGGCGGCGCGGACGGCGAGGGGGACAAAGGCCAGCAGGGTCGTCACGAGCAGGAACGGGGAATGGCGCGTCACGGGCGATCCTCCAGGATGTGGGGCGTCGCGGGTGCGACCGACACGGGCGGCGCCGCCGGCGGATAACGGGGATAACGGCGTGAGTTGTAACCGCGGGCGGGCGCGGGGCCCAGGCAGGGATACAGTTTCAGACAGGGGGAGGGAGCGTGAGAAGACCAACAGACCGGCCGCCCCCCTGCTCCGCGACCAGTGGTTGCCGTGCCAAGGCCCCCGCTGACACAGCGGTGGCACACCCGGCGCTGCCGCCCCTTTGCCTCCGACGCCACGGCTCACAGAGCCGTGGCACACAGCCTCATTTGCGGACGCTCTAGTGCTGGTCCGGGGCGCCGATGTGTTCCGCCTTGTATCCGCCGGCGGCGCGGTCCTTCAGGAACAGGATGCCGAAGACAATGACAAGGACCACAGCGAACGGCGCGACATAGCGAAAAGACATACGTCCGCCGTAGTTGTCGGCGGGATCAATCAGCTCCTTGATGCGGTCGACCGTGCTGCCGGCGTCCTTGGGGGCGTTACGCACGGCGCTACGAAGCGCCTCGGCGGTCAGGCCGGGTTTCAGATACTTGGCGGCTTCGGCCCCCTCGACGCCGATCGTCGGCGCGCTGCTGAGCGCCGGCTCGCGGTTGGGGGCGGACTTGCTGGCGGCCTGCGGCGGCAGCAGCGTCTGAGCTTCCTTCGCCGCCCCAAGCGTCTCACTTCGGAAGGGCTCTTTCAGCTCTTCCGCCAGAGCCGGGTACTGCGTCGCCACGCGCTGCAGCACGCCGAGCGTCTTGACCGGCTCCTGCACCAACTTCTCGTGGAGGTACTGGTCGGCGATGCGGCCCATCTGCGGCGCGGTCACTACGCCGACGACCAGCATACCCATGCCACCGAGCAGGGACAGCCCCAGCGCTCCGCTGCGCGGGACGCGTTCGGCAGCCACGCCGAGCATCGTGGGCCAGAAGTAGCACACCCCGAGAGCGAAGACGGTGGCCGAGGCGAAGGCCGTGGCCGTGTTGTCGGCGAAGCTGAGCCAGTAGAGGCCGATTCCGGCGAGAATGGCCGAACCGACGAGGATGCCCGTGGGCGAGAGCCGGTGAATGACCGGACCGGCGAAGAAGCGCAGGATGGCCATCAGGCCGTTGATGTAGGCCAGGACCAGGATGCCGGCGATGCCGCCGGCGGAAAGGACGGCGGGCACCCAGCGGCCGGGTCCGAGTTCGAGCGACGCGGTGATGCACATGCAGATCAGGAGCACCCAGAAGAGCGGCCGTCCGAGGGCACCGGCCAGCATGCCCTTGAAGCTGATGCCGGATTGGACGCGTTCGGTGGCCGGGAATTTCTGGCCGATGAACAGGATTCCGTAAACAACCGCAGGAATGAGGATGAGGGCGAGCTTAAGCTGCCAGAGGGCGAGACCGAGGCCGACGGGCAGGGCGAGCTTGTCGAGGAAGTAGGCTGCGACGCTCCCAAGCACGATTCCGCCGGGGAACCACATGTGGAATTGATTGAGTTTCTTGGTCTTCTGATCGGGGTAGATCGTCGCGATCAGCGGATTGCAGACGGCCTCGACGGTGCCGTTGCCCAGCGAGAGCACGAGCGCGCCAGCAACAAGCATCCAGAAGCCGTTGGCGAAGATCATGGTGAGCGCACCGGCGAAGTGGCAGAGCAGTGCGAACCAGAGGAGGTTGCGCATACCGAGCACGTCACAGAGGGGACCGAAGACGAATATGCTGACCGTAAACCCCCAAGTTGCCGCGCCGCCAACAACACCCACCTGCCAGTTGCTAAGGACAAATTGCTCCTTGAGCGGGCCCATGATGGCGCTGATCACCGCGAAACAAACGGCGGTGGCGATGAGCGAAAAGCAACTGCCGACGAAGAGCCGGGCCTTGTTCATCGAGGTGTCTCCGCAAACGGCCGCGCCAGCGGCGAGAACGGGGTATCAATTGGGTGGCATGATAGCGAGCGCGACGGGCAGCGTCGACGGGCAGTGGGCTTTCGGACATGAAACAGAGTGAAGCGCCGCAAGTCTGGGCCCACTGCGTCGCGACGTGGTGGGGGGCACGTTACAATGCGACCCCGAATCACGTACCCGTTGTTAGGAAAGCACAGCATGACGAAAACTGAAACTACCGCGACCCTGTCGTATGCACCGGGGCCTGTTGGGCAGCCGGCGCTGGTCACCACGCGTCTCTCCATCATGATGTTTCTGGAGTTCGCCGTGTGGGGGGCGTGGTCGGTGCTGCTCGGCACGCACATGAAGCACCTGGGATTCAGCGGCGTGCAGATCGGGCAGGTCTATCTGACGACGGCGCTGGGGGCGATGCTGTCGCCGCTGATCGCGGGGTGGATCGCGGACCGGGTCATGCCGAACCAGATCTTCACGGGGATCGTGCACCTGGTCGGCGCCGTGCTGCTGTACCTGTCGTGGAAGGAGACGACGTTCACGCCGATGTTCTACCTGCTGCTGGGCTACGCCATCCTGTACATGCCCACGATCGCTTTGACGAACGCGATCGCCTTCCATCACATGAAAGACAGCAAGAAGTTCGGCTTCATTCGCGTGTGGGGCACGATCGGCTGGATCGCAATCAACTGGATCATCAGCCAGTACCTCATCGTACTGGAGAAGTCGGATCCCACCGGGTGGCATGTGGGCGACTGCCTGCTGGCCGGGGCCATTGTCTCGCTCCTCCTCGGCGTGTACTGCCTGACGCTGCCGAACACGCCGCCGAGCAAGTCCGCGAAGAACCCGTATGCGTTCCTGGAAGCGTTCAAGCTAATGGGGAACCGCAACTTCGCCGTGCTCTTGGTGATTTCGTTCATCGTCGCGATCGAGCTGCCGTTCTATTACAGCTACACCAACATCTTCCTGACGGACACGACCGGCGGCGTGGGGCTGAGCCCGGGGCGAGCGAACTTCGCGATGAGCCTGGGCCAGGTCGGCGAGATCGCGCTGATGCTGCTGCTCGCCCCGTCGCTGAAGTACCTGGGGATGCGGACGACGATCGTGTTGGGCATCTTGGCGTGGCCGGTGCGGTACGCGATCTTCGCCGTCGGGCAGCCGGCGTGGCTGGTGGTCGCGGCCCAGACGCTGCACGGTATCTGCTACTCGTTCTTCTTTGCAGGCGGCATGATTGCGGTGGAGCGGCTGTGCCAGAAGGACATTCGCGCCAGTGCGCAGGGGCTCATGCTGTTCGCCACCAACGGCGTGGGCATGCTCGTCGGCAATCTGATCGGCGGACCGCTTTTTGACCTGTTCATTAAGGCGGATGGTCCGCACGAGTGGGCGAAGTTCTTCATGGTGCCGATCGCGGTGACGATCATCGGAGCCATCGTCTTCGCCGTGCTGTTCAGCGAAAAGCGCTTCCGCGAGGATTCGGCCCGGATTGAGCAGGAGGCGGCGGGCAATCGCTAGAGCGGTTTCGCTCCGGGCGAGCGGCGGGCCACACCCGTCTGCGTACAGAAGGTGACCCAACGAGAACGCCGGGCTCACAGGAGCCCGGCGTTTCGCGTTGTTTCACTGCACCTTGGGTCGCTCACGCGGCTCGGCAGGCCGGAGGCCGCGGGAACGGAACTAGGCGCTGAGGCGGCGGCGCACCCACGCGAGGGCGCCCATGCCCAGCACACCCAGCAGCGCCGCGCCCGGGGCGGGCACGACCATGCAAAGCTGCGACTGGGCGTCGCCGGTGTGCGTCGCATTCGACCAGAGATTCATGACGCGCACGCGGGCGGCGTCGGCGCTCTGGTGGGTCAGCGAGTAGTCCTTGTAGTTGTTGTAGAGCTGCATTTCGTTCGCGTTCAGGAACGAGGAGGCAACCTTCTTGTCACTGCCGATCTTCACGCCTTCGAGGTCCCAAAGCAGCGCCTGCAGGGCCTTGTTCTTGGCGGCGTCATTGCCAGAAAACAGGGCGCCCGAGCGATAGAGGGCGTACAGATTCTTGGTCTGGGCGGTCAGAGCCGGGTCGCCGACGGCACCGTTCTGCACGGTCGAGTCGATCGTCGGGTAGTAAGTGCGCCCGGGGACGAACGTCACGTCTTCCACGCAGAAGCAGCGGAAGTCGCTAATGATGCCCGCGGCCTTCCATTGATTCAGGTTGCCCGTGCGCGTCACGGCGAACGAGCCGCCGCCCACGTTACCGAAGGTGGACGTTGCCCCGCTGAGCGTGCAGGTCATGGCGGCCGAAGCCTGGGCCACCACCATCGCCGCCAGCACCAACCCGATCACGATCGTCGCATTGCGCTTCATTCCAGCCCTCCTAGTCATGGCTGTTCGAACCTACAGTTCCACTCCTCACGGGCTGACCTGCCCAACAGGTCCAGCCCTGGCGCGGGGACCTATTCGTCTCACCGGCGCTTCCAGGCCCACACCCCGTGAGCGTTCTCGTTACGGGGATAGTATTCATCACCCCCCACCAGACTCAAGGAGAATCCGGAAGAAATCGAATGGAAGTGTCGATCCCATAACGACTTCTGCTTTTCACGTGATTTTGGTCCTGTTTTATGGGGCCATCGTGATGGTACTCGGACGCGGCGGAGCTGGTTTTTTCTAGCTTGATCGTCCGGGCATGGGTCGACCGCCCCCTTCACCCCCCCACCAGCGGGCACACCGGCCGGCGAACGCGTTCGGGCGTCATGCCGGCGCAAGCGACCACAGCCCCGGACACCGGCCGGCGGCACGATCCGGGCATTCGCCGAGACTTCCTTTGACCCTCCGCCGCCCGAACACTACATTGATCAGGTTACAGTGGGGTGGATGGTCCCAGCGTCCTGCTAGTTGGAAAGGTAGTACATGAAGGTCGAGCACACGTCCGCAGCCGGTCTGTCCCGTCGCGAATTCGTCCAGAGTGCCGCCTTGGCCGGGGCCGGCCTGATGCTAACCGTGCCCGGTTGGGCCCAGGAGGCGAGCCAGCCGGCCGAGCAGGCTGGGTCGGAAGAAGAGGTGCGGGTGGCGATCATCGGCCCGGGCAGCCAGGGCCGCTGGCTGATGAATCACTGCCTAAAGATCAAGGGCATCAAGTTCGTCGCAATCTGCGATGTGTGGCCGTACCACCAGAAGTACGCCGCGAACATCCTCAAGAAGTACGACCAGGAAGTGAACGTCTACGACGATTACCGGGTGATGCTGGAGAAGGAGAAGGACGTTCAGGCGGTGATCGTGGCGACGCCGGACTGGAAGCACGCGGAGCATTCGATCGCGTGCCTGCAGGCCGGCAAGCACGTGTACTGCGAAAAGGAGATGGCCAACAACCTGGAGAACGCGAAGAAGATGGTGCTCGCGGCGCGCGAGACCAAGAAGCTGCTCCAGATCGGCCACCAGCGGCGCAGCAACCCGCGCTACTGGCACGCGCTGAAGATGATCGAGAAGGACAAGATCCTGGGCCGCATCACGCACTGCATGGGACAGTGGAACCGGCCGCGGCTGGTCGAGCTCGGCTGGCCGGAAGGTGAGGAGTTGCCTGAAGCCAAGCTGAAAGAGCTGGGCTACACGAGCATGGACGCGTTCCGGAATTGGCGCTGGTACCGGCAGTACTCGGGCGGCCCGATGGCGGACCTGGGCTCGCACCAGATCGACGTGTTCAACTGGTTCCTGAAGGCGCAGCCGACGGCGGTGATCGCCGCGGGCGGGCTGGACTACTACAAGGACCAGCCGGGGCGCGACTGGTACGACAACATGCTGACGATCTATGAGTACCAGACCCCGGCGGGCCCGGTGCGGGCGTTCTACCAGGTGCTGAACACGACGAGCTACGGCGGGTTCTTCGAGACGTTCATGGGCGATGAGGGTTCGCTGGTGATCTCCGAGGACACGCGCAAGGGCCAGATCTTCCGCGAGGAAGCCGCCAAGAAGCGCGAGTGGGAGAACGAGGCGAGCAAGGTCGAGAGCATGGATCGCGACGCGATCGAGCTGAAGATCGGCGAGACGCTGACCTCGACGGGCGAGAAGACGGCCGAGGGGCAGAAGCTGCTCGAGGAGAGCCTCAAGCCGCCGCACCAGCTCCACCTCGAGAACTTCTTCGCGGCGATCCGCGAGGGCAAACCGCTGAATTGCCCGGCGGAGCTGGCGTACGAAGTGTGCGTGTCGGTGCTGAAGGCCAACGACGCGGTCGCCAAGGGCGCCCGCGTGGAGTTCAAGGCGGACGAGTTCAAGGTCTAGCACGCCCAACCGCCGACGGGATGAACATTACGGGCCGGTGCGCTGCCATTCGGCAGGCGCCGGCCCGTGGCGTTTTGGGGAGTAGCGCGCGGAACAGAGACCGACCGGAGGTCGGTCCCCCACTGTCAGGCCCCCTCACCCGCATGCGGGGCAGGCGGAGGGCGGAGGCCACGGCCGCCGGGCGGCCATCGTCCGGCTACAGGTGCGGCTTTTCGGCCGGGGGGGTGGCGAGTAACCTACGCGGAGTGTTCCCGGGACGGTACCTCGGGAGCCTGTTGCGGCGCTGCACGGCGCGGGGCCTTTCTGTGCCGCTCCGTTTCTACTACCGGCTGACGCCGGTGCGGGCGAGTTCTATGAGCGAGCATCTTTCTTCGCGTACGTGCCGCCGGCCATCGCCGGGCGACGATTCCCCCAGGCCTGGGCTGGCCAACCTGACGGCAGCGATCGGCGTGTGCGTACTGCTGGTCGGCGTGCCGGCGCCGCGGGGCGCCCGGGCGGGTGACGACCGCGCCCCGGCAGCGGCCACCAAGCCTGCAGCGCAGACGTCCGGCAAGGAGCCTGCCAAGGAAGCGGCCAACGCGCCGGCCAAGACCGTTGCCAAGGAGGCGGCCGAGGAAGCTAAGCAGGCCGAGCTGCTCAAGACGGACAGCGACGCGCCGTACGTCCACCGCCTCACGCTGTACGACGAAAGCGGCGCGGCGATCAGCCCCAAGTCGGCCAACGCCCCGCCCTACTCGCCGCGGACGACGTGCGGCAAGTGCCACCCGTACGCGCAGATCGCTCAGGGCTGGCACTTCAACGAACCCGATCCGAACGTCGCGATCGGCCGGCCGGGCGAGCCGTGGATTTATCTCGACAAGCAGACGGGCACGGTGCTGCCGCTCAGCGACCGCGGCTGGAGCGGGACGTTCAAGCCGGGCGAAATCGGGCTGACGAATTGGGACATGGTGCTGCGATTCGGCAGTCACACGCCGGGCGGCGGGTACGGTGAGCCGACGAAGGAACAGAGGGGCAAGCCGCCGATGTCGCTGCGCTGGGGCATTTCCGGGCCGCGCGAGGTCGACTGTATGTATTGCCACGCGGCCAACCAGCAGCACGATCCGGCCGAGGCAGCGCGGCAGATCGAGGCGCAGAACTTCAAATGGGCCCCCACCGTGGCGTACGGGCTCGCGGCGGTGCGCGGCGAGGCCCGCAAGGTCCCCGATGACTTCGACCCCGAAATGCCGCCCAGCCCGGATCGCCCGGAGGCGAGCGGCCCGAAGCTCGTCTACGACAAGACGCGGTTCGACGCGGACGATCGCGTGCTGTTCGAGATCACGAAGCAGCCGTCCGCAGAGCGCTGCTACTTCTGCCATACGACGCGCTTGGTTGGAACGAACGCCCCGGCTGACTTGGTGCGGCCGCGGGACGTACACGTGGCGGCGGGGCTGGCGTGCGTGGACTGCCACGGCAACACACTCGACCACCTGACGGCGCGCGGCTATGGCGACGAGTGGAACGTGCGCAAGGACAAGATGCGGGCGGCGTTCTCGTGCGAAGGGTGCCACCTGGGGCCCGACGGCGCGCGGGCGGACGCGGACGATGAAGAGGAACATGCCGACTTACGCGAGCGGCCGCGCGTGGATGCGGAGAAGCTGCCGCGTGAAGTCGCGCTCGGGGGACGCTACGGCGCGCCGCGGCCGGAGCACAAGGGTCTGCCGCCGCTGCACTTCGACAAGCTGACATGCACGGCGTGTCACAGCGGACCGTGGCCGGGGGACCACACGGTGCGCGTGCAGACGGCGCTGGCGCACAAGCTGGGGCTGACGTCGCGCGAGCGACGTGACACGGACCCACCGCTGATCGTGGAGCCGGTGTTCCTCAAGCAGGCGGACGGGCGGGTTGCGCCGATGCGCATGATCTGGCCGGCGTACTTCGGCGTGCTCCACCAGGACGGCGGGGTGAAGCCGCTGGCGCCGGAGTATGTGAAGAAGGTGGCGGGCAACGCGCTGCCGAAGGCCGCAAAGGGAAAGGAGGCGGCACCGCCGACGTCGGCCCCGTCCGAAGACGTGCTGACCAAGGTGCTCACCAAGCTGGGCGAGCTCAAGGACCTGGGCGGCGAACCGGTCTGGGTCGAGAACGGGCAGGTGCTAGTGCTGAACCAGGGCAAACTGGCGTCGCGCAGCGAACCGCGCGGTCCGGCGTCGGACGATGCCTACACGACTTGGCCGCTTGCCCACGACGTGCGGCCCGCCAGCCAGGCGTTGGGCGTGGGCGGTTGCACGGATTGCCACGGGGCCGCGGCACCGCTGTATTTCGGGCACGTCCTGCCACCGGTCGATGGCACCGCCGGCGAATCGCCGAACCGGAGCCTGCCCGACACAGCGACGATGCTGCAATACCGCGGCGACGATGCGAAGCTGGCCAAGCTCTGGGCACTCGGCTTCACGACGCGGCCCTTGTTCAAGTGGTTCACGGTCGTGTGCCTGGGACTCGTGACGCTGCTGGTGCTGCAGTACATCGTGACCGTGCTGACGAATTCGGGGACGGCGGTGCCCGTGGCGGCGGATGCGGCGGCGAGCGGGGCGCGGGCGATGCGGCTGTCCGGGCTGGAGACGCTGTGCCACCTGTGCCTAATCGTGAGCACGCTGGTACTCGGGGCGACGGCCCACGTACCCAAGCTGAGCGGCGGCGAGATGGAGGGGTACATGCTGCTGGCACACATGCTGGCGGCTCCGCTCTTCATCGTCGGACTGACCGGCACGGCGCTGCTGTGGACACGGTGGCCGCGGGGGCGGCTGCGGGCGAGCGTGCCCGGGCTGGTGGCGCGGCTACAGCGCTGGTCGTTCTGGCTGACGGTGAGCACCGGGATCGTGGTGACGGCGTCGGTGCTGCTGGCGATGTGGCCGCTATTTGGCACAACGGGGCAGCGGGAATTGGCGTCGCTGCATGAGGATAGTTCGCTGGTCTTCGTAGTTCTCATTGTGATGCATACGCTCGTGTCGCTGTACGCCCGGTTTGGGCAGCGCGCGGAGGCGAAGCGGGTATAACCGGACGGCGACGCGCTGCGAGCCACGGGCCAAGACCGGCCGGAGGTTGGTCCCCCAACGTCAGGCACGGAGGCCTGACGCTACGAATGGGACGCGGTAGAATGGGGCGCTGGCGGCGCGCCGGGCGACTGGCTACCCGGGTGGCTGGCGATCAGGAAGGGTGAACATGGCCATTGAGTTTCACTGCGATCACTGCGGCAAGCACATTCGCACGGCCGACGAGCACGCGGGCAAGCGCGGGAAGTGTCCGCACTGCCAGCAGAGCGTGTACATCCCGACGCCCAGCGAGGAGATCGAGCCGCTGCAGCTCGCGCCGCTCGATCCCGAGGAGGAGCGCCGCAAGCAGCAGTTGGCCGACGAGACGCGCCGCGTGGTCGAGCGCATCCGGGCGGAGCGCGACGCGCCGCCGGAAAGGCACAAGCAGCAGCCCCACGCGATGCCTGCACCCACCGGCGACGCCCGGCTGTCGGCGGACATGGAGCGGCTGTTGATCGATTACGCCGTGAAGATGGCGGCGGGGAAGCTGCCGGAGGCGCAGGAAGTCGCGAAGGAGATTCGCGGCAACCATGAGCTGGCGAACGAAGCGATTCAGCGGCTGATGGCCGACGAGATGCCGCAGCAGCAGCTCGCCAAGATCCCGCGGCCGGTGCTGATCAAGTTCTTCAAGCAGTTGCACGAGGGGGCGTAGGCAGGGCCGGCATCGCGGGCAGGCTAGCCGAATTGCAGATCACGGGCCAGAAGCGTGTCGGGCTGCACGCGCCCGGGCTCCCATCCGACCGCGTCCGCCAGGATTTGCTGTAGCTCGTCCCACGTCAGCGGGCGGCGTTCCCGAACGAAGGTGTGGCCGCATTCCGGGCAGGTTCCGGGGGCCGGGTGGGCACGGAGGTCATAGCCGCACTGCACGCAGAGATGAGTGGACGCATTGATCGCGGCCAGCAGTTCAGCGGCGGTGCAATCCCATCGACCGCCGGGGATGAGCGGGTGGAAGGCCTGCCCGATCTCGTCCAGGTCCAGGCGCGCGTCGAGGTGCTCCTCCACGGTCATCACGCATTCGACGAGTTCGAGCCCCACGGCGCCTCAAACCTCCGCGGACAACGGCCTCAGACGCTAGCCCAACCTTCGCACGGCGGCAGGACTGACGGGGCGGGCGCTAGCGTCAGCCCGGCTTTTTGTCAAAGGTCGGCACTACACGAATCGGCTGTAGGAGGGGTCGGCAGGACCACCTCGCCGCCCCGGATCCGTGGCGGCGGCTGAAGGGGAAGGTTCAGCCGCAGTTTCTCCAACACCAGCTCCTGATCAGATTCCGGCTCGACGTACCGCGGCATGACCGGCAACCGCCCGTCGGTCGTGGGGATGCACACGTCCACCATCCGGATCGACGCGAGCTTCTCCAGCACCGCCCGGGGCGTCAGTCCCGGCGCCACCGCCCGCAGCTTCATCCGCAGGGTGGCCGTCAGGCAGTAGCCCAGGAAGGCGACGAAGATGTGGGCCTCGACCCGCGGCTCGACCTGGTGGTGGATGGGCCGCAGGTGCAGATCACTTTTGAGCGTTTTGAAGGCCTCCTCCACCTGGACCAGTTGTGTGTACCAACTCCACAACGTCGATGCCCCACGCTCCAGATCCTCCGGAAAGTCGGCCCACGGCGGGTGGCTGCGTAACAGGTAGCAGCCATCCCGCTCACCGGCTTGTCGCCACGCCGCCCGATCCAACGTGCAGCGGAACGTCTGTCGATTGACCGGCTCGTGGACCTCCGGCTCGTGGATCTTCACGAACTTCGCCACCCCGCCGGCCGCCTGCTGCAACACCGCCACCTTCTTGAGCAACGTGTCGCGAGTTACCGTGGCGTGTCTCCGAGTGCTGTTTCTCGGCTCTCACGTGATGCCGCCGGCTCTCCGCAGGCACGACGATCGCTTTGTTCGCCAGCCACTTGAGGCTGATTGCACGGTAAACAGAGACCCTTTCTTTCTCCTCACGAGGGGAAGCACTTGCCGAAGGCACCCAAAAGGCTTGATGCACCCTTGAGGCGCAACTTTCCTCGCATCAGGCCCCAGAGCAAGTTGCGATCCTTGGTTAGGAAACCAAGCCACCACCGGCTGTCGGCGGTGACTCGTAGCCCAGCAGTCCCGACGTGTCCTTGGCTGACCTGCACGGTCTTGTCTCGGATGACGACCGTTGCCCGGCATTCTTCCTCACCGGTGAACGTGAAGTGATAGGTGGCGTCCAGCCCCGCCGACTGTTCCCGCTGAAACACCACTGGCAAGGCCCCCAGAAAGCCGCCGATGGAGCCGGGACGGACGCCGTTACCGACTCGCTTGGCGTGTTTCCAGGGAAAACGACGCACGACATGGGCCTCGGCATCCGAACCGGGAACCACGTAAACCGTCTCCTCCTTCTTGCGTAACGGTCGGACAACGGCGTCCAAATAGGCTCGTTTGTCGCTCAGGAATAGGCCAATGACATCCTCCCCCGCAGGACAGACGGCCAAGCAATAGACGCATTTGTACGTGCCTCCACAGATAAGGCTTTGCCACATCGAGGCGGTTTCGGCATCAGTGACTCTGCGTCGATAATCCAAGGCATTCTTGCTGTCAGCAATTTTCTCGACCCAATTCGCGAAGCCGCCCGAGAACTCACGGTAGTTGTGGGTGAGGCAGGCCGAGAAGTCGAAATGCCCGTCCGCCGAGATGGCCCCCGTGGGACATGCCGTCACACACAGTTTACACTCCAAACACGGATTTTCCGTCAGAGGTCGATCGTAGTCGCTGGCCTCCGCAGCCAGGAGCACGGTTCCCAGCAGAATATAGTCGCCGAACTTGGGGTGAATCACGCAGCGGTGAAGCCCCATGACTCCCAGGCCCGCCGCCACGGCCACCGGCTTATGAGACACCGACCACCCCTTTCCCGAAACACGATCCATCTCCATCGGGAATGCCGCTGACGTGTTGATCGCCCGGATGCCTTCCCGCTCCATCGCCGCCACGATCTCGTGGCCGACATCGTGTAGGTTGTTTTGGGCTTCGTGGGACTCCAAGTTCGCCACGGAGCGGTCGGGACTTCGGATTGGCTCGCGGTTCATCCGGCACACAAAGCTGACGAGCGTCTTCGTGGGGGGAAAGAATCGCAGAATTTCCTCCCGCTCGTGATCCAGAGCTGGAGTATCAATGCTCACCAGCCCTACATCATCGGCACCGGCCTCCCGGCATAACCTGCGAAGGCGGTCGGCATCGAGCGGAACAGTAGCGGCAGAAGCGATGTCGATCGCTCCTCGTGCGTAAAACGACTTCACCGTGGGATGATTGGCCAGTTTCATCACAAGCTCCATGTATTTGTATATACAACCGTTCGGTCAAAAACAAACCATCGAGACCGTCCGCTAACGCTCGGACATAGGCATCCCCAGTTTCGCAGCCAATGTGCCCAACAAGGTCATGCCATCCTCACCCAAGAGTCGTTCGGCTTCCTGCTGGGCGTGTTTCCAGGCCGGGGCTGCCTTCTCCAACAATTGCTTGCCCTGAGTCGTCAAACAGAACGGTTGCTCGCGAGCATCTTCGCTCGAAACGACTTCCAACCACCCCTGCGCCCGCATCCGTTCGACGTTTCGGCTTAGAGTGGAGGTGTCCAGCCGCAGAATCGCACAGACCTCGGCAGGGCGGGCCAAGCCGAGCTTCCCGGCGACAATCAAGATATTGAACTGGCTAGCCTTGACTCCCAGTGGGCGAAAAGCGTTGTCGTACAAACCGGTGATGACCCGGTTCACTAATCGCAAACGCGCAGCGATACATTTTCGGGCGATGGTATTGATGACTTGGTTGCTCTTGTCGCTCATAGCCTGCTGTCCAACTGGTCTCTCCAGCTAACTGTATATGCAAATATCCATCCTGTCAAGCCCAGCCACTGAGCAAGACTACCTCTGACACGAGCAGCACCCCTTGCTCGTCTGGGCAGGGGAGGAAAATGGGTGCGGAAAGGCGAAAAACAGCGTACGGAGCTGCGCCACGGTAGACAGCTATGGCCGGCCGCATCGCTGCTTAGCCCAACCTTCGCACGGCGGCAGGACTGACGGGGCGGGCGCTAGCGTCAGCCCGGCTTTTTGTCAAAGGTCGGCACTACACGAATCGGCTGTAGGAGGGGTCGGCAGGACCACCTCGCCGCCCCGGATCCGTGGCGGCGGCTGAAGGGGAAGGTTCAGCCGCAGTTTCTCCAACACCAGCTCCTGATCAGATTCCGGCTCGACGTACCGCGGCATGACCGGCAACCGCCCGTCGGTCGTGGGGATGCACACGTCCACCAGCAGCTCGCCGGCGGTGCAATCCGGCTTGCCACCGGGGGTGCGCGGACGAAAGGCGTGTCCGATCTCGTCCAGGTCCAGGCGCGCGTCGAGGCGCTCCTCCACGGTCATCACGCATTCGACGAGTTCGAGCCCCACGACGCCTCGAACCTCCACCAACAATGGTCCCAGACGCTAGGTCAGCCGTAGGTCGCGCAGTAGCAGCGATTCCGGCTGCACGCGCTCGAGCTTGCAACCCGCGACACCGGCGAGGATCTCTTGCAGCTCTTCCCATGGCAACGGGCGGCGCTCCCGGGTGAATGGGCGGCCGCACTCCGGGCAGACGCCGCTCTCGCCGTGGCCGCGCAGGTCGTAATCGCACCGCAGGCAACACGGACTGGCCGCGTTGATCGCGACAAGCAGCTCGCCGGCGGTGCAGTCGGGCTTGCCGCCGGGGGTACGCGGGCGGAAGGCCTGGTCCAACACCTCGTTGAAGCAGACCTTGACGCCGCGTTGGCGCTCTACGCTCAGGGCGAGCTCCAGCAAGTCCATGCCCACGAGTGGTCCTCCCGGCCGATGTGTCACCGCCTCGTCGCGACGCTGGGCTAAGGCCGGCGGGCGCGACACGCAACATCGGGTCGCACGGCGCCGGCCTTAGCCCAGCCTACCGGTCTCTTGCCTCAGCCGCCGGTCACGAACAGGCCGGAGACCGGGCGTCCAGAACGGGCCGGAGGCCCATGCTACCCGGCTCGATACGATCACGATTCAACGAGGCGCTGCACTAGTGCCCGCGGGCGGCGGGGAACTTCTCGGCCACCTTCTTGAGCGCGGCGAGGGCGAAATCGAGGTCGGCGATTTCGTGGCCGGCGCTGATCTGGCAGCGGAGCCGCGCTTCGCCCTTCGGCACAACCGGATAGCCGAAACCGCTGACGAACACGCCTTCGGCCAGCAACGCTTTCTGCATCTGGATCGCCGTGGCCGTCTCGCCGACGATCACGGGGACGATCGGCGTGATGCCGGGGATATTCTTGAGGCCGAGCGCTTCCACGCCGGCGCGGAAGTGTGCGATGTTCTGGCGGAGCTTCTCCAGCCGCTGCGGCTCGCGCATCAGCACGTCGATCGCGGCCATCGAGCCGTAGCACACGGCCGGGGGCAGCGCGTTGCTGAAGAGCTGCGGGCGCGACTTCTGCACGAGGTATTCGCAGACGACCTTGTTCGCGGCCACGTATCCGCCGCACGAGCCGCCGAGGGCCTTGCCCATCGTGCTGGTCTGGACGGTGTTGGGGTCCTGGACGCCGAAGTGCTCGGCGGTACCGCGGCCGGTCTTGCCGAGGACGCCGGTGGCGTGGGACTCGTCGACGACGAGGATGGCGTCGTGCTTGTTGGCGAGTTCCTTGAGCTGCGGGAGGTCGGCGACGTCGCCTTCCATGCTGAACACGCCGTCGGTGATGATCAGCTTGTTGCGGGCCTGCTTGCCTTCGGGGCTGTTGAGCATCCGCTCCAGCTCGGCGAGGTCGCGGTGCTTGTAGATGAAGCGTTTGGCTTTGCTGAGGCGGATGGCGTCGATGATCGAGGCGTGGTTGAGGGCGTCAGAGAAAATGGCGTCCTCGGGCGTGCCCGCCAAGGTCGGCATGACGGCGACGTTGGCGTCCCAGCAACTGATGTACGTGGTCGCGGCCTGGCAGCCGATGAACTCGCAGATCTTCTCTTCGAGTTCGAGGTGGCAGGTCATCGTGCCGCAGATGAAGCGGACGGACGCGGTGCCCATGCCGAACTTATCGACGGCCGCCTTGGCCGCCGCGAGCACCTGCGGGTGGTTGGCGATGCCCAGGTAGTTGTTGGACGACAGCATGACGATGTCCTTGCCGTCCATGCGGGTGCGCGGAGCCTGGGGCTTCTGCAGTTCGTTGTACTGCTTGTACGTGCCGGAATCACGGAGCTGCTGAAGCTCGGCCGCCAGGGTCTTCTCAAGTGTGGTCTGCATGCAGGTTCTCCAATCAGGGTGCGGCGCGGATTGTACTGCGCCGCGCGTTACGGGCGAAGGCGCGTGCGGATGCGGCACGCTAGTGCGCGGCCAGCAGCGACTCCAGCACCGGGGTCAGAATGCGGGTCCAAACGGCGTAGCCGGCTTCGTTCAAGTGCAGGCGATCCGGCAGGAACAGTTCGTCGCGCGGCTGGCCGTCGTCGCCGAGCAGCGGCGTGGCGACGTCGACGAACGTCAGGTGCGGCTGGGCCGCGCACACCTCGCGCACGAGCTTGTTGGCGGCCTGGGCGGCAGGCCAGAACTTCGCGCGGCTGGAGCTGGGCTTGATGGACAGGAACACGATCGGAGTGTCGGGCTGCGTGAGGCGCACGCGTTTCACGAAGGCAATGAAGCCGTCGCGCACCTCGTCCGGAGTGACGCCGGAAGCGACGTCGTTGTCGCCACAGTATAGAACGATCACGCGGGCGTGGTACGGCGCGACGACCTGGTCGAAGTAGTGGTTGACCTCGGCAAACTTCGACCCGCCGAACGCCCGATTGATCACCGGCCACTGCGGGAAGCTCTCGCGCGTGGCCCACAGGCGGGCGCTGGAGCTGCCGACGAAGAGGACTGCGTCCTTGGGGGAGCTGTTCTTGTGATCCCACTCGGTGAACCGGCGAATCTCGTCCGCAAAGGGCGCGGGCGCGGTCGTCGGCGCGGAAGCCGCCGGTTGCGTCGCGGGCGGCGCGGCCTGACTGCCGGCGACTCCGGCAGTCAGGATGAGAACAAAGAGCCCGCCGGCGACTGCGGCTACGGCACCGGTACGACGGACGCGTTGCATCGACATTCGATTTACCTCACCACCTCCCGGCGAGTGGCGGTCGCCATTGCTGCATCCGGGCAGACGTCAATGCACGGCCAAGCCGGGAGGACAGCGGGGCATTCTACGGCGGCGCGACAGTCGACGCACGCGGGCCGGGTTCGGCGGGCGGTTCGGGAACCGTAACGAAGATGCGGGTGCCACGGCCGAGTTCGCTTTCCAGGCGGACCGAGCCGTGCATGGCGCTGACGGCGTGGCGGACGATGGAGAGGCCCAGGCCGGTACCGCGGGCGCTGCCGGAGCGGGCCCGTTCGACCTGGAAGAAGCGTTCGAAGACGCGCGGCTGGTCTTCCGGGGCGATGCCGCAACCGTCGTCGTGGATTTCGAAGACCGCGGCGGAACCCTCGTGACGCACGCGCACCATCACGTGCCCGCCGGGCGCGGTGAACTTGATGGCGTTGTCAACGAGGTTGTCGAGGACCAGGCGGACCAGGTGCGGATTGACGCGCACGTGCACCAGGTCCGGCGGCTCGACGCGCGTGTCCCAGTTGAGTTGCTGACGCTCGAGCGCATCGCCGAAGCGGCCCTGCAAGTCCGCCAGCAGCCGACGTACTTCGAGCGGTTCGGGCATGAACCGCTCGGACGGCGACTCGATGCGCGACAGGTCGAGCAGATCCTTGACCAGCTGCTCCAGGCGGCCGCTCTGGCGGTCGATCTTCGCAAGAAACTGCCGGGCGGCAGGCCCCTCTTTCACGAGGTCCATCGTCTGGAGCGTCTCGACAGCTGCGCGGATCGTCGACAGTGGTGTCCGCAGCTCGTGGGAGGCGTTGGCGACGAAGTCGGTGCGCATCTGGACGGTCCGCTGCAACTCGGTGATATCGAGGAGCACGACGACACGGCCGGTGCTTGTGGGGCCGCCGTCCGGGTCGGCGAGCACGAGGTCGGAAGCGCGGGCGAGCAGGTGGACCGTCCCGGCGGGCGACTGCACTTCGAGGCGGGCGTCGACGTGGGCACTGCCGGGCGCTGGAGCGAGGCGCGCCGGGGCGGCGCTGTTGCCGCCAGCGCAGACCAGCAGGCGCTGCAAGGCGTGCTGGGGGATGCACGATTCGACAGTTCGGCCGACGAAGGCCTCGCCGCTGCCAAGGGAGAGATGGAGCAGTTGCAGCGCGGCGGGGTTGAGCAGCGCGATGTGGCCATCAGCGCGGGCGACGATGACACCCTCCTGGAGCTGATTGACCAGGGACGCGAGCATCGAGCGCTGGCGCTCGATCAGTTCGACCTGGGCGACGAGACGGGAGCGCACGGCGCTGAGATTGGCTGACAACACCGCCAGCTCGTCCTGGCCGGGGACCTCGGGCACGCTTTCCAGTTCACCGGACGAGAGGCGCCGGGCCGTGTCCAGCACGCGCCGCACGAGGCGTTGGCGCCAGCGCGCCACGAGGAGCGTCACGATGCCCGTCGTCAGTGCAGCCAGGCCAGCCGCCACGCCGAGCACGCGGGCCACAACGCCGGGATCGGCGGTGAGGCTGCGCGCGGGGCGCGCGAGCCAGACAAAGCCGACCGGGGTCTCGGTGGGGCCGACGCGCGCCGCGGCGACGACGTGCAAGCGCCGTTGGGGCCCCCACGCGCGCACGCCCGTGGCCGAACCGTGCGCGAGCGCCTCGCGCACTTCGGGCAGCAGATCGAGGTCGGAACCGGGGCCAGCGGGTGTGGCCAGGAGCGGCGTGCCGTCGAGCGTGGCCAAGACGAGTTGGGTGCGCTCGGCGCGCATGGTGTGAAAGACGCCCTGCACATCGCCGGAGTCCAGTTCCGGCCAGTCTTCGCGCGCCAGCGCGGCCAGCATGCGGGCCTGCGTAGCGAGGTCCTGCAGGGCAATGGGGTCGTGCAGACGCTCCTGCTCGCGCAGCATCAGGCCAAGCGACAGGCCACAGGTGACGACGACGAAGAGCCCCCCAAGCAGAACGAGCGTCCAAGGGCGCGTGGTGCTGATCATGCGAGCGCTATGGTAGCTCCGAGGGACTCTCGGGCAAGCGGAAGGCGTAGCCCACGCCGCGCACGGTGTGGACGTACTCCGCGGCGGCACCGAGCTTCTTGCGGAGGGCCGCGATATGGACATCCATGGCGCGATTGGTGATCCCGGCCCCGGTGCCGATCACGGTATCGATCAGTTGTTCGCGCGTGAGCACGCGGCCGCGGGCGGCCAGCAGTGCGGCGAGGATACGGAACTCGGTCGCGGTGACCTCGACCGGCTGGCCGGCAACCTGAACCTCGTGGCGGCCGTGGTCGAGCACCACGGGCCCGCTGGTAAGAACGTCGCCGACCGCATCCCCGCCCTGCTGGCGGCGGAGAACCGCGGCGACGCGGGCGAGCAGCAGTTTCACGGAGAAAGGCTTGCGCACGTAGTCGTCCGCGCCGAGCGCGAAGCCGACGAGCTCGTCATCGTCGGCGGCCTTGGCTGTGAGCATAATGACGGGAATGCCGGCGGTGCGCGGGTCGCGCTTGAGGCGCCGGGCGACCTCGTCGCCGGAGAGCTTGGGGAGCATGCGATCAAGAATGACGAGGTCCGGCGGCTGGCGACAGGCTTCGGCGATAGCGCGCTCGCCGTCCTCGGCACGGCGACAGGCATAGCCCTCGCGCTGCAGGTGGTAGCTGACGAGGTCAGCGAGGTCGACCTCGTCTTCGACAATCAGGACGGAGGCGGAGGACGTCATCGCGCTGGCGCTCCGTAGTGGGGTGATTCCGGCGTGAGGAGCAACGGCTCGAGGCCGGCACCACCCAGCGGCGATTCTGGAGCCACGGGGCGAGTATCGCAACGAATCATGTGCGGGCAATGAGGGTTGTGCAAAGATTCGTGCGGGGGCACGTCGAAAGCGAGCACGGGACCGGGAGCGTGCAAGCGCTTCCGTAACCGAGCACGGAATGAGAGGTTCCGGCCCTAATTCTCTTGTGTACAGCCGGTTAAGTACCTGTCACTTGCGGCCATTATCCGACCTGAAAATTGACCCTCGCCCAATAATGCGTTATACTAGTTAGTTTCCTGTGGACGCCGCGCTGGCAGCGGGGCGGTAGCGGCGAGCGGGTTGGGCTGCGGCGCGACACCTGCGGATCACCACAACAGTACATGGACAAGTCCCTAAAAGACCGGGTCTTAGAGACCATAGACATCGTCGAGGTGATCGGCGAGCGCGTCGCGTTGACTCGGCAGGGCAAGGACTTTATCGGGCTATGTCCGTTCCATCCCGACCATAAGCCCTCCATGTCCGTAAGTCCCCGAAAGCAGATTTTCAAGTGTTGGTCGTGCGGCGCCGGTGGCGATGTCATCCGCTTCGTGCAGATGTTCGACCGCGTGGAGTTCCGCGAGGCGCTGGCTCATCTCGCGCGCCGCGCGGGGCTCGAGGTCACCAGCTCCCCTGCTGATCGCGAGGCCGCGCAGGTCCGCGAGGAACTTCAGCAGATCGTCACCTGGGCGCGCGAACACTTCCGCCGGAACTTGCACGCCACGCCCGCGGGGCAGAACGCACTGGACTATGCCCACCGGCGGGGATTGACGGATGAGACGATTGAGCGGCATGCGCTGGGTCATGCCCCGGACTCGTGGAACGATCTACTCGATGCCGCCAACCGCGCGCGGCTCCGTCCACGGCTTCTGGAACTGGCTGGGCTGAGCGCGCACAATGAACGCAAGGCGTACGATCGTTTCCGCAACCGCCTGATCTTCCCGATCGCGGATGCGCTGGGGCGCGCGGTCGCGTTCGGCGGGCGCACGCTGGGTGACGATCCGGCAAAGTATCTCAACTCGCCGGAGACACCGCTGTTCAGCAAGTCGCGCATCCTCTATGCCTTCGACTTGGCGCGGAAGCCGATCGAAGAGGCGAATGCGGCCATCGTGGTCGAGGGGTACATGGATGCCGTCCTGCTGCACCAGTTCGGCTTCCGGAATGTGGTGGCCACGCTCGGCACCGCAATGACCGGCGCGCATGCGAAGCTGCTGCGGCCGCGGGCCGCGACGCTGTATCTGTGCTTCGACGGGGACGAGGCGGGATTCAAGGCTGCGGATCGCGGCGTTGAGGTCGCGCTGCAGACGCAAACGGACGTGCGCGTCGTGCTATTGCCGGGCGGGCAGGACCCGGCTGATTGCGTGCTGGCGGACGGGGCGGAGGGTTTCGCGGGGCACTTGAAGGGGGCGGTCGACGCGCTAGAATTCAAGTGGTCACAGACACTTAAGGCGTTTGGCGCCGGAGGT
Organism: uncultured Planctomycetales bacterium; assembly: GCA_964523405.1. Taxonomy (GTDB): domain Bacteria; phylum Planctomycetota; class Phycisphaerae; order UBA1845; family Fen-1342; genus CAZGAQ01. Next base: position 220,366 of record CAZGAQ010000003.1, read on the forward strand.
CAACAGGCGAAGCGAATCGCCCTCGAGAAGTACCTGCACTTCGTGGCCGGGGCAACCCTTGCAGGCGGATTGGACCCGCTGCAGCAGAACCTGCTTATCGGGCGGTTGAGCGATCTGCTCGGTGTGCCAGCGGGTTCAGTGTTCGAGCTGCTCGCGGGCGCGAAGCGGACGTTGGCCCGTGAACCCTCCCGGGCGGTGGCCGAACAAGAAGGTGCGTCCGATTACGAAGGGTCGTTGCGGGCTCTGCCGGCGGGGCTGGTGACGGCCTGCGAGACGGTATTTGGACTGCTGCTGACGTGCCCGCGCGCGTGGCGGGGGATCGATGATACGATCGTTCGCGCGGTCGCATATTCTCAGACCTGGCAGCAGTTATATAGCGTGTTCCTTGATGTTCATGCGGACGTAGGTGAATACTCAGTGGGGGAAGTCATGGCGCGCTGCGAGGACAGCGCCCTGTGCGAGTTGGTCAGCCGCGCGAGCGCCCGTGTTACGGGCGTGACAGCGGCGGAAGAAGAGCTGAGCGTGGTACAACAGCGGCTGGCGGACGAGCTGGCATTGCTGCAAATGAGCGACCTGCGGGAGCGTCTGCCCAAGGCGGGGCCGGACACCGCAGGCGAGGATCTGTTCGCCGCCCTGCGCGCGGCGGCGCGCAAGCATGAGTCACCCGTGCCGGCGGAATGCCGCTGGAATGCGGCGACGCCGGCACCGAGTGCGCGCTAGTTACAACTTTGGCGTGGCGCGGGTCGCGGAGTATGCCGCGGCATCGCGAAAGGCGGGGAGCGAAGTGGGAGCGTAGGATGCTCCCGGACCGGCCCGTGAGGCGGTTCGATGTGTACAACTGGGAGAGTCTTTGATGGTAGCGGTACAGCCTGACATTGACCCGATCGAGCAAAGCGTTAACGAGCTAATCGAGAAGGGCAAGCGCCGGCGTTACCTGACGTGGGAAGAGCTCAACGAGACTCTTCCCGACGAGGCGATTTCCCCTGAGAAGCTCGAGAGCGTGCTCAACCGCATTGAGCAATCGGGCATCCAGATGATCGACGAGATCGAGGCGGACAAAATCCGCGAGGCCAACCGCAAGCCCGGTGGCACCCTCGAGCCCGGCGAGAACATCGACGAGGTCACCGAGGTCGACCTGACCGACACCGCGACCCGCCGCGTGGACGACCCCGTGCGCATGTACCTCACCCAAATGGGTGAGATCCCCCTCCTCACCCGCGAACAGGAGATCGCGCTCGCCAAGAAGATCGAACTCACCCGCATGGCGTTCCGCCGGCGGATTCTCGAAAACGACTTCTGCATCCAGCAGGCGATCGAAACCATGCAGGCCGTCGCGGATGGCCGCATGCCCTTCGACCGCACGATGAAAATCTCCACGACGGAGAGCATGGCCAAGAGCACGATCATCAAGCGGCTCCCGGCCAATCTCGCGACCGTCCGTAAACTGCTCGAGCTGAACCGGGGCGACTGGGCGATTGTGCGCGACACGCGCACGCCCGGCGCCGCGCGCAAGGCCGCCCACCAGCGCATGGTGCAGCGTCGCCGCCGCGCCGTGACCCTGCTCGAAGAGCTGTCGCTGCGCACCAGCCGCATCATCCCGATGATGCGCAAGCTGGCGTCGATGGTGCAGAAAATGGAGCAGCTCCAAGGCGAGCTGAAGGACCGCGCCGCTTCGCTGCCAGCGGAAGACATCGACGCGATGAAGGAGGAACTGAGCGGCCTGATCGAGTTGGTCTCGGAAGGGCCGGAGGATCTCCGCAAGCGCGTCGACGAAGCCCGCAAGGTCTTCGGCGAGTATGAAGAGGCGAAGCGGAAGCTGGCCGGCGGCAACTTGCGCCTGGTCGTATCGATCGCGAAGAAGTACCGCAACCGTGGGCTGTCCTTCCTCGACATCATTCAGGAAGGCAACACGGGCCTGATGCGGGCGGTCGACAAGTACGAGTACCGCCGCGGCTACAAGTTCAGCACGTACGCGACGTGGTGGATTCGCCAAGCCATCACCCGCGCGATCGCGGACCACGCCCGGACGATTCGCATCCCCGTCCACATGATCGAGACGATGAGCAAGCTGCGGAACATCTCCAAGCGGCTGCTCCAGGAACTGCACCGCGAGCCGACGATCGAGGAAATCGCCAAGGAAGCCAAGATGCCGGTTTCCGAGGCGCGGCGCGTAATGAAGATCAGCCGGCACCCAATTTCGCTGGATCGCCCCGTCGGCGAGAGCGAAGACAGCTACTTCGGCGACTTCATCGAAGACGAGAAGGCCGAGAGCCCGGTGTTCAGCGCGTCGAGCGACATGCTGAAGGACCGGATCGAGGCGGTGCTCAAGACGCTGACGTACCGCGAGCGCGAGATCATCAAGTTGCGTTACGGCATCGGCGACGGCTATACGTACACGCTCGAAGAAGTGGGCAAGATCTTCAAGGTCACCCGCGAGCGCGTGCGGCAGGTCGAGGCGAAGGCCATCCGCAAGCTGCAGCACCCGGTGCGGGCGCGCAAGCTGCAGGGCTTCCTCGATGCGGCCAAGTCGGGCGCGACGCCGACGTAGCGCGCGGGCCAGTCAGCCCCCCTACTGACACAACGACCACCGCGGCCGGGCGATGTCCCGGCCGCAGTGCATTTTAGGAAGGAATGGGACACGACGCGGGAGATCAGGGCTCGCGGCGGCGCAGAAAGACGATGATCGCGACGAGGAGCTGCGCGACGCCGAAGCTGAGCGCGATGCCGCCGAACCAGGCCGTGGAGAGGGATTCGTCGTGCCGGTACAGCGTCGCGCGCACGACCACGGTCAGGGCGAGCGGCGCGGCGATCGCAATCGCGGTCGCAATGGCAGGGTTCCGCAGCAACACCGATCCCAGCCAGCCGGTCCCGTAGACCAGCACACTCACGAACAGCAAAACCAGCGCGGTGTGATCACAGAATCCCGGCCCGTCGGCGGCGGGGCTCAGAAGCAACAGGGGATAGTCGATCACCCAAATCGTCAGGGCCCCAAGCAGCGTCAGGAGCAGCTTGCTGGCCAGGACGAGCGCACGCCGGGCCGGCAGCATGGCCAGAAACTCCGCAGAGCGATCCGAACGCTCACCGGCCACGGCATTGCCGGCCAGCACCGCAATCGTGAGCTGCGAGAGCACGAGGCTCATGAATGCCCCGCCCGCCCACACCTCGCACCACGTGACGGACACGCCGGGCCGGCGCCACGCGTCCCAGGCCGCGATGGCCGGGATCGCAAGCAGCATCGACACGAGGATCAGTGCGCCGGTCAGCAAGACGCCGCGATTGAGGTGGTAGTCCTTCCACAGCAGCATGCGAAACTGACTCATGCCGTCGCCCTCCGGCCGCGAATGAAGTCCTTGAAAACCTCTTCGAGCCCGACGTCCTGCACTTCGACGCTTTGCACGGGATAATCACGACGGATCGTCTCGAGCAATGGTGCGGCGAAGTCGCGCACAGTGAGCAGCCACTCGCGGCCGCGAATCGCCTGCCAGATCGTGCCCGGCGGCGGCGCGGCGATCGCGGCGCCGTCCCGCAATACGGCCCGCAGACGCTTCGTGCCGCTGACGAGCGTGTCGGTCGGGCAGACGGCCACCAATTGCCCCTGGTCGATGATGCCCACGGTGTCGGCCAGGCGCTGCACGTCCGACAGCGTGTGACTGGAGAACAGCACCGTCCGCGGGCGATCGCACAGACTCCGCAAGACGCCGTCGAGGAACTCCTCGCGCATCAAGGGGTCAAGGCCGGCCGTGGGCTCGTCGAGAATCAGAACGTCCGGTTCGTGCGCAAGCGCGACGAGCAGGGAGAGCTTGGCCAAGCCGCCCTTGGAGAGGTGCCTGACGCGTTTGTCGAGACTGAGTTCGAAGAGTCGGAGGAGCTCCTTACAGCGTGCGTCGTTCCACTCCGGGTAGAACGGCCGGCACAGGGCGAGCACGTCCTCGACGCGCATCGAGCGGTAGATGGTCGGCGTCTCGGGGACGTAGCCGACGCACCGCCGCATCGTGAGCGGGTCGACCGTCACATCTACGCCCAGCACGCGAGCCTTCCCCGCCGTCATATCCAGCAGCCCCATCAGCATCTTGATGGTGGTCGACTTGCCGGCACCGTTGGGGCCGATGAAGCCGAAGGTCGAGCCGACGGGGATGCGGAGCGTGAGGTCGCGGACGGCCTCCTGGCGGCCGAAGCGGCGCGAAACACGGAGCATCTCGATCCCGTACGCGGGTTGGGTACTCATTGCGTGGTCCCCGTACTAGGTGGCGTCTCGCCATTCTGCGCAGGCGCCGGGTCGGATCGGCTGTGCGGGACACCGGGTTGGCCGTCGGCCAAGGCACGCTCAAACGCAGCGCGAATGTCGCCGGGCGGCATGGCCAGCCGGCGGGCGGCGCGGATGGCTTTGGCAAAGGTCGCCTGGATCGCGGCCTCGGACCGCGCGCGGGCACCGGCCGCACCGTGGGCCGTCACGATCATCCCAAGTCCTTTGCGGGCCTGGATTAATCCCTCGCGTTCGAGCGTCTCGTACGCCCGCTGGATGGTGTTGGGATTGACGACCAGCTCCAGGGCGAGCGCCCGCAACGAGGGGATCATCTCCCCCGGCTGGTACACTCCCGTGACGACGCCGGAGCGGATGTGCTCGGCGATCTGCAGGTAGACGGGCACGGGGCTGTGTGGGTCCAGGGGCATTGTCGTATCCCGGGCAACTGCACTAGCTAACTAGTGCACTATAGCACAGGAATCGGGCGCGTGCAAATGGGGCCTCATAGGAGATACGGAAATCGGGGGGTGGGGGCGCGGTGCAGGAAGGCGCCAGGGAAGAGAGGATGGGGTGGGAAAGACGCTGGGCTGAAGCCGGCGGGCGCGACTCGTGTCACCGAGTCACGCGGCGCCGGCCTCGGCCCAGCCCACTAGCTCCAGGAATCCTCGTTGACGTTCAACGTCGGCCACGGGGGGCCGACGCTACGCGCCGGTCGCATTTCGTCCAGGCGCTACGCGCGTACGGCGATTCAGCTGGACGCTACGCACAACGAGCGGACACGCTACGGATACAGCAGGTACTTCGCGCGTTGGGCGCGGAACTCCTCCACGCCCTTCCGCCACGCGGCCAGCACTTCGTCCAGCGGGCGGTCTGCCTCGAAGAGCTTGCGGATCTCGTCCGTGCCGCAGACCTTGTCGAACATCTTGTCGCGGTCGCCGTCGAACATCTTCGTGTCGGGATAGAGCTTGCGGATGGCGTCCATGATGTGGAACTGGATCGGCGTCAGCTCGACCCGCGCGTGGTCCGTGAGCAGCACGTGCACGCCGCCGCAGGTCTTCTTCGCATAGCGGCCGTAGTACGGCTGGAAGTACAGTGGGCGGAAGTACACGCCGGGCAGGTGACGGGCATTGAGGTTGTCGGCCAGCTTCTGGGGCTCGATGTCGGGCGTGCCGACCACTTCAAACGGCAGCGTGTAGCCGACGCCCTCGCTGACGACCTTGAGTTCGCCCATGATGCCGGTCGCGGCGTAGTACAGCGAAGTGTCGGCCCGCGGGACGTGCGGCGAGGTCGGCACCCAGACCAGGCCGGTCTGGTCGAACTCCATGTTCCGCTTCCAGCCGGTCATCTTGATGACGGTCAGGTCGCACTTCGCGCCGTTGGGCAGCCAGCCCTCGCCGTTGATCATCTCGGCCACTTCACCCACGGTCATGCCGTGCAGATACGGAATCGGCAGGTGACCGACGAACGACTGGAACTTGAGGTCCAGCGGGCGACCTTCGATGCGTTCGCCGCCAAGCGGATTCGGGCGGTCGAGTACGACCAGGCCCAGTTTGTGCTCGGCCGCGGCTTCCATCGCGATGGCCAGCGTGCTGATGAACGTGTATGAGCGCGAGCCGATGTCCTGCACGTCGTAGACGAGGACGTCGACGCCTTCCAGCATCTCTGGCGTCGGGTGGCGGGTCTTGCCGTACAGCGAATATGCGGGCAGACCGGTGACGGAGTCCTTGGCGTCTTCGACTTTGTCGCCGGCGGGGGTCTCGCCGCGCAGGCCGTGCTCGGGCCCATAGAGGGCGACGAGCTTCACGTCCTTGGCGGCGAAGAGCACGTCGATCGTGGCCCGCAAATCGCCGGTCAGGCCGGTGGGGTTCGTGATGAGCCCGACGCGCTTGCCCTTCAGCGGCTTGAAGTCATCGGCGATGAGCTGGTCGACACCCAGGCGTACCTTGGCCGGCGGGACGGCGGCGCCCGCATCCGTAGATGGCGCCGGCTTTGCCGGTTCTGCAGCCGGCGCGACGGCCACGGCGCCCAGCGTCACCAATCCCGCGAGCACACCCGACAGAACACAATGCGACATGCGGACAGGAACCATCGCTTTCTCCATGCGTCCCCGCAGGAACCTTCTGCAGAAGGCTGCATATTACCACCGCGCGGGCCGGTTCGCCGCGCCGCGGAGGTGGCCGTAGTTGCGGGCCGCGGCGCTGACAGACCGTGCGCCCCGGCCTACAATGCCGCCTGAAATGACCTCGTGAGGAGCTCCCCATGATCCGGTTTCCGACTTTCAGCAGGGTCGCCTGGCTGACCGGGGCACTGGCCCTGAGCGCGGTGTGCGGCTGTCAGTCGACCTCCCCAAGTCGCGAGCCCGCCAGCGCGGGCAAGCCGAGTTCGGAGCCGACCAACGTGATGGCCGGTTCGGACGCGGAGCGCGCCAAGGCCGGTATTGACCGCAATCAGCGCGAAAAGTCGGGCGAGCGCCGGCCGTTTGACCCGGGTGCCGGGCGGCCGGTGGATCAGCCCCCGACGCGGCGGTAGGCGGGCGACCAGCCGAAGCGCGGCGCAAAAGAAGGGGACAGTCGCGGGACTGTCCCCAGATCACCCCGGCCTCGCACTGCGGTTATTCGAGGATGTAGTCGCTCCACGCGTCGGCGTAGTAGTCCGTGACACTCTGGCGGTATTCGATCACGCTCTGGATCTCGGCGGTCGGGTCGTACAGGGAGGAGTCCGGGAAGCCCAGACCGATCAGGCTGCCGAGACCGTAGTCGTTGCAGCCACACAGGGCCGACACAGCCGCCACCAGCAACCCCGCCAGCATCGTCTTCCGCACGGTGTTCTTGAGAGTCAACATGGATGGGTCTCCTTTGCTCGTCGTGCTTGCTTCCGGTCTTACCCCCCACCACGACCTAGCTGGGCGGAGCTGCGGGTCTGACGGAAAAAAGGGGGCACACGCAGCCACGAGCGCATACCCCGCCAGGCTGTCTTATATAACTCATTGCCAGACAGACACTTGCGTCATTATCATTGACTCGGGGCAGCGGGGAACCCGCTTGAGGAGAGGTACATCTACCCCCACCCTGCTGTCGCCCCAGGAGGGCGGGAAGCGGATGGCAGCGCGGCGGCGGAGTCGGACCACCGTGCCAGACCGCATGGCCCCCTACTCGTCGGCCGGCGCGGCGTACTTGGCCGCTCGCTCCGGCTGGCCCGACGTTTCGTAAAGCCGCACGAGCCGCGCGGCCGCCCGTCGCGTGGCGGGGTGCGCGGGACCGCGGGCGGTCCGCAGTGTTTCGTAGCTGTCGACGAGCAGTGGCTCGGCTTCGGCGTAGCGCTGGAGCAGCATCAGCGTTTCGCCGTAGTTGCCTTGCAGCGCCGGCCGCAGCGGGTGCTCCGGAGGCAGGCTGTCCGCAGACTTCACGAGCGTCTCACACAACGTCAGGGCTTCGGCCAGCTGTCCATCGGCGCGCAGCGTGGCGGCCAGGTTGTTTCCGGCCACAAGCGTCTCGGGGTGGCTCGGCCCCAGCACCCGGCTGCGCACCTCCGCGCAGCGCCGGAAGAGCGTGATGGCCTCTTCGCGCCGCTCCAGGTCCGCCAGCACCCCGGCCATGTTGTTCACAGCCAGCAGCGTCTGCGGGTGATCGGGACCATAGTCGCGTTCGAGCTGCGCGAGGACGCTCCGCAGCAACGGCTCGGCTTCGGCCAGTTTGCCAGCGTCCTGCAGGGTGCGTGCCAAGTTGTTGCGGATTGACGCGGTGACCGGGTCCTGTTCGCGGCCGCTCCTCGTTTGCAGGTCGAGGGCGGTGCGCAATTGGGTCTCCGCCTCGTCAAGTTCACCCCGTTGGCGATGGACAACCGCGAGATTGCTCATGGCCTGGACGGTGCGGGGGCTGGCGGGGCCGAGCACACGACGATAGCCGTCGACAGCCTGCCGATACAGGTCAGCAGCTTCCGTGAGGTTGCCCTGCTCGTTTGCCAGGCGCGCCGCGTTGTTGAGGCTGTTGAGCGTGTCGGGATGATCGGGGCCGAGCACGCGACGGCGCATGGCCAGGGTTTCCTGCACCAGTGGGGTCGCTTCGTCCAGGGCACCCCGGTCGAGGAGCATCTGGCCCAGGTTGCTCTTGGAGTTCAGCGTGTCGACGTCATCCTCGCCCAGCACTTGGCGGCGCAGGGTCAGTGTTTCGCGGTGGAGGCGCTCGGCCTGTTCCGGCTCGCCGCGGTTGTCCAGCAGGTAGGCGAGGTTGTTCATGGCGGAAAGGGTCTCGCGGTGGCGCTCGCCGAAGGTGCGCCGAAAGCCGTCCAGCGCCTGGCGAATCAGCGGCTCGGCCTCGTCGTAGCGGCCCTGCTCCTGGTACACGCTCGACAGGTCGCTGAGGACCTTCAGGGTCTCGACATGCGCCGGGCCGAGGGAGCGCTGGTACAGCATCAGCGCGGCCTGGAGTTGCGTTTCGGCCGCGGTGTAGTCGCCGAGATTCGCGTAGGTGCGACCAATGGTGGCACGTACAGGGGCCTCGACCTCCGGTTGGGCGGAGAGCTGTTCTTCGACGCGGCGGGCGGCATCGGCGATGATGCGCCGCAGGAGGGCGGGGTCGTAGTCCTGAGCGAGGGTCGGGTCCAGCGTGCCGAACATGCCCTCGAGGAAGCGCTGGGTGCGCCGGGCCTTGTCGGTTTCGTTCTCGGCCTGCGCGCGGCGCTCTTCGGCGATCTGCTCGGCGTGCCGCGCGCGCGTGTAGAGGACGGACGTGCTGATGGCAACGCCGACGGCCAGGATCAGGAACGTACAGGCGACGCCGGCCAGCAGCCGGTAGCGGTGCAGCGTCTTCTTGACCTGGTACCACGCCGAGTCGCGTTTGGCTTCGATCGGCTCGCCGGCGAGGTAGCGCTGCAGATCGCGGGCCAGTTCGCCGGCACTCTGGTAGCGCCGTTCGGGTTCTTTGGCGAGGGACTTGAGGACAATCGTCTCGAGCTCGTCGTCGACCTCCGGGCGGCGCTGGCTGGGGCGCGCCGGCGGAGACTGACGAATGCTCTGAATCGCCTCATTGAACGGGACATTCAGGGGGTAGGGAAAGGCACCGGTCAGCGCCTGGTATAGCAGCACGCCGAGCGAGTACACGTCCGTGCGCAAGTCGATGCGGCTCGGTATACCCTCCACCTGCTCCGGGCTGGCCCACGGTAGCGAGCCGGTAAACGAGCCCTCGACGCTCATCTGCGTCCGGTTCGGGGTGGCGCTTTTCGCGAGACCGAAGTCCAGCACGTGCGGCTCGCCGGCCGGGTCGACGCGAATATTGCCGGGCTTGAGGTCGCGATGTATGACGCCGCGCTGGTGGGCGTAGCTGACCGCCTGGCAGATCTTCACAAACATGGTGACCGTGGCGCGGAGTGAGGCCAGCGGTGCTCCCGCACCGGCCACGGGCGTCGTCCCGGCGGCCCCGCGCGCGTCGACGTCCACGTCCGCCGCGCCCCCCACCCCCAGCAGCACGTCGAGCGAAACGCCCTCAACATATTCCATCACGTAGAACGGATAACCCTCGGCGGTCGTACCGCTGTCATACAGCCGCACGATGTTCGGGTGCTGCAGCGTGGCCACAAGGTCAATCTCACGCTCGAACCGCCGCCGCGCGCTTTCAGACGCGTACGCGCCGTCGAGCAGCAGCTTGATGGCAACCTGGCGTTTGGTCGAGCGCTGCGTGGCCGCATAGACGACGCCCTGCCCGCCACGCCCCACTTCGCGCCAGTCGTCGTAGCCGGGGATGGTCGGCGGGCGCACGCCGGTTGCGCCGGCACCGCGGACGGCCGACAGCAGCAATGCTTCATCGCGGAACCAGGCCGCACCTGCCGACATGCCCGCTTCCTCCGCGCACCTGATGACGATGGCGGTTCACTTTGTCCGCGCAGCCCCGCGCCACCTCAGCCCTCGTCCAGCACCTGCGCTTCGACGAGCTGCGTCAGGCGTTTCATGATCCGCGATTTCGCCTGGTAGACCTGGTCCACGCTGAGACCGCATTCCGAGGCCACACTGGCCGCGTCGCCACCGGCCATGGCGTAGCGCTCGAAGGCCCGGCGGTCGACCCCATTGAATTCCACGGCGATGGTCCGCATGGCCTGTCGCACGTGATAGCTGCGCCACTCGGTTTCCCAGTCCTGCTCGACGGCGTCGTCGGTCGCGGCCAGGCGCGTCGCCTCGTCGACGGCTTCCAGCGTAACCCCGCCACGGTTCTTGAGGCGCCGCTTATAGATGGCGTGCAGCGTGATCGTCTTGAGGTACGAGCGGAACTTGCCGCGCGTCGGGTCGTAACTGAAGCCGGGCATGCTGCGGGTGAGAATCAGCAGCACGTCCTGCAGGGCGTCGTCACAATCCGCGGGCTGCAGGCCCTGCCGCCGCCCGAACGAGCGAATCAGATCGCCGTAGCGGGCGAGGAAGTCCTGCCACGCCGCGGGCTCCGCGCCGCCGGCCAGACGGGCCAGCAGCGTCGCGTGCGTCACGCTCAAGGCGTCCATGACCGCAGTATAACACGCCCGCGCCGGGCCCGGCGCCGCAATCCCGGCCGGCAGGGGCACCGGCGCCGCGCCGCAGCCGGAAGGGCTGGTAGAATCTCCCGCATGAACCTGATCGGTGACGTACTGGTGATCGGTGGCGGGCACGCCGGCGCGGAAGCCGCATGGGCGGCGGCGCGGCTGGGGGCGCGCACCGTGCTGGTGACGCACGCCCGCGCGGCCATCGGGCGCATGTCGTGCAATCCGGCGATCGGGGGCATCGGGAAGGGTCAGATCGTCCGGGAGATCGACGCGCTCGGCGGGCTGATGGGACTGGTCGCGGATGAGACAGGTATTCAGTTTCGCATGCTCAACCGGAGTAAGGGACCGGCCGTGTGGGCGCCACGGGCGCAAGCCGATAGCCGGCTGTATTCGGCCGCGCTGGTGCAGCGGCTGGAGCATTGCCCGAATCTGGCGATCGTGGAAGGCGGCGTAGACGAACTGGAAACCGAGTTCGACGGGGGCCGTGGGGGGCGGCGTGTGACGGGGGCGGTGTTGGCGGACGGGCGCGCCATTCGCGCGGGGGCGGTGGTCGTGGCGGCGGGGACCTTCCTGTGCGGGCTGATGCACACGGGTGAAGAACGGACGGCAGGCGGGCGCATCGGAGAACCCGCTGCACTGCGACTGAGCGAGGCGCTGCGCGGCGTCGGGCTCACGCTCGGGCGGCTGAAGACGGGCACGCCGCCGCGGATCGCGCGGGACAGCATCGACTTCGCGGCGTTGCGGGAGCAGCCGGGCGACTGTGACCCCGCGCCGTTCTCGTTTCTCACCGAGCGCATCACGCAGCCGCAGGTGTCCTGCTGGCTCACCGCGACGAACGCGGGGATCCACGAGCTGATTCGGGCGAACCTGGATCGGGCCCCCTTGTACACGGGTCAGATCGCGTCGACGGGGCCGCGGTATTGTCCGAGCATCGAGACGAAGATCGTGCGTTTCCCCGAGAAGGACCACCACCAGGTGTTCCTGGAGCCGGAGGGCCGGGAGAGCGACCGTATCTACCTCAATGGGGTGAGCACGTCGCTGCCGCGCGACGTGCAGGAGCAGTTCGTACGCGCGCTGCCGGGACTGGGGCGAGCGCGGATCGTGCAGTGGGGCTACGCGATCGAGTACGACTTCGCGCCGCCCGAGCAGATCGACGTGACGCTGATGACCAAGGTGACGCAGGGACTGTTCCTGGCCGGGCAAATCAACGGCACGAGTGGCTATGAGGAGGCGGCGGGTCAGGGGCTGGTAGCGGGAGTGAACGCGGCGCGGTACGCCGCCGGCGCGAAGCCGCTCGTGCTGGGGCGGGACCAGGCGTACATCGGCGTGATGATTGACGACCTCGTGACGCGGGGAGTGGTTGAGCCGTACCGCATGTTCACGTCGCGCGCAGAGCATCGGATGCACCTGCGCTACGACAATGCGGATACGCGGCTGACGCCGCTAGGACGCGAGTTTGGACTTGTCGACGATGCGCGCTGGGAGCGATTCCGCTCGCAGCAGGCGCGGCAGGCGGATTTGCTCGCGTTGTTCGGGCAACTACGCTATGAGGGACGGACGTTAGCGGAATGGGCGCGACGGCCGGAAGAGGATGGGCGACGCTTCGCCGCAAACTTCCCCGCGCTGTTAGGGTATTTGGCCGACAGCGATACGTGGGGCCGGGCGCTCGTAGCGCTGAAGTACGAGGGGTACATCGAGAGGCAACAGCGCGCCATTGAGCGGTTCCGCGAGCTCGAGAACCGCGCAATTCCTGCCGACCTTGATTATGGGACGATTCGCCATTTGCGGTACGAAGCACAAGAGCGCCTGTCGGCAGTCCGGCCCCGGAGCCTCGGGCAGGCCGCGCGAGTAAGCGGAATCCAGCCCGCCGACATATCGGTGCTGCTTGTTCACCTGACGGCGACGTTGCGTTCTCTTAATATGGATCAAACGTATCCCGGTTAATCCGGTAATGTACGTTGCCAAATCTTCCCGAATATGCTATATATGTTAATATGTGGAATATGGGGAAGATGAGTGAATACTGGACCGAATAAAACTGAGCGGGATGGGCCGATCCCGTTGAAGAGCGTTTACACAACCGGCGAAGTGGCTGATATCTGTAAGCTCAGCCAGCAGACGGTGATACGTTGTTTTGACAGCGGACGGCTGCACGGGTACCGCGTTCCGGGGTCCAAGTTCAGGCGGATTCCTCGCGACGCGCTCATCCAGTTCATGAAGGAACACAACATCCCACTCGACCAGTTCGAGATGGGGAAAATCCGGGTACTCGTGGTCGATGATGATCCGGCGATCGTGGAGATGCTGGTTGAGCTGCTGGAGCGGGACGGACGTTTCGAGGTCGAAACGGCCGCCACCGGGTTCGATGCCGGCATGCAGACGCGGTCGTTTCACCCGGACGTGATCGTGCTGGACTACATGCTTCCGGACATCAACGGGAACGCGGTGTGCCGAAGCATTCGCAGCGATCCGTCGCTGGCGGACGTGCGCATCATCATCGTCTCGGGAGTGGTCGAACGGGAGCATGTGGACAAGCTGCGTGAGGATGGGGCCGACGACTTCATCCAGAAGCCTTTCAGCATCGAGCAGCTCGTGAACCGGATCTCGGAACTGGTCCGCAAGTGACCGCAAGCAGGCAGTAGTCCCGTGGCCGAGACTGTGACGTCACCAGAGCTGGTTCTTTCACACTTGGACAGCCTGCCGACGCTGCCCGCGGTAGCGGTCAAGCTGCTGCAGGTCACCGGGGACGAGAGCAGCGCGGCTGCCGACATCATCAAGTTGCTGCGCGGGGATCAGTCGCTCACCGCGAAGATCCTGTCGCTGGCGGGTTCAGCGGCCAGCGGCGTGCGGGGGCCGATCACGACGCTGGAGAAGGCGGTCCCACTGCTGGGCTTCGCGACGGTACGCAGCATTGTGCTGGCGACCAGCGTGTTCGCGTGCTTCAAGAAACAGTCGGGCGAGGGCGCGGCGGGCACGTTTGACCGGCTGGAGTTCTGGAAGCACTCTCTGGCGGTGGCGTGCGCGGCGCGCCGGCTGGCCCAGACGCGCCCGGCGCTGGCGGTGGATCCGGAAGATGCGTTCGTCGCCGGCCTCTTGCATGATCTGGGCAAAGTCGCCCTCGACGCGGTCTTTCCCAAGGCCTACGAGCGGATTGTCGTCCAGACCAACAACAGCCGTGGGGACATCGCAGACAACGAGCGCGCCGTACTGGGCGCAGACCACACCGTTGTCGGTCGCCGGCTCGCCGAGCGCTGGCGCCTGCCGCGCAACCTGCAGGAAGCCATCTGGCTGCACCATCTGGCGGCCGACGCGCTGCCATCGACCGTGAGCAAGCCGGGGCTAATTGGCGTCGTGCAGCTTGCGGACACGATCGCCCGGGAGCAGCGCATCGGGTATTCCGGAAATCACATGTTCTACGAGCTCTCGCCGCGGCTGGCCGAACGCCTCGCGTTTCCGCCAGCGCACGTGACGACTGTCGTGCAGCGGCTGGCCGCCGACGTAGCCGAGCACACGGTCCTGCTGGGGCTGGATGGCGAGACCAGCGACGCGGTGTACTTCCAGGCGCTGAGCCGGGCGAACACAGAGCTGGGGCAGCTCAACGCGGAGCTGGCGACACACAACCGCCGCCTGGCAGCGGGGGCGCGCTATTTCCAGGCGATGACGCGTTTTGAGCAGGCGCTGACTGACTGGTCCGATCCGGCTGCGGTGGTGGCGGCGCTGGCGCAGGCGGCGGCGATGGCACTGCAGCGCCAGCGGGCCGCCGCTTTCGGCCTGCGCGACAGTGCGTCGGCGGTCGACCTATCCTGGGTGGGGCCAACCTTGCTGGACGGCGGTCAACGCACCGAGCTGGTGGCGCCGGAGCTGGCTGAATGGCTACCGACGATGACGCCACCGCTGGAAGCGCTGGTGCAACCCGCGCCGCCGGCGATCCGCGGGCTGCTGTCGACCGTGCTGCAACCGAGCGCCGAAGGCACGCCCTGGCTGCTACCGGTGTTCCACTCCGGCGAACTGGCCGGGGGACTGGTCTATACCGCCGAGGGGGATGAACGCACGCGGCTGCAGGAGGAAGCGAACGACCTGCGTTCGTTTCTGGCCAGCATCGGGCTGGCCCTGGGGCGCGCCAACGCGCAGGCCGCCGCGCGCCGCCTGTCGGAGGACCTGGCGGCAACAAATCGCCGGCTGCAGCAGATGCAGGCCGAGTTGCTGCGCTCGCGGACGCTTTCGATGATCGCGGAGATGGCCGCAGGGGCGGGACATGAGCTGAACAGCCCGTTAACGGTGATTTCCGGGCGGGCGCAGATGCTGGCCGCGCGTTTGACGAGCCCCGAGGATCAGCGGGCGTTGAAGCAGATCTCCGAGAAGGCCCATGAGTGCAGCGGCATCGTGTCGGAGTTGATGGACTTCGCGCGGCCGCGTCCGGCGCAGCTGGAGCGGGTGGACTTGGCGGCACTGCTGGGCGAAGTGCGGGCAGCGTGGCTGACCCAGAGCGGGATGCCGCCCTCGCATCTGCGTCTGGAGTTCGAGCCGTCCGGGGGCGACGCCGCTACGCCGGGCGAGCCGCAGCCAATTCAGGCGGACCGCGAACAGCTCAAGGGTGTGTTTCGCGAGCTGATCAGCAACGCGACCGACGCGCTCGGGGCGGACGGCGGCACGATCGTCATCCGCTGCCGGGCAGCGCAGGCCGCGGAGACGATCGAGGTGATGGTCACGGACAACGGGTGCGGCATGTCACCGACGGTGCTGCAGCGGGCGTTTGACCCGTTCTACTCGCACCGCAACGCCGGGCGGCGGCGCGGGCTGGGGTTACCGCGGGCCTACCGGGTGCTCGAATCGCACGGCGGGCGCATCTGGCTGGAGAGCCGGACGGACGAGGGGACGACCGCGCACGTACTGCTCCCGCGCGCGCCGCTGCCGCCCTAGGCGGGTGGGCCGGGCATGACCGGGACAGGGTGATACGGACGCGCACGTCTGACTAGGCGGCGACGAGGTCGTCGGTGTGGGCGAGCACAGTCACACTCGCGCCGGCGGGGTCGCGCAGTTCAACCTTGACCTGCTTCTTGGCTTTCAGCCGCTCGCGGAGGGATTCACTGGCGATGTAGACGACTGCGGCCTCGATCCGACGATCGCCCTTGAAGAACAGGCCTTGCAGGCGGCGCTTGACGGAGTTCGAGGTCCGCTGGTGATCATCGTCCCAGGTGGACCACTCGGGGATGGGCCCAGCCTTCCGCACCTTGACCCGCGTTCCGGCACCGAATGACGCGATGCGCGAACTCAGCATGTCACACACTCCCGGGGTCAGCGGGAATGGGCCCGCCGACCCACAGCCTGCGTATACCTATGTCTCGTGGGGGAGAGGTGGGCAGCGGCCTGCTACGTACCGACCGTTGCCGGGGCTGCTCGGGGCAGCCACGCTCGGGTTTCCGAGCTTCCGGTGGCATATTACCGTCACCCAAGCGTCGCGACAAGCGGCGCGGCGCCTTTTGGACGGGTTTCCGCCGACGCCAGTGCTTTGACAACCGCAGCGGCCCGGCCAGAATGGCCACATGAAGTCACGCCGCCGATTGCGCTGGATCATCTGGGCGGGCCTGGCGCTGAGCGTCCTGGCAGTGGCGGCGTACCTTTACCTGACGGACCCGGCGCGGCTGCGCGCGCAAGTGCAGGCGGCTCTGCGGGAACAGCACCTGTCCGCGCTGACCGTTGGGGACGTGAGCTATACGCCGTGGGGCGGGTTGCTGCTGACCGACCTGACCCTGGCGGCCGGCGCCGACGAACGTGGGGGCGATCCGCCGCTCATACAGGTCGGCACGCTGCGGCTGCGCTGCCGTCTGCCGGCGCTGTTGCGTGGGCGTCTGGAGCTGACGAGCCTGGAGGTCGATCGCGCCAGCGCGACGATCGTGTGTGAGGCCGATCCGCAGGCCGCCGCCGCGGTCGACGCGGAACGCGAGGCGGGCGCGCAGCGGCTCTGGGAGGCCCTACAGGCGCACCGGACGGAGCTGCCGCGGGTAATCGCTCACCGGCTCGATGTGCAACTCATGTTGCGCGAGCAGGGACGGCGACGGCTCCTGGAACGGGCGCTCGTAAGCGTGCAGGGCGGGGCGGAAGGCGATGGCTATCGTCTGAACGTGGTGCGGCTGCCGACCATGACAGCGGTGTTGGCCAGCATGCTGTGGCGGCCCGCGGGTCAACTGGAGGTGGCCCTGGACTGGGTGGCCTTGGACACACTGCGTCCGCTGCTGCCGCCGCGCCTGGCCGAGGCGGTGAATTCCCTGGTGCTGGCGGGGCGCGTGCGGGTCCAGGAAGCGGTGCTGCAATTCCCGGGGACCAGCGGGCGTGCGGAAGGCGCGACGGGGGCAGGGCCGCGGCTGGCCAGCGTGGAGCTGCGCCTGGGCGAGCTGCGCGGGGAACTGCCCGTGGAGGCAACGCCAGCGGGCGGTCCGCGTCCCGCGGCCTTCCTGCGCTTTGCCGAAACCAACGGAACGCTGATGCTGCGACTGCCGGAGCGGGATCGCGCACCCGAGTTGGAGTTGCGCTGCAGCGGGCAATTGAACGGGGCCCCGGCCACGCTGCGCCTGGCCGCCGGCCCGCGCCTGCTGGCAGAGGTATGGCCGCTGGCGTCCCCAGGGGGTGACACGGCGCCGGTGGGGCTGGGAGACGTGCGGGCCGCCGAGTTCACGGTACGGGGCCTGGAGGTGCCGACGCGGCACACCCACGCGGCGTTCGTGGAATCCCCCCGGCTGCCCCCGCCGGTGCGCGCGGCGTTCAAGGACTACCAGCCAGAGGGGCGGGTCAATCTGCGACTGCGGATCGCGCCAGCGGTGGCCGGGGGGGACGAGACGACGCGCGTCGAAGGCGAACTGGAGGCCCTCGGCAACACGTGTACCTACTACCGCTTTCCATATGTGTTCGAGGAGGCGCGTGGCACGGTGCGCTTCCGCAAGGGGCAGATCCTGTTTGACGAGCTCTGTGCGCGGCATGGCGCGGCGCGTCTATGTGCCCGGGGGGTGGTCAACAACAATCATGAGTGGACCGGCTTCGATATGACGTTTCACGGCGAGAATGTCGCCCTCGATGGGGCGCTGTATGCGGCACTGCCCGAAGAGCATCGGGCCCTGTGGCAATCCGCGGCGCCACTCGGGCTGTGCGACCTGGTGACCCGCGTGCAGCGAGCGGAGGGTACAGCCGAGACCGGTCCGCTACCGCCGGAAGTAAACGTGCGGTCACACTGGCGCAACGGCAGCCTGCAGCTCGGCGACGGGCGGCGGCTCACGCACGTCGACGGGGATTTCGCAGTCGCACACGGCCGCGTGGAACTGCACGACCTGCACGGTTACGACGACGACACAGCCGTGCGGCTGAAGGGGGCGTTGTGGACCGCGGCGGACGGACCGGCCAGCGACGTGCAAGTCGAGGTGGCGGAGCTGCACGTGAACGAGCAGGCAACCTTGGGGGGCGCGACCGGCGACGGACCACAGTTGGAACTGGTGGGGCGGGCGGACGCGTGGGGGCGCGTATCCAGCGGCGGGCCTGGCGGGCCCCAGCAACATTTCGGACTGCAGCTCAAGGACGGAACGTTGCGCGCGCGGGGGGTGGGGCCGGACACGGCCGCGCCGGCCGGCGCGGCGCCGAGTTGGGCCAACGTGCAGGGCTGGGTCATTGCCCACAACGCGGAACGGCGGATCGTCAGCTTCACGTGTCGTCAAGGCGCGGACTGGTTCGACGCGGCGGGGACATTGCCGACGACCGCTGGTACGCCGCTGGCACTGGAGCTGCACGCGCGGAGCGCGGCGCTGGACGGACTGTTCCCGCAGTTTCTGCCGTATGACTGGGCGCGGCTCGTACGCACGTTCGGGTTGCAGGGGACGGGCGAGGTAAGCGTCACGCTGCGGCCGGGGCCGGCACCGGACGGGACGAGCGCGCAGACGGCGGACATCCGGCTGACGGCCGAGCGCATGCAGGCGGAGCCGTTTCCGCTGCCGCTCCACGATGTGCAGGCGGAGGTGACGCTGGGACCGGGGCGTTTCGACGTGCATGCGGCGGAGGCGCGGTGGGGCGCGGCCGGTCAGCTAAAGGTGCAGGGTACGGGTACCTGGGCGGACGCCGGACTGGCGGCGGACCTGAACGTGGTGGCGCGGGAGCTTTCGTTCGGGCCGGAACTGAGCGCCGGGCTGCCGCCGGCGGTCGCGCAGGTGTTTGACCGCCTCGGACTGCGGGGCGCGTTCGACGCGGTGCTGCCCCGCGTGCGGGTGACGACCGGTCCGCAGCCGACATGGCAACTGGAGGGTCGGGTGCCGCTGCGGAAGGCGGAGTTGCGGCTGGGCTTACCGCTGACCGACCTGACCGGCGAGCTGAGCGGGAAATGCGTCGTGGATCCGAACGGTGAGGCCCTGCTGGATGCGGAACTGCAGATTGAGCAGGCGCAGCTGGCGGAGCGTCCGATCGCGCACTGGCGCGGCTGGCTGCAGCGCGGCCCGGGCGAGCGCTGGGTGCGGCTGGAAGGACTGCGCGGCGAGTTGGGCGGCGGCGAGGTGATCGGCTCCGCATGGATCGATCCTCGCAGTTTCGAGTACGAGCTGACGTTGACGCTGCGCGATATTCCGACCGGCACGCTGCTGCCACCGGGGCGCGACGTGCGCGACACCGAACGTCCCGGGCGCGTCGACGGGCAGGTGTATCTGCGGGGGCGCGGCAGCGAGATCGGCACGCGGCACGGCGGGGGTGAGTTGCGCGTGCGCGGGGCCTCATTTGTACAGAGCCCGGTGCTGCCATTTGTGTTGCGGGCGCGACGCGACGAGCGGACCGTCAGCGACAAGGTGGAGCACGCGACGATTCAGTTCCTCTGGGAGGGCTCGCTCATTCGACTGTCGCGGGTGGACATTCACAGCCGTGATCTGCGGCTGGTTGGGGAGGGCACGTGGGACATGCGCAACGACACGGTGCGCCTGTCGCTCGTCGGCGCGGCGCCGGAGCACTGGCCGCGCGTCGCGATGCTGAGCGACCTGCTGGAGACGACGGGCCGAGAGCTGATCCAGTACCGTGTGTCCGGGCCGCTCAGCGCACCGAGCGTGACCACGGAACCCCTGTATCGCCTGAACGAGACCTTGCGGGCACTGCTGAAGAAGGGGGAGGAGTAGCGCTGCGCCCGTGGCGAGACGGCATGCCGCGCTGCGCGCCGCGTGTCAAGTCCCGCGCATCGGAAAGCGGGACGGCCCGCGCCGGGGATCCGCGTGCGGCCAGTTGAAATCCGTGCTCGCCCCGGCTCTGATACACGAGAGCAGGTGAGTAGAAGTATGGATTTTCACAACTCCACCGCGCTGGACAGCGACCGGCTCGCACGGCTACTCGTGCAACACACGTTGCCGTACCGCCACGACCGGCTGACGGTGCGCGTGCGCTACAGCCGCGGGGCAGATTTCTCGGGCACTTGCTATTACGCCGACAGTCGCGTCTTCGTGAACATCGGCCGGCACGTGGAATACCCGTACGAACTGGGTACGCACATCGCCAAATCGCAGTCCAACCGGACGCACTGGTGGCGTGAGACGTACCGGCTGGAGATCGCCGATCCGTACCAACTGGCGCTGTTCGTTTACCTGCACGAGCTATACCACCATCTGGTCAAGGCCGCGCAGCGCAACCCGCGTCGCAAGGAGGCGATGTGCGACCGTTTCGCCGTGCGGCGGCTGGTAGACGAGTTCGGCTGCCGGGTGCTGGACGCCTCCGGGCGCAACGTGCCGCGGGAGCGCTGGGACTTTCAGGACGTGGATGCGTTCGTCGCGGACGCGCCGCAGGTGCTCACGGTGCTGCGCGCGGCCGGCAGCCGTCCGCCCCGGCCGATTCCCGTCACCGTGCTCGGTATTCGCACCGGTACGCGCCGCGGCCGCAGCGCCACGCGCGTGCGCCGCAAGCGTACGCCGCGCCGGACCGATTGAAACCCCCGCTCACTCGCGCACCGGAAATCCTCGCGGTGGGACAGCTCTCCGCAGCGGATCGCCCTGCAGCCGGAACATCTGAATCGCCGCCCAGAGGAACGCGCCGGCCGCCAGGGCGAAGGGCCAGTAGAAGTCGCCGCTGAGCTTGTACAGCAGCATGCCCAGGCCCTGGAAGATCACGCCGCGAATGCCGACGAGCGTGGTGTGGATGGCGACGTACTGCGGCACGCGGTCGGGCGACGGTGCGAGGCTGACCGGACCGAGCATCCAACCCATCTGCACGCCGGCCATGCCGACGCCGTACAAGGCGCTGGCCACGACCAGGTCCGTCGCCCCGCCGGCCCGCGCGAGCAGGATGGGGTACACGCCCAGCACGGCGAAGGCGATGCCGGAGGCGCGGATCGCGCCAAGCCGGTCCAGGATCAGCCCCATCGGCAGCGTGAGCAGCAGCATCGACATCTTCAGCGTGACCTGCGTCGACTCCGCGTACGCTTTGTATTCCAGCCCCAGCTTGTGCGTCGCCAGAACCGGCAGCAGCGCGTCGCAGAGCATGAACGCCGCCCCGTAGGTCATGAACGCGCGCTCGTAGTGGAGGAACGTGCGGTCGGCGCGCAGCACACGACCCATGTGCAGCACCGGGTCGAGCAAAGCCGCCAGGGAGACACGCCCGCGCTGGGGCTCGTCCGGCAGGCCGGTGCGCCGGGCCAGCCACGCGATCAGGGTCAGCCCGATGATCTGCACGCCGGCCGACAGCGGGAAGTACAGGCGGAAGGCCGCCGGGTTGTGGTCCTGCCAGCGACCGACGCCGTAGGCCGTCACAATCGCCGCCGCGTGCGTCACGACGTTGAGCAGAGCGTACGCCCGGCCGCGAACCGCATCCGGATACAGGTGTTTGAGCAGGCGGCCGTTGAGCGGAGCCGAAGCGGCCGCCCCCGTCATAGCGATGATGTGGCACGTCAGGAGCTGCGGGTAGCTCTGCACGAGTCCGATGCAGCCCAGGGGCAGCGCGGCCACGAACCAGAACACGACGAGGAAGGTGCGGAGACGCGTGCGGCGGAGCAACTCATTCCAGAACACCGACGCAATCAGGAGCGTCGGCATGGCGGCGGTCACGAGGTTGGTTTGCCAGTCCTTGTAGTCGGGGTTGGGCGAACCGAATTGCAGCCGCACGAGCAGCGGCGTCAGCCACGCGACGTTCGCGTACAGGATGGTGGTCAGGAGCGTGTAGACGACGTGGACGCCGAGCACTTGCAGCGCGGGCAGGCGGCCGGGCGTACCGCCGGAGGGCGTATCGAGCCATGTCAGAAACCGCGCCGGACGCATCGTGCCT
This sequence comes from uncultured Planctomycetales bacterium, assembly GCA_964523405.1. GTDB lineage: Bacteria > Planctomycetota > Phycisphaerae > UBA1845 > Fen-1342 > CAZGAQ01. Next base: position 242,369 of record CAZGAQ010000003.1, read on the forward strand.
CGCCGTGGGACTGCCCGCAGGCGACAGTGACCCGCGCACCGCCGGACCCGCGCCCGGCACGCCGGTCAACTGTCAAAGTCCTACATAATAGACGGACGAACCCCCAAATGCGCCGGTGCCGGCGCGAACCGCGTTATCGGGCGGGTCGCGCTGACCGGCGCGGCGCGCCGCTCACGGCGCGTCCCAGCGCGGCAGCAGTACAGCGCGCCCGGCCGCCGTCCGCGCGACCTCGAACGGCACTTCGTAGATCGCGCCGAGCACCGCGGGAGTGAGGACCTGGTCGACTGGGCCCTCGGCGGCACAACGTCCCCCGCGCAACGCGAGGACACGTCCGCCGAGGAGGGCGGGCAGCTCCAGGTCGTGACTCACCATGAGCAGGCTGCGTCCGGTGGACCGCCAGGTGGCCAGGATGCGCGCTAACTCGACCTGGTAGCCGGGATCCAGCGCCGCAGTGGGCTCATCAAGACAGATCAGTTGTGCGTCCTGGGCGACGGCGGCCGCGATGAGCGTCTTCTGCCTTTCGCCGCCGCTGAGGGTGTTGAACGGACGATCCGCCAGCGCGCTGAGCCCGCAGAGCCCCAGGGCGCGCTCGATGGCCGCGCGATCGGCCGGCGCCAGCGGGGCAAAATCCGCGACATGCGGATAGCGCCCCCCCGCCACGATGTCGTAGACGGTCAGCGCGGGCAACAGCCCGAAGAGCTGCGGCACATAGGCTGCGAAGCGTCCGCGGGCGCGGGCGGGCAGGCGGGTGAAGTCCGCACCATTGAGGCGCACGTGGCCGCGCAGCGTGCGCACCAGTCCCAAGGCCGCCAACAACAGCGTCGTCTTGCCGGCACCATTGGGGCCGACAATGGAAACGCAGGCACCGGCGGAGAGGCGCAGCGACACGCCGGCCAGGGCATCGCGCCGGCCACGCCGCACGGTCAGGTCGATGCACTCGAACGTCCAAGCCTGGGACATGCGGGCATGGTACGCGATCAGCCCGTCGCTCGGGTAGTCACGGCAGCGGCTCGCCTGCCAGCGCGGCACACAGCGCGGCCAGCGTCTCGGCGACGCGCGGGCCCAGCAGGAAGTGCTCCGGTCCGACCAGGACGCGGACACGCTGGTCGGTCACCGCGCGCAACGGGCCGATCTTCGCCCAGACGGAACGGGCGGCGGCGTCGGACGCCCGCGCGCCGCGCTCGGGCACCAGCTCTATGATCACGTCCGGATTCGCCTGGAGGATGAACTCCAGGGCAACGGGCGCAAACATGGCGGTGCTGCCCGCGGCCGCGTTGGAACAGCCCACGCGCTGTAGCAGGTCGTCGTAGAACGAGCCCGGACCGGCCACATGCACCGGCGCCGGCGGGTCCGCCAGGGGCGCGAGGGTGATCAGCACGCGCGCCGGCCGCAGCCCCGCGTACTGCCGTGCCACGGCGTCGAGGTCGGCACGAATGCCCGCGCTGACGGCGGCGGCCGTCTCCGGTCGTCCGGTCAGCCGCCCGACCGCGGTGAGACTCGTGAAGAGATCGACGAGCCGGTCGTCAGGAACCGACTCGTAATGCAGATTCAGTCGGCCCAGGCGGTCGGCGATCGCCCGGCTACGGCCCGCGATGAGAATCAGCTCAGGGCGCAGCTCCAGGAGCACTTCCGCGTTCAGGTCGTTGAGGGCACCGATCGAGGGCACCGCCATCACGGCGGGCGGCCAGGTGCAGTAGCGGGTGCGGCCGATGAGGCACGGTACCAGGCCGAGGGCGGCACAGATTTCAGTGATGTTGGGGGCAGCGCTGAGCAGGCGGGGGCACGGCGCCGCGCGCTCGGCGGCCACAAGTGGTGGATCGGCGGTCCAGTCGCGCAGTGTCAGGCGGGCGGTGACAGGCGCCATTGATGAAGTTGCGGCGGCGCGCGTCGTCGTTGGCGCGGTTGTCGGCGTTGCGGGCGGCGTAACACGTTCGCAGCCGGCCAGCGGCAAGGTGCACGCGGCCACGAATGCCCGCACCAGGCAGCGCCGCGGTCTCATCGTGGCTGGTCCGGTAGGCCGGCCGGCATGCGGCGCGTGATGCAACCCGCAAGCATGGCGGCCTGCACCTCGTTGTCCCAGGACTGCCGTGTGCCGAAGATGTCGAACACCAGCCGCTTCCAGTGAAACAGGACCCCGACTTCGGTCCAGCAGCCTTCGTCGGCGGCCTGGAAGGGCTTGGCCGTCACCGGCGCAAAGCGGAGGTAAGCGCGCTGGGCCTGCTCGGGCGTCGCGAACGCGAAGGCGCGGACCGTGATGGTGCGTTCCGGCTTGTCCTCGTGGGCGTACTTGGCCAGCCACGCGCGCTGCGGTTCGTACTGGCGCCAACCCTCCGCGTCGCCGCCGAGCGCCGTGGCCGCCTCATCGAACGTGCCTGTCCAGACCTCGCCCTGCAGAATCCACGGCGTGGCCACGCGCGCGGGCGGAAACGCGTCGGCAACGGTCTGCGTCGTCGCGCAGCCGGCACAGGCCAGAACGAGGCCGCACAGGCCGATGGCCGACAGACCGGCCGTGACACGGCTATGTCGTGCGGTGCTACCGAGCGTGAAGGTCATTCCGCGAGTCCTCCGCCATGCAGGAACGGATTCGTGTCACGCTCCTTCGCGATCGTCGTCGGCGGGCCGTGGCCGGAATACACGACCGTGTCGTCCGGCAGCGTCAGCAGTTGTCGGCGGATGTTGTCGCACAACTGCCGCAGGGAGCCGCCGGGGAAGTCCGTACGGCCGATGCTGCCCGCAAACAGGGCGTCACCGGTAAACACGACGCCTGCTTCAGCGCAGTAGTACGCGAGGCCGCCGGAAGAATGGCCGGAAACATCCAGGGCCTGGAAGACGAGCGCGCCGAGCGTGAGCCTGTCACCCGGGACCACCAGGCGCGTCGCGGCAGGCATGACTACGCTCATGCCCAGGTGAACCGACAAGTTGCTGGCCGGCTCGGTGAGCATGTCCGCCTCGTCTGACGAGATCACGATGGGCAGGGTCGGAAACGCGCGGCGCAGGTCCGCGATGCCGGCAATGTGGTCCACGTGCCCGTGCGTGATCAGGATGGCGGCCGGGGTCAGCGCATGCTTGCGCAGCGCGCCCAGCAATTCCTCGGCTTGCGGCGGCAGGCCGGGATCGATGATCCACGCCTGGGGACCCTCGTCGGTCCAGAGCAGGTACGTGTTCTCCTGGAACATCGGCTCAAAGAAGCCGGTGACGTGCAGGGGACCGTGGGTCTTCATGGTGCGGATTCTACGCGGCCGGCGCGAGCGCGGTACAGGGCCGCGACCCGCCGTGGCGTTACCGCCCCGCGCCGCCCAGCCACCGATCGAACCACGCCAACGTGGCCGTCTCCGTCGCTGGGGCCCGCATGATCGTCTCGTGGTCCTCGCCCGGCAGGATGAGCAGTTCCGTCCGGGCGGGGGCGGCCGCGTGCAGGTTTCGCCCGTGCTGCGGTCCGATCTTCGGGTCATCGTCACCGTAGATCAGCAGGGTCCGCGCCGCGGTGCGGGGCAATTCACGGACGGGGCTGGCGTCGTCCGGATTGAAGTCCGCGAGACGACCGGCCCGGTCCACGACCTCCTGCATCCACACGCTTGGCAGCAGCCGCCCTACGACGGTGTAGCGACGAATGTACTGCGGCACGATCGCCCGCATCGATTCGAAGGCCGCGACCGCGACGACCGCATCCACGCGCTCGTCACGGGCGGCCAGCAGCAGCGCCGTGCCGCCGCCAAACGAAGGGCCGTATACGCCCAGGGGGCGGGCGAGCAGCCTCCGTGTCTCCAGGTCATCCAGCACCTGCGCGAGGTCCCGCGATTCGCGATCCCCGAAGGTCAGGTACTGGCCGGTCGAGAGCCCTTGCCCGCGCTGGTCGACCAGGACGGCACGGAAACCGCGCGTGGCGAGGCTGCGGCCCAGACCGAGCACAGACTGCTTGCGGTCGTGAATGCCATGCAGCAGGACGACTGTGCCGCGCGGTTGGGATGCGTGATCACGGCGGGGCGACGGGTCGAGAATCCACACGGACAGCTCGTCGGCGGGCGGTCCGACCGGAATCCGCAGGGCGTGGTCGATCGTTCCCGCCGCCACCTGCGCCGCAAAGTCCGTCTCCGGCGACACGGCGCGACCCTGGTTGTCCGCCCACACCACGGCCGGCGCGAGCCACCGCGGCCCGTAGAAATAGCCCAACAGCATGCCCGCGATGAGGAGCGCCCCCAGGACGAGCAACCGGCGCGGCCAGCGGCGCGGTCGTTTCACGACCACCGGCGGCGCGAGTGTGCGACCCTGCGAAGTCACGAGCGTAGCGTGCATCCTGGCACCACCCGGGTCGCAATGTCCGCGCGTCCCGGTCGTGGAGTTCGCGCGCCGCAAGCGGTTATTTGGCCAGTTCGCGCACGCGGGCGTACTTGGCCTGGGCCCATTGTGTCCACTGGCGGGTCAGCTTCTTCGTCTCGCGCTCGCCCGCCTCCAGCTTCTGCGCCAGTTCGGGCAGCGCGGACTCGGCAAAGGGCAGTTGGTTCCACTCCGCCAGCGCTTCCGGCTTCATGCCGCCGTCGGCCAGCGCCTTCCAGGCCATCCGCGCGTCCTCGTGCGGGTCGACCAGCGCCGCGCCAATCAACTCCGCGAGCAGTTGGTTCCGCTGGCGGTACAGGCGCTCGTCGAGCTTGCGGAACGTGCCGGCCTCGGCCTGCTTGTACGGGTCCTTGATGCTGCCCGCTCCGGACGCCAACGCGCACACGTCCGGCCGCACCGGCAGGCGGCGCAAGGCGTGCTCGGCCGGGCCGCCGGCTGCACCAACCGGCAGTACCCAGAGTCGCTGCCCTTCCGGGCTGAGCACGAAGGCGATGAACTTCTCCGCCAACTCGCGATGCGGGGCCCTGCGCAGCAGCGCGATGGGGTCCGGCGCGATGGCCGAACCGCCGGCGGGATTGACGTATATCAGCACGTCCGCACCAGCCTCCGCGACACGTCCGTGCGCATAGAAGTCAATGCACGGACCGACGAGTGCGTTGCCGCCGGCAACCTCACCGGGGATCGCGCTGGCCGAATCGGTGATCAAGCGGGCGTTGGCGAAGATCTGCATGAGCAACGGCCAGCCCCGCTCCCAACCGTACTGCTGCAGGATCAATTCATAGCTGACGCGCACGCTGGAGGACGGCCGCGGGTCGGCCAAGACCACCCACGAATACAGGCGCGGGTCGCCGAGGTCCTTCCACTCTGCGATGTCGGGCAGCTTCTGGTTCGTCAGGCCGCGGCGATTCACCAGTACCCCGAAGGACGACAGGGCCGCACCGTACCACCGGCCGTTAGGGTCGTAGGTGGGCACGCCGGCGATCGTGGGCGGAATGCCCGCCAAAGCCGCGTCCGGCAGGCGCGGTTTATCGAGATAGCCTTTGGATGCAGCCAATTCGTGGTCGGGTACGCCGCCCCCGAAGAGCAGATCAAGTTCGAAGGAGCCGCCGGGCGTGGCCCGCTGCTGGGCATCAAGTTGCTGCAGAATCTGGCCGGTGCCCTTGGTGATCCAGCGAATGCGCACGGGCCGGCCGACCGCCTTGATGAAGCCGCGCTCGAATTCCGCCTGCGTGTCGCTGTTGTGCGGTGTGATAATCTCCAGATCGAATTCGGCGCCGTGGGTGGTCGCGGGAAGGGCCGTACTCAGACTGAAGAACACCGTGAAGAACACGAGCTTCCGCATCTGGACACCTCAGCGCCGGGCGCGTCGGCCGCTCTCTTGCCGACCCGCGCCATTGCAGCTATAAGGGGACCTTCAATCCGCCGCGCGGCCCACGGGCGACCGGCCCGGCCGCGGCCCATCGCGGCATCGTCCCTAAGCGTAGCGAAGGCGCATGTACGAGTTCAAGTGGCACGTACCCGGTCCCCCGTCAGCGGAAGTCACGCTGCGCCTGCACAACGGCAGCGGCTGGCTGGCGCGCAAGACGCTGACGTGCGACGGTCGCGTGGTTTTTGAGCGCGGCCACTTCACGGGTGCGGAGACACGTTTCGCCGCGCGGCCGGACGGTGCGGAACTGCATCTGCGCATGGTGCCGATCGCCCATTCTACGGACTGGCGTCCGGCGTTGTTCGCGGGGGACATGGAAATTCCGGAGACGACGCGGTCGGCGCCACCGCGCATTGTGCCGCCACCCAAGACGCTGGCCATCCCCGTCGGGCTGACGTATCTGCTGATGGCGATCGTGACAGCCATGTTGCCGCAGACGAGCGCCATTCTGGACGCCGCCTACCTGCAGTACGACGACCGCAAGGCCGTGCTGCGCGTGCTGGACCCCAATGAGGGCGATCAGGCCCTGGCCGTCGACACGGCGGACATCGCGCCCGCGAAGATCGGCCAGCAATACATGGCCACGCTCCGTGCGATGGGGGGCACACCGCCCTATCGCTGGGCGCAGGCGACCAGCGGGTGGCCGCGCGGCTGGCATCTGGACCCGGCGACGGGGCTGCTGGCGGGTACCCCCAATGACGCACACGACCTGATGTTCCGCGTCACGGTAACAGACGACGCGCAGACCAAGGTGGAGTGGCCGGTCGCCCTCGTGGTAGAGCCGGCCGCGGCGCTAACGAGCACCGCTCCGGCGATTACGACGCAGACCCTGCCCCCGGCAACGCTCGGTCACGTTTACGAGGCGGCGCTGGCACACTCTGGTGGCCAGCCGCCGTTGGCCTGGAAGACGCTCGGCAAGCGCAAGCTGCCCGAGGGCGTGAAGATCAACGAGAACACCGGCGTGGTGCGCGGGACGCCAAAGAAGGCCGGGCTGTTCCCCGTGACGATTCGGGTGGAGGACAGCGCGTACAGCAGCGCCCGCGATATTCAGCACTGGATCGTGCCGTTCCTGACGACGGCGGTCTGCCTGCTGGGCTTCCTGGCCATGCGGCGCTGGAGCGTGTGGGCCTTCGGGGCGCTGATTGGCGTGCAGGCCGCGGCGCTGGCCCCCGGCGCGCTGGCGGCGACGACAGCCGTCCTGGGGCAGCACGTCGCGGAGGGCATCGCCGCATTGCTGCCGGTCGCGCACACGGCGCTCGGGCTGCAGGCGCTGCTGTGGCTTGTGGGGCTGGCCCACGTCGGCAAGATGCGTTAACAGGGCAAACGGATGGCTGCTCCCACTACGACACAACCGCCGCCGGCAACATCGCCCGCCCCCGCCGGCGTGCTCCCGGTCCACCCGCCCGGATTCCGTCTGCGGCGCGGCCAGAACTGGTTCATGCTCGGGCTCATGTACGCGGCCTACTACATGTGCCGCTACAACCTGCCGATCGCCGCCCCGCGCATGATGGACGAGTTTGGCTTCAGCAACCTGCAATATGGGGCCATCAAGAGCGCCCGCGACTGGTCCTATGCGCTCGGCCAGTTTCTCAACGGCCTGCTCACCGACCGACTGGGTGGCAAGCAGGCGATGGCGATCGGCGGGCTGCTGACCATTTTGCTGAACATCGCTTTCGGCACGGCATCGTACGCGGGCGCCGGCAGCGTCCTGCTTCTGTTCATCATCATCCGCGGCAGCGATGGCTACGCGCAGGCCTTCGGCTCGCCGGGCTTCATCAAGGTCAACACGGCGTGGTTCCCCCGTTCGGAACGCGGCCGCTTCGCCGGCGTGTTCGGGCTGATGATTCAGTTCGGACAAATTACGATCAACGCCCTCGGGCCGTTGCTGCTGGCGGGGATGACGATTCCGCTCCTGTCGCTGAGTGTGCCCGCCCTGCACTGGCGCTGGCTGTTCTACGTGCCGCCGGCCATTGTGACGATCGTCGTCATCCTCATGTACCTGATCGTGCGCAACACCCCGGAGGAGGCGGGCTTCAGTGTCCAGCACGAGGAGCCCGAGGAGCAGACGGGCCACGCGGCCGAGGAACACATCCCGCTGTGGGTGGTCCTCAAGACCATCGCCAGCAAGAAGATGGTCTGGATCACGGCCGGGGCGTACTTCTGCACCGGCATCGTGCGCGGGGCGCAGTTTGACTGGTGGGTGGTCTACTTCGACCGCGAGTGGGGACTGGACATCGCGGATTCACCACTGGTCATCGTGACCGGCGCGCTGCTGCCGATCACGGCGGTCGTCGGCTCGCTCAGCTCCGGCTTCATCTCAGACCTGCTGTTTGGTGGGCGGCGGGCACCGGTGGCGATGCTGTTGTACGGCCTGGAGACGCTGGTCATCTTCACGGCCGCCGTGCTGCTCAGTAACACGGCAACCGCGAGCGCGGGACTGGCTTCCGTGCTCACGCTCGTCATCTCGATCACGTGCAATTCCACGCACTCGATCCTCGGCACGGCGGCGGCCATGGACCTCGGGGGGCGGAAGATGGCGGGCTGTGCGGCCGGACTGATCGATTCGTTTCAGTACCTCGGCGCCGGCGTGGCGGGCGTCGGGCTGGGCCAGCTCATGGACTGGGTGGTCCGGCATACGCACCTGGGCTGGACCGCTTGGTTCTACTTCATGCTGCCGTTCAGCCTGATCGGGACGATCCTGATGGGCTACAACTGGTGGCGCACGCGCGGCCAGACCGTGACGGGCGGCTAAGCCTGAGCCTTCCCGCGAAGGCTAGCGCGGACTCCCTGCGAAGTTGGTGCTCCGCCACGCGCATGCTTCGTCAGGCGCGGAGGCGTGACGCTACCAGGCAACGCACCATTCGTGGCAACCGCCCTAGGTCGGCAGGATAACAACGTCGCGCGCGTCCACGCCACACTCTACGGCCACCCCCGGTGGCAGCGGCGCTTGCGCCGCAGATTCCACGCGGGTCGCGCGCAGCGTTAGCGCCCCGCTCGCAAGCGTGAGTTGCACGCCCTCGCCCAGGTAGGTGCCGCTCACCACCCGTGCCGTGAAGCGGTTCTCCAGCGGCGACCCCTCTGACGAACCGGCGGACGGCGCAGCCTGCCCAGGTGGCCGCACAACAATGGCTTCCGGCCGGATGGAGATGATGCACGGTCCGGTGCGCGGCGCCGCGGGCGCCACCGCACGTAGCTCCCCCACCGCCGTCGTCAGTCGCCGCCCTTCGCCGTCAACCGCCAGAATGGTCGCCTCCAGGAAGTTCGTCTCGCCCAGGAAGTCTGCGATCGCAGCGCGCGCCGGTTGGCGGTACAGCTCGCGCGGCGTGCCGATCTGTCCGATGCGGCCCTCAAACAGCACGGCCAGCCGGTCCGCGATGGACAGCGCCTCCTTTTGGTCGTGCGTCACGTACAGCGCGGTCAGCCCCGCTTCGCGGCATACCCGCCGGATCTCCCCACGCATCTCCAGCCGCAGCTTCGCGTCCAGATTGCTCAGCGGCTCATCGAGCAGCAGGCATTGCGGCCGCACCACCAGCGCCCGCGCCAGCGCGACGCGCTGCTGCTGCCCACCGGAGAGCTGGTGCGGCCTGCGACGGGCGTACGCGGCCATCCGGACCAGTTCCAGGGCGGCGGCAACACGTTGGCGGCGCTCGCGCCGCGGTACGTGCCGCACCGTCAATCCGAAGGCGACGTTCGCCTCGACGGTCATGTGCGGCCAAAGGGCGTAGTTCTGAAAGACCATGCCGGTCTGGCGGCGGCGCGGGGCAAGCGCGGTCACGTCGCGGTCGCCGAGGAGCACGCGGCCGCCGTCCGGCGTGCAGAACCCCGCAATCGTGCGGAGCAGCGTGGTCTTGCCGCAACCGGAGGGTCCGAGCAGGAAAAACAGCTCGCCAGCCTGGACGTCGAGGCAGACGTCGTCGAGGGCCCGCACGGGGCCATAGGATTTCGTGATGTGCTGAAGCGAGATCGGAACCACGTCGCACCACTCTTTGCGACGGATTGTACCCCCGGGGGCAGCCCGCGGGGATGCTGGCCGCCCCCTCCCCCCGTGTGGTCGCGGGCGGTACATTGCCCGCGTGCAACCCTTTCCGCCGGCGGTCTGGATCGCCACCTTCCTGCTCACGCTGCTCGTGCGGCGCGATCGGCGGGTCTGGATGCGCCTGCCGGTCGTCGGCGTGGTCGCGGCCGGCGTCGTACTCGCGGCCTATGCGGCCTGGCGGCGGTTCATTGCCCCGGGGCCGCTGACGTTCAGGGACGCCGCGTTTCTGCACCTGGTCGTCACCCTGGCGAGCGCCGGCCTGGTCCTGCGATTGGTTGCGTGGCTGCGAGCGCTGTGCGGCCAGGATCAGCTCCGGCTGCGACAGGCCTGGCGCGCGCGGCGCGGGTGGCTGCTGGTCTGCCTCGCCCTCGGGTTGCTGAGCGGCAGTGCGTACTTCCTGGTGGGTCGCCAGTTCGCGACCCACGGAGCATTCGATGAATACGACACGCTCTACCGGGCCGACCCGGGTCGCTACCAACACATCATCGCGGGGACCGCGAGCGACAATGAGCAGACGACGCACAAGCACCCGCTGTTCCCCCTGCTGAGCCGCACGCTGGCCCTCGGACTGACACCGCTGGTCGGCTGCACCAACGCCCCGCTCGCGGTCAGTAGCCTTGGCGGCGGGCTGTGCACGCTGCTGGCCGCGCTGTACTTCCGCCGTATCACGGGGTCGCGTCTCCTGGGAGCGCTGCTGGCCCTGGCGCTGGCCGCCACGGCCGCGCACGTCGTGTTCTGCGCGCAACCCGAGACCTATGCCCTATGCGCGGCCGCGCTCGTCCTGCTACACGGGGTGCTGGCATGCGGGACGACGCGCGCGCTGCGCCTGCGACACGAAGTGCTCGTGGCCGTGTGCGCCGCCGGAGTCACGATCACGAATATCGTACCCGCGCTGATCTGCTACCTAGCCCGGCATCCGGCGCGACGTCGCTGGCGCAGCGTCGGCCGATGGTTCGTCCTCACGGCGCTGGCGGGTGGCGCCGCGCTATCCATGCAGGACGTACTGCTGCCGACGGCGGCTCTGGGGCGGGCGCCGGGCGAGTATCACAGCGAGGCGGACTACTTCGCGCCGGCAGCCCGCGGGGTCGTCGTCACCCGCCTGGCGCGCGGCCTGCTGTTGGAGAACATGATTGGCACGGCGCCGCTCGTCACGCCATCCCCGCGGGGCCTCGTGCTCAGCCCCGGGCCGTACACGCGGGGGCCGGCGCGTGTGGCAGCCGGAATCTGGCTGGCCCTGCTGGCGGGCGCGGCGGGGACGCTGCTGCGGGCGCGGGCCTGGCGGCAACCGACTCTGAGTGCCGCCCTCGCGTGTCTCGGCGCGGTCGCCGTGCTGCATTCGTTCTACGGCAGCGACACGCTGTTTCTGTACTCATGCACGTACACGTTCTACGTGCTCGCGATCGCGGCACACGCCCTGCCGCACATGCCGCGGCGTGTGGCGGTTGCGGCTTGCGTCGTGCTGGTGCTCGTACTGGCACTCAATGACGTCCTGTTCGTGCGGCAAATCCTGCTGCAGCTCGGGACCTGAGCCCGCCGCGCTACCAGACCCCGCCGCCCGAGCGCCCGACGATGAACAGCCCGACGCCGATCGTCAGCAGCGCGTACCACGCGAGCTGCTGGCGGAGTTGCCGCGCGCCGCGCGTCACGAGCAGGTCCGTCAGCACGAACGGGAAGACGTAGTAGCGCGGATCGACGAGATAGTGCGGCAGTACGAAGACCAGCGTGAAGAGGGCAAGTAGCGCGAGGCTGGCGCAGCGGGTATCCCGCCGCGCGCCCCACACCAACCCGAGCACGCTCACCACGATCAGCGGCGCGACGACGGCGCGGCAGGCGAACGAGTGCGTCAACGCGTACAGCGGCCAATTGCGCAGAAAACTCAGGTCGAGGTTCCACGGATGCGGGTTGCGGAACGTGACCATCAGCACCCCGGCGGCAGCCGTCAGCGCTGCCAGCCGCGTCGGTCGCAGTAGGTGCTGCGCGAGCCCGCGCGGCCACCAATCGGCCAGTTGGGTACACCAGCACGGTGCCCACAGCAATGCGGCCATCAGACCGAGCATGACGAGCTGCGCCGGGTTGTAACCGGTGGTCACCACGGCCACGTAGGTTGTCCCGGCTGGCGCACGCCACCAGATCACAAGACCGCCGGCGGCGGCCAGGAAGTAGGGCCACAGGCGTCGCAGGCGCGCGGGTGCGAGCGCGCGGCACAGTGCCGCGATCACGCCACCAGCTGTGCCAGCAGGATCATCGCCGAAGAACTCCCAGGCGAGGAAGAACGCCACCCACACCACGTTGGTCTGCCGCACCGCGCAGGCTGCGAGCAGGGCCAGGCCTGCACCGACGCGGTGGTGGCGCAGGTGCAGGTTCAAGGCGGCGAGCAGAGCAACCAGCGCCACGGGGTCCGTGTAAACGAGCGCCCAATACGGCAGCAGGAGCGGATTCCACGCCAGGAGCAGCGGCAACCAGGGCGCCAGACGGGGGCACAGGCGCCGCGCCGCCGCCCACAGCAGCAGCACGGCGGCGAGCCCCATGACCAGACTTAGGCCTCTCACGACGGCCAAGTGCGGCCCCAAGAGGCGCACCACACCGGCCGCCAGCAGGTGATACGTCGGCGGCATGGGCAGGGCACGCACCGGCTCCCAATCACCGCGCGCCAGCGCCAGCACGGCCGGGTAGTGGTAGTGTTCGTCCCCCAGGGGCGTCGGCCGGCGCAGGCCGACCAGCCCGTACCACAGCAGGAGGCTCGCGAGCGCGAGCACCAAGCCGACGCGGCCGGCACGATCGGGGCCGCCCCGCGCCGCGCCCGCTGGCCACGTGGCTCCGTCTGTCTCTGCCGCGCGGGTCATGACCTCAGCGGGCCAGCAGTCCGTATAGCCGCGCGACCGCCTCCGCCCCGCGATCAACGTCGGCCAGCACGGCGTTCTCGTTCGGTCCGTGCGCGTTGCAGTTGGGGCCGGCAAAGCCCAGCATCAGGCTGTCCGCGCCGAGGACGCGTTTGAACATCGGCAGGATCGGCAGCGAGCCGCCCTCGCGTACGAACGCCGGCTCGCGTCCGAAAGCCGCCTGCAGCGCCTCGCGGGCCGCCGCCATCGGCCGTCCGTCAAGCGGCGCCATGTACGCGTCCGCATCGCCGTGGTCGATAATCTCCAGCCGCACCGTGTTGGGGCAGCGGGCGCGCACGGCCTGATCGAACAGCTCGCTCAGCTTCCTGGCGTTCTGGTTCGGCACCAACCGCATGCTAACTTTGGCCCCGGCCGAACGTGGGATGATTGTGTTGGCGCCTTCGGCAATAAAGCCGCCGTAGATGCCGTTCACATCCAACGTCGGGCGAATCCAGCGGCGCTCGTTGGTGGAGTAGCCGGTTTCGCCACACAGCCCCGGCACGCCGATCTCCGTCGCATACTGCGCGTCATCGAGCGGCAGCGCGCGCAGCTGCTCGCGCTCGGCGGCGCTGGTCGGCGCTACGTCGTCATAGAAGCCCGGGATCGTCACGCGCCGCTGCGCATCGTGCAGCCCGGCGATGAGGTCGGCCAGCACATTGGCAGGGTTGGCGACGCTGCCGCCATAGCCGCCGCTGTGTAAATCGTGCTTGGGGCCGTGCAGGCGGATTTCCTTGTACAGCAGGCCACGCGTGCCGTACGTCACGGTGGGCCAGCCGTTCGCGTACATCCCGGTGTCGGAGATCAGGATGTGGTCACAGCGGAGCAGGTCCGCGTGCCGCTCGAGGAAAGGTCCCAGGCTGGGCGACGAAATCTCCTCTTCCGCCTCCAGCAGAAACTTCAGGTTCACCGGCAAACGCCGCTCGACCGCCAGCCACGCCGCCACCGCCCGCAGGTGCACGAGCACCTGCCCCTTGTCGTCCGCCGACCCGCGGCAAATCAGCAGCCCGTCCTTCACGACCGGCTCGAACGGACCGGCGTGCCACAGGCTCAGGTCCCCTTCCGGCTGCACGTCAAGATGCCCGTATACCAAGTAGGTCGGCGCCCCGGGCGCCTGACAGTACTCGGCGTAGACCAGCGGGTGCCCACCCGTTTCCTTCACCTCCGCTCGCAGGCCCAGCCGCACGCACAGGTCCCGCGTCCATTGCACCGCCGCCCGGACGTGCTCCCGGCATTCCGGCTTCGTGCTGATGCTCGGGATGCGGCACAGTTCCTTCGCCCACTCCAGGTGCTCGCTCCGCTTCTCGCGGAGGTATGCGATGATGCCGTCCACGGTGGTCTCCAGACCGGGTTCTCCACGACGCCCGGCGCATTGTACCGCCTTCGGGGTATACTGGCTTGGTTGGGGGAGGACGACTTTGCACGCCCCGCCGCCTGCGGGACGAGGAGCCCGGATGGGCCAGATCCGCCTGCTGCCGCCCGCCCTCATCAGCCGCATCGCCGCGGGCGAGTGCATCGAGCGCCCGGCCAGCGTCGTCAAGGAGCTGGTGGAAAACGCGCTCGATGCGGGGGCAGGCCGCATTGACATCGTCATCGAGGACGGGGGGCGCGGCCTGATCCAGGTGACGGACGACGGCGGCGGTATGGATGCGGACGACCTGGTGCTCAGCGTCACGCAGCACGCCACCAGCAAGCTCCGCGGCGACGACGACCTGTTCAACATCCAGACCATGGGCTTCCGCGGCGAGGCCCTCGCCAGTATCGGCGCTGTGGCCCGCCTCAAGCTCACGTCCCGCCGCCCGGATAGCGACGTCGGGCACGTTATCACCGTCGACGGCGGGCAGGTCAGCCAGCCGCGGCCATGCACCGCGCCGCCCGGCACGACGATCGAGGTCCGCGACCTGTTCTATCCGGTGCCGGCCCGCCGCAAGTTCCTGCGCACGAATCAGACCGAGATGGGCCACATCACCGAGCAGCTCGCCCGCATCGCCCTGGCGCATCCCGAGGTCGCTTTCGCACTCCGGCACCACGAACGCGTCACGCACCGCCTCGCCGCCACGCCGGATCGCCGCCAACGCATCGCGGATTTCTACGGCGAGGACCTGGCGCGCGTGCTCTTACCCGTGCGGCGCGAAGGCACCGGCATCCTCGTCGATGCGCTCGTCGCACCACCGGCCGAGAGCCGCGGCTCAGGGAAATGGGAATACCTGTTCGTGAATGGGCGCTATGTGCGCGACCGCTTCGTCTCGCACGCGGTGAAGGAGGCGTACCGCAGCCTGATCGATCCATCGCGCTACCCGGTCGCGTTCGTGTTCATTACGATCACGCCGGCCGACGTGGACGTGAATGTGCACCCGACGAAAGTCGAGGTGCGCTGGCGTGATTCCAACTACGTGCACGGACAGGTGCTGGCGGCATTGCGCGAGAAGTTCCTCGGCAGCAATTTCGACCACCGCCTGCGGACCCCGCGTGAGGACGATGCCCACCGCCAACGCGTTCGCGAGGCGATGGTCGACTTCTTCCGCCACAGCCCGGCCGCCACGCCGACCCTCCCGCGCCCCCAGACTCCCCTGCCTCCCAAGGAGGGGTTGGGGGAGGGTCGCGAGATTCCTCGGCCGCCGATCGACCTGCCGAGCCCCCTTCCGTCCAGCTCGACCGCACCCATGACGGGAGTCGGCGAGGATCGCGTCCTCCCCCTCCCTCCTGGGGAAGCGCCGGGGGAGCGTTGGGGCCTGCCGCCGCGCGCACCGCTCGGACGTTCGCAAGCCGCGGCGCCGCCGGAGGGCAACGCGCCATTCCCCCCGCCGCGCGCCATCCAGGTCCACAACGCCTATCTCGTCGCGCAGACCGACGAAGGCCTGATGATCATCGATCAGCACGCGCTGCACGAGCGCATCCTGTACGAGGAATTGCGGCAGCGCGTCGCCGAGCAGCGGCTCGAATCGCAGCGGCTGCTGCTGCCCGAGGTCGTCCGCGTGCCGGCCGACCGGCTCGAAGCGCTCGAGACGCACGCCGACACGCTGGCCCGCATGGGCATCGAGCTCACTCCCGCCGGCCCGCAGAGCGTGGCCTTGCAGGCCTTTCCGACGCTGCTGCTGGAGCGCGTGGACGCGCCGCGCTTCGTGCGCGACCTGCTCGACCTGCTGGCCGAGCAGGGCGCGCGTCCGAAGGCCGACACGCTCGTGCACGAGATCCTCGACATGATGGCGTGCAAGGCGGCGGTGAAGGCCGGCGACCCGCTGACCGGCGACGAAATCGCCGCCCTGCTGCAGCGCCGCACGCTGGCCGAGCGCAGCAGCCACTGCCCGCACGGCCGCCCGACGACGCTGCGGCTGACGCTGAAGGACCTGGAGCGGCAGTTCCATCGCCGCTGAAGCCGAGGGGAACCCCACGAATGCCCAGTTCAGAGCTGATAAACGGATATCGCCGCGAGGTTCTGGACAACGGTCTGACGCTGTGCTGGGTGGACATGCCGCACACTCATACCGTCTCGCTCATGGCGGTCGTGCCGGGCGGCGTCACGTACGAATCCAAGGCCACCAACGGCATCAGCCACCTGGTCGAACACCTGCACATGAGCACGACCCGCTCCTACCCGACGCGCGACGCCCTGACTCGCGCGGTCACCGAGGTGCCGGGCACGGTCAATGGCGTCACCGGCGCGGCGGGCGTCGTCTGGTACTGGAACACGATTCCCGGCCAAGCGGCGGCGGCGGCTCGACTGCTGGCGGAAGTTTTCGAAGTACGGCCCTACTCCGACGAGATACTGGCAACCGAGAGGCGGCTCGTCGTGACCGAAGTGGTACAGCACCCGGCCATGCCCGACCCGGACTCGTGGCTGGTGGGGACCCTGTTCACCGACCATGGCTACGCGCTGCCGCAAGCCGGGACGGCGCGGTCCGTGAGCCGGCTATCGCGTGCGGCGATTGAGGCCTATGACCACGTCCACTATGCGCCGCACAACATCGTGATCGGGATCGCCGGCGCGCTCGTCGCCGGAGAGATGGACCAGATCCGCCGGCATTTCGCCGCGCTGCCGCGCAGCACGGCGACGCGGCCGGTACCTCTGCCCACCCCTCAGGCCAGGCTCCCCGTCATTCGTCGCCTGGGGTTTCACCCGCGGCAACAGGTTGTGGCGCTGGGTTTCATCTTCACGGAGCCCCTCACGCCCCAGGAGCATGTCACGCTCACCGCCGTTCGCATGGGCCTGGGCTCGCTGTGTGCCCCCATCGTGAACCGCGTGCGCTACGAGCACAGCAGCACATACTATTACTGGTCACAGGGGCTGCACTGGCACAATCTGCGGATCCCGTACGTGTACGCCTGGACGCGGCACCGCGACCGGGTCACGTTGATCCAGGCCGCGCTGCGCGAGCTGGCCGACGTCCGCGCCGGACGCGTGGGCGATACCTGGCTTCCCAGCACACAGCGCGATTATCTCTTCCACGTGGCTGAGCTGCGCGATGAGCCGTCCTATATGGCCTGGCGCACCGTGCTTTGCGAGATCGGCGCGCTGGGACGCGAAGGCTGGAGCGTGGACGAAGAAACGCAGCACGTGCAAAGCCTGACCGCTGCCGACCTGAGCCGGTTCGCCGAACGCTGGCTCACCCGCGACCGCTTCTTCCTGCTGTTCACATCCGGCGTGCCGTACTTCCGGACCCGGCGCATCCGCCAGCTCGTGCGGGAGGTCCTGTAGCACCGTCGCCTCAGCGCCAGACTTCGTAGGTCGCTCGCCCCTGCGCTACGTCCGTCCCCCGCCGCGCTCCTCTGCCCCCGCGCCCGGCTTCCCTGGCGCCCTTGTGGGCGGCTTGGCCGTCGGCAGCGACAGCGCTCGGACGATCACGGCATCTCCGCACGCGACCCACTTCCCGCCCGGGGCTTGCTGGGTCTGCAGGTTGATGATCGCGTTGGCTCCTTTACGCACCGCCAGCGCCTTGGCCAGCTCCAGTGCCGCCACGGATGACGGGCAGCCATCGGTGAACACGGCCTCCACCTGCCGGATCACGTTGAAGCCGATCACGCGGGTGGTCGAGCTGGTCGTCAGGATCTGCCCCGCGAGGCGCCGGACTTCCTCCTGCTGCAGGCGCGCGCTCTCGTGATCCCGTTGCAGCGCCGCCCGCCGCCGGGCCGAATCGCGCCGCTCGCGCAACCCGCCGAGAATACGCAACACCAGCACCAGCGCCACGAAGCCGGCGCCACCCAGCACGATCTTCTGCACCGTCGGATCGAGCGCCGTAAACCACTCAGGCATCGGACCGACTCCCAGCCGCACGCCCGGCCAACCGCCATCCGCCGCGATCGCGCCCGCAGACCGGCCGCGGGGCGCAGGGCGCGCGGTCGCGATTGTAGCGGCTGACGGCCCGGTTGGCAGGGCGTACGCGCGCCCGCCGGATCGGCGCATCAGCGGGCGGCTTGGTCCGCCCGGCGTGCCGCGAGAGCGCGGCAGCGCACAAAATCCCGCTCGCCGGCGCTGGAAATCGCCGGCCAGGCGCTGTACACTTTCGGTTCGCGCCTCAGAGTGGTGGCCGACCGCAATGCCGGCCGCCCCCTCGCGTGTGCGGCGCGGCCGATTCCTGCGCGGGCGGCCGCACGCCTCGGTAGCTCAGTTGGTAGAGCAGCTGGCTCTTAACCAGCGGGTCCTAGGTTCGAGCCCTAGCCGAGGCACTGTCCGGCGGACGATCTGCGGGTCGTCCGCCGGTTTTGTTTTGTGGGAACACCGGGGGCGGGGGGTTACGACGGTTTCACTTGAGGTGTCGTGCTCCGGAACGGGCGTTCGTCATCTGGCACCCCTCACCTCGTTCGGGGCAGGCGGAGGCCTGACGCTACGGGACAACGCACCATTAGCAGAAACGGCGCTAGCGATCCGGGAACGGCAGCGTGTCCGGCACGTGCGCGTCGTCCAGGTTCCGGTCGGGCACGGCGCACTGGATGATCGCCACGAAGGGGTCGATATCGTGCCAATTGACGGCCACATCGCCCGTGCAGTCCGCGTTGAGGAATGCGCATTGGGGATAACGATTCAGATAGTCCGCCATGCCGCGTTGGGCCAGCAGGAACCCGTCGCAGTCCGCCCAGTTCACGGTCGTGTCGCAGTTCATGTCGCCCGGCGCCAGCCCCTGGCAGCTCGGGCAGTTGTGTCCAAAGTCGCGCAGGACAAGAGAGAGGTCCGCCAATTGGATAGCGCCATCACGGTCCAGGTCGGCATCCGGCAAGTAGTCCGGGTCGTCGACCGTTCGCCCCAGCAGTGCGGACACGATCCCAATGTCGAGAGCACAGGTGCGCCCATCGCGGTTCACATCCCCAGGCGGACCGTTGAGCCAGACCATGACGTCCAGCCGGCTGCCCCCCCCTTCGAACGGACTCAACGGTGTGGCCATGAAACCCGCCACAATTTCCGGCAGGCGATTGCCCTGTAGGTCCGTAACGACGAGGTTGCGCGGCCGCAGGATGCCATTGCTCACGTCGGTGCGGAGGCCGGTCGTATCCAGCACGTTGGGCGCCACGGGGGCCCACTGCGCGCCGCCATTGCGGCACAACTGGATGTCGATCTGCCCCGACTGGCCGTAACCGAGCTTTTGCTTCGTGACCACGTCGACCTGGCCGTCGCCGTTGAGGTCCCCGGTGGCCACAGCGGTGCCGCGCCGGGTCGAGGAGCTCGTGAAGCCGGCCATCTTGCCGTAAGCCTCAAACTGCAGCGCGCCCGGCAAGCGGCGCCAGTACTGCGCCTTCGTACCGTTCGAATCGGTCAGGACGATGCCCGGTGGGGCCGAAGGGACGGTCTGCAACGGCGCGACATCGGCGCAGACATACGTCGGGTACTCATTACGTACCTGGAAGTAGCCGGTCAGCGGATCGAGTTGATACCACACCGTCAGAATCGGGCCGTCCTCGTTGGGCGGATTCTTGGTCCCGGTGAAGCACACGTCCGGGCGCCCGTCGCTGTCGAAGTCGAATACGGCCAGCCCGCGTGTCCACTGTGTGTACACACTGCCGCTGAAGACGGACCAGTCCGTGCGGTACATGTCGGCGACGCCGCCCAGCGTCTTCCAGAAGTGCAGAATCTCGCCATCCGGGAACTGGATCGGGTCCGCGAGGTACACCAACTCGTCGCGGCCGTCGCCGTCGAAGTCCCCTGCCGCCGCCTCCGGCGGAGTGAGGAACACGCTGGTGGAGTTGAACCCGAAGGGAAAGCGCAGATAGGGCACGAAGCCGGCCGGGCCACAGTTCTCGATGAACCAGAGCTCATCGCCGAAGAACCCGGTCACGGCCATGTCGAGATCACCATCGCCGTCGAAATCGCCCAGCGCCACGCTGGCGGTGCCGTTGCGCAGCACGGAGAGGGCCGGAATCTGGATATTCTGCTGGTAGAGATTGATCTCCTGCGCGAGCTCCAGTTGGCCCTTGTGGTTCACGAAGATTGACAGCGCGCGGCGATTGTTGGCAGCGTTGTCGTTATCGGTGGCATACCAGGCAACGACCAGATCGGTCCAGCCATCATTGTCCAAATCGCCAGCCTGGATATCGGTGACGGTCGCGATGTCGATGGCGGGTGGGAACTGGGCGAGGGGAACGCGCTGCGGCGTGGCCGTGAACGGTAAGGACGGGGGCACAGTGGCCGCGGGCTCAGGATTCGACCATGCGATGCAGGCGCTGGCGAGCAGCAGCCCGGCGACGAGCAGGGAACGCCGATACATAGCACCTCCGCCGCAATTGCGGACACAATAGGTCCGCAAGACTCCCGCACTTGGTTGCGAGTCCGGCCCAGACTCGGCATACCGTCAGCAACGAGCAGAGATACTGCGGCGCGCCCTCCAAGCGTACGCGCCCACCCCCCAATCCACATCCCGGCGTCTACAACAGACGGGGGCCGCCACTGGCGACCCCCGCGGAAACTCGCATCGGCTCTCGGATTATCGCGGTTAGCGACGCCGCAGGACCACGAATCCCAGGAGCGCCAACACAGCCACAGTCGCCGGTTCAGGCAGAATCCGGTAGGTGGTCGTGCCGCTACCCATGTCGCCCGCCGTCAACGTGAAATCAAGCATGCTCCCCATGTCAGCGACGGAGTCGTTGATCTGGCCATACGTTCCAGACGACGGGAAAGTCTGCGAGCCGGAGCCGCTGCCGCCCGTCGTGTTCTGGACGGTATTCACCAGACTCGTCAGCGTGACCGGGCCGGTCGTCTCATTATAAAGGGCACGGTACGCACCGATGCCAACCGGGCCATAGCCCAGCAAGGCGACGCCGTTGCCGTTCAGGTCGCTGACGCCGAGCTGCGCAGTGGCGCGGCCGCCGCCGTTGACGCCGTTCAGCAGACTCGCCGGCAGCGTGTTGGTGAACTGCACCCAGCCGGACTTGACCACGAAGCGGGTCAGGGAATCACCGCTGACGACCTCAAAGCCCAAGCCGATGTAATACGGTTTGTTGGTCGCAGGGTCCTTCACAAAGCCCACGGTCGCGTTGCCGAGTTCAGCGATCGGCGTACCGCCGGGAATGCCGTTCTCCGGGATTTCCCAGGCGCCGGTGCTCCAAACCCACTGGTTCGTAGCCGCGTTGTACGTCAAATCGTTCGCAGTGAATTCCTTGTAGCCCCAACCCGCGGCGTTGGTGGCCTCAATCCGGAAGATCACGTTGGAGATCGCTCCGGCCTGCGCCAGCGCGACGACTCCGAGGAGGCCCGCGACCACAAAGAGGCGTCCCTTGCTCATGCAAGCTGCTTTCATTCGATCCTCTCCCTCTCTCATCGAGGCCGGCACACGATCCTGCCGTGTACCCGCTTCCGCTCTGCCCCTAGGTCCCTACTCCTCTCCTAACGCCGCCGCAGCCAGCCCAGTCCGAGCAGCCCCAGCAGCAGGGCCGACGGCTCCGGCACGATCTCGAACAGCGACGTCCCGCTGGCGAGATCATTGGCCGAAATCGTGAAGCTGATCTGCGTGCTGATGTTGCTCACGGGCACGCCGATCGGTTGCCAGCTGCCGTCGCTCGGATATGCCTCGTTCAGCGTCGCCCCGTCCAGTGCGGGGATCGTGATCGAGCTAACCAGTTCGGTGAAGGTGGTTCCATTGGGAACGAAGGTGTTGTACTGGGCGAGATATGCCCCACCGCCCGCTCCGGTCCCCAGACCGGTGAGCAACCCACCCTCCTCATCCACCCCATCCGTCGCCGTGATCGCGGTGTGCGCCCGCCCCGAGGGATTCGCGATCGTCGGGAACGACAGCAGCGCCGAACGCACCGTGAAGGTGGTTTCCGCATTGCCGGCTTGCATCGCAAAGCCGAGGTTCACGGCGGGATTCGACCGCAGGCCGCCGCGGGACGGCGTGATTTCGATGAACGAACCCTGCCGCACCGTGCCGAGCGTCCCAAGCTCCGGGTTGGTGATCTCCTGGTCCTCCGCCAGTTGCCAGATCCACGAGCTGCCATTCCACGTCGCCGCACTGGTCGGCACGCTGTAGTAGCCGACGCACATGCCCAAATCGGCGCGACAGACCTCGACGTAATAGAGACTGTCGCTCAATTGGGCCAGAGCGGTCGGGGCAGCGAAAGACGCGAACAGCCCGATCACAAGTGCCATCGTCCCGAACTGACGCATGCTGAGCTCCTCCTTCCTCATCCGAACCAAACGAAGCTAGAATTGCGCTGAGTTCCTTATAGGCCGTTCGGTCCCGGGAGTCAAGCAAAAAGTCACACTACCTTATGCGCAAAAATGACTCTTCCGAGATTTTGGTCCTATAACATGAAGCGTTTCACAACTGAAGTGCCGTCTCGGATTGGTTAGCACTCCAGGCGAGCGAAATGGCGTGCCCCGACGACGAGCCCGGCACCGGCAGTTCCCAGCCCAATCAGCACAAGGAGTGGCATCAGCAGCACCGGCAGGTGCACTGTCGCCGGATCCGGCAGCTCACGTCCCAGGCCACCGAGCGAGGCCGCGGCCAGTACGCCCATCTCGACCCCCACAAACAACATGCTGGCGATCAGATTAAACGTGCCACCGAAACCGGCTGCGATGCGGGCCGGGTTGCGCTGGCCCAATACCGGAAACCGAGCGCCCAGGCCCACCGCCAATCCGGAGAGTCCAACGCACACCGCCACGCTCACGACGAGTTGCAGACGTGCCCACTCGGCCGGCAGTTCAAGGGCGTACACCGCCAGACTCATGACCACGAGTGCCGACAGAGCCGTGACGGTCACCGAGAACGCGAACTTCACGAGCAGAACCGTCACACGGCGCACCGGTAACAAGCCAAGCAACCAGAGCTGCTGACTCTCCAGGGACAGGAGCGGAAAGATGAACCGGCTGGTGAACGTGGCGAGAATCAGACTCACCGTCACGAGGTTCAGGAACGCCAGCAGGCCGCGAAAACCGGCACCGCCGAAATCGACCGGCAGCCATTCCAGGTTGACGGATTGCAGCTTGAGGGCGTAGACCATCAGCAGGCCCATCATGATGACCATCTGCGTCCACTGCGGCGCATCCCGCACGAAGCCGCGCAGGTCCTTGAGCATCATCACGCGCCAGCGCGCCGGCAGATAGAAGAACAGCACGCCGCACAGCGCTTCGGTGAACCAGCCGCGGCGGATGTGCGAGTGCGCCCGGCCCTGTTGCGCCCGGTTGAAGGCCTCGCCCCACCAGCGGCCCACAATATGCACCGTCAGCCAGGTCAGAAACGCGCCGTTGGCCACAACCACACCCAGGTACAGCACGCTCTCCTCAGCCCGCAACTGCATCGCGGCAACAATCCCTTTGGCTGACCAAGTGCTCGGCAGGAACGGCTGGCGTGCAACGCTGATCTGCGCGTAGAAGCGCTGCAACCAGTCCGCCCCCACGCCCTCCGTATGCCGCAGCAGGGTCCAGACCCAGATGCTCGCCCCCAACACGACGACCGCGCCGCACCACAGCAGCACCGCGAGCGGGCGGCGCGGCGCCCACATCGCCACGGCCCAGGCGATCAGCACGCCGACGGTCGCGGGGATAATAATAAACGCCAAAAAGTGCCCCACGAACAGCGGGTAGTAGTACCACGCCACGCCCGTGCCGTTGTGCGCCACGGCCAGCATGAGCGGCACACCCAGCAGCAGGAATGACCAACTCGACAGCAGCATGCCCTCGATCCATTTCACGCATACGGCCTGGCGCGCGGGGATCGGCATGGCCAGCAGATATCCAGCCTCGCGCCGCCCGAACAGGCTGCTGTACGCGAGGATGGCCGAGGAGAACGTCAGCATGATCGCGAGCACCAGGAAGAAGTGCACGAAGATCTGCTGGTTGGCCACAACGGAGACAAGCTCCCATCGGCTGAGCTGGCGAAGCACGAGCGTCAGCAGCCAATACAGCGCCGCCCAGATAACGACCAGCAGCAGGAGAATCGTGAACGAGCGGACCGGCGTGTCTCGGAGCTGCTGGTCCAGCGTGTTGCGAACCTGCGCGGCACGAAAGCGCGCGAGAATGGAGAACGGAAACCGCAGGGCGACCTGGGGCGTGTGACCACTCATGCGCCCAGTGTAACCGGCCCCAGGGGTCCAGGCAGGCTCGCCCACATGCTCCGGCAAGTTCGGACAGGTTCTGACCGCCGGCCCTGCCACCTGCCGCCGCGGGACCCAGTCCCGCCCCCGCCGGAAGCGCGGGAGTTGCCCCGAGGGGTCCAGACCTCGTACGCTACGCCGGCTATGATCAGATCAGGTCCGATTTCGCGCGGCCGGTGCGGTTTTTTGGATTTGATACCGTACCGCTCCGATGCTATATTAAGATGACGAAAGGAGCGGTTTGTATGCTAACGCTGACCCGCAAGACGGAATACGCGATGATCGCCGTGTGCCACCTGGCACGAGAGGGGCAGAAGGTGGTCAGCGCTCGCGACATCGCTGAAGCTCACGGGGTACCCCTGCCACTGCTGATGAACGTCCTCAAGAAACTGAACCGGACGGGCCACGTCACCTCCGTCCGCGGCGCTCGCGGCGGGTACGTGCTTGCCAAGCGGCCGGAGGAATTCACCCTGGATGCCCTCATCGAGGCGGTGGAAGGCCCGGTACACCTGACACGGTGCACAAACCCAGACAAGGATGCTCGGCGTTGCACGCTTACGGGAGCGTGCCCGGTGCGCAGTTCCGTGCGCAAGGTGCATGAGGACCTGCGGAAGTTCCTGTCGGGCGTCACCGTAGCGGACCTGGCGTTCAATCCTGCCGCATGCACAACGGAAACCCCAAAGGTGATCGCGCAATGAAGGTGTATCTCGACAACAACGCGACGACCTGCGTCGACCCCCAGGTTCTGGAGGCCATGCTGCCCTATTTCTGTGAGAAGTACGGCAATGCCGCCTCGCGCAGCCACAGCTTCGGCTGGGAAGGCGAACAGGCGGTGGAAAACGCGCGGCAGCAGCTGGCCGACGTGCTCGGGGCGGAATCGAAGGAGATCATCTGGACGAGCGGCGCGACGGAGAGCAACAACATCGCCATCAAGGGCGTCGCGGCGATGTACGGGGACAAGGGCAAGCACATCATCACGCAGGTGACCGAGCACAAGGCCGTGCTCGACCCGTGCAAGTACCTCGAGCAACACGGTTTCCGTGTGACGTTTCTGCCGGTCGACAAGGAGGGGCACGTCGATCTGCAGCAACTCAAAGACGCCATGAAGGACGACACGATCCTCGTGTCGATCATGCACGGTAACAACGAAATCGGCACGCTGCAGCCGATCGGCGAGATCGGCCGGTTCTGTAAAGAGCGCGGCATCCTCTTCCACACGGACTGCTGCCAGACGTTCGGCAAGGTTCCGATCAACGTGGAGGAGATGGGCATCGATCTGCTGTCCTGCAGCGGGCACAAGATTCACGGTCCCAAGGGCGTCGGCGCCCTGTACGTGCGGCGGAAGCGGCCGCGCGTCCGCTGCGAGCCGGTGCTGCACGGCGGCGGGCACGAGCGCGGGATGCGTTCGGGCACGCTCAACGTGCCGGGGATCGTCGGGCTCGGCCAGGCGGCCGAACTGTGCCGCCTGCACATGGATACGGAACCCGCCCGCATTGCGAAGCTGCGCGACAAGCTCAAGAACGGCATTCTCACGCAACTCGACGAGGTCTTCCTCAACGGCGACGCCGTGCAGCGCACGCCGTCGAATCTGAATCTCTCCTTCGCGTACGTCGAAGGCGAGAGCATGATGATGGGCATGGACGACATCGCGGTGTCGAGCGGATCGGCCTGCACAAGCGCTTCGCTGGAACCCAGCTACGTCCTCAAGGCGCTCGGCGTCGGCGACGAGTTGGCCCACAGCAGCATCCGCTTCTCGCTGGGCCGCTTCAACACCGAGGCCGAGATCGACTATACGATCGACCGCGTGGTGACGGCGGTACGGCGGCTGCGCGAACTCAGCCCGCTGTACGAAATGGCCAAGGAAGGGATCGACTTGAAGTCGGTGCAGTGGGCGGGGCACTAGGCGAGGAATCCGGCCTTGCCGGCCGGCAGGAGTACCAACCGTGGCATACAGCGAAAAGATCATCGACCACTACAGCAACCCGCGCAACGTGGGCTCGCTGGACCGCAGCAGCGACAACGTCGGCACGGGCATCGTCGGGGCGCCCGAGTGCGGCGACGTGATGAAGCTCCAGATTCTCGTCGACGAGAACGAGAACATCGTGGACGCGAAGTTCAAGACGTTCGGCTGCGGCTCGGCGATCGCGTCCAGCTCGCTGGCGACCGAGTGGCTCAAAGGCCGCTCGCTCGATCAGGCGCTGGAGATCAAGAACACGGACATCGTCAAGGAGCTGGCGCTGCCGCCAGTCAAGATCCACTGCAGCGTGCTGGCGGAAGACGCCGTCCGCGCGGCGATCAAGGACCTGAAGGAAAAACGCGCCAAGAGCAACGGCTCGGCGGCGAATCGTGCGGCGCCCGCCGCGGCACCCAAGTAGCCCGGCGCACGCGCAGACCCCAGACCGCACAACGTACCCACGGAGTATTTGATGAGCGCTGATGCGAATTCCACGACAAACGGGGCGGCCGTGTGCTCGGAAGTGACCGTCCGGGCGCGCGCGGAACAGCCGAGCGAAGGCCAGGGCATCCGTCTGACCGATTTGGCCGCCACGCGCGTGCGCGAGTACATGCAGAAGACGGACCATCCGCAAACGACGTACCTGTACTTCGGCGTGAAAGGCGGCGGCTGCAGCGGGCTATCGTACGTCCTCGACCTGCGCGACGAGCAGGCGGCACCGGTGGCCGAGACGGATGAGGTCTTCGAGTCGCACGGCGTCATCATTGTGTGCGATTTCAAGAGCTACGAAGTCGGCAACCTGACCGGCACGACGATCGACTTCCAGGAAGGCCTCATGGGCAAGGGCTTCACGTTCCACAACCCCAACGCCAAGCACAGTTGCGGGTGTGGTTCGAGCTACTCGGCGTAGGCGGCCAGCCCCCGGCCGCCGAGCAGCCGTCGGCCTCAACGCCGGCGTGTCCGCGATTCGCTCCGCCGCACTCCCGCGGCTACACTGCTTCGGCCTGCGAGCGCGGCGGCCAGGGCGGCCGCCCCCCAGCGCGGGCCGTCGTTATGCACGGAGCGTGCGATGCCTGCCGAAACGCAGCCGCAGCAAACCGCCCCCGCCAAGTGTGCATCGTGCCACAGCCCCATGGGCTCGCGGCTCTTCTGCGACCATTGCCGCAGTCTCTATCCGGCCGAGGGTCTGAGCTACTTCGAGCTCCTGAACCTGCCGGTCGCGTACGACCTCGACCCGGCCGTCCTGCGACAGAAGTACCTGCAGGTCTCGCGCGGCGTGCATCCGGATCATCACACGACCGAGACGAGCCTCAGCCTGCGGCTCAGCGCGCAGCTCAACGAGGCGCACCGCGTGCTGGCCGACCCAGTGCTGCGGGCGGACTATCTGCTGGAGCTCGCCGGCGGCAAATCGGCGCGCGACGACAAGAACGTGCCGCAGGTCGTGCTGACCACGGCGCTGATGCTGCGCGAGGAAATTCAGGAGGCGCGCCAGGCGGGCGACTCTGTCACGCTGGAGGCGTGCCGCACACGCGTGCAACAGCCGTACGACGCGACGCTCGCGAAGATCGCCGAACTGGCCCGCCAGTTGCCCGGCGACGAGAGCGTGCGCCTGCGCCTGCGAGCCGAGTTGAACTCGGTGAAGTACTATCAGAAGCTGCTGGCGGAACTGTGATCGGAGCGGTGCACGGTGCAAAGTTCAAAGTGGCAAGACCGGCTGGGGCAGCGCCTGTTCTGGCGGCACGACCGCAGCCGGCGGGATCGCGCTCCGCACTTTGAACTTTGAACTGGACACTCTGAACTCGGAGACCGGTTTCTATGTCGTCCGAAGTCATCGTCGGTATCGACCTCGGCACCACGTTCTCGCTGATCGCGTGGGCGGATGAGCGCGGGCCGCATCTGGTGCGCGACGAGCGCGGCGAAGGCCGACTGCCTTCGGTCATCGGCATCACGCCCGCGGCGGACGGCGGGCGCCCGCAGGTGACCATCGGCTGGGAAGCCCGCAATCACGCCATCGAGAACCCGCGCGCGACGGTCTACTCCGTGAAGCGCCTCGTCGGCAAGGGCATCGATGACATCCGCGAAGACCTCCCGCACCTCGCCTACGCCGTCACGCCCGGCCCCAACAACACGGTCCAGATTGACATCAACGGCAAGCCCTACACGCCGGTCCAGATTTCGGCGCTGATTCTGCGTGACCTCAAGGAGCGGGCCGAGCGCCACCTCGGCTGCCCGGTCCGCAAAGCCGTCATCACCGTCCCCGCCTACTTCGATGACGCCCAGCGCCAAGCCACGCGCGACGCCGGCGAGGCCGCCGGGCTCGAAGTCGTCCGCATCATCAACGAGCCGACGGCCGCCGCGCTGGCCTACGGCATCGGCGCACGCCCGCAGACCGGTGCCCATCAGGGCCACTTCGCCCTGCCCATGGCCCGCTGCAGCGGCGCGGACACGGACACTGCGGTGACCACGTCGCAGACGGTCGCGGTCTACGACCTCGGCGGCGGCACGTTCGACCTCTCCGTACTGCGCCTGGAAGAAGGCGTCTTCCAAGTCCTCAGCACCGCCGGCGAC
>CAZGAQ010000003.1:271093-324489 GCA_964523405.1 uncultured Planctomycetales bacterium
CACCTGGGCGGCGACGATTTCGATCTGGCGATCGTGCAACTCATCCAGCGCGAGGTCGAGGACGAATTCGATTTGAGGATCGATACGCCGGCCACCAAGCAGGCCCTGCGCACGCTGGCCGAGAACGCGAAAATCCGCCTCTCCGAGAAAGAGCGGGCCGACATCGAGCTGGACCTGGGCAAGGGGCGCGTTTACCGCCGCACGCTGTATCGCAACGAATACGAAGCGCTGGTCGCCCCACTTGTGGAGCGCACCATCGCCCTGTGCCGGCAGGCCCTGCGCGACGCGCAGCTCACGCCCGCGGACGTTCAGCAGGCGATCCTGGTCGGCGGCTCATCGCGGCTGCCGCTGGTCCGCCAGCGCGTCGAGGCGTACTTCGGCTACCCGCCGTATACCGCGCTGAACCCGGACGAGGTCGTCGCCCTCGGCGCGGCCATTCAGGGCTCCGTGCTCGGCGGCCAGCGCGCGGACATGCTGCTGCTCGACGTCACACCCCTCTCGCTCGGCATCGAGACGATGGGCGGCGCCGTCGGCAAACTGATTCTCCGCAACACGACCATCCCCTGCCGCGCCACGGAGATGTTCACGACCTTCGTCGACGGCCAGGTCGCGATCAAGTTCAACGTGCTGCAGGGCGAGCGCGAGCTGGCGCGCGACTGCCGTTCGCTCGGCGAGTTCGAGCTGCGCGGCATTCCGCCGATGCCCGCCGGCCTGCCGAAGATCGAGGTCGAGTTCCTCATCGACGCCAACGGCATCCTCAACGTCTCCGCCACCGAGCAGCGCAGCGGGCATCAGGCCAGCATCCAGATCGTGCCGAATCACGGCCTGACGCGGGCGGATGTCGAACGCATCACGCGCGAGGGCATCGAGTTCGGCCGACAGGACATCGAGGCTCACCGCCGCATCGACCTGCTCAACCAGGTGGAGTTCGACACGACCAAGACGCGGCAGATGCTGGCGAAGGTCGGGCACCTGCTGGGCCCCGGCGAACAGCAGCAGATCGAGGACGCAATGGAAGCGCTCGAGGACTTCGCGCGGACGACGGACGACCTGGACGGGCTATACCGGGCGCTCACGGCCTTCGGGCATGGCACGAAACGCCTCGCGGAGCTCGGCATCCGGGAGGCGCTCCGCTCTGAGGTGGGCAGCCAGGAGTCGTAGTTTCGCAAACTGGGGAGAGCGGCCATGAATGAATCGACTACCAGCACTGGCCCCGTCAAGCTCGTCGGTCGGCCGCGTGCGAACACCGACGATGTGGTCGCCGCGCTCGCGGACGTCCTGAGCGAGCGCGAGGAATTCCTGATCCTCGAGCGGACCGACGAGCAGTTCATGCAGGCGATCCCGAACGTCGTGGAGTACCGCGAGGGCGATCAGCAGTATCGCTTTGCCGGCTCCGGCTGCGATCGTGCGACCATGGAGCGTCTGCTCCTGAGCTACTTCACCGACGACGAACGCTGGCGCACGATGGTGCCGTGGGAGAACGTCACGGCCGAACTCGCTCAGCAAAGCGCGCGTGTGAACTGGTGGAACGGGCTTGTCACCCTGGTCGCGCTCGCGGGCGGCGCGGCCGGGCTTCTGTGGTGGTTTCGGGCTCGCTAGGCAGCCGGCGTCATCCGGGGCGCGCCGGACCGCGTGCCACGACGTGCGATGCAAACGAGGTGCCCAATGGGCGGCCAGAATCCGTATATCGAAGGCTCAGAGCTGCAGCTCCCGGCCAAGAAGTACACGATCCGCTTCGTTGACGAGCACAAGCAGGAGCACGTCGTCGAGGTCGATCCGGCCAAGATACCCTACGGCGACCACGGCCTGCCGGGTTCGATCCTGGATATCGCCCTGGCCCACGGGATCGAGCTGGATCACGCCTGCGGCGGTGTCTGCGCCTGCAGCACGTGCCACGTCGTCGTCCGCCAGGGGCTCAACGCCTGCAACGAACCCGGTGATGAAGAGGAAGACCAGCTCGACGAAGCCTACGGCCTGACCGCGCAGTCGCGCCTGGGCTGCCAGTGCGTGCCGAACGGGCGGCAGGACGTGGTCGTCGAAATCCCCGCCTGGAATCGCAATCTCGCGCGGGAGCCCCACGGCCCGCCGCGCGAGTAACGCGTGATTGAGTTTTTGCTCTGCAGCTGTCTGCGCTAGCCGGGGGCCGATTCGGTTTCCACCGGCTGAGCCGGCGCGTTCCGCGTGCGAGCCGGCTTCGGTTGCGTTGGCGGAAGCAGCGGGAGCGGGGCCGCGGGTTCTTCCACCGGCACCGGCAGAGTCACCGCGCTGTCGTCTTCATCCGGCTTGTCGGCGACGCGGATGTCGCGAATCTCCACCGTCACGCTGGCCGCGTCCTCAGCGCCGTACACGTAGTGCGGAATCCGCATCACACCGGAGCCGGGCAGCAGCGGGCCGCGCCATTCGCACTCCGTGGCCAGCGGCGTGGCCGCATATAACAAGGCCTCGCGCACGGGCACCTTGTTCGCGTCCTCAACGACCAGACGAAGCGCCAGCAGCGTGACGGTCTCCGGGCCATTGTTCTTCACATCCACAACGACGAGTGTCCCCTCACGCCCGCGCTTGGCGTCCACCAGTCGTGCGCTGACCTCGACCGACTTGCGGTAGTCCGGCGCCCGGTGATCGTCCAAGGCATCGGCGAGCACCGGCGGGAGCGCGTCCTGCCACTCGGGCCAGGCCTTGAACAACCCCTGGGTGATGTTGGTCGCCTGCTGATCCAGCGTGCGGAGCGCGTACACGCCGAGCGCAGTCGCGCACACCAGCGTCACCATGATCGTGCCAAAGACGCCCTTCGCGACGCTGGCGAGAAAGCCGCTCTTGTTGACGATGACCGCGGGTGAGCCGTTCATGGCCACTCTCCTGTGCCGCGCGCCGCGGGCTTTCCCGCACCCAAGGCAACGCTTCCGGGACGGTATTCGCAGACTGACCGGCGTTATTTGGCGCGGCGCGACGGGTCATCACAACGCCGAGGGCGCCAGCGCCCCACAGTATGCGCGGCGCGCCGCCCCGCGGCAATGCGCCGTAACCCAAATAGCCACAATCGGTTGCAACCCCCCCCTCCCCAAAGCCCCCAAGCCTCGGCAGCGCGGCCGCAACGGCCCGCCGGCCGACCGGGGGCGGATTCGGGGGGAATCCGGCCCGCGTCAGCCGAGCGGACTCTGAGCTCCGGGCGGCCGCGCGCCAGGTGCGGCGCCGGCCTACTTGCCCCACTCGTTGAAGAACTTCTTGGAACCCTCGACGTCCGGCTTCATCGCCTTGGCGCCGGGCTTCCAGTTGGCCGGACACACCTCGCCGTGCTTCTCGAAGTGCAGCAGCGCGTCCACGACGCGCAGCGCTTCGTCCGTGCTGCGGCCCAGCGGCAGGTCATTGACCAGCATGTGCCGCACAATGCCGTTCTTGTCAATCAGGAACAGTCCACGGAGCGCCACTCCCGCACCTTCCAGCAGCACGCCGTAGTCCCGGCTGATCTGGTGCGTGGTGTCGGCGACCATCGGGAAGTTGACTTTGCCCAGACCGCCCTCGGCGCGCGGGGTCTTCTGCCAAGCCAGGTGGACGAACTGGCTGTCGATCGACACGCCCAGCACCACGGTGTTCCGCTCGGCGAACTTCGGAGCGGCCTCGCTGAAGGCGACGATCTCGGTCGGGCACACGAACGTAAAGTCGAGGGGCCAGAAGAACAGCACGACGTTCTTGCCCCGGTAGCTGGAGAGCTTGATGTCCTCAAACTGCCCGTCGACTACGGCTTTCGCGGTGAAGTCGGGGGCCGGCTGACCGACCTGAATGCTCATCACACACTCCTCAAAGTGCTGCAGTGAAAAAGGGTTGCTCTCACTACGGCCCGCTGCCGCCCGCGGCCCGACCGCCGGCGACACCCGCCCGGGACCCACACCGGGGCCGTGTTGTAGGGGATTGTAGCCGCGGTTTGGCGGGTTTCCGGAAAAGTGCCGCGGGGTGCGGAGCCGAGTGCGTGACGGGTCGCGGGGCGTACTGCTGGCCCCCGGGGGGCGGCGCGGGGTCAGGTTGCTCTCGTCGGAGCGCGCTACCGATCCTAGCGCAGCGCCGCCTGGTCCACCCGCGCCTGCCGCATGCGCCGCTCCCACCGTTCGCGATGGCGGATCGCCAGCCGCTCAAGCAGGGCTACGTGATCCGGGTCAAACTGCCGGCCAGCCTCACTGCGGATAACGGCGAGGGCCTGCTCCAGCGAATGACCAGCGCGGTAAGGCCGATCGCTCGTCAGCGCGTCGAACGTCTCGGCGATGGCCACCAGCCGCGCGCCGATCGGGATCGTGACTCCCGTCAGGCCGAACGGGTACCCCGTTCCGTCAAACCGCTCGCGCAGGTGGCGAATGATGAGAATCTCCGTCTCGAAGACCCGCAGCGGCTCGAGGATCTTGCAGGTCATCAGCGGGACCTGCCGCAGGACCGCGTTGTCCTCTTCCGTCAGGCGCGTCGTGCTCTGCAGGATGCGATCCGGCACGCCGATCTTGCCCAGGTCGTGCAACATGGCAGCGTTGCCGATGGCCACGCGCAGCGGTTCCGCCAGGCGCAGCGCCCGCGCCAGGTAGTTCGCGTAGTACGTCGTGTTCCGCGAGTGCCACGCGGTGAAGCGGTCACGCGCCTCCAGCGCCTGCACCAGGGCCCAGACGCTCTGCAGGCACAGGTCCTTCGCCTGCATGCTCAACGACACCACGCGCTTGCGCAAGCGTTCCAGTTCGTCGGTTTCCACCGTCGCATCCACCGCCACGACGGGCGCCGTGTCGGCGCGGACGACACGGTTGCGCCCGGCGCGCTTGCCGATATACAAGGCGTGGTCGGCCTGGTTAATCAGGTCGCTAACCGAATGCACGGCGGCGTCGGACGTGGCCGACACGCCGATGGACACGGTGACAGCCAGTTGCGGATGGGCCGAGACGCGGACGTGCTGGGCCAGAGCCAGGCGAATGCGTTCCGCCAGTTGGGCGGCGTCTTCGACGTTGGTCTGGGGGCACACGATCGCGAATTCCTCGCCGCCATAGCGGGCGACCAAATCCGTGTCGCGCACCAGGCGCCGCAACTGCCGCGACGCCCCCTGCAGCACCTGATTCCCGATCTCGTGGCCGTACGTGTCGTTGACCGCTTTGAAGTGATCGAGATCGAGCATCAGCATGGACACGCAGCCGCCGTAGCGCCGCGTGCGGGCGAATTCCCGGTCGAGCAGCGCACGGAATTCGGCATGGTTCCACAGACCCGTGAGGCCGTCGGTGAGGGCCGCGTTGCGCAGGCGTTCCTGCAAGCGACTGATGCGCAGGCCATTGCGGATGCGGGCGGTGAACTCGTCCGCGTCGAACGGCTTGAGCATGAAGTCGTCGGCGCCCGAGTTCAGCGCCCGGTTCTTCGCCTCGCGGTTGTGGCAGACGGTCAGCACGATGATGTACGTGCCGTCCAGCGCCGCATCCGCCCGCACCGCCCGACAAACGTCGATCGCGTTCATCCCCGGCAGGAGCAGGTCGCAGATCACGACCCGCGGATGATGGCGGCGAATGAGCCCCAGCCCCGTCTCCCCGTCGTCCGCCTCAATCACGCTCAGTTCATTGCCCAGCAGCCGGCGGAACAGCAGCGCGCGCTGTACGGCGTCGTCTTCGATGATGCAGACGTCGACCGGCTCCATGCCCATGCTTCCTTCTGTTCCTCCAGGCCCACGTCGCACGGACGAGCGCTTCGCGCCGGTAGCCCGCGGCGGCGCCCGGCGTCCGGGCCCGCGGACTTACCCGCGATAGACGAACGACGATCTAGGCGTATACGTCCAGACCGTCGTTGCCGCTCAGCGCCTCCGCCGACGCCAGTAACTCCTGCATCAGGTCAGCCTGCTGCTGATCCGCCGCCCGCGCGGCGCGCAGCACTTGCAGCGCAATCGCCGATTGCAGGTCCGCCTGTGTCAGCGCGCTCTGCACACCGGAAATACTGGCCACGTCGCTCATAGAACGATCCTTCCGCCCGCACCGAGCGGGGATGAACCGAGTTGTCTCTCTTAAAGCATGCAAATCGGATCGGCGAAGGGGGAATCGTGCGCTCGGGAATCCGCCACACGCGCAGCGCGGGGGCGATAAATCACGGAACTGCGCCCTGTCGGGGTTGGCGCCCGCCGCCAGGTCTGATAGTGATGCGCGCGGAGCCAACGTCCGACGCGAGAAAAATGTGAGCATGAGCACAGCCCCGCCGACCCGAATCAGCCTCGCCACTCTCCGCCAGATGAAGACGGACGGCCGCAAGGCGGCGTATCTGACCGCGTACGACTACCCCACGGCCGCCCTCGCGCAGGCCGCCGGCGTGCACGGGCTGCTCATCGGCGACTCGATGGGCACCGTGCTCCTCGGCCACCCCAGCACACGCACTGTCCCGCTCGCGCTCATGCTCATCCTCGGCGAGGCCGTTCGCCGTGCGGCCCCAAATGTCTACCTCATCGGCGATATGCCCTATGAGACACTGGTGCACGGGCCAGGGGTCGCCGTCGATGCAGCCGGCCGCTTTCGCAACGAGTGCGACTGTGACGCCGTGAAGCTCGAAGCCCAGCCCGGCGACGAGAAGCTGATCGAGGCCATCGCGCGCGACGGTATCGCGCCGATCGCGCACCTCGGCCTGTTGCCGCAACAGGTGCTCACGCCGGATGCGTATCGCGCTCAGGCGCGCGACGCCGCGTCGATCGCACAGCTCGTCGACACGGCGCGGCGCATGGTCGCCGCCGGCGCCGTGATGTTGCTCCTGGAGGCGGTGCCGACGGAAGCGGCCCAGGCCGTCGTTGACGCTGTGCTGATTCCCGTGATCGGGTGCGGCGCGGGGCCGGCCTGCGATGGGCATATCGTCGTCACGCAGGACATGCTCGGTTTGGGCACGATCCGCCCGCCGCGCTTCGTCCCAGTGCTCGCGCAGCTCTCCGAGGTCTATAGCACGGCAATGAAGCGTTACGTCGCCGACATCGCCAACGGGACTTACCCCGGTCCACAACACACTTACGCGCTGCGCAAGTAGGCGCCACCCGCGCGTTTCGCCCGCGAAATTGCTAAATGCCTCCCCGCCGCCTATCGTCTGCCACTCGAAAACAACCACAGGAGACGAACATGCCAACGACTTTCTCGCGGGGCACCCTCGCCCTCGCCGCCGTTCTCAGCCTGACCACACTTGCCATCGCCGCCGACGCACCGGCTTTGCAGAAGCTGTCGGAGCACGTGTACGCCTATGTGGACATCAAGGGCGCCGGTCCGACCAACGCCTTCGGCGCGAACGCCGGCGTGGTCATCGGCCGCGACGCCGTGCTCGTCGTCGACACGCTGATGTCCGCCAAGGAGGCTGAGCACTTCCTCGCCGACATCCGCAAGGTGACGGACAAGCCGGTGAAGTACGTCGTGAACACACACCACCACCTTGATCACGCCTGGGGCAACGGGCCGTTCGCCGCCCAGGGCGCCGTGATCATCGGCCACGAGAATACGCGCCGCGACCTGCCGCAGACCGCCGAGCGCCTCGCACACCCGGAAGCCTCCGGCATGGACCCCAACCAGTTCGCAGGCACGACGCTCGTGGCCCCGACGGTCTGCTTCAATGACAAGGCCACCGTCGATCTCGGCGAGCTGACCGTCGAGCTGCGTTACCCCGGCCCGACGCACACGCCCGGCAGCATTCTCGTGTCGATCCCGCAGGACAAGGTGCTCTTCGTCGGAGACATCCTCTTCGCGCACTACCACCCCTACCTGGCCGACGGCGACCTGCCGAACTGGGAAAAGGTGCTCGACGAGCTGGCGCAGTCGGACGCGACGAAGATCGTCCCCGGGCACGGCCCGCTCGCAACGAAGAGCGACTTCGCCGAGATGAAGACGTACCTCAGCGAGTTCGACAAGCTCGCCCGCGAGCTGTGCGCCGGCAAGAAAGCCGACGACGCCCCCGCCCTTATGGCCGAACTGCTCAAGAAGCTCCCCAGGCAGGACCGCCCGGAACTCGCCGGGATCATCGAGAAGAACCTGCGTGTGCGCTACCTGCCGCAGCCGGACGGGAAGAAGTAGCCGGTACGTCGCGCCGTCCGTTCGTCATTCCGAGTGAGCGAAGCGACCGAAGAATCTGCCGCCAACCATGGATCGCCACCGATCGGCGCGCCCCCCCGAATTCCCGTTCGCCCCGCCGCCACCGTCCGGCTACACTACCCCCTGACGCGGACGGCAACGGGGCCGGTGTGCCACTGCTGTGTCAGCAGCGGTCTTCCGCCACCCATTTGCACTGCTCATAGAGCAGTGGCATGCAGCCGCAACTTCTCGTTCGCCCCGGCGCACCGCGACCTGAACGAACGCAGTACCCGACCTGGAGCCGACCATGATTTTCGGCGAGGAGGACTCCAAACCCATGGGGTCGCAACCGAACCAGCCGCAGCAACAGCAGATTCAGCTCGACATCCGCGAGATGCAGACGGTGTACGCGAACTTCTTCGCGCTGGCCGGCTCGCCCGATGAACTCGTGCTTTACCTCGGCGCCAACTCGCCGCTGCCGAACGTGCCCCAACCCACCATCCCGATCTCGCACCGGCTGATGATGCTGCCGGCCAACGCCAAGCGCCTGATGATGGCCCTGCAGCAGGCGATCAAGGCGCACGAAGAGCGCTTCGGCCCGATCGAACTGCCTCCGCAGCGTCGTCCGGAGGGCGGGCGGTAACCGGCCGAGTACGGCGGCTGCGTGTGCCACTGCTCTGTGAGCAGCGATTGAAGGGAGTGTCTGCTAGCTGGCCGTAGGCCTGCCAGCCGGCGTCGCTCGCCACTGCTGACACAGCAGTGGCGCACGGCGAATGACGCTGAATCATGCGTACGAAACACCCCCTCGGTACCTGCTACGCCCCTACCGCCCCTCGTACAGCCGCGTCCCCAGGAGGTCGTCCAGCGCCGGCTCGGCCAGGATCTTCTTGACCGTCTTCTCGATGTCGTAATCCACCCGCACGAACTCGACCTGCTCCACGCTGCAACTCAGCGCCGTCGCCACCAGGCTCTCCGTCCCCTCCCGCACGGCATCGGCCGAACGGTGCACGACCACGTAGCTCGCCCGCTGGTCGCGGTCGCGCGGCTGGCCCACGCTGCCGACGTTGACGATCACGCGCTCTTCCTCGACCTCGTAGAACGGGGAGTCCGGCAGTTCATTCGGCGGATCGAAGTACGGATCGTCGACGAACACGCCCGGCTGGTGCGTGTGGCCCACGAAGCAGATGCGGGCGTCGAGCCGGTCGAAGTTCGCCATGACCTTCTGCGGGTTGGTGAACACGTCCTCCGGGAAGATGTACTCATTCATCGGGCGCCGCGGCGAGGCGTGGAAAAACAGTACGTCGCGCTGTTTCACGCGCACGGGCAACTTGCCGAGAAACTCCCAGCGGGCGTTGCGCACCTTCAGGTCCGGCTCTTCTTCGAGCACCTGCCGCGTCCAGTAGCAGGCCCGCTCGGCCGGCAGGTTGAAGTTCGTCGGCTCGTACAGCAGGGCGTGATCATGATTGCCCATCAGCGCCACGCTGCACTTCTGCCGCACCAGGTCCACGCATTCCTTCGGATTGGCCCCATACCCGACGATGTCCCCCAGACACACGATCTCCTGAATACCCCGGCCGGCAATGTCCGCCAGCACCGCCTGCAGCGCCTCCAGGTTGGAGTGGATGTCGCTGATGATGGCGAAGTTCTTGTTATTCGAAGCCTTGCTCATGTTCGTGGCTGCTCGGGCGAATCCGCCGTCACGGGCGGACGCTCGGCCTCTTCCGGGATCAAGACCGGCCAACGCTCCTCAACCGGGTAGCTCAGCCCGCACGAGCGGCATACCAGCCGATCCCCCCGCTGCTCAAGCGGGCCATGGCAAGCGGCCAGCGGACACGCCAAGATGGCTAGCAACTCCGGGCGAAGGGACGGCATTGGTACTCCGTGCACGGCCCAGTCTCGATAGAATAGGTGCCGCCCGGGGGGAAATCAATCGCGCCGCCTAAACCGAGTCAACAGGTCATTGGCCCCCCACGGCTACCCGACTCCGCCCCCACCCTGCCGCGCCTCTCCGCCCCGGCCCACCCCTACTGGAGGTCAAACGCCCGGTTGTCGTCGTCCAGTCCGAACCAGCCGATCCCCACCGTCCCCGGATCGCCAGGGTATAGCCCACTGTGCCATGTGAACGTGCGCACCTGCGGGGCCACGTGCCCATCGCACCAGGCCACGTTGGCCCGCCCGCGGTGCCGGAAGTGGATCGAGGGGTCCATCCGCAACTGCTGCCCCAGGTATTCCGGATGGAACCGCGGCTCGGCAAAGCTGTACTCGATCACGCCTTCCGTCACCCCCGCGAAGCCCGCATCCGCGAACATGAGCGTATCGGCCGGCCGTCGAACGGACTCGCTGGCGACGCCGGACAGGTCCGTCACGACACGATAGGAACCGTTCGCCTTCAGTTCCAGCACGCGCCCAAGGTACGCCTGGTTGTAGCCGTAACCCCCGTTGCCACGCTCGAAGGCCGACCGCATTTCGGACACGAACCGTGCGTACGTCGGACACGTCCGCACCTGCGCCTCCGGCCCCAGGTACGCCACCAGCGGCCCGCGCGTCGCGTCGAAGGGCTGATCCGCCGACGACCGCACGCCGTGCCAGCGCCGCAGGTTCTCCGTCCTCAGCCGCGGCGCCCCGGGGCAGTAGCGGCCGCCGCTCTCGGCGGCGTATCCTGCGTTGCCGAGTGCCAGCTGGCGAATATCGGACGCACACACCGTGGCCCGCGCCTGTTCCCGGGCCCGCCCGAGGCTCGGCACCAGAATCGAAATCAGCAGAGTGAGGATGGCCACTACGACCAGTAGCTCGATGAGCGTGAACCCGGAATGTCCGCCCGGTCGCTTGCTCATGATCCGAAAGCCACCTGAAAAGCCGCGAAGTCACGCAGGTCGAGCGCCCCATCCTGGTCGAAATCCATCACGCGGCACGGACACGTCGGCGCCGCCGCGTCCGGCCCGTACCAGCAGCCGACCATGAGCATCAAGTCCTCAAGATCGATGTCGCCGTCATTCTCGCTGTCGCCGAGCCGCCCCGCGGTTACGTCCGCGACCGCGTCCACTTCGGTCGAAATCTCGCCCAGGGCGGTGTTCGCCGGGATGTAGTTCACGCCCGTTGAGATGCGGACGAAGTCAAAGCCATCGAGCTGCGCTGGCGCCCCCGTTACCTCATCCACCGCCCAAGCGATGTCGAACGCGTCGCCGCCGCCGCAGCCCCCCGTCAGCCCGACCACCACTGGGTTGTCCGGCCGCGTGTAGAACACCTCGGGGAGCGCGGTCGGGTCGTCGACGACGTCGTCGCCGTTCAGGTCGCCGAGTCGCAGCGTCGGCGAGCAGTCGACGTAGCCCCAATAGCCCTCACGCGTCGCTCCGGGGCCGTTCGGGTTTTCCACGACGTACTTCGCAAAAACGCTCGCCGGCAGCAGCCAGCCGAGGGTCTGCCATGAGCCGCTGCGCCCCGGCGGGATCCAATCCGGGTCGGCCGGCGGCCAGGTCGGATTGGACCAGTCGTCATCCCAGGTCTGCGTCGCGTGCTGGCTCGCCAGATTCACGATGTGCGACCCGGGAATGAGATACCACGGATCGTCCGCGAGGCCGTTGCCGTTCCCGTCGCGACTAATCTCGATGACGCCGGCCTCGGCCCACTTGCGATTCGGGTCGCCGGCCACCCAGAACGCGTTGCCGTATACGATCGCGTCGAGGCCGAAGGGGTTGGCCGCCTCGTCGAGCACCGTGTGGTCGAACGCGAGCGTGATCGCGCCGCCGAAGCCGCCGAGCGAGACAAGCGAGGAATTGCCTGGATCCACAAAGCCGCCGGCATACGGACGTCCGAGCGCCGCTGTCGCATCGCTGAACAGCGAGTCGTTCACGAACTGCCCCGGCGCCGGTGAGAAGTCTGCAACGGCCGTCGCGAACGGCGACTGGGCGTGGGCAGGCGCACCGCTGCGTGCCAGCACGCCGCCCGTGGTCACCAGGATCATCGCCAGAACCACGTTGCTCCTCGTGAGCGCAACGCGCGTAGCGTCGGGCCCCCGCGGCCGACGTTGGCCACGGCAAGGCACACGGCTCGCTGTCCGAAAATGCCGCATGAGGAGCGCCTCCATGCACTACGCCCGCCGCCGCGCAACCAGCACCAGCGCCGCCACGAGGGCCAGCGCCGCGGGCTCCGGCACGTACGTCAGATTGTCCATCGCCAGATATGTCGGCGTGTTGATGCCGAACGTGCCCACGTCGGAACTGGACAGCGAGAACCGTAGGGTTCGCGCTGCCGCGAGACTGCTGAGGTCCACGGTCGTCCACGTGTCGACGATGTAGTCACTGGCGGAATTCGCGAAACGATAGTCCGCCAGGTAGAAGTCGACCGTACCGACGGTCGCGCTGGACGCGTCGAGTCCGGTGATCGTCAGCTTGAACCAGTCCGGATCCGTTCCGGTGTCGCCGCCGAACTTCTTGGCCGGTGCCGCGCCGTTGCGCATGGCCAGCCCGGCATAGGTCGTGTTCGTGACCTGTAGTGACTGCACCTGCGCCCCGACGGGCAGTGTGATCGCCGGCAGCGGATCGAACGCGGACACGTAGGCCACGCCGTACAGCGCCGAGCCGCCGGCGCCGCTCCCCGGCCAGGCTGCGTACTGATTCACGTATCCCGGCGTCGTCGTGTTGACGACACTGGAAACCGACCAACCCGCCCAGGAAGTGAACCCGCCGCCCCAGTCGGTAAAGCTGTTGCTGAAGCGCGCTCCGCCGCTGCTGAAACCAGCCGCCCCGTCCGCGCCGTTGTAGTACGACTGCGCACCGAGGCTGTGTGGTGGTCCTGCGAACTCCTCAAAATCGACGTTCGCCGCCAGCGCCACCGCCGGCAGCGCCACCAACCCCACCGCCGCCACCCAACTCAGCCCAACACTTCCGCTCTTGCCGAACGCGCGCACAACGAACCTCCTCGACATCCGGCCGGGACCGCTCGCCCGCAGCCACGATGTACAGCCGAGCCAGCAGTGATTCGGGGGGGAACCGCGCGCCGCCGCGCCCGCCAGACGCTTCCGGGTGGCTAGCGCGCCACGTGCCTCCGCAAGGCGCCGACGCGACGCGGTCGCGCTGCGCAGAACCGCAGCACATAGAACGCATCTCGAGCAGCCAAGCGAGTGGAAACGACGGAATGACGCATGCCGGTGGCCCGTCCCACGAAGCCGACCCGACGAACGGTCATCCTGGCAGGTCTTCTGACTCCCGGGTCCGTGCTGGAAAGGTCCGCGACTTGGCCCGATCAAGGCCGCGTCTTGCGGAACCTGGCGGCGGCGGGACGCCCGACCTCGTCGGCCGTCCTTCCCTCCCTTTCCGCACCCAAGCACGCCTACTGGCCGCGTCTTCTCGACCCGTGGTGACAGGTCAATGACATCTGCGGCGTTCGTACCCGGTCACAGCGGCGGGGCCGTTCCGGTTTTGCACCGGATTCCCTATTCTTCCGCCCGCAACAAGCAGGCGGACACCAGTGACCGGGCGACAATCTACCACTGCCCAGCCCGGTCCGTCAACGCTGCATTTGGAATGCGCGCAAGTGCCGCTCCCACCGCACCTTCCGCCATGGAAGCTAGGCCCTCTTTCCACTTCCCCACCTCCCCACTTTCTCACAGGCCCACCCTGCCAGCAATCAGTCGATCTCAATCGTCACCGGACAATGATCGCTCCCCATGACGTTGGGCAGGATCTTCGCCGCCTGCAGCCGCGGCCGCAGTGCGCTCGAGATGCAAAAGTAGTCAATGCGCCATCCGATATTCCGCGCCCGCGAGTTCGCGAACGGGGCCCACCACGTGTAGTGCCCGCCCTCCTTCGTGAACTCGCGGAACGTGTCGACGAAGCCGGCCGCGATTAGCCGGTCCATGCCGTCGCGCTCCTCGCGTGTGAAGCCGGCGTTGCGTTCGTTGGATTTCGGATTCGCCAGGTCGATCTCCTGATGGGCCACATTGAGGTCACCCGCAAAGACCACCGGCTTGCGCTGCTGCAGCTTCCGCACGAATGCGAGGAACGCCTGGTCCCATTCCATGCGATAGTCCAACCGCGTCAGCCCGCGCTGCGAGTTCGGCGTATAGACGTTTACGAGTTGGTAGTCCGGGTATTCCACCACGAGCACGCGCCCTTCGCTGTCATGCGCCGCGACGCCCATTCCCCGTCGCGTCTCCACCGGCCGCACCTTCGTCAGCACCGCCACCCCCGAGTACCCGGCCCGCTCGGCCGGATTCCAGTGCATCTCGTACCCCGGCAGTTCCAGCTGCACTTGCTCCGGCGTGGCCCGCACTTCCTGCAGACACAAGACGTCCGGCTGCGTGCGCTGGACAAACTCGACGAACCCCTTCTTGAGAATCGCCCGCAAGCCGTTCACGTTCCACGACATCAGCAGCATGGCACCTCACATGCGACGCGCGGGTCGACTTCTCGCGACCGAGCATTCGCCCGCACGCTCGGCGGCTACCCGCCGCTGGCCCATCGTTTGCGCCGGTCAGGGCGAGGGATTGTGGCCGCGCGTGGAGCGGGGCCCGGCCTCGCCCAAACCGGCGCAACGCGTGGACAGGATGCCCCACTCACTCCTGCCCCGCAAGGGGCGGAGCAAGCGTCTCGCGTGCGCGTCTCCGGGCGGCATCGCGCACCGTTTGTCGCCGATTCCGCGGCGGCAGCAGCGTGATCTCGACAATCATGATGACCCACCCTGCCACCATCCCGCACACGACCGCGATGAGCGGACTGCACAGCAGAACCGGCGATGTCCGGGCCAGAAATCGCGCTGTCCTTTCTTGGTCCCACGCCAATGCCAGTCCACATACAAGCAGAGACAGGGGGAAGAGTGCGCCGATGCCGGAGGCCACGTTCTGCAGCCGGCGGATTGTCCGTCCCCGCGGCCCCGGCAGCCGCCCGCGTGCGTACAACTCCACCAGCAAATGCCCGCGCTCAAATGCTTCCCCACACTCGGGGCAGCGTCCGTCCGGCAAACCGCGCAACGCGTAACCGCATTGCAGGCAATGCACGGGATACGTCTCCTCCGGGAACGCCTCCGCGTCAACGTGCACGCCCCGGGGCAAGGCCCCCATGCGAACCGCCCAGCGACCGAGCCACCCGCGCAACGCGTGGAACATCATCGCAGTGTATCGCCTCGCCCCCTTCGCGGCACGCTGCGCTGGCAGAACGACGAGCGCCGTTCAGCGCAGCATGCTGTCGTTGCCGCCGTTCCGACCGGGATGTGGCGGTCGAATTGCCGGCGGCGAACTGGGCGCGGTCGGCCGCTCTTCGCCCCAAGCAGCTCGCTCCGGGATCGCCGCGGGCGCACCCTCGCGTTGTCGGGCCCTCAACGCCTCCCGTACACGAGCGCCTGCAGGTCGCCCACCGAACCCTTCAACTGCTCGGACTGCGCCTGCAACTGCTCGGCGGCCGAGGCCGCCTGCTCGGAACCCGCGGCCGTCGCCTGGGTGACCTTGTCCATCTGCGCCACGGCGAGGTTGATCTGCTCCACACCGCGGGCCTGCTGATCGGACGAGCTGGCGATGCCACCGATCAGGTCCGCAACCTGCGTCACGTCGGTCAGAATCGCCTGTAGCGTCTGCGCTGCCGCAGCGGCCACGGTGGCCCCGTTCTTGGCCTGGCTAACTGAGTCCTCGATCAGGCCGGTCGTCTCGCCCGCGGCCGTCGCCGCACGCTGGGCCAGGCCGCGCACCTCGTCGGCCACAACGGCGAACCCCTTGCCGTGCTCGCCGGCGCGGGCCGCCTCCACGGCGGCGTTGAGGGCCAGCAGGTTCGTCTGGAACGCAATCTCTTCGATCACCTTGATGATCTTGCTGATCTGGTCCGACGACGCGCTGATGCCGGCCATCGCCTCGTTGAGCTGCGCTACCGTCTGGTCACCGGCCGCGGCGTTGGCGCGGGCCTGCTGGGCAAGCTCGCTGGCCCGGCGCGCTCCATCGGCGCTGGCGCGCGTCTGGGCGGCCATTTGCTCCAGGGCGCTGGAG
Source organism: uncultured Planctomycetales bacterium (assembly GCA_964523405.1). Taxonomy (GTDB): domain Bacteria; phylum Planctomycetota; class Phycisphaerae; order UBA1845; family Fen-1342; genus CAZGAQ01. The sequence goes on from CAZGAQ010000003.1 coordinate 287,090, forward strand.
CTCTCTTCCAGCGACGCTGCCTGGGAGCTGGCCCCTTCAGCCAGGTGCTGGCTGGCCTGGGCCACCTGCCCGGCCGCGACGGCGACCTGGTCGGCTCCGTCGTTCAGTCCGGCCACGATGCGCTGCACGGGCCCGGTGATGCCACGGGTTAGCGCGACGGCCAGCACGACACCCAGCAGGAGTGCTCCGGCGAGTCCGCCGAGCGTGAGCTGCGACGCCCGCCCGAGCGAGCGGACCGCAGCCAGCGAGGAATCGACCGTGTGCCGCAAGCCGCTGTCGGCACTCGCCCGCACCAGCGCGATCATCTGCTGATCCAGCGCGACGCGTTGCGCGCCGAGTTCGTCCATCTTGGCCCAGCACGCGTGGATTTGCTCCACGGCCGCGCCAAGTTGCGTGGCGGCGGTCCGGATCGTGTTCAGATAACCGCGATTCACTTCCTGCCGCGTGACAGGCATGATCTCGTCGATCAACTTGGTGGCCTGGGCGATGGGCTCTTTTGCGGCCAGCAGGGCGGCCGCCGAGCGTTCCGTCTGCGCGTCCCACAACTGGGTCAGCACGGTGTCGCCGATCTGCGTCAGCGTCTGCCCCAACCGGCATTTGGTCACCCGTTCGCGCAGGCGTTCAACCGACGTGTCACCGCCCAGCTCCTTGTCGAGGTTGGCGTACATGCTTTCGACATAGGGGACGCAGGCTTCCGCGTACGCCTTCCCCGCCTGTCGAATCGACGTCCGCGCGGCGAGTACGGCGTCGCCCTGTTGCGCGATCGCCTGGCAAATGGCCTCATACTTCTGAACGTGCTTCTCCAGCGCCTGCGCCGCTTCGGCCAGTTCGTGCAAGTGTGGCGAGCGTGCCGCCAGGGCGCGCGCCTTCTCGATATTGCTCTTGAGCTCGGCCACGCGCGCCAGGCCCGCGTCGAACTGCCTCCGGTCGAGCGCGCGGAAGTACTCGCGCATCTCGCTGCCGGCATCACGCACCGTCCGTTCGGACAAGTTCGCCACCTCGACCTGCGGGACGCGTTCCTCCGCCAGGACCACGGACTCCTTCTGCACACCACGCATCCCCCAAGAGGCCAACACTCCGACCGTGGCCGACACGCCCAATAGACAACCGAAGCCCAGCCCGATCTTGGTGCGAAGTTTCATGTGCCAACTCCATGCGGCGAACGATGCGGTGGGGGAAGGGGACGTGCTCCCCGCGTTCACGAATGACATCGACCGGGGCGGGGTGGCTGTTGATACCGGCGCTGCGAATATGTGGTCTGGCGGGCTTCGGGCCCAGGTTTATGCGGACATTGGAACCGGTACCGGGAGCAGGCACGCACACAAAACAGTGAGATTCCGCTTACTTTCTGCCAGATTATGGCGAGACTACTCAGCATTTCACTTGTTAACAACTGTAGGAGTACAGACTTATGGTTGCGGACGGACGATCCGCCTGCGACGGATTTTCGTCGCCCGGGTTAATGTTTCCGGTCTGAGACGCCGATCTATCTGAGTGGTGAGGCAGAGCGGATTCAGCGAAGTCTCACGAAAAGTGAATACTGGAGGAGCTTCATAACGGGCCTCGCTCGTGCGAGGTCGGCTGTACCAGGCTTCTTTCCCCTCCGGAGAGCACCGGGACGCCGTTAGGCACCTGGTGCCCTCTTTTTTTGTGCCCAGTTCGCCCCCGTGCCTACGTCTTTGGGTATCGCGCCGCGATCGGCATCCGCCGGCCAAACCCGAACGCCCGCGACGTCACCTTCAGTCCCGGCGCCGCCTGCTGCCGCTTGTACTCGCTGAGCTGGATTTTCCGCACCACGTCCGCGACCGTCTGGGCGTCGAAGCCAGCCGCCGCAATCTCGGCGGGACTCTCCAGACCGACCTCGTAGCGTTCCAGGATGGCATCGAGCACGTCATAGGGCGGCAGCGAATCCTGATCCGTCTGGTTCGGCCGCAATTCCGCCGACGGCGGCTTCTCCAGCGTGCTCCGTGGGATCAGCGCGCGCCCGGCGCGCTCGTTCATATGGGTGGCCAGCCGGTAGATCATCGTCTTGGGCACGTCGCTGATGACGGCGAGCCCGCCAGCCATGTCGCCATACAGCGTGCAGTAGCCGACCGCCAGTTCGCTCTTGTTTCCCGTGGTCAGCAGCAGGCTGCCGAACTTGTTGGACAGCGCCATCAGGATCACCCCGCGCGTCCGCGCCTGGATGTTCTCCTCGGCGATGTCCGCCGCCCGGCCCGCGAAGTGCGGCGTCATGGCGGCCTCAAATGCCGCGTGCATGGGCTCGATCGGAATGATGGAGAAGCGCAGGCCAAGATTCACCGCCAGGGCGCGGGCATCGGCCACACTGTGGTCGCTGCTGAAGCGGCTGGGCATCGCCACCCCGTGCACCTGCCCGGGTCCCAGCGCGGCCGCCGCCAGCGTGGCCACCACCGCGGAGTCAATACCGCCTGACAGGCCGACCACGGCGGACTGAAAGCCGCACTTGTGCACGTAGTCCCGCAAGCCCAGGACCAGCGCCTCGTACAGCGCGGCGGGGCCGGTCGGCACCGCGGCACGGCGGGTCGCAGACAAGTTGTCCAGGTCGACGAGCAGCAGGTCCTCGGTGAACGAACGGGCCTGCCCGCAGAGCGTGCCGTGGCTGTCGACGACACTGCTCGTGCCGTCGAAGATCAGCTCGTCATCGCCGCCCACCTGATTCACGAACAGCAGTGGCACGCGCGTCCGCGCCACGTGCGAACGCATCAGTTCCACGCGCGCGGCGTGCTTGTCCAGAAAATACGGCGACGCGGAGATGTTGAAGACAGCCTGCGCGCCGGCGTCGGCCAGCTCGCGAATCGGGTCGCAGGCGTACAGCGGCTGGCCCAGCATCTCCTCGCGCGACCACATGTCCTCGCAGATCGTCACACCCAGCCGCAAGCCGCCAAACTCGATCACCGGCTGTCGCCCGCCCGGCTCGAAGTAGCGGACCTCATCAAAGACGTCATAGGTGGGCAGCAGCCGCTTGCGCCAGCGGGCCAGCACGCGGCCCTTGTGCACCAGGGCCGCCGAGTTGAAGAGCGGCCGCCCCACCGGCCGATCCGTCCGCTCGGCAAAACCGACCAGGGCGGCGACGTCATTCGCGCTGTCGGCGATGTGCTCCAGGGCGGCGAGGTTGCGGGCGATGATCTCACGCCGCAGCAGGAAGTCCTTGGCGGGGTAGCCGATCAGCGTCTGCTCGGGGAACACGGCGAGCTGGGCGCCGGCGGCCGCGGCGGCACGCAGCCCATCCAGCACGCGCTGCGTGTTGCCGTCGATATCGCCGATGACCGGATTGGTCTGAACGAGCGCGACCTTCACGGGTACACCTCTCTCGGCCCGCCCCCCCGCTACGCCATCCGCCGCAGTACCAGCAGTAGCGTGCCCCCCAAGGCCGCCAGCCCGGCGACCGCGACGAGGCTCGCGACGACCAGCACGATTACGAACCGCCGGCTCTGCTCGCGCACCAGGGTCGTTAGCGTGTCATGCTGCGCGCGCTGCGCCGCGTTGAGCTTGTGCAGCACTTCGACCTGCGCCGTGCCGGATTCACCCAGCGTGTCCACCGCCCGCCCGAACTGCTGCAGCGAGTGCATGAGCTGCGTGTCCGACTCCTGCGACACTTCGAGTTGCCGCGCCACCGTGCGGATCGCCTCGGCCTGTGTCATCAGCGAATCGGGCATGCGACTGAGGGTCTCCGTCAGCGCCGCCGCGTGCTTGCTGGCCACGTCCGTCCGCTCGGCGATCGACCGCAGGAATTCGCCCTGCGCCCGCTGCGCGCCGGCCAATTGCTCCAGGACGCCCCCCACGCGATCCAGCGAACCCGCCAGTTCCGCCGCGCGCTGATCCTGCTGGCGGAAGTGCTGCTGCATGGCCCCCGCCAGCTCGTAGACGCGCAGCGCCATCTCCTGGGATTGGGCCTGGCGCACCTGCCGACGCCGCCACCAGGGGGTCGCGGAATTGTCCAGCAGCGTCAGGGGCCGTGGCGTCTCGGCCGGTGTGACCGTAGCCGTCGTCGTGGGGCGCGGCGGAGTCAGCGGCGTCTCCGCGCCCACGTGATCATCGGGCCGGAACAGGGTGCTGACGCGCTGCCAGAATGAGGTCTGTGTCGCCATCGGGTTTGCTCCCGGAGGTTGTCGCTCGACCATCGTGAGCGGCAATTATAGGGCGAGCCGCGCGGCGCCACACCCTGATGACGAAAAACGACGGCGCCCGTCGGCAATTCGTAAACTCCACCGGCCCTGGAGACGATGCGCAGACAGCGCGCTGCGCGCGTGGACGAATGTCATGACCATTGCCGGGATTTTATCGGGAGTGCTCAATCCGACCGGCCGCGGCTACCTGCTGACGCGGATCGGTGCCCGCATGGCGCCGATGCCGGCGGAGACGTGCGGGGCAACCTCCGGGGGCTGCGCCGCGCCGTCGGCCTCCGACGGGAATAGGTCTACCCAACCGGAAGACCGCGTGGATTGGAGCCCCGCCGCTCAGGCCCTGAACACCGTCCCGGCACAGTCCGCCGGCGCGGCGCAAACCACTCCCGCCATCGGCACCGGGGAAGCGCTCAGCGAAGAAGAGCAGAGTGAGGTGGCCGACCTCCAAGAGCGCGATACGACCGTCCGGGCCCACGAGGCCGCCCACTTGGCCGCTGCCGGCGGGTACGCCCGCGGCGCCGCCGAGTACACGTACAAAGCCGGGCCGGACGGCAAGCAGTACGCCGTCGGCGGCGAAGTGCAGATCGACACGTCCGAGGTCCCCGACAACCCGGAGGCCACCGTCCGCAAGATGGAGACGGTCCGCGCCGCCGCGCTCGCCCCCGCCGATCCGTCGGGGCAGGACCGCAGCGTGGCGGCCGAGGCGAGCGCCGCAATCACCAAGGCCCGCAGCGCAGCGGCGCAGTCCGCCGCCGCGGGGTCGTCCCCTGGCCAGAGCACGCCGGCGGCTCAACGCGGCAAGTCCAGCGCGACCGGTTCAGTGCCCGAATCCGACCGGAGCGGCAGCCAGCCGAACTTCGCGCAGACGCGGACTCTGGGATCCGCGCAGTCAGCGCGCACGACGGGGTCGCCGCCGTCGGCTGCGTCCGCCACGGCAGCCGCTACGAGCACGTCCCTGGCAGCCTATCGCGCGCAACAAAACTCCACCCCTCGGGCAGCGATGCAGATGCTGGCTGCGGACCTCGATGTCCGCGCCTAGCCGCGCTGACCACTCCGCACCAACTTCGGCAAGACTCCCCGCCCCCTACGGCCAGTATGCCGCCACGGTGATTACGACCCAGATCGCGATGGCGATGACGAACTTGGCCACCGTACCGAACAGCCGTCCCACACCCGCGCCAACACCCGAGCGCATCGACGCCTTCATGCTGCGGCCGCCGGAGAGCTCAAAGCCCCAGGCCCCCACGGCCGCCCCGGCGCAGGCACCGATGAGCGAGCCGACGATCGGCAGCGGGATGAGGGCCGTGCCGATCAGCGCTCCGACCAGCGTGCCCACCAGCGCCCCGACCGAGCCGCGACGGGTCCCACCGACCGATTTCGTGCCCGCGATCCCCGCGACGAATTCCGCAGCCTCGCCAGCGAGCGCCAGGCCGACGATCGTGACCAACATCGGCACGCCGAACATGGGCGCCGCACCGTGCACATCCCAGCGCCACCACGCCACGAGTGCCGTCGCGGCCACCATGAGCCAGGTTCCCGGCAGGCCCAGGAGCACCAGCAGTACGCACGCCGCATTGAGCACGACCAGGCTGGTTGCGATCACGATCGGCATCGTTCGGCAGCACCTCCGCAGGCGCGCAGGGCAGACCCACTCCCCAAGCACCTATTCTCAACTCGACGGCGATTATTCGCTATCCCCGTCTAGCGCCCGGCCACCGGTCCGCCCGGCGGGGCCGCCTCCGGAGCCGGGGGGATCGGGTCGATGTGGACGTTGCGGTACACCCCCTCACGAACCAGCCGGTCCCGGTCGGTGATCGCCTGCTCTTCGGTCTCGTAGCGCCCCAGCGTGACCACCAGCCCGTCCGCGGCGGTCCCACGGACCCGCCAGCGCTTCGGGGCACTCTGCCACTTGGGCGGCATGCGCTTCTCCATCAGTACCTCAGCGAGGGGCCCACAGAAAGCCCAAAAAGCGGGGAAGGCCACTGGACGTGACCTTCCCCGTGGAATCACTGGCAGTAGGGACTAGTAGCGCCGACCACCGCCGCCGCCACCGTAGCCGCCACGCCCGCCGCCGCCACCGCCGTAGCCGCCACGCCCGCCACCGAAGCCACCGCGGTTCTCCTTCGGCTTGGCTTCGTTGACGGTCAGTGCACGCCCGTCGTGCTGCTGGCCATTCAGCGCCGTGATCGCCGCCTGGGCTTCTTCATCCGAGCCCATTTCGACGAAACCGAAGCCCTTGCTCCGGCCGCTCTCGCGATCCTCGATCACCTGTGCGCTCTGCACGGTGCCGTGGGGCGCGAAGATCTGCTCCAGATCGGCGCTGCTGACGCTGTAGCTGAGATTCCCGACATACAGTTTCTTGCCCATCGTAAACTCCTGTCCGATGGCATTCCTGGACCCAATCTTTCACTTTCCGGGTCGCACCTGAAAGGAGCCGACAATTCGGCCCAAAGGTAGGAGGGCGATCAAGGCAAGACCGTGCGGGCTCGAACTGCATTCCGTCACGTACACGCCAGGCTCACGAACCAACCGCGCCCAATTGTAGCGGCAAGTCCCGCGCAGTGCACGCCCTCCAGCAGGAAAAGTTTGCCCTTCACCCCCCCGTGCGGGAGCACCCTCAGGAAGGCCCCCCAGGCGCTCATAACCGTCGGTGGAGCTGCTTGCGAGCCGCTTCCACCGTGTTTCGCAGCAGCATCGCCACCGTCATCGGCCCCACCCCGCCCGGCACCGGCGAAATGTGCCCTGCCAGCGGCGCCACGGCCGCAAAATCAACGTCTCCGACTGTCCGTTTCACCGGACACCCGTCGGGTCCCGACTCGGTCACGCGGTGGATGCCAACGTCGATCACCACCGCTCCCGGTTTCACAAACTCCGCTCCGATGGCACGCGGTTTGCCAATCGCCACCACGAGGATGTCCGCCTGGCGCGTATGTTGCGCCAGATCGCGCGTCGCGATGTGGCACCCCGTCACGGTCGCTTCATGCGTGAGCAGGAACATCGTCACCGGTCGCCCCACAATTCGGCTCTGCCCGACCACGACGGCGTGCGCACCACGCTGGACGACCCCGCTGCGACCGATCAACTCGGTCACGGCCAGCGCCGTGCAGGGCGCGATGATCGGCTCGCCGTAGAAGAGCATGCCGATGTTCGCCGGATTCACCCCCTCCACGTCCTTGTAGGGATCGATGCGGTACTGCGCGGCCGCTGCATCGATGTGCGGGGGCAGCGGCAACTGCAGCAGGATCCCGGTCACGGTCGGGTCGTCGTTGAGCCTGTCAATGACGGCGAGCAGCTCCGGCTGCGTAGTGGCATCCGGCAGCTCGACCAGCTGATAGTCCACTCCCACCTTGATGCTCAGCTTCCGCTGCGACGCGGCGTAGACACGGCCGCTGGCGTCGCTGCCGACCAGGACGGCGCAAAGCTTGATCGCCCCGTGGTGGGCATTGAACCAAGCCACCTCGCGGGTCACATCCGTCCGGATCTCGGCCGCGAACGCCGCACCGTCGAGAATCTGCGCCGGCATGCACGCTCCTTGTCGCGAGGCGGGATCATCCCCGCTGCCGGCGGCGCCCGCAAGACCTGCGCGGCGGACGCCCCCTGACAGCGCCGGCGGGCGCCGCTAACATATCGCGCGTGGTAGGGCGCGGACCGGCTTGCGAGCCGGCCTGGTGCACCGCCACTGACAGTCTGGGAGAATCCGACATGAAGTGGGCGCGCGCGACGATTGCCCTGGCGGCGGCCATCGTGCTGGCCGGTTGCATCAATCTGCAGATACCCGGCAGCGACACGCTCTTCGTGAAGGGCGAGCCGTTCATTGTCCGGGGGACGACGGCCGTCGCGGACAACGGCGGCCCATGCCTCGTGTGGTACGCCGACACCGGCGTGACCTACCACCTGTTCCAGGGCAGCCGCGTCGCCAACGCGGACTTCGACCGCGTGACAACGCCAGGCGTGACCGCGCGCCTGGAGATTGCGACGCGCAACGATCTGGAAGTGGCGTGCCAGATGGGCACGATTGTGGAAGTGCAGCGGATCCTCGAAGTCTCCGAATAGGGCGTCGGCCCCTGGGGCCGGCGGGGCGCGATCGCCCGGAGGACGATCACATGCAGCGCTGGAGCCGCCGGGGCGTGTGCAGCGTGGCGTTGGGCCTCAGCCTCGTCGCCGGTTGTCCGCCGCAGTCGGCTGACTCCGCGCGCACCGCCCCCGTCATCCTCAATGCCACCGAGTTGCTCGAACCGCCGGCCGTGGGCGGCGAGAACCACGTGTTCCGCCCCGCGCACCGCGTGCCGCTGGTTGCTGCCAGTCCGCTGTCCGGGCAGGCGGCCGGTTTCTACGTGTCCCTGGCAGCCGCGGACGCAGACTCCCTGGCCCTGCGGCTGATCGATCGCGACACCAAGACAGTCACCCTGCTGCAGCGTGTCACGGCACCCGCGAGCGCGGAGGAACAGGCGGCGGCGACGCCTCCCGCACCATTCAGCGCCACGGTGAGCGCGCTCCTGGCCAAGCCGCAACCCGTGTTCTGGGTGGACAGCACCGGCCCCGGGCGGCTCGACGTGCGCGTGGCGGTCCTGATACCCGAAGCGTTGTTGACAGCCTCCACGCGACTGGAGATGTACACACGCACGACGAGTGCCGGTGCCCCGCTCGCCGCGGCCCAGCTCGAACTCGTGCGCGACTTCTTCTACCTGACCGTGCTCGGCGACTCGGTCACGTGGGGCAACGGCCTGCAGGAAAAGGACAAGATGACCACGCACATGATCGCCGACATCGAGCAGGCGACCGGGCGACGCGTCATCAACCAGCGCTACGCCCAGACCGGCGCCAACATCGTCCCCGAGCCGGACGACGGCGTCTGCGCCGTGAGCTGCTTCGGCGAAGCGCCGGCCGTCAACATGTCCATCACGACCCAGGTCGGGCAGATCCGCCGCCCCGAGCTGCTCGAGCTGGTCTTCCTGAACGGCTGCATCAACGACGTCGGCCTGACGACCATTCTCAACCCCGACACCACCGACGAGCAGCTCACCGGCCTCACGCAGCACTTCTGTGGCACCGAGATGGCCACCCTGCTGCGGAAGATCCGTGACCTGGCTCCGCAGGCCCGGATCGTCGTCGCCGGCTATTACCCCATCGTCGGGCCCGACAGCGACATCTTCGCCCTGCGCACGTGGGAGTCCACGCGCGGCGAGAACTCCACGATCGCGGATTCGCCGTTCCTGGCCCAGCTCGTCGCGCACTCCGATCTCTTCTACACGCTGGCAAACGCCAGCCTGCGCGGCGCCATCGCGCAGCTCAACGCGGAGGCCGGCGGCACGCTGGTGGCCTTCGCCGACCCGCAGTTCGGTTCGCAGAACGCCGTCTTCGCCCCCCAAAAGCTGCTGTGGAGCATGACCAGCGAAAACCGGCTGTCTGCCGACATCAACGTCAGCCTGGCCCTGTTCCCCGAAGACGACATGCTCACTGCGCGCGCCGAGGGCTGCGTCGGCATCGAGGACGTCTTCGATTTTGTCACCTGCATCTACGACTCGGTCGGGCACCCCAACCCCGCCGGCGCACGCGTCTTCGCCACGGCCATCGCTCAGGAACTGCGCAACCTCGGGATCCTGCCGACCAGCGCCCCCTGACGCAGGACCGTTCACCCCCGCCGCCTCCCGTCCGCCGCCTCAAGTGCGCCAGTACACCCGCGCCCGCGTGAACCCGCTGACGATCCCCGCCAGCAGCAGCGTCTTGAGCCCGCCGTACAGCGCCCGCGGCCACGGCGCCGCGAACAACTTGGGCACCGCCGCCTCAATCCCCGTCAGCCCGACCAGCGGCGCCAACAGGCTCCGTACCCCGGCGTAGGCGATCATCGGGTTCTGCCCGCTGTGAATCAGCAGCCCCAGCACGCGACGCAGCCGGAACACATCCAATAGCACACTGAACAGCACCAGCGCAAACGAAGCCAGCCCGCTGGTCACAAAGTAGTAGCTCACCGTGGCGTGATCCTTCTTGATCCCGCCCTCGTACGGCTCGAACAGCAGGCCGACCAGCAACCACAGCACGCCCCAGCCGAACAGCCGCCGCACCAGCCGCTCGAACGTGCTGCCCGGCGCATGAAATAGCAGCGCGCCCGCCGCGCACGCCCCGGCCGCCGCCACCGTCGTCCCCGGCTGCCAGCGCGCCTGCAACCCGCACAGCAGCAGCACGTTCAGCCCGAGCAGCAGCGCCGCAATCCCCGCATAGCGCTCCGGCAACCACGTCGGCCGCTCGTCCGCGCCCCGCCGGCTCAGCCACTCCAGCAGCAAATCCCCCGCCATCGTCCCCGGCAGCACGATCAACAGGTACTGCTGATAGTAAACGCGCAGGTAAGCGTTCAGATACGGCCCCACCGGCCCCGGCACCCCCTCCCAACTCCACGCGGTCCGCAACCAGTCCGCTGATTCGTGCGACAGCCGCAGGGCCAGCAGCCCCAGCATGAACGCCAGCCGCAGCGCCCCGTTCCCACGCGACGCCAGCCACAGCAGCGTGCCCGAGAGTGCCACGTTGGCCAGCACCACGATGATGATGTCGTTGCGCAGCGGATCGAACCCCTGGCCATCGCGAAACGGGTGCGTCAGCAGCAGCGCCGTCGCCCCGCCCCAGCCCACCGCCCGCACGACCACCTGCGCAGACATCGGCCACGCGCGCGGCAAACGCGCCAGCGCCGGAAACAGCAGCCCAAAACCCAACAGCGCCGTGAGCCACGTCTTGGCGTCCGGCGTCCGGGCGAGCACCCCCGGCGCGATGTGCTGCACATAGATCGCAAACGCGATCAGCAGCCCGTAACGCTTCACCGCGTGCCAGGCCAGTCGCCAACTCGGTTCCCCCGCTTCGATCCGCCGCGCCAGCGCCAAGGGTATCGCCGCCCCCAGTGAGAATAGGAAGAACGGGAAGACCAGGTCGACCCACGTCAGCCCCGGCAGGTCCGGGTTGAACTGGTGCAGCGGTGGCGGCACCTGGGCGTGGTACATCCACCCCGGCAGATACGTCCCATCCGTCGCTTTCCCGAACGGCAGCAACCCCGACAGCGCCATCGCCAGAATCGCCAGCTCCCGCAGGGCGTCCAGCGCGTCCGCGCGCCCAGCCCCCTCCCTCCTGGTCACCACCGGCAGCGCCGGCTTCTCACCGACGGTCAACTGCGTCATGAACTTCGCACGCCCTCAGCCGCCGGCGCCCCGCGCCATGAGTCGGTTCGCCGCGCGACGGCACTATACCGCCGGGCGCACCGCCAGACCACGCGGCGCTTTCAGCCGCACCAGCGCACCATGAATGCGGTAACCCCGGCGCCCCCGCCCGCCCTCGTGCCGCTACTCCGCGACACGCCGCGCGGCCACGCACGTGCGCTGCAGCGCCTCGAGCTTGTGCGCCAGCTGCGGCCAAGGCATCCCGCTCGCCAGGAGCGCCTCCAGCTCGCGCAGGCTGCGGCAGATTTGCGGGTAGCCGTAGCCTTCGGCCGAGCTGCTCCACTCGTTGCACTGCTGGGCGAGCGCGTCCCGCTCCGCCACGCCCAGCTGCACCTGCAGGTGCTGAAGCTGCTCTTCCAGGTGCTGCAGGAACTTGACAATCAGGGGGCGCATCTTCACGTTGGCCCAGTGCGCGCTGAGTAGAGTGGGAGCGTCGGCGGCGAGCAAGCTCGCCTTGGGCAGGACCCCCTCGAACACGTCCGCCAGGCGGGCGGCCGTAATCGGCGTACTGAGCACACCGTTGCAGCCCTGGGCGACCGCTTCGGCCTCGGTCCCCCCCTGCCCGGGCAGCGAGAGTCCGATGACAAAGCCGCCGTAACCCTGCTCGCGGATGGCCTTGGCCATCTGCAGGCCGCGCCCACTGTGCAGCTTGAGCAGCACGGCGTCGAAATGCTGCGCGGCCAGGAGCCGCAGCGCCGCGCTATCCGCGCGCACACCCTGGGCCGCCAGGCCCAGCTCGCCGGTCAGGAACTGCGTCAATTCGCGATCCACATCCGCGTCGTCGATGCAGAGTACCGCACCCGCGAAACGGGGCAGTTCGTCCGCCGACGGTTCCTCGCCGGCCGGCGCCACGTAGTCCGGGATGTAATCCCGCAGATCGACGGACCGCTCGAACGCCACGCCAATCTCGTGCGTCTTGTCCCCCAGGTACCGGCAGCGCACCACCCGGCCGCCGAACACGGTCGGCCGTTGCGTGAGCGTCATGAGCGCCACATCGCAGCGCGTGTCCGTCTGCACGAAGAACCCGTGTAGGAAGGCGATGCCCCCGGCACTGATGTTGTGCGAACGCACGATGTACGGTGTGCTCGTCCCCACGCTGCGGTGGATGCGCACCTTCACGTCCCGGCGCCAGTAGCGGAAACGGGCGTGCCGCCGCTTGGTCGGCCCCTCGTGCTCTTCCACCGCAATCCCGAGCTGGTTCAACGTCGCGCAGTATTCGTAGGTCGAAAGCTGCAACGTGTCCAAAGCCGGGCTGTCCCACCAGGCGCGCAGCATGCGTCGGCGTCCTCGTCACAAGTCCAGGCGCAAGGGCGGCGCGGACGAGCTCCGCGTCGACCCGGCGCTTCACCCTATTGGCATCGACCCCCCCGTCGCATCGCTTCATTGCCCGGCGCGCACCCCACCTCCCTATTCCGCGACCGTCCCATCGCTGCCCCAACCCGCGTCTTTCAGGACCCTCGCCACCGCCCTCTCGCCGTGCGTCCGAGAACCCACTCTGCCCGTCCGCAACTCGCGATTCGCCATTCGCCATTCGCGATGCCCCCTTTGCATCTCGCCCGCCGGGCCGCTACAAAATGCCCCGGCCTTCACACAGGAGTACGCCGATGCCCGCTGCCGCCCTGCAACTGGACTACGCCCACACGCTCGAAGCCGCCCTCGGTCCCGCCCACGGCCTGTCGCCAGCCGAACTCAAACGCAACGAGGACGAGGTCAAGGACATCGTCCAGCGCATCGAAGCCGAGCGCGCTGACGGCCAGCACCGCTACCGTGACCTGCCCCGCGATGCCGCCATGCTGAAGCAGGTGCAGGCAGCGGTGAAGCGCTACCGCGGCAAGTTCGACAACCTCGTCGTGCTCGGCATCGGCGGGTCCGCCCTGGGCAACATCGCCCTGCAAACCGCCCTCAACCCGGCCTACTACAACCTGCTCGAGGGCAAGGCCCGCCGCGGTCCGCGTCTGTTCGTGCTCGACAACGTCGACCCGACGCAGATCGGCAACCTGCTCGAATACCTCGGTCCCAGCCTGAAGAAGACGCTCTTCAACGTCATCAGCAAGTCGGGCGAGACGGCGGAGACCGCGTCGCAATTCCTCATCGCCCGCGACCTCGTCGCCCGCAAGCTCGGCACCAAGGGGCTGAAGTCGAATATCCTCGTCACGACCGACCCCAAGGGCGGCACGATGCGCGGCATCGTCGACCAGGAAGGCTACGACGCCCTGCCCGTTCCGCCCGGCGTCGGCGGACGCTTCAGTGTGCTTTCGGCCGTCGGCCTCTTCAGCGCCGGCATGTGCGGCATCAAAATCGACAAGCTCCTCGCCGGAGCGGCCGCGATGGGCACCCGCGTCGGCGCGGCCAACCTCAAGAAGAACCCGGCCGCGGCGCTGGCACTGGTGCTGCACAGCTTCTATCTGCGCGGCAAGCGGCTGCACGTGATGATGCCATACAGCTACCAGCTCAAGGACCTGGCCGACTGGTACCGCCAGCTTTGGGCCGAGAGCCTGGGCAAGGCGAACGACCGCGCGGGGCAACTGGTCAACCTCGGCCCCACGCCGATCAAGGCGCTCGGCGCCACCGACCAGCACTCGCAGGTGCAGCTCTATCGCGAAGGCCCCAACGACAAGGTCTTCATCTTTCTGGAGGTGGCGAAGTTCGCCCAGGACGTGAAGATTCCGCGCGTCGCCGGCGTGCCCGCGGACATGAGCTACCTGCAGGGCCGCTCGCTCGCCGCGCTGCTCAACGCCGAGAAGCAGGCCACCGAGTACGCCCTGGTCGCCAGCCAGCGCCCGTGCCTGACGATTCGCTTCCCCGTGGTCAACGAGGAGACGGTCGGCCAGTTCATCATGCTCTGGGAGGCGGCCACGTCGATCGCCGGCTACCTGCTCAACATCAATCCCTACGACCAGCCGGCCGTGCAGATGGGGAAGGACTTCACCTTCGCGCTGATGGGCAAGAAGGGCTACGAGAAGCAGGCGAAGGAGTACCAGAAGTACGCCAAACGCGGCGGGAAGAGCGTGGTGTAGCGGCTGCCGGCGCGTAGCTTGCACGGCGAGCGCCTCGCGCATCTGGCGCCGACCCGACACCGCACTGTCACGCCCCCTGGAGACACATTGATGCGACACGCCGTCATCATGGCCGGTGGTGCGGGGACGCGGCTGTGGCCGCTGTCCCGCAAGCTGCGGCCCAAACAACTGCTCAAGCTCTTCGACGGGCGCTCGCTGCTGCAGATCGCCCGCGACCGGCTGGCTGGCGTGTTCGCCCCGGAGAACATCTGGGTCATCACGTCGGCTCACTACCTTGACCAGGTCGCGGCGGAACTGCCCGACGTGCCCCGCGCGAACCTCATCGGCGAGCCGATGGGCCGGGACACCGCCAATGCCGTCGGCCTGGCCGCCAGCCTCCTCGCGCGGCGCGACCCCGACGCGACGATGGCCGTGTTCACTGCGGACCACATCATCACGCCTCCGGAGCGTTTCGCGCGCGCGATCCAGACCGGTCTGGAGGCCGCCGAGCAGAACCCGGACGCGCTCGTCACCTTCGGCATCACGCCGCGCAGCCCGCACACCGGCTACGGTTACGTCCGGCGCGGGGAACGACTCGCGCTACACCGGCAAGATGCCGGTGCCATATCGGATCAAGGGACGCCGCCGGTCTTCTGTGTCGCCGAGTTCAAGGAGAAACCCAGCCGCGACGTGGCCGAGGGCTATCTGCGCACCGGCGAGTACTACTGGAACAGCGGCATGTTCGCTTGGCGCGTGGCGGCCATCCTGGCCGAACTCCAGCGCAACCTGCCGGAGAACGCGCGCGGACTGGGCGACCTCGCAGCCGTCTGGGACCGGCTGACCGGCACGCCGCAGGGCGCCGCGCAGTTCGAGCGGCTGCCCAAGATCTCGATCGACTTCGGCGTGATGGAAAAAGCCGCCCGCGTGCTGCTCGTCGAGATGGACTGCGACTGGAAGGACGTCGGCTCATGGCCGTCCCTCGCAGATACGCGGCCGGCCGATAAAGCGGGCAACGTCACCGTCGCGCCGCGGGCCCTGACCGTCGACGCGCAGGACAACATCCTGGTGACCGAGTCGGGACATCTGCTCGTCGCGCTGGGCGTGAAAGACCTCGTCATCGTGCACAGCGACGACGCCACGCTCGTCTGTCACAAAGACCAGGTCGAGCGGCTCAAGGAACTCGTCAAGCTGCGCGAAGCGCAGTTCGGCGGGCAGTACGAGTAGCCCGCGGCGCGGTCCTGCCGTTACACGCAATCCTGCGGGATCGCACCGTAGTATCTGAACGCCCCGTACTGCAAGGCTCTGCCTTGCGGCCGCGACAAGGCGGAGCCTTGTCGTACGTCGTGAACCGTGCCCGCTACTCCACCCGGCACGTGAACACGTGTCCGTTGTCCGCGTCGAACGCCAACGTACCTGCGCGTCCCTCTTCTGTGCTCGCAGCCACCGGCTGCCCGCCGGCGTCACATACGATCAAGCGTCCGTCCTGCGGCAACGCGTATTCCAGCGTCACCCGCAGCCGCCTCGCATCGTCCACGACGTAGGTCGTCGTCAGTGTCACGTCGCGGAAGTGCAGGTTGCGCGCCGTATACGTGCGCTGCGACACCAGCAGGCGTTGTGGTAGCGTCGGGGCCAGGTGGAATTCAATCCCGTTGGCGTCGGTACGGACCGTCTCGCGCAATCCGACGATGCTTCGCAGGATATGCAGGGGCAGCGTCGCGCCCCAACCATAGCACTCGCCCCCCGGCTCCGTCTCCGCCTTGATCGGCCAGTACTCGTTCGCTACACCCGGCAGGCGATAGGCGAACGGCTTATCCAGATCGTCGAAGCGCGGGGTGCGCACGTCCAGCCGCGGGTAGATGCGGTCGGCGATGTCGGCCGTCACCTCGGCCGCAATCTCGTGCACGCCCGCCGTCCAGGCCGCCTCGGCGTAAACGAGGAAGAACGACGGCCATTCGAGCCACGGATAGGGGTTCTCGCGGAAATACTGGAAGCGCGGGCGCACGGCGGCGATCTGCTCCGGCGTCGCGATGCCGCACGTCAGCGGCGTCAGCATCATGATGTCGATGTAGTCCGGCGTGATGAACGGTTTGCTCGTGCGCGTGTCGAAGTCGCGGAACCAGCCGTCCACAAACATGTCCTGCGTGCTGCGAATGCGGGCCTCCGCCAGCTCCGCCCAGCGCTTCGCATCGGCCGGGTCGCCCGCCACGCGCGCGAAGAACTCCAGGTTTCGCAGGGCCTCGGCCATACTGGCTTCGACGTCCACGGTGCGCACCGCGTCCGCCACGCCGCCCTCGCCCTCGGGGAAGCGCTTGGAGCCGTCCTGCCCGGATTCCCAGTCGCAGTGGCAGTGCAGCCAGCCGTGCTCGTCCGCACGGTTCGCCAGCCACCATTCGACGTAGGTCTTCAGGTGCGGATACAGGGTGCTGAGCCACTCCTCGTCGTGCGTGGCCGCGTAGATCGACCGGATCACGTGCAACGGGAAGCACCAGCTCGGCGCCGTCCCGCACGCCTCGCCGTCGGCCGCGATCATGTTCATGCTGCCGTCCTCACGACAGCACGGCACGTTCGGCATCGGCGCGTCAACAAAAGCGCCCAGCAGCACTTCCTTCGCCAACTCGGGATCGGCATGGCTCAGGGCGAACATGTCTACGCTCGCCTCGCCGAGCACGAAGCGCGGCGAATGCACCTGCATGCCGTCCCACGGGTGGCGAAAGATACCCACCGGCGGACGCACGTTCATGCGCAGCGTTTCCCAGTCGTATACCCAGCCGCGCTTCCACGTCACCGGCCAATCGCCCTCGAGTTGCGGGCAACGCGACCAGAAGGACTCGTCCGCATCGAGCTGCGCTTCGAGCCGGCTGCGGGCCGTCGTGCGCGCCGTCTCCAGCTCGGCCAGCGCCGCCGGCTCGTTCGGCCCGCGGCACAGACAGATCAAGGCGGATTGCCGCTCACCGGCCGGCACCGTCAACCTGTACGTCATGATCGTGTGCAGCGGCCCCGGCCCGCGCACCGTGTAATCGTCGCGGGAACCCAGATTGTTCGCCCGCAGCCACGGCCCCACTTCGTCGCGGACTGCCGTCGCCTTGTGCGCGACGCTGGGCACGTTCGCGCCGAGCGCGAAGTAATCGCCGTATGCCCAGATTGCGGTCAGCCCGGCATCGTGGGCGGCCTTGTAACGCATGCCGATGCCGTCACTGCCCCACCAGCGCGTCTCCCACAGTCCGTACACGTGCAAGGCGTGCACATAGACGTCTTTGGCGGCGGCGCCCTGGTTCTCCAGTTCGATCAGGCACGCGAGCGTGTTCTCGCGCGCCAGGAAGTAGCGCGCCGCGAAGGTCAGCCCGCGATGCTGCCAGTCGTAGCTGAGCAGGTGCTTGCTGTGGTACTTCGACACCAGCGGCACCCCGCCCGGGTCGAAGTCCTGCGCCCCCACCAGCCGCACGTCGTCGAAGGCGATCGTCAGCTTTAGGATGGAGAGGTAATTCACGTGTCCGCGGACGCCGGAGCCGTACGAGCCGCGAAACGGCCGCAGCCAGTACCCCATTCCCAGCGGCGGCACCGAGCGAATCACACCGCTGCGATGGGCGACCATCGAATGCTGCGGATTGTCGAGGTAACCGAAGGGCGTGTATTCGCCGGTCGGGAAACTCGGCGGTAGCATCAGTTCCGCGCCGTTCCCCGCCTGACCGGCGAAATCCATCTTCGCGCTCATCTACAGACCTTCCTGCGGCGCCCAGCGCCTGTCCGCGCCCCACCGATGTGAATGGGTTCAGACGCGCCCCAGACGCTCCAGCACGCCGCGCAGCAGCAGGGGCCACGCCACCGTCGCGTCCGCGAAGACTTCCGCATGCCGGCCGCCTTCCTTGGCCGACACGAACTTGCCCCACGACACGCCTTCGGAATACGTGCAACCCGACAGCCCGCCCCAGTGCACCGGTTCCGGACAGATCCGGATCGCATACTGGAAACGAATGTGCTTGCCGTGCTTGCCGTTCGTACGGCGGTCCAGAATCTCGCCCAGCGGACCGATCTGCTGCGCCCAGTTCCGCGGCACGCCGCCGCCGATCGTGAAGATCCCCAGTCGTTCGGCCTTCGCGACGCGCTCGTAGTAGTCCTCGATGTCGCGCATGAGGTCGAGCCGGATCAATGGCCGCTGCGCGTCCTTCTCCAGCAGGTTGTGCACAAATAGGTCCAGCCCCAGTTCGCTGTCCGTGAAACTCGGCACGTAGACGGGCACCCCCTTCGCCGCGGCCGACTGGAGAATACCGCGGCCCTGGTGCTTCTTCCGCACGTATTCGCCGATCGCCCAACTGATCTCATGGCTGCCGTACGGGCGGCTCGTGTCCAGGTGCTCCAGCACGTGCTGCATGATCTCAGCCGCTTCCTCGAGGTTGCGCTCGAGTTCCAGCGTGTCGTACACGCGGCAGTAGCCGGCATCGTAGAGCTGCTCGTCGGACCACTGCGGATCGACGGCGAAGTGCGAGTGTCCGCTTTGCTCGACGAGGCCGTGGCACATCAGCGCCCCGGTGCTGACGACGGCATGCAGCAGGCCCTGGTCGATCATCTCGGTAATGAGCAGGCCCTGCTTGGCCATGGTCATCGCACCGGAGAACGTGCCGACGATCAGGCACTTCGGGTCGCTCGCCATCTCGTAAAGAACCTCGGCCGCCTCCCCCAGCGACCGCCCGCTGAAAGCCGTTTGCGACATGGCCGCCAGTAGTTCGGAGGCCGTCCGCGTCTTGGTGACGTCGATGGGGGCCAGGGCTTTGAGCTTATCGGACCATCCGTCGGCGAGCTTCTCCATGCCGCGCGAGACGGCGTCCGCCGGACGAGCTTTCGGGCAATTCTTGGCGTCCAAGCAAGTTCTCCTTCCGGGTCGACGGCACGACTGCCGGCCGCCGAGTGCAGAACGTCTTTGGTACCGGAGGCTATCCAGGCTGTCCAGTGGCACTGCGCCATTTGCGGCCGGTACGCCGCTCCGCTACGCTGCTTGCGCCTGACGGGCTGACCTGGAGGCTGGCTCATGAAGTTTACGATCGAGAGGCACGGTGCGGCCCATGTGATCCGTGTTCAGGGCGATCTGACGGGTACCGACACCCGCAGCTTCCTGGAAGCGGTAACGACGTTACTCAGCGGCCCTGGCGCGAAGATCGTGCTGGACTTGGCTGGCGTGCCCTTCATGAACTCGCTTGGTCTGGGCGAACTCGTGCGCCTCGTCGCACAGGGGAACGTGCAGGAGGCTCGGGTTGTACTCGCCAACCCCTCCGCGTTTGTGGCCGGGGTGTTGCAGACCACGCAACTCGACCGGTTCTTCGAGATCTTCCCGACGCTTGAAGCAGCGCTTGGCACGCTCAGGGCCTAGGCTGTCGGCTACCCGGACGACACGGGCGCGAGCGCCGGTTTGGCGCAGGGACACTGCTGTCGCAAGATTGCGTTGACTTCGCCATGATCGGGGGAATAATCGAAACTAAGGTGTAATGCGTGGACGAGGAGAGAAGGTTCCATTTCTCGTCGCGGTCGTGACGTGAATTGACTGTACGCGGGCCCACGTCACGGGACGGTCAGATTAACTGCAAACCGGCGGCTTCGAGCAGCGGCGCGTGCTCCGCTGCGCAGAGCATGCCGCGCACAACTTGAGGAGGACGCAGGAAGGTCCTGCGCCGGACTGGGCAGCCTCGTTTCCACATGAGGAGAAGGGAATGCGAAAGGTACTGCTGATTTTGACCTTGGCGGCCATCGTTGCGCCGACCTGGGCGGCGGAGATCTATGCCGGAGATCTCGCGCCAGTGACACATCTGGCCCTGGGGCAACCGGCGACGAATCCCCAGACGCGGGCACTTATCCCGGCCTACAGCAACGTGACCACGTATCTCGGCAACGCCTACGCGCCGGGCGGAGCCGCCGGCGGCATCACCAAGCTGGTGGCAGACGACATCACACCGGTGGGTTACGGCGGGATGGAAGTCTGGCAGGTCAAGTTCTCGGTCGCCAATCTCAACACCTCGACCGTGTCCGCCCGAGCACGTATCCGCTTTTGGTACGCGGACGGCGCAGGTGGAGCACCGGGCACGTACTATGCTTCGCCGGCGAATGTCGGGTACACCTTCAACGCGCTCGCCTTTGCGCCGGGGGTAACGGTGGTAACGGGCACCCTGGGCAACGAGACAACGCCCTCTGCCTTCCTGCTCCCCACGGGGACGTTCTGGGCCGGCCTGACCTTCGACAACAACGCCGGCGCCACCGGCGCCACCGACGCCCAATTGTCGAACTTCGGACAGGGCATCTTCAACCCGCCGACCCTGGGCACGAGCGCGGATCAACTGTTCGCGACCACCAGCCCGGGCTCGTTCTTCGGTACGGCGAACCCGGCAGGCAGCGTGCTCAACTTCAGTGGCAGCCCCGTCGCGAATCTCGGCTGGGAGTTTTCGGTTCCGGAGCCGGCCAGCGGGCTCTTGCTGGCTGTTGCTCTGCTTATGCGGCGGCGCTAGACGGAAACGGATGGGGTGACGCAATTCAGAGCCCCGCCGGGATGGACGACGTGGAAATACCCCGGAAAAACGCGAGCGAAAGGGTGACGGGCTTGGCGGGGAATCATAAGACATTGGGGGCAATAGGGTTATGGTCTGCATGGGTCGTCGTGCGCCGGCGCACCCGTGCGCGAGCCCGGAACCTGTCGACGTTGGAATACTCCGGTACGCGAACCGCCGTGGCAGTGGCGCCAGGGGGGTTGAAGTTCCGCCGTGAAGCGCTTCGTTTTCTCGGGTCGGGCTACGTTACCGGACGCGACGGGGGCTGCTTCGAAGCGCACGCCTGGTCTCGACCAGGCCGCCCAGATGCAGTCCCGCCGGCCCCGGGGCTCCCGCAGAGAATGCACGCGATCTGTGTCGGATCTGGGTAGTTCGGGACCGGGAACAGGTCCAATGCCCTGACGACCTGCAAGACGCGCGATCGCTGCTCCTCGTTGCCCGATTCCAGATCACCGATGACGGCGCCCCGAATTACGTTCGCGATCCAGCGCACGGTGAATGAATCTGAGTCTTCCAGGGAAGGTGTAGTCAACCCGGCATCGTCAGAGTAACCCACAGCGCGGGCGGCACGTCCGGGATGCACCTTCAAGCCGGGGAACTGCTCCAGGAACTCACAACGGTCCAGGTGGTCGAAAAGGTAGTCGGCCGCAACAAGCTCTCTCACGCACTCCGGCTGCCTGTCGAGAGGCATAGTGAAGGCGGGAACACGGCGCGTAGAGGGTCCCCGGTCGAGCTGCGGGCCACGGCCCGACAACAGCGCGACCAGGCCGTCAACCGACAGGCCCGAGCGGACCTGATCATATATCCGGTGCTGAACATCCCGGCCGAACTGGCCGTATGGCAACGCCACCTTGTCGAATGGCCAGTGACGGCAGCACGTGTGATACACGGCGGGAAAGAGGGCGATGGCAAACTCGCACTCGAACTCCATGAAATACACGGAGAAGACCGGTTCGATTGACCCAGGCGCGCGCGCTTCAGCGAGCGACGTAATCCAATACCGGTCATTGTCGAGGGGGATCAGGTGCGACAGCGTATCGGGCACAACGTGGCCGAAGTGCGTGTCGAGGAGCTTGGCGACGCCGCGGGGGCAGGCCCCCTTATGCGTTTGCTCCAAGGCGCTGCCGTGCGGCGCGATCAGTGCGGCCTGCATCAGCGAAGCGGTATCGGCATCGACCTGGGAGAGCGCGGCGTCGATCTCCTGGAACGGCAGCAGCTCGTGATTCACCAACAGATATAGAAGCTGTTGCCAGTGGGCGGCGCGGGCGGCCTTGGCTTCGGGCGAGCGGCCGGGGTCTGGGTCGATTCCGGCAAGGCGGCGCAGCTCGGCGGTCTGTTCGCCGGTCAACCCGAGCGCACCCGCTATGCGCATGAGCGCGTCCGGGCGCGGCGTCCACCGCCCCTGTTCAATGTTGTGAATGTACGCTGGTCCAAGCCCAGCAGATAAGGACAGGGCGCGAGCCGAGATGCCGCGTGACGCGCGGTAGGCATGGAGCTTTGAAGCCAGCGCCTTTCGTCCCATTGGCGAGAATCCTACGCATCTTCATGGATAGATGCAAATTGTGAACCAATGGTCTTGACGGCGGCAACAAAGCGGTATATCTATTTAGGAAGATACGTGGAGGCAGCCAGATGGCAGAGTGCGTTGTGGTCGACGGTGTCAAGCTCAATGCCGAGCGGATCGCACGTGGAATGACGCGGGGGGAGGTGGCGATCAAGGCGAGGGTTCACTTGAACAGCGTCTTGAGGGCGTTGTCCGGTGGACGCGTAACCCTGCGCGTGGGTAGGGCCGTGGCCGGAACTCTCGGATTCTCACTGCGAGAAGTCATCGTCACGGCAGCTTCAGGTGCGGTCGTTGCGAGCGGAACAGTTGATGGTGTTGGGGGAGAGACGCAGGCGGCGTAGTCATCGGGGGCGAGGGACTGGTCGATGGAAGCTGAAAATCGCCAACAAGATGTGGTTTTGGAACCAGTCCCCGCCGCGTCCGCGCGACCCTGCCCTGCGCAGGCCGCGCGGCGCGGCACCCCCACCTCGTTCGAAACCGATGATGCAGTCCGGGCTGCCGCTGGCCTTGTCTGTCGTGTTGTGCGGTATCTGAAGCCCGACGCCATCGAGCGGCGCGCGACGTTGACCGAGGTTGCTGGCCTCAAGCTCACTCGCCGGCAGCGCGAAAAGCTCATCGCCGATCATGGGCTTCGGCGGGCTTACCGGGCGTGGATGTCGGGGCGTCCACGCGGCAGGAAGTGCCACGCGATCGCCGACTTGTTGCAGATCGTTGAGGCGCATACGGGGCAGAAGATCAGCGAACGTCGGCTGCGCAAAATTGACGAAGTTCTCCGACGAAGCGGGGTTCGGGGGTTGATCGACACCCGCGGCCGGCCGCGGGGCAACAAGCCGGTGTCGGCCGCGGCGCTGTTGGTGTTCGTTAGTCAGGTTGAGGATGGCGTGCCGTGGCGTGAGGCACACCGTCGCGTGCGTGAGCTTTCCGATCGCCGGGGCTGGCAGTGGCCGCGCCACGCGATCACCGTCGCGTCATTGATGAAATCGCACTCCGTCGCGCTGGTCGAAACCACGGCCGACTCCGCGCCATCTCCGCGCGGCCAGGATTCGCACCTTCAGAAAGTAGGGAGGAACTAGCCCGTGTCTACCGCGCTCGCCCACCACAATCCGGTCGAAGTCGACACTCCGCTCGCGGTCGAGAGCGTAGCGAACATGACGACGGACGAATTGAGCGAGCGGGTCCGCGAGGCGCACTTAGCGTGCGTGGCGGCGCAGGGGGCGGCCCTGCTCCGGGGTCTGGAAGTCGGGCAACTGCTGATTGCTGCCAAGGAGAAGATCGCCCGCGGTGACTGGCTCTGTTGGCTGGACGAACATTGCCGGGTGTCGAATCGACAGGCGCAGCGGTACATGAACATCTACCGGCGCTTCCTCAAGGAACCCCATGCGACGCGCGCGTCGTTTTGCGGCATGAGTCTGCGGGAAGCCGAGCGGCGCGTTCTGGCCGAGCCTGCGACGGCCGAACCTGCGACAGCTGGGCGCGTCCGCGGTCGGCCAAGTACAGACGAAATATCCAACCTGTGTCCCCGCAGACGAAGGCAGGTTTGCCTTACTGTGGAGGTTCGTTCGCGCTTTCTACGCACAAGCATGAATCGCGAAGTTGTCGAGCTGCGCGAACTCGTCAGGGACGCGGGATCAAAGGCGGCGCAGACACGTCTGCTAGAAGCCCTGGAGCAGATTGCCAAAGACTGCGCCGCACTTCGGGAGGTTATCGAACAGGAACGATCATTGAGGGTGTTGAGCGGGAGGAAGAAGCGCCGCGCCGCAGTGCAGAGGGATATTGAACAGGGGGCGGCGCGTGATTGACGTCCGCGCACAAGTCGCGTCCGCCCCGCCCGCCGGCGGTGATGCTCCGGGATTGATCCGGGCCGAACGGATCAATTCGCGCGTCTTCGGGGGAGGGAACGCCGGGCGGCTCCTGAAGCTGCGCTTCCTGGAGGCACACGGGACCGTGGACGCGCAGGGGGCGAAGTGGGTCGACCGAGCTACGATCCTAGATCGTGGGCCGTTCGAAGGCCGCACGATCAGTGACGTGCTGGAGCCGGCGCGGCGGCAACCGGTACACCCCATTGTGCGAGAGCGCGGAACGGCCAGGCAGCGCGACGAGGAGCAACTCCGCAATCGGTTGCTGGACCTGGACGCCGAATTCCAGCGAGAGCACCCAACGCTGCCACCCACGAGCCCGCGGTACTTCGCGGAGTTCGTCCGGGTACATGGGGAGTGGGCCAGACAGCACGGCCTTCCTACGGGCAAGACCCAGATCATCGAGCTACGCAACAGCCGGCAGGAAGGCAAGCCGCTCACGCGGCGCTACAACAGCGGCCGGCGGCCCAAGGTGCTGTTCGACCCCGACGTGCTCGAGCAGTGCGCGGCAGTGTACCGGACGAAGTCGATGGAATTAACGGGGGAGTACTCGGTTTTTGAATGGGGCCGCGCTGAGGCGAAGGCGTCCGGGCTGGTGTGGGCGGGGAGTCCTGAGCGTTTTCGGGAACTGGTTGTTGGCACGAAGAGCCGCCCGGGGATGGTGACGCGCGCCGAGCGCGTGATGGGTGTCGAGGGGGAGTGGGCGCACAAGGCCAGGTGCATGCCCAAGATGAAGCGGCCCCGGGGCCGGATGCCAACGGGCAAGGGCGGCAGCCTTGACGGAACGCCCGATGACGTGTTCGTGAAGGTGCGGGGGCGCGACGGAAAGCTGCGTGCCAGTAGGCTTCACGTGGTCGGATTCTCCTACTACGACAGCAACGTCGTCATCCTTGAGACGAGCGAACACGAGACCGCAGAGTGTACGCTGCGCGTGCTGCGCCGCGTGTTCGCCGATGACATTCTGGACTCGATGGACACGGACCGCGGCGGTGGATTCACCAATGCGGTTGGCCGTCGCCGGGGTGCCGTGGCGAAAGCCGGTTGCGAGACGGTGCGCCGCCTCACCGAGTTCTACGGCACGACGGTCGACCAGAAGCCGCCACGCGAGGCGTGGCTCAAGTCGAGCGAGTCGTTCTGGGCACGCAAGAAGCGCATTGACCGCCTGCATCCCGCCTACATCGGGCACGCCGGCGAGGAGAAGAACGAGGCGTGGAAGCGGGCGCGGGAGAATGTGGACCTGCTCCAAACCCCGGCGGAGCGAGCGGCGGAGATACAGCGCCTGGCGGAGCTGCACAACAACACGCCGATGCCGGTTCTCGATGGACTGACCCCTAACGAGTACCACGCCAAACACCGGGGCGTAATTCGCCGACCGGACCCCGAAGAGCTGGAGCTGCGCTGCACGACGTTCATTGGAACACGCACCGTGAAGCCCAACGGTGTCGTCGTTGACCACCTGCAGTACGGCGCGGCTGATGAAGCGGTCAACGCGCTGGTTGGCAAGACCGTCTACGTGTGGCGGCCGACCGGGGAGAAGCCGCCCGCTGTGTGGCTGTGCGACAAGGACGGGCATCCGCTGGCAATCGCCAGTGCCGAACTCGACTACGCGACCACCGAAGCGGTCAGCCACATGAAGCGGCTGGTAGCGCGACTGACGCGCAGGGACCGCGAGAGCCGCCAGGACAGCTTGTTCCTTTTGCAGGGGCGGCGTGAACAGATCACCGAAGTGATCTACCGGAATCGCATGCGCGAGGCTGCGGAGCGGGCGGCGCACACGGGGGCGGATCAGCCACCGGTTCTGATTGTGGCCACGGCGGATGCGACGGCGGCGAAGGAATTGAAGCGCGACGCCGAGCGTCGCGCTAAGCGCCAGACGGCGGGAACATCTGTCGGGCGGACACTGTCGCAGCTCGCCGAAATCGGGGGGCCGACGGGGATGACGCGAACCCAGCGTCCGGGGTTTGTGGACGAAGAAGTTGCATGCGCCACGGATGGTGCGGCAGCGAACAGCAGGGCGTCACTCTGGGCCAGGATGGCCGAGGACGATGCCTGCTCTGCGGAGGCGGGATGATGGCCGACAAGCCCAACAACCCGTTCGTGCAACTCGCGCAGGATGCGCGGAAGGATTTCTACATGGCCAAGGATGGCACCTACAGCGATCAGCAGCGGGCCGCGCTGCTGGAGAATCTGCGCGACTATCGCGCCGCACACCCGGGGCGGAACGGGAAGTTGCGGCCCTGGGAGGAGCTGGCCAACGATATCGGCATCAGCAAGAGCACGTTGTCTGAGTTGCTCGGCGGGCGGTACGAGGGCGACACCGACAAACAGCTCCGCCTCGTCGACCAGTTCATTGCGCTGTCGACGGAGCGGCGGGGCCGGCTCGACGGGCGCGAATTCTGCAACATCGGCTTGGCGAGACTGATGCGTGGGGCGGTGAACACGGGCATCCGCAACAACTCGTGTCCCGTGATCCTGGGGCCGCCGGGGTGTGGCAAGTCCATGTTCTCGCGGTACCTCGCGTCGACGCTCGAATCGTGCCTGTTCATCCGCATCATGGAGACCAAGGGGGACGCGCGGGGCGTGATTGAGCTGCTCTACGACCAGATTCCCGGTCGGTACCGGGTTGACGGTCACAGGGTGCCGACGAATCGCCAACGGCTCGCGGCGGTGCAGACCTTCCTCGGTCGCCACCGCAGTACGGTCATCATCGTGGACGAAGCCCAGAAGCTGCGGGCACACGGGCTGGAGCTGTTGCGCGACCTGCACGACCTGAGCGACCTCGACGCGCGGACCAATTCGCCCATCGTGTTCTTCGGCGACGCGCGGTTTTACCGGCACCTGATCGGGGCGCGGGATGGACGTGAGACCGTCGTGGCGCCGCAGTTCGTGCGGCGTTTGCATCCGGTGTTCGATGTGGAAAAAGACGGAGCCGGCGGAGACGGCGGAGACGTGTACAGCGTCGATGACCTCGCACGTGTCCTGCACAACGACCGGGTGAAGCTGGTTTCATCGGACGGTGTGCGCTGGCTGACGATGCTGGCCAACCTCCGCGGCTACGGGATGCTGGGATTCGCCGTCAGCGTGGCCAAGAACGCTTACGACGTGGCCCGTCGCGAGACGATCACGGTGGAGCACTTGCGGCAGGCGCTGGAGTTGATGGTCGGTGGGAGCACCATGAAGGTCATGGACGGCAAGTCAGGTGGTGCCCTGCTGCGTGTGGCTGGGTGAGATTGAACGGGACCGGCCGCCCGGGCGGGTGATCTGCCCGGGGACGCGGTGGACGCGGAACGTCCAGCGCATTTCGCACCGGTCCGTGATTCGGAGTTGCTGAGGTTCACAGGTGATAAGAGGCACGGAAGCCTATGGCTCGCAAGCAACGCGGGCGCCGTCGCAGGAAGCGACGGCTGCCCGCCACGTATCCGAGTTTTGCCAAGGCGCTCGAGGAAAGAAGCCGTCTGCGGCAAGTCAGCCTGGCGGTTCCCGCCGCGGACTACGTCCCCATCGTCAAAGCCAAGAAACGGTTCGGACCGCTGGCCGTCGCGCGGTTCGTGGCCTCAGTCGTTAAGGCCGTGGTGAAGCTGTGCCAGAGTGCGGAAGTCAGATAACGCTGTGTGACTTGCCGGTGCGATTCGATACGTACCGCGGCTGCGCACACGGCTGCGCCTACTGCTTCGCCGGGGTGAAGTGCGATTTGGCCGACGTCCGCCGGGGCGAGAGCGAGAAGGCGCTGCGGGCGTGGATCCGCGGTGACCGCACGGGCGAAACCCGCTGGTGTAACTGGGATATCCCGTTGCACTGGGGCGGGCTGTCCGACCCGTTCCAACCCATCGAGCGCCGGCTCGGGCGGTCGCTGGCGTGCCTGCGCGTGTTGGCCGAGACGGGCTACCCCGTCGTCATTTCGACCAAGTCCACGCTGTTGACTGAGAGCCCGTACCGCGGACTGCTCTTGTGGTGCAACGCCGTGGTCCAGGTGTCGCTGGTCGCGCCGGCCCTGGACGTCCAGGAGCCCGGGGCGCCTTCCTACGCGGAACGGATGCGGGCACTGCCCGAGCTGGCCAAGCTGGCCAGCCGGGTGATCGTGCGCGTGCAACCCTACAGCCCGGCGCACCGGGCGGCCGTGCTCAAGGCGCTGCCCACGTTCGCATCGGCGGGGGTGTACGGGGTTACGGTCGAGGGATTGAAGTGCCGGACCGCCGAGCCGGGGATGGTCAAGCTGGGGCCGGATTTTGTGTGGCCTGTGGACGGCCTTCGAAGCGACTTCGAAGCCCTGCAGAATCGCTGCCACAAGCTGGGGTTGAGGTTCTACGTGGCCGAGAATCGGCTCCGGTCGCTGGGCGATGACCGCTGCTGTTGTGGCATCGACGGTCTGGCCGGGTTTGTGCCGAACGCGGCGAATCTGAATTCCCTGTTATACGGCGGGCGCATCCCATACACACGAAGGATGCGGCAGACTGGGACGGCCGGGGCCTTCAAAGCGTGTGCACAGGACGCCGTCTCGACAGCCGCCTTGGCGGGGCTGTCCTATGCCGAGGGCATGGAGCTGGTCCGGCGGGTCGAGGTCTACCGGCGGATGATCGGACTGCCCACCGCACAGACGGCCCGGAAATCGCGTCCGGCTGGGGCAGGCTGTGTGTGGCGGGTCCGCCGGGTAGATCGAGGCGGGGGGCAGCAGCCGGCGGGCCGCGAGGGGCCTTGCTGTCGATATGGCGGTGGGCTGAGTGTCGGCACGGGGCGGAGCGAGCTTTCCGGCGGGCGGCTTGTGCCGTCTGCCCGCGTGGCGGTGGCGCATACCGCAGACGTTCGCGAGGCAAATCCGGGCACTGCATCAAGGGTTTCAGCAAACGCGGGGTGGGGTGCGAGCCCCGCTCCGCGCAAGCTGGTGTGTCCGGCAGAGAGCGGCGGGGGTTTCGTGTGGAATGAAAAACGGCGCCGGGGGATGGCTCGGCCGCACAGTCTGCTTGGCCTGCGAGCCCGGCCAACAGACAAGGCCGGTTCTGTCCGTCGCGCGCGGCCGCAAGGCTGCTGTTCGCGGCAACCCGGCGCTGTGCTCATCACGCGGGCAACGGCTTGCCCGCCCGTCAACAGCAGGGATGCGCACCAATGAGCTTTGAGATCATCCAACCGGGCAAGTTCGTTGCGACCCAGGCGCTGCCCGAGGGAAGCTGCAGCATCGACCGGAGCGGCGCGCTTACCGCGCACGCGAGCGATCTGCGCATGGTCGGTGTGGTGGAGCGGGCTGTGGTCCTGGCGGACCGGGCGAGTCTGCGGCTGGCCGTGCGGGCGCCGCGGGACGGAGAGGACGAAATGGCCGTGGCGGTGGGACGTGTGAATCGCGGCGGGGGCGCAGCGAACACGGACAGCGGCCGGAGGCACATTCGCGTCAAGCGCGCACTCGATGCCTTGGGGCTGACCGGCGAGGCGACGGCGGGACGGTTCGAATTGAACATCAAGGGGGAAGGCGTCGACGGGTTGCTCATCGTTAACCTGATTGCGACCCCGGAACAGGTGAGCGGGGAGCCGCGAGGGGGGGCACGATGAAGAGCATGAACGCACGAGCGATTTGCGGGGGGCATAGGGGCCGTAGCGAGCGGCCCCCATGCCGAGCCCCCCGCGGCAGTACCCGCGTGGGGCACCCTTATTCTAACCTCGCGATTGGAGCACGGGTCATGGAATTCCAGGGTTATTTGCGTAATTGCAGGGTGACGGTTCACGAGAGCACGGGGGACGGAGTGACTGTGCGGGTCGCGAGCGTGACGGGCGAGGCGATTCGGCGCCTTGGCGGGGCGGAGCTGGCCGGGAAGGCGGTGCACGTATGAGTCTTCAACAGTGGCTTCCTAGCACGGGCAGCGCTATCAGCGTCGGTCTGGGTGACGCTCTCGGAAATGAACTGCACGAGTTCCCCGCGCTGGTGTGTCCGGGCGACATTCCGACGCTGAGGCGGGAACTGGCGGACGTGGTGGCCAAGTACGGCGGGCGCTACCACGCGGCGCTGCGCGAGGGACGCGACGGGCTAGCGTTCGGACTCGATGGGCACGACGACAACGGCGCGGGCAGCGGTCCGGACAGGCCAGACCAGGTCGCGGCCGCGAGCGCCACCGCGACCGACCAGGATGCCTCGGTCGAGCCCGACCGGGGCGGAGGCGGCGATGACGAAACCGGCGCGCACGTGACGGCTGACGCCAGCGTGCCGGGCGACAGGGCCGCCGTTGACTATCCGAATCCGGTGGATCCGCGGCCGGTCTCACGCGAGCGGTCCGACCCGGTGCCTTATGAAGCCAGCATGCGCGAGCTGTTCCTAGGCGTGGAGCCGACCGTGGATGACGAAGGCGCGCAAGACCTGTGCGTCCTACTCAAGCCCGCGTTCAACCGGGTCGCGCGGCTGGCTTGGATCGCCCGGGACGTGGTGCAGCGGCTGCGGCCGGACGACGAAGATGAGGCGCCGAGCGAAGCTTGGGTTGAGGACGCGAGCGAGTCCGTCGAAGCCGTGCTGGAACTGCTGGGCGAGACCGCCGAGCAGGCGCACCGCGACTTCGATTCCTGGAATCACGAGGTGCTGAATAAGACGCACGCCGTCTACTTCACGCACGACGACGCGGAGCGCATGGCGCGGCTGTGCGAGCTGCTGCCCGGCGGAATCAACCGGGCGTCGCTGGTAGCGTGTGCGGCGTTGAAGTTGCTCACAGCGCAGACGGACCCGCTGGAGGTCATGGCTCAGTACGAGCAAGCGGCGTCGCTGTACCTGCAGCTGCGGAATAGGCGCCGGGCTACCGAGGCCCGGACTCCGGCGGAGCCGGTGGACACGGCAGTGCCGGAACCTGTCACGGTCTGATCCATCCCGCGAGCCTGGCGGGCGGCACACTGCCGCCCGCTGGGGAAGCGGGCTTGAAGGTGCTTCGATGGAGCGTGCAAGGCGATTCGAGGAACAGGGCACGGCGGCGGCGCCGGTGCTGGTGAGTCCGCAGAAAGCACAGGCGCTGCGCTTCCTGTTGGAGGCCGCCGTCAAGGGCGACCCCGAGACGATCTGCCTGTGGGCGCTCGCGATGCGGGCGGGCGAGCGGCCGCCGATGGACCCGAGCGGACCGCGGGCGCGGTTGGCCGCGGCTCTGTCGGAAGTGCCCGACGACAAACTTGCCGCGCTGGCCGTGCTGATCGGGGCGGCGCTGCCGCTGCACACCGCGGATATCACGATGCTGTCCGCCGAAGTGCTCTTCGGCAAGGCCCCGTCCACCGACTTCACAACGGCGGCAAAGAAGGCCGCGGACGCGCAGCGGCGTGAGGGATAGCGATGGGCACCGAACGAGAAATCCTCAAA
Source organism: uncultured Planctomycetales bacterium (assembly GCA_964523405.1). Taxonomy (GTDB): domain Bacteria; phylum Planctomycetota; class Phycisphaerae; order UBA1845; family Fen-1342; genus CAZGAQ01. Next base: position 318,689 of record CAZGAQ010000003.1, read on the forward strand.
TACGAGTTCGACCTGACAGACGCCGAGGCCAAGGCCAAACGGCTGCACCAGCTCACAGACCAAATCCGCGCCGGGCGCTCGAGCGGAGGGGACACGAGCGAGTTGGAATCCCAGTTCAACAAAGAGCTTTCCGGGCTAGGCAAGCTGGCTGAGAAGAAGAAAGAGGATGCGGGTGCGACAGAAAAGCTGCTGGGGCAGAAGGAGAAGCTGGCGCAGGTGGTGGGGATGCTGGGGGGCACGTTCGGCGAGACGGCCGGGCGGCTGGGGGGGCTGGTCCAGATGCTCTTTAGTGCCGGGCCGGCGGCGGCGGCGGCGGCGGCCGGCATGGCCGCACTGACCGTTCTTGTGAACATCGTCAAGAGCATCCAGGCCGAGTTGGAAAAGGCGGAGGCGCTGCTCAAGAGGGTCGAAGGCGCGCGGCGCAAGGCCGGGGAGGGCGAGCGGGCTCCCGCGCAGACGATCCAGGACTCGCTGTCCAATCTGGGACCCTACACGCCGCAACGGTTCAAGGAAGCGTTCGGCTATTACGGGTCGGTTCTGAGGACGGGCGCGAACCGGGAAGCCGCGGCCAGTGCTTCCGCGGCGGGCTTGCTGGCCGGCGCAACTCCGGATGAATTGGCCCAAGTCTTGGCAACCGGGAAGACGCCGACCACACCCGAAGAAGTGTCCGCGGAGGTTCGGCGCATCCGCGCGAATTCGAGCTTGGGACAGGAGCTGCAGGACAAGGTGGCGCGGCAGCGGCTGACGGCGCGGGGCCGGCGGTCGATGCTAGAGGGCCTGGAGATCGAGCGCGAGACGAAGCGCCCGGGCTCACGCTACTTCGAGTCTGCGGAGGGTACCAGTCAGGACGCATTGCTGCTTGAAGAGGGGAAGCGGCTTGGCTTGCTCAAAGAGGATGCGAAGATCGAACGGATTGCCGAGCTGCGGGCGGAATTCCAGCAACTGGACAACGCCAGTGGCGGTTGGACCCGCAAGCAGGCGCTGCGGCACGCGGCGTTGCGTCCGCTTATGGAGTACTCGGCGGTTTTGCAGGAACGCGGCATCAGGAACATGACGGGTCCGGGCGGTGAGCTACGTTCTGAGGGGGAGGCGCCCATGCAGACGCTGTACTCGCTGGGGGCGCGTGGCGGCATGTCGGCGCCGGCGGTGACGCCGTCTGCAGGATGGGGGCGGGCGACCCCCGAGGATCTACTCAACTACGAGTCTGGGGCCGGCCGCACTGTGATTCACAACGGCGACGTTTTCCACGTCGCGCAGATGAACGTCAAGGCGGATCAGTTGGCTGGCGTTGGGAAACCTGCCAGCAGCGGCGGAGTCCCATATGCCAGCCGGCAGTGACGGCGCTGGAAAAGCGAGGTTGTGCGATGGCGATGACGGTAGCGAAGATCGGCGGAAGACCCAAGACCGAGTTTCTGCTGTTGCCGTTCGGGCCGGTGCGGGCTCCCGAGGCCGCGGCGGGTGCGGGCGAGTTCATGTTCACGCCAGCGCTGGCGCGGCAGGCGGTGGCGTGCTTCCAGGCTCTCGGCCGCGGGCTGGCCATCGACTACGAGCACCAGAGCATGCCGCGGATGAACCAGCGTGCGGACAAGCTGGCGCCGGCGGCCGGCTGGATCGGCGGAATGGAAGTGCGGCCGACCGGGCTGTGGGCGACGCGGGTCGAGTGGACGCCGCAAGCGCGAATCTGGATTGCCAGCGGGCAGTACCGGTATTTCAGCCCGGTGATTTTCTGGACCGACGAGCGCCGCAGCGGCGTGCGCGCGTTGGGGCCGGTCGCGCTGACCAACAACCCCGCCATAAACGGCGCACAGGCCCTGGTGGCATCGGCGGGGGGGCCGGCCTGCACCTGCGGTCCCTACCTGGTGGCCGCGGATGCGCCGCCCACCCCAGAGCAAACCCCGAATCCAGGCCCGTCCAGTGGGGACGGGTCACTTAACCGGCCCAAATGGGTCCCTACGAATGGAGGTCCACGGATGGACGAACTACGGGAGGTCGCGCAAGCCCTGGAGCTACAGCCCGACGCGACCATTGATGAGATGCTCGCTGTGATTGCGGCTTTGAAAGAAGCCGCGGGCGTGACGGACAACAAAACCGTCGGCCAGTCGAAGCCCCACTCGGCGTCTGTCTTGTCGCGTGCGGACGTTTTGCGCGAGTGGCATGCGTCGCCTGAGCTGCGCCGCGAGTTCGGTTGTGACTTCGATACGTTCACGGCCTGGCGGACGAATGCGGCGGCCGGGAATTGTAGTGTCGTGGGGCGGTCCGCGGCGTCATGAGTCGCAATCTGGTGGCGGGCGGGGTGCGCAGCATGCGGCCCCGTCCGCCCCTCCTGACGCGTGCAACATGAAGATCAGTCTTGTGAGGACAAACACGATGGATACGGACACGTTGAGCCGAAGCCTGGAACAGAGGCAACACGCCCGCCGCGTGGCGGCCGTTGACGAGTACGAGCGGCTTTTGTCGAGCGGAGGGGAGCCGGCCGAGGATCGGATCGAAGAGCTGATGCTGCTGCTGGGCCGCAAGCCCGCGGACCTGGTCGCGGACGCTGAGTTGTTTCGCGAGCTGCGCGCTGCGGAGGCGCTCGAGCGGCAGATTCCCGGGTGGCTTGCCGAGGAGCGTGCGGCGATCGTGCAGGGGCGTGAGCTTGAAGAGGAATACGCGGCCGCTAAGGCTGCTATCGACGATCAGTACGCGCCCAAACTGGAAGCCGCGAAGCACAACAGGAATGTGCCGCGGGGAAAGCTCACCGGCGCGGCCCCGGTTGTCGCAAGGCTTCCGATTTTGCGGGGCCGCCGCAACGACATGATCGGCAGCATTAACAACTGGTGATCGGGTGGAACGGACGGACGCGGGGCCGGTGTGTGCCGGCCCGCGTCCTGTCTGTCCGTTCGAGCAGGTGTGAGCATGAAGGGATTGGCAGGGCAACTGACGATGCGGCTCTCCGGGCGGTCCGGCAGTCTGCCAGTCCCTCTGTGCCCATGCGGACACGCAGAAAGACGGGTGCAACGACAGCGGCTTACGCGCGAGTCTTCGCGCTGGCGGCATGGTTCCGGCGGCGTGCTGGGCAGCGAGGCGCTGCGCAGTCGGCTATCAGAAATCCGGCGGGGGGCTTCGGCTGCCGTCCAGGGCATCCGCACAGAGGCCCCGGCAATTGCCGTAAGCCGGCCCGAGCTGCTGCGGCGATACGCGGCGGGTGCCGAGACACGGCGGGTGACGGAGCCCGGGCTCTTTGATGGACTGAAAGCCGGCTCGCCACCGTAGCGGAGCCGGTTCAAGGCTTCTTCGAACGAAGTTCGGAGAGGCTTTTTGGCCCGGTCGAAAGGCCGGGTTTTTGCAGGTTATGGACTGGGGGGCACTTACGGTGCGCGCCCGCTTCCGTACCGGAGTATTTCCACGTCGTACCGGAGTATTTCCGCGCGGATCACGGGAGCTTCCGCCCGGCGGGGCTCTGCTTCTCACGCTCATGCGGCTGTCAGATTGGCACTGTCACCCCGACAGCGGGAAGCCGCCTCTTCCGCCGGCATCTCCGGGTCACACACCATAACCGGCTATCCACAAGACACTTACGGTATATTATCGGCCAATTCGTGCTCTGGCACCCCGCTTGCAGCATCCGCTCTGCCGCCCGGTGTCCGCGCGCGGGCGACACGGTAGGGCCCTGGCCGAATGCCGGCGCCCCGTGACACCCGCCCGTGCTCCAAAGGGTACAGGTGCCGGACGGTGGCCCCTTCCGGCCCAGCCGGGCTGACGCAGTGAACGGCCATCAACACATGGCGTGGTTCTAAGGAGACCTGCATGGCGGTCAAGCAACTCGCGTTCGATCAGGAGGCGCAGCAGGCCATCTTGGCCGGCGTCGAAAAACTCGCCTCCGCGGTGAAAGCTACCTACGGGCCCCGCGGCCGCACAGCCGTACTCGACAAGGGCTGGGGCGGACCGACCGTCACCAAGGACGGCGTGTCGGTGGCCGAAGAAATCGAGCTCCACGACAAGTACGAGAACATGGGCGCCCAACTCGTCAAAGAGGCCGCCAGCAAGACCAGCGACGTCGCCGGCGACGGCACGACCGCGGCCACGGTCCTCGCCGAGGCCATCTACAAGGAAGGCCTGCGAGCGGTCACGGCTGGCTACGACCCCAACGCGATCAATCGCGGCATCGACGCCGCGGTCCGCGCGGTCGTCGCCGAAATCAAGCAGCTCGCCCGCCCGGTGAAGCTCGAAGCCAAGAACGCGGACGACGTCATCAACGTCGCCACGATCTCGGCCAACAGCGACCGCGCCATCGGCGAGATCATGGCCGATTGCTTCAAGAAGGTCGGCAAGGACGGCGTGATCACGGTCGAGGAAGGCAAGAGCCTGGAAACCACGACCGACGTCGTCGAAGGCATGCAGTTCGATCGCGGCTACCTCAGCCCGCACTTCATCACCGACCCCGACAATCTCGAAGTCGTCCTCGACAAGGCCTTTGTGCTGGTCTACGAGGACAAGATCAGCAGCGTCACCAAGCTTGTCCCGCTGCTCGAGAAGGTCGCTCAGACCAAGCGCCCGCTGCTCATCGTTGCCGAGGACGTCGAAGGCGAAGCCCTCGCGATGCTCGTCGTTAACAAGCTGCGCGGCATCCTGCAGATCGCGGCCGTGAAGGCCCCGGCCTACGGCGACCGCCGCAAGGCCATGCTCGAGGACATCGCGATCCTGACCGGCGCGAAGCCCGTCTTCAAGGACCTGGGCGTCGAGCTGGACAGCGTCGCCATCGCGGACCTCGGCCAGGCCAAGCGCATCCGCATTGACGGCGACAACACCACGATCATCGAAGGCGCCGGCGAGAGCGGCCAGATCAAGGGCCGGATCGAGATGATCCGCCGCGAGATCGAAGGCACGACCAGCGATTATGACCGCGAGAAGCTCCAGGAGCGGCTCGCCAAGCTGGCGGGCGGCGTGGCCCAGATCAACGTCGGCGCCGCGTCCGAAGCCGAGCTCAAGGAGAAGAAGGCCCGCGTCGAGGACGCGTTGCACGCGACCCGCGCGGCCATCGAGGAAGGCGTGGTCCCGGGCGGCGGCGTGGCCCTCCTGCGGGCCCGCAAAGCGCTCGACGGCCTCAAGATGAAGATCGAGGACGAGCAGGTTGGCGTGAAGATCGTCCGCGACGCCCTCGCGATGCCGATCCGCCAGCTCGCCGCCAACGCGGGCGCCGAGCCGGCCGTCATCCTCCACAAGGTCGAAGCCAACAGCAACCCGAACTTCGGTTACAACGCCGACAGCGGCGAGTACGAGGACCTGATGAAGGCCGGCATCATCGATCCGGCCAAGGTCGTCCGCAGCTCGCTGGAGAACGGCGCCAGCGTCGCCCGCATCCTCCTGTCCAGCGCCTGCCTCATCGCCACCAAGCCGGAGAAGAAGGCCGGCCACAAGCACGGCCACGGCCCCGGCGGCATGGGCGACGACGACGAGATGGGCGGCATGGGTGGCATGGGCGGGATGGGTGGCATGGGCGGCATGGGGATGATGTAACAGTGACAAACGGCAAGTGCAGAGTGTCAAGTTGTGACCGACACACGCAGGTCGAGCACTTTGAACTTTGCACTCCGCACTTTGAACTCCTGAATTTGAACGTCGACTGACCGAGGAGAGATTGAACATGCCTACGGCGACTGCGAAGAAGGTGAAGATTCGTCCGCTCGATGACCGCGTCGTGGTCGAGCGCTTCGAGGCCGAAGAGAAGACCCGCGGCGGCATCGTGCTGCCCGACAGCGCTCGTGAGAAGCCCCAGCAGGGCAAGGTCATCGCGACCGGCCCCGGCAAGCTGCTCGAGA
>CAZGAQ010000004.1:0-236001 GCA_964523405.1 uncultured Planctomycetales bacterium
TCGAGCCGGTGGAGGTGACGTTTCCGCCGACGGTAATGTCGGCGCTGGCGGCGAGAGGGTCTTCTTCGAGCGTGGCGTTGCGCAAAGCGCCGCCGACGCTGATCTGCCCGGCGACGTTGCCGCCGACGTGGATGGGCCCGCGGACGTCGGCGCTGGAGTGAATCATGCCGTTGGGGTAGGCCGCGTAGAGGAGGTTGCCGGCCAGGGTGACGGAGCCGGTGAGGCCGCCGTCGAGCCAGATGTAGCCGGAGAAGTCCGCGCTGCTATTGGTGAAGTTGATCGTGCCGGCGTTGGGGGGATCCGGAGGAGCCGGCGGAGATGAGGCCGGTGTGCGTGCCGCTGCCGTTGACGGTGAGGTTGAAGTTGCCGCCGCTGACATTGCCCAGCAGGCATCCGCCGACAGTGACGTTGGCGGTGCACGTGGCGCCGGCGTGGCGCAGGTCGCCGCCGACATAGACCGTGCCCGTGAGGTACCTGGCCAGGACGTGCACTTCGCCGAGATCGCCGGTGAGCGTCAGGCCGGTGATCGTGCTCGTGACGCCGGTACGGTAGAGATCCACCCGCTTGAGGCTGTGGGCGCCGATGACATTCACCGAGACCGATCCGCTGGTGACGCCGCTGCCGAGTTCGATGACGTTGATGTCCGTTGGTGCGCCAGTCACCGTGTCATGGGCCTGCAGAATCAGTGTTCCCGAAGAGATGATCGTGACCCTCCGATCGCCTTGGTCTACCACACAAAGCGCACTCCCTCCCACGACAGTAATCTGCTCCTCGCCAGAGGCCGTGCCGCACAGCCACGACGATACGACGATCACGAGTGCAGGTAGATGCCAAGACATCTTCATTGTGAGAGACTCCTACGTGGGCAGTTGCCTGCGTTCGTGTATTCCGCGCGCCGCACGGCGCTGCACCAGTAAAAGGCAGAACGCAGCTAACAAGAGGAGGAACGTCGATGGTTCCGGGATGACCCCGTAACGGAAATAGTCCCATTGCGAGCAAGACCTGTAGCCCTGGACGCAGTCGCCGAAATTGACGAACGACTGCAGGAGCGTGTATGTTTCGAACACACCCGTATACCGCAGCATGTCATCAATATGCAGCCTGTATGACTGCATATCCTGAGACTCGACGCGGAATTGATGGAAGGTCCCTGGCGCGATGTCGATTACGACATTTCCCGGTCGCAAGATCAGCCCTGTTGGACCGTAGCGAATGGACAGATGCGCGGGAGAATCATGGGGGGCAATTGTCACCCCGACATCTCCGGTATCGCTCCGAGGATCAACCGAAAGCCTCCACTCTGCGACGAAAGTCTCCCCCACTTGCGGATCTGCAGGCAGCGTGCGCTCCGCGAAGTCATAAATCCAAGGATGGCGCAAGCTGTCTACGGTCAGGATGCCGTCATCGACAGAGCGCTCTGCCCCCCCGACCTCTGGCCCCAGCTCGTTGCCATAGTGGCGCGCCCAGCCTTGACTTTCCGGCAGGCCATCACCCTCGTAGGCCACCCAGTACGGACTGGCGACGGCCGGGAATGGCACGGCGAGCAACAGGCCGAAAACGATGTAGGGTATCCAATTCCGACTCGCATTCATGGGCGCTTTCCTTTGTGCCCGGCTGGATGGAGCGACCCCGCGGCGCAGCGCCGAGATGCCAGAACGGCGAACACGCACAATACACAATGCAATGCGCCCGGTTCAGGTACGATGCCGTACCGGCAGTAGTCCCACTGGGAATACGATCGCAGTCCCTGGACGCAGTCGCCGAAAGCGACGAAGGACTGGAGCAGTGTGTAGTCTTCGAACCAGCCATTGACGACGAGACCGTCATCCACTTGCAGCGTGTATGTCAACATATCCTGAGACAGGAATCGAAATTCGTGAAATTCTCCCGCAGCCAACGAGATGGTGATGTCCCCGGGTCTGATCGAAACGCCGTCCGCGCCGTATCGAAAGGAGACGTGTCCGGGCGTGGCGTGCCGAGCGATCGTAATGCCCGCGTCGCCAGCGTCGCTGCGTTGATCGACGAATAGTCGCCATTCTGCGACGAAACGCTCTCCAGGTGGCGGATCGTTCGGCAGATCGCGTAGGTAGTAGTCGCAAATCCACTCGTTGCGGAGGCCGTCCAAGGTGAGAACGTCGTTCTCGATTGTTCGCACGGCGCCATGTCCCCAGCCAGTCTCATCGCCGCAGCCTCGGTCCCAGCCTTCGTTCTCCGGAAAGTCCTCGCCCGCGTACGCCACCCAGTACGGGGCGGCGACAGCGGGTATGGTGGCGGCGAAGAGCAGGGCGACGGCGAGCGGGAGACGAAGCGGGCTCCGATGGGCGTGCATGGCAGTCTCCGGTCGGATATTGCGGGCTGGCCCCCGAGCATCCTTGCGCAAGCAAGTATAGCCCGGGGACGCAGCGCGCTCAACGGAATTGACAGCATTGCGCAGAGAGCAACACCGACTATCCCGGTTGCGTAGGGTGGTTACCCGTGTGGTATGCGCGCGGTGTATGGTTCCAGAGACGTTCGCGCGGACGTGGGTGAGTGGGGGTCAGCAGGAACCGGTGACGGTGACGGGGCGCTCGACGGACTTGGCGACGACGATCGAGCCGGTGGACGCGAGGTTGCTGCCGACGGTGATTTCGGCGCTGCCGGCAAGGGGGTCTTCTTCAAGGGTGGCGTTGCGCAGGGCGCCGTTGATCTGGATGCGTCCGGCAACGTTGCCGCCGACGCAGACCCTACCGCCATCTGCGCGGCGGCAGGTTGCGGGATACGTGGGGGAGGAGGGGTTCATGCGGCCGTTTCGGGCTTACCGAAACGGCCGCAACCAGCCCTACGTCGCGGTGCGGCGGGCGGTGCAGTTTTGTTGAGGGCGTACCATGGGCGGAGACAGATTCCTCGCTGCGCTCGGAAAGACGAGTTGCAGCGAAGCGCCGCAACCACGGGCAACGCGTTACGATTGTCGACGACGTGCCGCCGTTGCGCGTGATGGGTCGCGACGGGGGGCAACACGCGGTGCCCGGGGACTACTCCAGCCAGACGTCGATGCGGCGGCACTGGCGATGGCGGATGCGCTCGGCCGCGGCGGCGGGAAGGGCGTCGCCAGTGAACTCCTCGCGCTCGTCGAGGACGTAGCGCGCGGGGCGCACGCCGGCGGGGCCGTACGTGTCGCGGCGCTGGGGGTTGTGATAGACGAGCAACGTGCTGCCGAGCAACGTGCAGGCAAACGTATCCGCGGGCAACTCCACATCCCGCGCGCCGTGACGCACGCGCTGCGGCGCCGTGGTGAACCACGCGGCGGGCAAAGCCGGCTGCAGACGCAGACGCAACGCGCCGGATGCGCCGGATGAAGCCACGTCCGTGTGACCATCGACGTAGAACGGCCGCTCCCCCACCGTCAGCAGCAGCCAAATGTGGATGAACTCGGCGGTCGAGCCGCTGAGCCGCGCGATGAAGCCGCGGCCGTGCGTGGCCGGATCGGGATTCGCGGACGAGCCGAGGAAGGAGCAATTCTCCAGGATGCTGCGGCCGTAGACTTCGGGGTTCATAAAGGGCACGAGCATCGTGTCGGCGTCGGTGAAGAACTCCTCGTAGAGCCCGCAGCGCAGCAGCTCGAGCAGGTACTTGTACGACATGTGCAGCCAGATGGACTCGTTCTCGAACCAGCCGCGGGTGAAGGTGCGCGCCCGGCCGATGTCGGGTCCGCAGGCGTCGAGGCACTCGTTGAGTTTGTACATCTGCAGCGCCGCATCGAAGAGCGGGCTATTGCGCACGGCGCGGTAGATGGTGCGGGCCTGGGCGCGGCCGGACGGCAGGCGCAGCCAGTGGACCTGGCCTTCGAGATACAGAGGCAACGGGGCCGGTGTGAAGCCGGTGATCTGCACGGGGGCAACCGGCGCGTCCGTCTGCGACGCGGTGGTTGCGGTCGCGCCGGTCGGCGCGCGGCCGGCTTCCTGCGGGCGATTGGCGTAATACGTGTGCAAGAGGCCGGTGCGGGCGTCGATCGACTTTTCGATCGCGTGGCGGGCGCGGCGTTCGGCGCCGTCGAGCAGGGCAGCGAGCTGCGCGCCGGAGACGACGCGCGTGCGGCCGCTCGCGCCGGCGCGGAGGCGGGCGCGGTAGTCTTCGCGCAGCGCGGTCGCGCGTTCCCACGAATACTCCATTTCGAGGTCGGCGACGACGAGCTGAAGGAAGTCGGCGACTTCGGCGGGCAATTCGGTGTCGGGCAATTGCGCGACGTGGGCGCGGAGCCACGCGGCGAGGCGGGCGAGCTCGGCGGCCTCGCAGGTCGAGGAGCCGAACAAGCCGGGCAGGCCGTTGAGCGAGTCGTTCCAGCCGGGGCGGCCGGCTTCCATCTCGATGGCTTGGCCGGCGGCGTCGAAGGAAACGGCCTTGACGGCGACGATGGCGCAGAGCTTCCCGAGGACGGTGGTCGCGGGTAGCGGCGTGGCGGCCGGGGCCCCGTCGGCGACGGCGCCGACTTGCAGGAGGCCGGTGGTGCGGCGCTGGTACTTGGTGCGGCGCGGCACGACGTAGGCGCCTTCATCGAACCAGTCGACGGCGCGCGGCGCGGTCAGCATCGCGGCAACGCGGTCCGGATAGGTCGTCGCGAAAGCGTCGAGCAGGTCGGTGACGTAGGTCCAGTGGTCGACCCAGTAGCCGCCTTCGTGTCCGCCGGCGACGAGCGTACGCGTGCACTGCGCGAGCAGGCCGTTGAGCCATGCGGCGTCCTGTGCACAGGGCAGGCCGTGCTGGCGGGCCCATTGCACGAGATCGCCGGGTTGGCAGCCTTTGGTGAGCAGGCGGGCAAAGGCGCCGCGTGCGGCCGGGTCGGTGGCCGGGCACAGCGTGGCGGCGTCGCGCCCGGCGGCGAGTCGCCAGCGGTAGCCTTCGAGGCCAAGCGGGTTGTAGCCGTCGGCCTGGAGGAGCGCGACGAACTCGTTGATTTCGTGGGCGCCGACGTGGGGATAGAACCACACGTCCCAACGGCGGTTCTGGCAGATGTCGCGGTAGTTGCCGGCGCCGCTGGAGAGCGGCTGCGCGGGGACGATGAAGAAGTTGTAGTCGCGCTCGAGGTCGCCGTGGCGGCGCGAGTACAGATTGAGCAGGGTTGGGCCATCCTGGGAGGGGAATTCGGCCGGCACGCCGCCACGGAGGATGTTGTCGAGGTAGTTCTGGCGAACGTAGGCATCCAGCACAGGCAGGGCGGAAGCCTGCGTGGCGGGGGCGAGCACGTCGTCGAGCAGGGCGTGACTCTCGGCGAGGGCCCGGTCGAAGTCGGCGGGACGCGCGAAGCCGGTGAGGAACTCGTCAAGCATCTGCTCGTGCGGCGCGTGACCGATGACGGCGAAGAGCTGGATGGTCTCGCCGGGGTCGAGGACCGTGTGCACCGGGGCCAGGGCGCAGGGCATGCGGTTTTCCCAGACCTGCGCGGCCCGGTCGAGCGTATCCTGGGCGATGAAGTGGCGCGGGGTCACGAGGTCGTGTCCGCCGCCGAAGATGAGGTGCGGATCGATGAGCGGCTGCAAAGGAAGCCACTCGCTGCCGCGCGCCAGCCACGCGGCGTAGAAGTTCCCGGCCGACACATGGACGACCTCGGCCTCGTCGTGGGCGGCGACCTTGGCGGCGAAGAACGGCACCTGCCCGTGGACGAGTTTCACCGAAGCATACGCCTCGTAGATGTGGCGCATGGCCTTGAGGCCGTGGTCGGAGAAACCGGCGGGGATGATCAGCGGCAGGCCGTCGAGCAGGGTGAGCTGGCGGGCCTGGCGGCCGAGGTTGGTGATTTTGACACGGCGGACGAGGGCGCCGAGGTTGCGGTTGACGGGGCTGAAGTACCGGACGTCGAACTGCAGGCCGCGGTGCGGGTTCGTTTCGGTGAGTTCGAGCACATCGGGCTGGATGTGCATGACGCGCGTGGTGTCGGGGTCGGTGAAGCCGTCGCGGAAGGGCTCGTAGTACTGGCCGTCGAGCTTGCAGAAGGTGCGGAAGCCCTGGACGCCGACGAGCTGGTAAGCCCAGGTCGCGGGGAGGTATTCGACGATCGCGTGGTCCTTGTCGCGGACGCCAAAGGAGGCGATGCCCTGCGCGCGGTTGACGTACAGGCACCACAGCGGCACGCCGGCGGGACCGGCCACACCGGGCAGGAAGCTACAAAAGCCCGGGGCCGTGTCGTAGCGGTCAATGGCGTAGCAGCCGTCGGGCGCGAGGGCGTAGCGGGGCGGTTGCACCCGCGGGGTTTCACGTTTGCGTTGATGCGGACGCGTAATCACCGGTACGATCCTTTACACAGCACAACAGCGGCGCAGAGCGCCGGATACTCAGTTCTTCATGCCCGTGGTGGCGATGCCCTCGATGAACGTGCGCTGCGTCATGAGAAACAGGATCAGCAGCGGCGCGGTCACGAGCGTGCAGGCGGCCATGAGCAGGTTCCAGGGCGTGCCGCCGTGCTGGGCCTGGAAGAACTGCAGGCCCAGGGCGAGCGTAAACAGGTCCTGGTGGTTCAGGTAGATCAACGGACCGATGTAGTCATTCCACACGTACATCGCGTGGAAGAGGGCGACGACAGCGAGTGCGGGACGCGACAGCGGCAGGATAATCCGCCAGAAGATGCCCCAGTGCCCCAGGCCGTCGATGCGGGCGGCCTCGGAGAGGTCGGTGGGGATCTGCAGGAAGAACTGCCGCAGCAGGAAGATGTTGAACGCCCCGCCGAAGCACGCCGGCACCCAGAGGGGCTTCAGCGAGCCGATCCAGCCGAAGTACTTGAAGATGAAGTACGTGGGGATCATGACGGCGGGGAACGGAATCATCATCGTCGCGAGCATGACGGCGAAGACGACGCCGCGGCCGCGCCATTCGATCTTGGAGAAACCGTAGGCGCAGATCGCGCTGGCCAGGACCATGCCGATGACGCTGAGCAGGGCGACGACGAGGGTGTTACGGAGGTAGAGGATGAAGTGGACGTTGTCGCTGGTGAGCACGCCACGGTAGCCGAGGCGCTCGACGCCCTTGTCGTCGATGAAGCGGCCGCGGCCGGCGTAGTAGTTCTCGTACGCGTACTGCGGGATCTTGCCGACATTCTGGGGCACGAACTCGAGCTTGGTGGTCGAGATTTCTTCCTGCGGCTTGAGGCTCGTGCTCACCATCCACACCAGGGGCATGATGAACACGAAGCCGACGGCGGCCAGCAGGACGAGGGCGACGACGCGTGCGAGCCGGGACTCTTTCATCCGCCCACCCCCCGGTAATGCACGAGTCGCTTGCTGAGCCGGAAGGCCAGCGCGGTGAGGGCGAGGATAATCAGGAGCTGGACCCAGCTCAGGGTGCAGGCGTAGCCGAAGCGCTGCCCGCGGAAGGCGGTGTCGTAGAGATACATGGTGTAGAAGTACACGCTGCGCTGGGGGCCGCCGCCGGGGACCATGATCTGCGGAACGGCGAAGACCTGCCAGACGTAGATGATCCCGATGACGACGTTGAAGAAGATGGACGGGGAGATCATCGGGATCGTGACGTTCCAGAGGCGTTGCCAAGCGCTGGCGCCGTCGACGTGGGCGGCTTCATAGAGCGAGCGCGGCACGTCCTGGAGCCCGGCAAGGTAGACCACAACGGCGTTACCGACACTCCAGACGCTGAGCAGCACCATGCTGGGCATGGTCCAGTGCGGGTCGGTGAGCCAGTTGGGGCCCTCGATGCCGACCATGCGGAGCAGCGCGTTGAGCACGCCGTATTGGCCGTTGAACATCCACAGCCAGATCATGGCGGTCGCGACCAGCGGCACGAGCGTCGGGACGAAGATAATCGCCCGCCACACGGTGCGGCCGGGGACGCTGGTGTTCAGCAGAAGCGCCAGCGAGAGCGCTGCGAGCGTGCCAACAGGCAGGGCGATGGCCGCGTAGATCGAGGTCGTCTGGAGCGTTTTCCAGAAGAGCGGATCGGTAACGAGTTCGCGCAGGTTCGTCAGGCCGGTATAGACGGGCGGGCGCAGACCGTCGAACTGGCAGAAGGCGAGGTAGCCGGACATCCCGACGGGAATGAGCGTGAAGAGCGTGAAGCCGATGATCCATGGGAAGATCCACGCCAGGCCGACGAGGACGGCCGGCCAGCGCCAAGCAATGCGTGGGGCGGGCGTGGAGTTCATGGATAGCGGTCTCCGTAGCGGGCCTGCTCTTCACGGGCGATGTCGGCGCGTTTGTCGAGCACCTTTTGGCAGCGATCGAGCCGTCCCTGGACGTCGGTGGCGCCGGCCCAGATGTCACGGTAGGCGGCCATGAATTCGTCGAGCAGGAAGAACCAGTTCGGCAGCGGCGGGTCCGTGTGGGACCGCGGGTCGCGGGCGACGCGCTCATGAACCTCGACGCCGGGATTCGGGTGCGTCTCCAGGAACTCCTTGGAAGGCTCCTGCAGCACGCCGTTCTTGTAGTGGTTCCAGCAGATCCACTCGATCGGGCGCAGCGCCGGCATGGGCTGACGATCGCCGTGGACGCGGCAGAACTCGTAGCCAAACTGCGGCTCGGGCTCGCCGGAGGGCACGATGACCGGGGGACTCGTGTACAACCAGCGGATGAAGGCCCAGGCCTCCTCCGGGTGGTGCGCGCCGTTGGGGATGACCAGCACGTCCTGGCCGCAATAGCTGTACGCGCCGCCGTCGACGGTGGGGAATGGCGCCACGCCGTAGTCGATGTCGGGGCCGTACTGCTGGATCATGTTGGCGAACCAGGGCCCCTGCTGGGCCATGACCAGCTTGCCTTTCATGAAGGGGTTGTCGGGCGAGTTGAAGTTCGCGAGGCTGGACTCGAAGCGGTGGACTTCCTTCTCGCCGAAGTGCTGCAGGAAGTCGCGCACCCAGCCGTAGCCGCGGACGTACTCGGGCGTGTTGAAGCGGGCGAAGCCCTGGGCGTCGGTGAACGTGCCGCCGGCGAACAGACCCCAGGTATTCCAGTACCAGCCGACCATTTCCGGCACGCTGGGGCAAAACGCCATCATGGTGTAGTGGCCCTGCGCGTCACGGCGCTGCAGGACCTTGCAGTACCCCATGAACTCATCCAGCGTGCGCGGCGGACGGTCGGCGCTATAGCCGGCGGCGGCCAGCTCGGTGGCGAACTCGCGGAAGATGCCCTTGTTGTAGTAGAGGGCGATCGACCAGGGCGTGAGCGGCAGGGCGTAGAGTCCGCCGTGATAGCGGCAGGCCTCGTAGTACACGGGGAGAATCTGCTCCGCCCCGAGGCCGGCGGCGCGGGCGCGCTCGTCGAGCGGGAGCAGGGCGTTCTTGGCGGCGGAGCTGGAGACGTTTTGCAGCCACAGGCCGGCCAGATCGGGCGGATCACCGCCGGAGGTGGCCACGAGCGTCTTGATGTCGATCTGTGTGGTCGTGACGTAATCGACGTAGATGTTCTGCTTGGCACCTTCGGTCTCATTGAAGAGCCGCACGAGGCGCTGCATGGCCGCGCCTTCGAAGTCGGTCCACTTCTCCCAGTACGTCACGACGACGCGGCCCGGCGGCACGACGCGGCTGGTGCGCGGGCCGAAAGCGATCAGGCCGAGCGCCGGGATCAGCAGCACGGCACCGATCGTGAACTTCAGAATGAGCGTCCAGCGTTTCATGTTTCAGAAGCCATCAGCCATCAGCTATCAGCCGTCAGCCAGAGCCGCAAACGCGGTCATCTGGCGGTCTTCCGTAGCGCCAGGGCTCCGCACCTGACGTGCTGCCAGCAGCCGGTTGCAGAACTCTCTCATCCGACTGGGCGACGCGCCAGGTCTCGGCTTTCGCCGCGTCCAACGTCAGCCACGGGGGGCCGACGCTACTTCCTGCTAATCCTTCAATGCCTTCTTCGGGGTCCGGTCGGAGTTGAACAGGCCCCAGTGTTTCTCCACTTCCTCGGGCTTGTCGCCGCCCTTCCATTTCTCGTCAAATGCTTCGAAATAGAAGTTGGCGACCTTCGCCCGGCTCGCCCACTCCACATACTGCTTGTAGAACGTGCGCTGCTCATCTTCGCCGGCCGCACCTCTGATCAACTTGGCCTGCTCGCCGGTGCTGCTCTTGGAGGTGGCCCAGCCGGCCTCGCCGAGCACAACGGTGTGACCGGGGTGGAGCCGCGCGGTTTCCTCGAACTTCTCCTGCGTAAACGGTACGCCGCGGTCGAGGGGCTGGCTGCCCCACATCGCATACGCGTGGGTCACGATGAAGTCGACCTCGCGCGCGACGATGCGGCTCTCCGGCTTGTTCCAGTAGTTGAAGTCATCCGCCGTGGTCACGGGCACCTTGGTCTTGGCGCGCGCGGCGCGAATGTAGTGGATCAACGTGTGCGTCGGGACCTTGTGGGCCGACCAGAAGATCTGCGTCTCGTTGCCGACCGCGACCGCCAATACGACGTCAGGATACTCGTTGGCCAGCCGCGCGGCGACCTCCACCTGGCGCTGGTTCTCGCTGACGGCCTGGGGATACTCGTCCACAATGATCCCGCCGTCGCCCAGCTTCGTTTCGGCCGAGATCCACGCGCCGAGCATGACCTTCATGGGCAGCTTCATTTCGCGGATGAGCTGGAGGACGACCTCGGTCTCCTCGCCGATCGCGTACATGCGCAGCATGCCCCAGTGTTTGCTCATGATCTCGAGGTCTTCGCGCATCTGGGCACGCGTGGGGCCGGACTTGCCGGGGAACTGCCCGTCGCGGTGCGGGCCGTAGGAGACGCCCATGCCGATCCACCGGTCGCCGATGTACGGCTTGAACTCGCGCTGGTCCGCGGGTTTGCCGGCCGCGATGCCGGGTGCGCTACCGGCGGGAGGTGCCGGCGGAGGGTTCGTAGCGGCGTCGGGCTGCGCGGCGGCCAGCGGAACGAGGAGTGCGGCGAGTAGCAGGAGCCCGGATTTCATAGACACCTCGCAGGATCGCGGCGGCCCATTGTGGCGGGCCAGAAAACGTGCGTCAGTCATCCTCAGGTCAGCATTGTACAGCCTGAAACTGTTTCATGAAACTGTTTTACCGATGCGTCGTGCGAAAACTGCGGGAAATACGGGCACTGGCGCGTCCACCGATGTGCGGGACCGGGTGCGGATAGTGAATCGCTTCAGGGCCCATCCACCAATCCGTAACAGGATGCGGCCCCCTGGACGAGACCGCGCAGATTTCGACTCCATGAAACACATAACCTGTTGTTTCACAAAATGTTTGCAGATAATGGCGGTGCGGCGAAACGACCCACGATGGCCCCAAATGGCCTCAAGGCGCCGGGCCCATTAACCCGAACTAGATAAAAACGATTGACACCGTCGAGACGGACCGGTACGCTACACCCTGAAACTGTTTCATGAAACTGATTCGTGAGGCGGTTTTCACTTTGGGGCAGTCTTATGGCGTCCGTACGGCAGATTGCTGAGCAGGCGGGGGTTTCCATCTCCACTGTCTCGCGCGTGCTGAACAACGATCCGGCCGTCAACCCGGATACTCGCGACAAGGTCCTCTCGGCCGCAAATCGCTGGGGCTACGTCCCCACCATCGGCCGGCGCGTGACGACCTATATTGGGTTCGCCTACACGGGCCGGCGAACACTCTCGGCCCCCTTTGACTCGGCTGTGCTCGACGGCGTCGCGCGTGGCGCGGACGATTGCCGCCTTGATTTGGTTGTTCTCAATATCCATCGCGACAAGCAGCCCGACGAAACGTACACACAGTTCTTCATGCGCAAGGGCGTGCGCGGCGTGATCCTGCGGACGACGGCCGAAGGACGCGACGTGTGTGCGGCCATCGCCGAAGAGGGTTTCCCCCACGTCGTGGTCAGCGATCGGTTCGACACGCCGGCCGTGAACTATATCGACGGCGAATCCCAAGCCGACACGATCCGCGCCCTGGAGTACCTCATTGCCCTGGGGCATCGCCGGATTGCGTTCGCGATGCACAGCATTCCCGACTGCGACCACCTCGACCGCTTCGCCGGTTACAAGCAGGCCCTCGCGGCCCACGGCATTCCGTTCGACGAGCGGCTCGTCTTCCGGCACCCGATCAACCTGGCCGCCGGGGCGACGATCCTCAAGCTGACGCGCAGCATGCCGGAACGGCCGACGGCCGTCTTCTTTGCCGACCCCTTGCTCGCCGTTGGCGCCGTGCAGAAGGCCCACGAACTGGGCATTCGCATTCCGGACGACCTGTCGATCGTCGGCTTCGACGACGCCGACCTGCGCTACGCGGTCTACCCCACGCTGACCGCGGTGTGCCAGGACGCCGCCAAGCTCGGCTTCCAGGCCACGACCTGGCTGGGACACCTGCTCGCCGGCACCGGCCCGCAGCATTTCCACAAGACGATTCCGACCTTCTTCGAGATCAACCGTTCGACCGCCGCCCCGCCGCGCGAAAACGGCGGTAACGGCCAGGGGAACGGCAACGGGCACAGTGAGCCGTGGACGGCGGATGGCGCCGGTCCGGAGGCAAGCGCGCCCTCCAATGGCATCGTTGGCGACGAGACGCGAGGACGACCATGAGACACCTATCGTGCACCGCACCGTGCGGCCGCGGGCGCCGCTCCGCCCAACGCCCCCAACCAGGATTTACGCTGATTGAACTCCTGGTCGTGGTAGCGATCATTGCCCTGCTCATTTCCATTCTCCTCCCCGCCCTCTCCGGTGTCCGCGAACAAGGCAAGATGACCAAGTGCCTGGCGCATATGCGCAGTTGCGGCCAATCGGCCAACAACATCATCGCCGAGCGCGGACGCTTCCAGCTCGTGGCCGACGAGACCGGCATCAATCTCGCCGACCCGGACCGGCAGCGCTACATGTACGGGCAGGACGGCGAGCTGCTGAGCTGGCCGGTCGCGATCGCGAAGGGTACGGGCATCGACTACACGCAGAACTGGAGTTGGGGCGTGCGCGCCGATACCTACGCCGTGGCGTCCGGCAAGGCCGGCAGGATGAAGACGGACATGGGCATGCTGGTCTGTCCGTCCGACCGCACGCGCTTCGGCACGCCGTACTTCCCGCGCAGCGATGGTCTGCGCGGCTCCGGGGACCCGGGCGATCCGACCGGCGCCGGCGCGACGGTGTCCTACTGGGGTCTGCTGAGTTTCGCCATCAATGAGGATCTCGCTGGCGCCGAGGGCGTCGACTCCGGCACGGACCGCAGCCCCGCCTGCTGGCGCTCCGCACCCAACGGCGCAAACTGCATGGATTGCTGGGGCCAGCGGAGCTATCCGGCCTTCACGCCGTGCGGCGACAAGAACTACGGGCGCCGCCTGCAGGGCAACTTCGAGAAAATCTACCGTCCGGGCGACGTCGGTTTCATCTTCGATGCCGGGCGCGACGACAATCGGCCCCCCACCGACCTGACCGGGGAGGCCAACCTCGTAATCAGCGGCGCTCGGCCGGGCGGGCCGGCGTCGGCCGCGGGCGGGCCATTCCTGGGCGATTTCCAGATGGCGTTCCCCAACCGCGTCCCGACGACCCGCCATCCGCGCAACACCATCAATGTCCTGTACGCGGACATGCACGGGTCGGCCGTGCGGGGCTCCAAGCCAAAGGATGCCTCCACGAGCCAGGGCAGCGTGCGCGTCATGACCGAATACGCGCCGCAGGTGCGCGTGTCGCCGTATCCGCCGGCCACGTGTCACTAGCGGCGGTCGCGGGAGAGTCTCTTTTCGTGACCGCCCGGATGACCGGGTCGTCGGTCCCCCCGGACCGGCGCCCTGTGCGACGGGTTGGTCGGGTTCATTCTCTGATCCGGTGTGTCGTGTTCAGCCTGATTCGCCAGTCCGGTTCATCGTTCGCCGCCCGCCCAGGCGCGCGGCCACATCGAATCGGGGGCGACCGGCGGAGCCTGGCACAGCGGCTGTCTCGAGGAGCACAGCGGGATTTCGCAGCACGGGACGACGTCGCCGGCCAGCGCGGTCTGCGGCGAGCGTCCGCTCACTCCGCACTCCCGGTCCGCCACGTCCGGACTTTGGGGCGGGTTGCACGGCTCTTCCGGCGTGTTCGGACTGGCGCTAGACCCGGGCTCGTTCCCCCCTGTCCTAGGGCGGGCGCGTGTGAGCGCCCGGCGCAAATCCGCAACTCGCTCGGCAGGCCAGCCGCACAACCGCCGGCCGCATCACACGGACCGTTGTGGGTCGGGCGCACGGAACGAGAGCAACCGGGCCGCGAACACCGCCGTTACGATCCTGCACACCGGCTTACTCCAGGATCAAGGGACCACCGCGCCTTGGTCGGGCCGCCCGCGGGCAGGCTCGTCCGAGGCGCGGCAGGTCCGCGCCCCGATTCCAGGCCCCGGAGCGCACGCAGGAACATTTCGCGACCCGGCACATCCGTGCCCGATCGCTGCACAGCAACCGGCTGTTCGACGGCAGCCGGCGACACAGGACGATGAAACGCACCACAGTTGAGCGCGCCGCCCAGGCGGCTGGAGCCACGTTCACAAGGGAGACGGAAATGAAGAAGCGCACGTCCGGTTGGCAGATTCTCACGCTGGCGGTGCTCACCGCCGCTCTGGTTGTCCCCGCGGGCGCCCAGATCATCCAGGAAAAGTTCAACACCGTCACCGGCACCGGCGGCGGGTCGTTCTTCACCGGCGCCGGCTTCAAGGCCATCGCCAACTGGGATAACGGCCTCACCGGCGAAAACGCGTTCGCGGGCACCGCCGGCAACGCGCACATCACCAGTGCATCGGCCCTGGGCGTGACCAATGCCGGCGTCGGCAATTCGGGCGCCGGGCGCATCGCGGTCAGCGGCGGCAGCTTCAACATTCTCGAAGAGAACTTTAACACCGCGACCGGCGTCGGCGGCGTCACGTTTCTCACCGGCACCGGCGCCCCCGACACCAGCGGCTACACGCTGAACTGGGATGACGGCCTGACGGGCGAAGGCGCCTTTGGCGGGACTCGCAACGGCGCGCTCCTGATCGGCGGCATGTCGGCCCAGGGCCTGACGACGGGCGGGGCCAGCAACAGCGGCGCCGGCCAGCTCGCGGTCAGCAACGTCGACATTACCTCCGGCTATTGGTACGGCGGTCTGCAGTGGAGCACCGGCCCGCTGCCCGGCGCGACGCCGCTCTATAACCCCGGTTTCGAAAGCGGCGGCGGCTCCTTCGCCAATTGGACCAAGTTCAACAACTGCTACATCGACCATGCCACCGTCCGCACCGGCGGCTCCGCGATCAAGATGTTCGGCAACTGGAGCGGCCCGTGGAACGCCTCGGGCGTCTATCAGGACATGCCCGCCACCGAAGGTCAGGTCTGGCGCCTGGACTGCTGGAGCCGGCAGAACGCCACGGACAACATCGTCGGCACGATCAACTACGTCGTCATGAAGATGGAATTCTGGTCCGTCGCGGGACAGAAGATCACCGAGCAGGAGACGCGCATCCTGGATGCGAACTCCCCGGTCGCCACCTGGATCGACAACCCGCCGCTCGATGTGACGGCCCCGGCCGGCACGGCCCGCGTCCGCGCGGTCATCGTCTTCCTGCAACCCACGACGAGCGGTAGCGTCGGCGGCGCCGGCTACGTGGACGATGTGTACTGCCGCCCGATCAGCGGCCCGAACACGGTAAACCTCGCCGACTACACGCTGTCCGCCCAGGTGAAGGGCGTCGCCAACAGCGGCGCGGGCGAGACGCTCGGTGAATACCAGCTCCGCATCGAGGACATGGACGGCAATCGCCTCCTGTTCCGCAATACCGCCAATGGCAACTGGCAGACCATCGGCGGCGCGCTGACCAGCGCCATCGAGGCGGACGCCACCGGCACGCCCGCAACCGGCGTCTTCAATGTGAACTCCCCCTCCTACACCATTGTGGCCGCCTTCGACAACGAACACACGACGCCCTGGGGCCGCGGCGGCACGCTGCAGCTCGACAACCTGCTCATGGGCAACAGCAACAGCGCCGGCAGCAATTGGTACGCGGGTCTGTTCTGGAACAGCCTCGTCCTGCCCACGACCGACCCCAGCCGTCTGTTCCTCAGCGCCGACGTTCTCGGCAGCAAGATCGGCGGCAACTACGCCCTGCGCATCGAGGGCTTCCGCACCGGCAGCGCCGGGCTCAATGAGAGCTTCGACACGGTCACCGGCCTGGGCGGCGGCTTGTTCCTGGACTACACCGCCTACGCGGCCGGAGCCCGCTATGGCAGCGTCGTGAACTGGGACAACGGCATCTCCGCCGAGAACGCGTACGCCGGACTGTCCGGCAACGCCGAAATCTACTATGACGGCGTGACGCCTTACGGTTTCTCGGCCCAAGGTCTGCCCACGGGCGGAACCAGCGGCACCGGCGCGGGCGAAATCCGCGTCGAAGGCATCATCTACAGCGCCGGCGACGGCTGGTATGCCGGCCTGACCTGGCCGGGCCAGGGTCTCGCCTCGACCACGCTTGCCAACGTCACACTGACGGCCGATGTGAAGGGCACCGTGGCTTCCGGCGGCTCGCTCGGCAAGTACGAGCTGCGCATCGAAGACGCCCAGGGCGACCGCCTGTACTTCTCCGGCACCGCCAACGGCTCCTGGCAGCACGTCGGCGGCCCGCTCAGCACGGCCACGTTCGGCCCGGCCCTCACCGGCAACGGCAACGGTGTGTTCAACACCGATTCCGCGAGCTACACGGTGGTGCTGGCCTTCGCCGATGAGACCGCGAGCTGGCAGTACGGTGGCGCGCTCGCCATCGACAATCTGTTCCTCACGCCGGCCGTCACCCAGCAGCAGCTCGGCACGATCACGTTCACGAACACCAGCAACGGCAGCTTCCAGAGCAACGGCGGGCTGCTGAACCTGGCGGCCAACACTTTCCCCAATGACATCAACGAGAGCTTCGACACCGTGACCGGCGAGGGTGGCGGTGCCTTCCTGATCCCCGGTCAGGGCAACAGCGCGACCAACGGCTGGGACACCGGCATCGTGCGGGAGAACGCGTTTGCCGGCATCTGGGGCGATGCCAACATCATCGGCGACGTCTCCGCCCGCGGCTGCACAACCTGCGGCGTCAGCGGCGGCGGGGCCGGCCAGCTCATCGTCAACAACATCGTGCCGAACACGGGCGGCTGGTGGGCCGGCGTGAACTGGAACGATGCCAAGCCGGACATGCGCGACCCGACGCAGGTCCTCATGAGCGCCGACATCAAGGCCACCGTGAACACCGCCGCCGGCGAACACTACGGTCCGGTCCAGTTGCGCATCGAGGATGACGGCCAGGACTACCTGGGCTTCACGATCATGACGGATGGCACGTGGCAACACGTCGGCGGCGCGCTTTCCACCGCCACGGTCGGCAGCATCGACAACGGCGACGGCATCTTCAACTACAACGCCGACACCTACACGCTCACGATCGTGTTCTCCGGCAATGCCACCGATTGGGGCACCGGCGGAACCGTGACGATCGACAACCTGTTCCTCAGTGGAATTAAGCTCGGCGACTGCGACAGCTACACCGTGACGCTGACGTTCGCTGACGAGATTCCCACGTGGGGCACGGCCGGTACGCTGACCCTCGATAACCTGGTCTTCACGCCCGCGCCCAACTGCAACGGCGACCAGGACGTCGACCTCGCCGACTTCGCCCGGTTCCAGGCCGCGTTCGCCGGTAACGGCACGCCGCCTTCCGGCTACGAGTGCGCCGACCTCAACGGCGACGGCAAGGTAAACCTGAGTGATTTCGGTTTGATCCCGCTGTCCATGCGGGGTCCCCGGTAAACCGCGCTCGCGTAGTAGCGCAGGTGGCGGCGGCCCGTTTCCTCCCGGGCCGCCGCTTTTTTTGGAACTCCCCGCGCGGCGCACAAGCCCGCTGCGCAAACCCGGCGAAATCCGTGGCCGAAAACGCGTGACCCATCCCTAAAATGAAATGATGCGTACCCCGCTGCTCATCGCGCTCCTCTCGCTGCTTGTCGCCGACACAACCCGGGCACAGGCCGCCTGCGCCCCCTTCTACGAGAGCTTCACGAGCAGCGCGTCGATCGCGGCCAACGGCGGCTCCGTCTTCGGAACGCCGACCTTCACAAGCGGCGTCAACGGCAACGCCGCAACCTGGAGCGCCGTCGGGCACGTCAGCTATCCCGGCCGCAACTTCCGCACCGCCAGCGGCACGGTCACCCTGTGGTACAAGAAGACCACCGCGGCCGCTTCCGGCGGCATCTGGCAGATCGGCAACGTCGGCCAGCCCAGTAGCCTCGGGCTGTTCTATCTCAACACGAACGATCTGTGCTTCGAAGCCCGCAGCGCCAGCGGCGAAACCGCGCAGGTTTACGTAGCCGGCGGCCTGCCCGCAAACACCTGGATCCACGTGGCGGCCTCATGGCGCGAACAAGGCGGCACGTGCGACCTATGGCTGAGCATCAACGGGGCGTATCGCGGCTGGGCCCGCCTGAGTACTCCCTTCAGTCACGATCCCGCCCCGCTCCAGGTCGGCACGACGGGTTACTACGGCCACGGCCAGGGCACGACCGACGAGCTACGCTGGTTCGATTGGGACCTGTTCGATTCGGAAGTCGCGGCCGAGTACGTCTACTCCGCCAATCGCTTTGCCCGCCAGGCCACGACCAAGCCCGCGAGCACCGGCCCGGTACGGCTCAGCAACGATCAACTCTACGTGAACGGCCGGCCGTTCGAGGTGAAAGGCGTCGGCTACGCACCCACCCCGATCGGGTACTGGAATTACTCCGCGTACACCGATCCGGCCATTCTCGCCCGCGACGTGCCGCTGCTGCAGGCGGCGCACGTCAACACGGTGCGCACCTGGGCTCAGCCACCGGACGCGCAGCTCCTCGACGCCCTGTACAACGGCGGCACGACGCCCATCTACACGATCGTCGGCTTCTGGGTACCGATCAGCGGCGTGAATTACGCCGATCCGACCGTCATCACGCAGTACGAGAACTCCTTCCGCAGCCTCGTCAACCAGTTCAAGAACCATCCTGGCCTGCTCGCCTGGGGCATCGGCAACGAGGTCAATCTGTGGCACAGCGGAACGGAACTGGCGGACTGGTACGCATTCGCCAATCGTCTCGGCCGCGTCGCGTACGAGACCGAGGGCGCCGGTTATCATCCGACGATCCTGGTGAACGGCGGGCTGATGGGGGTCGGCGACACGACCGTCGGCGCGGACGACGTGAGTCTCAACTACATCGACATCTGGGGGCAGAACACGTACTTCGGCTGGGACGCGCACTGCTTCTTCGACTACTACACCCGGCTCTCGGCCAAGCCGTTGCTGTTCACCGAATTCGGCATCGATGCGTACGACAACACGGCGGGCACCGAGTACCAGGACGTGCAGGCGGCGTGGGAAGTACGGCAGTGGCGGCAGATTCGGGCCGGGTGCCTGGGCGGCACGGTGATGGCTTGGAGCGACGAGTGGTGGAAGGCGGACAGCCCGTGGACGCACGACGCCGGCGGCTACGCAACGAAGACGCACCCCGACGGGTATTCGAATGAGGAATGGTGGGGGCTGGTGTCGGTCGAGTCCGTTCCGGGCCAGGCCGATCGCGTGAACCCGCGGCAGGCGTACACCGCGCTGGCGCAGGACTGGGCTTGCTCGCTCGGGGACTACGACCAGGACGGCGACGTGGACCTGCGCGACCTGGCGCAACTGCAGGCATGCTGCGGCGCCGATGCGAGCGGGGGCGGCGGCGCCAGCACGACGTGCGGCAGCGCATTCGAGTACCGCGTCGACGGCGTGATCGACTACGCGGATTTCGCCGGCCTCGCCGCACGCCTCAGCGGTCCGCAGTAGCCTAATGCGTCCGCAATTCGCGCGCGGCGCGGTAGCGTCGGCCTCCTGTTCCGGGTGGGGTGGGCGTCCCGCCCGCGTCTGCGGCCGACGCGGGAGGTGCGTAGCGCTCCCCCTCCGCACCAGACCGGAACACTCCGTCCGTGCGCCGCGCTCTTCGGCTCCGCCCGCGTTCTTCGGCCCCTCAGGAGCCAACGGTCGTAGCCAGGGGCTTCGGCCCCCCCGGCATGTGCCCCCTACCCCTACCCCTGCGTCTTCCCCGCGTCCTCCAGGGCGATGCCGAGGATCACGGCCACGCCCACGCCGAGCACCGTCGTCACGGTCTCCTCGCTCACCACCACGCCCGCGTGGGCGAGCCAGGCCACCACCACCGTCGCGACCGCCACCTGCACCTTGCGGCTGCGCAAGGGCCACAGCCACCAGCGCCAACCAGTGTTCGCTTGCATGATCTACTCCTCCTTCTCGCGCGCGGCCGACGGTGGACCCCGCTGGCGCGACGCCGCTCTCCCCACCCGCGATGGCGGCGCCGCCTGTCCCGGCCGGCGCCGCGTGACCATCTGCTACGGCTGCCGCTCCGCACCCTCACTGGGTGGCGCTCCGGCCGGGCCGGCCGCCGCGCGCTCAACGTCGTCCGTCACCGCGGCGCGCCCCGCTTGCTCCGCGACGGCCGCGCCGGCCACCTCGGCCAGCGCCTGCCGCGCCCGCTGTCCGCGCACCTCCAGCCCCTTCCACAAGAGGTCCACCACCGACTGCTGTGCGGCGAGCTGCGCATCCACGCCGGCGACCCGCAGCGCACTCGCCCGCTCGTATTGCCGCGCCCACAACTCCGCCAGGTCGCGGTCGTTCCAGGCCGCATTCAGCGCCGCCCGCTGCGGCCCCGTCAGCGGCGTCCCCTCCGCCTCCAGCCGCTGCGCAAGATCGCGGTACAGCAGCACGCACACGGCCTCGTGCTGCCGCTCGAAGACCGCCTGCTGCACGTCGTCCGCGCGGTGCTGCGCCTCCAGCGCGATCCGCACCGACTCGCGCGTACAGCCGCCGGCCGCGAGCGGAATCAGCACGGTCAGGCCGGCCAGCAGGCACGCAGCCAGGAGCGGCCACAGACGCGCCGCCCGGCCCGTGCTCAGCCGCAGGACTCCACGCCGTGAGGGATCGCCCTTCTGGGGCACAGCCAGGCGGCACGACGCCTTCACCGTCTCCGGTCGCGCCAGGCAGGAACCCGGTGCTTTCACAGCGCACCTCCCAGCGCCGCCACGAACTTCAGTGCGGCCACAAAGCCATCCGTCCACTTTTCCGCCGCCAGCGCCTCGGTCAGCCGTTGGGCCGTCGCGCGCAGCTCCTGCGGCGAAATCCAGCCGCCCGGCGCGCTCTCCCGCGACAACTCGGCCGTGTTGTAGTCGCGCGGCGGCGGCGTCTGCGTGGCAGCCACCCGTTCGACCTCCACGACCAGCGCGGACAGCACGTGCCGCGTCGCCGTGACAAACGCCTGCGCCGTCGAGGCGTCGATGTTTCGGACCATCGCTTGCCAGTCCATCTGCATGTCCTCCTGAGTCCCAATGCCCCCGGCCGAGCAGGCTCCGCCGCGCTCCAGAGGCCGTGTGCCACTGCTCTGCGAGCAGTGCGGGTGTGAGTTTTCCAGTCACTGCGGACACCGCGGTATCCGTTTCCCTCAGCGCGCGGTGTGGATCAGATCTCCAGCTCTTCCAGTCGCTGGGCGACGCACGCCAGCCATTCGGCCTCGGTCGCGCGGTGCGCGCGCAGCTCCTCACGCAAGGCGGTCACTGCCTCGGTGTTCGCGCGGATGACGTCGAGTAGGTTCTGGTTTACATCCGCAATCCGCCCCGCATATTGCAGCGCTTCGCGCAGCCCCGCCCCGGCCCGCGTCCGCTCCTGCCGTTCGATCCACCACATGACGAACAACAGGCCGGCCACGCCCAGCGACGGCAGTTGCGTCAGCACGTCCGGCGGCATCACGGCACCAGCTCGTACCAGACGAGCAGGCTGCTGTCCGCCGGCGTGCCCTGAAAGACCGCCGTGAACCCCAGCGCCTGCCCCCGCTCTGTCGCCAGGGCGTACTTGCGCCCCAGCAGCAATTCGAACCCGCGCGTGCTGACGTGCAGCGGCGCGTGCAGCGCCGCCTCCCCCGCCCCTGGCGCCGCCAACAGCGTGAACTTCAGCGCCGCCCAGGTCGTGCCGACGACGCGCAGCACGCGAATCTGCCGGCCCGCCTGCGCCGGCACCAGCTCTACGCTCGCCTGGGCCGCCGCGAAGTTACAGCTAACCACCGCCATGTGTGTTCTCCTTTCAACCCCGACCGGCCCGCACGGGCACCGGCTGGGGGTCACAGCGCCCCCGCGCCGGCCGCGCACAGCCCGTCGCGGGCCCTACAACTCGCCCATTTCCGCCGCGCTCCACGCGCGCGGGCGCGCGCTGTACTGCGCCGCGTCGTCCGTCGTCGGCCGCAAATCCGACGGACGCGCCACCGGCAACGGAATACGGCCGGCGGCGACGTCTCTGAACCACTGCAGCGCGTTGGCCTGCATCACGTGGACGCGCTGCGGCGGATCGCTGACGAACGGCGAGCTCTTCCAGGCGTTGTACTCCGCCAGGTCCAGCACGCGCGCCGCCAACAGCCCCGCCAGCTCCGGATGCGCGCCCACATCGAGCGGCACGGGATAGCGCGCCGCGAGGTAGCTGTTGGCTTCGGCTTCCGCCTCGTCCACGATCTGCTGCGCGACGGCCGCGCTCGCCAGCGTGCCACTGACGCGATCGGTCAGCCGGGCATAGAGGGTCGTGCCGAGCCGGGCACTGAGTTGGGCAATCGTGACGTATGCCATGGTGAACTCCTGCCAACAGGACGCGCTCCGCCGCGCCGTACGCCACGCACGGCGGAGTCGCACCGCAGCCCCGGCCTACGTGAACCGCACGAGGCACGCGTCCTGCCAGAACCCGTACCGGCCTCGTGAATCGCCTTCACGCCGTACTGGTGCTGGTTCTCGTTCACCTCCAGCTCGCTGCCCTCCGCGAGCACCTGGACCTGCACCGGCAGTTCCTCCTGGAAAATGAACGGCCGCGTGCTGCCATCGGTGCGGAAGATCGCGAAGCGGTCCGTCCACGTCAGCCGCGGGTTGGCGATCCACGTGACGCGGAAGGGGTCGCCGGTCGCCAAGGGGTTGGTTGTGGCGTCGATCGTGTTGCCCGCCAGCGCGACGAGCGTCGGCGACAGGAAGCCCAGCGGGACCATCACGAGGAACTCCCGGGCGCTCTCGTTCAGCGGCTCACCCTGATCGTCGATGCACGCCAGAATCTGTGCGATGCCCTTCACGATCGCCTCGTGCATCTCCGTGTCTGTCGGTGCCGCCGGCGTGGCCGCATCGAGCGTCACGCTGTTGCTCTGCGCGGGCGCGGCGCCCTCGGCGTGGTCCGTGGCGAAGAACGGGTGCCCGTCGTACGCCAGGGCCGATTCCGCCCCGACGAGCAGCGTGGTCAGCAGCTTGTTCGGATGCGCCGCCACGCGCCGCGCGAGCTCGTTGATCCGCACCATGATCTGGCCGGTCTTGTCGCGACGCTGCTCGTCCGCGTCGACGCGGATCGTCGCCTCCCAGGTCTTGTTCACGATCGTCATGCCCTGGCTGCGCAGCGGCTTGATCTGCCGCCCGCCGACCCACTGCCGCACCTGCGGCACCATGCCGAGCCAGCGATAGGTCTCGGCCTCCTGATTGCTCGTGAAGTGCAGCGCCAGCCGCGTCCACCACGCCGCCTTCGCGTACTCCTCCAGCCGGCGATAGAAACGCCCCACGACCGCCCGTGACGTCAGACCCGTATCGACAACGACACTCATGATGCTCTCCTCTCTGAGGTTCAGGCTTGCTTGTGAAGTCCGCGTTGTTTCGCCCCCGTAGCGTCGACCCCCCGCGGCCGACGTGGGCGGCCGAGTTACGCCACGTCTCGGCTCAGCACGATCCACTCCGTCCCCGTGCACAGCAGCAGCGCGACGTCGTAGGCCGCATCGAGCGCCGCGTACGTCGCGTTGCCGTCGATGGTCTCCGCGGCATTGCCGTCCAGGATGACGGCGAAGGCGTCGGCCGAGGCTTTCACGACGCGCAGCCAGCCGCCGGCCCGCACCTGCGCCGCCGGCGGTAGCGTCAGCGTCCGCGCCGCCGTGTTCGCAATCAGGAGCGTGCGGTTCACGTGATCGAGGGTCAGCGCCGCGCTCGCGTCGGCCAGCGTCAGCACCGGCAGATTCTCCAGCACGCCCGTGAGCGCCGTGATCGGGCGGCAACGCACCCGCGCCACCCCGCTGCCTTCCAGCGCCACGATGCGCCCGATGCGACTGTTCCCCGTCGGCGTCAGCGTGAGCGTGTCATCGGCGCTGGCGTACACGTCCTTGCCGAGGTCCGTCTGCACCACGCCTGCCAGTGGGTGCACGACGTCGATCATCTGGTGCAGACGCACGTTGACCGCGCCGGCCGCGTGCCCCGGGCCCGTGTTGTCGGCGCGGCGGTACGCGACGCCGAGAAAATCGTCACCGGCGACCAGTGGCCGCGCGTAGCCGCTCGCGCGTTCGCGCCCAACCAGTGCCCCCTTGTAGATGCAGACGTTGTCCTTGACCGGCAGGTCGACCAGCTCCTGCGAAGCGAAGAAGTCCACGCTGCGATCGGCAGTCAAAGCCATGATGACTCTCCTGTGAGTTGAGGTTCCGGATGTATTGTTCAGTGAAGTTCGCCTAGCGCAGCAGGACGCGCCCCGCCGCGGCCGCCTGCTCGTACGCCGCCAGGTCCTCGGGCGTCGGCGCGTCGCCGCACGCTTCCTGCGTCGCGCCACACGCCGCGCCGTACGCCCCAACACCCGTGTGCGCTCCGCCCACCAGCGGCGTCACCACGCGTCCCGGCGGCAACAGCGCCGGGGTTCGCGTGAGCCGCGCCTCGGTCGCCGTCGGATCCCGGAGGTAGTCCGCGCGCCAGTCGGCGCTCGTGCTCTCGAGAATCTTCCCCGCCTCCAGCCCGCGCGCGATGAACGCGTCCGCCTGTTGATCCACCAGTTGTCCCTGCAGGGCGCGAATCTCGCGTTGTGCGGCCAACAGCGCCCGACAGGTGTCCTTCTGCGTGACGGCTGCGTCGCCGGGCGTGCCCGCGGGCACCGCATCGGCGGATTCATCGGTCTCCGCGCGCCGCCGCCCGGCCGCCAACGCCTGCACGCCGCGCATCGCCGGGTCATTCGTCAGCGCCACCGGCCCCAGCGCCGCCAGCTCCGTGTGATCCTCATCCGTCCAGAAAATGACCGGCGAGAAGTATCGGTATTCCCCGGTGCGCAGCAGCTCGTCGGCGCGCTCGGTCCAGGTCACGTCGACCGCCCACAGACCGTCGTCCCGCACGTCGAGCCCACCGATCCAGCCCGCCGCTGGCCGCAGACCGTCGCTCCGCGCATTGAACCGCCCGAAGCTCTGGTGCTCGTAGTCGATGGCCAGCTTACGCCCCATCCGCTCAAACCAACGCCGCGCGGCCTCCGCGTGGGCCCGCGTGAACACGAAATTCCCCCCCGCGATCGGACGCTCCACGACCACCTCGCCAAACGGGATCAGCAGGAACTCCCCCACGGGCTCCCCGCGCGCCGTCGCCAGGGCAACGTAACACAGCCGCGATTCCGGCCGCACGGCCATCGTCGCCGCGGGCGCCGCTTCACCTGTCCCGTCCTCTGGCAAACCGGACTGCGCAGCACCGTCGTCTCCGACAACCGGCTGCTCCTCGTCGTCCGTGCCCGCCACATCCGCCCCGGCCACGTTTGCCCCTCCCCCCACCGCGTCCTCATCCTCCGCGCTGGCCGCATGCACCAGGTCGATCGCCACCAGGCGCTGCAGCACCTGCTCCACCGTCCCGCGCACGCGCTCCAGCCGTGTCCCCAGGTCCGCGCGCGCATCCGCCAGCGCCGCCGTCAGGCCCGTCACGATCTGCTCACGCACGTACGGCCCCACGGGCGTACCGGCCACGGGTCTCGTCTCGTTCGTCGTTGCGTTCAAGTGTGCACCTCGCTTTCGCTGCTCTGCGTGCCGCGGGCCCGCATGAGCTCGATGTTGCCGCGCTCGTTGCGCTGCCCGGTACTGATAAAGCCGAGTCGTTCGTAGAAGCCGCGCGGGTCGCCGCTGCTGCTGTCGAGTTTCGCCCGCACCTCCGTCGCCCCCGTGCCCCGCACCAGCGCCCGCCCGATACCCAGCCCGCGATAGCCGGGATGCACCAGTGCGTTCACCAGTCGCGTGCCGCGCGTCGTGATCGCAGCCCCCACCAGAATGCAGTCAATCTCTGCCACATAGACGCGGTGCCGCCGGCTCTTCAGCATCTCCGCAAGCTGCCCGCGCCGCAGGAAGTAGTCCTTGCGCAGCAGCGTGTCGAAAAAGAACCCCAGCGGCACTTCGTCCCGCGGACCCGCCGGACGAACCGTTAGGGTCAGGGCGCGACCGCCACGCGCGGGTGCCGCCGCAGCGCCGCCCATGCCGGCCGGCGCCTTGCTCTTCGTCGCCGCCTTCATCGCCGGTCCCTCCCCGCCAGCACGGCCTCCCCCGACCGCGCCTGCGGAATCCCCAGTGACTGGTGTACCCACTGCCGCGGCACCGCCATCCCCAGCTCGTTCACCGCCACGGCCAACGTGTCCGCCAGCACCTTCGTATCCACGGACTGAATCAGCGCCCGCCGAAACTGCGGCACCGCCGCCGCGTCCCCGAACCGCGCCTGCACCAGCGGCCGCAGTACGTCGCGCCGCAGCGTCGCCCCCTCGTCCGCAATGTCGTCCACGAGCAGGTCCTCGCGCACCCGATCGTGAATTTCCGCCGCCGCCCGCGAACCGCTGTTGCGCACGTCCGTAGTCAGGTGCTGCCCCAGCCACAGAATCGTTACCTCCGTGTTGCAGTAGTCCTGGAGCGGGCGATACGGCCGGTCGCCGTTACGCCCCGCCTCGATGAACTTCAGCTCGACGGCCTTGCTGCACACGGCCACCGCGTCGGTGTTCAGCGCCCCGAGCATCTTCACGAGTTGCTGCTTCTCCGCGTCCGAGGTGCCCGGCTCGAACTGCGCCACACGCACCGGCATGCCCGCAATCTCTGCGCAAAGGAGCCAGTCCTTGAAGCTGAGGTGCTGGGCGAGAAAGAGCAGCGTCGATGCGCGCAGCAGGCCCCCGTCGAACATCCGCCCCGGCGTCGCGCGCGGACGGTGGATAAGCCATTTGCGCGGCTGCTCGTCCAGCGCCACACCCAGAGCCGGGTCATCCGCTGTCCGCACACGCAGCCGCCACGGCTCCTGTGGATCGGCCACGAGCCGCGCGTGCGGCACCGGCACGATGTCCACAAGCTGCCCGCACCGCCAGACCAGCTCGCACACGGCCACGCCATAACCGATGGCGGTGGCAAGGTGATCGAGTGCCGTCCGCAGGCCGTCCAGACCGGCCAGCACCTGCGTGCAGTAATCCGCCACCTGCTGCGGCGCGGGCGCCCGCTGTCCCGGTGCCGGGGCGGCCGCGGCGGATGGCAGGCCGGGCGCCGCCAGCGGCGTCGCCCCGTCCCCGCCGTGACCGGGCGGGCGTGCGCCTCGTGCTCGTCCATCCGCCGGCGGCACGACCAGCTCCCAGTCCAGCCCAGTCAGTGCCAACCGGCGCGTGGCCTCGACCGCAGCCAGCCGCGGCCACTTCTGCAGCATCTCGCTGAAGAGCTCGAACTGCATCTGGGGCGTGCCGGCGTCCGCCGCCTGCAGGTACGCCACGAGGCGCGCCGGCGACAGGTGGGCCGCGGGATACGTGCGGGCACTGTCGTCACGCCACGGTTGGATCAGGCGGGACGCGTCGCGCCGTCGGCGCCGGCCAGGCCACAAGGCGCCCAGGGTGTGGAGGACGGACGCGACGCGCCGAAAGGTAGGTTCGTGCACGGGCTTTCTCCGTAGCCGCGCGGGCCGCCACGGCGACCCGCTCCCAGAGACAGTGCGCGCGCTATTCACCAAAAGCTAGTATGTCTAGCATGCACCCCACGCCCCAGGCGGGCGCGGCGCCCCGCTGGCGGTTTCTGCGCTCTTCCGCACCGCCCACCCCCACCTCCCCGGGGGCCACGTCCGCCCGCCCCCCGCACTGCCGCCCGCCGGTAGAATGCGCCCATGCCGCCCGCATCCGCTGATCCCGCGCCCCCCGCTGCACCCCTTTACCCCGCGCGCCGGATCGTTTGGCTCGCCCTGCTGACCGCCGCCGTCGCCAGCATCGTGTGCTGCGCACACTCACCCGGCTTGTCCGCCCGGGCCCGCGGCTTCGATGACGGCGAATACCTTCTCAAGAACCGCCTCGTGCAGAACCCCTCGTGGAACTCCGTCGGCCGTTTCTTCGGCGAAGTCCTCGCCCCCTCGAGTGTCGGCGGCTACTACCAGCCGCTCGCGATGACCTCGCTCATGCTCGACGTCGCCGCCGGCGGTGGACCGCACAACCTCGCGCCGTTTCACCGCACGAGCCTCATCCTGCACGCTGCCAACACCGCCCTCGTCATCCTCCTGCTGACCTGGCTTGGTGCGCCGCCGCTTATTGCGGCCGGCGTCGGCCTGGCCTTCGGTGTGCACCCCCTGACGGTCGAACCCGTGCCGTGGCTTAGCGAACGCAAAACGCTGCTCGCTACGCTGTTCGCCCTGGCCTGCCTCTGCGCCTATGTCCGCTACGCCCACACACGCCGCCGGTGGACATACGCCCTCGTCGTGGCCACCCTCATTCTCGCGCTGCTGTCCAAGCCCACGACCTTGCCCCTGCCGCTCCTGCTGGTAATCCTCGATTGGTGGCCGCTGCGGCGCCTGGGGCGCCGAGCCTTGGTCGAAAAGCTCCCGCTCTTCGCCATCGCCGCCCTCTCCGCGGTCATCACCTATATTTCGCAGGCGCACACGTCGGTCGTCATCAATCCGGATCACTTCCCAGTCTCGCGCGGTGCATGGCTGCTCGCCCACAACACAATCCTCTATCTGCAGAAACTCGTCTGGCCGACTGACCTCACGCCGTTCTACCCGTTCCCCGAGCCGTTCGACTGGAGCTGCCCCGCCGTGCGCGCGGGCGTCATCGGCTGCACCATTGTGGCGATTGTGCTGGCCGCTTCGCTGCGCTGGACGCGCGCCGCCGTCGCCGGCTTCGCCTTCTTCTGGATCACACTCCTGCCCGTGATGGGCGTCGTGCAGTACACCAGCGTCGTCGCCGCGGACAAGTACGCCTACCTGCCGATGGTCGGACTGCTGATTGCCCTCGCGGCCGGGCTCACCAAGCTCTGGGACTCAGCTCGCGCCCGGCCGGTGCTGATACGAACCGGCGTCGTACTGGGGCTACTTGCGATCGTCGCGCTGGAAGTGCCGCGCACACGTGCTCAAGCTAGCCTGTGGCGCGACACGCAGACCCTGTACGAACACATGCTTCGCCACGCGCCCCGCGCTTGGCAGCTGCACGCCATGCTCGCGAACGAATACCTCAACTTGGGTCGCACCGCCGACGCACGCCAGCACTGGACAATCGCCGCCGAACTGAACCCCCGCGACGCCGAAACGCAGAACAACCTCGGCCGCCTGCTGGCCGACGAAGGTCGCTGGGCCGACGCCCGGCCGTACTTCGAGCGCGCCGTCGCGCTCGACCCGCGCTTCCCCATCGGTCACGTGAACCTCGGCCGCACCCTGGTCGCGCTCGGGCGCTTCGACGAAGCCCGCCCGCTGTACGACCGTGCGCTTGTGCTCGACCCGAATTCGCCCGACGCCCACTACGCCCTCGGCGTGCTCCACGCGCGGCAAGAGCGCTACGACCAGGCGTTGCCGTGCTTCCTCCGCACGCTCGAACTCGACGACCGCTACGTCAACGCGTACGTCAGCCTCGGGCAGATGTATCTGCGGCAACAACGGCCCGATCTTGCGCGTGACGTTCTCGCGCGCGGGCTGCGCATTGCCCCCGACAACCCGCGTTTGCGGGCCGATTTCGCGAAGCTCGGCCCGGGCGTGCCGTGACTACGCCTCCGGCGCGCGCCCGCGATACCGCAGAACCTGCACCTTCTCCGACGTGACCAGCCCCTCCGTCACCATCGTCTCGATGTGCGGCAGGAATGTGGCGATCTTCTCCGGCGTGTCGACGATCTCGATCACGATCGGCAGGTCTTCCGAAAGCCGCAAGACCTTCACGGTGTGCAGCCGGCTGCTGGCCCCGAAGCCCATCGGCCCGCGTAGCACCGTCGCGCCGGCCAGGTGCAGCTCGCGGGCCTTGAGCACGATCGCCTCATACAGCGGCGTCCCGCGCCACACGTCGCTCTCCCCGATGAAGATCCGCAGCAGTTTAGCCTCGCCGGCAAGTTGCATGCGTCACCTCCGTGGAGCCGCTACACACCCAGCCACCGTTCGGCCAGCCGATAGCCGATCCAGACCGCCACCAGTCCGAGCGCGATGCTGAGCAGGACGTTGGCAGCCGCGTGGGTGTACTGCTTGTCATTCACGAGAGAAAACGTCTCCCAGCCGAAAGCGGAAAACGTCGTGAAACCGCCCAGCACCCCAACCGTCAGCGCCAGCCGGTATTCCTCGCGTACGAGCAGCACGCCGGTGAACGCGCGATTGAGAAAGCCGATGAGCAGACAGCCGACGACATTCACGATCAACGTGCCGAGCGGAAACGAACCGGTGACCAGCTTCTGCCCCAACCCCTGCAACCCGTAGCGCAACACCGATCCGCACGCCCCGCCCCCCGCGATCAACAGCACCTTCATCCACGCCGTGTACATGACCTGCCTGTCGTCATCGCCGCCCACACTGTCGCGCTCATCAGATCCGGCGTGCCACGGCTGTGTCAGCAGTAGCTCGCTCGGTCTGACGGCCACAACTCGCACGCTTCAGCCATGCTGCCCAAGACGTGGCCGCCATCAGTAGCGCCAGTGCCGCCAAGTGAATACCGTACCACCGCAGGACGAACGC
Source organism: uncultured Planctomycetales bacterium (assembly GCA_964523405.1). Taxonomy (GTDB): domain Bacteria; phylum Planctomycetota; class Phycisphaerae; order UBA1845; family Fen-1342; genus CAZGAQ01. The sequence goes on from CAZGAQ010000004.1 coordinate 30,613, forward strand.
GCCGAGACAGGCAGCCCCAATCAGCCACATTCCCAGCGCCGCGGCGACCAACCGGCGTCCGCCCGGCCCGGCGCTGCGGGCCGCGCACCACACCACCGCAATCGCCGGCCACGCCCACGCCAGGTAATAGTGCCGCATCATCGGCGACGGCCACAACACCGCCAGCAGCCAAAGCGCCGCCAGCGGGGCCCACGCCGGCACGCTCACACTTGGTGCGCGCGCCGCTACGGATGTATTCACCCTGCCGCCCGCGCGCCCGCAATACCACGTCAGTCCCGCGAGCGCGACCAGTCCCGCGACCATCGTCCCCCGCCAGAGCGCGTACACCGCATCCGCCGACAGCGCCGCCACGTGAAACCGCGGTACCCACGAGATATCGGCGATGCGCCGTACCGCCCAGGTCTGCCCTTCAGTCGGCATCGGGTCCAGCACCAGCATCTCGCTCGGCCCGAGTTCCGCCTGTCGGCGCGCCACCTCTTCCGCCGGCGGATCACCGCACAGGATTACTTGGCTGGCCGCGCTCGGCGGCTCGCGCAGCCAACGCGTGAGCACGGCCGCATACGCCGCATTCGACGTGTGCCGATCCACGCGCAGAAAGGGCTGCTCGATCAGGTGGCGATTGGAATGCCAGCCGGCCCGCACGAGCCACGCGCGGTGCTCGTCGATGGCCCCCTGCACACCGAACCACGCCACGCTCGGCAGTACGTCGAACAGCACGACGGCCGCGAGCATACCGGCGAGTGCTCGCCAGCGGCGTAGCAGCAGCAGGTACACGACGAAGAGCGCGGGGAGGGTCTTTACGAGGGCGGCGAGGCCGAGCAGCAGGCCGCCGCTGAGTTCGGGCCACTTCGTGCCGCCGCGCGCGCGATGGACGAAAGCGAGTCCAGCTACGCACAGCACGAGCGTGACGAGCGTCATCTGGTTGGACTGGATGCCGTGGGCGAGATTGGCGGCCGCGATGAAGGCCGGCACGCCGAGCTCGCGCCACGAAATCGCCCCCGCGAGCCAGCAGCGTCGCACGATCCAGAGCGACAGCCCGACGGCGGCGGTGTTCAGCGCGACCCAGGCGATTGTGCCCGCGGGTTGCGGCAGCCAGGTCGAGAACGGGCACAAGAGGAAAGTCGCGGTCGGCAGGTAGCCGAACATGGCCGTGCCGGGGCGCGATTGGTGGTGCGTCCAGACGTACTTGGATTCGTAGCGGAAGTCGCCCCAGTCCGGCCGGTCGCGCAGCCCGCGGTAGATGCCGCTGCCGGCGCCGAAGGCGAGGGCGATCAGGACGACGGCCCAGGCTGCTTGCGGCAGCCATCGCGCCCCGCCCGCGCCGGGCGGAGGAATGGCGGCAGCAGTCGGGTCATCCGGCGCGCTCATGGTGCGGAGTGTAGCGGGGGATCGGCGTCAAAGCGCGTGCCGCATTCCGGGCAGCGCGGCTCCGGCAGGCCTTGCAGGAGGTAGCCGCATTTGCGGCAACGGGTCGGGTCAGGGTTGCGCGGGTGGCAGAAACGCTGCGTGCCCTTAGCGATGACCACACACAAGAGTCCTGTCGCCGCCATGAGCAGCAGGTGCCGTGCGATATCTCCAGCCGTGACTGAGGAATCTCCGCCGAAGTCGAGATCGGAGACGAATGGGAACGGCGCCGCCACGAGCAGGCCGTATACAAGCTGCGGAACCCAAGCCCTGTTGCCGCGGGCGGCGACAAGGCTGCCCAGCAGCAAGGCGGCATAAGCCCAAGTGTCCTCGCTGCGCCAGGCGAACCCCGGCGGGCAGACACGGGGTCTCAGCTCAAAGAGCACAATCGGGAGGCCAAATCCGAGCAGCATGAGAATCCCACTGGCTCTCGACATGCCCCGCCGCCTTCTGCGCGGTCGCATGAACGACCGACTGCTCACGATTCCGTTGCCCTACTCAATCCCCTGTCCCGCCAGCCAGCGCTCCGCGTCTAGCGCGGCCATGCAGCCGGTGCCGGCCGCCGTGATCGCCTGGCGGTACACGTGGTCGGCCACGTCGCCGGCGGCGAAGATGCCCTCGATGCTCGTGTACGAGCTGCCCGGCCGCACGAGCTTGAGGTAGCCCTTGTCGTCCGTCTGCAGGACGCCCTTGAACAGGTCGGTGTTCGGCGTGTGGCCGATGGCCAGGAACAGCCCGCGGCAGGCGAGCGTGGATTCTTCGCCGGTCTTCACGTTCTTGAGCCGCACGCCCTCGATCGACTTCGCGCCGAGCACGTCGGTGACGACGGAGTTCCACACCGGCGCCATCTTGCCTTCTTTGGTCAGCCGGAAGAAGCGGTCCTGCATCGCCTTGCTGGCGCGCAGCTCCTCGCGGCGGTGCACGATGTACACCTTCTTGGCGAACTTCGTGAGGTAGCTGCCTTCCTCGATGGCCGAGTCGCCGCCGCCGATGACGACCAGCTCCTGATTGCGGAACTGCGGGAGCGCCCCGTCGCAGACGGCACACGCGGACACGCCGCCGCCGCTCTTGGCCAGCCGCTGCTCGTTCGGCAAGTTGAGCCAGTTCGCCCGCGCGCCGGTCGCGATGATCACCGCATGCGCCTGGACCGTCTCGTCTGGCGTCTTGATCGTGAACGGGCGCTTGGAGAAATCGACCGCGGTCACGTCGTCGCGGATGAAGCGCGTGCCGAAGTGCTCGGCCTGGTCGCGCATGGACTTCATCAGCTCGGGGCCCATGATGCCCTTGGGGAAGCCGGGGTAGTTCTCGACTTCGGTCGTGAACATGAGCTGCCCGCCGGGGATCAACCCGCCGGCGTTGTAGCCCTCAATGCAGAGAGGCTTCAGGCTGGCTCGCGCTCCGTAGATCGCCGCCGTCAGCCCCGCCGGCCCCGATCCGATGATCACGAGCTTCTCAATGTTCATGCTGTCTCCCGCATACAAGGAGTCCACCGCGACATCCGGGTCCGCGCGCCCGGAGCCGGATTGTAGCGCACTGATACACCGGCGTCCGGTCCGCAGCCGAACGCGGCGTCACTGGATATGGCGAGCGCCAGGCCGGAACGTCTAGCCCTGCGATTCCTTTTCCAGCATCTGCTCTTCGTAGCTCTTCTTGCCGAGCATGCCGGCGGCCGTCGTGCCGCGCAGCTTGTTGTCGACCTTCTGCTGGAATTCGCTGGGGTTCCGCGCCCGCTCGATGCACTCCTCGGCCGTCACGATCTCGGTGTCGTACAGCGACCAGAGGTGGTCATCCAGCAGCTGCATGCCGAACTTCTTGCCGGTCTGAATGGCCGAGTCGATGCGGTACGTCTTGTTCTCGCGGATCAGGTTGCTGATGGCCGGCGTGATGACCAGGAACTCGTACGCCGCGACGCGGCCGCCCGTGCCCTTCTTCGGCAGCAGCGTCTGGCTCAGCACCGCCAGCAGGTTCGTCGAGAGCTGCACGCGAATCTGTTCCTGCTGGTTCACCGGGAACGCGTCGATGATACGGTTGATCGTGCCCTGCGCACCGGTCGTGTGCAGCGTCGCGAAGACCAAGTGGCCCGTTTCGGCCGCACGAATGGCCGCTTCCATCGTTTCCAGGTCGCGCATTTCACCGACCAGAATCACGTCCGGGTCCATACGCAGCGAACGTCGCAGGGCCTCGGCGAAACTCGGCACGTCTACGCCCACCTCGCGCTGCGTCACCACGCACCGCCCGTGCGCGTGGTAGTACTCGATCGGGTCTTCCACCGTGATGATGTGCCGGTCGCCCACCTGCTTATTGATGTAGTCGATCATCGTCGCCAGCGTCGTCGTCTTGCCCGAGCCCGTCGGCCCGGTGATGACGAACAGCCCGCGCGGCCGGCGGCAGAGCGCCTGCACGATCGGCGGCAGCCCGATCTCCGTGAAGGTCAGGATCTTCGACGGAATCAGCCGCAGCACCATCGAAATGTTGCCCTTCTGGCGGAACACCGACACACGGAAGCGACCCTTGTCGCCGAAGGCGAACCCGTAGTCCGTGCCGCCTTCCTCCTGCATTTCCTGCTGGTTGCGCTCGGGCGTGACCGACTTCATCAGCGCCATCGTGTCTTCCGGCTCGAGCGACTTGGTCTCGAGCGCCCGCAGGGCCCCGTCCAACCGCAGCACCGGCGGCTTGCCCACGTGCAGGTGAATGTCCGACGCGCCGACGCGGATGCAGGTTTCCAGCAGACGGTCAATATGAACGGTAGCCACGGTACATCCTCTTCCAAACAGGCCGCACTGGACCGGTCGCTCCGGCCGGCACTATTCTTCCGCCACGATGCCTTCCATCTGGGTAATACGTACCAGCTCCGCCGGGGTCGTAACGCCGCGGATGATCTTGAGCTGCCCGTCTTCCAGCAGCGTGCGCATCCCGCCCGCGATCGCCGCCCGCCGCAACTGGTTCGTCGGCGCGCGGTTGAAAGCCAGCTCGCGAATTTCGTTGTTCATCTCGAGCATCTCGAAGATGCCCTGCCGCCCGCGGTAGCCCGTGTTGCTGCAGCGGTTGCAGCCGCGCCCCCGGTAGATGTTGTGCCCTTCCAGCATCTCGTCCGTCATGCCCAGCAGCTTCAGAATGAACCGGTCCGGCGACGGATCCACTTCCTTGCACTCTTTGCAGATCACACGCACCAGACGCTGCCCCATCACCGCCTGAATCGATGACGCCACCAGGAATGGCTTGATCCCCATGTCGATCAAACGCGCGATTGCGCTCGGCGCATCGTTCGTGTGCAGCGTGCTGAAGACCAGGTGCCCCGTCAGGGCGGCCTGCACGGCGACCTCACCGACCTCGCGGTCACGAATCTCACCCACGAGAATGATGTTCGGCGCCTGCCGCAGCATGGCCCGCAGAATCCGGGCAAACGTCAGCCCGATTTCCTCCTTCACCTGGCACTGGTTCATCCCCGCGAAGTTGTACTCCACCGGGTCCTCGGCCGTGATGATCTTCCGGTCCGGCCGGTTCAGCTCCTGGAGCGCCGCGTACAGCGTCGTCGTCTTGCCCGAACCGGTCGGCCCCGTCACCAGGAAGATGCCGTTGGGGGCGCGAATGATGCCCTGGAACCGCTCGTAACTGTCCTGTTCGAAACCCAGACCGGTGATACCGATCTTCACCGAGTCTGGCCGCAGAATACGCAGCACCATGCTCTCGCCGTGGTACGCCGGCAGCGAGCTGACGCGGAAGTCGATCTGGCTGGCGCCGACCTTCTTCTTGATACGCCCGTCCTGGGGCAGACGCTTCTCGGCGATGTCGATGCCGGAGATGATCTTGAGGCGGGCGATCACCGCGCCCTGCATGCTCTTGGGAATGTTGTCGCGCTCGATGCACACGCCGTCAATGCGATAGCGCACGCGGACGCGGTTGGCCATCGGCTCGACGTGAATGTCCGACGCCCGCATGCGGCAGGCCTCGTCAATCAGCAGGTTGATCAGCTTGATAACCGGGGCCTCTTCGTCCGCAGCCGCCAGGGCCTTCTTGTGCGCCTCCTGCTCGGTCGCCAGCAGGTTGGCGTCGCGATCGATCTCCTGGATCGCGTCATCCATGCTGTTGTCGAGGTTGCCGCCCAGGAAGTGGTCGATGAACCGCTGGATCTTGCTGCGCGGCGCCAAAGCGCATTCCAGCTCCATGTTCAGCAAAAAGCGCAGCTTGTCGAGCAGCTCCAGGTTCAGCGGGTCCGAGATGATGATCTTGAGCTTGTTCTCCTCCTTCTTCATGGGGAGAACCTTCTCGTCCTTGATGATCTTCTCGGGCACCAGGTTCAGGGCGGCCGGCACCTGCACGTTCTTGTCCAGGTCCACGTACTCCAGGTCAAACTGCGCCGCCAGCGCCTTGGTCACGTCCTCTTCGCTCGCCAGCTCCAGTTCAACCAGCGCCTCCCCCACACGCTTCCCGTGCTGCGTCGCGTACGCAATGGCGTCGTTGAGTGCCTCCGGCGTGATGATGTTCCAGCCGACGAGGATCTCGCCGAGCTTCTTGCGGCGTCGCGCCATACTGTGTCCCTCTGGGCACCGTCCGCGTCCGGCGGCCCTGCCACAACCGCCACCGGCCGTCCCCCAACCTCATTGTAGACAAAGTATTGTGGCGTGCACCCCGTCGAAACGCAAGGCTCGGCCCCCGCCGTCCCCGCCCCCGCCGACTGCGATCACCCTCCGCCCACGTCCCGTAATCCGAGTTCCTGCACCCACTTGGACGCCACGCCACCCACCACCACCCCCCACCGCACCCTCTACGGCGCTCGGCCAACGACACCAGGAGTCCCGGCCGCGCCGCACCGCCCTCCACAGCGCCCGCGCCCGCAGGCGAGCCGCGTCACCGTGCTGGCTCCCGGGTCCGCCCAAAGTTCCGCTTGCGAAACCACCCGGCTACGCACATAATCTCGGGTTCTATGCGATTCGCCTTGGCAACCCAGCCCCGGAGACCATAATGGGAGCAACGCTCGACGCCTTGCTCGCACTCCAAGACATCGAACTCCAAATCGTAGACATACGCCGCCAACTCACAGCCAAACAGCGCAGCGTCGCCCGGCAGGCCACCAAATTGCGCGCCGCCGAAGACGCCTTGGCACAAGGCCGCGCCGACCTGCGCAACACCCAGGTGGCCGCCGATGCCGCCGACCTCGAGCTGAAGTCCCGCGACGCCGGTGTCAACAAGCTGCGCGATAACCTCAACAGCGTCCGGACCAACAAAGAGTACGCGGCGATTCTGTCCCAACTAAACAACGAGAAGGCCGACCGCAGCCGCGTCGAGAGCCGGGCCCTCGAACTCATGAACGAGGTCGAGGCCAAGCGCAAGACCCTCGCCGACCTCGAAGCCGCCGTCCAGGAGGAGAACCGGCGCCTCACCAACCTCACCGGCCAGCTCGACCGCGCCCAGTCCTCCTTCGCCGACCGCCTGAGCGCCCTGCAGAAGCAGCGCGACGAGGCCGCCGCCCAGGTCGACGCCAAGACGCTCGACTTGTTCAACCGCATCTCCGAGCGCTATGAAGGCGAAGTGATGGCCCGCGTCGCCCAAATCCACCCGCGCCGCCAGGAATACACCTGCGAGGGCTGCAACATGTCCCTCACCGCCGAACGCGCCAACGCGCTCATGACCCGCGACGAGGTCCTCACTTGCGGTAGCTGCGGACGCATCCTGCACATCGACCGGCGCGGCTAAGACGGAACCTCGCTTGGACTTGATCATCCACGTTGACGGGGGGGCACGCGGAAATCCGGGACCGGCCGGCGCCGGCGTCGTGATCCACGACTCCGCCGGCAATCGCCTCTACGAAGCCGGGTTCTTCCTCGGTCACCAGACCAACAACGTCGCCGAGTACACGGCCCTCATTCGGGCCCTGCAACGCACGCAGCGCCTCGCCGCCAAGACCGTCACGATTCATTCCGACAGCGAGTTGCTCGTCCGCCAGATCACCGGCGCTTACCACGTGAAGGCCGCGGCCCTCATCCTGCTCCACCAGGAAGCACAGCTCCTGCTGCTCAAGACCCCGCGCTGGCACTTGCGCCACGTGCGCCGCGCCGAGAACGCCCGCGCCGACGAACTCGCCAACCTCGCCATGGACCAGCGCCGCGACGTCGTCGTCTTCGACGCCGAACTGCAGGGCGCTACCGCAGCGGACGCACCCCCCACGGATGCGCCGTCCGCGACTACCGAAGATGCAGCCAAGCCACCCGCGCGCCGTAAGTCCACCAAGAAGGCCGGCTCCAAAGACGCCCCGGCTGCGACACCGCACCCCGGCCCGCGCACCCCGGCCGTCCAAATCACCATGACCCAGCCACCCGCGGCCGACACTTGCCCCGTCGGCGGCAGTCATGAAACCACGTTCACGGTCGAAGGTGCGCTGCCCGCTGGGCTGTGCATCCACGCCGCGCATGCCATCCTGCCGACCTTGCTGGCCGTGCTCGGCACCGAGCCGCACGAATTCGCCGCCATCCCCACCCTGACCGTCCGCTGCGCCCGCCCCGGCTGTGGTGCGACATTCCAGATTTCGCCCCTCCGCGGCCCCAACGGCTCGTCACACTGACGCGTCGGCCCATCTCCGTGCTACCATTAGGGTTATGTCGCGTAACGGCAAAGTTATCGTCGCCATGTCCGGAGGAGTCGACTCTTCCGTCGCCGCCTGCCGCCTGAAGGAGCAGGGCTACGACTGCATTGGTGTCTTCATGTGGATCGGCACCGGCGACGAAACCGCCCCGCCTGACCCGAATGCCGCGGACAACCCCGCGGCGCCGGCCACAGCCGCGACCGACTCCAGCCTGCCCCTCGCCGACGAACCGCTCCCACGACTCAAGAAGGGCTGCTGCTCCCGCGGCGACGCCTGCGACGCCCGCGCCGTCGCCGCCAAGCTCGGCATCCCCTTCTACTCCGTCAACTTCCGCGCCGAGTTCGGCCGCATCATCGACTACTTCGTCGACGAGTACGCCCGGGCCCGCACCCCCAACCCCTGCGTCGTCTGCAACACGCAACTCAAGTTCGGCCGCCTCCTGCAGTACGCCGACATGGTCGGTGCCGAGTACGTCGCCACCGGCCATTACGCCCGCATCGTCAACCGCGCCGGCCGCCCGCACCTGGCCCGCGCCCTGAACCGCGCCAAGGACCAGTCGTACGTCCTGTTCGGCATCGCCCGCGACCGTCTCGCCCGCTGCCTCTTCCCGGTCGGCGACCTGCCGGACAAGGCCGAAGTGCGGCGGATCGCGCAGGATCTGGGCCTGCGCGTCCACGCCAAGCCCGACAGCCAGGAAATCTGCTTCGTCCCCAACAACGACTACAAGGAGCTGGTCGCCGCGCGCCGCCCGCAGACCCAGCGCCCCGGCGACGTGCTCGACTCTCAGGGTCGTGTGGTCGGGCGGCACGAGGGCATCGTGAACTACACCATCGGCCAGCGCCGCGGCCTGGGCATCGCGGCCGGCAGCCCCATCTACGTGACGCGGCTCGATGCCCAGACCAACACGGTCACCGTCGGCCCGCGCGCGGAATTGCTGAGCCGCGGCCTCGTCGCCGAGCAGGTGAACTGGCTCTCCGACCCGCCGCCGCCAGGCACCTGGACCCCGGCTGCGATCCAGATCCGGTACCAGCACACGCCGACGGCGGGGGAGGTGCGGTGGGGCACTGCAGTCAGTGATGCAGACTCAATTGAGGGGCCGCAAATCGCAGGCCCGACCGACGCGGAGACAGCCGCAATGGCAGCCAGCCGGGACACTGTGGCCGCAACTGCCAGGGTGAATGTGCGCCTGCATGACCCCCAGCCGGCCGTAACGCCGGGTCAGGCCACCGTCTTCTACGACGGCGACGTCGTGCTGGGCGGCGGCTGGATCGCCCGGGCGATGGGGGGGTAGGGATCATGGGAACGAGCGAGAACGTAGGGCCGGTTGCGACTCGCCCAAGGACTCTCCGTCGCGCCGCCTAAGCTCACGACCGCGACACGGCGGTGTGCCCGCCGCAAACCCCGGCACGATTGAGCGACCGCGCAGGCCATGCTATAAGACACGCGCACCACTGGGTGTCGAGGCTGCCCATGCCACGTCGCAACCGCACCAGTTCCACCCGCCCTCCGGTACCGCCCCCGGCGACCGCCTGCACGCCCGCCCCGCCGGCCGCACCCGCACACAGCTCCGCGGAACAACTCGGCTACCTGCGCACGATCGATGCGTGGGAACGCGACGAAGGCGTGCCCGCCCCGCTCGGCGCCACCTGGGTCGCCGGCGAGGAGGCCTGGAACTTCGCGCTCTACTCCCGCCACGCCAGCGGCGTCACCCTGCTCCTGTACGACGCCGACGACCTCGTGCGGCCCACCCACACCGTCCCGCTCGATCCCCTCCGCAACAAGTCGGGCCGTGTCTGGCACTGCTTCGTCCCCCGCGCCGCCGCCCCCACCGCGTGCTACTACGCCTATCGCGTGGCTGGCCCGCACAATCCCGCTCAGGGACACCAGTACGACGACCAGAAAATCCTCTTCGACCCCTTCGCGCGGGCGATCTTCCTCCCGCCGGAGTACTCGCGGGCCGCCGCCTGCAGTCCGGCACCCAACGACGGGCGCGCCGTGCTCAGCGTGTTGCCCGGCCCCGGTTCGGCCCAACCCTCCACCGGCGCGGCGCCCGCGCCGCGCCACACGCACGATGCGATCATCTACGAGTTGCACGTCAAGGGCTTCACCGCCCGTGCCAATTCCGGCGTCCCCGCACCCCAGCGCGGCACGTTCCTCGGCATCATCGCGAAGCTCCCCTACCTGCAGGAACTCGGCGTGACCATCCTCGAGCTCCTGCCCGTCCAGCAGTTCGACCCGCAGGAAGGCAGCTACTGGGGCTACATGCCGCTGCACTTCTTCGCCCCGCACCAGGGCTACGCCCTCCACGACGCCGTCGCCGAGTTCCACGCCCTCGTCGCAGCCTGCCACGCCGCCGGCATCGAGGTCTGGCTCGACGTAGTCTACAACCATACCTCCGAGGGCGGCGCGGGTGGCCCCACCTACGCCCTGCGCGGCATCGACAACCGCAGCTACTACCTCCTCGATATGGCCACCGGCCAGTACCGCAACGACAGCGGCTGCGGCAACACCACCCGCTGCGCCCACCCCATCATGCGCGCCCTCGTCGTCCGCAGCCTGCGCCACTGGGCCCAGGACATGCACGTCGACGGCTTCCGCTTCGACCTCGCCTCCGTCTTCGCCCGCGACGGCAACGGCCAGCTCAACACCGACGAATCCCCGCTCATCAGCGAAATCAGCTCCCTCGCTTCCCACTGCGACGTCCAACTCGTCGCCGAAGCCTGGGATATCAGCACGTCCCTCCTCGGCCGCAGCTTCCCCGGACTCTCCTGGCGCCAATGGAACGGCCGCTTCCGCGACGACGTCCGCGCCTTCGTCCGCGGCGCACCGGGGCAGATCGGCACCCTGATGTCCCGCTTGTACGGCAGCGCCGACATGTTCCCCGACGCCCCCGGCGACGCGTACCGCCCCTGGCAGAGCGTCAACTTCGTCACCGCCCACGACGGCTTCTGCCTCTACGACCTCGTCTCCTATGACCGCAAACACAACGAGGCCAACGGCCACCACAACCGCGACGGCACCGACGACAACGGAAGCTGGAACTGCGGCTGGGAAGGCGACACCGGTGCGCCCCGCGACGTCCTCGCCCTGCGCCGCCGCCAGGTGAAGAACTTCTTCTGCCTGCTCATGCTCGCCAACGGCACGCCATTGTTCTGCGCCGGCGACGAGTTCCTGCGCACGCAGCACGGCAACAACAACCCGTACAACCAGGACAACGAAACCACCTGGCTCGACTGGAGCAAGCTCAAGTCCAATCGCGACATCTTCCGCTTCTTCCAGCGCATGATCGCCTTCCGCAAGGCCCGCCGCGCCATCGCCCGCAGCCGCTACTGGCGCGACGACGTCCGCTGGTACGGCCCCGCCGGCCCGGTCGACTGGAGCCCGGCCTCACACCAGCTCGCCTATCGCCTGCGCGGCAGCGCTTTCGGCGAAAGCGACCTCTACGTCATGATCAACGCCTACTGGGAGCCGTGTACGTTCGCCATCCAGGAGGGCGAGCGCGGCCACTGGCGCCGGGTCATCGATACCTTCCGGCCCAGCCCCGAAGACATCGTCGACCCCGGTGACCAGCCGCTGCACGCCGCCCAATCCTACGACGTCGGCCCGCGCTCCATCGTCGTGTTGGTCGGCCCCAAACCCTAGTGTTGTGCCTCCCAAGAAGTTGCCCATAAGCCGGGTGGGGTGGGCGTCCCGCCCGCCTCACGGCGGCCAAGATGGCCACCCCACCCACGCGCAAGCGACTCCGACGCAGTACACTAGCGAGCGGCGCGCCGCAGCCCCGGTCACACACCGGCGAACCCGTTGCGTCGCCCGAACGTACAAATCTCGGCCACGCAGATTCCCAATCGGCGCGGGTTCGTGCTACCGTCCTCATCGCGCAACATCGGCACCTGCCCGTGACACCGGCGCACGCCCGGCGTCCCGACGGCGGACGCGCCCCGCCCGCGGGCCCAGGAGATCAACATGACGATGCTCTGCCTCCATCTCGCCCTCCGGCGCGGCGCCGGCCTGTGCCTGGCTGTCGCCTGCGCTGCCGCTTGTCGTGCGGAACCCCCGTCTTCGTCACCACCTGCCGCCGCACCCGCCTCGCGCCCCGCCCTCAGCATCACCGGCCAGGTCGTCGACGCCACCCCTGACTACGCGCAGCTCGACTTCGACAAACTGGCCAGCGCGAAATCGGAGGACGACTTGCGCCAGTTCTTCGCCGCCCTGACGCGCGAACGCCCCGCCGCCCAGGCCACCGTCCGCCTCCGCGCGCGCAAGACCACCCAGGAAACGACGGCCGACGCCGACGGCAAATTCACGTTCCGCGACCTGCAACTCCACCAGAGCTACGACGTCTCCGCCGAGTGGCCTTCCCCCCTCTACACCGGCGACCAGGCCCGCCTCGCAACCGCCACCGTGCACATCGATGAGCTCGCCGGCTCCCGCACCGTCACCTTGCGCCTCCGCGCCGACGGCATCGTCATCCGCGGCCGCCTGACCGACCCCAACGGCCAACCCGTGGTCGGCGCCAAGGTGCGCGGCGAACCGTACCCCGTTCCGGAAACGAACGAGGCCACGCCCCCCACCCGCCACGCGGTCTCCGACGCCGCCGGCTATTACGAGCTGCGCGACCTGGGGCCGCCGCAACACATCCACAAGATCGCCGGCTACCTCAACGGCGGCGATCCCACCGAGGGCGGCCAGTACTCCTTCTACACCGAGGTGCTCGTCGAGGCGGGCAGCCACGTCCAGCCCCTCAACCGCGTGCCGCGCATCCCGCTCGTCACCGCAGATGTGCTCGTCCCCGCGCGCCGCTACTTGCAGGCCCTCGCCCAGGCCGAGGCCACGCTCCGCCCGGACGGCCGCCGCAACATCAAGGGCGAGCAACCCAACCTGCCCCTGCCCGCCAGCCACGGCAACATCATCACCGGCATCGATATCGTGCTCGACCCCGCGCCGGCCTCCGCTTCGTTAACCGGACGCCTCATCGACACGAAAGGTCAACCGCGCCCCCAGCGCGTGCTGGTCTTCACAGCCACCAAGAGCGGCCCCGGCGTGGATTACGTATCGAGTCAGAAGTCGGTCACTGTCGCCACCGGCGACGACGGCGCCTTCGCCCTGCCGAGTCTCGCGCCCGGACACTACTCCGTCCAGCTGGCCGGTGCGCCGCCGCAGCCCTGGTCGTTCTACCAGGTGCCGGTCGAAAACGGCGCGCTGCGCGTCGAGCCCGGGCAGCGTGTACCCGACCTCAAGCTCGTGATCAACCCCCCCGAAGACTTCGCCATCTCCGGATTCGTGCACGACGCACGCGGGAACCCCGTGAAGGGCTACTACGTATCAACCGCCATCCCCTCCGGCTTCCCCTGGCAGGCCTCCACCGACGACACCGGCGCCTATCGCCTCGTCGGCCTCGACGGCACCGGCCTGACCAGCTTCCGCGTCAGCTTCGGCAACAGCGGTCTCTCAATCACCGATATCCCGCTCCACGCGACCGGCGTCAACCTGGTCATCCCAGACCGCGGCCGCATCGCGGGCGTCGTTCGCAATGCGAAGACCGGCGCGGCCGTCGAGCCGGAACAGATCAGCGTGCCGAGCGTGCGTCTGCCCGACAGCGGCGCCGTTTGGGAGAAGCCCGACATTCGCCTTGAACAACAGCCCGACGGTCACTTCACGCTGTCGAACATCCCCGCCGGTGAAGCGACCATCGTGGTCCGCGCCACGGGCTTGGGTACCCAGCGCTTTGAGTCGCAGGTCGCGGCCGACAAGACCAGCAACGTGGAGTGCAAGCTGCAAGGCCCGGCTGTGCTGGAGGGACGCACCACGCTCGATGGCCAGCCCAAGGGTACAACCATCGTCATTGCTGATCAGTGGCTTCATTCAAACGCAGACGGGACGTTCCGCTTCGACCAATTCGCCAACGGCGAATACGCGGTGTGGTTCCCGGGCGGGGACTACAGCAACGGCAACGGCTGGTCGTATCGCAGCGCCACGGTCACGCTGAAGTCCGGCGAAACCACCCGCCTCGACATGGAACTGGGCGGTACGGCCGAGATTCGCGGCACGTTCACGTTCCCCGATGACGACGACAACTACGCGCTACGCCTCGCCACCCAGCCCGCTCCGCACGGCTGGTCTGCCGGCAGCCCGTCGGCCGACGACGGCGTCGTCGCCTTTGCTGCCGTACCCAAATCCGGCGACGAGTACCGCCTGCGCAGCCTCGCCCCTGGGCGCTATCACCTGCTCGTCGGGCGGCAACTCCCCGCCTTCCAGCATCACTACCAGTTGGTGCGCAGCAAGACCATCGACGTGCAGGCCAGCGAGACTCTCGCGCTCGATCTGGACCTGACCAAACCGCAGTGATGCCCCCCAAAACGGATGGACCCCTACGGCGCCTCCGGCAGCGCATAACGCAGCACCAGCGCACTGGGACACACGGGATACGCGATCTTGATGCGAAAGCCGTGAAACTCCGTCGGCTTCCAGCCCGTGCGGTCAAACATCGCCTGTACCATCTGGCTGTAACGCCGGACCTCCGGTGTCGCCAACGGCAGCGGCCCCGTCCCCAAATCCTGCACCGGCTCGTTCAGCGGCAGCCGGTTGCGTTCACGCCCGCGCCCCGGATACGGCACGGATGCTCCCAGCTCGCTGTAGAGCGTCGGCGTCGGTGGAATCGCGAAGGTAAACTGCTCGTGAAAGAACAGGTCGAGGATCAAGAGCTCCGACGGCGTATCACACATCGCCGTGTGCTCCCCGAGCTCGTTCGCCGGTGTGCGATAGTACGGAATCCCCCGGTGCATGGTGCCGACCACGCAGGTCAGCGCACCAGTGTTGCCCACCGGACCTTCGACCAACTCGAAGCTCGTACCGGTCGCATCCACGAAACGCCGTAGCTCGGGCAGAGGTTGCGAACAAAAGTCGCCCATCAGCGGTGCCTGATCCCGCCCACCAAAGCGCGGGTCAATCGCCTCCGACGCCGACGTGTCCATCTCCGTACCGTCATCGTTGTTCGCATGCCGCGCCGCCATCACCCACGTCACATCCGGCCGCAGTCGCCGGAAGTCCACCAGCGCGCTGAGCGAGGCGAAGTCCAGCAGCCCCTGCTCGCGCCCGGGCCCCACCAGCCCCACCTTCAGCATCACGCGCGTCTGCACCCCCCACACATAGCTCGCCCCCTGAAACAGCAGCTTCCGATGATACTCGTCCCGTTGCTGCCGCCCCGCCGCGCTGAGCTCACTCCCCATCATCTCCAGGGTCGCCCGATCGCCCGAGTGCACACGAATCAACCGCTCGTACTCGTGGATCGCCCCGCGCGCGGTTTCGACGAGCGCCGGACTGGCCCCCGCTCGTTCGCTGCACCGCAGGAAGATCTTGATCCCCGCCGCCCCCGGCATCTGCTGCAGCACAACCGCGGGATCGTCCGCCTGCACGATTTTGGAGATCTTCCACGCCAGGTTCTTGTTCAGGCCGAACGAGCGGCTGATCGACTGGGGATCCTGGGGGTCCGCCCCGGTTGATGTCAGCAGCTCAGAAAACGCTCCACGCACGGTACGAACAACCGCCCGGGCATGGTCCGGAAACGGAAGTGTCGACGGTTCTGAGGTTAGCATACGCCTACCACTCGAATGTGCGCCGGCGATCATAGCCGACGCGAGGCACCTCGGCGAGCCGGCCGCCGCGATGAAGCACCCCCGCCCTGGGCAGCTTCGGCACGTCTCTAACCGGTTTGGACGCGATTATACCACGATTCGCACGAATATTCCTCAGGAATTTCTCTGCGAACAATTTTGCGGAATATCGCAAAAATAGTTGCAGAAAAAATCGCAGATGTATAACCTCGACTCTGTTACGCCGTGCTTGTTGCGCGGCCACCAAATCCGCCCGGAGAAGGCAGAAGGAGGAACTCATGAACCTGCAGCGCATGCTCATCGCCGCGTTCCTGGTCGCCGGCGCGACCCTGGCCTATGGCGTCCCCCGCATCACTCCCGTGGACGAGTTCATGGGTGACATGTGGGAAGGCTTCGAGAACGTCGATACCCCCGGCGCCCACCCAGGCCCCATCACCATCCTCGGCGGCCACGGCACCGTCCACGATACCCTGACCCAAATGATCGTCTTCACCTATGCCTGGTCGGGCCCGGCCGGAGACGTCCTTCCCTACAACGGCAACCTCTTCGAAGGCACCATCGCCGGCCCCCTCGTCTACACTTTCGACGTCCCCGTCACGCAGTTCGGCGGCTACTTCACGACGCCGGGTACGATCCCGGATGGCACCGTCACCTTCCGCGATGCGGCCGGCGAGATCATCGACACCGTCTCCATGACTCTGACCCCCGTGCAGTGGGCCTGGCAGGGTTGGGCCAGCGTCGTCCCGATCCACTCGGTCGAAATCCTCAGCAATAACATCCCGACCTGCAGCACCCTGTGCGACGACATCATGATCACCACAGTCCCCGAACCCAGCGCGCTCGCCCTCCTCGCGGCCGGCGTCTGCCTGGTCGTCCGGCGCCGCTAGTTCATCACGTGTCCCATGTGATGAGTGAATCCTGTCCCTGTATGCGGCCTCGGCCGCCAGCCACTCCGATTGGAGGAGGAATCATGCGGAAAGTCACTCTGGGCCTCGCGCTGCTGCTGCTCGCCGGCACCACCGCCAACGCCGCCACGATCTACGCCACCAACGTCCTTACCCGGCCCTACAACGGCCCCGACATGCTGATCAAGTTCGATTCGTCGAATCCGTCGGCCTACACCGTCATCGGCTCCACCGGCATCAACAACTACAGCTTCGGTGGCCTCGACTTTGACGCCGAGGGCAACCTTTGGGGCTACATCACCGACAACAAAACTACCGGCGGCGCCGCCAGCGGCCTGTACAGAATCAACAAGGAAACCGGCGCCGCCACCTTGCAGGGCACCGTCGGCCCCCAAAGCCTGCAGGACCTCGCCTTCAACCCCGTCGACAACCAGATGTACGGCATCCGCACTCAGAACAACGTCTCGAAGCTCTACCGCGTCAACCTCACAACGGGCGCTGTCACCAGCGTCGGTACGTTCACGGGCCTGCCGGCTGAAAACCACGTCATGAGCTTCGCTATCGATGCCACGGGCAGTTACTACGTCCACGACCTGAACGTGGACAAGATCTTCAAGGGCGCCGGCCTGGCCCTCACCGAGTTGTATACGCTGCCCCAGGACACGAACTTCAGCCAAGGCATGACCATCGACTGGGCCCACGGCGACATCGGCTACCACGCCGCCGTCGGCTATGGCGTCTATCCCCATTACTTCAGCCAGCTCAACACGTTCCTCACCGACGGCTCGGCCTACGAACTCGGCCCGGATTTCGGTCCGGAGCTGCCTGACAACCTCCCGCCGGTCGAGTGCGGCGACCTCGCCATCGACCCGACCGCCGTTCCCGAGCCCACTGGAATTCTCCTCCTCCTGTCGATCGGCGCGCTCGTGCGGCGCCGCTAAGGCCTGCTGCCCTGCGGCCTCCTCCTACGGGCCTCGCCCTGACCGGCGGGGCCCTTTTCTTTGCGCGCGCACGTAGTCGCGCGGACCCTGCCAAGTGATACTTCCCAGCGCCGTCTCCTAAAAGTCCCGGCCAGGTACTCGGCGAGAGCGATGTGATGGGCACGCGCGTACACTACAAACACGGCAGGCAAGCCGCAGGGCTGCTGGCTCTGCTGGCCAGCCTCGCCGTGCCCGTCATCGGCTGCGCCACGGTGTCGCGTTCGACGTTCACCAACCCCATCGCCCCCGGCGCCGACCCGTGGGTCATCCGCCACAACGGCCACTACTACTTCTGCAGCTCGCGGCAGAACACGATCCGCATCGCCTGCTCCGAACGCTTGACCGCCCCCCTGGACTGGCACGTCGTCTGGCGCGCCTCGCGCGCCGGCTGGAATCGTGCCATGGTCTGGGCCCCCGAGCTCCACCGCCTCCAGGGCCGTTGGTACATCTACTATGCCGCCAGCGCCCGCGACAACAACACGCATCGCGTCGGCGTCCTCGCCGCCCTCACCGATGACCCGCTCGGCGAATACTATGACTGTGGCCCGCTCTACACCGGTGACCAACTTCCCGGTGATCTACCCACCGCGGTTCGCTCAACGTCGGATCCGACCGCCACCGACCGGCCCCCCAACAACTCGCCACCGCGCGCTACCGACTGGCCCACCAACCGCTGGGCCATCGATGCCACCGTCCTCGACCACGCCGGTCGCCTCTACCTCATCTGGTCCGGCTGGCCTGCTGACGAGGACGTGCAGTACCTCTACATCGCCCCGCTTTCGAACCCGACCGCCGTCGCCGGCCCGCGCGTCCGCCTCTGCAACAACACCGACTACCCCTGGGAACGCGTCGACGACGACCCGCGCCCACGCGGCCTGCACGAAGGCCCCGAAGTCCTCACCCACGCTGGCCGCACCTTCCTGATCTACTCCTGCAGCGCCTCCTGGCTGCCCAGCTACAAGCTCGGCCTGCTCGAACTCGTCGGTGACGACCCGCTTTGCCCGGAGAATTGGCGCAAGTCCCCCGAGCCCGTCTTCACCACCAGCGATTCCCCCGCGCCCGCCGGCCGGCCCGTGCCCTCTCAGCAGACGGCCTCCTCCGCATCGAGCAACGCGGTTGCCCGCACCGGCCCGCTCGGCGTCGGCCACGCCAGCTTCACGGTCTCGCCCGACGGCACCGAGAACTGGATCGTCTACCACGCCAAATCGAAACCCACCCCCGGCTGGCCCGATCGCATGATCTGCGCCCAGCCCTTCACCTGGACCCCCGACGGCCAACCCGATTTCGGCTCACCGGTTCCTTGGGGTGCGCAATTGCCGCAACCGGCGGGAAGCCCTGCCGGCCCGTAGGCACGCACTGTGATCGCGAGAGAAGCCGCCCCACTCCTACTCCCGCGGCCAGAACACATAGTCCCCTGTCTCGCCCCACGCCGCCTTGCCGTCCTTCTTGAAGACCGTCCCGCCGTCGTCCTTGCCGTCCTCGCTGACGGAGTACAGCGTCATCGTCTCCCCCTGCACCTTGTACACGAACGGCTTGCCCGAGAATGGGTCGATCAGCGTCTCCGCCGGCGCCCCCGCCAGCGCGTCCTTCAACTCCGCCGGCCAGCGCCCGTTCGCCGCGCGATACGCGTGCAATCCCAGCGTCAGGTACGCCCCCCGATATTCCGCGATTTCGCGCGATTGAATCAGAATCACGCGCCAGAGACCCGCGGCCGTCTCGGCAATCAGAGCGCCCTTCCGCTCCGCCAGCTCCTTTTCGAGTTTGTCCAGGATGGGGCGCGCCTTCGTGTAATCATCAAGCCCGGCAGCCTTCTGAAGCTGCCCGTAGCACGCGTTGATGTCGCGCACCAATTCCTCCAAGGACTGCGGCGGCTCCAGCTTCTTCGGCTCGCTCTTCGCAGTCAGCACATCAGGCTGAGTAAGCGTGTCGTACTTCCCATCGTGATCGGTGTCCTTCAGCCTCCGCTGCACGAGGTCCAACACGAACAGCTTCTCGACGATCATCTGCCGCACACACGTGCGCGGCGTCGCGTCCGCCTCCCGCAATCGCGCCAGCACGCCGGCCAAGTCGACACCGCGGCTCGCCGTACCCGGCAACACGGCCAGAATCTCGATGGCATGCTCGTCAATGGCCGCGGCGACAAGATACTGAATCAGCATTGGCTGTGTCTGCAAATGCCGCCTGATTCGCAGCAAACAGACGACATCATCCACCGCATCTGCTACCTGCCCTTCCGCCAATCGCAGCCGCGCGCGATAGGACAAGAGCACTGCCGCCCCGCGAATCCGCGCCGCGTCGGGCAACACCACGTCAATCAGTGCGCCGGTCTCACCTTTCAACTCGAAATAGCAGTCCGCCTTTCGCGCCGCTGCACAGAGCGCATCGAGCGCCTTCGCGTTCCGGTCCACGCACTTGCGCACCGTCTCTCGTTCGGCCACCCCCCACTTCTTCATCGCCGGCAGCGCCCCGAGATCGTCGCGCGCCTTGCCGATCTCCTCGAACGTGCTCACGGCCTGGCGATACAGCTCCGCGGCGTTGTCCTTCACCTTCGCCCCAAACCCCGCGTTCAGCCACGCCACGTAATCCACCGGCTGGTCCGGATTCGGCGCCGGCGGCTCGGCCGCCATCACCGCCACCACCCACCACACACTCAGCATCAGGCTCATTGCTCGCATCGGCTTCCCTCACTCAGACGCACTCTCGGTCCCGCGCGGGCCTCCCTATGTTCTTACGCAGAACTACATCACCCCCCGTATGACATCCGATTCATCGCAAACTGACACATGTTGAAGAGAAAGTGTGCCAGCAGCGCCGCGAGCAGGCTTCCCGACCGCACGAACACCGCCGACCAGACAATGAAGATGAAGAACGCTCCGGCCGCATATACCCAGCCACCAGGCAGGTGCGTCCAGGAAAACAGCGCCGCCGTCAACAGAATGGCCGTCCACCAGGTCCCCGTCACCCGGCGCAAGCGGGGCAGCAGCAGCGCCCGGAAGTAGGCCTCTTCTGTGATGGCCCCTGCCAGCACCATGACGAGAACGGCCCCCATCGACGTCGGCCCATGTGCGATGCGTGCCAGTGGAGCCATCGGCGCAGACCTCCCGCCGTGGCGCAAATGGAAGTAGTACACAACCAAGAGCAACACCAGTGGCAGGTAAGCCATCACCGCCCCGGCTATGCCCCACAGCACCTGACTCTCAATCCGCTCGCGTCGCAACCCGCACGCGCTCGGCGGAAGCTGTTCCAGCCGACACAGCACCCACCCCACCAGCACGATGACACCCGCCAGAATCGCCCGCGGCACGAGCAGGGACTGCACCGGGTCGAAGGTCCATTCGGCAGGCGCATACCCGCCGTACCACGAGTCGAATTCGATCGCCACCCACCCCAGCAGCAGCAACAACAGCACATCCACCGCCGCCTTGCGGCGCGGCAGTCCCAACAGCAGCAGCGGCGAAGCGTCCGGCAACGGATTACTCGCCATTACCTACCCTCAGACGCATTCGCCGGGCCCGTCCCACCGCGCCGCTCCAGCACCCCCGCGAGCTTCCGCAGCAGCGCCCGGTTCTTCCACCGGTATACCCGCTCCACGTACGCCCCGCATGCTCCCACCCATAGAACCCCCACAAAGCCAAGCGTCTTTATGAACTCGCGACGCTCCACCTGCCCGCCAAAATCCGGCCTTACGATGAAGGCGCAACCAACCGTGAAGAGCACCAACGGCCACCACGCCGGCCGGCGGTCCTCCGCACGTCGCGCGTCCCGCAGCGCCTTCTCTTCCCACGCCGACAAACCCGCGAGCCCGTCACCCATTTCGCTCATACCACCCTCGATATGCGCGCCTCATCGCGCCGTCGATTCCGCCCGGTACAAACAGCCAAGACGCTCTCACTCGTCGCGGCGCGGTCAGCGGCGATATCGCAACGTGAGCAGGGCCGTTCCGACGGACACATACACGACCCACACGGCGCACAGAGCCCCGAGCACCGACAGACCCGTCAGTACGATGTGCGCGATCGCCACGGCACCGCGCAGAGACGCCAGCCGATCCACCACATCAATCACACAGCTCGCAGCACCCAGAATACCCAATGCCGCGCCCAACCCACACGCCCAGAGGCTGGTCGGCCCGACGAAGACCAGGCCGCACGCCGCGCAGCGATACGGACGTCCCACCAGAAACAGCGTCTCGCTGTAGGCGTTTGTTGGCGCGCGAGCTACCTCAGACGCGCCGCACTCGGGACATCTCAACGACGGTCTGGGCCGTGCTCCCTTCATCGGTTCCCTCCCCCGGCGTGCCGGGAAATTGCGCAACAGTGCCGCTGCGTCAATGTCGGTTGACCCCGTGTTCGTATCCCCTTGTTCATGAACGCATGATAGCAGGCCTCGGGCACCGCCACTTATGCGCCTGCTTCCGAAACCAGTGCCGCGCTCCACCGCCCACCCGCCAGCACCCTTGCGCACGCCCCCCTGACCCCTTTCACCTGTCCTTTGTCACCCCCCTCCCCCGCCTGGTCAATCACCCCATTCTCAAGTACGCTCGCCTACCCTTGCCCGACCGCCTACGCGGCCAAACTCACAGCAACGCTGGAGACCCTATGCCTCGCCCCGTACGCGTGCTCATCGCCAAAATCGGCCTCGACGGACACGACCGCGGCGTCAAACTCATCGTCCGCAACCTCCGCGACGCCGGCATGGAGGTCATCTACACCGGCCTCTGGCAAACCCCCGCCGGAACCGTCCAGGCCGCCGTCCAGGAGGACGTCGACGTCCTCGGCGTCAGCCTCCTCTCGGCCGCCCACATGACTATCATGCCCGAGCTGCGCCGCCTCTGTGACGCGGCCGGTGCCCCCCAACTCCCCCTCATCGTCGGCGGCATCATCCCCGAGGAAGACCACGCCGGCCTGCGCGCCGCCGGTGTCGACGGCATCTTCAACCCCGGCACCGCCATGCAGAACATCATTACCTCGATCAAGGAACTGGCCGAACGCTATCGCGCCCAGCGCAGCGCCGCCGCGGCCGCGCCCAACCTCGACACCCCCCCCGGCCTCGCCCGCGCCATCACCTGGATCAGCGCCGATGAGCCCGCCCGCGTCGGCACCATCCCCAACCCACCGGCCACCCCCGTCGTCCTCGGCATCACCGGCGCCCCCGGCGTCGGCAAGAGCACCTTCATCGGCAAGCTGGCGGCCGGCCTCCGCGCCCGCGGCCAACGCGTCGGCGTCATCGCTGTCGACCCCACCAGCCCCCTCACCGGCGGCTCCGTCCTCGGCGACCGCCTCCGCATGATGCCCACCGAGCCCGATGACGGCCTGTTCGTCCGTAGCCTCGCCTCCTCCGGACACGCCGGCGGCCTCGCCCCCCATTGCGACGAGATCGCCCGCCTGATGGCCGCCGCCGGTTACCGCATCGTCCTCATCGAAACCGTCGGCGCCGGCCAGAACGACACCGACATCCGCCACCTGAGCAACCACGTGCTGCTTCTGCTCATGCCCGGCGCCGGCGACGCGATCCAGTTCGTGAAAGCCGGCGTGTGCGAAATCGCCACCGGCTTCGTCATCAACAAGGCCGACCTGCCCGGCGCGGACACGACCGTCCGCATGCTGCGCGACTCTCTGGGCGACGACCGCCCCATCTGGCCGGTCAGCGCCCTGCGCAACGAAGGTCTCGCCCCCCTGTGCGACTGGGTCGAGCAGCAGCTCAACGGCTGATAACCCGCCGCGCCGCGAATCGCGACCTCGAACGAGGTCTCGTGTGTGCCACTGCCCTGTGAGCAGCGCGGAGCGAGGTGGCCGGTTTCCGTCGTCCCCCGCGCTTCCACTTTCCGCCGCCCCGACTATGCTCAACTCCTGGCGCCGCCCCGGCGGCGACGCCCGGAGCTGTGCATGACGTCCCCATCCCCGTCCACCCTCGGCTCAACTTGGCTGACCGGCCGACGCCATTGGTTCCTGATCGTCGGCCTGCTCGGCATCGGCACGGTGCTCGCACTCACCTCTCTCGAGACCGACAGCGTCACCTTCGACGAGACTTACCACCTCGTCTCCGGCTACAGCTTCTGGAAAACCGGCGACTTCCGCCTGACCCCCGACCACCCGCCGCTGGCCCGCCTGTGGGCGTCCTTGCCGCTGCTGACCCACCGCCTGCCCTGGCCACCCGCCGACGACAAGGCCTGGGTCCTGATGGACTCCGCCTCCTTCTGTGTGAAATGGCTCTTCGGCAACGACGCCCAACACCTCGTCATCCTCGGCCGCCGCATGATGGTCGTGCTCCTCGTCGCCACTTGGCTGTCCACCTATGCCCTCGCGCGCACGCTCCTCGGCGCGCTGGCCGGCCTGCTGACGCTCCTGCTCGCCATCCTCTCCCCCACGCTCCTCGCGCACGGCCGACTCATTACCACCGACCTGCCCATCACCCTCTGCACCGTCCTCGTCCTGCTCACCTTCGCCCGGCTCCTGCACCGCCTCACCTGGGGCCGCATGCTCGCCGCCGCCCTGTCGCTCGCTGCCGCCGCGGTCACCAAGCTTTCCTGGCCGCTCCTCCTCCCGGCCCTGCTCATCATGGCCATCTGCGCCATCCTCCGCCGCCAGCCGCTCGAAGTACCAGTCGCGCGCCAAGCCACACCGGCCAGCGCCGCGACGACGACCCCGACCCCCAGCCCCTGGCGCCCGGTTACCAGCCGCTGGGAGCGCGCGGGGCTGCTGGCCGGCGCGACCCTGTTCATCGGCGGCGTCGTGTGGGTGGGCATCTGGAGCGCGTACGGTTGGCAATCCACAATCATCGTCCCCCTGCCCGAAGAAGCGTCGCCCGAAGCTCGTACGCTCCAGCAACAGACCGTCGATGCAATCAGCACGAAATGGCAGATCGCCCTGCTACACACCGACGGCACGCCGCGCCGCGGTTTCGTGCCTTGGTGCCTGCGCACCGCCGCCGGCCATTCGACCGAGTCCGGCTGGAGCCTCCTGCCGGACGCCTACCTGTTCGGCCTTGCCCAGACGCTGCAATTCACCGCCGCGCGCCGGGCGTACTTCTGCGGCCAACTCTCCGATGACGGCTGGCGCTCCTATTTCCCGGTCGCCTTCGCCATCAAGACCCCGGTCGCCACGCTGCTCCTGCTCGTCGCCGGCATCAGCGCCATTCTCCTGCGCCGGGCGGCCGTACTCGACCGCATCCTCCTCGTCGGCCTCGTCGCGTTCTTTGCCCTCTATGCCGCCGCCATGATCGCCAGCCGCAACAACCTCGGCCAGCGCCACCTGCTCCCCCTCTACCCGCTGGCCTTCGTCCTGGCCGGTGCCGCCGCCGCCTGGCTGGCCACGCGTCACGGCAAATGGCTTGTTGGCGGCGCCCTGGTCTGGCTCCTCGGCGCCAACTTCTACATCCATCCCCAGTACCTCGCGTACTTCAATGAACTCATCGGCGGCCCGTCGCGCGGCCACCTCTACCTCGCCGACAGCAACATCGACTGGGGCCAGGACCTCCTTCGCCTGCGCGACTACGCCAACCGCCACCCGGCCGAACCGATCAAGCTGGCCTACTTCGGCAGCGCCTGGCCGCCGTATTACCTCCGCTGCACCGCCCTGCCGAGCTACTTCCAGTTCAAGCCGCCCGCCGTTCTCGAGCCGGGCACCTACGTCGTCTCCGTCACGCAGCTCCTCGGCATCTACGATCTCGAGCTGCGCGACAGCTTCTGGACGCCGCGCACGCGCGCCGCCTACGTCACACTCGGACAGATCGCCCGCTCCATCCCGGACCCCAACGAACCCCCGCAAGCCACCACCCAGCGCGCCCAGTCTGCCCGCGAATATGGCGAGCTGCGCCAGAAGCTCCTGCTCAACCGCTTGCGCCATCGCGCCCCCGACGCCCGCATCGGCTACTCCCTCTTCGTCTACCACCTCCAGGCCACCGACCTCGCGGAGCTCACCCGCCCCTGATCCGCACACCAGGCGGGCAGCAGCGGGCCTCCGCACCCGCACGGACTGCAGCGTCAGGCCTCCGCCTCTCCCGAACGAATGTGCGGGGTGCCTGACGGGCAGCGGCGGCCGCCCGATCGGCTCCCGCGTCGACTTCACGCGCGCCCGGCGCGCCGGACCAACCGCTTGGCCACGGCGAATCCCGGCCGGACACTCTTAACGCTGACGCCGCCAGCGGTTACCCTAACCATCAAACGCCTATGGACAAGACGCAACCCACGACTCCCGCCCCCCTCGCCCGCGACCCCGGCACGTCACTGTCCCTGCTGATCACCGTCATGGTGCTCAC
Organism: uncultured Planctomycetales bacterium; assembly: GCA_964523405.1. Taxonomy (GTDB): domain Bacteria; phylum Planctomycetota; class Phycisphaerae; order UBA1845; family Fen-1342; genus CAZGAQ01. The sequence goes on from CAZGAQ010000004.1 coordinate 56,348, forward strand.
CATCGTGCCGCTGATCGCCCTCTCGCAGGTCGTCGCCTACTGGCGCACCGACGTCGTCGACGACCAGATGTTCGGCTACTACGGCTGGCGCATCGCCCACGGCGCCACCGTCTACCGCGACATCTGGGACAACAAACCCCCCGGAGTCTACTGGATCAACGCCGTCGGCATGCTCGTCGGCGCCGATAGCTACTTCGGCGTCATCGCCATGTGCGCCCTCGCCATGGCCGTCGCCCACGCCGCTTTCTTCGTCGCCGGCGCCGCCGTTTACCACCGCGGCGCTTCCGCTCTGACTACCATCCTCCTCGCGTGCTACCTCCTGCACGCCTACTACACCGGCGGCACCAACCGCACCGAAACCTTCCTCGTCGCCTGCGAACTCGCCGCCGTCGCCCTCTACCTCCGCGGCTTCGTCCGCGACCGCTGGTGGAAGTGGTACCTGGCCGGACTCTGCGCTGGCCTCGCTTTCCTCTTCAAGCAGGTCGGCCTCGCCGCCTGGGGCTGCATGGGCGTCCACCTTTTCATCCTCATGCTGACCCGCGAGCTGCGCGTCATGGACGGGATCAAGCGCGGCCTGCTCCTCGTCCTCGGCGTCGCCACCACCCTCGCCGCCGCCGCCGGCTACCTCGCCTCGCAAGGCGCCCTGCACGAAGCCCTTTTCGCCACCTTCGGCTTCAACCAGTACTACTTCGAAGCCAACAACAGCCGCTTCCCCTACAACCTCGTCAACTGGTACCTGCTGCGCGAGCACGTGCGCCCCATTATGCTGCTGCCGTTGCTCATGGCCACCGCCGCCGCGATCCATGCCTTCCTCTGGTGGCTGCGCCCGCAGTATCGCCCCCCGGAAATCGAAGCCCCGCTCAAGGAGCACCCGCCCGCCGCGCCGAAGTATTTCCTGTTCTTCGCCCTCTGGTTCGCCGTCGCCTTCTACGGCGCCCTCATGAGCCCCCACGGCTTCCGGCACTACATCGTGCCCAGTATCCCCCCGCTCCTGCTCATGTGCGGCTACCTCATCAACGTCCTCCGCGCCGAAACGCGCCTCCTCCGCCGCCTCCAGCAACGCGCCTGGGTCACCGCCGCCTTCGTCATGATGGGCTACTTCTCCTGGGAAGCCATCTGGTTCCAGTTCACGGAAGTCTCCAAGGTCCTCGTCTTCCGCCTCGACCAGCACGAACGCGCGAGCTGGGAAGTCGCCGCCGAAGCCGTCGACCGCTGGTCCACCCCCGACCAGAAAATCCAGTGCCTCGGCTACATGCCCGGCGTCTACCTCCACAGCCGCCGCCTCAATGTCTCCCGCTACACCACCACGGAGAAAATGGGCCAGCTCGCCGGCCTCCCCATCGCCGCACAAATCTCCCGCGAGCTCGCCACCAAGCTGCAGGCCGAACCCCCCGTCCTCATGGTCATGGCCGCCGAAGACTACTACGGCCTGAACAAACCCGATCTCGACCGCAAATGGCCCGAGTGGTCCCAGCTCGGCCACTGGCTCACCGCGAACTACCAGCTCGTCGACGAAATCCCCAAGTACGGCACGATCTACATCTTCAAACGCAAAGACGCGCTCCAGCCCGGCGACCCGGACCTCAGCTCGCACCTGCAGAAACCGGCCGCGACCCCGACGCCTCCGCCGACGTCCGCATCCGCCCCAAACCCGGCGGCCCCACCGGCCTCCGCAACTCCGTCGGCGCCCGAGACTCCGCCCGCGCCCGAAACCGCGCCGCCGCCGGCGGCCGCCCCGCGCACCCCGTGAGCCCCAGCATGAACGTCATCGCCCACGGGATCGACCTCGTCCACCTGCCGCGCCTGCAGCGCCTCTGGGAGCAGCACGGCGAGCGCTTCCTGCGCCGCGTCTACACGCCCGCCGAGCAAACCTACTGCCTCCAGTGCGCCACCCCCGCCGTCCGCCTCGCCGGCCGCTTCGCCGCCAAAGAGGCCATCTTCAAGCTGCTCGGCACCGGCTGGCGCGGCGGGCTGGAATGGACCGACATCGAAACCCTCCCCGACCCCCTCGGCGCCCCGCTCGTCACGCTGCACCGCAAAGCCGCCGAACTCGCCGCCACCCTCGGCATCCGCCACGTGCTCCTGTCCATCTCCCACGCCGGCGAATACGCCACCGCCTCCGCCCTCGGCATCGGGGGCGACTGACGCGCACTGGCGGCACAACCATAGCCACGGGTCTTCTGCCTGAAGGCTGACGGCTGACGGCTTCCCCGCACTAATCCAGCACGCTATGCACCCACATCCCCACCCAACACGACCCCAGCGTCACCCCCGGCAGCGCCGCCAGAATGAACAAGAGCATCCACTTCCGCCGCAGCCGCATCCACAGCGCGATCAGTAACACCGCCATCCACCAGTAGTACACCACCCCGCGCAGCGCCCTTCCCCACCCCATCCAGCTCGGCGAACCGCTCAGCAAGTCGCTCCACACGTTCGGATCCAGCACCCACGGAAACGTCCAGCTCTCCGTGTAGCTACTCATCAGCGGCGGCCCCGCCACACAATCCAGCACCACAAACCCCGTCGTGTACAGCGACAACAGCCGCCACAGCTTCCACTGCCGCCCCCACCGCTGTAGCCGCAAGTCCGCCAGGCAGAACACCAGCGCCTGCCCCTCAATGTGCACCCACGTCCCCACCGCCCATGCGGCGTACTCGCTCCATTTCCCGTGATCGAGATGCTCGTAACCCACCACCGCATTACCCCCCAGCCCCAGCGCGATACACACGAGCGCAAACCCCGTCGCCGGCCACACCGCCACCCGCTCCGACAACCGCCGCGCAAACGTGATCGGCCGGAACAGCACGAGCAGCCACGTCAGCACCCCGCCCGTCAGCCGCCCCCACCCCCGCCGCTGATCCAGCGGCAACCCCGGATGCCGCGCCGCATACGTCACCGCCGCCCAGTTGATGACCGTCCCGCACTCCGGACAACGCTCCCCGCTGAGCCCGATCAGCAAGTACTCGCAGTGCAAACACCGCGGCACGTCCGGCGCATCGTCATCGAGCGGCGCAGCCGGCGCCACCACCACCGCGCTCTCCGCTGGCGCACCGGGCGCGCCTACCTGTGTTGGCTCCAGCGGCGGCCCCATGCACCTGCTCCCGCAGCACCACGACCGCACATGACGATCATCGCGCGCATTCTATCGCGCCTACTTTGCCCCGCCCTCCCCCGTCAGCAGTTCATGCGCCTTCGCCAACTCCTCGCGAATCGGCAGGTGATTCGTACACTTCGGCTCGCACTTCCCGCACCCGCTGCAATGATCCGCCTTCCACTCCTGCTGCCAGCCCGCATAGCGCTTCCGCGACGACTCCAATAGCCCGAACAGCCGCGCATTCGTCGCGTGCGCAAAGATATTCTTGATCAGCACGCCCTGGTCGCACGGCATGCAATACCCGCACTGCGTGCAGAACCGCTTCGCCTCCGGCTCCAGCTTCGCGATCCCCGCCGCCAGCCGCGCCCGCTGCTCCGCGGTCAGCGCCGGCCGCGCTTCGTTCGCCACGTTCTCCTCGATATCCGAAATCCGCTCGAACCCGCAGATCGCCGTCGTCACCTCGGGATGGTCCAGCACGAACTTCAGCGCCAGCGCCTTCGAATCCAGCCCCGCCTCCGGCACAAGCCCGCGAATCACCGGACTGTCCGCCCCGAGTGTCCCGCCGCCCATCGGGTTCATCACGATCACGCCCATATCCGCCCGGTGCGCGTGCGCAATCACTTCCTCCAGTTCGCGAAACAGCAGGTGGTAGCTGACGGTAATCGCCTCGAAGATCCCGCAGTCGATGATCTGGTGCATCACCGGCAGCGGCGCGTGCGTCGTCGTCGCGATGTGCCGCACGAGCCCCTCCTTCATCGCCTGCCGAATCCCGTCCACCATTCCGCCCGGCGCGGTCGCCTGCCCGAAGCCGTCCGCGTCGTTGATGCTCCACACCTGGTAGAAGTCGAGGTAGCTCACCTCCAGCCGCTTCATCTGGTGGTCGATCTTCCGCCGCGCATCGTCCGCGCTCGCGGTGTAACCCTCCTCCTTGAGAATCCACGGCGAGCACTTCGTCGACAGGTACACGCGCTCGCGATACCCGTCCTTCAAGGCCTTCGCGAGCTTCAATTCGCTGTCGCCGTACCCCAGACTCGTGTCGATGTAGTTGCACCCCAGGTCGATCGCGCGGCGAATCACCGCGACGGCCTCCCCGTCATCCTTCGGCAAGCGCATCGCCCCGATGCTCAGCTTCGATACATTGAGGCCCGACCGGCCCAGGCGACGATACTCCATCAGCACAACCTCGTCCCCGGCTCATGAAACCCCCGTTTCCGCCCCGCACAGCCCGGCCGCACGAGGATGCCGGCATCATACCGGCGTGCCTCGGCGGCGTGTAGCATCAGGCCTCCGCACCACACAATGGGGGACCGACCTCCCCTGCTCCCGGATAGCGCGTAGCATCGGGCCTCGGCACTCGACAATGGGGGACCGACCTCTGGTCGGTCTCTTCCCGCGACGCATGCCGCTCCACCCAGACGACGACAAGTCCGCCACCAGCCCACCGTACTGCAAGGCTCTGCCTTGCAGCGCGTAGGGCAGGTTGCGCATCCACCGCCCGCCCCCCCCGTCGTCAACAATCCCGCGAACGCGCCAACCCGCAACCTGCCGCCCCGCCTACCACGACGCGATATACCAACCCGGCGCCAGCCAAATCCGTGCGTGCGCCGTCCACACATCCACCGCATCAACCCGGACAAAACCGTAGCGGTGTCCGCCCGTGTGCCCCACCTGAAACCACACGAATCCCTGCCCGCGTCCCCAAATGTACTCGACCGGCATCCAGCCGATCCGCCGCGGCCCGACGTCGGTGTTCGGATCAACCAGGTAACGATCCGCCTCCGCGTCCAGTGCCGCCCAGGACGCATAGAACCGCGCCGCCGGCCCCAGGGGGGGCAGCAGGATGGCGAAATAGAACACGACCAGCGCCGCCAGCATCACGCGCCGGGGCGTCCGGGCGGCATCAAATTCCACCAGCAGCTCATCCCGCCCCGCACGACGATATTGCCACGCGCGAACTTCGCGCCGCACAAGGAGAATCCCCGGAAGACAACAAAACAGCTTCCCCCAGAAGGACAGCGTGCTCCAGGACCACTCGGCCCCGCCCCAGTCCCACTTGTCCAGCGGCAACCATGTGCCCGGACCGGCGCGCCCCACCAGCACCACCAGCGCCAGCGCACACAGCGTGGCCACCCCGATGAGCGACGGCGGCCGCAACGGCTTGGGTGCCCCTCGCCGCGTCGGATCGTAATACGTCTCCGGCCGCTCCGGATCAAACGCCTGCCCGCACTCCGGACACACCGCCTCCGGCAACCCGCGCAGGGCATACCCGCAATGCAGGCACTGTGCCGTATCGGGGACCGAAACCGCCACTTGACCCTCCGGCAAGAAAGACCACTCACCAGTTCCGCGCGCGGCCGATGTACCAGTTCGGCGCTACCTGCCAACCCTCACCCTCGAACCGCCCCGGCGGATAGACGCGCACGTAGCCGTAGTCCGCGCCGCCCCAATCGGTCTCGATGAACACGAAGCCCGACCCCGACCACCAGATCGAGCGCACCCGCACGATCCCCACCCATTCCGCCCCGGTCGTCGGCTCGCCCCGCCGCTGAGACTCATCCGCCCGCGCTGCCAGCGACGGCCAACTGGCATAGAACCGCACAAACGCCGGCCACGGAAACACGACGGCTGAGCAGAGCAGCGCCAATAGGGCGAAATACGTACGCCAGCGCCGCCGCCCGCCTGCCGAAACCACAATCAAGTCCGTGCGCCCCCAGCGCCGTAAGCGCCACCACCGAAAGGCCCGCCAAACCACATCGACCACCAGCACCGCGAGCGGAACACCGACACATCCCCAACTTCCCGAATCCCAAAACGCATTGATCGGCTGCGACCGCACGACCAGCGCCGCAATCACAATGGCCAGGGCCACACCAATCCACACGAGCGACGGCGGCTCGAGCGGCTTCCACGCCTTCGCCCGCGCCGGGTCTCGATACGTCTCCGGCCTCTCCGGATCAAACCCGTGCCCACACTCCGGACACACCGCCTCCGGCAACCCGCGCAGGGCGTAGCCGCAATGCAGACACCGTGCCGTATCCGGAACCGAAACCGTCACCTGACCCTCCGATGCCGCAACGTGCAGCGCACGAAAGGCAAATCTGTCCGCATTGTACGGACACCCGCGCGCCGCCCGCATCCCGCCGCCCCCGCAATTCCGCCCCGCCGAACGCCTCCATCGCCCCACAAGCCCGTTGGCCCGATCCCCCCTAGCGCCTACGATACTCATAGAACCCGCGCCCCGTCGCGAGCGTAGAACATGGAACGTAGAACGTAAACGTACGACAGGTCGCACCACAACCAAGACGCCCGCGGCCGGTCGGACACTCATACTTACGCGAAACGCCGCAACCTGCCGCCGCACCGAGCGCTGAAAAAGCAGGACTGAATACCCCAATGCCGTTCCAAGAGCCCCTGCCCCCCGCTTACGCCGACGCCACCGACGCCGACCTCACCGCGCGCATCGCCGCCGCAAAGAAGACGCTCGGCTCCCGCGCCGTCCTCCTCGGCCACCACTACCAGCGCGACGAGGTCGTCGCTTTCGCCGACTTCACCGGCGACAGCCTCAAGCTCTCCCAAATCGCCGCCGCCCAAACCCAGGCCGAGTACATCGTCTTCTGCGGCGTGCATTTCATGGCCGAGTCCGCCGACATCCTCACCAGCGACCGCCAGCAGGTCATTCTCCCCGACCTCACCGCCGGCTGCTCCATGGCCGATATGGCCGACATCGACCAGCTCGAAGACGTCTGGCCCGTGCTCACCCAGCACTGCGGCGACGTTATCCCCATCACCTACGTGAACTCCACCGCCGCCATCAAAGCCTTCGTCGGCCGCCACGGCGGTGCGTGCTGCACCAGCTCGAACGCGAAGATGGTCCTCGAATGGGCCCTGCAAGGCGCCCGCCCCGGCACCACCAACGGCCCCCGCGTCCTCTTCCTCCCCGACCAGCACCTCGGCCGCAACACCGCCTACGCCCTCGGCTGGCCGCTGGACAGCATGGTCACGTACAACCCCGACCAGCCCTTCGGCGGCGTACCCCTCGACCAGCTTGCGGCCGCGCGCTTCATCCTCTGGGCCGGCCACTGCGCCGTACATCAACTCTTCCGCCCGGAGCAGGCCGACGCGCTCCGCAAGCGCCCCGAACCCTGGAAGCTGATCGTGCACCCCGAGTGCATGTGGGAATTGTGCCAGAAGTCCGACTATGTCGGCAGCACCGAGTACATCATCAAGACCATCACGGAGTCCGCCCCGGGCACCTATTGGTCCGTCGGCACCGAGATCCACCTCGTTGGCCGCCTCATGAAGACCCTTCGCGACCGCACCATCGCCCCGCTCGGCGGCCCGCAGTGCTCGTGCAGCACCATGTACCGCATCGACCTCAAGCACCTGTGCTGGACGCTGGAGAATCTGGTCGCCGGCCGCGTCGTCAACCGCATCCGCGTCGACGCCGAAACCAAGCATTGGTCCAAGGTCGCGCTGGAGCGCATGCTCGCGCTGCGTCCCGCGCAGCCCGTCTCCGCCCGCTGAAACACCGCACGCCTGCTCAGGTGGCATCGGCAGCTTGCCGGTGAATACGATGTGGCACCGGCAGCTTGCCCGTGATCCCGGTGTGTGCCACTGCTGTGTCAGCAGCGGCATTTGCGTAAGTCTCGCACGGCTCACAGAGTAGTGCCGCACCCACACAAACCCCGTCCCGCACGGGCACACGGCAATCACCCCACACCCGCGCTTTCGTGCGACACCGGTCGTTCCCGGCCTGTAACCCCTCCACAGCTCCTCCTGGCGGGCCCATCACTCGTTCCCGGACATTCCCCTGGCCCACACGAATTTTGTGTGCTATACTATGTTACACATAGTATGTAGTGCCGATCATTTACGTACGGACTTATGGTCGGACATTCGGTTCAAACCCGAAAGGACGCCTGCCATGCGGATCGAACGGGAACTCATGCGGGGCGCCGGGCCGGTGGCGGTCCTCAAACTCCTGCAGCGGCGGCAAATGTACGGATATGAGCTCGTCGAGGCGGTGGCGCAGCGGTCGGAGGGGGCGCTGGCAATGGGACAGTCCACCTTGTACCCGATGCTCTACAACCTGGAGGCCAAGGGCCTGATCGCCGCAACCTGGCACGAAACACCTGGCGGCCGCGACCGGAAGTACTACCACCTGACGCAGCGTGGGGAGGCGGAACTGGCCGACAAGACGGCGCAGTGGCAGGCGCTCACGCGGGCCATGCAGGCGCTGGGTGTGCTGAATGGCGGCGGTGGCGCGCGGGAGGTGACGGCATGAGTGCGACGGCAGTACCCAGTTCGTACGAGGCGGGGTTTTGGCGGCGGTTGAACCACACTCCGCTGCGGGACCTGATGCGCGGGCGGGTGACGGGGCGGAATGACGTGGAGGCGCTCCTGGCGCGGGCGGGCTTGCCGGGGCCGCTGACGGACGTCGTGCGGCGGGTGGTGAAGCGCACGCGGCTGCGGCCGGGGGAACGGGTGGACGTGGCGCGGGAGCTGTGCGCGCACTTTGCGGATGGGTTGGTGGCGGGTAGCGCAGCGGACCGCCTGCAGCAGCAATTCGGGGATGAGCGGCAGGCGGCGCGGCTGATCCGACGGGCCAAGCAGCGCGGGCGACACTGGGTGTGGCGGGTGGGCAGCGGGCTGGTGCGGGGGGTGGCGGGGCTGGTTGCCTTGCTGATCGTGGTGTACTTGGTGCAGGCGGTGCGGCTGTACATCGAGGCGCCGCAATTGCGGCACAACTACCTGCACGAGTGGAACGCGCGGGCGCAAGCGGTGCCCGTCGAGGAGCGCGCGTGGCCGGTGTATCGCGAGGCACTCGCGGCGCTGACCCCGGTGCCGAAGTTGAAATGGCGGGAGGATGCGCGGCCGGGCGGGGCGGCGTGGACCGAAGTGGCGGCGTGGGCGGCGGCGAATGCGGGTGTGGTGGAGCGATTGCGCGCGGCCGCCACGAAGCCGCACATGGGGGTGGTGTTGGGCGATATGGCGGACGAGGCGCTGGCGCGGCGGTTGCAGGAGGGGCGGAGTTGGCCGGCGCCGGCGAATCGCGAGAATCCGGCGGCCTGGGATATTCCGTTACCGCAGGCGTCGCTCTTGAACCTGGGACATCGACTTCTGGTGGCGGATGCGTGGCTCGGTGTGGAAGCGCGGGACGGAGCGCGGGTGGCGGCGGATGCCCTGGCAATGCTGGAGATGTCGCGGCAACTGCGTGAGATTCGCGTGCTGATTGCGGACTTGGTCGCGGAGCGGCGGTTTCAGGAGACGTGCCAGTTCTTGCGGAGCGCGCTGCGCGAGTCACCGGAGCTGATCGCGCGCGATGACTTGGTGCGGTTGGCGCACCGGGTGGCGGGGGTGGGGGCGGAGGTATGTCGCGTGCAGTACGCCTCGGAGCGGGACTGCTTTGCGGACATGCTGCAGCGCTACTATACGGATGACGGGCACGGGGACGGATTGGCGCGCACGGATCGCATGATGCTCGGGCCGGCGGAGCCGGGGGCGGGGATGCCGGACTGGGGGGCGCGGCTGGCGGCGCCGGCGGCGGCGACCGTCCTGATGGGCCGGCGCGAAGTGCAGGCGGTATTTGATGAGTCGATGGCGGGATATGAGCGCGAGGCGGTGCCGCTGTGGCAGTATGGGGGGTCGCCGACGCAGAAGCGGATAGAGCGTCTGGGGTCGCTGGAGCGGCTGCGCGCTGCGCCGCTGTACTTGTGGCTGCCGGCACTGTCGCGCGTGCACCTGCTGAGTGAATATGCGCGGCAGGAAGGGGACGCGACGCAGGTGGCGCTGGCGGCAACGCTCTGGCGGCAGCAGACGGGGCAGTGGCCGGAGGCGCTAGCGGAGCTGGTGCCGCAGTGGTTGCCGGCGGTGCCGCCGGACCGGTATGACGGGCAGGCGCTGAAGTACCGCGTGGTGGCGGGCCAGCCCGTGTTGTATTCGATCGGGAATGATCGCAAGGACGACGGGGGGCGCGTGCCGGCGAAGCACACGCGGATCGCGGTTTGGGAGTGGTATCCAGCGGGGGCACCGCCGGCAGCGATGCGCGACGAGACGCGGCCGCTGCCAGATGGCGACTGGGTGCTGTGGCCGGTACCGCAGTAGCGTCGGGCGTCGGGGCCATGCGGTTTGGCGGATTAGCCGATAATGCGTGTCGGCGCAGAGCACCGGCTGCGGGTCAGCGCTGTCCGGCGCGCGGGGGACTGAAGAACCCTGCGGATCGAGCCGAAATCCGATAACGGACACAGTGTGCGCGGATGGCGTGGCGCGTGCAGCACACGTGCCTGATCATTCTGCGTTCACGCTGCGACCCTGCCGGCTGAGGGTCGGGTCGGCTTGACCGAGGAATCCGGTGACTGGAACGCCTACGCGAACGAAAGACGGTGCGGGACCGGCGCTTGGGCCGGGCCGGCGTCACGCGCCGACCGGGCGCGCCGTGCACAGCTTCACGCTGATCGAGCTCGTGCTGGTCGTCGCGATCCTGGCCGTCGTCTCCGCCGTGGCCGTGCCCCGCGTCGGCAACGCGAACACGCGCTACCGGGCCGATGCGGCCGCGCGACGGATCGCCGCCGACCTGGAGCTCGCGCGAACCCGGGCGCGGATCAAGAGCACATCGCAAACCGTCACCTTCGACGTCGCCAACAACCGCTACACGCTCGACGGCATGCCGGACCCCGATCACGTGAAGAACATCTATGCCGTGAGCCTGACACCCGACCCCTACGGCGTCACGCTCACGAGCGCCACGCTGGGCGGCGACAGCAAGATCATCTTTGACCGCTATGGCCAGCCCGACTCGGGCGGAACCATTACCCTCCAGGTGAGCTGGCACACCCGGACGATCACGATCGACGCGAACAGCGGAGAGGTGACCGCGCCATGACGACCCGGACCGGACAGGTTGGTCGGCGGCCGCGCGGCGCGTGCCGCTTCCGCACCTTTACGCTTGTCGAGCTCGTGCTCAGCGTCATGGTGATGACGATTCTCATGGGCTCCCTGATGTCGGCGGTCCTCGTCGCTACCCGCAGCATCGACGGCGGCAACTCCGTCGCCGCCACAGCGCTGCGGGCCCGCAGCGCGGCCGACCAGTTGACCGCCGACCTGCGCACCGCCCTGACGATCACCGAGCGCGGGCCCCGCGCCGTGACCTTCACCGTGCCGGACCGCACCGGCGACGGCCTGCCCGAAACCCTGCGCTACGCGTGGTCCGGAGTGTCCGGAGACCCACTCACGCGCCAGTACAACGGCGGCACCGTCGCCACCGTCGTCACCAACGTGCAGAACCTGGATCTCAGCTACCTGCTGCAGACCACCGGGCCGCCCCCCGGGGCCTGCTGCTTTGCGGACCACACCTGCCAGTACCTCATGAAGGCCGACTGTGACCTCATCGCCCTGACCGTCTTTGAGGGCAGCGGCAGCCTGTGCAGCAAGTGCCCGGTGGAGAGCGCCGAGCAGGTGCTGTTCTCGCGCGACTACAGCAAGAGCTCGGATGTCAAGTCGTTCCTGCTCAAGTCGAATGCGTGGATGGGGGAAATCTTCAAGCCGGCGCTGCCCGCGAACGCGCTGTGGTGGAAGATCACGCGGGTGAAGGTGAAATTGTCACGGTACGGGCTGAATACCGGCACGGTCTATATTCGGGTGCGGGACGTGGACGCCAGCGGCGTGCCGCTGATGACGGCCTACAAGGGAACGGGGAGCATCAGCGCGTCGAGTTTGCCGATCGGGTCGTGGGAATGGGATGAGTTCGCAATTCCGCTGGACCGCTTGGACATCAGCAGGAGTTACGCAATCACCGTGGAAACGGCGGCCAGCTCACCGGCCCAGGTGGCGTTTGACGAGAAATCAACCGACACGACGACGGGGTGGACGACGTGGTACGGGGCGAACTGGACGGCCCCCGATTACACGAAGTGCATGCAGGTGTATGTCTACGGCACGGTGACGACGCAGCCATAGAAACGAACCATGAGGCGGACTGACGACACAACGCGGGCGCGGCGCGGCACAGCCTTCACGCTGGTCGAGGCCGTCGTGTCGATCGTCGTGGTCGGCGTGATGCTCGTGGGCGCGCTCGGGACGGTCGGGGCCGCCGTACGCGCGCGGCGCGTGCAGGCGGGGCTGGCCGAACGGCAGGCCCTGGCGCTCGAGCTGATGCACGAAATCCTGCAGCTGCCCTACACGGAGCCGAAGTGGGACGACCTGCGCTACGAACACGGCGGCGCCTACAGCGTCGTTTCGCAGACCCTGCCATGGGTCGCTCCGGCCCAGGGCCCCGAGAGCGACAGCCTCGGCGGCACGCGCAGCACATTCGACGACGTGGATGACTATGACGGCTGGAGCGAATCCCCGCCCAAGACGCGCGACGGCACGGCCCTGCCCAGCAAGACCGGCTGGCGCTGGACCGCCGCGGTCGCGTTCGTAAACCCCTACAATGTCGACGTCGTGATCAGCGCCGACCTGGGCCTCAAGCGCATCACGGTCACCGTCACCGACGACCAAGGCGCCCAGACCGTGCTCGTCGCCCTGCGCTCCAAGTACGGACCGCCCGACCAGGTGCCCGCCGAACTCACCACGTACGTCACCTGGGTGGGCTGCGACCTGCGCGTCGGCGACCCCAACGGCCGCATAATTTCCACCGGGGCGAGCCTGTTGAATCGGCCGACAGGAGGACCCTGACGTGCCCCCTCGCGGCCCTGCCCACCGCCGTCGCGCCGTGCTCTACGTCGTCGTGATCAGCATGTCCCTGCTGGTCGCCCTGATCGGCTTGTCCGGCGTCCTCACGGCCCGCATCCAGACGCGCCTACTGGCCCAATCCAACGATTGGACCGAGGCCGGCGTCCTGGCCCAGAGCGCCGTGGACTACGCCCTCACCATCCTCGCCAATACGAGCAACTGGCGCAAGACCTTCACCAGCGGCGCCGAGCTCGGCGGCGTCACCCTCGGCCGCGGCACCATCGCCGGCACCCTCGTCGACGAAACCGACGGCGACCTCGCCAACAACCCCGGCCACTCGATCCGCGTCTACGGCCTCGGACGGGTCGGCGAAGCCGTTCGCGTCTTCAGCGCGAAGGCCGCCGGCCAGGATCCGCTGACCTGTCTCAACGCGGCAATGACGGTCAATTCGAACCTGAGCTTCGCCACCACGAAGGTGGTCGCGAGCGGACAGACAGTCGCCTGCAATGCGAACGTCAGTGCTTCGTCTGGGGCAAGCATCAACGCGAACGTCGAGGCGGTGGGAACGATCTCGGGAACCAGTACCCTCTACAAAGGGACACGCACGACCGGCGTCGATGTGCGCGGCCTCCCGGACAACGACGTCTTCGAGTACTACGTGGCCAACGGCACGAGCATCAGCATCGGCGCCATCCCGCTCAACGCCAGCAGCCAACACGCCATTCGCAACGCCCTGCTCAGCCCCACCAGCAATCCCTATACCGGCACATGCAACGCCCAGGGCATCTACGTCATTGACTGCCAGAACCAGACTCTGTGCATCTACGGCTGCCGCATCGTCGGCACCCTCGTCGTGCTCAATCCCGGCGCCAACTCCGGCGTCGGCGGGACCAACGGCTCACCAGTCAACTGGGTGCCGGCCGTGAGCGGCCTGCCCTGCCTGCTCGTCGGCGGCGCCTTCACGCTCTCCTTTGACTCCGCCAGCCCAGGCGTCGAGGAAACCAAGGCCGGTAACCTGAATCCGACCGGCACCCCGTATCCCTACCCGGGCGGTACCACCAACCTGACCGCCCTGGACACGTATCCTTCCGTCATTGCCGGCCTCGTCTACGTCTCCGGCACGGTCACCGGTGGTAACTACAGCCCGGCCATCAACATGCTCATGGTCGGGGGCGCCTACAACGGCTCGAACGACACGCTCACCCTCAGCTACGACGCCACCTATTTCACCAGCCCACCCCCGGGCTTCCGCGGCATGGGTCAGATGGCCCCCGTGCCCGGCACCTGGCGCTGGGAAGCCGCCCCGTAAGCTCCCGCCCGCCGCAGCCCCAACGACCACCCAACGTCTCCCCACCATCTCGCGACGCCGCGTCCGCCGCACGCAGAACTTGCGCCTCACCCCGCCGCGCGGCCGCCGCGCCGTCCGGTAAGTTTCCTGAACCCCCGGATAACCCGCCTCCGATCAGAACCGTGGTGCGCCGTCGCGCGCCGCGCGGGACAGTGCCCCAGGCCCCCCGGCCCGGTGCGCCCGGACGTGTCACCCGCGGCGGCCCGACGGCGCCACCACAGGAAGTGAGTCCACACCCATGAAGATGATGAGTGCTGTCGGCAGACACGCCACCTTGCCCCCCCGCGTCCAGCGCCACCGGCTGGGCGCGCTGGCCGTCCTGGCGAGCGTGCTGCCCCTCGGACTGGCGCAGACCAATTCCGCGCCGCCCCCGCCGCAGGCGCGGCCCGACCTCCTCAGCCTGGTAACCCGCGCCTTGGGCGCGAGCGGCGGCACCCTGTCCGGCGCCGTCAACGCGGAGCTGCTCCCCGCGGCCGCGGAACCCACCGACGGCGCCAGCGTCAAGGCCAACGAGACCGGCCTGCTGGACGTGCACGTCCGCGACATGGAACTGGCCACGCTCCTCGAGACCCTCAGCTACGAAACCCGGGCCAACATCGTCACCAGCACGAACGTCACCGGCCGCGTCTCCGCCAATCTCTACGCCGTCAACCTCGAACAGGCCCTGGACGCCATCCTCGTGCCCAGCAAGTACACCTACATCCGCCAGGGCAACACCGTCTATGTCGGCACCGCCGACGACATCGCGGCCTTGCGCCCACCCCCTCCGCTGACCACGCGCGTGCTGCGCCTCAAGTACCTGCGGCCCCAGGATGCGGCACCGCCCGTGAAGGCGCTGCTCTCCAAGGACGGCACCCTCGCCGAAGTCACCAACGAGAATAGCAGCAGCGGCGGTTCGCGCGGGGGCAGCGGTTCGTCATCTGGCAAAACCGAAATGGGCGCCGCCGGCGTGGACTACCTCCTGGTCACCGACCATCCCGACCGCATCGCCGCCATGGAAAAACTCCTCGCCGACATCGACCAGCGCCCCCGCCAGGTGCTCATCGAGGCCACCGTCCTGCGCGCCACGCTGAATGAATCCAACCAGTTCGGCATCGACTTCACCATGCTGTCCGGCGTCGACTTCAAGAACGTCGGCTCCAAAAGCACCGCCACCACGGACCTCACCCTCGGCGGCCTCCCCCCCAATCGCTTTGAGGACTACACCTCCAACCTCAGCACCAGCTTCACCGCCAATGTGGCCGACGGCGGCCTGAGCTTCGGCCTGATCCACAACAACGTCGCCGCGTTCATCCGCGCCCTGGAAGAAGTCACGGACGTCATCGTCGTCGCCAACCCCAAGGTCGTCGCCCTCAACAAGCAGGAAGGCGAGGTCATCGTCGGCCGCCGTGACGGCTACATCACCACCACCGTCACCGAGACGGCCGCCGTGCAGTCCGTCAACTTCCTCGAAACCGGCACCCAGATTCGCTTCCGACCGCTCGTCAACGACGACGGCACCGTCCGCCTGTCGGTGCACCCCAAGGACAGCAACGGCGGCCTCAACGCCGCCAACCTCCCCTTCGAGGAAACAACCGAGGCCCACGCGGATGTCCTCGTCAATGACGGCAACACGCTGCTCATCGGCGGACTCTTCCGCGAACGCACGGTCAACTCGCGCAGCCAGATCCCCCTGCTCGGCAACCTCCCCGCCGCCGGACTGCTCTTCGGCAGCCGCAACGACCAGACCGTGCGCGAGGAAGTCATCATCCTCCTGACCGTGCACGTCCTGAACGATAGCCCCGCCGAACAGGAAGAGTTCCGCGGCCTGTTGGAGGACGTGGAGCGCGGACGCGTCGGTTCGCGGGCGGGTCTCGTCGGCACCGGCCGCGAACGCCTCGCCCAGGCCTACTTCCACGAGGCCCTCCGCCAGTTGGAGCGCGGCCAGCGCGACCTCGCCATCCTCAATCTGCGCATGACCCTGAACAACCAGCCCAAGCACGGCGCCGCCCTGCGACTGCTCGAACAGTTGCGCGGCGCGCGCCTCTGGGACGAGGACGGCACGCGGATGCGCGCATTCGTCCAGGACCTGCTGCCCCCCGCCCCGACGCCGACCGCGCCCGCGATCCCCCGCGCCTTCCAGCGCCCCCAAGCGCACCCGCCAAGCCCCCCACCAGCCGGCGCGCCCGAGCCGTCGCCCAGCGCCGGTGACGCGCCCCCGGAGGTCGCCCCATGACCGCCGCTCCCCGCGGATTCGGCCCGCCCCCCGCCCTCGTCTGGCTCGGCCTCTGCGCCGCGGCCGCGCTCGGCCTGGCGGGTTGCGACACCACCCAGCGCACCGCGCACCAGGAAGCGACCACCCGCTGGAATCTCGCCCGTTCCGAGGTCAAAGCCCGCCTGGCCGCCGATCAGTTCCAGGCCGGCAACCTCACGGCCGCCGCCGCCGAACTCGATGAAGCGGAACGCCTGGCGCCCACGGACAAGAGCCGGCTGCCCCTGCGCGCCCGCATCCTGCTCGGCACCGGCCAACTCACGGAGGCCGCCGACCTGCTGGAACGCGCCCTGGCCGATGGCCAGACCGACGCGGAGCTGGAGTACCTGCTCGGCGTCGCGCGTCAGCAACAGCAACGCTGGCCCGAGGCCCAGGCGGCGTTCGCCCGCGCCCTGGCCGCGGACCCCCGCGCCACCTCCTACCTGTCCGCCGCCGTGGAGTCGTACCTCCAGCTCGGCTTGGCCGCCGAGGCCCGCGCCCTGCTGGACCGCGTCGCCCCCCAACTCGCCTGGACCGAGGCCTATCAGGCCGCTCAGGCCGAATGCGCCGAACAGCTCGGCGACTGGACCGCCGCCGCCGCCGCCTGGCGACAAGTCGCCGCCGCCCGCGACGCGACCCCGACGGCGCGCGAACGTCTGGCCGAGGCCCTCTTCCGCGCCGGACAGTACGCCGACGCCCTACCGCTCTGGGAAGAACTCGCCACGCCCGCTCCCGGCCACGTCCCGACGAGTGCCCCCGCCGACGAGACTTACGCTTACGCCCGCCTCATGCAGAGCGAGTGTTACCTGGCGACCGGACGCGCGGTACCCGCCCGCGAAATCGCCCAGACCCTGGTACAGCAGCAGCCCGAAAGCCTGCCCGCGCTACGCCTGCTCGCCCGCTGCCTGGCGGCCGAAGGCAAGCTGGACCTCGCGCTCCGGGCCGCGCGGCGCGCGCTGGCCGTGGCGCCCCAGGACGTACCGGCGCTGGAACTCGTCGCCGCCCTCGCGTGGCGCAGCGGCGATCGCGCGCTCGCCACCACGGCCGCCCAACGGCTCGCCGCCGTGCAGCCGGACAACGCCGTGGCCCAGCGCTTGCTCGCAGCAACCCCCGCGCCGTAACCGGCCCAGCCACGCGCCGCCCCCTATGTGCGGCCCAGAACGCTGATGCGGTAACGCTCCGCCAGTTCCAGCAGCCGCTCCCGCTCCAGCACGATCGTCTTGCCCGCTTCGATCACCAGCCCGGCCGCACCGGCCGCGTGCAGGTTCGTGATGGTCTGCGGCCCGATCGTGGGCACGTCGAAACGCATGTCCTGATTGGGCTTGGCAACCTTGATCAGCGTCCAGCCGCCTTGCGGACAGAGCTGCCCGGTTCGCGCAATCAGCGCATCCGTACCCTCGATCGCCTCGACGGCGATTACCTCGCGCTCCTTCACCGCCAGCGCCTGGCCAATGTCCAGCCGCGCCACTTCCTTTGCCAGCGCCCAGCCAAAGTCGGCGTCCGCCAGCACCCCGCGCGCGGGCGCGCCGCTCGTCAGCGGACCCGCCGGTGCCAGCGCCTCGGGAATGTAACGCGTCGAATCCACCAGGACCAACCCTCGCCGGGCCAGCTCGTCCGCCACCGCGCCCAGCAGCGTGTCATTGCGCTTGTCCCGGGCGTGGTGATACCACACGCGTATGCTCGTCAGGTCCGGCAGGTACTGCAAGTACTGCAACCATCGCGGACCGGCGAACATCCGACTCTTGCGCACCCGCCCCGCCATGATCACTTCACGGCACCCCGCCCGCCGAAACACGCGAATCCACCGCCCGAGCTGCACAATCCCGCGCCAACAAAACTGATCCGCCAACTCGCGCAGCCCCGGGTCCGCACAGCCCCGCAGCGCCACCACCGCTACCGGCCGCCCGGCCGCCCGCGCGCCACGCGCCACCAGCTTCGGCAGCTCGCCCTCGCCGGCAATCAATCCCAGAGGCGTCGTATCCTGCGTCGCATCCACGCCCAACAGAATAGCCGCGGCGGGGGGCACCGGCCAAGCGCCGCCGCCCGACATGCCGCCCGCTCAGGCCCCCCCTGCAGCGCGCGCCCGCTACGGCGCAAAATAGCCCTGGAATGCGGCCAGGTCGCGCAGGTCTACCGTGTTGTCCGCATCGAAATCGAACGCGCTGCACCCGGGCCCCAGCACACCGCCACCCGGGCTGCCCAGGCAGTCGATCAAATGCGCCAGATCGCTTTCGTCCACGATCCCATTGCCGTCCCCGTCACCGGGCACATGCTCGAGTGGCACAGACACATATTGCTGGCCAGGTATCGTGTTCAGATTGATCGGCACATAGCCGAGGTTCGCCTGCCCGCCACCCAGACCCGGCAGGAACTGGTTCCCCACCAGACCGTCACTCTTGAGCTCCAGCGCCAGCACACGCACCGTGCCCAGCGAGGCCGTCAGGCCAAGGTCGGCAAACGGCACCAACAACTCAAACCCGCACGTCGCGGTGGCCGCATCCACCGCGCTCGTCGCCGTAACACCCGCCGTGTTGGTCGTGTTCAGGGCCACCAGCATGTTGTTGGGATTGGTCCCACCCGTCAGCCGGCCAGTACCGGTATTCAGACTCGCCCGCCCGACAATCTGCCGCGTGCCGCCCCCCGTGGTCGCCAGCGTGTACCGGTTCACGTAGAGCGTCCCGCTCCACGCAGTAACGAAGACGGCGAAGTCCGGCGCGAATCCGCTGTCGAACACCAGCCCGTTGAGCTCGGGCAGCCCGTGCGGCGGAACCGGCAGCGCGCTCGTCACCAGCGTGTTCTGCCCGCCCGGCACCGTGTCGAAAAACAGCGCCATCCCCGTGCCGTCCGCGGCCAGGTTGCCCGTGATCCCGACCTGCAGCGCCGTCGGCAGGACCCGGACGAACAACTGGTCCAGCTCGTTCACATTGTCCCCCCAGCCGGTGGCGTTGTTCTGCGTGGCCCGCAGCGCCCCCGGCCCCAGATCGCTCGGGATATTCGCACCATCCACATTGTTGAGCGTCGGAGCGTTCGGCACGACCTGGACCGCCAGCAGACGATACCCGTACGCCGGTACGTCCAGCGGATAAGCCGCACGATTCGCGTCCGTCAGGTCCGGCAACGTCGCCCCACTGAGCACATCCACCACACTCGTCGCCCCCCCGGGAATCGTGAAGTTCACCAGGTTCAGGCTGGGCGTTGCCGTTTGGCCCTTCAGATGGATGGCCACCAGCAGCGTCTCTTCGGCCGGCTGGTGGCGCACAAACGCCCACACCGCCGTGTCGGTGGCCGGCACCGCCGCATAGCTGCCGCGCCGCAGCGCCACGTGCGCCTTACGCGCCGCGATGAGCAGCTTGTATTCCTCCAGCAGCGATCCGGGCACGTTCCGCTGCTCTTCCACCGAGCGACCGTCATTGTCGCGCTCGACGCGGCCGTTGTAGGCGGCAGTGTTGAGCACGAAGTAATTGCTCATGGGCGGTCCGGCCACGGCGTTCCACTTGAACGGCTCACGGAAAGGAATGTCATCGGCATCGCCCACATAGCCGGGTGTCTTGGTCCCGCGCATGCCGATTTCGTCGCCATAGTACAGAATGGGCGGGAACGGTTGTGTGAGCAGAATGGCCGCGGCGGCCCGCGCCTTGCTCAGGTTGCCGCCCAGCACGGACGTCAGCCGGTCGACGTCATGATCGCCGATGATCGCTACGAACAGCTTGCCCGCGGGCAACGCCCCCACCGTCGCGTCCATCTCCGCGTACAGGCCCGCGGCGCTCTCCGCCACCAGGGCGCTGCGCGCCGCTGCTTCAAAAGGCTTCGTCATGGCCGCGTCGTGCGCCGGCAGGAGGTCGACGCCGCGGCTGCTCCAATCGGCCTGCTCCGCAAACGTGAACACGTCCGGATTCACAGTCTGAAGCGCCTGCTTCCAGGGCACCCAGAACGTGTCGATGTTGTAGCCCCACCCGTTGGGCCCGCTGTTGTAGTGCGCCCACACGTGATCCAGTCGGTAGCCGTCGATGCCGTCGTTGGGGTCGCCGTCATCATTGGGGTCGAGCCAGTGCTTGGCCCAGTCGGTGACGAGGGCGACCGGGCCGGGGTTGTTCAGATTCCAGTGGCAGAAGGGCACCGGCGCTCCGTTCCACGTCGTGTAGGTGCCGCCCAGATACTGCAGGTTGGTCGCGTCGGTGAACGCGAGCCAGTCGTCGTAGGGACTGCTCGGCCTCCCGTAGGCACTGAGGAACCACGTGGAATGCCCGCTGATGCCATAGGCAACGAAATCGACGAACACCTTGATGCCGCGGGCATGCGCCGCCTGCACGAACGCGAGAAACTCGGCCTCGCTGCCAAACCGCGCATCCACCTGATCGGCCCGATCGTGCTGGTACCCGTGGTAGCCGGGTGATGGAAAGATCGGGTTCATCCAAACCGCGGTGACGCCGAGCTCCTCGAGGTAATCCAGCGAAGCCGTCATCCCACCAAAGTCGCCGAATCGCGCCGCATCATTGTCCGAATCACGCCAGGCGATCGGCATGAATTGGTAGAAGATATCGTCGACCGGCGTACGGCCGTTGAGGGGCGCCGCCGCGGCGCTGCCCGCTATGCTCGCGTTGAACGCCAGAATGGCAATCCAAGCCCGGCGGGCACTGCGGATGGAAGTGGCCACACGGGCAGGCCGCAGCCGCCTGGCCCCCGCACCGCTCACCGCACCGTACGAACCCACATCGACTCCTTGGGCGCGGCGGCTTCGCGCACGCGTCCTTTCGCTTGGCCTGCGGTGCGCACCGCTCCCGAATCGTAGCGCGCCGGTGCGCCCTCTACCGGATCATTCGACGCGCTGGCACTACGTCACCAAACCTGCAGAGTATCCCAAGAGCCGGGCCGCACAAAACGAATCCCGCCATCCGATCACCCCCAATAGCCCCTTCTCGCCCGCCGCCACACCCCGAGTGCCGGAATCGGACCACTGCAGAATAGGCGAGAGCGATCGGGAGCGATCACGGGACAACAAAACCGGTCGCCCACCGCCCGGTAAAACCTTAACGCCCCCGTCGCAATCGGTTAAGATGAGCTCTGGTATGTTCGTGCCAGACGGTGCCGCTTCGCGCCGCCGGGGTGTGTGGAGCGCAAGCCCGAGTTCGAGCCACTCGGCCAGGATGGAGATCGTTGCGATGGCCAAGGAAGTCAAGCGCAGCACGCGAAAGGTGACCACGGAAGGGACTGCGACCGCTACGGCTCCCGCCAAGACGCGGACCGCGACTGCGACGGCGCCCAGCGAGGAGCAGATCCGCGCCCGCGCATATCAGATCTACCTCGCCCGCCACGGGGCGCCCGGCGACCCGCAGGCAGACTGGGCTCAGGCCGAGCGCGAACTCCGGAACGGCAGGTAGGACCCCCGCGAACGGCCGTCCCCTAGGGAGGCAAGGCTGGCGCCGATCTCGGCCGCGACGCCCGGCGGCCCCGGTGATGGGGTGCGCTCAGTTTAGCGCTGCACCCGCGCTGACCGCCTCGCGCTCATCGGCACTGCCCAGCCGCTGGGTGGCCGCGCGCAGCTCATTTTGTTTGTTGGCGTAGTCGGCTTGCTCTTCACTGCGCCGCGCCGTGATCTCCGGAAAGCCGTCTTTGAGCACGCGCACGATCTCCCCATCCAGACTCTCTGCCGAGACTGCGGCATCCAGCACGGCAATCGCGCGCGTCTGACTCATGCCAGCGCGATAGGGCCGGTCCTCGGTGATGGCCGTGAACACGTCGGCTACCGCCATGATCCGCGCGCCGAGCGTCAGGTCCGGCGCGGCATGGTGGAACGGATACCCCCGCCCATTCAGCCGCTCATGGTGAAACGCCGCCCATTCCGCAATCTGGTTGAGCCCCCCAATGCCGTCGAGAATGCGGAACGTGTGATACGTGTGCGTCCGCATCACGCTCATCTCATCGTTCGTCAGCTTGCTCGGCTTGTCGAGAATGTCCGCACTGATCGTCAGCTTCCCGAGATCGTGCAGATAGCCGGCCACCCGCATCGCGGCCACTTCCCGTTCACAGAAGTGCAACCGCTCGGCCAGCGCCACCGCTGTCGCCGCCACCCCCGCGCTGTGCACGGCCGTCCACGGGCTCGCCGCGTCAACCACCCGTGCGAAAACCTCGGCAATCGGTCCCAACTCGAAGGTATCCACGGTAATCGCCGGCCAATCCAGTTCGTGCCGGAGATTATGCGCTCCACGATCGGAGATCGTGTCGAGCCAGAACGCCTCGGCCTGGGCAACCTCGCGAAATGCCTGCACACAGGCGGGATGAAATCGCTCGCCCGCCAGGTCGCATACCCGCCGGACCAGCGGGTCCGCCTGCTTCACGATCAGCGCCTGCCGGTCAATCCAGCGCTCCACCCGATCCGCCAGGTGCAGAATGTGACTGCCCAACGGCACCGGCCAGCCACCATGGTGCGCCCCCGCACCGTTCGCCCACGGCACGTGATGGTAGCAGATCAACTGCGCGGCCTGCGCAAACAGCGGCAGATCGTGCAGCAGCAAGAAACCGATTTCCTGGTGCCAGCTCACGCTGTCCAGGTCGCCTCCCACCAGCCCATTCAGCCGGTTCCGCGTGCCGATCAGGCCAATGTCGTGCAAGGCGGCCGCGTGGAAGATCCCGATCAGCTCCTGGCCCCGCATCCCCATGTGATACGCGACCTTCGTCGCGATGTAGGCCGTCCGCTGCTGGTGCGACGCCAGCGTCGGATACGTGCAGTCAAGCGCATCGGATAGCGCCAGAATCAGGCGATCGAGCGAGATCTGCAAATTCGCGATCACACAGGCTCTCCCGCGCGGACACGGCGGAACGGCCACCTCCCTTGTATCGGCTCGGATCGCCCGGCCAGTGCGTAGCGCGCTGGCGCCTGGTGACAATTACCCAGCCGCGGATCGCCCATGGCCAACCGGACCTGGGCGCACCCCCGCCAAACTCGCGGCGTGCTTTTGTGGACTTTGCCCCCCGCGCCCCGGCGCGGACACTTGCCCGCCCCCGGCGCTGCGGCCCGCTGGATTATGGGTACGGATCGATGCGCAGAATTGCCGTATCGGACGCGACGTACAAGGCGCCCGTGGGCGTGAAGCACAGCGCCGTCATCGGCGCCGGCAGCCCGCCCGCGAAAAGCGTCAACGCTCCCAGCCCTAACCGGTCGGAAGTCAGCGCCGCGGCGTACACGCGCCCCGGATCACGCGACCCGTAGAACACGCGGAGCTGCATCGCCACCCCGTACCGCGTGCTCGGGTTGAACGTGGGACCGATCAGCGCACTCGTGTCGGAACCGGTTTCAATCCACGGATCCGCATACTCGGCGTGCTGCGCTACCCACGCCTGCTCACC
This sequence comes from uncultured Planctomycetales bacterium, assembly GCA_964523405.1. Lineage (GTDB taxonomy): Bacteria > Planctomycetota > Phycisphaerae > UBA1845 > Fen-1342 > CAZGAQ01. The sequence continues at coordinate 80,036 of CAZGAQ010000004.1, forward strand.
CGTCGTGTCCGCTTTGCCAATCACCTCGGGCCAGCCAAAGCTCCGCCCGGCGACAACCAAGTCTAACTCGTGCCTGTCCGTCGGATTGCGGTCGGTCACGAACGCCCGACGCGACTGCGGATCCACCGCTAAGCCTTGCGGATTGCGCAAGCCACTCGCATAAACCGCCGAGCCGGCCGTCGGATTGTCTGTCGGTAGGCTACCGTCATCCTTGTACCGCAGAATCTTGCCGGGCAAGGAGTTGGCGTCCAGCGCAAAGTCCTGGTTCTCCTGATCCCCCAGCGCGACCAGCAACGAGTCGTCCGCCAGGAACGCAATCTGCCCCCCGACCCGCGTGCCTTTCCCGACCGCCGGCAGCGAGACCACAAAAACCTCGCTGCCACCCAGATTGTTGCTCTCCACAAAGTACACCACGCGATGGTCCACCACCGCCTCCGCCACGCTCGTGGCGGCCCCCGTGTCGGACCGCGTGTAAAAGACGTAAATGCGGTGATTCAAGTTGAATGCGGGATGAAGCGCAATGCCCAGCAGACCGCGATCCCCCGCATAGTTGACGGGCACCTGCGCCACGGGCGCTTCCTGCAGCACACCATCAACCACCACCCGGATCCGGCCCGTTTCTTTCTCCGTGTAGAACACGCGCCCGTCGTCGGCAACCGCCAGTCCGGTGGGATAATTGGCCTCCGGCACAACGTACACCGCCTGCAGCCCCGGCGCGGTGTTGATCGGCACGTACGTATTCGGACAGCCCGCCAAAGCGGCCAAGCCAGTCACGACAAGCGCCAGGACAAACACGCGTGTAGTGCGACAGGACATCACAACTCCTCCTCGCGCGGCCGGCCGCGCGGCAGTTGCGGGCATCGTAATTGTCGCCGCGGCCGCTGGAAAGGGGTTGCCCGACGACCCGCGCCCGACAACCTGGAGACGGCCTCCCGGGCATACCCTTCAGCCGTCGGCCACTTCCAGCGGGCACCCATCCATGTGCGCCGGCACCGGCACACCAAACAGGGTGAGGATCGTCGGGGCCAGATCCGTAATGTGCGGGCGCTCGGCCTGCACGCGCCGATTACTGAACAGCACCCCCGGAACGTGCCGGGGATCGATCGAGTGATCGCCGCTCCATGCCTTCGTGTTGTCATGAAAAGTCTGCTCGGTCGGCTGGCCAATCGCCGCCTCCCAGGACACGCGATACCCCTTGGCGTAACCGAGCACCAGGTCCGGGGCCTCCTCTCGGTAGGGGCCACGATAGATTTGCTGGGCGTCCAGCACACGCTCGATGGCCACGGCGTCGGCAGCGGGGTCGCGCAACCCCGTGAGCTGGCCCGCCAGTTCCGCCCGCAGCGCCGCGGCATCGGCAGGATCGACAATGCCCTGCGCCTCCCGGCCGCGCAGGTTCAACCAGATGCCCGTGAGCCCGAGGGCGTAGGCGCGCGTCCGGGACCAGTCCACCCCGGCGAGGTACTTCTGCCCGCGACCATCCGGCTTCAACTGGAGATAGCCGTGCTCCTCGAGCCAGCGGTTGGCGTCAAAGCCGCGGCGGAACGAAGCGCAGCCGTGATCGGAAATCACCAGCAACAGCGTACCCGGATCACGACACTGCCCCAGCGTCCGCCCCACCAGCGCGTCCATGCGGACGTACATCTCCTCAATCGCGTGCGGCCGCGTACGGCTGATGTCCGCCTCTGCGTCGGCGGGGCGGCAGGCTGGATGCTGAGGTTCAAGGTAGCGCCAGAACATATGGTGCACGCGATCCGGACCGTCCAGCACACAGGCAATGAAACCCTGGCGGACCTTGTCCAGCGCGTCGGCCAACATGCGCATGCGCTCCTCGTCCGCCTCGAGGCATTGGTGCAGGAAGGTCGCATCGTCGAGTACGCCCGCATTGCGCCCCCACGTATCCTCTGCCAACCCAAGCGTCGCGTACGTGCCAATCAGCTTCGCCAGGTACGTCGCGTAGATCGCGGGGTGTGACAGTGGCAGCGCCGGCGACTGCGGATCGAGCTGGATCGGCGTCACATACAGCCGAAACTCGGGGTGCGTTTCCAGCAACAGAAACTCGCAAATGCCGCGCACCGTGATGCCCAAACCGGCCTTGAACGGCACTCGCACCCACGGTGTGTAACGCCCACTGACAAGTTTGTACGTCTGACCGTCGATCTTCAGCACGGCCGCGTCGCGCCCGGTGACGCGCACCTCAAACGGGCAGCGCAGCGGACCGTTCCCCGGCCGCACCGTGTCCGCGGGGCCGATGAGCTGCGCCCGGATGCGGTCACCGTCGCGCTGCACGTGGACTTGCTCGCCGCCGATGTGCTCCGCCGCCGGACCCGTGGTGTAGTACGAGAACGTGCCCTGCGAGCCGCGCAGATCGGGAACACACATGGCCGACAACAGCACGCCGCGGAACTTCTCCGGCGGAAACGTAATCGGCATGCGGATAATGTTGCTGAAAATGCCGTGGTCGCCGAGCAGATTCCAGAAGGGGCGTCCCTTGCGGAGGAGGCGCACCTGCGGCGGACCGAGCGGCAGTCGGTAGCGCCCCAGGCGAATCTGCCGGCGCGGCGGCCGGATTTCAACGGACGAGAGTACCGGCCGATAGGTCCGCGGGTCACGCGTCAGGAAGTCGAAAATGCGATGCTTACCCGGATTGCAGCCCGTCATGAACGACGACCACGCCACGGGCGTCAGCGGCGGCGCGGTCGTCCCCAGCCGCAGGTAGGTGCCCTGGTCGCGGAGACGGGCGAAGTTCGGCAGCTTGCCCGCCGCCATGTACTGCTCCACCAGCGTGGGCTCCAACCCGTCCAGTCCGAGTACGACCACGCGGCGAACGCGCGCCTTGGCGTGGGCGCGGCGCCGCCGCACCGCACGCAGCCCCCACCGAAACGGCCAGAGCAGCAAAGCCCCCAGCGCCGAAAAGACCGCGACAAATAGCGTGAAGAGCGTCGTGCCGACGGCAAACCCGGCCCCCGGACCGATATAGGCCTGCGCCACGGGCACACCCGTAAGCAGCAGAAGTACGGCAACACCCAACCACGCCCGAGCCAGGTGTGATCGGCATGGCGCATCGCTACGTGGTGTCGGCATGGTGCTCCGTTGGCTCCTGGGCTGCCTGGACCTTGTTGTGAACCGGTTCTCGCGGCGCTTCAATAAGCACTCATCTTAGCCGCAATCCGGCGAATTCCGAGCTTTCCTGCCCCGGTGACGCGCGCCACGCGTTGACAAAACTCGCGCGCGACCGCAATCTGCCGCTACGGGCTTCCTATCACGTGTGGACCTGCGCCCCTTCATTTCCTGGGCGCCGCAAGGAGATCGCCAGTGATCAAATTCGGCCAGGGGAATCTACGCATTCCGCGTTTCGAGAAGCCGGTGTACGTGGTGGCCGGCGGACTCACCGATTTCCGCAAAAAGTACCCCGAAAAAAACACCTGCGAGCTGTGCACTGCCGCCTTGCGGATGGCGGTCGAGGAGAACGACCTGAAGGTCGATCCGGAGCAGTTCCGCCGGATGGTGAATTGGGCCGTGTACTCCCAGTTCGCCGACCACTTCGGCGACCAGCTCCTCGCGGCCGCCAAAGTCCACGACTACCTGGGCTTCGATCCCCTCGGCAATATTGAGGTGAAAACCGGCGGGGCCACGGGCGGCTCCTCCGTACTCGCCGCCGCCCAGGCCATCGCCTCAGGCTACGCCGACTGCGTCCCGGTCGTCGGCTGGGAACGCATGGACGAGGTGCCCACCAAGGTGGGCAACGCGTACATCGCCAGCGCAGCCTGTAAGGACTTCGAGAGCGAGCTGGGCTGGATGTACGCGGCCTATTACGCCCTCATGGCCCAGCGCTACCAGTATGAGAACAATGTGCCGCGCGAGACGCTGGCCAAGATCGCATGCAAAAACCACGAGTACGCCACGTACTCGCCTTTCGCGCAGAACCCGGGCCACTACACCGTCGCGGACGTGCTGAAAAACGACTTCGTCTCGGACCCGCTCACCTTCCTCGAGTGCTGCGTCATGAGCACCGGGGCGGCCGTGCTGATCCTGTGCGACGAACGCGTGGCCTATCGGCTCAGCGACACGCCGATCGAGCTCAAGGCCATCTGCGGTGGCACGCACACGCTGCGCACCGCTGACCGCCGCAACATGCCCATCCTCCTGCTGCCCAATGAGACCGAAGCAACCTACCGGGAGTACTTCCAGGGTAAACGCCATGAGTGGCCGGGCTTCAGCTCGTTCCTCGCGGCACGCCTGGCCGCCTACCTCGCCTATCACATGGCCGGCATCAAGGACCCGGTGAAAGACCTCGACCTGCTCGAAACCCACGACGCCTTCACCATCAGCGATATCCAGACCTACGAGGACATCGGCCTGCGCCCCTACGGCCGCGGCCGCGAGTTCATCGAGTCCGGCGAGGCGTACTACGAGGGCAAGCTGCCGACCAACCTCTCGGGTGGGCTGATTGGCACGATGCACGCGGTCGGAGCCACGGGCATCTTCCAGCTCGTCGAACTCCTCTGGCAATTGCAGGGCAAGTGGGCCAAGTTCCACGCCGACCCCAAGATGTGGCAGCGCTGGGGCAAGACCAAGCCGGCGCAGTTCCGCGATCTGCAGGTACGCGACGCGAAGCGCGGCTGCGCGATCAGCCACGCCGGCACCGGCAGCCATGTGACCTGCGCCATCCTGGAGAAGCCGTAGGCCGCACGGCGGTGCGTGCCCGCGCCGGAAACCACCATGCCGCACCTTGCGCTCCTGCCCCTGCTCCTCGCTGCGGCGCTGACCGTCCCGGACGTCGCGCCCGTGGACATCGGCACGCGCTGGGAACTCTGGCTCGACCGCGCCCTGCTGAGCGACCTGGACGGCGCAACCCTGCAACTGCAGACCCCCGTCCGCCGCGAAACCGTCTTCACCTTCGACGCCCCCTGGGAGGGACCCTGGAGCGGCTACTGCACCGTGCTGCACGACGGCCAGCGCTGGCGCCTGTACTACCGCGGCGGCGGCGAACTCACGCGCGAGTACGTCTGCCTGGCTTACAGCGACGATGCTGTGCACTGGACCCGCCCCGCACTCGGCCTCTTCGAACACGCGGGCTCACGCGACAACAACATCGTCTGGACCGGACGCGAACCGGCCTACTGCGAGGCCCACTCCTTCACGCCGTTTCTCGACCGCAACCCCGCAACCCCAACCGAGACGCGCTGGAAGGCCGTCGCACTCACCCGCGCCGTGCCGCCCGGCGAACAGCAGCGCCGCGCGGTCCTGGTCGGATTCGTGTCCGCCGACGGGCTGCGCTGGCAGCGGCTTTCGGATGCGCCGCTGCTGACGCAGGGGAGCTTCGACTCGCAGAACACCGCGTTCTGGGATGCCGCCCGCAACTCGTATGTGTGCTACTTCCGCACATCACGCGACGGCAAGCGCGCCATCAGCCGGGCCACCTCGGCCGATTTCGTCCACTGGTCCGACCCGCAGCCGCTCGACTACGGTGCCGCGCCGCTGGAGCACTTCTACACCAACGCGGTTCTGCCGTACCCCCGGGCCCCCCACCTGCTCATCGGGTTGCCCATGCGCTTCGTCCCGCCGCAGGAACGCAACGCGGTCGGCGATCCACCGCGCCCCACCGACGGCCTCTCCGACGCCGTGTTCATGGCCAGCCGCGACGGCGTGCACTGGTCGCGCCTGTTCCTGGAGGCGTTTCTCCGCCCGGGACCCGATCCGTGCCGCTGGGGCGGCGCGCACGGCAACAACACGCCCGCCTGGGGCCTGGCCCAGACCGGACCGGCGGAACTGTCTCTGTACTGGAGCGAAAACTACGACAACTTCACCGGAACACAGCCCGCCCTGACCCGCGTGCCCCAGCTCGCCCGCGGCACCCTGCGCGTGGACGGCTTCGTCGCCCTGCACGCCGGGTATGCCGGCGGCGCCGCCCGTACCGTGCCCCTCGTCTTCACGGGCCGGCGCCTGGTGCTGAACTGCGCGACGTCCGCGGTCGGCAGCGTCAGGGTGGAGTTGCAGGACGCCGGCGGTGCGGCGCTGCCGGGCTTTGCGCTGGCGGACGCGCCGGAAATCTGGGGCGATGAGATCGAGCGCCCGGTACGCTGGCACGGCGGCGACGACGTGAGCGCGCTGGCCGGACACCCCGTGCGTCTGCGTTTGGTCCTGAAGGATGCGGATGTCTTCGCGTTTCGCTTTGTGAACTGAAGCAGCCCGGCCCACCCGCGCGGACTCCCGCGCGGGCGCGCTCGGCGGATATCAGGAAAGGGATCCGGATGGCAATTGCATGGCCCACGACCGCGGCGGAAGTGCTGAACCGCGAGCCGCTGGTAATCAAGAATCAGAAGGATTGGTACCACATTCATACCTACGGCGGCTGGGGCAGGTTCTTCGCCGGACTGCAACGCGGCGAGCTGCTCGCGACACGCTGCACCAACAGCCAGTGCGGCGAGCGCCGTCTCTGGCTGCCACCACGCAGCGAGTGCCCCGATTGCTGGCACCCCATGGAATGGACCCCCGCGCCCCAGCAAGGCACCATCTTCACGTTCTCCACCGTGACCTATCCCGGCCAGCTCTTCCGCCTCCCGCCCGGCACGCCGCTGATCAGCGTCGAGCTGCCCGGCGTCTGCACCAAGCTCATGAGCTGGCTCAAGGAGGGCCAGCCCCAGTTCGGCTTGAAGGTCAAGGCCGTCTTCAACACGCAGCACCCGACCAACACCATCCTCGACCTGGCGTGGGTGCCGGCCTAGCCGCCCGCGGAAAATGAAGCGCCGGCCTCCCGCGCGCTGCCGCGGTATCCCGTTTTGCACCGCCCGCTCCACCGGTAGAATCGGCACCGCTTGCGGCGCCCCCCGCCCGGTGGCGCCACCCGGATGCACCACGCGAGGACCGTCCGATGCGGCATTGGCTGCTGCTCTCCCTGCTGGCACTGCTGGCGCTCCAGACCGGCTGCCTCGGCCCGCTCAAGTCGCTCGTGCGGGCAGCCAGCTCCTGCAAGGTCGAATCAGACCCCCCCGGTGCCGCGATCCGGCTCAACGGCGAGTACATCGGCACCGCGCCCTGCCGCGTCCGGTACCGCGAGGCCGACAAGTACGCCTTTTCGGCCGACTTGGCCAACTACCACCGCGCCGACCAGTCCTTCAAGGAATTCCCCACCGGCGTGCTGCTGCGGCTCAGTCCGCTTGCGCGGCCGCCGCAGGACTGCAGCTTGACCGACCTACCGGCGGGCCAGCCGGCGGTATCCGTCGCGGTGCTGGACTTTCAGCCTCCGGACGCCGACGCGCGCCAGCTCGGCACCGCGCTCGCGGACTACTGCCGGCAAGCAGTGCAGGCCAGCGGGCGCTACATCCTCGTGGACCGCGAGAATATGCGCTCCCTCCTGACCGAGGCGGATTTCGCGTCAACCGCCCAGTGCGACGAGACACGCTGCCTCGTGGACTACGGGCGCAAACTGCGGGCGCAAAAGATCATTCACGGCCGGCTCAGCCGCGTCGGCAGCGCATGCGTTCTCACCATCAAGATGATCGACGTCGGATCGGCCGCCGTCGCGGGGATTCAGAACGCGAAGGTGGCAGGCGCCCCAGGCGAAGCGCTCGACTTCGTCGCCCCAACCACCTGCGCCCTGCTGCGCGAGACGCTCACCCGCCCCCCGCCCTAGGGCGGTTTCACGCATGGTGTGCTGCCTCGTGGCATCAAATGTCTCCGCCTGACAGGGTGTAGCGCGTCCGGCTCCGCCTGCCCAGCAGGAATCGGATGGGTGCCGGACGAAGGACCCCCGTCCCGAAGCACTACGCCTGAAGTAAATCCGCTCTAGAGACACATTGCGGTCGCGCCAAAAGAAACCCGGCCGTGCAGCCTCTGCACGGCCGGACCGGCTGCGTTTCACTTGCTGCGCCGTCCAGGTGTAACGCGGCGCTCCCCGCGGACCGTGCCTCGGGTTCGCGCGCGGCCGGCCGGGGATCAGCACTTCGCGCGCGACGCCGCTAGTGCTTGTGGTTCTTGGCCTTGGCGGTCTTGTGCGTCGCCTTCGTGGTCTTGTTGTGCTTCTTCGCGTGCTTCTTGCTGTTCTTCTTGGTGTGCTTCTTCGCGTGCTTCTTGGCCTTCTTGGTGTGCTTGGCCTTGGTGGTCTTGTGCTGCGCAACCTTGGCCGGCGCCGGGCTCGGCGGAGCGGCCAACGCCGTGGCGGCGCCACCCAGACCCATCGTCGACCCGATGACCCCAATCATGGTGCCCGTCAGCAGATTGCGGAAACTCCTCGACAGCATTTTCGTCTTCTCCACTCAGACATTCTCTGTCGACCGTCCGCAGAAGTTCGCACCCTCGCCGGTGCGCTGCGGCCGAGCGACTTGATGAACGCGGAATTGTACGTCTGCCACCCCCCCAGGTGCGAAATACGCGTCAGAATTGCCGCCCACCGGCGCGCCAAACCAGCGGCTCACCGCACCAATAAGACCCTATCACAAGAAACACAACTAATTGTCCACGCTTGCGTTAGATGCACGCTCCTCGCAGCCCGCCGCAGCAGTCGCGTCGGCCCCCGCCTGCCCCGAACGAAACTGAGGGATAACCGATGTAGAGCACCGCAAACGCCGCAAAGTTCGGCGTTCGCCTCAGGAGGTTGGACCCCACGAGGCATCTTGCAGCGGACTGCGATCACGGTCGCGACCCAGATTCCCGACCGCCCAGAGCCTCCAGTTCGCGCACGATATTGTCACGCGCCGCCGCCTCCAGCGCCGCACGCCCCACCGGAGTACCGAAGAGCTGCGGCCGGGCAAGCAGCTTCTGCAGAAACGCACGCCGCCCGGCGCGGTACGCTGCGGGCCCGACATGCGCGTACTCCGCCTGAATGCCCCGCACATACTCGACGTACCGCGGGGCGGCGGCCGCCAGAATCGCCAGATCGATATCGGCCACAAGCTGTTCGTCGCCCGTCTGGGCCCTCCCGTCGTGCCGCGTCGCCAGGATCAGGCGCCGCACCGTCTCCTGCCACGCCTCCGCCACGCCCAGCTCACGCAGGAGCTCGACCGCCAGGTCAGCACTGCGCGCCTCATTGTCCGGCGCCCCGGGCACGTAAACAGCATCGTGCAGCCAGAGGGCAAACTCCACCGCGTCCGGAGCGGCCGCTGCGCCGCGGAAGCGGTCGAGCCCCTGCAGGCACTCCACGACGTGACCGAGCCCGTGATACACCCGCCCGAGCTGACAATACGCCGCCGCCAGACGCGCGAATTGCCTCGCCGGCCGCATCGCGTCCACTGTCGTCACGGCCGCCGGCGCCGCGACCCGCGCAACCAGCGCGGTCCAGCGCGCCTCGAGCGCTGCCAAGTCCAACTCCAGTCTGTCGGTCTCATGCATACGGCCGCACCGGTAACGATCGGATTGCGGGCCACGCGCCCCACGCGCACACGATAGTCCCAGGCCGCAACCGACAACAGCGCCATCGCGCCGCGTGTCCCCAACCGGTCGCCGGACACCCCCTGGGTGCCCGTTGCCCGCCCCGCCGGGGCCGCCGTACACTGCCTCCCCATGTCGGGTCCGCAACTTCTGCTTCTGATCCTGGGCATCGGCGGCCTGTTGGTCCTGCTGTGCCTCTGGGGTTCCATCCGGGCGGCACGGCGGCAGCGCCTCATCGACAACCTGCCCACCTGCAAAACCACCGGCGTGTTCATTGGCCTCGTCGAACTACAGGGCACGGCCGAGTCCGAGCAACCCCTGCGCAGCTACCTCGCCGAGCGGGCTTGCGTGCACTATTCCTACTCGATCAGCGAGCGCTGGTCGCGAACCGTCACCGAAACATACACCGACAAGGACGGCAAGACGCACACGCGGACGCGGCACGAAAGCGGCTGGACCACGGTCGCCAGTGGCGGCGAACAGCAGCAGTTCTACCTGCAGGACGACTGCGGCGTGGTGCGCGTCAATCCCGAGGGGGCGCAGGTCGAACCCCAGACGATCTTCTCCGAAACCTGCGGCGCTGGCGCGCCGCTGTATTACGGCAAGGGGCCATCCGGCAGCGTGGCACACTCGGATCACGTGCGCGCCTTCCACGAGCAGGCGCTCGTTCTGCACGCGCCCGTGTATGTGGTGGGCCAGGCGCGCGAACGCCAGGACGTGGTGGCGCCCGAGATCACCGCGGACAAAACTGCGCCCCTGTTCCTGATCTCGACCCGCAGCGAGAAACAGGTCAGCCGTGGCTACTGGTGGACATTCTGGCTCCTGGGCCTGCTCGGACTGGGCCTGGCTGGTGGGACGGCCTACTGGCTGGGCCGCGGCGCGAGTCACGGAGGCACGCTTGGTCCCGGCGTGCCGCTGTTCGTGCCTGTGGGGCTGGCCTATCTGACGCTTTGGCTGCTCGGGTCGGCGTGGATGATGTACAACAGCCTCGTCGACCTGCGGCAGCGCGTGCGGCAGGCCTGGTCGAACGTCGACGTGCAGCTCAAGCGACGCCACGACCTCATCCCGCAACTGGTGCGCGTCGTCGAAGGCCTGCGCGACTACGAGCGCCAGGTGCAAACCGAGGTCGCGGCCCTGCGGCGCCAGCTCGAAATCACGCCGCCCGGCGAACCGGGACCCGATCCCGCCGGCTGTGGCCCGGCCCTGCGCACGATCGTGGAGCGCTACCCCGAGCTGCGCGCGGACGAGGCCTTCCTGAACCTGCAGCGGAATCTCGGCGACACCGAGCAGCGCATCGCGCTGGCCCGCGGCTACTTCAACGAGATCGCCAACCACTACAACACACGGTTGGAGCTCGTGCCGGATCGCTGGCTCGCCACTCTGGGCGCGCTGCGCCCACAGAACCTCATCGGGGCCACCGCTTTCGAGCGCGCCCCCGTCGCGGTGCGCCTCGCGCAATAACCGACCACCAGGCATGCACCCCGGCCCCAACCCCGGCCCGAGCGCAGCGGCGGACCGGCCAACGTGAAACGCAATGAGGCTCGCCACCCGCAGCACGGCCGTGCCTCCGGCGCGCGCCGCCACGGGCTGCCAGACCCTACTTCCCCTGCAACGCCACCAGGGTCCCGTCCATGCCCGCCACGTAACACACCGGCTTGCCCCCAGCCACGTCCACCGTGACGGGCGCCATGACGAACAGCCCCGGCGTAACCTGATAGCTCCACAGCACCCGACCGTCCGTGCCATCCAGCACGCTCAGCCGCCCCCGATTCGAGCAGACATAGATGCGCCCGTCTGCTTCCGTCGGCGCGCTCGGAAAACGCCCGGCCGGCACGTCGGCAGACCAGATTGGCTCGCCCGTGTCACTCAGCCGCAGCACGTGATCGTCCGTCGTCCGCGCGAGCAGAGTCTTCCCGTCCGCGGACCGGCTAATGGCGCATACCTTGCGGTCCCACTCCTTGGTGAGCTTGCCCGCCGCGTCAAACGTGCCCAACAGGTAGCCGCGGTCGCACACGAACAGGTGCTCGCCCAGCACCACTGGCCCGCAATCCGCCGGCGCGTAATACCGCGCCGCGCCACCCTTCGCCGACTTCACCCCCCACGTCTTCCAGGCCAGCTTCCCGTCACTCCGCTGCACGGCGTACAGGTACCCGTCCCACGCCCCGAATGTCACTACGTCCTGCCAGACCGCCGGCTGCACCTCGATACTGAAATCCGCGCGCTCAAAGTGCCACCGCGGCTTCCCGTCGGCGAGTTGCAGCGCGTGCAGCCGTCCGCCATTGTCCCCAACGTAAACCACCCCGTCGGCCACGAGCGGCCCCCCGTAGACCGGCACCCCGGTGTCGCAGGCCCAGCGGCGCTGCCCACGCTCATCCAGCGCGTAAACCTGCCCGTCCCCGGAACCAAAGACCAGCGTCCCCTCCGCCCACGCCGGCGTGCCGAGAATCTCACCCCCCGTCTGAAACGTCCAGCGCTCGTGCCCCGTGCCCTTGTCCAGCGCCGTGACGAGACCGTCATTACGAACGACGATGAGCAGGTTGCCGGCGAGGACGGGCGCAGCCTTCACGGCGGCAGGCAGGCGCTGTTGCCACACAACCTGCACGTCGGTCGCATCCCGATAAAAAACCTGCGTCCGCGTATCGCGCCGTTTGTCCGGCAGATTCACGGTAACCGACAGCAAATGCGCCCCCGGCGGCAGATCGCCCAACGCGACGTCGAGCGGCTCGAAATTGGCCAGCTTGGCCTTCTCCTGGCCGTCAATGCGAACCACGCCCGTGATCGTCTGGTCCTGGAGCGCGGCCTTGTTGGGCACCAGGCGCACCGCAAGCGAGCCGCCCCGCACGTGCGTGTCGGGAGGCGGGGCGGCGAGGCGGAACAAACGCGGTGCGGCCGCCTTCGGCAGCGGCATATCCACCAGCGGTTTCCACGCCGGTCCCGCATTCGGGTCCTTCGTCGCCGGATCGTGAAGATAGTGGTACGCGTACCGCACCCGCCCCTCCTGCACACTCAGCAGCCCATACCCCGAGTTCTTGCCGAACGTCGAGCCCCCCATCACGCCGGGAATGCCCCCGTTGTCGCGCGTATCGGCGGAATGACCGTGACCATAAAGCAGCAGCACCACGTTGTAGTCCCGCAGCAAATCGATCAGGGTCTCCTGCTCGGCGGGGTTGGCGAACTCCTCGCTGTACAGCGGATGATGCAGCGCGATAAAGACCGGGGTCTGGGCCGGCTGACGTGCAAGGTCCGCCTGCAGCCAGGCACGCGTCTTGGCATCGATGCACGGCACCGGCTCCTGCGGCGCCGCACTGCTGATGGCCACGAAGTGGCAGCCGGACTGGTCAAAAGAGTAGCAGTCGCCACCGTATTTCTTCCGCAACACCTGGTACATCGCCACCCAGGTGTTGTCGTGATTGCCCGGCAGCGCGTACAGCCGGCACGGCAGCGCCGCAAACGCGCGCTCGAACACGTCGAACGTGTCGTCGCCCATGCCGTATTCGGTGACGTCCCCGGTCGCCAGCGCAAAGGCCGGCGGCGGCGCCTGAAAACCCGCCGCGACCGCCTGCGGACGCCCCGCCTGCGCGCACACCCACTGGATCGTCTCCGCACCGTTCGGCGCCCCGGGCGGCCCGAGCCGCGTCAAATGCGGCCCAATATGCACGTCGGAAATGTGCAGTACCGAAAAACCGGCACCGGTCGCTGCGGCCGGCTGACTCTGCGCCGCGGCCAAACCGGCCAACAGGGCAACCACCACCAGAGCGAGATAGCGAACGCGCGTCATGCCGTGCTCCCTGCAGAGTAGGGGTACTTCAAAGACCGGCACCATTCTGCGATAATCCCGCGACATCGTCCAGGGATCGCTCGATCGGCCGGGCAACCGGCGTGGCTGGCCTGCGGGAGACTGCGAATGAAGCGAACGCGCTGGGGACTGGTGCTCGGGTGCGCCGTGCTGTGCCTGCCGGCCGCGTGCCGGCGGGAAACCTCGCCCGAACCCAATCAACCGCTCGGCAGCCAGCCCACCACGACCCCCACCGCCACCCAGCCGGTCCTGCACCTCGCCACGCCCCAAGAGCTGGCGCAGCGTAGGCTGTACACCTTCACGGAGGAGGAGGTCGACCGCTACCTGCCCTATGTGCGCGCCCAGGAGCCCAATCTGCCGCTGCGGGCCGTACGCCTCGGCCGCCAGAACATCGGCCAGCCCTACGACCTCTACCTCCTCGGCGAATTTCCCTTCGAGTTCTACGACACCGACCCGCTCTACTGCCTGTCGCACAGCGACTGCCTGACGTTCTGCGAGCACATGTACGCCATGGCCCTGTCCCACGACTGGTGGGACTTCCTGCGCACCCTCCAGCGGCTCCGCTACCGCAACGGCGTCATCGGCATGCTGACCCGCAACCACTACACCGAGTCCGACTGGGACCGCAATAACGCCTTCCTCTTCGAAGACCTGACCGCCCAACTCGGCCACGGCCAGGCCTGCGTCCCGATGCAAGAGAGAATCAACCGGGCAAAGTTCTTCGCCCGGTTCGGTATCGGCCAGGACCTGCCCGTCGAAGACTTCCGCGACGTCTACATCCCCAAGGAAAACGTGCCCGGCATCCTCGCCGAACTGCGGACCGGCGACTTCGTAAACATCGTCCGCGGCGACCCCAACTCCCAGTTCGTCGGCCACACCGGCCTCATCGCCCTGGACGACGACGGCACCGTGCACTTCCTGCATTCGGCGATCCCGGCCGTGCGCGAGCAGCCGTTGACCGACTTCATCGAGAAAGACCGCAAGTGCATCGGGATTCGAATTCTGCGCCTGCGGCCGGACGCGGAGGAGCGCCTGGCGGCCGACCGGGCTACCCCGGCACAGCCGCCGACCGACGTGAGCGCCGCCGCCGTGCAGGCCGCTTTGGCCAAGTCCCCGCTGATGAGTACCGGGGCACCGGTGGGCTATGCTGAGGATTGGGTACACGCCATGCGCATGCAGTCCTGCCGTCTGACCGTCGACACCATGCCCGATCCCAACTTCCAAACCGCCGTCGCCGCCGCCGACCAGCGCATCGCCGCCGAGCTCGACATCCCCGAACCCAATCGCGCCTTCGGCGTGCTCGACTTGACGGCCGGACGCTTCGCCGCCGTGCGTCCGGACGAAATGTTCTACGGCGCCAGCGTGCCGAAGATCTGCATCGTCGCTGCCTATTTCGACGCCCACCCCGACGCCGCCCGGCAACTCGACCCGGACGTCGAGCGCGAACTCCAGCTCGTCATCAAGCGCTCCGACAATGAGCTCGCGGCCAAGTACAGCCAGCTCGTCGGGCTCGACCGTATCCAGGCCATGATCAACTCGCCGCAGTACAAATTCTATGACCGCGAGCACGGCGGCGGATTGTGGTGCGGCAAACACTACGGCCTCGAGCAGCCGCGCCTGGGCGACCCCCTCAAGGACCACTCGCACGGCGCAACCGTGCGGCAGTGCCTCCGCTACTACCTGCTCCTCGAGCAGGGCAAGCTCGTCAACGCCGCGGTCTCCGCAAGACTGAAGCAGATCTTCGCCGCCCCGCAATTCGAGTTCCACAACGAGAGCTTCGTCCGCGGACTGAACGGCCGCAACGTCACCATCCTGCGTAAGGGCGGCCTGTGGGAAGACTGGCACCTCGACACCGCACGCGTGGAACACGCCGGCCGCGTGTACCTCCTGGCCGGCATGACCGAGCACCCCAAGGGACAGGAATACCTGGCGCGGATGGCGGCGGCCGTGGACGACCTGCTGTGCGGACCACAGCCGGCGCTGCCGTATACGCACAAGTTGGTCTTGCACGAGCAGGCCGCGGACTTCAAGGCCGGCGTGTGCCGCGTGCGCCCGTGGTCGCCTCCTACGACAACATCCGCACCGGCCGACAGCCAGCCGACGACGACCGCGAGCGCAACCACCACGGCTAGCGCTCCCGGTGCAGCCAGCGCCCCAGCCCCCGAAGACACATCGCCCGCTCGGCCTCCAACTGTGGACAAAGACCGCCTCGTCTTGACCTGCCCCGGTGACGGACAGGAGGTGGTCTACGAATCGCCGCTCCTGCCGGCCGGCCTGTACTTCAACGAGGCCGTGCTCTCCTGGAACGTCGATGTCCCCACCGGCGCCGGCTTCTGGATCGAGGTGCGCGTCGGCCGGGCGCACGAGAACACGTGGACACCGTACCTGTATCTCGATGACTGGGGCACAGTGCCCGCCGGCCCCCGCCTCACCCAGTGCGAAGGCGGCAAGATCGACACGGACTACTTCAAGAGCACCGCAACCTTCGACCGTCTGCAGTACCGCCTGCACGCCCTCGGCCCGGCCGACACACCGGTGCACGTCCGCCGCATCGGCGTGTGCTTCACCGACTCCACCGGCATCCCGCCCGCCCTGCGCCCGCCGGCCGACCCGCGTCCGCCCGCCCCACCGAGCGCTTGGCAGCGCCGCCTCCCCGTGCCCTTCCGTTCCCAGAAAACCGAGCGCGCGGAGATGAAGCACAAAATCTGCAGCCCCACCTCAGTCTCCATGGTCCTCGCGTACCGCGGCATCCAGCACACCGCCGAGGAGGTGGCCGACGTCGCCTTCGACCCCGCGCACAATATCTACGGCAACTGGCCACGCAATGTCCAGGCCGCCTACAGCCTGGGCGTGCCGGGTTACCTGGCGCGCTTCTCCAACTGGCGCGACGTCGAGCGCCTCATCGCCGACGGCACCCCGCTCATCATCTCCATCCGCTACGCCCGCTCGGGCGCTCTGCGCAACGCCCCCTACGACGACACCGACGGCCACCTCATCGTCCTGACCGGCTTCGACGCCGAGGGCCGCGCGGAAATCAACGACCCCGCCGTCGCCACGGCCGACAAGGGCCAGCGCCAGTACTACCGCGAAGACCTCGAAGAAGTGTGGATGCGCCCCACCGGCGGCCTGGCCTACGTGCTCCTGCCGAGCGTTCCCTAGCGCGGTCTCGCTCGCGGTGCGTTTGCTCGTCACGTCAGGCGCCTCTGCCTGACGGGGCGTAGCACGTCCAGCCTCCGCCTGCCCCGAACAAATGTGAGGGATGCCTGACGAAGAACGCCCGTTCCCGAGCCGGGTGCTCTGCCCAAGTCCCCGGCGCAGCCGTATCGGTAGGGCAGTTTGCGCAACCACCGACTAGCCGTAGGGCGGATTGCGCAACCACCAACTAGCCACCATCTCCCCACCGCGCCCGCAACCACGCCAACCCGCGACCTGCCGCTCTGGCTCGGTGCCATGTCCGACTCCCCGGCCCAGCAGGTCTCGGGCATGCCGCCCCCACTTCGCACCTTGAACTCTGCACTTCGCGCTTCGCCCCGCCCTCCTCCTCGTCATTCCGAAGGAGTGTAGCGACTGACGAATCCGCCCCCGACCCCGCGCACTCCCGCCGAACCGCACCGCCTCCGCCTGCGACTTCCTCTTTCATTATTCGCCCTTCGCAATTCGCCATTCCCATCTCTGCCGTTCCCCTGCTCCTCAACTCGCTACTCGCTACTCGACACTCGCTGCTCCCGGCCACTCCGCCCCCCGGGCCCGGTGCCCCCCGCCCCCGCCCCCGCTATCGTGACCCCTTCGCCGCCCGGAATATCCCGGGCGCGCCCGGAGAGATAACCGTAACTCCATGGCCGACAATGCACTAAACGGAAACTCCGCCGCTTCGTCCTCCGGGCTCCTCGCCCAACGCACGGGCGCCGTCAAACCCAGCAAACGCGAATCCCGCCGCGCTTTCTGGCGCACCCTCAAACTCGTCCGCCCCCATCGCCGCAAGATGATCTGGGGCATGGTCCTCGGCCTCGGTGTCGCCCTCAGCTACGCCGCCTCCCTCGCCGGCCTCTACCCCGTCCTCCAGGTCGTCGTCCGCGAGCAGAGCCTCAACGCGGCCATGCTCGAATCCGCCGCCAAGAACGTCACCCGCGCCGCCGAAGTCACCGGCGCCATGGCCACCCTCCGCCTCCGCTACGCCGACTTCCTCCGCTGGGCCGCCGACCTCTTCCCCGCCGCCGCCACGCCAACCCCCGCCGACAAGCTGCGCGACCTCCTCGTCCTCCTCGGCATCCTCGTCGGCGTCAACATCCTCGGCAACATCTTCCGCTGCCTCTCGCAGTACCTCATCCTCGACGCCTCCAACCGCATGATGATGGACCTGCGCCGCCGCATGTACCGCAAAGCCCTCCGCGTCCCCATGACCGAGGTCTCCGGCGACGTCTCCAGCCGCGTCAACCAGTTCATGTCCGACGTGCGCGAGGTCTTCCTCGGCGTCACCACCCTCTTCGGCAAGGTCGCCCGCGAACCCCTCAAAGCCATCTGCGTCCTCATCGTCGCCATCTGGCTCGACATCCGCCTCACCCTCGTCGTCCTCGCCATCGCCCCCCTCGCCGTTGGCCTCTTGTGGTTCTTCGGCCGCAAGGTCCGCAAGGCCACCGTCCGCATCCTCCAGGGCTACGGCCAGATGCTGCAGGGCCTCGAAGAGACGCTCCAGGGCGTCGAAGTCGTCAAAGGCCACGGCAAGGAAGGCTACGAGCGCCGCCGCATGTGGGGCGTCGAGCGCCGCATGCTCAAGCAGATGCTCAAGCTCGCCTGGATCGAGGCCTTCAGCTCGCCGTTGATCGAGGTGCTCGGCATCTTCATCACCTGCGCCGGCATCGTCTGGCTCGCCTCGCGCACCTTCCACGGCGAGATCAAGCCCGAGCACTTCATGACCATGGTCGCCTTGCTCGCGGCTCTGCTCGACCCGGTCCGCAAGGTCGCCAACGTCTACAACATGGTCCAGCGCGCCGGCGCCGCCTCGACCCGCGTCTGGGACTTCCTCGACCAGCCCGAAGAGCAGTCGCCCCACCCCGCCCGCAAGCTCGCCGGCACCGGCCCCCGCGCCGTCACCTTCGAGCAGATCCTCTTCCGCTACACGCCGACCCAGGAGCCCGCCGCCCTGCGCGAAGTCTCCCTCGACGTCCGCCCCGGCGAGTGCATCGCCATCGTCGGCCCCAACGGCAGCGGCAAATCCACCCTCGTCAAAACCCTCCCCCGCCTGCTCGAACCGCAGGGCGGCCGCGTGCTCGTCGACGGCATCGACGTGCGCGAACTCAGCCTGCGCCAGCTCCGCCTGCAGATCGCAATCGTCTCGCAGCGCCCCGTCATCTTCGCCCGCTCGGTCGTCGAGAACATCGCCTACGGCAATCCGCGGGCCACGCCGCAGCAGATCCGGGACGCCGCCCGCCAGGCCTACGCCGCCGAGTTCATCGAACAGTGGCCCAACCAGTACGACACCGTCGTCGGCGAATTCGGCAGCACCATGTCAGGCGGCCAGCGCCAGCGCATCGCCATCGCCCGCGCCTTCCTCAAGCCCGCCTCCATCGTCATCTTCGATGAGGCCACGAGCGAGATCGACGCCGAAAGCGAGCGCAAGATCCACGACGCCCTGCGCACCCTCCGCCAGGGCAAAACCACCTTCCTCATCGCCCACCGCCACACCGTCATGGACATGGCCGAACGCATCGTCGTCATGGACGCCGGCCAGATCGTCGCCGTCGGGACCCGCGAAGAGCTGCTGCAGCGCTGCCCCCTCTTTGTCGCCCTCTACCGCTCCCCCACCGCCGGCTGAGCCGCCCTGTCGCAACCTGTCACTCTGCGTAGCCGCAGGCAACCCGCCGCGGTACAGTCCGTATCATGTTCTGGTGGCGCGCGCTGTTGAAGCGACTCCGGCCTTTCCGCACTACGCTCGCGGCGGCCGTCCTGGTTCTGTTGCTGCTCGCGGTGGCCAAGATCCACGCTTGCGCCTGCACCGGCGGCAAACCGGAATGGCGCTCGCTGAGTACCGATCCGCCGAGCACGCAGACCGCCGGCGATCGTTAAGCGGATCGACCGCGGTGTGCCACGGCTCGGTGAGCCGTGATGGGCACGGCAGGGTTTCGTCGCTACGGCTCGCGTTCGGGTGCTACTGCTCTGTGCGCAGTGGCGCGTGCCGCGGAGTACAACCGCCGTGGCACCCGTGCGCCGCACGCCCCACAAGGATGGTCCGACCATGAGCGCTCCCACGGGTATGGAAGCCCCCAAGACTGTCGGCAGCCTCGCGCTGCCCGCCTTCCTCGCCTGGCCCCTGCTGGCCGCCGGCCTCGTCGCCCTGGTCTGGGCCGGCTACTACTTCGGCCAGCTGTCGGCCACAAAAAGCATCGTCTCCGCCGGTCCGCGCATCGAGGACGTCCGCCGCATCGCCAAGCTCGCCGTCCTCCGCGTCCAGGTCGCCGACGTGATCGAGGGCAACAACGGCGGCGGCCGGGCCATCGTGCTCGTCAAGGGCGACGCCGATATGGCGATCGACCTGGACCACATCCAGATCGCCGCCCAGGACGAGACCCAGAAGACGGCCATTCTCACGCTGCCGCTCCCGCAGCCCGAGCGCCCGCGCGTCGACCACGCCCGCACCCGCGTCTACGAGCTGCAGAAGATGGGCCTCGCGGCCATCAACCCCTTCGCTGACCCGCGCCAGGAATTGCTCGAAGACTGCATGCGCGCCGCGCAGCAGAGCGTCGCCAAGGCCGTCGCCGCCCCCGAATTCGTCGCCCAAGCCAAGGAGCAGGCGGAAGTACTCATGCGGACGTTCTACCGCGAGATCGGCTGGCAGGTCACCGTCCGCTGGCAATGACAACCCGTCAAGGGAGTTGCGGCCGCCCCCCGCTTGTCCCGAACGACTGTGAGGGCCGGCCGACGTGGGACGCGGCGACCTCCAGGATTCACATCGCGCGCACAACACGCGCGGAACCGGCATGACGCGTTGATCGCCCCGCGGTGCCTTTTCTGCGCACAACTCCGTACACATTCCGACAAGACCATGCTCGGTCCCGGAAGGGCACCGGTTTTATAATTCCCGCAGAGACAACCGTGGCTGGACCGGATGGACGTCACGCCATCTGGCCGTTTGCGGAGTCACCGCCCGACTCCCGGAGAACCCGACATGAAACGAACCCTGCGAACCGCGACGTGCGGACTGCTGCTCACCCTGCTCGGCGGCCTCCTGCTGCCCCAGGAGGCGCTGGCCGCCAAGAAGATTCTCCGCCTGCGCCTCGACGGCCCCGTCATGGAAGCCCCCAACGACGCGGCCGGTTTGATGGCGTTGTTCAACGCCGAAAAGGTCGCCTCCTTGCGCGAATGGGTCACTTCCATCCGCGGTGCCGCCAACGACGCGAGCGTGGCCGGCCTCGTCCTGGTGATCGAGCAACCCGAGGTCAGCCTCGCGCAGGTCGAAGAGCTGACCCGCGCCATCCACGCCTTCCGCGACAAGGGCAAACCTGTCTACGCCTACCTCGACGAAGCCGGAAACGCGACCTATGCCCTCGCGGCTGCCGCCGACCACATCACGCTGGCCGAGAACAGCGCACTCGAGATTGTCGGCCTGCACGGCGAGATGATGTTCTTCAAGGGCCTGCTCGACAAGCTGGGTATCGAGGCGGACATGTTGCACTGCGGCGCCTACAAGAGCGCCCTGGAGCCATTCACGCGCACGGAACCCAGCCCCGAGGCCGCGGAAAACGTCAACTGGCTGCTCGACAGTCTCTTCGAACGCTGGATCAACCTCCTCGCTGCGGGCCGTAAGCTCACCCCCGACCAGGTCAAGAAGCTCGTCGACGAAGCCCCGCTCAGCGCCCAGCAGGCCCTCGACGGCAAGCTCATCGACGAAATCGGCTCCTACGGCTCGTTCCGCAAGCGCCTCCACAAAGAGTTCGGCAAGGAGGTCGAGGTTCTCAAGAAGTACGAAAAGGGCCGCGACCAGCCCGAACTCGACACCGAAAACCCCTTCGCGTTCTTCAACGTGATCTCCGAGCTCATGAAGGGCCCGGTCGAGATGGCAGGCGCGCCGGGCGTCGGCCTGGTCTATGTCGACGGCGGCATCACAACGGGCAAGAGCGACAAGGGCGGGCTCGGCGGCAGCCAGGCCGGCAGCACCACGATCCGCGCCGCGCTGGAGAAGGCGCGCGCCGACGAGAACATCCGCGCCGTCGTCCTGCGCGTCAACTCGCCCGGCGGCTCCGCCCTCGCCAGCGACATCATCTGGAATGCCGCCAAACGCTGCGCCGACGAAAAACCCCTCATCGTCAGTATGGGCGGCGTCGCCGGCAGCGGCGGCTACTACGTCTCCGTCCCCGGCGATACCGTCTTCGCCGAAGCCTCCACCATCACCGGCTCCATCGGCGTCGTCGGCGGCAAGCTCGTCTGGAACGGCCTGCTCGCCGGCAAGCTCGGCATCACCACCACCGAGTTCACCCGCGGCAAACACGCTGGCCTCATGAGCGCCAGCCGCCGCTGGAACGACGACGAACGCCTGTGGATGACCAATTACATGAACTCCGTCTACGAGCAGTTCAAGGGCCGCGTGATGACCTCCCGCGGTGACCGCATCAAGAAAGACCTCGAATCCATCGCCGGCGGACGCGTCTACACCGGCCAGCAGGCCCTCGAACTCGGCCTCGTCGACAAGCTCGGCGGACTCACCGACGCCCTCGACCTCGCCGCCAGCAAGGCCGGCCTCGGCACGGACTACTCCGTGCAGGTCCTGCCCAAGAGCTCCGGCTTCCTCGAGTTCATCGAGTTGCTGGAGCAACTCACCGGCAAGAACAAGGAAGACGAGTTCGACGTCACCATCGGTAGCCCCTCCGCCGACGCGTCCTGGCTGCAGGCCCTGCTGCCGCTGGCCCGCGACCTGGCCCCGCA
This sequence comes from uncultured Planctomycetales bacterium, assembly GCA_964523405.1. Lineage (GTDB taxonomy): Bacteria > Planctomycetota > Phycisphaerae > UBA1845 > Fen-1342 > CAZGAQ01. The sequence goes on from CAZGAQ010000004.1 coordinate 102,114, forward strand.
GCAAATCACGGAATTGTGCCGCGGCCTGCGCAACCTGCTCATCCTCAATCACGAGCGCGTGGGTTGCTTCATGCCGTTCGTCCCGCAAGTCCGCTAGAGACCCGCGGCGCCAGTTCCCGACCGCGTGCCGCGTCAGCCTCGACACGCGGAACGGCGCCGTTCGCGGGGGCACCTCCACCAGGTGCCCCCCTTTCTTTGCGCCCCCCTCCCGGGCGCTGCCCCCCCCCTTCCCCGCCGCGCTTTTTCCCCGCCTCCCGGGAACAAACCACCTATCCAGGGGGTTCAATGGACTGTTGGCGCAACATCCAGCCGACTCCATACTGGTGACCGGCCGATCTGCCTGACCAGCGCGGCTCCGGCCGCGCGACGCCGATTCTGTCTTTGCGAGACTCGCCATGACAACCCGCAAGTTCCACTCCGCCATCCCGGTGATTCGCAAGACCATCACCGGCTTGGCCTTCAGCGTCGTCGTCGTCCTGCTGCTCCTGTGGCTGGCCGGCACCTTCCAGCACAAGCTGCCTACCGAACGCGCCCGCGCCGCCACCGGCCGCCCGGTCGGTACGCGCCCGCTCGTCCCCGTCCGCCAGATCGAGGTCCCCGCCATCGAGGCCGCCGTCGGCACCGTCCGCGCCGTCCAGCAAACCACCATCGTCGCCGAGGTCATGGCCAAGGTCATCGCCGTCGACGCCCGCGCGGGTCAGCTCGTCCGCAAGGGCGACGTCCTCGTCCGTCTCGATCCCGAGGAACTCCAGGCCCGTCTGCAACAGGCGGAGGCCGCCGTCGCCGCCGCCACCGCCGCGCGTGACCAGGCCCAGACCGAGTGGGAGCGCGTCCAGGGCCTCTACGCGCAAAACGCCGCCGCGAAGATCGAGTTCCAGCGCGCCGCGACCGCCCTCAAGTCCGCCCAGGCCGAGCTCGAACAAGCCCAGCAGGTCCGCCTCGCCGCCGCCAAGAACCTCAGCTACACCACCATTGTCAGCCCCTTCGACGGCATCGTCATCGACAAACAGGTCGAAGTCGGCGACACGGCCGCCCCGCAGAAGACGCTGCTCACACTCTATGACCCGACCCGCATGCAGCTCGTCGCCAGCGTCCGCGAGTCGCTGATCGACCGCGTCCACAAAGATCAGACCCTGCCCGTCTTCATTGACGCCCTCCAGCGCCAGTGCCACGGCATCGTCACCGAAATCGTCCCCGAATCCGACGTCGCCAGCCGCTCTTTCCTCGTCAAGGTCAGCGGACCGTGCCCACCCGATATCCACTCCGGCATGTTCGGCCGCCTGCTCATCCCGCTCGACAACGAGCAGTGGCTGGTCATCCCGCACAGCGCCATCCGCCGCATCGGCCAGCTCGAGGTCGTCGACGTCGTCGCTCCGGACGGCTCCACACTCCAGCGCCGCGTCGTCCGCACGGGCCGCACGCGCGAGGATGACGTCGAGATCCTCTCCGGCCTGCAGGTCGGGGAACAGGTGGCGCTGCCCGCCGGCGCCGGGGAGCACGCCTCATGAGTACTTCCCCCTCCGGGCTACCCGCCCCCTCCCAGCACGCCTTCACCGACCGCATCGTGCGGACGTTCCTCGACTCCAACCTCTCGCTCATCCTGCTGGTGCTGGCCGTCGTCCTGGGCGCGGCCGCCCTGGTCCTCACGCCGCGCGAGGAAGATCCGCAGATCGTCGTCCCACTTGCCGATGTGCTCGTGAGCTTCCCGGGTCACTCCGCCACCGAAGTCGAGCAGCTCGTCGCCACGCCGCTCGAGAAGATCCTCTACCAGATCGACGGCGTCGAGTACGTGTACTCCATGTCGCGCCCGGACGAGGCCGTCATCACCGTCCGCTTCTACGTCGGCGAGGACCGCGAACGCAGCCTCGTCAAGCTGTACAAGAAGATTGACGAGAACGTGGACATCGCCCCGCCCGGCGTCACCGGCTGGGTCGTCAAACCCGTCGAAATCGACGACGTCCCCATCGTCACCCTCGCCCTGACCGGCAAGACACTCACGGCCGCCGCCGCGTCAGTTCCCCTCCCTCCCAGGGAGAGGGCAGGGGGAGGGTCGGAGCCCTCCTCCGCCGCGCCAACTCCCCTCCCTCCCAGGGAGGGGGCAGGGGGAGGGTCAAAGCCTCCAACCGCGACAACCTGTCCCACGCCCGCGACACCCACTGTCGCCTCCTCCACGACCACCGCCGACGAGTACACCCTCCGCCGCGTCGCCGAGGAATGCGTCGAGCGCCTCGCCGCTGTGAAGAACGTCTCGCGTGCTTACGTCATCGGCGGCCGCCCGCGCGTCGCCCAGATCTACCTCGACCCCGACCGCATGAGCGCGCGCGGCGCCACCCCCCTGAGTATCCAGCAGGCCCTCGCCGCCGCCAACGTCCTCGTGCAAGCCGGCGACTTCAGCCGCAACGACACTGTTTACCGCGTCGACGCCGGCAAGTCGCTCGCGCACGTCGACGAACTCAAGACCCTCGTCATCGGCGTCTGGGGCGAAAATCCCGTCTTCCTCAAGGACGTCGCCGAAATCCGCGACGGCCCCGCCGAAGCCACCAGCTACGTCCGCCACGGCTGGGGCCCCGGCCGCGGCTTCACCCACCGCACCGGCTTCCCTGGTACTGCAGTCAGCGGCGACGAGTTCGACACCGCCGTAACCAACGCCACCGCGCACGTCTCCGCCGAGCCAACTCCCCTCCCTCCCGGGGAGGGGGTAGGGGGAGGGTCAGAGCCTCCGACCGCAACAACTAGCCCCGCCGTCACCCTCGCCCTCGCCAAAAAGAAGGGCGCCAACGCCGTCTGGGTCGCCGAAGACATCCTCCGCACCGCCGCCGACCTGCAGCGCGACGTCATCCCCGACGACCTGCAACTCGTCATCACCCGCAATTACGGCCTGACCGCCGACGACAAGGTCAACGAACTCGTCGAAGCCCTCGCCGTCGCCATCTTCATCGTCATCGCCCTGCTCACCCTCGGCCTCGGCTGGCGCGAAGCGCTCATCGTCGCCGTCGCCGTCCCCGTCGTCTTCGGCCTCACGCTGGCCGTCAATCTGCTCCTCGGCTACACGATCAACCGCGTCACGCTCTTCGCCCTGATCCTCTCTCTGGGCCTGCTCGTCGACGACCCCATCGTCGACGTCGAGAACATCGCCCGGCACTTCGCCCTGCGCAAGAAGGCCACCCGCCACATCGTCCTCGAAGCCGTTGCCGAAATCCGCCCCCCGCTCATCACCGCCACCCTCGCCGTCATCGTCTCCTTCCTGCCCATGTTCTTCATCACGGGCATGATGGGACCGTACATGCGGCCCATGGCGCTGAACGTCCCCGTCACGATGATCATGTCAATGGTCGTCGCCTTCACCATCACGCCCTGGCTCACCTACCACGTGCTCAAGCGGCACTACGGCAAGCATCAAGGGAACGAGGGATCAGGGGATCAAGGGATCAAGGCCGGGCCTGAGCCATCCCATGAATCCGAAGACTTGGAAACGCTGCGCCGGAGTGCTCTCTACCGCGCGTTCTATCCCCTCATGGCCCCGTTGCTGCACTCGCGCCGCGCCGCCTGGCTTTTCCTCGGCGTCATGGCCCTCCTGATGGTCGGCGCCGCCGGGCTGGCCGCCATCCGCGCCGTGCCGCTCAAGATGCTGCCGTTCGACAACAAGAACGAACTGTCCCTCGTCCTCGATTTCGACGAGGGCACGTCCCTCGAACGCTCCGACGCCGCCGTCCGCGACTTCGAAGCCTACCTCGCCGGCGTGCCCGAGGTCACCGACTTCACCTCCTACGTCGGCCTCGCTTCGCCGATGGACTTCAACGGCCTCGTCCGCCACTACTACCTGCGCAGCGGCGCCAACGTCGCCGAAATCCGCCTCAACCTCGTCGGCAAGAAGAACCGCGCCAGCCAGAGCCACGCCCTCGGCCTGCACCTGCGCGACGACCTCACCGCCCTCGCCCAGCGTCACCAGGCCACCCTCAAGATCGTCGAAGTCCCGCCCGGACCGCCGGTCATCGCCACGCTTACCGCCGAAGTCCGCGGCCGCCCCGACCATACCTACGCCGACCTGATGGCGGCCGCGAAGACCGTCCGCGCCCGTCTCGAACGCGAACCCGGCGTCGTCGACGTTGACGACACGATTGAGGCGCGCCAGACCCGCCTCGTCTTCGTCGCCGACAAAGAGAAGGCCGCCCTCAGCGGCGTCACCACCGCCGACATCGCGAGCACCTTGCGCATCGCCCTCGGGGGCGAATCCGCCGGCCTCTTGCACGTGGACGGTGAACGCAACCCGCTGCAAATCGAGCTGCGCCTCCCCGAAGCCCTGCGCTCCAGCCGCCTCGACCTCACGCGCCTCCAGGTCCAAGGCCGCCGCTCCGCCGCCGGCGCCACCCCACCCGGTTCCGGCGCGGGCGACCGCCTTATCCCGCTCGCCGAACTCGGCCGCTGGGAAGAGCAGACCGTCGACCAGACCATCTACCACAAGAACCTCGAACGCATCGCCTACGTCTTCGCCGAAACCGCCGGCCGCACCCCCGCCGAGTGCGTCGTCGACATCCAGGCGGATCAGCGGATGCTTGGCTCGGGAGCTGAAGCAAGCAGCCATGCAATCGTCGCGCCAACGTCACCGGCTGCACCAACTGCGCAGGCCGCACCAACTCCCCTCCCTCTTAGGGAGGGGGCAGGGGGAGGGTCAGAGCACTCGAACCGCGGAGCGCCCACCCCGCGCCCCGTCGCCGGTCGCACGTTCCTGACCAGCGGCGGTGACATTCTCTGGTCCGTCCCCGCCGGCATCCGCGTCAACTTCGCCGGCGAGGGCGAATGGCAGATCACCCTCGACGTCTTCCGCGACCTCGGCCTCGCCTTCGCGGCCGCCCTCGTCGGCATCTACATCCTGCTCGTCGCCCAGATGGATTCGTTCGTCATCCCCCTCGTCGTCATGATGGCCATCCCCCTCACCGTCATCGGCATCATGCCCGGCTTCTGGCTGCTCAACCTCTTCGCCCACCCCGTCGGCCCCTACGCCGACCCCGTCCTCTTCACCGCCACCGGCATGATCGGCATGATCGCCCTCTCCGGCATCGTCACCCGCGACAGCATCATCCTCGTCGACTTCATCCACCTGTCGCTCAAACGCGGCCGCTCCCTCTTCGACGCCATCATGGAAAGCCGCGTCGTCCGCCTGCGCCCGATCCTGCTCACCACCGGCGCCGCCATGCTCGGCGCCGCCCCGATCACGATCGACCCGATCTTCTCCGGCCTGGCGTGGGCCCTGATCTTCGGCCTCTTCGCCTCGACCGTCTTCACCCTCTTCGTGATCCCCGTCGTGTACTGGCTGCTCTACGCGAACAAGCCCGGCCACGGCCTGCCGATGGTCAACGAAAACGAATAGCCGGATCACGGCGGGGCGCCGTCCGCGCACGACGCGGCGGCGGTCCCCCCGTCCGCCGCCGATGCTTGTGCCGTTGTCCCGGGCGCATCCCGCGCCCGCCTCACCCGTTCCGCAATTTCTCCCAATCCGGCTCACGCCACGTCAGCACCGTCCCGTCCACCAGCGCGAACTCCACCATCCCACGCTCACGCTGCGCCGCGCCATCGACCCGCTCATACTCGTAACGCCACTGCTCGACCGTCGGCACCCCCGCCACCGCCGCGGGCACGCCCGCCCGCTCCGCCAATTCGATCCGCGCCGGCTCGCCCAGCAGCTTCCGCACTTCCTTCCGCGTCAAACGCAGCCGCAAGAGCCGCCATTGCAGCATGAGCGGCGTGGACCGCGTCACCGTGCGGATCGGCTCCTCGGCCCACGCTCGCCCGCAGCGCCCGCAATACCGGGCCACCTGCGGGCTGCTCGCGCCACACTGCTCACACACGCGCTGCATCGACCGCTTCCTTTGCAGCCCCGTTGCCGCCCAAAGCCGCCCGCAACTGCTGCCGCAGCGGCTCCGCCTCCGGCCGCGGCGGTCCGCTGTCCACCGCCTGCGCCCCGAGCTTCTCCGACAGCAGCATCGTCAGCAGCGTCTCCAGCACTCCGCTGCCGCCGGGCCCCTTACCGTTGCCGCCAGACTGCCCAACCACGACGCGCGGCACGACGTCGACCCGCGCCGTCTCGATCGCCTGCGCGAATCGCGCCAGCACCTGCTGCGTGAGCTGGAACTGTGGACCGCCGTACGCCCGCACCTGCTCGTCGATCGCAATCGCCTGCGCCACGCCGACGCGCGCCGTCTTGTCCGCTTCGGCCTCGCCGGTCGCACGGATGCGCGCGGCCTCGGCCTCCGCCAGCGTGCGGTTGCGGGCCGCCTCCGCTTCCGCCAGCGCCCGCATCTGCGCCGCCTGCTGTAGCGCCCGCTGGTACTCCGCCTTGCCCTGGTTCTCCTGCACCTGGATCGACAGCTCGCTCTCCGTCAGCAGTTGCTGCTGCCGCGCGCGGGCCTCCGCCTCGCGCAGCTCGCGCTCCTTCACCGCCGCGGTCTCCTGCCGCCCGTACGTCTCCACCTGCTCCAGCGCGATCTGCCGCGTACGGAGCTGCGTGAGAATGTCCTCGATCCGCTTGTCTCCGGCCGACGACGTCGGCGTGCCGATTAGCACCTCTTCGAGCTCCAGGTTGTAGTGCGCGAACTTCTCCTGCATCTCCTCGCTAGACAGCTTCTGGATCACGGCGCGGTCCTGCAAAAGCTGGATCAGCGTGCGCGTCTGCCCGATGTTCTTGAAGTACGCCGAGACCATCGGGTCCAGCGTCTGCTCGACCAGTTTCTTCACGTCGCCGAACCGCTGAATCACCAGGGGGGCCTTGCGATAGTCAATGTGCACGACCACCGACAGCGGCAACGACGGCTCGAACGCGTCCTTGGTGATCAGCGAAACCTCGCTCAGATTCTCGTCATACCGATGCACGCCGCTCTCACTGCGGATCCACTTCAGGATGAAGTTCGTCGTCGGCACCACGATCACCTTGCCCGCGTACGTGTTGAAGGCGTACTTGCCCGGCAAGAGCGCCTCGTTCCAAACCCCGCGCTGCCCGCGCTTCACCAGCTCGCCGTGCTTGTAGTCCACGCCGGACAGGTCCGCGCCAACTTCGCCGGTGTACGACACCACCACACCGACATAGCCCACGTCCACGACCGTCTTCGGGATCATCTCCACGGTTGCGAACAGCCGGTTCAGGTAATACGTCCCTTCCACCAGCACCTGGAGCTGCCGCCCACGCCGCCCGCCCGCCGCCAGGAAGCGCTCGCACTCCTGAAAGTTGTTGTGAAACGTCTCGCCGCACGTCGGATCGCTGCCCACGACCGGCGCAATGATCTCGCCGTCCGGCAGCGCCGGCCCATCGTGGACCGTCACCACGCCCACGAGGTCATCCGTGCCCTTGATCACCACCGGCGCGAAACCCTCGCGCTCGCCGATCTCCGCGGCCATGTTCTGGAACAGCGCCTTGTCGTCGTGCCCCAGCGGCAGGAAGTACACCTGCTCATCCGTGATCACCACGAACTGCGCCAGGTTCACCGCATACGTGCCTTCGCGCAGGACCTTGCGTTGCGGTCCGCGCTGCCCGCCGCGCGTCAGAAAGTCGCGCACATCCTCGAAGTTGCCGGCCTCGACGTTGCCCGCCAAGGCCTGCGTCGGCGGCAGCGGCCGCCCGTCGCGCGCGAACACGTATCCGATCTGGCCCTGCGGAATCGTGACCAGCGGCACAATGTGCACCTTGTACTGCAGCGGCGTCAGGAAGTGCACGCCGCCGCGCAGCACGTCCGGTTGAAAACCGGCTTCGCCGTCCAGCGCGATCAGACCACTGCGCACTGAGCCGCCGCGGCTCCAGCGCTTCTCCACAATGCCCGCGCGCTTGTTCGGGATGTACCGAATGCCCGACAAGAGCACGCCGCCCGCTAGCACAGCCGCCGCGAACACCACGAATTGTGTGACACTGAACATGCTATTCTCCTGCCCTCGCCACACGCCCCGCGAAAACGCGGGTGTAGACGTTCTCCAGCGGCCCCGCTCGGCCGGCAGCGCAGACGCGCAACCGTTCGTTCGGCTGACGCGTCCGTGTGCCACTGCTGTGTCAGCAGTGGCTTGAGGCGGTCGATCTCCACTGCTCACAGAGCAAGGGCACACGACCGCACGCCGCACCGTTCAGGCTGAAACGGATCGTCCGGCCGGCAAGCGGGCAGCGCGGTTGTGAGCGTGTGGTCTCACCCGCGCTGCCCGTCGCGACCGACGCGCCCTAGCGCGCGACGAACTCGCCGCAGCGAAACGCCGGACTTTGAGGAGAGAACAATCGGTCGCGCGCTTCGCCGCTAGCCAGCGGTTATGGGGGGGAAGTCCCAGAGGAATGCATGGCGTGACTCCAGCGTGTAGCCTACGAGGTTAGCTGACGGGCTCGACGGCGCTGAATCCGCGTCCACCGCACTGGTGGATTCGCCCCTGCGACGGCTCAGACTGCGGCCGCCGCGTTGGTTTCCCCGTTGCCGCGGATATCGTTCCCCGCGGCATTCGGCTGTATTTTCCAGCTATAACGCGAAAGTATAGCACACAATCGCGGCACCGTCAAAAAACCGCGCCGCGCGTCCGGAAACACCCCCTCACACTCGCGGCGTACCGCTCTCGGCGGCCGCTACCGTCGTCCGTGTTTCTTTTCCGCGACGCAAACACAGCCACAATCCAACCCCCCAAATCACGATCCATCCGCCCGCCATGGTGAACGCCAATAGACGGACCTTCTGCATTGTTGTCCCCGCACCCGCGAGGCTCACCGTGCCCGTCTGGCTCCCGCTCGCGACGCTGCTGAATTCGCTGCCCGTACGGACGCTCGCCAGCGAGCCTTGCCCCGCTCCCCGTACTAGCTTGTCCAGGTAAGCAATCTCCTGCTGCACCCGGCCGTCGTTCGGATCAACCCCCACCGACGCCATCCACTCCGCCAGCACATCCGGTCCAAACGGATCTTCGTGCACCTCGCCCTTGGGCGTCACCCACCGACTGGTCAGCGCGGCAGGATCCACGGCGAGCGCGGGTGCTTGCCCGTGCGGTGCCGCCAGTCCCAGCTGCACGTCCTGCACCGCCCCTCGCGCCCCGCTCCGACCCGCCCCGCTGGTCTGCGTAGACGTCCCAACCAACTCCACCGACGTGTACGCCTCCGACGCCGGATTGCTCAGCGTCACCGTCGTCGTCACTGTGGCGACCGTTGGCGCAGAAGCAACGATCGGCCTGGCCGCGAGCATGAACCCCGGAATCGGCAGCACCACCAACCACAACACCGACCAAACTACCGCCCACCCAACGCGCCCCCAACTGCCCCCGGTCCTCGGCATCACGATCCCCACCTCGCGCAGATCCGACCCGCACTCCGGACACGTGAACGTCGGCAGCCCCGCCACCGCGTACCCGCACTTGCCACACGACGGCCGCGTCACGCCCGCCTTCCCCCGTCGCACCACCAGTAGGGCGAGCACCGCCACGAGCACCACCGCCACGCCCAGGCACAGCAGCCAGCTCACTGCCATCCCGATTCCTCCGCTCGACATCGCACGCCCAGAAAAGCTCGCCGTTACGCCTGCGCCGCCTCACCGCCAGCCAGTGGCGTCTCCGGTCCCTTCGCCTTCTTCCGCCGCAGGCACCACCACAACCCCGCCACCCACAGTGCGAACCAGAACACAGAGAACAACAGCGTGACGGCCTTCGCACCTGGCGCCGGAACGTAGTTGATGTGCGAACTCGGACTAACCACGCCAAATGGCCCAGTGACGCCGGCCTGCGGCAGCAAACCGTTACCGGCCCCGCGCACTAGCTTGTCCAGGTACGCAATCTCCGCCTGGACCTGCACATCATCCGGATCAACCCCCACCGACGCCATCCACTCCCCCAGCACCACCGGCGTGAGTGGCCCTTGCCGAAGTTGGTCCTGCGGCGGCGTCCACCGACTGGCCAGCGACATCCCGTCCACCACGAGCGCCGGCGTTCCCCCACCAGGAGCTGTCAGCGTCAGCGAAACGGTCTGCATCGGAAATCCGCTACGGCGCTGCGCCGCCCATCCGGTGCCGCTTCCGGTCGCCGTGACCGTAATGGAGTGGTATGCGCCCGACGACGCTGCGGCCAGCGTCACCGTATCCGTGCGGGTCGCCACCATCGGCAACCCCGCCGTCAGCCCCAGCCGCGCCGTCAGCAGCATCGGAATCGGCAGCAGAATCGTCCACACCACCGCCCACGCCACACGCCGCAGTCCGTGGTCCGCCTTCGGCATCACAATCCCCACCGCGCGCAAATCCGACCCGCACTCCGGACACGTGAACGTCGGCAACCCCTGCACCGCGTACCCGCACTTCCCGCACGCCGGCCGCGTCACGCCGGCCTTCGCCCGTCGCGCGATGAGCACCACAAGCACTGCCACCAGCACGACCGCCACGCCCAGGCACAGCAGCCAGTTTGCGGCCATCCCCAATCCTCCGCTCGACATCGCGAGTCCTCCTTCCGCGCCGGTATTCCCGCGCGCAGCCCAGCTATTCGACAACAGAAGGAGCCCGTAACCGCGCAGCATAGCCTCTGCCCCCCGCCCGACAATTCCAATTCCGCCCGCTTTCTGTATCCACCCGCGTGTGGCGTCAGGCATCCCTGCCTGACAGGCGCGTGACACCAGGCCTCCGCCGGCCCCGAGCGGATGCGAGCGGCGCCTGAAGCTACAGCACCAACTCCACGCCTCCCCTCAATCGCTTAATCCCTCAATCCCTTAATCCCTGCCTCGCCCGCCACCCGCCGCAACACCTTCACAACTTCCCGCAACTCCGCCTCCTTGTGCCGCGCCCGCCACGCTGCTTCGTACGGTTCGACGACGTCTTCGCACGCCCGCGCCAACTCCCGCAATTCCGCCCGCAGCGCCGCGTCCGCCGTCCCCTCCGCCGCCAACCGCTTCCCCAGCTGCAATCTCCGCCCCGCGAGCGCGTGCAGCCGCAGCGCCAGCGCCAATTCATCCCGATCCCGCGCCGCCTCGTCATCCACCGCCACAATCTGCCCCGCCGCCTCCGCGGCCGCCAACGCTGTCTCCTCCCACCGACGCAAACCCGCCTCATCAAACCGCGCCAGCGCCTCCAGCTCCGGTGCGAGCGGCGGCCCGGCCACCGGTGTCTCCGCAAACAGCGCCTCCGTCGGCGCCGCACTGCCCACCGGTAACGGCGGCGGAATCGCCAGCGGCGCGAAGAACGCCGGCCACACGCGCACCATGTCGCTCGCCGCAATCGCCGTGCGCCACGCCCCCACCGCCTGCGCCCCAGCCGCGCCCAACATCAACCCGGCAAACGCCGCGTCGAACTCCGCTCCCGCCGGCGTCGCCCCGTTCCACGCCACCGCCGCCCCCAGCGCCAGCGCATGCCACGAACACGACGGCGGACACACGTGCCCTTCGTCGCCCCAGTCTGTGTTCAGCAGCCCCGTCGCCCCATGCCGCCGTCCCGCCCCCGCAAACCGCCGAATGTTCGCCTCCGCGTTCACCAGGTCCGGCACAAACCGATTCCACGCCGAACTCCCCGGACACACCATCGTCTCCAGCCCGGCCGCGCGGAACAGCCCTGTCCCCTCGTAATCATCATTCGCCCCGTACGCCCAGTTCAGCACCGTCGCGTCGCGCGGCACCTCCGGCAGAATCTCCGGATAGTGCTTCACGACATCACCCCAGAACTGAACGCGCTTTCCCGCCCGCGCACACAGCTCGTGCAGCCACAGCAGATGCTCGAGGAACAGCCGCCCCGCACCGACTTCGTTCGCCCGCGCCTGCCCCCGTCCCTTCGCCAGATCAAACGTCTCATCGCACGAGACATTTACCTGGGCCGACGAGAACAGCGGCAGATACTCCGCGTACATCGCCGCCAGCAGCTTCCGCGCCTCCGGATTCGTCGCGTCCAGCGTCAGCCCCCGCACGCGCTGCCGCCACGTCAGCCGCTCCCACCCGCGCTCCACGCTGATCTCCGCCAGATGACGATACCGCGGCAGGCTCAGAATCCGCGCCATGTGCCCGAAACTCGCCAGCGACGGCACCAACTCGATCCGCCGCGCCGCACAGTACGCATCGAGCTCCCGAATTTCATCCGCCGTCAGCGGTGTGCGGCCCGCACTGATATCCGGATCGAATGCAAACGCAAACGTGTGCTCCGTGTAGAGCTGGAGCTGATTCACCTTCAACAGCGCCAGCCGGTCGACCAGCCGCTCCAGCGTCGCCAACGTCGGCACACGCCCGCGACTGATGTCGTACGAAACCCCGCGCACCGCAAAGTCCGGCGCGTCCTCGATCTCCACGCACGGCCACACATCCCCGCAAAGCTGCAGAATCTGCGCGAGCGTCTGCAGACCATGAGACACACCCGCCGCGGTGCGGCCAACCAGCTCGACGGCGTCGGGCACGATCCGTAGCGTGTAGCCCTGGGCGCGGGGCCCAGCCTGGTCAGCGGAAGCGCGCGCGCTGTCAGCAGCCGCGTCCACGCGGATGCGCAACGGGCACACACCGGGTGCCCCCTTGGCCGCCTCGCCACAACGCACGCCGCGCGCGGAACACTGTTTCCGGAAGCGCTCCAGGGCCGCACGTTCCGCCGCCGGCAAGTCCACGGCGCATTGCAGGACCAGTCCGTGCCGCACGAGCAGGGTTCGGGAGAAGTAGCGCACTTGGCGCGGCGGCGGCAACAGTTTCAGCGGCGACATGAACTCTCCCGTCTGCGGCGCGCTGCGGCACACCGGCACCGCAAACTCGGCGACACAGCGCGAGACGAGACACTACGCCACTTCGAACCAGTCAGCCACCGCGATTGTGTGGAGCGAGCGTCAGCATGATCTACACAGGAGCCACAACTTGGTTGCGACACCTGGGCGTGATTATCACAAGAAAAATACCCGCCCCGTCGTGCGGCTATGTAAACAGGATTGTTTATATCCTGTTTTTCTTTCCCGGCCATGCTACTGCAATTGCATTATTTAACTACACTTATGGCTGTATATTCAAAAAGACCGCAGGACGTATGTCCAAATCGCTGTGTAAACTGCGAGCCTGTATTGCGTTATATAATCCTTGCGGTGTCACTTGGGCTTTGCTAAAGTCCTAGTGGCAGTGTACCTTGCGGGTTTGGCGGGCGTTGGAGCGCCGCGCGTATGGCCTCAATCTCGGCCACACGCACAGACGATCTGAACGGATAGGCACACAGGAGTGACCCGCCAGCGCCGTGAGTACCGGCACATCCAGGAATGTGGAGCGAGAACCAAATGTTTCGTAACAAGCGGTCCCAGCTATCGGCGTTTACCCTGATCGAACTGCTAGTAGTCGTCGCGATCATCGCGCTGCTGCTGTCGATCCTGTTGCCTTCTCTGAGCCAGGCGCGCGAACAGGCCAAGTCCATCAAGTGCCTGGCCAACCTGAAGGCGTTCTCGCAAGGCGTGTCCGTCTACGCCACCGGCGAACGCGACATGCTCCCCGCCCCTCTGCACCCCGCGGTCTTCAAGAATCAATCGCTCGATTCCTACAAGGAATACGGTGTTACCGACCCCGCGACCGCGATGTACTACCAGGGCCGACAGATCACCTGGAAGATTCGCAAAACCTTCTCGGACTCGAGCGAAATGAAGGGCGGGGCCACCGACCAGGTCGCCACATGCCCCACCGCAGTCGGCTACAATACAGAAGCGAACGTCCGCGCAATCGGCATTCGTGCCTCCCGCGGCATCTACCCCACGTACTACTCGCTGAACCACTGGGGCGGAGAGGCACCGGAGGGCCTCACGTTCGGCAGTCCGCGGGCGACGAACCCGGGCATGTATTTTGGCTTCAGTCCCTCCAACACGCCGGCGGCGTGGAGCCCCGGGGACTTGGCCACGATGGCGAAGTACCCTGGACAGCCCATCACGAAAATCCCCAAGGCCAGCGACGAATGGATGATCGCGGATGCCTGGCAGCGGCAGACCGGTAACCCGCTCTACGCCGAGTTCCAGCAGGAAGGGCCCTATCAGTCGGCCTGGAGCGGTGTCGCGATGCCCCTGTCACCTCCACACTTCTCCAAGACGTCGGTGGACGTGACCTACATGAGCGATGCCGACCGGATTGGTGCCGGGTCAACGGTCGCCAGGAACCGCAAGGACGGACGGACCAACACCGGCTATTTCGACGGCCATGCGTCCGCTGTGCCTTCTCTCCGCCTGATGATCGGCAACAACGTTCTGCTGTACGGCTTCAAGGGCACGGTCAACCCGGCCCAGGTGAACCCTCCGCCGGAGAACAACGCCTGGAAGGCCGTTTGGAAGTAACCGCCAGCTAGATTCGATCGAGAACAATGATCTTTCCCCGGCCCGTGTGACGTCCACCGTCGCGCGGGCCGGCTCCTTTTTCTCGCCGGACCCCGTACTCGCCCGGCGCCGCAGTCACGCACGTTCACCTTTGCACGCCTCCGCCGCGCCCCCTTTTATTCGTTTTCACTTTTTCACCTTTGCACGTTTTCACGTCTCCCGCCCAACCGTGCCCCCGTGGTCACTGTGTTACTTGGTCACCTTTTCCCGCCTTCCCACCCGGCACACCGCCGCCCCTCACGCAAACACCCCGTGCACATACCACTCCCCCTCCCCCATCGTCCGAAACAGCCAGTACTGCTCCCCCTCCGCCGTCGTCACCCGAAAGTAATCCCGCCGCACGTCCGGCCCACGCCACCACGCCGTCTCGATCCGCTCCGGCCCGCTCGCCTCCGCCACCACGTACTCCCGCCCGCCATACCAAAACCACGTCGGCGGCCCGTCCGGAACCAGCGCAATCACCCGCACCAACACCGGCCGCGCGAGTAGCCGCACCGGCCGCGGCAGGCGCAGGGTGGGGTGGGCGTCTCGCCCGCCAGGCAGGGTGGGGTGGGCGTCCCGCCCGCCAAGATTTGGCCGCACCCCCATCCCCTGTCCCGACGACCCTCCGCTGCTCGCCGCCGGCCCCACCTGGTCCGCCTCCAACCCCGCCTCCGCCACACACACGCACCGAAACGCCATCTCCGGCTGGTGATCATCCACCAGCTCCGGCCGCACCACCGCCCCATACCCCACCCGCCCCGCAACCTGATCAATCAGCGTCCCCAAATCCTCCTCATCCCCCGGCTCCCGCGGCACAAACAGCTCCCCCTGCCCCGCGTGCCAGCGCGAAATCTCCCGCGCCACCAACCGCAGCCCCACCGGCCCCGGATTCGGATCGAACAACTCTACGTGACTGCGGCGAACCACCTCCGCCGAAGCGGCCCCCCCACTCCCCTCCCTCCCAGGGAGGGGTTTGGGGAGGCTAAAGCCGTCACTCTCCGCGCGACCCCTAAACGCCGTACCCTCCCGTAGTCCCCCCTGAGAGGGGGGACGGTCCGCGCCGCCTTCACCCCCCTCCCTCTCACGGAGCGACCGGGGGAGGGCGTCTTCTCCCCCCTCCCCCTTGGGGAGGGGTTGGGGGAAGGTGTCACTTCCCGCATCTCCGCCTCCCTTGGGGGACCGACCTCCGGTCGGTCTCACGTGAGAGAAAGCGGCCTCTTCTCCCATCCCCCCCTCCACCCGCTCCAACTTCTCCGCCAAAAGCTGCAGCACATGCTCACGCCGCCGCGACGCCCGCGCCAGCGCCACCACCACCACCTGCGGCGGCCGTCCCTCGTAGTACAGCACGCAGTCCAGCCGGCGCAGCCCCGCCGCGCGCCGCTCCACCACCGCGAAAATCTCGTCCAGCAACTCCCCCGCCACCCGCACCAGCGCGCGCGTGTCCGCCACCGGCCCTTCAAACCGCCGCCCCGCCTGCGGTACATCCACCGGCTGATGCGGCTGCACCCCCTCAAACACCTCTCCCAGCGCCTGCTGCAAACACCGCACCAGCCCCGCCCCAAACCGCGCCGGCAGCGTCGCTCGCGGCAGCGTCAGCAAATCCCCGATCGTCCGCACCCCCAGCGCCGCCAGCCGCTCGGCCACCACCGCCTCGATGCGCAGCCTCTCCGGCGGCAGCGGCGCCAAATAGGCGCTGCCCTGCCCCACCGGCACCAGACACAACTCTTCTCGCCCGCTGCTCGCCAGCGCCTGCGCCGCCCCCACCGTGTCCGCCACCGCCACCCGCGCCGTAAAGCCCCGGCGCGCCAGGCCCGCCACGACCTGACGCGCCAGACGCTCCTCTCCTCCAAAGAGCAACTCGCAGCCGGTGATATCCACCAACAGCGTGTCCGGCTCCACCGGCTCCACGATCGGACTGAACCGCACCGCCCAGTCCGCCAACCGCACCAGCGCCGCCCGGTCCCGCGCCGGCTCGTGCTCCCGCGCCTCCAACTCCGGCACGATCGCCTGCGCCTGACCGAGCGTCAGCCCCGCTCGCAAACCTGCCGCCCGCGCCTGCGGACAAACCTCCGCCACCACCAACGCCGCCCCCACCGCCCGCGTCAACGCCAACGGCCGCTCCGCCGGCACCAACGCCGGTGTAGCCGTTGTAGCCTCCGCAGTTGCCGCCCGCGCCGGCGCCATCCGCGCCGCCACCGGCGCCCCCTCACCCGCCGCGGCGCCTTCGCTCCGCACCCGCTCCGTCGACAGGTACGGCAGATGCACACACAGGATGCGCCGCATCGGGTAACTCCACGATTACCGGCTCGCGCAGCCCCCCACCACGCAACTTCAAAATCGTCACTTCCACCCGCCGCGGCCCGCGCTCGCCTCTCACCGGCACACACCGCAGCCGCGTGGCCGCAAACGTGTGCCCCCGCTCCTCCGCGCGAATCACCAGCCCCAGCCCGCCCCCCGCCTCCGCCGCAAGCTGCAGCCGCCGCGTCGCCCGCGCCTCCACCGTGCGCAGCGGCAACACCACGGCCGCAATCGCTCGGCACCGCAGCGCCTGCTCCCCCACCCATAAAGCATCCGCCGCGCGCGGCGTCCGAACGATCAGCAACCGGCCCAACGGCACGCCAATCTGGGCCGCGCCCGGCGGATAAAAGTCCAGCGTCGTATCCACATACAACACCCAGCGCCACGCCCGCCCCGCGTGCGTGTGCATGTACCCCTGCTCTGTAACCAGTCCTCCCGTGTGCCTCTGCTCTGCGACCGATCCCGCCGTGTGCCTCTGTCCTGCAACCGATCCTCCCGTGTGCCACTGCTCTGTGAGCAGTGGGGGATGGGGCAGACCCTCGGACATGGCAGAATCCCCGGACGGCGTCACACTGCCGCCTTCAAGCCACTGCTGACATAGCAGTGGCACCCTCGACAGCGCCACCCGCCGCCCCATGAAAAGCGAAGCGGAAACGACCGGGGAGCATGGGCCTCCGGCCCGTTTCCGGCGGGGTAACGCTGTTAGCAAGCGAGCACCCCCCGTGTGCTCTGTGAGCAGTGGCGATGGTCCGTGATCACTCGCCACCCCCCCACCCGCCGCTAGCGCCGCGGTGCGCAGCGCCAACGTGTGTGCCGCCGCCCCCTCCACCGGCCGCCCGCCCGCACACGGAATCACCAGCTCATGAACGGCCCCACCCGCCAACCCGCCCCCCAGCGCTGCATCCAGTGCCGCCAGGCCAGTCGGACAAATGCCCGCCTCCTCATCGCGCCACTGCAGCGCCCGCACCTGCTCGGCAAGCTGCGCCAGACGCAGCCGAATCGGCGTCCGCGCCAACATCGGCCCCGACGCCAACTCCAACGTCGGCGCCGCCACGTGCCCGGCCGGCAGCGCTGCCGCCGGCTCCGGCCCCGACTCCGATTCCGCCATCGGAATCGACGCCCGCATCGACACGGGCATCGGCGTCAACGTCAGCGCCGCGTTCGGCTCTTGCGTCGACATCGATATCGACATGAACGCCGGTACCGATGCCGGCGCCGGCCTAAGCACCGGCCCCGACATCGACCCCGCGGCCGCAGCGGCGCGCACCGCGGGCGCTCCCCGTAATTCCTCGGGTCTCGAAAGCACCATGATCCGTTCCCACAAATCCGGGCGCCACCGCCCGGCCCACAACCCTAACCATAACCTAACTTGTAGCAGAATGCAAGGAAATCCGCCCCCGCCCGGCCCGAACACGCCCCCCAACATCCACCCCTCAATCCACCACTCCGACGCCCCGGTGCAGCGCCCCATCGAAAGTGCAGCGCAAACAACCGGGGAGCATGGGCCTCCGGCCCGTCTCCACAGACAGGGACGCCCACACTTCCAGAGGACTTGGTGGGCGACGGGACTCACACAGGTGTGCCACCCGCCCCATCCACCGAGTTGTCCACGCGCTGGTCATGCGCTGGCTGGACCTGCGCACGACTGCCCGAGATTGGGCGCCCGCATTCCGGACACACACCGCTCACATTGCCGGTCAGGTTGTACCCGCAGCCCCGACAGACTCCATCTCTGTGCCGAGTCCGGCTCCAACGCAAGTACCGGATGACCATGAATGCACACGGCACAACCGCGGCGTTCACCGCCATCGCCGGCACAGAAACGCCGACGAGTCGGTCGAAAAGCGGAAGGCGAATCACCTGCCAGCCGGGCATCTCTAGGTGATTGGGCGTGATCCGTCCGCTTTCCCACAAACGGACAGCAAGCGCCCGCTCTTCATCCAGCGTCATGCGACGTTCGACTTTGACCGGACGGAGTCTCAGGGACAAGAGTGGCCACCCACCTGTCGACCAGCCGCGCGGAATACCATTCAGGACAACCGCACATCCTGCCGCTGCAATTGCCCACCAGGCCCATTTCATCACGCGCCCCACGCACACACGCCTCACCCCCCCTACTCCCCCGGATACACAATCAGCCGATCGTGCGCAATCACCACCACATCATCAATCCCATCCCCCGTCACGTCGCCCACCAGCACCTCCCGCGGCTCGCCGTATGCATCCGGCGCGTCCGCGAACCGCTTGCCCTGAAACACCTGGATCCGCATGGCCCGCACAAGCTGCCCGCCCGGCAGCGTCGTCAGAATCTCTAAGGACGCCTTCCCCATGTCGACCAGCGCGATGTCCCGCACGCCGTCGTGGTTCACGTCCCCCACCACCGCATCCGCCAGAAACGCGTCCTTCGTCTCCGACTCGTACGAATCCTGCTCCACCAGCGTCGGCGCCCGCTCGTCCGGCGTCAGCACCGCCAGCCGCGCCGGATCCGCCAAGAGCAGCGCCACCTTGCCGTCCCGCCCGATCGGCAACGCCGCCGTCGCCGTCAGCTCGAACGTCCCCACCGGCATCGTCTGCGCCAGCGCGTACGTCCGATCCTCACGCTGCTGGAACACCAGCACGTCGCCCGCCCGCTTGTCGTACATCACCAGTTGCGGTGCCCCGCCCGCCCGCGGCAACGCCGTCAGCCCCGTCAGCTTCACGTCCGCCGTCTCCGGGCTGTATTGGTCCACGACCGTCCAGCGCCCGTCCCGCACCACCAGCGCCCGCGCCAGGTTCTCCTGCGCGACGATTACTTCCGGCTTCCCATCGCCGTTGATGTCCGCGACCGCAAACGCCGCCAGCGACGCATCCTTGAGCAGGCTCGTCCGCTTCTCCGCCCCGCTGAACAACTCGAACTTCCCGTCTTCCGTCTGCAAATACGTCTTCGGCGTCGCGTATCGCACGAACAGCAGCAGGTCGTTGCGTCCGTCCTGATTCACGTCCACAAAGCGCAGCCCGGCCGGATCGTCATCCAGCCGGTCCACGCGATACGTCGCCTCTTCCGCCCCCGCCCCCAGCCCGCGCACCACGAGCTTGAAGTCGTCGTCTTCCTTCGTCACGTACGCCAGCCGGTCCGCCTTCTCGCCCGCCTTGAGGCTCCCCACCGCCACCGCGTACGGCTCCCCGCGCGCCGCAATCCCGCTCGGATACGTCAGCCGCCCCTGCGCGAAGTGCGACACCCCGATCAGCTTCTCCTGCGCACTGGCCACCACCACTTCCAGACGCCCGTCGCCGTCCAGGTCGACGACCTGCACGTCCGTCATCTTCACCAGACCCGGATACGCCGCGCCCGCCCCCAGCCCGTCCGCCTCCCCGCGGAACAGAATGAGCTGCGCCGCCTCCGGATCGGCCGTCACGCAATCCGCCAGCCCGTCCCCGTCCACGTCGCCCAGTGCAAGGGGCCGCTGCTTGCTCGTACTCTTCACCGGGTACGAGTGCAGCCGCGGCGGCCAGTCGCCCGCCACGCCCGCGTCCCGCGGCAATTCCCAGCGATAGTGCTTCAGCCGATTCGTCGCCTGCTCCACCCCATACAGATCATCCCCGCCCTTCCCGCTCAGCGGCCGCGCCACCGACATGCTCCGCAGCCGCGGAATCCGCACCGGCCGCAGCGCCGCCAGCGTCCCGCTCTCCTCCTGCAGGCACACGTACACGCCGTACCGCTCGTCATCCGCCCCGATGATCAGGTCGTCGCGCCCGTCGCCGTTCACATCCGCCCGCAGCATCAGCATCGGGTTCTTGATCCCGTGGACCAGCCGCAGCGGCGGCGCCAGCCCACCCTGCTCCTTCTGCCGATAGACGAGCAATACATCGCTGCCAAGCAGCGCCACATCCGTCCGCCCGTCATGATCGAAATCCCCCGCCGCCAGGCACCCGTTCCGCGGATTCCCGTCCGGCGCCCGCAAACTCTCCGGTGCACCCAACCCCCCGCCCGCCTTGCTCGGCAGCACGACCAGTTCCTTGGGCTCCCCAAAGAACACAATGTCCGCCCGCCCATCACCCGTGACATCCGCCACTTCTAGGGCAGCCACCTTATACGCCACCGGTATGTTCTCATTCCGCAGCGCACCGCGATTGGGAAGCTCGTTGCGATCCAGGTTGCGCGCTTCCTCGCTCACCGGCGCGTTCGGGTCCGGCTGATAGAACAGCTCGAACCGGCTCTGGTGCCCATTCCACAGCACCACGTCCACCCGCCCATCCCCGTTCAAATCCGCCAGCCGCAGATCGCTCAAACCAATCTTGAGCTTATAGATCTGCAGCGGGCCAAAGCCAAAGTGCCGCGCCAACTCGGCCTGCTGCTCGCTGGTCAGCCGCGTCGGCTGCGAAGCGGCAATCGCGGCTGTCGGCTGGGTGGCCGACAACGTGGGCTTCTCCGCCCCGCTTGCGAGAACCAGCGCGCCGAACAAGAAGATCGTGCCGAAGTCCATCGTACGCTCCCTCTGCGGAAGTCCCGCGGGCGGCCGATTGTACGCCACACCCGCGCCACCTGCACGCGCCACGCGGGCTCGCCCCTCCCGCGCTGTCCGAGAATACCAGTTCCGGCGCGCCCTCCGACGCACTCGCAGGTTCCCGCCTGGTTCCAACGCTGTCACTACTCGGACAGACCCTCGGCTACCCCGGCGCGAGCACCCGTCCCCTGTTGCTCAAGACTACAACTTCTTACTTGTGACCCCAGCGGCCGCTTCGCTATAGTGCGCACTGGAGGAAGCGAGAGTCGGCCCTGCCGGGTGGACTAATCCGCAAAACGCTGTGTGCGGCGGCGCCACAGGGCGCCCGCTTTGCTTTGGAGAGAGTGTCTGACGCGCCGGCCGAGTGCGCCGGCGCCGTGTGGAGTACTTGGGATCAGGGTAGGAGGATAGCTATGAAGAAGATGAGTGTATTGGCCGTTGTACTTGGACTCGTCGCGGCAACACACGCGACAACCCTGTACTCAACCGGCTTCGAGCCCCCGATGTTTGTCGCCGGTAGTTCCCTCATGGGACAAGATGGCTGGCAGGGCGACAGCGAGGCTGCCGCTCAGGTCCAGACCGCCGTGGTGTATGCGGGCACCCAGGCCGCCTCGTTCGATTCGTCCCCAGTGGTCAGCGCCTGGTGGTGGAAGGTTACGCCCTTCGATCCGGTGGGCGCCGGCGAGCCGATCGTGGAAATCAGCGCCCAGATGCAGCTGGGTAGTGCCGGCACCCCCAGCGGGTCTTGGGGCTTCGACGTCTACGACAGCACGGTCGCCCGCTCGGCCTTGCTGTACGTGGACAGCACGAACCTCGTGAAAATCTACGACGTCGAAGGCGCTACCGCCCTCGACACGGGCATCTCCGTGACGCGCGACACCTGGTTCAGCGTCAAGCTCGTCCTCGACTACGCCAACGACACCTACTACGGCGTTGTCAACGGCGTGCCCACGTTGACCACGAACCTCGGTTCCCAACTCGATCTGAGCGACGCCGATGTCCGCGTTACCGGCGCGCAGTACGACATGTGCTACGTCGACGAGTTCAGCATCACCGCCACCCCCGAGCCGGCCTCCTGCCTGCTCCTGGGCCTCGGCATCCTGGCGCTGCGCCGCCGCTAGTCCAGCACAACTTGCAGATACCCCCCCGCGGCCGGCGAGCAACCCTCGTCGGCCGTGGCCGTCTGAGATGCACTCCGCCCGGTCCCCACCACCTATCCCCTGTCGGGAGTTGTCGCCCGCGATACGCCCGCCCCGCCCCCGGCGCATGACCCATTACAATCGGCGCCGCCGCACGTGCGGCGCACACCGACAGCAGCGAAAGGTGCCGGCATGCCGACAAGTCGTACCGTGGGGCAAATCATCCGGTCCGGTGCGCTCAGTGCCGCCATTCTTGCCAGCACGGCCACCGCCTCCGCCCAGTGGCTCCAATGGGGCGGCCCCAATCGGGACTTCACCTGCAGCGCCACCGGCCTCGCCGCCCAATGGCCCGCCGACGGCCCCAGGAAACTCTGGTCCCGCGACATCGGCCCCGGCCACTCCGCCATCGTCGTCGATGGCGACACCCTCTACACCATGTGCCGCCGCGATGACAAAGACGCCGTCCTCGCCCTCCGTACCGCCACCGGCGAACCCGTCTGGGAAACCACCTACGACGCTCCACCCAAAGAAGGCATGCTCCTCGACTACGGCCCCGGCCCCCACGCCACCCCCCTCGTCGTCGGCGACCGCCTCTTCACCATCGGCGGCCTCGTCCACCTCACCGCCCTCGACAAAAAGACCGGCAAGATTCTCTGGCAACACGACCTGATGGCCGAATACGGTGCCGGTCACCTGCAGCGCGGCTACGGCGCCAGCCCCGTCGCTTACCGCGACCTCGTCATCGTCAACGTCGGCGGCAAGGACTTCGGCGTCGCCGCCTTCAAACAGGACTCCGGCGAAATCGCCTGGAAGAGTGAGCCCTTCCGCGGCGGCTACCCCACGCCGCTCCTGACGAAGATCAACAACGAAGACCACCTCATCCTAACCCTCGCCATGGACCGCGCCGCCCTCGACCCCGCCACCGGCCAGACCCGCTGGAAAACTACCGTCGACAAACAGCTCGCCGGCATCATGAGCACGCCCCTCTTCATCGCCCCCGACCGCGTCCTCTTCTCCTCCGCCTACGGCGGCGCCACCCAGCTCTACCGCATCACGCACAAGGACGACGCCTACGCCGCCGAACTCCTCTGGACCAACGAGAAGATGAAGGTCATGCACGGCACAATCGTCCGCTCCGGCGACCTCATCGTCGGCTCCAGCGGCGACTTCGGACCCGCCTTCCTCATGGGCCTCCACCTCGACACCGGCAAGATCGCTTGGCGCGACCGCACCTTCGCCAAGACCAACCTGCTCCTCGCTGACGGCAAGCTCATCCTGCTCGACGAGACCGGCCTCCTTGCCCTCGCCACCGTCACCCCCGACGGCCTGAAAATCGTCTCCCAGGCCCAGGTTCTCGCCGACAAAAGCTGGACCGTCCCCACTCTCGTCGGCACCCGCCTCTACCTCCGCGACAACAAGACCATCCTCGCCCTCGACCTCGCCCCCGCCGGCTAGCGCCGTGCTGTGCCTTGCGCGCGACACAACCGCAGAAGCACCTCCTTGCAGCGTCAGGCCTCCACCTGCCCTACACGAACATGAGCCGCGCCCGATAATGGGGGACCGACCTCCGGTCGGTCTTCAGAAACGTACACCGGGCTAAAAAACGTAGGCTGGGCTAAGTTCGGCCGGAAGACCTCGGCAATCCGCCTGGCCCTCGTCCGGACTTAGCCCAGCTTGAAACATCTACTTCATAGCGTCAAGCCGCTGCGCCCGACGTCTATATGCCTACCACGCGTACACAACCTCCGAGCCGCGCTTCTGCGGCACAATCACACGCCCATCCGTCAGCCGCGCCGGCCGCGCCGGACCCTTCACGCCATGCAGCGTCAACGTCCCGCGCGCCGTCGCCGCAATCATCAGTGGCTGATCCGCCGGCACCACCTGTCCCGCCGTCACCAGCGGCAACCGCACAATTGCCCGCGTCGTGCAATCCAGCAGCGGCTGCCCATTCTTCCGCACGTGTACGCCGCGATCGAGCTTCACCTCATACGTGTCCGACCCGAGCCGCACATTCTTCAAGCCCGCATTGGCGAACTCCAGCGACCCGCACCGCAGATACCCCGTCGGCTCCACGTCGATCAGCTCCTGCATCGCCACGAACGCCAAGAGGCCGCCCCAGTGATACAGGCGCGCCGCGTTCCACACGTC
The DNA here is from genome assembly GCA_964523405.1 of uncultured Planctomycetales bacterium. Classification (GTDB taxonomy): domain Bacteria; phylum Planctomycetota; class Phycisphaerae; order UBA1845; family Fen-1342; genus CAZGAQ01. The sequence continues at coordinate 126,442 of CAZGAQ010000004.1, forward strand.
CGCGCCCTGCCCGGTCTCCGCGTTGTAGTTCTCGTAGATGCCGCCATCCGCGCGGTAATTCTTCATGAACAGCGCCAGACTCTTCGTCGCCAACTCTGCGGCCACGTCGTCCATCCGGTACCGCCGCAACCCTTCCGAAACCAGGAAGTTGAACGGACCCCAGATGCGCCCGCGCCAGTAATCGTTGTCCGGATACGCCGGATCGTTCCGCGCAATCGCCGGAATCACCCACTCGCCCCAGAACTCCTGCTCATTGAGCAGATGCTCGCGAACCATCCGCGCCGCCCGCTCCGGCGTTGCGACGCCCGCGATGAGCGGAAACACCGACGTCGGCGCCCAGCGCCGGCTCAGCTTCCCACCCTTCCCGGTCGGCGAATCCCACTGCCGATTGCAGTAAATCCCGTGCTCTTCATCCCACAAACACTCGTTGATCTTCCGCCCCATCTCCGCGTGCTCTTTGCGGTACCGCGCGGCCTCCGCCGGCCTGCCCAAAAACGCGGCCATGTTCGCCAGCGCCTCGCAGTCCATCGCGTACAGCGCGCACAGCATCACGTCGTCCAGCTCCAGCACGTTCCGCTGCGCGTTGAACGGCACGTCGTCGAACATCGGCGAGTTGTCCAGTCCGGACTCGTACATCGCCGACTGCCGCGTGTGCTGCAGAATCTGGTTGTACGGCACGAGCTGCGGGAACTCGTACTCCACCGGGTTCGAACCCCACTGCAACAGCCCGTCCTTGCGCCCGCTGCGATTCTTCATCCAGTACCCGTGCCAGCGCACCAGCTTCGGATACACCCGCGCCAGCCACGCCTTGTCCGGCGCCGCCACCTGCGTCTTCCAGATCAGGTACGCCCCCAGGCACGGCATGCTGCGGTCGCGCGACGCCGCCCCGTGCGCCATGTAGTAGTTCGGCACATGCCCGAGTTCGTCGATCGCCGCACACACCGCTTCCTGATTCAGCCGCGTCAGCTCCGGCGCCTCGTACGACACGAACGTCGAAACCAGGAACGTGTCCCAGCAGAACACCAGGACGCCGCGCCAGTCGTAGCACCAGTCGCGACTGACCGGCGACGAAATCAGCTTCCGCCGCGTGTCGTACAACGTGTTCCACGTAATCGCCTGCATCATCGCGCCTGGCGCGTCCGCCAGCGCCCCCGACCCCGTCAGCGCCTGCTTCGCCAGCGCCGCAAACTCGCCCGGCGCGCGGCCCGCCTGCGCCCGCGGCGGCTTGGCAATGACCGTCGCCGCCTTGCCCGCCGGCGCCACCGCGTACGGCTCCGCAATGTTCACGAAATAGTCCGTCGGCCACGTCGCGCCTTTGAACTCGATCGCGCAACCCGCGAACGTCCCCTGCGTCGGCTTCGTCACGACCGGCGCCACCCCGACCGGCGCCAGGAGGCGGAACACGATCCGCTGCTTGCTGGCCTTCAGCGGCCGGACGGTAAGCTGCAGCCGGCCATCCTTCTCGGTGGCTTCGGCCGCGTAGGGAACCTCGCCCGCGAGGAACTCGAGCTTGGCCGGCAACCCGAGCGGCGCGTGCGGCCCGAGCTTCGTGACGTTCTCCCAGCGGAAGTTGTCGTAGAGCTTGCCGATCTTGCGATGCTCCGGATCGGGCGGCGGAACGCGGGCCGGAACCGTTTCATCCCAGACGGAAAACTCGATCGTGACGACGGTGTCGCCGTTCTCCAGGTACACGAGCCGGTTGAAACCCTGGAAGTCCCACGTGTTCCAGCCGGTCGGCCGATGCTGCGTCGGCGCAAGGCGCGCCGCCGCGCCCTTCGCGCCCGCCGTTCGTGTTAGCTTTGAGCCCACGGCTCCTGTCGTCCGCGCTAGCTGCGCGCCTGCGGCCCCCGCGCTGCGCGCTGCGTTAGCACCCGCCTTCGTCGCCCTAGTCCCAGCCCGCTTCGCTTTCGTCCGCTGCGTCATGCGATCCCTTTTTCCGTTCCGATCCGGCGCCAACCCCCAATTTCCGCCATAAGCTACCCGCCCTCCGCCCCAACCCGCAACGGCCGGGGACCGGCGGAGGAATCAAGGCGGCCGGGGCGGGGTCGCGGCATCCACACATTGGCGGAATTTCTGCGGTGGAATCGGCACCGGGCGGTGTACAATGCCGCTGCATGGATCGGTGGTGGACTTCGTGGAATCATCCGCAATGTGTCCGAAAAAGAGGGAGGCGCTTCCGTGAACAAGGCGACCCAATTGCGCGCGATGGGATGGGGGCTCGTCGTGGTGTCGGTGGCGTTGTGCTGCGTGGGACCGCTGGCGCAGCCGGCCGGAGCGGAGTGCGCGTGGCAGGCAGGGCAAGGCGTGTCGGGAGTAGCCGGGAGCGTGTACGCCACGACATTGTGGGATCCGGACGGCGCGGGGCCGCAGCCGGAGATGCTGGTTGTCGGGGGTCATTTCGGCGTCGCGGGGAGTACTGTGGCAGGTAGCGTCGCGGCGTGGAACGGGAGCAGTTGGCAGCCGCTGGGGGAGGGGGTGGGAGATTATTATGTGTTTGCCCTGGCGGTCTATAACGGTGAGTTGATCGCGGCGGGATATTTCCATACGGCAGGCGGCGTGGCGTGCGAGAGTATTGCCCGCTGGAACGGAAGTACGTGGCAGCCGCTGGGAGACGGAATATCTGGCACGGTGTATGCTCTGACGGTCTACAACGGGGAGTTGATCGCGGGTGGCGCTTTCACGAGCGCCGGCGGCGTGACGTGCCAGTACATGGCTCGCTGGAACGGAAGTAAGTGGAAGGCGATGGGCGCGGGGATATACGGATACGTGCGTGCGCTGGCCGTGTACGACGGCCAGCTGATTGTCGGATGCGATGTCACTTTGATCGGCGGCGTGTGGCGCAGCCGCATCGCCAGCTGGGACGGCGCGAACTGGTCGACGCTGGGATCAATGATGGACGGCGCTGTGTTTGCTCTGACCGTTATCGATTCGAACCTAGTTGCCGGCGGGAAGTTCACGAAGTCCGGTGCGGCGACCTGCAACCGCATTGCGCGCTGGAACGGCAGCGCCTGGCAGCCGCTGGGATCGGGGATGGACGGCCAGGTGAATGCTCTGACCGTCGTCGACTCGGAGCTGATTGCCGGCGGGGCGTTCGCGACGGCCGATGGGGCGACGTGTAATGGCATTGCGCGCTGGAACGGCAGCGCCTGGCAGCCGCTGGGGGCGGGATTCTCGTTTGCCGACGACGCCGGCGTGAATACGCTGACGGTGTTCAATGGCGAGTTGGTGGCGGGTGGATCCTTCGCGGACATGAATTACACGGCTTTCCAGAGCATTGCCCGTTGGAACGGCAGCGCCTGGGAATCACTGGGCGCGAGAATGGGCGGTCCGGGCCTGGGGATAGGGGACTTTGCGGAGTACAACGGCGAGCTGATCGCGGCGGGGGGGGCTATCGTTACGGCCGATGGCGGGAGCGGCGGCGTAGTCCGCTGGAACGGCAGCGCCTGGGAATCGCTGGGCGGGGGATCGGGCGACTCATTCAAGAGTGCAGGGTGCTTGGCGACCTACAACGGCGACCTGATCGCGGGGGGGACTTTCGTTACGGCCGGTGGCGAGACGAGCGGCGTGGCCCGCTGGAACGGCAGCACCTGGGAACTGCTGGGAACCGGGATGGACGACGGTATCACCGCGCTGACGGTCTACAACGGCGAGCTGATGGCGGGGGGATGGTTCCATGCGGCCGGCGGAGTGGCGTGTCGCCACATCGCGCGCTGGAACGGGAGCAGTTGGCTGCCGCTGGGGGCCGGGGCGGACGACGGCGTCGTGGCGCTGACGGTCTACAATGGCGAGCTGATCGCCGGGGGGTACTTCCGGTCAATGGGCGACGTGACCTGCAACGGCATCGCGCGCTGGAGCGGCAGTTGGTCAAGCCTGGGCGGCGGGATGTGGCGGGTCTATTACGATTCATCTGATTGGTGCTGGTGCGGCGATCCGCAGTGCCTCTGCGGACCGGAATTGATGTCGGAGCCGGGGTGGGTGGGGGCACTGAGCGTCACCAATGGTGAATTGATCGCCGGTGGTGCTTTCTCGAGCGCCGGCGGCACGGACTGCACCAACGTGGCCCGTTGGAACGGCAGCGCTTGGCAAGCGCTCGGCACGGGATTGGGGAATGACCAGAATTCTGTTGTGGCGCTAACGATCTACAACGGCGAGCCGATCGCGGCGGGTGACTTTACGGGCGGAATTGCGCGCTGGGACGGGAGCAGTTGGCAGTTGCTGGGAGGGGGAGTGGGCGGCACGGTGTATACGCTGGGGGTCTGCAACAACGAGCTGGTCGCGGGTGGCTCGTTTCAGATTGTAGGGGGGCATGTCTCGTACCACTGGGCTCGCTGGAGCTGTCCGACCGGGGCGTGCTGCCACGCGGACGGCCAGTGCGGGCGACGGCTCCAGGCGGATTGTGTGGCAGTGAGGGGCACCTACTACGGTGACGACACCTCGTGTGAAGCGATTTCGTGTCCGCCGGCGCTTTGTTCGGGTGACGGGAACTGTGACGGTGCGATCAATTGGCGCGACATTGACTTCCTGATTGCGGCGCAGAACGACAACGTGTGGTGGTGGGAGCAGCATTTTCCGGGCGGTAACGCGCCGTGTCGGTTCCTGAACCTGGATACGAACGCCGACGGGCACGTGAATTGGCGGGACATTGACCCGTTCATTGCACTCATGAACACCACGTGCGGCTGAGAGTCGGCCGGATTCCACCAGACTGTTGAGCAGTGTCGCGGGCCTGAGATCGGGCTGGGCCCGGTCCTGCGCACCTTGGGTGCGCAGGCCAAGCCGGCCGCTCAGGCGCGGCGCGTGGGGGAATGCGGTAAGATGCGCGGGTTCCGGCGCTCGGAACAGGCGCGAGCGGCCGGGTTGGTGAGGCGGCACATGAGCATTCCCTATTCGGCCGGTGAGGCGTTGACGGTACAGGAGATTCGCGAGCTCGACGTGCTGGCGATCGAGCACGTGGGGATTCCCGGGCTGGTGCTCATGGAGAACGCGGGGCGGTAACGAACGGGCGACGAGCCTTGGGTAGCGTGGAGTGCATGACGGGGCGGCGCAGCCCGGAGTCTCGGAAGAGCCAGCTCACCATGAGCTTGCTGCGGTCCGAGCGCGCCCCGACGACTCAACACGCTATGCGCATAGATCGCTGCGTGGGGCACTGCAGCATTGGGTACTTACACGACTTATGGTTACGTATTTCCGCGGCCCCGGTTCCGCCGGCCGAGCCGACGACCACTTGGGCGCCAACGGCCTGAGCACCGCGAAAGGCGCGGTCCGTGAAGACGCACGGTGATACATCTCGTGCGGCCGGGGCGGGGTCGCGGCACCCACACATTGGCAGAATTTCCGGGTTGGAATCGGTACCGGGAATTGTAGAATAGTGCTGCATGGATCGGTGGTGGACTTCGTGGAATCATCCGCAAAGTGTCCGAAAACGAGGGAGAAACTTTCATGAGCAAGGCGACCCAGAGGCGCGCGATGGGCTGGGGGCTCGTCGTGGTGTCGGCGGCGTTGTGCTTCGCCGGACCGCTGACGCAGCCGGCCGGCGCGCAGTGCGCGTGGCAGGCGGGGCAGAGCTATCCGGGGATAGAGGGGCGCGTGTACGCCACGGCAGTGTGGGATCCGGACGGCGCAGGGTCGCAGCCGGAGATGCTGGTTGTCGGTGGCGATTTCAGTGTCGTAGGGAATGTTGTGGCACGCAACATCGTGACGTGGAACGGGAGCTGTTGGCAGCCGCTGGGAGGGGGAACGAATGCCATTGTGTTTGCCCTGACCGTCTACAATGGCGAGTTAATTGCGGCGGGCGCCTTCTGGGAGGCCGGCGGCGGATCGTGCAGCAAAGTCGCCCGCTGGAACGGAAGCACCTGGCAGCCGCTGGGCGCGGGGACCGACGGCATGGTGTACGCCCTGACGGTCTACAACGGTGAGCTGATCGCGGGTGGCGCTTTCATCTACGCCGGCGGCGTGAGGTGCGACCGCATCGCCCGCTGGAACGGAAATACGTGGCAGCCGCTGGGCGGGGGGACGATCGGAGCTGTGAACGCGCTGGCCGTGTACAACGGTAAGCTGTTTGCGGGAGGCGAGATTACTACGGCTGGCGGCGTGACGTGCAACCGCATTGCGCGCTGGGACGGAAGTACGTGGCAGCCGCTGGGCGTGGGGACAGACGGATATGTGAATGCGCTGGCCGTGTACGACGGCAAACTGATTGTGGGAGGCGCGTTCACTACGGCCGGCGGCACGTCGCGCGGCCGCATCGCCGGCTGGGACGGCGCGAGCTGGTTGTCGTTGGGATCCGGGATGGACAGCACGGTGACTGCTCTGGGCGTCCTCGGTTCGGACCTGATTGCCGGCGGGTGGTTTGCGACGGCCGGTGGGGCAACGTGCAGCCGTATTGCGCGCTGGAATGGCAGCTCCTGGCAGCCGCTGGGCGCGGGATTCGCCGGCACCAACAGCCGCGTGAATACACTAACGACATTCAACGGCGAGTTGGTGGCGGGCGGGACGTTCACGAGCGCGAATTCCACGGTCCTCAACAACATTGCCGTTTGGGAAGGCGACGCCTGGCAATCGCCGTGTGGGGGCTCGGGCAATTGGTTGACGGGCGCGAGACGCGTGACGACGTACAACGGCGACCTGGTCGCAGCGGTATCTTTCGTTGGCGACGCTGACGAGACCAGCACCGTGGCCCGCTGGAACGGCAGCGCCTGGGAACCGCTGGGAGCGGCGATGAACGGTTCCGTTGGTGCGCTGACGGTCTACAACGGCGCGCTTGTTGCGGCGCGTTCCTTTCGCGTCGATGGCGGGCTTGGCGGCAGTGTGGTCCGCTGGAGCGGAAGCGACTGGGAACCGCTGGGAACCGGGATGGACAGTTACGTCGATGTGCTGACGGTCTACAACGGCGACCTGATCGCGGGGGGATGGTTCGAAACGGCCGGCGGAGTGCCGTGTCACAACATCGCGCGCTGGGATGGCAGCGCCTGGCACCCGTTGGGAACAGGGGTTGACAGCGTCGATGCGCTGACAGTCTACAACAACGAGTTGATCGTGGGGGGGCCGCAATACGCTGGTAGCGTGATCTGCAACGGCGTCGCGCGTTGGAACGGCAGTTGGTCGAACCTGGGCAGCGGGACGTGGCAGCTCGGGGATGGGCGTCCGCCGTGCTGGTGCGGCAGTCCGACGTGCGACTGCGACCCGGGGCCGTCGGAGCCGGGCTGGGTGCAGGCATTGAGCGTCAGCAATGGTGAGCTGATCGTGGCAGGCCGATTCACGAGCGCCGGCGGCGTGACCTGTACCAACGTGGCCCGTTGGGACGGCAGCGCCTGGCATGCGCTCGGCACGGGATTGGGAGACTACGGGCGAAACGTCATGGCGCTGACAACCTACAACGGCGAGTTGATCGCGGCGGGCGCCTTCATAGGTGGCATTGCGCGCTGGGATGGTGCCGCCTGGCAATCTCTGGGAACGGGATTGGGCGATTCTACGGTGTGGGTGGAATCGTTGACGGTCCACGGCAACGAGCTGGTCGCGGCCGGCAAGTTCTCGAGGGCGGGTGAGCAGGTCTCGCGCCACGTGGCGCGGTGGAGCTGTCCGCCGCCGCCATGTCCGGGTGACGGGAACTGCGATGGCGCGATCAATTGGCGCGATATTGACTTCCTGGTTGCGGCGCAGAACGACAACGTGTCGGCGTGGACGGCGCTGTTCTCCGGGGGCAATCCTGCGTGTTCGTTCCTGGACCTCGATACGAACGCCGACGGGCACGTGAATTGGCGGGACATTGACCCGTTCATTGCACTCATGAACACCACGTGCGGCTGAGAGTCGGCCGGATTCCACCAGACTGTTGAGCAGTGTCGCGGGCCTGAGATCGGGCTGGGCCCGGTCCTGCGCACCTTGGGTGCGCAGGCCAAGCCGGCCGCTCAGGCGCGGCGCGTGGGGGAATGCGGTAAGATGCGCGGGTTCCGGCGCTCGGAACAGGCGCGAGCGGCCGGGTTGGTGAGGCGGCACATGAGCATTCCCTATTCGGCCGGTGAGGCGTTGACGGTACAGGAGATTCGCGAGCTCGACGTGCTGGCGATCGAGCACGTGGGGATTCCCGGGCTGGTGCTCATGGAGAACGCGGGGCGCGGGGCGGCCGAGTTCATCTATGGCACGCTCGTGAACCCGGCGGCGAGTCGCGTGGTGATCTTGTGCGGGGCGGGGAACAACGGCGGGGACGGGTTTGTGATTGCGCGGCACTTGCGGAATGCGGGGGTGGGGGCGACGCTGGGCGAGCGGGGCGGCGCGGCGGTCGACGTGGTTCTCACGGGGCCACCGGACAAGTCGCAGGGGGACGCGGGGACAAATCTGCGGATTCTGCAGAACTTGGGCTGTGAGCTGGTGCGCGCGGACGAGACGGACGGGCTGGTGTGCGCGCGGACGCTGATCGCGCGGGCGGACGTGATTGTGGATGCGCTCCTGGGGACGGGGTCGACGGGGGTGCCGCGGGGCGTCATGGCGACGCTGATCGAGCTGGCGAACACGGCCCCGGGCGCACGGCGAATCGCGATCGACATCCCCTCGGGCCTCGACGCCGATCGCGGCGTAGTGAACGAGCCGTGCTTCCGCGCGGCCGCCACAGTGACGATGGTGGCGGCCAAGGTCGGATTTGACACGCCGGCGGCGCGCGGGGTGGCAGGGCGGGTGGTGGTGGTGGACATTGGGGCGCCGCGGGAGTTGATTCCGGGGCGACAGCGGGTGGGTGACACCTAGGAACCCGGGGTGGTCGCCCGATGCCCGAAGCGCGCGACTCCAGGTACCCACACCGGGCGCAAATCTTCAGCCCGAACGGGGTTGACAGTTAGGGGTTTGTTTGTATGATCACGTTTGAGCATGGGGGCGGATCGGAGACCCGCAGCGAGCGGCCGCAGGCCGCGGTTACAGCGAGGGCGTGACATGGCCGAGCGCGAAGACAAGCACGATGGACGTGAGGAGAATCGCCAGGAAGCCCTGAGCCGCGCGGTGGCGCAGATCGAGAAGTCGTTCGGCAAGGGCACGATCATGTACCTGACGGAGAACCAGTCCGCGACGGTGGACGGGGTCTCGACCGGGTGCCTGTCGCTGGACCTCGCCCTGGGCGGAGCGGGAATTCCGCACGGGCGCGTGGTGGAGGTGTTCGGGCCGGAATCGTCGGGCAAAACGACGCTCACGCTGCACATCATCGCCGAGGCGCAGCGGGCGGGCGGGGCGGCCGCGTTCATCGACGTCGAGCATGCGTTTGATCCGTCGTGGGCCAAGCGGCTGGGCGTGAATCTGGAAGCACTGATGGTGAACCAACCTTCCTGCGGGGAAGAGGCGCTCGAGATTGTCGAGCTGCTGGTGCGGTCCAACGCGCTGGACGTCATCGTGGTGGACTCGGTGGCGGCTCTGGTGCCGCGGGCGGAGCTCGAAGGCCAGATGGGCGATCAGCACGTGGGGATTCAGGCGCGGCTGATGAGCCAGGCCATGCGCAAGCTGACGGGCATTTCGGCCAAGAGCCGGACGAGCGTGCTGTTCATCAACCAGATTCGCGAGAAGATCGGCGTGATGTACGGCAGTCCGGAGACGACGCCGGGCGGGCGGGCGCTGAAGTTCTACAGCTCGGTGCGCATCGACGTGCGGAAGATCGGGCTGCTGAAAGAAGGCGAACAGGTAATCGGGACACGCGTGCGGGCGAAGGTCGTGAAGAACAAGGTGGCGCCGCCGTTCCGCGAGGCCGAGTTCGATATGCTGTTCGAGACGGGCATCAGCGGAGAAGGCGACGTGCTCGATCTGGCGGCGGAATGTGGCGTGATCAACCGCAGTGGGACGTGGTTCAGCTACGGCGAGACGCGGATGGGGCAGGGGCGGGAGAACGCACGACAGTTCCTGCGGGACAACCGCGAGGTGTGCAAGGAGATCCGCGCGAAGGTGCTGGAGATCAAGAAGCCCAAGCCAGCGCCGGCCGAGTCGAAGGACGGCCAGCCGGGTGCGGGTGCGCAGAAGAAGGCGGCCGACGAGGCCAAGCCGGCGGCTAAGGTGGAGAAGGCCGACGAGCGCAAGGTGGTGAAGCTGCCGCCCCCGCCGGTGGCGACGAAGCGCCCGGCTCCGGCGGCGGCGAAGCGACGGTAGACCGGTAATCTCTGGTCCGGGTTCGGCGTGGACGCGTAACCGTAGCGGCGGGTCCGGCCTTGGGGCGGCGAGCCGTGGCTCGGAAACCGCGTCCGCGGCTGCACTTGGGATGTTTGGCCGTGTGGCGGGAGCAGACGGCGGCGCGGGCGGTGGCGGTGAGACGGACATATCGGGTACAACACCGCTTCCGCGGCGGTCCGTTTCTGATGCCGCGCGCGGGATTGGTCGAAGACAGCAATACGAGTCTGCAGGATGACGGGAGTACGGGCGTATTCCCCCTGCGCACTGCTGATATGGAAGTCTCGGCCCGCTATGAGTCGTGTCGCCCCCACAGAATTTGCGCCCACCGCCGGGCAGGGCAAGTGGGCTTGGCGCTTGGCCGTTTGGGTCTTTGCCCTGGCGCTGCTGCTGGCTCCGCGCGGGGTGCGGGCGGGTGAGCCGCCCGCCGTCGCCGACTTGGCCGCGGTGCAAGCCGCGTTTCGGCAGGTGGTGGACCAGGTGACGCCAAGTGTGGTGGGGATTCGCGCACAGCGGCGGCACACCGCCCTGCTCGGGGGTGGCAAAGGGGACGAGGGCGGCGCGGAGCAGCGCGTCGTCATCAACGGCAGCGGCACGGTCATCGCCGCCAGCGGCTTGATCCTCACGAACGAGCACGTCGTGCAGGCGGCGATCGACGTGCGTGTGTTGTTGCACGATGGTACGGATCTGCCCGCCACGATCGTGGGGGCGGACGCACGCAGCGATCTCGCCGTGCTGCAGGTGCAACGCAGCGGACTGGCGCCGGTGGCGATGTGCAACTGGGCGAGCGTGGCCCGCGGACAATGGGCAATTGTGCTCGGCAATCCGTTCGGCCTCGGCGCGGACGGGCAACTCAGCGTTGCGACTGGCGTGGTCTCGAACCTCGGCCGGCAGTTGCCCGGCTTGGGCGAAGTCGACGACCGCTTCTACAACGACATGATTCAGACGACGGCGCCCATCAGTCCCGGGCATTCGGGCGGACCGTTGTTCAACATTCGCGGCGAGTTGATCGGCGTGGTGACGGCCATGCACACGCGGGCGCCGGCGGATGACGGGATCGGCTTCGCAATCCCGCTGACGCCGGCCAAGCGGCGCGTCATCGAGCTCTTGAGTACGGGGCACCCAATCGAGTACGGCTATCTCGGACTGACGGTGCGGCAGCCCGAGCCGGAAGAGCGCGCCTCGCTCGGCCTGCCCGCGGGGCAGGGGGCGATCGTGCAACTGATCGAGGCCGGCGGGCCGGCCGCCAGCGCGGGCTTGTTGGTCGGAGATGTGATTCGCGAGTTTGAGCGACGCAGCGTGACCGGGCCGGCCCAGTTGGCGGAGCTGACGGGACAGTCGCCGATCGGTGCCGCCGTGCGCCTGGACGTGACGCGCAGCGGGCAGCCGCTGACCGTGACCGCCACCGTGCAACGACGTGACGTAAATCGCGTCGGCTGGATGCGCAACGGGGCCGTGCTGTGGCGCGGGCTGCGCATTGCGGACCTGACGGAGGACGCGCGGCGGGCGATGAACGTGCCGGCGGGCGCCCGCGGCGTGGTTGTCATCGAGGTGACCGCCGACAGTCCGGCGGAGCGCGCGGACGTGCAGGTCGGCAACGTGATTGAGCGAATCGCGGGCACGCCGGTGACGAGCCTGGCAGACTTCCTGCTGGTCTCGCGGCAGGCCATCGGTCCGGCCGAACTCACCCTGCGCGAGCGGGGGTCGCGCGTCATCGCACCGTGACCGGCCGCTCGACCGCCCCGGTCACAGGAACCACTTCGCCGTAATCTGAATCGCCGCTTCCAGCGCCAGACTGTGCAGCACGATCAGGCCCAGCACGAGCAGGGCCGTCGCGGTGTACGCCCCTGCGCCGGACCAGGCGCGGCGGCGCAGCCGAACAAAGTAGCAGCAGCCGATGCCGCAGGACCACAGCGCGAGCTGACTCCAACCGATCGCGGCGGAGAGCGAGGCCGTGTACATCTCCGCGTTGAGCGGAATGCGCTGGCGCTGACCAGTGACGAGCTGCCAGAGATCGCCGGCCGTCACCAGCGGCGAGCCGAACGCTTCGGTGACGACCACGGCAGAGGTGTAGCCGCCCACGATGAGCCAGAAGCGCAGGGCGGCGCGGAAGTGCCCCCAGTGGGCGACGTCGGCCAGGGCCAACAACAGGGTCTGCACCGGCAGGTACATCGCGGCGATGATCCACCAGCCGGCCAAGTCCAGCAGTTCCGGTTGCGGCTCGAACACGAAGCTGATCGGCGTACAGGCGAAGCACACGGCCGCGAAGAGCAGGGCGGAGCGAACGCGCGCCTGCCGCACGACCTGGTGGGCGAAGATCCACGGGGTGAACAGGACCGAGGCCCACGTGACAAAGAAGGCGAGGACGCGATCCCATCCAGAAGCCTGCTCGAAGCGGATGGTGGGGCGTGGGGGCACGGCGCCGACTTCGTGCCAGGCAAACTCGAAGCCGCATTCCGGGCACCGCGGCTGCGGCAGGCCGGTAAGGTTGTAGTCGCAGCGCGGGCACAGCGCGGGCGCGGCCCCGGGGAAGGAGGCGAACGCGTCGGCTGGGCTGCGAGACGGGTCCATGGCTCGCCATCGTATCGGCAGAAACCGAAATGCGCGCCGCGGACACGGCACAGGTGCAGGCAGGGCCCAATTCGTGCCGATGAGGGACAAGCAGGGTGGTGTGCCGCCGGACGTGCGTGCGCGCCGCCGCCGTCGTAATGGGCTGCATACAATACGGTTATGTCGTTCGATACCTACGACAATCCCGGTCCGGAACTCTTCGGCCAGCAAACTCCGAACCCGAAGCGCCCGTACATTTCCGTTCTGTTTGAGTGCTGCCGTGTGTACGTCCGGCTCTACCGCAAGCCAGAGGACATGTTCTACGAGGGGCGTTGTCCTAAGTGCCTGAGAACACTGAGTGTACGAGTTGGACCGGAGGGGACCCCTGCTCGCATTTTCACCGCCGAATAGGGATCGCCGAATCAGACTATAGCCGCACGCGCAGAATCGGTTTGGCGACCAGTGCGGCAGTCATCGATACCACGAAGAAGTACAGCACCCACCAGTTCGCCCCGTAGACACGGGAATCGACCCCGCCATATCCAATCTCGATCGCGCGGACGGGCCCGTCGGCAGGCAACGGCGTTTCGGCCGGGTGGAGAATCTGGCTCGTCCAGCGGCGCGGCGGGCGCTCGGCGCTCACGCGCGCGAGTCCGCTGCCGACAACGAGGTCCTTCTCCAGGACCTGCCCGGCAATCGTGAACCGCAGCGTGTGCCGTCCGGGGATACCGCCGCGCACGCGCCAGACGAGCTGGCCGCCGCCGGGTACGGGGCCGACGATGTCAGCCAGGCCTGGGCCGGCGTCGAGCCGCGCCATCGCGGCCCGGTCACCCGCCGTGGAGCGGAGCCGCAGGCGGATGAGCGTCTCTTCGCCGGGGTGCAGCGGGCGCCACTGGTAGCGCAGCCCCATCTGGCCGACGATGAGCAGCAACGGCAGAAGCAGGATCAGCACCGGCTTGAGCATGAGCACCTGCAGCCGCGCGAGGGCACGCAGCAGACGCCCCTGGGCCCGCAACGTGACGCCGAGATCATCCTTGAAGAGCTTCAGCGAGAGCAAGTGGGCGGTCAGCTCGTCGCGCGTCCGGCCGATCTTCACCTGGTTCGACGTGTAGCGAAACGCGACGAGCATGAGCACGCCAAGAAGGGCCGACAGCAGTGTGAGGCCGAGCCACGGCGGTAGCGGAGCGAGGATCGCGAAGACCGCATCCCCCGCGCACGTGCTCAGGCGATTGAGCACGAGCAAGACGGGCGCGAGAACCGGGTTCAGCACAACCTCGATGAGGGCCCACACCCAGGCAGCGCCCACGCACAGCGCATGCCAGAGCCATTGCACAGCGTCGCCGAGATGGAGGAGGAGGCTTGTTAGCACGGTCGTTCCGTAGGAACTTCCGGGGCAGACCACTGCTGACACAGCAGTGGCACACTGAACCTCTTCTGGGGTCAGCGTAGTCGCACGTCGGCGGATTCTACTCCAGGTAGCCGAGTCCTTTGAGGCGCTCGATGACCTGCTGCTCGTCCGCTGCGGCCTCGAGGTGGCTGAGCTCTTTTTCGATCATGTGTTCGACGAATTCCTCGACCGTCGCGTAGCCGGCAACCTGGGCGACCTTTTTGAGGCGTTCCAGCAGGGCATCATCGATGCGAATCTTGGCCATGGGGTCCTCTTCCATGGGGCGGCGTTGCCGATGTTCAACGTCGGCCACCCCTCATAAGTTCGGGGCCAACGCTACCACTGCAAGGCAGAGCCTTGCAGTACGTCCGGCACGGAGGCCGGACGCCACGGATCACGTTGCCTCCGGGGCAAAGACGTTGCGGCCGCGCAGCGATTTGGGCATGGGCACGTCGAACTGCGACAGGATCGTCGGTGCGAGGTCGATCAGTGTCGGAGCGGCTGCGGTGATCGGCTTGTTGGCGAACAGCACGCCGGGCAGCTCCTCGGTCGCCACGCAATGATCCGCGCACCACGCCAGCTTGTTATCGCTGAAGACCTCGTCCGTGATGATCCCGAGCGTGCTGTCCCAGCCGCAGCGCCAGCCGCGGCGATAACCCAGAATCAGGTCCGGCGCGCCCGCCATCAGGGGACCGTGATAGACCTCGTCCGCGCGGTACACGGCCGCCAGCGCCGGCTCGCCATTCTCCGGGTCGCGCACCGCGAGCAGCTTGGTCCGCAGTTCATTCAGCAGGGCGTCGCGTTCGGCGGGTGTGACAATGCCGTGGCGTTCGCGGCCCTGGAGATTCAGGTACAAACCGTTGATGCCCAGCCCGTACGCCCGCGTCTGCGACCAGTCGACCGTGCGGCCGCCGAGCAGCGCTTCGCAATCGCGCGGGCCGAGATAGCCGTTGTCGCGCAGCCACGTGTTGACGCTGAACTGGCGGCGAAAGTTGCAGAAGCCGTGATCGGAGAGGACCAGAATCGTCGCCTGCTCGCCGTAGCGCCGCACCACCGCGCCGACGACGTCGTCCATGCGAGCGTATAGGTCCTCGAGCACGCCCATGTACTTGCGCGCGTCCGCGGCGGAACGCGTCGGGTGCGACTCGTCGCCATCCCACCAGAACATGTGCGACTGCAGGTCGGTGCTGGAGAAATAGAAGAACAGCAGGCCGTCGTCGTAGTGCTCCAGGGCGTAATTCAGCAGGTTCATCCGCTCGGTGAGCACCGCCTCGGCCTGGTGGCGATATTCCTCGTCCGTGAACACGCCGTGCGTGAGGGCCTTGTGATCTTCCTGGAAGCCGATCGTCGCGAACGGGCCCAGTTCGTCCGCAATGCGGGCGGCGAAATCGGCCGGTTCCGAGACCCGCTGCTCGCCCGGGGCCGCGGGATCGATATTCAGCGGCGAGACGTACAGCCGGAAGTGTGGCCGGACTTCCTGCAGGTAGAAGCGGCACAGGCCGGAGACGTGTTCATCGGGCAGGAACGACGGCATCTGCAGCGGAAACGAGACGCGTCGCCAGTCGCTCCATTCGCCCGCTTTCAGCACGATCGTCTGCGCGTCAATCTCGATGCGGGCGAGGGCGTCGGTCGGGTGGCGGTATATCTGGAACGGCAACTCGCTCGCGACGGGTTGCTTGAGCAGCGTGTTGAGCGGACCAATCAGCTTGGCGCTGGCGACGTTTTCCCGGAAGACCAGCGGGATTTCGAGGCCGCCGCCGCGTTCGCGCTGCTGGCGGAAGCGGGTCGAGAAGACCTGATGCGTGCCGTAGGAACCGAGCAGGTCGGGGGTACCCATGCCGGCGAGGCACACGTGTTGGCCGTGCGTGGAGGGGCTGGGCGGGTAGTTGGACGGCAGATCGTAGAAGCACGACGGCACGCCGGCGGCGTCGAGATACTCCCAGAACGGCGTGCCGGAGCGTTTGAGTTGCGTGTGAGCCGTGGCGTGGTTGAAAGGCCAGAAGCCCAGCGGCAGCTTGTGTGCGCCGACATCCCAGCCTTCGCTTGTACCGACGGTCTCCGAGGCACCGAAGTACAGGGCCTCCTCGAAGGGCTTTTCCGGATGGCGGTGGATGAAGTCGAAGATGCCGTGCACGCCCGCGTCGGCACCGGTAATGAAGCTCGCCCAGGCCACCGGGCTCTGCGGCGGGATGCTGCTGCCCAGCGGGCGATAGCCGCCAGCGTCGCGCAGCCTGGCCAGGTTCGGCAGCTTGCCCGCACCCATGAGGCGTTCACACAGGCGCGGATCGAAGCCGTCGAGGCCCAGTACGATCACGCGCCGATCGCTCGCGGCGCTGCGGCGTTTGCGGTTGAGGCCCCCGTGGACCTTGCCCCGACAGCCGCCCTGCAGGCACAGTACGCTGGCGAGGCCGGTGGCGCCGGCCACCTGAATGAACCGGCGGCGTGTCAGCGAGGGTCTGCGTCCCATGGGCTCCAGCCTTCATCGGGGCGCACTTCGGCGCGCGCCCGCACGCACAGTGTACCAGTTCCTGTGAGATGATAGGTGCGGAGGGGCCGAGCGGTTGCGGCAATGTGCAATGTCCCCCAGTCGCGGTATGATCGGACCCTGCAAAACGGTCCCCGGGCGGCCCGAATGCCCCGGAAAACCCTCCTACGGAGTTGTGCCATGCGAAGCCGCGGAACCCTGTCCCTGTCGCTGCTGCCCCTGCTCGCCCTGCTGGCCGGTCCCGCCCGCGCCGCGGACGCCGTCCCGGCCGAGGAACTCGAGAAGGTGAAGGCCGCGGCGCCGGACAAGGCCCCGGTGCAGCCGGCCAAGCCGCGGAAGGTGCTGGTGTATACCGCGTGCAAGGGTTTCGTACACGACGCGATTCCGATCGGGACGGCCGCGCTGCGGGTTCTCGGCGAGAAGACCGGAGCGTTCACGATCGAAGAGGCCGCGGAGCCGAGCGCGCTGCAGGCGGACAACCTGAAGAAGTTCGACGCGGTGGTGTTCAACAACACGACGGGCGAGCTGTTCGAAGATGAAGCGCTCAAAGCCGGATTGCTCGACTTCGTGCGCGGCGGCAGGGGCATCATCGGCATCCACGCCGCGACGGACTGCTTCTACAAGTGGGCGGAGTTTGGCGAGCTGATGGGCGGCTACTTCGACGGGCATCCGTGGAACGAGACGGTCGCGGTCAAGCTCGACGACGCCAAGAGCCCGCTGAACGCGGCGTTTGACGGTAAGGGCTTCGAGATCGCCGACGAGATCTACCAGTTCAAGGAGCCCTACTCGCGCGACCGGCTGCACGTGCTGCTGAGCCTCGACACCGGCAAGACGAACATGAAGAAGGATGGCGTGAAGCGCACCGACGGCGACTTCGCGGTGAGCTGGGTGCGGACGTACGGCAAGGGGCGGCTGTTCTATTGCTCGCTCGGGCATCGCCACGACATCTTCTGGACACCCGCGGTGCTGCGGCACTACCTCGCGGGAATTCTGTACGCGACGGGCGACCTGGCGGCCGACGCGACGCCGAGCCATCAGCTTGAGCAGGACGGTTGGGCGAGACTGTGCAACGGGAAGGACCTGTCGGGCTGGATCGCGAAGCCGGGGAGCTGGGTGGTGGAGAATGGGGAGCTGCTGCGCAAGGCGGGCGGCAGCTACATCTGGACGGAGCAGGTCTACCGCGACTTCGTGCTGGAATGCGACTTCAAGCTCGACAAGGAAAGCAACAGCGGTATCTTCTTCCGCACGACGAACATCGACGACCCGGTGCAGACGGGCATCGAGATGCAGGTCTACGACACGGCCGGCAAGACGCCGCCCGCGAAAAACGACTGTGGGGCGATTTACGACTGTGTAGCGCCGACAAAGAACACGGTGAAGCCGCCGGGCGAGTGGAACCACGTGGTGCTGTCGGTGCGGGGCAACTCGATCAAGGTCGTGCTCAATGACGAGCCGATCGTCGACATGGACTTGGCGAAGTGGACCGAGCCGGGTAAGAACCCGGACGGCACGACGAACAAGTTCAAGACGGCGTACAAGGACATGGTGCAGCCGGGGCGGATCGGCTTCCAGGATCACGAGAAGCCGGTGTGGTATCGGAATATCCGGATTCAGCGGCTGGACGACTAGTCGGACGGCTATCTCGGGACGCGGTCTAGCGCGTGGACATCTCGGTGAAGGCCGCCTTGCGGGCTTCGCGCAGGCGCTGCGCTTCCTCGCGGGCGCGGGCATTCATGCCGCGGTCGCCATGCGTCGGGAAGAGTGACTCGTACGAAAACAGCCCATAGTCCCCGCCCCAGGCCAGGCAACGCCGCAACTGCTCGGCCGTCTGACTGGTACTCTTGTGCATGTACAGGCCGATGCCCGGAACGATGCGCCGCCCGGGCGCCAGGCGACGATAGGCGGTCACATCCGTCTCGAACTCGCTGCCCTTCTCGGTGTACACCATCGGCATCAGGGCATCCACGCTGCCTGCGCGGAGCCATACAACACTGTTCTGCAGGAAGTCCTTGTAGCCCGCCAGCGGATCATGCCACACGGCCGCCGTCAGGCTGGCCCCCGGGCGCCGCCGCTGGAGCATCTGGCGGATGTCGACCACGATGCGCGTCAGCTGATTCGCGCGCCAGTGATTCCAGCTCTCGGGGTCGTCATCGGGCGTCCGGCCGGTGTCGTGGCGATATAGCGCCAATGTGCGGTTGTCGCGCGGGAAGTTCTGCTTCGCCTTGGTCAGTCCGTCCCAGGCATAGCGCACATAGTCCAAGTGCAGGCCATCCACGTCGTAGCGTGACGCGATCTCCTCGGCCACACTGACGATGTGCCGCCGCACCTCCGGGAGGCAGGGGTTCAAAATGACGTAGTTCTCGCCGAGCGGCTGGCGCCGGCCGGAGGCGTCCTGGATGAACCAGTCCGGATGCGCGTGATAAAGTTGCTCCGGGTTGGGCGGGGGGGTCTTGCCGTGCCAACCAGGCATGACGTTGAACCAGGCCTCGATGCGCAGGCCGCGCTTGTGGGCCTCTTCGATCGCCAGGGCCAGGGGGTCGAAGCCGGGATCGCGGAAATCGAACTCGCGACCCCAGGGCTCGATGTTGGACGGGTACGTGACGGTGCCCGCGCCGCGCACCTGCCAAAGCACGGTGTTACAGCCGCTGGCCGCACAGTTCTCGATGATGGCACGAACATCGTCGGCATAGCGGTAGTGAAAGCGCGCCACCCACATGGCCCGGATGACCTTGGGCAACGGGCGCGGCCCTGAGCGGGCGACGCGCCGCATGGGCCCGGTGGTCGCCTGCGGACCGGTTCCAGCGCCGGACCGGCAACCTACGAGCACACCTGCGGCGCCAGCCACCAAGGCGATTCCTGTCAGCGTGGATACGAAGCGGCAGCGAGTATTCATGGTCGCTTCGGTACCCGCAAACACGGCGGGCGTCAAACGGTCAGGCCGCATCAATCAGGGCGAGTTTCGCACCGAACATCTTGCGCAAGGACGGAAGCAGGGCAACGTGCTCGGGGCGGGCGAGAGTGGGGTCGGTGCGAACAATTTCGAACGCGTCCGCACGGGCTTTCTCCAGCAAGCCAAAGTCATCGGCAATGTTGGCCACGTGCAGCTCGGGCAGGCCATGCTGCTTGGTGCCAAAGAGCTGCCCCGGACCACGCAACCGCAGGTCCGCCTCCGCGATCCGGAAGCCGTCCGTCGTTTCGGCCATGACTTGCATGCGCTCTGCAGCCTTGCCGGTGCGGTCGTGGGCGATGAACACGCACAGACTGTCCTTCGCGCCGCGCCCGATGCGCCCACGCAGCTGATGCAGCTGCGACAGGCCATAGCGCTCGGCGTGGTCCACGACCATGATGGTCGCATTGGGGACATCAACGCCGACCTCAACGACGGTAGTCGCAACAACGGCCCGCAGCTTGCCCGCCGCGAAGGCGGCCACAACCGCCTGCTTCTCCGCGTTGGGCAGGGCACCGTGCAGCAGACCCACATCGAGTCCCGCCCACGGCCCGCCGGTGAGCCGGTCGTACGCGTCCTGCACGGACGTCAACTCGGCCTGGCCGCGGCCGGGGCCGATCGCGTCGTCGTCATGGAGGACATAGGCCCCTTCCTCGCGCTCCGCCGCCACGACCGGCTTGCGCTTGCTCTTGCCGCGGCGGGCGGTCGCGTCGCCACCGATGATGGGGCACACGACATACGCCTGCTCGCCGGCCTCCAGGCGCTGGCGCACGTAGTTCATTACGGTGTCCCACTGCGCCAGCGTGACGATCTTGGTGATGATGCGGCCGCGACCCGGCGGGGACTGGCGGATGATGGACACGTCGAGGTCACCGAAGACGGTCAGGGCCAGGGTGCGCGGGATCGGCGTGGCCGTCATGACGAGGTAGTGCGGGAGCGGGCCCTTGGTGCGGAACGTGTGCCGCTGGAGCACGCCAAACTTGTGCTGCTCGTCGACGATGACGAGGGCGAGTTGGTCGAATGCGACATCCTTCTGAATGAGGGCCTGCGTGCCGACGACCAGGTCGACCTCACCACGCTCGATCGCCGCCAGCACGTCTGCCCGCTGCGCCTTGCTCATGCCGCCGCGCAGCAGGACGTAGCGCACGCGGCTGTCGGCCAGGTATTGCTCGATATTGCGGAAGTGCTGGGCGGCGAGGATTTCGGTCGGCGCCATGATTGCGGCCTGCTTGCCGTGGGCGATGGCCACGAGGCACGCGTACAGCGCGACGACGGTCTTGCCGCTGCCCACGTCGCCCTGCAGCAGGCGCGTCATCGGGCGGCCGCTCTGCAGGTCGCGGACGATCTCGCGCAGGGCGTCGTTCTGGGCGGCGGTCAGCTGGAACGGGAAACGGGCGCGGATGCGGCGGTCGATCTCCGGCGTATCCTGCAGCTTGACGCCAGCCTGGAACGTGCCGCGCTTGTGGCGCCGCAGTCCCAGCGCGAGCTCCATCAGGAACAGCTCTTCGTACGCCAGCCGCGCGCGAGCCCGCTCGAGCTCCTGGTCGCTCGTCGGCATGTGCATCTGCCGGACGGCGTGCGGGCGCGTCGGGAAACCATGCTTTTTCAGGAGTACATCCGAGAGGAACTCATCGATTGGCAATTGCCCTGCCGAGAGCACGTTGAGAACGGTACGGCGGATCAGGGCGGATTTGACCTGCGCGTTCCCGCGGTAGACCCCGACGCGGCGCGGCCCGTGCTGGGCACTCATCAGGACCGCATTGGGTTCGAAGACTTGCACGCGCGGCTGCACCAACTCGGGCAGATCGTTGAAGAGCTGCACCTTGCCGCTGGCGATCACGGTCGCGCCGCGGAAGAGGCCCTGGCCGCCGTACGGTTGGTTGAACCAGCGCAGCGTGACGGTGCCGGTGCCATCGTCGAGCTCGGCGCGGAGGGACGGGCGGCGGCCCCCCACGTGGATGACCTCGCCACGGACGGTGGCGGTCATGCCGGGTTCAAGGTCGGCAATGTCAACTTCGCCGCTGTCGAACTCGTGCCGAAAGGGGAAATACGCGAGCAGCTCGCCAACGGTGTGCAGGCCGAGGCTCGCCAGCCATTGGGCGCGCTGCGGCCCGACACCTTTGATGTACTGAAGCTGGCTGTCGCTGCGCAGCGCGGGCATATGGGGCACCCTTGCAGGACGAGGACATGATAATCCGCCGCAATGGCGCGCGGAAATCCCGCCGCGCCGGCGCGCGCGGGAGGAATCGATGGGTCGTCCTAACGCGACCCCCGCCCCACCCTCCCCCGGACAGGGGGAGGGGTTGAGACCAGCACCCCGTCGCGACTCTCCGACGCCACCACGGTTTGTCGCTCGGACTGCGCCACCATCAAGTGTTGGGGCGCTAACTCCGCGCCGCACCGGGCCCTGGCCGCGTTTGAGCAGCCGCGTGTTCGCAGCCGGCGAGCTACGGGATCGTCAGCTTGGCGCCGATGGGCAACTTCTTCGGGTCCTTGATGACGCCCCGATTGGCGTCGTAAATCCGCCGCCACTTGGCGCCGTCACCGTACACTTCGCGCGCGATGCCCATCAGCGTATCGCCCTTCTTCACAACGTACGTCTTGCTCGCCGCCGGCGCTTCGCGGACCGGGGCCGGCTTGGCGACCCTTTCCGGCGCCACGGGCTTCGCAGCCGGACGGGCCGTCGTCGTGGGCGGACCAAACGGATCCAGCTCCGGCGCCGGCGCCTGCTCCATCCCCGTCAGCGGCTGGTTCGGCTCCTCGACACGCACGCCGGGACCTTCCTGCTGCTTCTGCTCGCAGGCAGTCAGGCTCAAAGCCAGAACTCCCATCAGAACCAGTGTCAAACGCCTCATTGGCATCTCCTTTGAGTACGGATTCAGACCGTGCCGTCGCGCATCAAACCCGAACCGGGCCGCGTTGTAAAGCACCCGCCCGGTGGGGCAGGCCGGGCACGTGCAGCGCGCCGGCGGGCGGGAACACTCCGTGCCCCTCTCCGGGCCACCTTCCGGGGAAGACCACGGCGCTTCTTGCGCGGCCGACGGGTCCGCACCGGCGGGAGACGCCTACCGTGCGAGCGGGGTTTCCACAGTCAATGTCCCGCCCGGTTCAATTCGCACGGTGACGGCCCCGACGTCGTCCGTCGCCAGCACGCGCGCGCCCGGCCCCAAGGTCTCCCGGACAACCGCCAGCAACTTCGGACGCGGCGTCCGCGTGGAAACGAGCACACACTGCGGCGCGACAGCCGCCAGGAAATCCGCCGTCGCTCCCGGAATCACCGAACCGTGATGCGGGGCCACCAGCACGTCCGCGTGCACGCGCAGCCGGCCGGCGCGGTCGGCCTCCACCAGACCTTCCAGGGCCGCCCGCTCGATGTCGCCCGTCAGCAAGACCGACCGCCCCTCTGCCGCGACACGCACCACGAGCGAATGGTCGTTGGCCCGCACCAGACCCGCCACATCCGCCGGAGGCCAAAGCACTTCCAGCAAGGCCCCACCCACTTCGATCCGGTCGCCAGCCACAAGTGCCCGCGGCGGCGGCACGGCGCCCGGGCACGCGGCGCGCAGTTCGGACAGGGCGGCGTTGTCGTCCGGCCGGGCGAAGACGGGGTTGGTATACCAGCGCGCCTGGGGGTGAGACCGCAGGAGCCCCGGCAGCCCGCTGTAGTGGTCCGTGTTGCCGTGCGAGATCAGGACGTCTTGCACGCGCCCCACATCCAACGCCCGGAGCGCGACGGCGACGATCTCGCCGACGTCGGCGTTCAGATCGGTGCCCGCGTCGAGGATGGCGGCCGCGCCGCTCGGAGTCGTCAACACCACCGCGGCACCGTTGCCGACGGCCAGCACGTGCAGTGTGTAGCCTGAGCCGCGCGCGGGCGGACGCAGCAGTCCCCAGGCCAGCCAGAGAATCGCCACGGCGCCGAGAATCGCGCCGTAGCGGACCAGGGGCAGCTCCCGCCAGCGGCGCAGGCGCGCGCGTCGCTCCGGGGTGCGCGCGGACACGTCGCGCGGCGGAGGTCGCAGGCGCCAGGCGATGCCCCCCAGCAGCGCCACGTAACTCGCGAGCACGAGCCACAGCGGCGGCGGATGAACCTCGACCAGCGCGGCAGGCAGGTATGCGAACAGGCGGACGCTGCAGAGCAACAAGCCGGTGGCGGCGTGCAGCAGCGTGCTCGTCACGGCACCGACGGGCGGCGCGATGAGGTTCAGCAGGGCGGTGACGAAGCTCAGGACGGTGATGAAGGTGACGAGCGGAGTCAGGACAAGCGAGCCGAGCCAACCCCACGGCGCCAGGCGCCCGAAGTGCCACCAGACGAGCGGCAGCGAAATCAGCCACGCGGCCAGGCAGGCGAGCGTCAAGGCGACGGCTCCGCGTGCCAGGGCGAGGCGGACGAGAGCCCACGGCGTGCCGGCTTCGTGCGGCGTCTCGTCGTCGTCCGTGCGGCCCAGCAGGTCGCGCAGGTCGCGCGGCACGATGGTGAGCAGGCACAGCACTTGTAGGAACGAGAGCTGAAAGCCGGCGCGGAACAGTTCGTTGGGATTGCACAGCAGGACCACGGCGGCCGCGAGGGCGAGCCAGTTGAGCAGGGCCAACGGGCGGCGGGCGAGGGCGGCGAGGCAGACGAGGGCGCCGGCGACGGTGGCGCGGAGGACGGGGGCGTTCATCTCCGTGACGAGAGCGAAGAGGATGATGCACGCCAGGGCGCCGAGCGAGGCGACGACGCGTCCCTGGCGCAGGATGCGGCGCAGCGTCCACCAGGCGCTGACGGCGAGGAGGTTGACGTTGAAGCCACTGACGGCGAGGAAGTGCATACCGCCGGCGCGGAGAAAGGCGTCGTTGATCTGCTGGTCGGCCGCACTGCGCTGACCGAGGACCATCGTGTCGAGCAAGCGCGTGCAGGAGTCGCTCTCGTAGTCGGCGTAGGGCTCGAAGAGCAGGCCGCGGGCGCGGGTGCGTAACTAGGTGATCAGGCGGTGACGCAATTGCGGGCGGTCCGCCTGTGTCTGCACATGCTCGGGGCCGTCGACCGAGAGGCCGGCGTCGATGCCCTCGGCGCGGTACCACCGCGACCAGTCGGTTTCGCCGGGATTGTGCGGGCCGAAGGGGCGAAACAGTCTTCCGGTGATCTGCACGCGCGTGCCGAGTACCAGACCGGAGACGGGGCCATCGACGCTGACGCGGACGTGGCCACGGACGGGCATGGGCGGCGCGGTGTCGCTGGGGCGCAGCGCGTCGAGGTCGAGGATGAATTGCGTGCGGGGCTGCGGCGTGAAGACCAGGAACGGGTTGCGCTTCTGGGCCGGACGGAGGATCGGGGTCGTGACGATACGGCCGGTGACGCGGGTAAGGAGCGGTTCGGCGGCCAGAACGTGGATGACATGATCGGCGGGGCGGGCGAGCATGGCGTGGTGTCGCGTGAAGCCGACGGCGAGGGCCGCGAGGGCGAGCAGGCCCGACAGCAGCCAGCCAGGTGGGAACTGACGGGGCAAGCGCACGGTTGGGCGTGGCAGCGCCGCCAGGCGCGGCCAGGCGAAAGCGAGGATGATCGTCGTGGCCACGAAGGCCGGTACGAGGCGGAGCGCGGTGTGTAGTGTGGCGGCGCTGGGGCCAAGGCACTCGGCGAGGGCGATACCGGCCATGAGGCCGAGGGTGGGCGCGAGGAGCGGGATTGGCGGCGGGGCCGTGTGCAACTGCTGACGGCGCCGGCGCACAGGTGTGGGTGCGGCCCGCGTCCCCGATGTGAACATGCGGGTTCATCGTAGCAGGCGGTGGCGCGGCGGGGATCGGGTGGATGCCCGCACCGGAGGCGACAAAGTAGGGATTCAGGGATTGAGGGATTATGGGAATGCTGGGGGCACAGTGACAGGGGGCAGGGGAAAGGGGACAGGGCGGGGCGAGGGCGAAAGGCCTTGAATGACAGCGTGGAGGCGCGTACTGTGAGAAGCGTGGGATCCATGCGTGGCGGGGGGTCACTCCGCCCGAGACCTGGGACAATGCAACTTGTTGTCATATAGTCGGTTATGTCTGAGTCGACACTGGAACCTGTGCCCGGCGGATGCGCTTACGGCGTTTTCCCGGCGCGTTGTGGGGCCAGGCCGTGAGACGAGGGAGAAACGATGACAACGAAGCGATTTTGCGGGCTGGCACTCGTGGGCATGGCGGTGCTCGGACTGTCTGCCGGCGCGCGGGCGGGGAACACGCTGCACGTGGCGACGACGGGCAGCGATGCGCAGGATGGCCTGACGTGGGAGACCGCGAAGCAGACGGTGGCGGCGGGGTTGGGCGCGGCGGCTGCCGGGGACGAAGTCTGGGTGGCGCGGGGGGTGTATGTGGAACGGATCACGCTGGTGGACGGCGTGGCGCTGTACGGGGGCTTCATCGGAAGGGAGCTGACGCTGGCGGAGCGGCCGGGGTTTCCGCGGCCGGCGGGGGATGCGAACGAGACGGTGCTGGACGGGAATCAGGGGGGGAGCGTGGTGGTCGTCACCTCGACGGCCGCGGCGACGCGCATCGACGGCTTCACGATCCGCAACGGGTTGGCGGCCAATGGCGGCGGGATCAACTGCGAATCGTCTACGGCGACGATTGTGAACAACACGATCACCGCGAATGCGGCGACGAGCGGAGGCGGGCTCTACTGCGTGACGGGATCGCCGCAAGTGTGGAACAACCGGATCACCGGGAACACGGCGAGCAGCACGGGCGGTGCGATGGCCTACTGTGGGGATTCACAGCCGAACGTAGCGGGCAACACCATGGAAGGCAATTGGGCGGGGCAGCACGGTGGCGGGGTATACTGCGACGGCGTCGCGGGGGTGATCTGCGGCAACCTCCTTCGCGGGAATACGGCGGGCGTACGAGGAGGCGGAGTGTTCTGCAGCGGCGGTGCGGCGACGCTTCAGGATAACTGTATTGTGGAGAATGGGGCGGCGGACGGTGGCGGAATCGCCTGTGTCGGTGCGCTCGCGGGGGCAATCACGGTCTTCAACAACTACGTTTCCGGAAACACGGGCGGCGGCATCTACGGTACGGCTTTCTCCGGCTCCGGCACGCTGACGATCGCCAACAACACGATCTTCACGAATATCGGCGCCGGCATTACCTGCAACAACGCCGGCGCGGTCCGCATCGCTGGCAACATCATCGCGGTGAACTCCGGCGGCGGCATTCGCTGTCAGTCTTCCGGGGCAACGATTCTGAACAACATCATCAATGGCAACACCGCGTACTGCGGCGCCGGGATCTCGTGCGATGCGAATGCGCCTCTCATTGCGAACTGCCTCATCATCAGGAACACCGCTACGTCGGTGGGCGGCGGCATCTACTGCTCCGACGACGCGACGCCGATGATCGTGAATTGCACGATCGCGGACAACACGGCGTCGAACGGCGGTGCGGTATGCAATTCGGCGCGCGCGCCGACCATCGTCAACTGCATCGTGGCGTTCAACTCGTCCGGGCTCCAGAGCACCTGTGGGACGCCGGTCCTGTCGCATAACGACGTCTTCGGAAACGCGGACTACGACTACGCCGGGATGCCGACCGGTGTGGACGACGTGTCGGTTGACCCGCTGCTCGGCAATCCAGCCGGGGGGAATTACCACCTCGTGTTCGGCTCGCCGTGCATCGACACGGGGGATGATGCGGCGGTTCAGGTGGGGTGGGTGGACATAGATTGGGAGGCGCGGATTCAAGGTGCGCACGTGGACATCGGCTCAGACGAGTTCGCGTGGATCTACAGGATGGGTGCCTGCTGCGTCGGTGGGGTGTGCGCACTGCAATTGGAGGAGGCGTGTTTAGCTGCAGGCGGGACGTACAGAGGCATGGGGACGTTCTGTATGGTCAGCTCCTGTCCGTGCGCGGGCGACGCGAATTGTGATCATTGTGTGAATTGGCGCGACATCGATTACCTGATCGCGGCCCAGAACGACAACGACGTGCGCTGGCAACAACTATTTGAGGGCGGCAATCCGCCGTGCCCGTTTGCGAACCTCGACACGAACACGGACGGGCGCGTGAACTGGCGCGACATTGATTCGTTCATCGCGCTGATGAACACGACCTGTCGGTGAGAGTCGTCAGCCCTCGGCCATCAGCCGGACGGTCCGCACAGCGGACCCTACTCCAGTTTGGTGGCGAGGATTTGCTTGGCGCGTTTGCGGCGGGCGAGCAGGAGCTTTTCGCGCAGCTCGGGGCGCTCGTTGGCCAGAATCGCGATCGACAGAAGCGCGGCGTTGGTGGCGCCGGCCTTGCCGATGCCGAGCGTGCCGACGGGGATGCCGGGGGGCATCTGGACCGTGCTCAGCAGGGCATCGAGGCCGCCGAGCTCCGCGGCCAGCGGGACACCGAGGACCGGACGCGTCGTGTGGGCCGCAACGGCGCCGGCGAGATGCGCGGCCAGGCCGGCGGCGGCGATGAAGACGCGTGTGCCGCCGTTGTCGCACTCCTGGACGTAGGCGGCGGTTTCGGCCGGGGTGCGGTGCGCCGATAAAACCCGCGCTTCGTGGGTGATGCCGAATTCGGCGAGGGTGTTGGCGGCGGCCTGCATGATGGGCCAGTCGTTTTCGCTGCCCATGAGGATGGCGACGTCGGGGTGTCCGGCCATGACTGATCCTCGAATAGGGTGTGCCGCAGGCCCGAAATCCGTATAATCGTACGCTCAGTCTAGCGTGGCGGCCACGCGGGCAACAGGCGGTGCGCGGGTGACAGCCGGCGGTGTGAGCGTGCGCGGTGTGCGCGGACGGGAGGGACGCCGGCAAATGGCAGAGACCGACCAGAGGTCGGTCCCGCATTGTCAGGCGGACATGGCTGGCGAATGATAGAGATCGACCAGAGGTCGGTCCCCCATCGTCAGGCACAGAGGCCTGCCCCACTCGTGTGGGACGCGGCAGGCGGACGTGGCCGGTGAAGGCGCTGGGCTGAAGCCGCGGACGGTTACCGGCAGGTTGAAGCGCCAGCGGCGCGGCTTCAGCCGAGCCTACCCGGAAGCTAGGCGGCCTTAGCCCAGGCTGCACGAGAGCGAAGCGATGAATTTGCGACCTGAAGTCTCCGTCGTGGTGCCGGTCTACCAGGAAGAGGCCAGCATTCCGACCGTGTTCCCGCACTTCATTCGGGTGCTCGCGGGGCAGCGGCGGCGGTTCGAGCTGATTGCGGTGAACGACGGGAGTCGCGACCGGAGCGGAGCGCTGCTCGATCAGCTTGCGGCGGGCGAGCCGCGGCTGCGCGTGATTCACCTGGCGCGGAATTACGGGCAGACGGCGGCGATGATGGCGGGATTCTGGGCGGCGCGGGCACCGATCGTGGTGCCGCTGGACGGCGACGGGCAGAACCCGCCGGAAGAGATTGAGCGGTTATGCGACGAGCTGGAACAGGGCGGATACGACCTGGTCAGCGGGTGGCGCAAGGACCGTAAGGACTCGTGGCTGCGCACGAAGATTTCTCGCGTGGCGAACGGGTTGATCGGGCGCGTAACCGGCGTGAAGCTGCACGACTACGGCTGCACGCTGAAGGCGTACAAGGCGCACATGATTCGCGACGCGCGGCTGTACGGCGAGATGCACCGCTTTATCCCGGTGTACGCGTCGATGCACGGGGCGAAGATCAAGGAAGTCGTGGTGCAGCATCGGCCGCGCGAGGCGGGCACGAGCAAGTACGGCTACGGACGCATCGCGAAGGTGGCGGTGGACTTGATTCTGGTGCGGATGCTGCAGAAGTATCGCACGAAGCCGATGCACTTCTTCGGGCGGATCACGCAGTGGTCGTGGCTGGCGGCGCTGGCGTGCGTGATTTTCGGGATCGGGCGCGCGATTTACGCGATGGATGCATGGAAGGCGTTCTGGGGGAAGGCCCCGCTGGTGGGCGTGATTTTCTTCCTGTTGGGCTGCTTCAGCATCATGATGGGGCTGGTGGCGGAGCTCGCGATGCGAGCGGCGTTTGAATACAACTCGGGGCGGTACTGGGAAGAGGGGCGGCGGGTGAACTTCGGTCCGGGCGGCGGGGAGTGGGACCCGCGGACGGCGGACGCGAGCGCTGTCGGGGCCTCGCCGGAGGAAAGCGTGAAGCGGTGAGGGGGGAGCGGAAGCGGTCAGCCAGCAGCCGTCGGCTTTGCGCCGGAAAAGTCGTGGAGGCTCGGCCGCTCGGAGGCAGCCTCGCGCGAAGTACGTCCTCTGTCAGTTCGTGAGTCTGCGCGCGGTCGAGCACGGACTGGCAAGCGGTCGGGCCACCCGTTTGCTTGACCCTCGGTGGCGCGGGCCACCCGCCACCGGAAGATACCGGACCTAGCGCGGGCTCTTGACCAACAAGACGAACACCGGCTTGTTCGTTATGATGCTCGCTTGGGGGCCTGAGACCTGACCTGTGGGTCGCGGCTGGGCGTGCAGCAGAGCCGGCCGCCTTAAGAATGGAACGGCAAACATGGACGAGCTTCCGCGATTTCTCGCCGATTTGCGGCCCGCGCCCGGACTGATCAAGAGCGATTACGCCGACTTCATCGTCGAGGAAATCCCGCTCTATCCCGCGGACGGCGCGGGGACGCACACGTATTTCTTTCTCGAGAAGGCCGGGTTGAGCACGGCGCAGGCGATCCACGACATTGCGCGCGTGTTCAACGTGCGCCGCCACGAGATCGGCTTTGCGGGGCAGAAGGATTCGCGGGCGGTGACGCGGCAGTGGATGTCGCTCGAGCACATTGAGCCAGAGCGTGTCGCGGCGCTGGAGGTACCGCGGCTGCGCGTCGTCGCGGTAACGCGCCACACGAACAAGATTCGGCTGGGACATCTGAAGGGCAATCGCTTCATCATCAAGGTGCGGCAGACGTCGCCGGAGCGGCTGGCGGAACTGCAGGATGCGCTGGTGCAGCTTGCCCAGCGCGGGGTGCCGAACTACTTCGGGCACCAGCGCTTCGGCTATCGCGGGGACACGTGGCTGGTAGGGCGCGAGATCGTGCGCGGGAACATTGATGCCGCGGTGGATAACATTCTCGGCAAGCCGACGGATGATGACTACGGCGATATCCGCAAGGCGCGCGACCTGTACCAGGCCGGGAAGTACTACCAGGCGGCGCGGGCGTGGCCGGCGGTCTTCCACACGGAGCGGCGGGCGCTGAAGTCGCTGGCCCAGGCGGGGGGGAAGAAGCGGCGCGCGTTTGCGGCCATTGACCGGTCGACGCGGAACTTCTACGTGTCGGCGTATCAGTCGTATCTGTTCAACCGCATTGTGGCCGCACGACTGAGCACGGGGCTGGACCAGTTGCAGACGGGCGACCTGGCGTGGCTGCATGCGTCGGGGGCGGTGTTTCACGTGCAGGATGCGGCGGTGGAGCAGCCCCGCGCGACGGCCTTTGATATCAGTCCGACGGGGCCGCTGTTCGGCTATCGCATGACGCAGCCGGAGGGGGAGCCGGGGCGGCAGGAAGCGGAACTGCTCGCGACGGAAGAGCTTACGCTGGAATCGTTCCGCGCCGGGCCGCTGCGGATCAAAGGCGGGCGCCGGCCGCTACGCTTCGGGCCGCAGGAGGCGAAACTCGCGCTTGGCGCCGATGCGCGCGGCCCCTATCTTGAATTGCAGTTCGTACTGCCGCGTGGCTGCTATGCCACGGCGCTGCTTCGCGAGATGTTCAGCCTGAAACAGCCGAGCGGAGCGGACATGGACGGCGATGAGGAGACGGAGGTCGCCGAGTCCTGAGGGTGGCGGTACGACGGGCGACAGTTGGGCGTATTGATGGCCGAGACTATCCTGGACTGGGACCGTCTCATGGAGACGGTGCGGGCTGACGAGCCGGAGCTCTATCGAGCCTGGTTCGGGTCATTGCGCGCGACCCAGCCGCGGGGCGGGGAGTTGGCCATCACGGTGGACGATCCTTCCCAGGCGCGCTATCTGCGGGACCATTGTCGGCAGGCGTTCGCGCGCGCAGCGATGAAAGTGAGTGGGCATCTGTTGACGGTGGAGTTTCCACCGGGGGCCGAGCACCCGCTTGAGCCGCTGGCGAACTCGCACCCTCCGGCGCTCACCGAGATGCCGCTAAACCCAGACTATACGTTCGACCAGTTCGTGGTGGGTGCGTCGAACCGGCTGGCGCATGCGGCGTGCGGGGCGGCATGCAACCAGCTTGGGACGTTGTACAACCCGCTGTTTCTGCACGGGGCCTCGGGGCTGGGCAAGACGCACCTGTTGCAGGCGACCTGCGCCCAGGTGCTGCGCACAAAGCCTGATATGCGCGTTACTTACGTGACGTGCGAAACGTTTGTGAACGACTTTGTCCGGGCGATCGCCTCGGGGCAGTGGCAGCCGTTTCGCGAGTGTGCGCGGCGGGCGGACCTGTTGGTGATTGACGATGTGCAGTTCCTGGCGAATCGCGAGTCGAGCCAGGAGGAGCTGTTCCACACGTTCAACGCTTTGTACCAGGGTCGCAAGCAGATCATTTTGTCGGCCGACTCGGCGCCGAGCGACATTCCGACGCTGGAGGATCGGCTGGTCAGCCGGTTCAACTGGGGGCTCGTGGTACAGATTGACACGCCGACGCGCGAGACGCGGCAGGCGATTCTGCACAAGAAGGCGCGGCTGCGCGGGGTGGAAGTTCCGGACGAGGTGATTGACTACATTGCCGAGCATGTGGATGCGAACGTGCGGATGCTGGAGGGGACGCTGACGAAGTTGATCACGGAGTCTCAACTGGGCGGCAAGCCGCTGAATGTGCAGACCGCGCGGGAGATTCTGTCCACATACGGGAACCATAATCAGAAACCTCTGCAGATCAGCGAGATCCTGGAGGCGGTGTCGAAGCACTACGGCATTCGGCTACAGGAGCTGCTGGGCCGGAAACGGACGCGCTCGATCAGCCATCCGCGGCAGATCGCGATGTACCTGGCACGGAAACTGACACCGCTGAGCCTGGAAGAGATTGGGATGCACTTCGGCGGGCGGGACCATTCGACGGTTCTGCACGCGGAGCGGTCCGTGGAGAGCGAGCGGGCGGGGGATCATGAGCTGGCGCAGTCCTTGGCGCAGCTCACCAGCCGACTTTTGACACGCGGTTGACAGTGTGATGACCGTCAGGCCGGCGGGGGTGACATCCTTGTCGAGGATCAGGGTTTTGTGGGGTGGGCGCAATCGATTCCGGTCTTGGTGCGAGGTCAAGAGGGTGGGGAATGTCGCGAAGATGACGGCGGGTTGTCGGATGGATTGTGGATGCAAGTAATTGGGCGCAAAGTACTTATATGTACTGCGATGGCATAGCGACAGAGCTGACAGGGCTGACTTCTATGTCGATGAGCTTTTCTATCTCTGTCCCATGAAGACCACAGGGGGGTCATGTTGGTCGGTGCTTGGGGATTGCGTGGCGCGGAACAAGTTACGGTCGGCGAAAGTCGCCGTTCATGTCCGTTCGGGGCAGGCGGAGGCTTGCTGCCTCAAGCTGACCGCTCTTGCGGGGGGCTGGGTGTGGGGCGGCCAGACCCCGATCTTTACCAGAGGTAGTAGCGTGGGAGTTCGGTTTGCGTTAAATATAGTGGTCCGGGACGTCGTGCGGGTGCGCGGCATTGCCGGCTGGGCGGCCAGGGATGACCGCCCTAGCGGCGTGCGCCGGGCGCTACCCCCCCCACAGTTGAGCAAACGGATGGTCCTATGAAAACTCGACTGCCTCGCCAAGAGTTCCTGGATGCCCTGACAGCGGTTGCGGCCATCGCGGGTGGCCGGACGACTAAACCCATACTGAGCTGTGTGAAGATCAGCACGGAGGCGGATGCGGTCGAGCTGAGCGCGACGGATGGCGAGGCATCGTTACGGCTGGGGGTGGCGAGCTTTGCGGTTGAGGAGCCGGGAGAGGCGGTGCTGCCGGCGGAGCGGCTCTTGGGGATTATTCGCGAGATGCCGGACCCGGAGATTCGGCTGGAGGCGGATGATCGCTACGGCGTCGTGCGTGGGCAGGGCAGTGAGTTCAAGATTTTCGTATTTCCGACGGCGGACTTCCCGGCGATCCCGACGTTTGGTGATGAACCCGACTTGGTGATGGACGGGGCGCAGCTGACGCGGATGATCAGTCTGACGATTTACGCGGCGGCGCGCGAGACGGGGCGGTATGCCATCAACGGCGTGTTGTGGCAGAAGAAGGGCAAGCGGCTGTTCCTGGTGGCGACGGACGGCCGGCGGCTGGCGCGGGCGGGCGGCAGCGTGTTGGAAGCGAAGAGCGGGGATTTCGACGCGATCGTGCCGGCGAAGGCGCTGCACGCGTTCGAGCGCGTCTTCACGCCGAGCAAGGAGCGCGGGGAGTGGACCGTCGAAGTGCGCGTGTTGCCGAACCAGATTCTGCTGCATAGCGGCGAGCGGATGCTGGCGACCGCGCTGGTCGAAGGGAACTTCCCCAAGTATGAGGAAGTCATCCCGAAGGATGCGGACAAGGTGGCGCGGCTGAACCGGCTGGAACTGCACGGTGCGATCAAGCGCGCCGCGCTGCTGACGAGCGATGAGGCGCGCGCGGTGAAGCTGGCATTCAGCGGCGAGCACCTGGTGATCACGGCCAATTCGCCGGAGCAGGGTGAAGCGCGCGTGGAGGTCCCGCTGGAGTATGAGGGCACGCCGGTCGAGATCGGCTTCAATGCGGCCTTTGTGAATGACGCCCTGAAGGTGCTGCCCTATGAGCTGATCAGCATCGAGCTCAAAGAGAGCTTCCGGCCAGGCGTGGTGCGCGGCGACGACAAGAACGAGTTTCTCTATGTGGTCATGCCGGTCTCACTCTAGGGTGCCGTCGCACCAGACCGCGCCGGTAAGCGGGCCGGGGGCACGGGCGGCGGGTCCGTATGTATGGGGCCAGAGACGGGCCAGAGGCCCATGCTCCCCGATCCGATATGGGACAGGAAGGGGGGCGGGTGCGTGAACGCCCGGCAGTATGACTGGTTGCGGGAGAATCGGAGCTCCGCTGGAGCGCGGGGGCTGGACGAAATCTCGGCGCGGGCGGCGCGGCGCCGCGCGCAGGGGGAGCGCTGGATCTGCTCGCCGCTGGCCGGCGTATTGAAGCAGGCCGCGCGGATGTTGCGTGCGCGGCAGGCGGCGGAGGCGGCGTGGGAACGGATTGTCCGGCCGCAGTGGCGGACCGCGGCGCGAGTGGAGTCGGCGGTGGCGGGAGTGGTTGTGGTGGGGGTGGACCATGCGGCGCTGCTGTACGAGCTGGGGCGGCAGAAGGCGGCGCTAGAGCGGCAGATGCGGCAACTGGTGCCGGGGTGCCGGCGGCTACAATTAGGCTTGGCTAGTGCGGGGGCGGGGCCCGCGGATGAAGCAGAGCGGGGGCGGTAGTGGAGCAGGAGATGCGCGTGGCGGACACGCCCAATACGAACTACGACGAGAGTAAGGTGCAGGTGCTGGAGGGGACGGAGCACGTACGCAAGCGCCCGAGCATGTACATTGGGGACACCGGGCTGCGTGGCCTGCATCATCTGGTTTACGAAGTCATCGACAACTCGATCGACGAAGCGATGGCGGGGGTGTGCGGCAACATCAGCGTGGTCATCTATGCGGACGGCAGTGTGAGTGTCGAGGATGACGGGCGCGGCATCCCCGTGGGCTGGAAGGAAGAGTACAACATGTCCGCGCTGGAGGTCTGTCTGACCAAGCTGGGCGCGGGCGCGAAGTTCGATCGTGAGTCGTACAAGGTGTCGGGTGGTCTGCACGGCGTCGGCGTGAGCGTGGTGAACGCGCTGTCGGCGTGGCTGCGGGCCGTGGTGCAGCGCGACGGACACGTGTGGACGATGAGCTTCGAGCGCGGCCGCACGACGCAACCGCTCGAGCAGACTGGTGACTCGGAGAAGGCGGGGACGCTGGTACATTTCCAGCCGGACCCGGAGGTATTCCGCGAGACCAGCTTCCACTACGACATTCTGGCCAACCGCGTGCGCGAGTTGGCGTACCTCAATTCCGGGCTGATGATCGCCTTGCGGGACGAGCGCAGCGGGCAGGAGGAGCGCTTCTGCTTCGAGCATGGCATTCGCGAGTTCGTCGACCATCTCAACAAGGGCAAAACGGCGCTGCATACGCCGGCGCTGTATTTCAAGCGCGAGGACCCGCAGCTCCGGCTGATCCTGGAGTGCGCGTTCCAGTACACCGACGCGTACAACGAGACGATGCTGTCGTTCGTGAACAACATCAACACGGTGGAGGGGGGCACGCACCTCTCGGGCTTCCGCACCGCGCTGACGCGTTCACTCAACAGCTATGCCCGCAAGGCAAACTTGTTGAAGGCCAACGATCCGACGCCGACGGGCGAGGACATTCGTGAAGGCCTCACGGCGATCGTGTCGGTGAAAGTGCCGGAGCCGCAGTTCGAAGGGCAGACGAAGACAAAGCTCGGCAACGGCGAAGTCGGCACCTTCGTGGAAACCTCCATCAACGAGATGCTGAGCAATTTTCTGGAGGAACGTCCGGCCGAAGCGAAGCGCATCGTCGGCAAGACCGTGCAAGCCGCCCTGGCGCGCGAGGCGGCCCGCAAGGCGCGCGAAACGGCCCGCAAAAGCGCCATGAGCGGCGCGGGGATGTCGCGCAAGCTGGTCGATTGTTCCAGCCGCGAGGTAGCGGCGACCGAGCTGTTCATTGTTGAGGGCGATTCGGCCGCCGGCTCCGCGAAGGGCTACCGCGACTCGGCGACGCAGGCGATTCTGCCGATTCGCGGGAAGATCCTGAACGTGGAGAAGTCGCGCCTGCACAAGGTGCTCAGCAATGAGGAGATTCTCGAGATCATTCGGGCGGTCGGGACCGGCATCGGCGAGGAGGATTTCGACCTGGCCAAGCTCCGCTACGGCCGGGTGATCCTGATGACGGATGCGGACGTGGATGGCTCACACATTCGGACGCTGCTGCTCACGTTCTTTTTCCGGCATCTGCGGCCGCTGATCGACAATGGCGTGATCTACATTGCGCAGCCGCCGCTGTATCAATTGGCCAAGGGCAAGGCGCGGCACTACGTGATTGATGATGCGGAATTGAACACGCGGCTGACGGCGCTGGGGCTGGACCACACGGCGCTGGAGCTGCGGCGGGCGGGGCTGCCGGCGCGGCGGATTCAGGGTCAGGAGCTTGCGGACCTGCTGCGGTTGGTGGAGGAGGTGGAGCGCAACGCGAAGGTGCTCGGGCGGCGCGGCATCGTATTTCGGGCGTTTGTGGCGCGGCGCAGTGCGGCGGGGCAGTTGCCCATGCTGCGCGCGCTGACTCCGACGGACGAGGCCTATTTCTATAGCGAGGCGGACTTCGAGGCGTACCGGCGGGATGCCGTTGCGAAGGGTCAGGCGATCGTGAAAAACGATCTGGCGGAAGCGCAGCAGCTCCAGCGGCTGTTCACCCGGTTGCCGGAGTTCGGCTGCCACGTAGAGGACCTGTTCGCCCACCGCGAGGAGCAGATTACCGGCGAGCTTGCCCCGGCGGTTTTTGTGCTGGTGGGGGCGGGCGGCGAGACGACGGAGCTGGACAATCTGGCGGCGCTGCCGACGGGGATTCGCGGGATCGGCGCGCGCGGCTGGGAGATCAAGCGGTTCAAGGGCCTGGGCGAGATGAACAAGGATGAGCTCTGGGAGACCACCATGAATCCGTCCAACCGCGTACTGCGGAAGGTTGTGGTGGGTGAGACCGACGAGGACCCGGAGCAGGCCGCGCTCGACGCCGTCGAGGCGGACAA
Organism: uncultured Planctomycetales bacterium; assembly: GCA_964523405.1. Classification (GTDB taxonomy): domain Bacteria; phylum Planctomycetota; class Phycisphaerae; order UBA1845; family Fen-1342; genus CAZGAQ01. The sequence goes on from CAZGAQ010000004.1 coordinate 163,598, forward strand.
GATCTTCTGCGTGCTGATGGGGGAGAACGTGGAAGATCGCAAGGAGTTCATCGAGAAGAATGCGATCCACGTGAAGAACTTGGACGTGTAGGCGCGGGGTGGGCGGACGCGTGCGGCGCGGGCAGGTACGGCGCCAGCGCGGCGGCAAAGAGCGCGTACCCGGCGGCGTTCAGATGCAGGCCGTCGTCCGTCAGGGCGGCGCGCAATTCCCCGTTGCTCCCGACGACGACCGTATGGAGGTCGAGGAACAGGGCGCCGCGCGCGCTCGCGATACGGGCGATGGGCGGGTTCAGCGCGCGGATCAGCGGGTTGAGGCCGGCAAAGCGCCCCGTGGTGGGCAGGAGGTTCATGATCAGCAGGGGGGTGTGGGGGAGCCGCGTGCGGATCGTGGCGATGAGGTCGTCGTAGGCAGCGATGATGTCCGGCAGCGGGGGCGTACCGTGGCGCCACAGCTCGCCCAGGTCGTTGGCGCCGTTTTCGAAGACGATGAAGGCCGGCGCCAGGTCGAAGAGGGACACGTCCAGCCGGTGGCGGATGCCGCGCTCGGTCAGGCCGAGGCGGTCGCACGCGATGCCGCGATTCACGCAGCGGTAGCCGGGGAGCCAGCGCCGGGCGTCAAACCACTCCAGGTGCGATGACCCGAGCAGCACGATGCCGCCGGGCGTGACGCGCTCGGCGGCAAATCCCCGCAGGCGCTCGTAGTAATGGGCTTCGGCGTCCATGTAGCCGGGCAACTCCTTGTGCGGCGCGAATGCTCGTGTGACGGCGAATTCCGTCCGCCCCGGCGGGACCGCCAGCGGAACCCCGGCCTCAATACGCGGTCGTGAGCTGCGCGCGCGGGTAGTAGTGCCGGCAGATTGCCCGGTAGTCGTGGCTGCACAGCGCCATGCCCAAGGCTCCGATCTGGCACATCCCGACGCCGTGGCCCCAGCCGGCGCCGCGCAAGGTGACCGCGCTTAGCCGGCCGCCGGCGTCGCGCTGGGGGCGTACCGCGAACGCACTGCTGTAGAGGAATTTGCGGTGCAGCACCTGGCGAATGCGGTACTCGCTGTCGATCCGGCAGCGGACGCGTACCTTGCTGGTGTCGAAGAACTCCGCCTCCACCGAATAGGCCCGTCCGCTCACGCCGCGGGCGCGCACGCGCACGTCCAGCAGCTCCGCAAGGTCCTTGGCGGCCGAGAGCTTGTCGCGCAGCAGGGTTTCCAGGTCGGCGCGCGCGTAGCGCACAGTCCAGCGGAAGTAGTCGTCGCTGGTGTCAACGCGACCCAGGTACCGGCCGATGGCGTCGACAGGGACGACCTGCGGGCTGCAGAAGCAGCGGGTTTGGGCGACCCAGGGTCCGTCGAGGAAGGCGTCGAGGTTTTCGGCAGTCACGGGGAAGAAGCCGTGCGCGGGGTCACCGGCCGGGGCGTCGACAATTGCGGAAATGCCGGGTTTTTCCAGCCCCCAGACGGCGACGGGGGTTTCGGACACACCGCCGCAGCTCTTGGCGTAGTTGGCGTCGAGGACTTCGCCGCCGGGCGTGAGCAGGACCTCGCCGCGGCAATCGCGGACGGCGGCGAGGGCGGTGGGGCTGAGGTCGCCGGTGCCCTGGTAGCGCTGGCAGCAATCGTCGTTGCAGCGGTCAAAGGGGTCGTCGTTGTGCTTGGGCTCGGTCATGGCGAGCAGCCAGGAGCGGGCGACGACGCACTGGGCCTTGAGGAGGTCGGCGGGGCAGGCGCCGCTCATTTCGGCGGTGATGACGCCGGCGAGATAGTCTTCGAGGGGCAGTTCGTTGATGAGCAGGACGCCGCGCGGGCCGGGGCGGAATTCGAGCGTGCCGCCGAGGGTCTGGTCGATGTGTTTCTGCCAGTGGAAGCCGCGGCCGGCGACGATGTCGTGGACGAGCACGCCGGCGCCGGGGGCGAGGGGCATGGTGGTGGTCGGTTGGATGCGCAGCCGCAGGCCCGTGGCGGGCGGGCCGCTGGGGAGCCGGGCGGACAACAATGCGCCGAGCCAACACACCTCCAGCTCGTCGCCCGCGCGCAAGCGGGCGAGTGGCGGACCGGCGCTGAGTTCGTAGGTTCCGGACGGGATGCGGAGGCGCACCACGTCGCAGGCATCTTCGTCGAGGATGATGCCGATGCGTACGGTGGGCTCGATGTGCGCGGCGAGGGTCCAGGTGCGGATGCCGGTCGGTGGGGGCATGGTTACTTCTCCTCAGTGCCAGGGCGGCAGTGTACCCAGAGGGGGGCGGGGCGGGCCAATCCCGGGTCGAGACCGAAAAAACGCCGGCCGGGGCAACCGGTCCGGACCGGCCTGAGCACCGGGGGCGTGCGGGAACCCGCAGAGGTTGCGCGGGGGTCCCTACTCACGGTTGCGCGGCTGCCCGTCGATGAGAGATGTTAAGGGGCCCGGCGTGGAGAGTGCGCTGGCCCCGCTTTCACCTCAGGAGAGCTGCAATGGGTTTCAAGGGCAAGCTGGTGCTGGTGGGCATAGCGGAACTGGTGGCGCTGGGCGCTGTGCTGTTCACGCTATATGGGCGCGAGGCGCGCTCGGCCGTGCGGCAGCAATACGTGGAGAAGGCGCGCAGTGTCGTGCTGACCGCCGAGTCGGCGCGCGAGGAGTTCGCCAAGAAGTGGGAAGCCGGCCTGTTCACACCGGACCTGCTCAAGACCTGGGCCGCGGCGGGGGCCACCGACAAGGTGCTGCACGCGGTGCCGGTGGTGATGGCTTGGCGCACCGCCATGGCCAAGGCTGGGGAGGGCGGCTACGAGTTTCGCGTCCCGAAGTTCCAGCCGCGCAACCAGAAGAACGAGCCTGACGCCATCGAGGCGGCCGTGCTCAAACGATTCGAACAGGAACCGGTGGGCGAAATCTGGGAACTCGACCGGGAGCGCAACGCGATTCGCTATTTCCGGCCGATTCGGCTGACGCAGGAATGTCTGCTGTGCCACGGCGATCCGGCCAGTGCGGAGACGCTCTGGGCGAACCAGCAAGGCGCGGATCCGACCGGTGGGCGCATGGAGAACTGGAAGGTCGGCGAGGTTCACGGCGCCTTTGAAGTAGTGCAGTCGCTCGATGCGGCCGACCGAGCGATCGCGGCGACGCTTTGGAAGGGGACGGGCGTGGTCGGGGCACTGGTGGCGGTCGGGGCCGCCCTGCTGTACGCCGCGCTGCACCTGGTGGTGGGGCGCAACCTGATCGGGCCCATTAAGCGCATTGCGGCGGAGCTGGATGACGGCGCCGCGCAGGTGAATGAGGCGGCGGGGCAGGTGGCGAGCGCGGCCACGATGTTGGCCCAGGGGGCGAACGATCAGGCGGCGGCCCTGCAGCAGACGACGAGTTCGCTGGAGCAGGTGGCGGCGATGAGCCGGGACAACTCGAAGAATGCGGCGGCGGTCAGCCAGCTCAGCGAGCAAGCGCGGCAGACGGCGCAGAGCTGTGACAGCACGATGCAGCAGCTCGGCGAGGCGATGGGCTCGATTCGGACGTCTTCGGAGTCGATTCAAAAGGTGATCAAGGTCATCGAGGAGATTTCGTTCCAGACGAATTTGCTGGCGCTGAACGCCGCGGTCGAAGCGGCACGGGCCGGCGATCATGGCAAGGGCTTCGCGGTGGTTGCGTCCGAGGTGCGGGCGTTGGCGCTGCGCGCGGCGCAGGCCGCGCAGGAGACGACGGGGCTGATCGAAGCGTCGGTCCAGTATGCGCGGGACGGCGACAGCGTGGCCGAGCAGGTGGCCAGCGCGATGGGCGCCATCGTGCAGGACGTCGGCAAGGTCTCGGACCTGGTGGCCACTATCGCGCGCGCCAGCCAGGAGCAGACCGAGGCCGTGGAACAGCTGAACTCGGCCGCAGCGCAGGTGAGTCAGGTCACACAACAGAATGCGTCGGCGTCGGAGGAATCGGCGTCGGCGTCCGAGGAGCTCTCGGCGCAGTCACACACGGTGCGCGCGACGGTGGCGAGCCTCGTGAAGCTCGTGGGGATGAAGCGGCACTAGCAGCTCCGGCCGCGTCCACCTGAGCGGGATGCAGTGTTGGTGCGGGCGACCGGTGGCCGAATCAGCGGTTCGGAAGCGCCTGTCCGGCGGGTGGCTTGTCGGCCGGGGCCGGACCCACGCCAACCGCCCCGATGGTTGCTGAGGCGGAACGTTTGGCCAACTGCTGCCAGAGTCTGATGATCGGCTGTTCGCCGCGGCTGGCCGCGAAGCTCGTGAGCTCCTCGAACTGCTGGTCCACCTGTTTCTGCCACCTGTTCTGGTCGCGGAGCAGCGCCACGATCTGCTCGGCGCAGCTCTTGGGATTATCCGGGTCGATCCGGAGCGGGGTATTCAGCACCTCGAGTGCGCCGGCCGTTTGCGCCGTGAAAACCGGCACGCCAGCCTCCATGGCCTCCAGCACGACCATGCCGAAGGGCTCGTGGCGCGAGGGAACGACGGCGATGGCGGCATGCCGAAAGGCCTCGGCACGTCGCGCCCAGGGCACGAAGGGGCGCGTCACGATCTGCGGGCGCCACGTCGGGCCCGACAGCGGTCTGGACGTGGCAATTGTGAATTGCCAGGGATTCTCTCCCCCCAGAGCGTAGGCCCGATAGACGCAGCCTTTCTCGTCGGGTTCGAGGAACGCCAGGAAGCCGCGTTTGAGCAGGGACAGCTTCAGTTCGGGTTCAGACGGAGTTGGGCCTGGCGCACCGTCGGCCGCGGGCGGTGGCGCGGCGCTGATTTTCAGGATGTTGTCGGCGACCGCGTCGAATTGTTCATCTTCCGCCGGGTCGACCAGCACCGGGATCCGCTCCGCATTGGCGAGGCGTTCGATCAGGCGCTGTGTGGGGCTCGTACCGTCTGCCGACCGAGCGCGATCGCCGTACAGGACGAAGCACGTTTCCGGGCGCTGCCGGAACACCGCACAGGCGATGCGGATGAACAGGTCGGGCCCCTTCTGCCAGGCGTGACGTCCGACGAACACGACTTCGCCCGGGTCCAGGTCGACGATCCGACCCTGCGCGATACGGGGGGCCGTGAGGCAGTTCGGTGCCACGACGAGCTTGTCCTTCGCGGCGTTGTACTCCTGCTTCAGGCGGGTGGCCGTGTACCGGCTGGGGGTGAGCAGGCGCGTGGCGGTTTGGCAGGCCCGCGCCTCGACCGCGGCGATGGTGCGATGCGGGACCCTGCGGCGATCCGCCTCGATGGAGTGGACGTGGGCAATCCAAGGCCACTGCTTTACCAGGGAAATCCGTTCGGCCGCCGGGAAGGTAAGCCAATCGTGGGCGTGAATGACGTCGAATTGCGGCTGCTTGTTCGCGATGTACTCGAGCGCCTTCTGTGTGAACCGATTCACCAGGTCGAATTGGGAGACGCCGTAGGCATACGCGCCGTCATAGACGCTCGGCTCCAGCGTCGCGGACTCCACAGGTTGCGTCCGGCGGGTACGGGCATGCGCTAACCCAGCGTCGCGGTCCCGTACGTTGGCAAAGACCAGCGTGACTTCATTGCCGAAGACGGTGCGCGCGTCCGGAGTTTCCTTCCACGGCACAAGGATGGTCAAGTCAGCGCCCTGGAGGCGGAGTCTGCGGATGAGGTGATACGCCGCGGTCCAGGCGCCGCCGGACACATCGGGCAGGAACTCCCACAGCAGCATTAGCACGCGCGGGGGCTGGACGGAGCCGCCGTGCCGGTTTGCGAGCCCCAGCCGCGTCACGTCGTTCATCTTCGCCGTGCGCCAGTTGCGGGCGTGTGTGAGCTGGACGTCGGTCCACGACGCCTCTGAGCCGTTCAGATCCGCATTATCGAGATTGGCGTCCAGGATCTTGACGCCGCTGAGATCGGCGTGCCGCAGGTCGGCCTGGCTGAAGTCTGCACCCGCCACGTCGGCGTAATTCAGAACGGCTCCCGCCAGGTGCGCGTGGCGGAAGTTGGCGCCGTTCAGGCGGGCGTTGTGGAAGCGCGCCGCATTCAGATTCGCGCCTTCGAAGTTCGCATCTTCCAGCCAGGCGTCGCGAAAGTCGAACCCGTGCAGGTCCAGCCCGGCGAGGTTGGCGCCGGGAAGGCGCAGGCCCTGCCACGACACCGATGCGCTAATCTGGTGGTCCAGGCGTCGCAAGGCCTCCTCGACCACGGGGATGTAAGTCACCTCCAGCAGGCCGCCTTCCGGGCGCCACCGACCCACCAAAGCCAGAGCGGCCGCGACCCGGCGGTGGAACGCCTCTTTGTCGGGGCTCAGGAGGTCCTGCAAACCGGCCACACTGGCCGCCTGCTTGTGCACGTCCTTGCTGGTGACGCCAGTCCAAAGCTGGTTGAGGTCGGCCGAGACGCGGTCGAAGTGCTCCTTCTTGCGCTCTTCGCTTTCTTTCCTCTGCGCGTCCATGTACTGCCGGAAAGCGCTCCAGAGTCCTGCAAAGGCAAGCAGCACGGTCACCGTGGCGCTGGTGTTGGCGGCCAGTGCAGCCCAGAACAGGGTGCGCCGCTGGTTTTCGATCTGCAGCGCGACGGTCTCGGCAGCGCGCTTGCGGTCTTCGAGGTTCGCGATGGGGTATTTTTCGAACTGCTCGAGCACGCTGCTGGAGATGCCGGTATAGCGCAGCGCGAGATAGAACTCGAGCCCCAGCAAGACGAGCGCCACCCCGGCCAGGGAGGCCAGGATGGGACGTTTGACGGCAAGGCCCTGCAGCCTGGGCCAGTTGGCGCGCAACCACCGGCGTAGCCGGTGCAGCCGGAGTCTAACCTGCATGCAGGATCTGACCAGCGCGGTGCGCCGCATGTTCAGGCGTGCGGACATGTCAGAAACCCTCTGGCGTGCCCACCTGATCGCAGTCGATCACAGTCCGAATCCATTGAGTGTAACGATCGGACCGTGGCGACGGCCTGTAGCCTACTCAGCTATGGGGCGCTCGAGGGCTGGAGTGCCACGCAAGGCGATGGTGTCCGGGGCACTGTGGGGCGGTGACCCTACCGCGGCCAGGCGGCGTGGGCGAACTTGCCGCTCTTGCTGATGACCTTGCCGTCGATTTCGACGGTGCCGCCCTTCCGCAGGTCGCAGACCATGTCCCAGTGCAGGCCGCTGTTGTTGGTGCCGCCGGTTTCGGGGTACGCGGCGCCGAGGGCCAGGTGGAACGTGCCGCCGATCTTCTCGTCGAAAAGCGTGTTCCGCGTGAAGCGCCGGATGCCGTAGTTGGTGCCGAGGGCGAGCTCGCCGAGTACGCGCGCGCCGGGGTCCTGATCCAGCATCTTGAAGAGATAATCCGCGCCCTTGCTCGCGGACGCGTCAACAACGCGGCCGGCCTTGAACGTCAGCCGCACATCCGTGACCTCGCGCCCGCCGTAGACCGCGGGAAAGGTGTAGTGGACGGTGCCTTCGGTGGCGTCTTCGATAGGGCCGGTGAAGACCTCGCCGTCGGGAAAGTTCTCATGCCCGCAGCAGTTTATCCACTTGCGGCCCTGGATGCCCAGCCGCAGGTCGGTGCCGCCCGGGGCGCGGAGGCGCATCTCTCGGCCCTTGTTGAGGACGTCACAGAGGCGCTGCTGCGCGACGCCGAGCTTCTTCCAGATGGCCACGGGATTCGGCTCGTGCAGGCGGCCGCCGCGGTAGACGAAGTCGGCGTACTCGGCGAGGGACATTTCGGCGTCCTGCGCGCAGGCCTGGGTGGGGAATTGGGTGCCGACCCAGCGGACGCGCTTCGGGTCGCTCTTGCGCAGCGCGGCGCGCTTCAGGAACGCGTTGAGGATGGGTTTGCGGGCCTTGCTCGCGAGGGCCTGCTTGGCCGGGTCGACGTTGGTGAGCGCGCGTGTATTCTCCTCGCCCCACAGAGCGATGTAGGCGCTGCACGTGCCCATGATGTACTTGTCGAAGGGAGACGTGTGCAGCAACTGCTCCTTTCCGGCGTGCTTGAGATGCAGCTCCTTGCAGTCCTCCGACGTGAGCCGGACCCACGGATGTCCGCCGGCAGCCAGGACTTCGCGGTAGACGGCGACGGCGGCCGGTTCGGTGATTGCGGCCCCGGTGATGAGGACCAGGTCGCCCGGCTTCACGCCGACGCTGTACTGGACGAGAACCTTGGCCAACTGGGCGAGACGCGGATCGTGCATGCTGTTTCCTCACGCAGGATGATGTTGTTTACGGATCAGGTCATCGTACCACGCGCGGCGGCCGCTGTCTGCGGCCCCCCTTCCTGCGCCGGCGGTGCTGGAATTCACGCGGCGCGCCATTTCCGACTGCCGCATTCCGCCCGCGGCGCCGGCCGGTTACCGTACGCCTTGTCGCCGGCCCCAGGATGCATGGTATGTCCAGGATCGAGAAGGTCGCGCTCATCGGTCTCGACTGCGCGGAGCCCAGCCTCGTCTTCGAGCGCTGGGCCGCGGACCTGCCGCATCTGCGCCGCCTGGCGGCCCAGGGCCTGTGGGGCCGGCTCGAGAGCTGCATCCCGCCGATCACGGTGCCGGCTTGGAGCTGCATGGCGTCGAGCAAGGACCCAGGCACACTCGGCGTGTACGGCTTTCGCAATCGCCGCGACTGGAGTTACGAGAATCTCGGCCTGGCGACGAACCTGGAGATGCGCCACCCGCGTCTGTGGGACCACGTGGGCCGGGCGGGCAAGGACTCCATCCTCGTCGGCGTGCCGCAGACGTTTCCGATCGTTCATCCGCCGCGCGGAACGCTGATCACGTGCTTTCTGACGCCGAGCACCGCCAGCCCCTACACGCATCCGCCGGAGCTGGCGGACCAGCTCGCGGAGCGCTTCGGGGAATATCTGCTCGACGTGGACGACTTCCGCACAGAGGACAAGACCGCACTGCTGGGACGCATCCACGCGCTGGCCAAACAGCGCTTTGCGGTGTGCCGCTACCTGCTGAGCACGCGGCCCTGGTCGCTCTTCTGGATGGTGGAGATGGGGGTCGACCGCATCCACCACGGGTTCTGGCAGTACCTGGACCCGCAGCATCATCGCTACCAGCCGGGTCACCCGCTCGAAGCGGCCATTCACGATTACTACGTACTCATCGACCGCCAGATCGGCGAACTGCTCGAACTGCTTGAGCCCGAGCACACGGCCATCTGGGTCGTATCGGATCACGGCGCGCAGCGCATGGAAGGCGGAGTGTGCTTCAACGACTGGCTGATCCGCGAGGGACTGCTCACGCTCAAAACGCCGGTTGCCGGTCAGCGCCGTTTTGATCTGGCCGACGTCGACTGGTCGCGCACGAAGGTCTGGGGCGAGGGCGGGTACTATGGCCGGTGTTTCATCAACCGTGCCGGGCGTGAGCCCCACGGCATCGTGTCCGACAGCGAGTACGAGCGGCTGCGCGACGAGCTGACCGCCAAGCTCATGGCCCTGCCGGATGACCACGGGCGTCCGCTGGGCACGCGCGTGTACAAGCCGGAAGACCTGTACGACACGGTGAACGGCTTTCCGCCGGACCTGATCGTGCTGTTCGGCAACCTGCGCTGGCGCAGTGTCGGCTCGGTCGGACATCCGGACCTCTACACGTACGAGAACGACACCGGCCCGGATGACGCCAACCATGCCCAGCAGGGCCTGTATATTCTGTCGCACCCCAACCTGCCGACACGCCAGTGGGACGCCTCGATCTTCGACGTCATGCCGACGTCCCTGAAGCTGCTCGGTCTGCCACTCCCCCGCGGGCTGCGCGGCAAGTCGCTGGTTTAGCGGTCCTTGCCGAGCGTCTTCTACCGGGCGCGGGCCCGCGCACGGCAGCACGGCGACACCGGTTCCTGCCGCCGGGGCACCCGTTTGTGGAAAACGCGTCCATCCCTATAATGCGGTGTGGGTTACAGGAGTTGGTGAATGCCGGTTGATGGAATGCCGCCGATCGCGCAGCTCAAGGGTCGGCCCCTCGGACGCATCCTGATCAAGATGGGCAAGCTGACGCGCGCCCAGGTCTCGGAAGCGCTGGAGGTGCAGAAGAAGAAGCGCGGCCCGCTCGGGCAACTGCTCATCGAGCTGGGCTACGTCGAGAAGGCCGACGTCAACCGCGCACTCGCCGCTCAGGTCGGCATGGAGTCCATCCGCCTAGCCGACATCGACATTCCCAAAAACGTCATCGACATGGTGCCGGCGCAGATGGCGCACGCCTACCGCGTCATTCCGACCGAGTATGACCGCGAGACCAACACGCTCGGTGTCGCGCTGGCCGACCCGGACAACTTCCACGCTACCGACGACCTCAAGACGCTCATGGGCTTCGCCGTGGTGGCCCGGATCACCACCCCGGAGGACATGAGCGAGGCCCTGAACCGGTATTACCCGGAAGAAACGGCCGAAAGCATCAACAGCATCATCGATGAGATTTCGTCCGACGAGGAGCTGGCCAAGTTTGAGGGTCGCGGCGAGAGCATCGACCTCGATGAATTGCGCTCGATGGCCGAGAGCAGCCCGGTCAAGAAGCTGGTGAACCTGGTGCTGCTCCAGGCCATCCGCGACAAGGCCTCAGACATTCACTTCGAGCCGTTCGAAGACGAATTCAAGATGCGCTACCGCATCGACGGCGTGCTGTTCGAAATGGTGCCGCCGCCCAAGCATGTCGCCATGGCCATCGCGTCGCGTATCAAAGTCATGGCCAACCTGGACATTGCCGAGCGCCGTGTGCCACAGGATGGCCGTATCGAGCTGCTGGTTGAGCAGCGGCCGGTGGATTTGCGCGTGAGCGTGCTGCCGACGATTTTCGGCGAAAGCGTGGTGTTGCGTGTGCTGGACCGGGCGCAGGTGAACCTGGACCTGGCTCAGGTTGGCATGCGTGAGGACGATCTGGCCACGTTCAAGCAGCTCATCGACAAGCCGCACGGGATTATCATCGTTACCGGTCCCACCGGTTCAGGTAAGACGACAACGCTGTACTCCGCGCTGCGTGACCTCAACACGATTGAAGTGAAAATCCTCACCAGCGAGGACCCCGTCGAGTATGACATTGACGGGATGATTCAATGCCAAATCAAGCCAGACATTGGACTTACGTTCGCGCGCTGCCTGCGCAGCTTCCTGCGTCAGGACCCGGACATCATTCTCGTTGGTGAGATTCGTGACCTGGAGACGGCCCAAATTGCCGTGCAGGCATCGCTGACGGGGCACCTTGTGTTCAGCACGCTGCACACGAACGATGCTCCGGCGTCGATCGCGCGTCTGCTCGATCTGGGCATGGAGCCGTTCCTGATCACGGCAACACTGGAAGGTATTGTCGCGCAAAGACTTGTGAGAAAGATATGCGAGAACTGCAAGGAGGAGTACCAGCCCTCGGAGGCTCAGCTCCTGCAGCTTTCCCTGCGTCCTGAGGATGTGGCGGGGCGGACGTTCTTCTTCGGCAAGGGCTGTGACTACTGCAATCACACAGGGTATCGGGGTCGGCGTGGGTTGTTCGAGACGATGGTGCTGGATGATGATCTGCGCGAGATGATCATGAAGCACGCGTCGACGAACGTGCTGCGGAGGGAAGCCCGCAAGCGCGGCATGCGCTCCCTGCGTGAATCCGGCTTACTCACGCTGTATGATGGAGTTACAACGATTGAAGAGATTGTTCGTGAGACATTGGCCGAGGACGTGATGGAATAGTCCCCGCGGCGCAGGCGCCAGTTGAGCTCCGTGGTACGCAGCGCGACACAGTCTTGCCGGTTCCGGGAGCATCGGCGGCCACTTGGTGGCTGCGCATAATGGTAACAAACGGGCCGCGACGTGGTACCGACCGGGTTTGGCCCGAGCAGGTGTACGAGTCCTAATCGGTTTCGATTGTTTGGTTGTGGAGTAGCAGGCTATGCCCATTTTCAAATACGAAGCCTTGAATGCCTCGGGGCAGGAGGTCAAGGACGAGCTTGAGGCGCCTTCCAAAGAGGAGGCGGTCTCCAAAGTCCGCGGACTCGGCTACTTTCCGACCAAAGTCACAGAGAAGGTGGACCGCAAACAGACGGCCGCCAAGAAGCAGACGGGTGCGAAGCAGCGGAAGGCGGCCGGCACGGGGCTCGGGTGGGTGTCGACGAAGGTGCTGTGCACGTTTACGCGGCAGCTTTCGACGCTGCAGGACGCGGGTCTGCCCATTCTGCGGAGTATTCGGATTCTGGAGCAGCAGCAGAAGCCGGGCATGTTGCGATCGGTGCTCAAGCAGGTGACGGAGGATGTGGAGGGGGGCGCCACGCTGTCGGAAGCGATGGCGCGGCATCCGCGCGCGTTTGACCGGCTGTACTCGAACATGGTGGCCGCCGGCGAGGCGGGCGGCGTGCTCGACGTCATCTTGCAGCGTCTGGCGGACTTTCTGGAGAAGGCCCAGAAGCTCAAGCGGAAGATCATCGGGGCGATGATTTACCCGGCGGTCGTGATTGCGATCGCGGGCGGCATCGTGACGTTCATCATGGTGCAGGTCGTGCCGAAGTTCGAGACGATCTTCAAGGACTTCGAGACGACCCTGCCCGGCGTGACGAAACTGCTGATCAACATTTCGAGCTGGTTCGCGAACGGTGTGCCGCCGGGGTGGGTGTACATCGTTTTGTCGCCGATCCTGCTGGTGGTCGGCTACAAGCTGATTCGCCAGTCGCTGATGGGGCGGCAGGTCATGGACGCCACGATCCTCAAGGTCCCCGTCGTGGGGCAGCTCGCGGGCAAGTCCTCGATCGCCCGCTTCACGCGTACGCTCGGCACGCTGATTTCGGCCGGCGTACCCATCCTGGAAGCCGTGAACATCACGCGTGAGACGACCGGCAACGAGGTCTACGCCGGCATGCTCCGCAAGGTGCACGACGCGATCCGCGAGGGCGATACGTTCGCCAACCCGCTGCGGGCCAGCAAGACGGTGGACGCGCTGGTCATCAACATGGTGGACGTGGGTGAGGAGACGGGTGAACTCGACAAGATGCTGATGAAGGTGGCGGACAACTACGACGAAGAGGTGGACACGCTGGTGGCCTCGCTCGTCAGCCTGCTCGAGCCGATCATGGTGGTCGCGCTGGGCGGGATCGTCGGCTTCATCGTCGTGGCGTTGTTCCTGCCCCTGGTGACGCTGATTCAGTCGGTCATGCAGAACTAGCGGCCGGTTGGGAAGCGACGGCGGCAAGGCGGAGCCTTGCGGTACGTCAGGCCGAGACGCCTGACGCTACGAGTGCCGGCGAAGTGGCCGGCGAACGAAAGGTGCGCTATGCGAAAGGCTGCTCCTGTGCGGACCAGCGGCTTTACCCTCGTGGAGCTGCTGGTCGTCATCGCGATCATCGCGCTGCTGATCGGCATCCTCGTGCCGACCGTGGCGGCCGTGCGGCGGACGGCCAAGAACAGCGCCAGCAACGTCGCGCTCCAGGCGCTCAGCACGGGGCTGGAGATGTTCAAGGGTGACGACCGGATCGGCGGAGCGTATCCGCCGTCGAGTTCGGACCAGTTCATGACGGTGGGCGGTCAGAAGGTCGGCAAAGCCAAGAGTCCGTACACGAATACTGTGGATACGCCGATCTCGGGGGCCGGCTTGCTCGTGTGGGCGCTGTCCGGGGCGGATCACCTGGGCTCGCCCGGTTTCAAGGCCTACGGCACCGCCACGGCTTGGAGCGCCTGCACCGGGTCGTACTACAACAGTGGCCAACCGACTAATAGCGACGCCTATGCGATTTATCCGGCGAGCGAGGCCAAGGCCGGTCAGCCGGTGCATTCGCGCGCTGCCCAGTACGTTGAGCAGGGGCGTGTGAAGATCACCGCCGATGCCGATCCCGCGGACAATGCCGTCAATTTCCTGGTTCCCGGCGAGAGCGGTGGCCAAGTCCGCCCCTACCCCATGTTTCTCGACGGGTTTGGTTATCCGATCCTCTACTGGCGGGCGGATGCGGCCGGGCGGAAGATCGCCGATCAGGACGTGTACGGCACGACCCCGGCGGCCGATCGGGGGATCTATCACTGGAGCGACAACGCCGCGCTCGTCAAGAATCTGGGCGCTGCCGATCCATGGCTCGATCTGAGCGGCACCGGGCAGACCCACCGGCTCGATTGGCAGGATATCACGACGCAGGCGCCGGTGGACTTGCCCAATGACCGGTTCGCGACCTTCATCCGCAACCCCGCCGTGCAGGCGAAGTACCAGCCCTATCGGGCGGATTCGTACATCCTGCTGTCGCCAGGAGCGGACGGCCTGTACGGCACCGGTGACGACGTGACCAACTTCGGCGGGGGCAAGTGATGCGCAGCGGGCGGACGGCAGCGCGACGCGGGCGGACCTGTGCGGCCGGCGGAGTGCGGCCGCGCGCGGCCTTCACGCTGATCGAGCTGCTCGTGGTCATCTCGGTGATCGGTCTGCTGATTGGCGCGATTGCCGTGGCCGGCGTGAGCATCATGCGGCGGCAGAAGGTGGAGATGACCCGGACCATCATGCGGACGACGCTGATGGCGATCGAGCAATTTGCCGAGACGGATCCACTGAAGACCATTTATGACGCGAAGGGCAAGGAGACGTTTGGGCCCTATCCGCCGTATCAGTTGCACGGCTGGACCGGGACCGGCAACGTAAATCGTCCGGTGGCGGACGCCGTCGAGGCCTGGCAAGCACCGAGTCCATATACGCTGGCGAGCCGCCTGCAGCGCGATCTGAACGTCAACAGCGGCAGCGTGAACATCGCCAACGACCCGATTACCGATGACAACCGTGCCCTGTACACGTACGTGAAGTTGTACAGCCCGGGTGGGCTCCAGCAGATTCCCGAGAGGTCGATCCACGGACTGAAGGTCGGCACGAGTGAATACGTGAACCCGACGGGCGGTGTGGCGACGGCCGGTACGGCGGGCATCGTTGACGTGCTCGGCATTCACGACGGGTGGGACGTGCCGCTGGATTACTTCCTGTACGTGAAACTCGAGTACGCCCCGGACCCCGACCGTCCGACGCAAGGCCGCTGGCGCGTCGCCGAGCGTAAACCGGCGCTGCGGTCGCTAGGCATTACCCGAGAAGAGTACGACGCCGAGGTCGCCGGGACGGATGCGCCCGACCCCGGCAAGTGGATCTTCAGTGATCCGTTCCCGTCCCCGGCCGCCAATCCGAGCAACACGGCCTTTCGCAAGACCGGTCAGTTGCCCGGCAACTCAGACAATGGACGCGCGCCGGGCTGGGCGCGGGCCGTCGGTGCGGGCGACCTGAAGACGACACTCGACGCGGCCGATCCCGGCGTGTTCGGCTACGTCCCGTAACCGGGCGTAACCGCGCGCAGACAGATGGCGGCGCCTTAGAATGGAAGTGCTCGCTGGATGAGCTTTTGGAGCGACGCGTTGGCTAGTCGGTCTCACAAGTCGACCCGCATGCGGGGAACGACCCCCCTGCCGGGCCCGCGCGCGTTCACGGTCGTCGAATTACTCGTCGTGATGACCGTGATTGTCATTATCCTCGCGCTCGCCATCCCGGGCCTAAGCGCCATGAATGCCGAGGCTCGCCTGAGCTCCGCCAATCAGATCATCAACGGCATGCTCACCCGGGCCTATTACCTCTCCCAGGCCGAAACGACCATGACCGCCGTGCGCTTCCTGCCCTCCGAGTGGGACACGGCGAAGGATGGGACGACGGCGGCGGCCGGACGGCAGCGGATCGCCATCTATCGATATGTGGGGGCGACGGACCGCGAGTCGGGGGGCGGCTTTGTCGTGAAGTTTGACGAGTACTTCAAGAAGACCGAGGAAATCCCCTCGGCGGAGCTGGCGGACGGGGTATGGGTGGCGCCGCTGGAGGCGCTGTCGGGCGAGTCGGTCAAGCTGCCACCGGACAATGTGCCGTGCAACCCGCTCGGGCAGGAGCTCGTGCTTACCGGTGACGCTGGTACGTTCGTCATGGACGCCGGCCGCACCAGCGGATACACGCCGAGCTTTCTGAACGCGGATGATTTCCTGTTGGTTTTTGACCCGCAGAGCGGCCTGCGCGGCGGCATCCCGCAGGCCTATCGTCTGCGGTCGTACGCGCCGACGAGCGCGATCGGTCCGGCTGAAGTGGCTTGCGAGAATCCTACGGCGCCGGATTCGGCGGGAGTCTCGGGCAACCGGTACTACCAGCGCTATGGTTTCAGCGGCGTGATTGCGTACTCGCGCGAGGGCTTCCTGGCGCAGACCTCGCCGGCCAGTCGCCAGGAGTATCTGCGGGAAAAAGGGCGCGCCTTTTTGGCGCATCGCTTTGGCGGGGGACTGATTCGGGCCGGTCAAGGCTCGTGAGCGCTGAGGTGACGGCATGTGGCCGTGGGATGAAAACAAGCAACTGACTCGCGCCGGTGGGCGCGGCGCGCGGCGGGGTGGGCCGCGGGCGGCGCGCGCCTTCAGCCTGGCGGAGTTGATGATTGCGCTGGCGATTCTGGGGATGGGGCTGCTGGTGATCGCGGCGGCGCTGCCGGCGGGAGCGCGCTATCAGAAGCAGTCGGCGGACATGGCCACCGGGGCGGCGGCGGCGGAGTCGGCGCTGGATTTGATCGAGCAGAATGTGTGCCGGCGGCAGCGGGCGCTGGATGCGAGCGACAACCTGGTGGCCCCGGTATTGTTCCAGCCGCGGAAGGCGACCGGCACGGGCTATCCGACCTACACCGTCGGGCAGGCGGTTGCTGCCCACGAGCCGTGGATCAAGGTGCGTCCGCTGTTCACACAGACGATCAACATGACGCCCGGGGCGGGCAACTACGGGGGCGACGTCTTTGACCCCAATAGCGGGCAGGAACGCAACTGGATCGAAGAAGCCATTGCGACATACGTTCGGCAATGGGGCGGGAATGTGGCGGAGCTGCAGGGGCTGGAATACGACCCGCCCTCCGGAGCCGTGACCAAGACGCCCTGGATGCGTCCGGCCCTGCCGGCGCTGGCGCTGTTCTACCCGCCGGTGACGGCGGATCTGTTGCCGTATGACACGCTCAGCCAGCACGGGCACATTCGTACGCCGCGGGAGTTCCTGCCCATTGTGACGGGCAACGCCGCCCTCCAATATGCCGCGGCGGAGCGGACCGCGAGCGAGACGGCCAAGGCCCTGGAACGCACGATCGTCTGGACGGCGTTCTATCGCCGCGTTTCGTATCAGACCGGCAACGACCCCAGCATGTACGAGGTGATCGTCGTGGCGTCGCGCCGGCCGACGATGCAGCACCGCTACCCGGTCCAGAACCCCGCCAGCGCCACGCTGAGCGGCAGCTCGTTCACCACGCAGCGCGCCGGAACCCGCAGCTCGTACTTCAACGTCGACACGGCCACGCCCATGCCCTGGCTGGTCTCGTTCCAGAGCTGGACGCCCACCCTCGTGCTGAATACGGATTATGAAGACGTTGGCGGGGCGCGTGTGCTGAAAGACACGTTCAAGCGGAAACCACTGACATTCGTGGCGAGTTCTGAAGTCGGCCCGCTCTTGCCGCCGGGCAGCATCTTCATCCCCGCGGCGAACGACCTGGCCCCCCCGTTCTGCGGAGGGGCGCAGTTCTGCGGGTTTGTGCCCAGTGCGCCGGATGCGCTGCCGATCTTTGAGGTGGCCGAGCGCACCGAAAACACCAACGGCACGTTCAATATCACCGTCAAGGACAACGGCTACTACCCCTGGCTCAACAGCAAGCCGACTGACTACTGGCCGGTTTGGGTGATTCCGCCCGCGATCGAAGCGCTTGCGGGTGGGCAGCCCGCGTTCCCCGATCAATCCCCGGTGCTGGCGGTTGCCCGGCGCTATATCTGCATACGCGAGTTCCCGTAATGGCACAGATGCGCGCGACGAGCCTGGCCCCGCGGCAAACCGTCGGAATCCACCGACGGAGCTTCACGCTGGTAGAGATGCTGGTCTCGCTGGCGGTGCTGACCTTGGCACTGACAGCCGTCGGCGCGGTGTTTACCGTGACCACGAAGGCGGTGGGGCAATCGGCCGCGCACAGCGAGATGCAGAACTGGCTGCGGCAGTTCATGGATCAGCTCCAGGAGGATTTGCGTTACTGCGAGCCGTCCAAGAGCGTCCTCGTTATCCGTGGGCGCACGCAGGCGGCGGCGCTGACCGAGACCGACCGTCAGGCGAAGAAGTACTATCGTGAGCTCGTGGGCGACCTCAAGGGCGTGCCGGCCGGATATGACCCGGTTTTCGACCAGCATGTCGACAACTACGGGTCCAGCAACCCCCTGCCGCAGTACAGCGATCCGCGGGCCGACATCCTCATGTTCATCTCGAATCGCCCGACCGTTTCGCAGGCTCCGGTAGCGGACCCGCCGAACTGGACGATGGCGCAGGTACTCGCCAATGGCGCCAAGATCGCGCCGATTCAGGTGGTGTACGGGCACGCGGCGCTGGCGCAGGCCATCCGGAACGGCACGTATGCCGACGGCACGCCGAAGTACGACTATCCCGGGATCAATGAACGGACGGATATCGAGCCGCGCAACGTCTCCACGCCTGCGGAGGAGATCAGTCCGCTGCCGGCCAACCGCTGGCAACTGGCGCGGCGCGCCGTGATTCTGGATGGTGTGCCGCCGCGCCCGGGCGATGTCCCCGCGTACACGTTCAACCAGAACTACGATGCTCCGCGCCTGCTGTTCTGCCGAGCCGACTCGCCGAGCAGCGCCTACGTGGCCCCCCCGCAAGGTGGCGACGTCGCCCGCGTGAGCCTGCCGACCCTGCTCGAGTTGTTTGAGCCGGAGTCGATGAGCGCGCCGCTCAGAGGGGCGGCGTTGGTCATCCCCTACCAGAACATCGAGGTCCCGTCGCAGTGGTCTGCGGATATTCGCACGACCATCCGCCAGTTGCTGTATCCCGGCTGGACCCAGGGGCGCGACTGGCGCCCCCATCACGTCGCGACGATTCTGGAGGATGTTCCGCCGGAGCTGCGTTCGAACTCGAACTTGCGGGCGCTGCCGGGCTGCGTGTGGTTCCAGGTAGAGTTCCTGATGGGCGAAGACCCGCGCAACAGCCTGGAGTACACCCCGCCCGCTCCGAATACGATTCCCGGAAACCCGAACCCGAGTCAGCGCGGGGAGCTGATGCGTTGGGTGTCGGCCGAAGTCGGGCAGACGTATCTCTTCGTCCCCGACACCGAGGCGAATCGGGCGTTGGTGGCGGCGCAGGTGAACACGACCGGTACCAGCGGCAGCACGTTCGCCGAGGATACGCGCCTCGCGACGTTCGCTCGCAAAGACCAGAACGCGAGCGCCCAGTGGGACAAAGCCGACGCC
This sequence comes from uncultured Planctomycetales bacterium, assembly GCA_964523405.1. Taxonomy (GTDB): domain Bacteria; phylum Planctomycetota; class Phycisphaerae; order UBA1845; family Fen-1342; genus CAZGAQ01. The sequence goes on from CAZGAQ010000004.1 coordinate 182,694, forward strand.
ATTCCACAGCGGATCATCCGCATGTGGCCATACGCAATTCGCGTGACCGTAAGAGCTTACGACAGCCGGGGACGGCTTGACCGGCCAATCGTGCGGAGCATCGTTCACCGGTTCGACTAGGCCGCGCCCCCTGGCAGGAGCGCCACGCGCGTCGGGCGGGTGCACCCGGTCGCGGCCCCAGGCCGTGGCCGTGTGCTCGTTGTTAGAGGACGGTCCCGCGGGGCGCGGTTGATCGGGGCCGGCGCCGGCCGGACGCAATCACTGGCGCGGTGGTCCGGCTGAGCCCTAAGCGCTGGTCCCGGATGGCGTTACCGGTCCGACGGTTGGGAGATTTGACCCCGGCCACACAATGATCGTGGTGAGAGACTTTGTCGCGGCCAACGGCCGCCGGGTGTGCGATGATGCGACTCCGCAAGCTGAAACGTGGCACGGTCCTGGTGATGATCGTGGGTCTGCTCGCGATGCTGTTCATGCTCGTGTCGGCCTACATCACGCTGGCACGGTTTGACCGGCAGATCACGCGGCAGGTGTCGCGCGGGCAGAAGACGGAGCAGATGATCCGAGCGCTGCAGGACCTGGTCGCGGGGCAGATCGGGCAGAGCGGCATCGGCGGCAACGCGGGCTACGCCGGGATTCCGGGGCAGGCGGGGACGACGTGGCTGGCGGCGCCGGAGATCGTGCGGAATCCGGACGTCGACGTGGACGCGGCCAATCCGGGCGACTACGCGTATCCGGCGGTGTCGAACCTGAGTGGACGGTCCTCGGGCGCGAAGAAGCTGACGCAGTTGATGCGGGACTACGACGATACGGACAACGCGGAAGCCCGGGTGCTCCCGGCGGGTACGGGGAGCAACGCGACCACCGTCGGAAATGCCCGCGAGCCCTTCATGGACGCGACCGGTGCCGGCATTTCCGATTCCAGTTTTGTGGATGTGGCGCTGGGCACGGAGATGGCCAACACGATGTCCGGGCAGACCGTGTCGGTCACCAAGAGCGGCGCGGGCCTCAACCCCAGCGACCTGCGGAGCAACGCGGCGCCGGGCACGCTGGAATCCGCGAACTACCTGGGCTGGCAGCGGTTCGACGCGGAAGCCCGCTACCAGACTCCGGTGCGCGTGGAGGGTCACGGCGGCAAGGTGCTGATCGGATTGCCGAAAGACCCGGCCGGCAGCGCCCAGTGGAACCGGCAGTTCATCTACAACCAGTTCAACTGGATCAAGTCGGTCGCGGACAATCGCGACTATCTGGGTAAGCGTCCCGGAGCGGTGAGCGATATCACCTCGGATGAGTACCTGCTCGACAGCGTCTGGAACTCGCGCACGCTGATCGAGCCCCTGCTGCGGCAACGCGGCGGCCTGCTCGCGGGCCAGCGCGGCGCGGACCCCGCGTATGTGCCCCCCGCACTGGCGGCGCTGCAGGAGCGTTTCTACAACACCTTGCTTCCGTCGTACGCGACCCGCGTCGGCACAGACAAGGCGTGGCAGCGTTTCAACCTGACCAGCAGTCAGGACTGGAAGGCCTGGGCCAAGGCGATGACGGTTGACCCGGCCCCGTTGTCCGTACAGACCTGGAGCGGCACGCCGACCACCTACGCCGCGCGGCGCAATCTCACCACCGAGAACAACAGCGACGACCTGGCGCGGAAAGAAAACACGGATGTCCCCACGGCGGCTGAGCCCGGCCTGTATTCCGGGCAGTTGAAGTTCTATCTTGGTCGCATCCGGCGCGCGTATGACGAAGACGCGACCGGGCAGTCCGGTACGCACCAGTTCCTGCACCCCGGAATCGTCCGCGAACTGGTGACTTACTACGCCGAACTGCTCCGGCCCTACCCCGAGCCGACCATCAACGCGAATCTGGGCATCATTTCCAAGCGCAAGCAGGCGTTCATGCTCGCGGTGAACACCGTGCAGTTTGCCGCGCGCCGCATGGAGTCCGGCCGGATCGATCGTGCGTGGATCACGGATGGCGACGATGTGTACGTCGGCTATGGCCCCCAGCCGTTTATCACGCAGGTCATCGCCTGCCGTACCAAGGACGACCCGAACGATATTGCGCTGGCGATTGAGTTGTACAATCCGAACGAGCCGGATCCGGTCGGGTTCAGCGGCGCCGCCCAGTACAGCCAGAATCTGTACCTGCCGCAGTTCGCCATTTCGCTGCAGAGCGAAAGCCCGAAGATTCCGAATCCGGCGCATTTCCGGGCGCTCGACCCCACCAGCGCCAGCGTGGCGAACATGCCGGAGTACATGCCGGGGCGGAGCTTCAAGACCATCATCATCAATGCGGGCGGCGGCAACACGTACTTCGAAAACCACATCGTCAACGGCCAGTCTCTGCCGCGCATCATCGATCTGTCCGTGCCCACCGACGCGGGCAGCTCGAAGATCCACGTGCGTCTGCTGTGCCAGATGCTGACGAGCCCGGCGAGCCTGGGCGGGGGCCACGCGTGGGTTGAAGTGGACGAGTTCGAACTCGAGCGGCCGGCGAGCGCGCCATCCGCAAACGACCCAAACGATCCCAACGCGATCGACCCCACGTGGACGGGCTCGTACGTCGACGCCTGGCGCGACACGGATCTGGTTGGTGAGGCAGGTAGCGGTGCGAGCTACTGGGGCAACTACGGCGGCGGAGCGGACTACGCCCGGTGGCGGTGCGTGGCGGCCGTGCGCCCGGTCCCGCCGACGGGCGGCACCGAACAGCACTATGCGGACAAGCAGAATGATGCTGGCCTGCCGGACGACGCTGACAGTGGCGGTGACGGCAAGAGCCGGCTCGATCACCTGGGGCAGCCCGGACCCGACAACCCGAATCTGGCCGGGACGGCCTTTGGTCCGCTGACGCCAATGGTCACGATGAGTGCGGGCACGGACAGCGTCTGGGTTCACGGCGCGAAGCGCCCGGCGTCTTTTCCGACGGTCGGGTTCATGGCCTTCATCCCGCGCTACGCCCACGAGGTCTCCACGGGCGGGTCTCTGCCCGGGAGCACGCCGATGGGACTGCTGCTCTATCGGCGCTGGTTCGGGCGCGGCTACACGACCCCCGTCGACTTCGGCCACATGCCGATCTTTGACAATCTCAACGGCAACAACAAGCAACTGCCCTGGGGCCTGATGGTGTTCGACTATTTCACGACGCTGGATCCCAAGGGCGTGGATCAGGCTGCGACTGCGACGGCCGACGACATCGATCCGTACCGCATTCCCGGGCGCATCGACATCAACACGGCGCCTTGGTACGTGCTGGCGGGGTTGCCGATGCTGGATGCGTCGGACCTGCTGCCCGCGTACGCAACCTTCACGAGCGCTGCGTCACCCGCGTTCTGGTCCTCGGCAGCGGGTGTGCTGTTCGGCTCCGGTGCCGACAGCACGCCGCGCGTCTCGTCGGTGACGACGGCCGGCTCCAGTACCAATCTCCTGAATTGGGGGCGTGTCGGGCCCGTCGCCGGCAAGGCGATGGCGGCCTACCGGGACCGGGTTCCCTACGTGAAGCTGGATACGAACGAGGGTGGTCTGTTCTATTACGCGTATGGCCGCAACACCGCCACCGTGAGTGGCGTGTCGCTGCATACCTGGCGCGACTCGAGCCGCTACGGGCCGATTCGCGGCCAGGATGAAGCGACGCCGACGCAGTTCGGCTTCCTCTCGCTGGGCGAGCTGGTCAACGTGCCGGGCATGGATGGGAATGACAGCAGCTATGACGCGGCCGGGCGCGGCGACTATGTGCGCGCCGTCAGCCTGTTGGCCCGCCTGGACACGCACTTTCTGACCACGCGCAGCAACACGTTCACGATCTACACGACGCTCGTGGACCGCCGCAATCCGCAGGCCTCCGTGCGCTCGCAGGTGACCATCGACCGCAGCAAGCTCCTGCCGCGCCTCGTGTGGCAGGACACGAACAACAACGGGATCATGGATCCGCCGGTGGGCAACACGACGGATGACGTGTATACGACGATCCAGAATACGGGCGATCCGGAAATCATCGGCGACCGCGAAATCGGCTACTACAACACGCGCTACGACAACTAGAGCGGTCTCACAAATGGTGTGTTACCGGGTAGCGTCAGGCCTCCGTGCCTGACGACCAATGTCGGTACTGGAGCGCCGCACCCAAAGTGAAACCGCTCTAGCACTGGTCGCCGACAGCGCGACCGACACCAACTCCATCCCCGTACAGGCCGCCGCAGGGTGTTCAATTCCCGGCCGGCGTACGCCGCTGTCTTGCGGGGGCTGCGCGGCACCACCCGTGCCGGACCCTTACTCCCCCGCCAGCCCCGCCGACGGGCACTCGGCGGCCAGCGGGCACGCGCTGCAGCGCGGCGCGCGGGCCCTGCAAATGCCGCGCCCATGCAGAATCAGGGCGTGCGATAGCCAGGTCCACGTGGCTTGCGGGAACAAGGCCATCAGGTCGCGCTCGATCCGCTCGGCATCCTTGCTGTCGCGCGCCGTAGGGGCCAGGCCCAGCCGCAGCGCGAGCCGTCCGACGTGCGTATCGACCACCACGCCCGCATTCTGCCCGAACCACGTGCCCAGCACACAATTGGCCGTCTTGCGCGCCACGCCCGGCAGGCGCAGCAGCGCGTCCATCGTGCTCGGGATCTGCCCGCCGAACTCGTCGCGCACCAGACGGGCCATCCCCAGCAGGCTCTTCGTCTTGTTGCGGAAGAAGCCGGTCGAGCGGATCGCCGCCTCCAGCTCGCCGGCATCCGCGGCGGCGAGCGCGTGCACATCGGGCCAGCGGCGGAACAGATCCGGCGTCACCAGGTTGACGCGCTCATCGGTGCATTGCGCGGAGAGGATCGTCGCGACCAGCAGCTCCAGGGCAGAACGATGGTGCAAGGCACAGGTGGCGTGCGGATACGCGGCGCGCAGGAGCGCGAGCAGCCGCGCCGCACGGGCCTGGCGCTGCGCGGGGGATTCCGCTTTGGCCGGCGGCCTCCTGGCGGACTTGCGACGCGGGGTGGCCTTGCCTGCTGCGGGCTGGCGCGCCGGCGAGGTTGCGCGTCGCGCTTGTGCCTTGGCCGAGCGGGTTGCGGATTTGCGGGGCACGGGTCGCTCCCTGTTTATGAGGCCCACTGAGACACGCACGCCGGGCGAACAGCCCGCGCGAGAACTCCCCGCGGAGCACGGCTTCGCGGCGGAAGCACGTTCTTCCGCATTCCGCGGCGGCCATCCCACGCATCCATTCGCGACCGCCTCGGGGCCCGCGCTCCATTCGCCACGCGTTGTTCAGGCCCGGAGTGAGCCAGCCGTTTCGTCGCGCGCTTGCGACTGGCGCCGGCTCGGCCGAGTCGACCGGCGGTTCTCGCGCGAGCCGGCTACACCGGCGCCTCTTCCGGTGTCACGATGCGGGGCGGCGGTCGGTCGGGGCGCTGCTGCGGCACCGGGACCGGCTTCGTCTCCGGCAGCTCGCCCCCCATCGGCACCAGGCGCTGGCTGGCCTCCAGGTTCAGCGTGAACTTGCCGCCGGGTGGATCGGGCAGGGCATCGGCCGCGGGCCCCGTGAACATGCCCTCATCCGGGTCCCAGCGATACTGCGCGACCTCGCGCGGGCCGCGTGTTCCGCCGGTCAGCAAGGCCACGTAGCCGAAGCCGGATTTCTCGCGGCATTCGAACCACACCGGCTGGTTGGGTTCGAGTTCGAGCGCGGGCTGCGGCTCGCCGGCGAGGATGGCCACACGCTGCGGCGTCACAAGCAGATGCGGAAAGACGTCCGCATCCTTCGAGACACGCAACAGGGCGAGCTCCTCGTCGATCCCCCAGGCCGGTTGGACAATCTCGCCGTCACTGCGGATGCACAGGGGCGCATACAGGCGCCGCGGGCCCGTCTCCGCCCGGGGTGCCAGCCCCACGGCCCACAGCTCGTCATCCAGTTTCACCACGCGCAGCCGCGCGATGATCGCGTCGCTCGGCTGCGCGGCCACACAAAGGGGCTCTGCCTGCGCCAAGCGCACCAGGCGAATCGCGGCGCTGACCGCCGCGGGGGCATCGGCCAAATGCGCGGTCGCCTCTTGCTGCGACCAGCCGCGGGACTGCGGAACGATGAGCTTTGACGTTGGCGCAGGCGCCGATGCCGGGGGCGGTTGGCCGCCGCGCTCGCAACCCGCGAGACTGGCGGCGAGGCAACCGCTCGCCAGCCACACGAGACGACGAAATCCCCGACCGCTGAGCATGCTGACAGACTCCCAGGCTGCGCCAGTGTACCGGCGCGCGCGCCCGGGGCCAAATGGTCGCCCGGAAGCTCCGCGGCGGTGCGTGGCCCCCCCTTCTACGGCACGCTATGATGCCGAGCTGGCCCTGCTAGCGAGTAAAGGTGTGCCGTTTGTCGCCGAATCGTCCGCCATTGAACCGCTCCGCTGCTCGGCCGTCCTGACCCACCATTGGCTGGTGCGGCGGCGCGGCGGCGAGAAGGTCCTCGAGGCGATCGGCGAGCTCCTGCCAGAGGCCCCGATCTACACGTTCGTCCATGATCGGGCCGGCATGGCGGATTCCCCCCTGGCGGCGCGGGCCGTGCATCCCTCGTTGCTGCAATGGCTGCCCGGTTCGCGCCGGTACTATCCGAAGCTGCTGCCGCTGTTGCCTTTGGCGGCGCGGGCGGTGCGGTTGCCGCCGGCGGACCTGGTGGTTTGCTCGGATGCGGCCATCGCCAAGGCCATGCGGGTTCACGCGCGCAGCAAGCTGGTCTGCTACTGTTACACGCCGATGCGCTACGTGTATGAGGAGGAGATCGGGCGGCAGTATCGCCAAGCGCTGTCGCCGGGATTGCGGCCGCTGTGGGGGATGACGGCGGCATACGTGCGGGGGGCGGACCGGCGGGCGGCGCGGCGGGTGGATCTGTTCGTGGCGGACTCGCGGCATGTGGCGCAGCGCATCGCGAATGCCTACGGTGCGCAGGCGGTCGTCGTGTATCCGCCCGTGGAGTTGCCGGCGGAACCGCCGGCACGAGAGCGCGAGGACTTCTATCTCTGTGTCGGTTACCACGTGCCGTACAAACGGCTGGACGTGGCCGTGGCGGCATGCCGGCTGATGAAGCGTCGGCTCGTCGTAATTGGCGAGGGGCCGGAAGTGCAGAGAATCGACCGGCGGCGCGATCCCCATGTAGAAGTTTTAGGGTGGCAGACGACCGAGACGATCTGGGATTACCTGTCGCGGGCGGCCGGTCTGCTGTTTCCGGGCGAGGAGGATTTCGGCATCGTGCCGGTCGAGGCGATTGCTCACGGCTGCCCGGTGATCGCGTATGGAGTGGGTGGCGCGACGGAGACCGTTATTCACAACGAGTCCGGCGTGCTCTTTGGTACGCAGACCCCTGAGGCGCTCGCAGAAGCGATTCGCTATTGTGAGATGCTGAGTTTCGATGCGCCCGCAATGCACGCCTATGCCCAGCGATTCAGTAAGTCTAGGTTCCTCAGTGAAATGCGCGCCATACTCGGCTCGGTTCTGGCCGGGGAAGAAGTGAAGGGGCAGGCCCCGCCGGTGAACCCCTAGCCCACGCTCGCCGCCAATTGCGGGCCGCGCCAGGCGGCGCTATCGCAACCGCTCACGACCAAAATCCGCGACCGCGGTCGGAATGTTCCAGGTGTAGATGATCGCCGCACCCAACAGCGCGCCAAGGCCGAGGGCACCGGCGATCTTGGCGGCGAGCGCTGCGCCTTCGTGTGCGAACAGCACCGTCACTCCGGTCAGCAGGATGGCCAGAATCAGCAGCCAGCCGGCGGACACCGCCGAGCCGCCACGTAGCGACCGCCCCACCGGAACCGGCAGCACCTGGGCAAACGCACCCTGCGCGCCGATGAGGATGCCTTGGCACAGGACGCCGGCCGAGATCGCGTAGGCCGCGACGATGATCCACTCTTTGGCGTCGGAGTAGGTCATGGATCCCCGGATCGTGTCGTTCAGCGCGAGAACGAGGAGGGCCCCCAGCCACAATGGCGAATAGTACGTCCACGCATTCACGGCACATCTCCAGGGTTCGCCGCGCGCCGGCCTCCCGGGCGGCGCGATCCTCGCAGAACATGATATCATGGAGACCCGTGGTCGGGGTGTCTACGGCCGACCCATCTGGACTCGGTGTGCCGCCATGAAGAACATTGCGATTGTGGGTGCGACGGGAGCGGTGGGACAGGAGTTCTGCGCCGTGCTGCGCCAGCGGCGGTTCCCGGTGGGCTCCGTGCGGCTACTGGCATCGGCGCGGTCGGCCGGGAAGCGCGTTCCGGGACTGGACGGCCTGGCGACGGTCGAGGCACTGGGCGACAAGTCTTTTGCGGGAATCGACTTGGCGCTGTTCTCGGCCGGGGCGGCGGTGAGTCGGGCGTACGCGCCCGTGGCCGTGCAGGCGGGCGCCGTGGTGATCGACAACTCATCAGCCTTTCGCATGGACCCGACGGTCCCGCTCGTCGTGCCCGAGGTCAATCCAGAGGCACTCCGCGCGCAGCGCGGCATCATCGCGAATCCGAACTGCTCGACGATCATTCTGCTGGTTGCCCTGTGGCCGCTGCACCAGGTCTGGCGCATTCGGCGTGTGGTGGTGAGCACGTATCAGGCGGCCAGTGGTGCGGGGGCGCGCGCGCTGGCGGAACTGGAGGCGCAGACGCGGGCCGTACTGGCTGGGCAGGCGCCGCGGCCCGAGGTCTTCCACGTGCCGTGCGCATTCAACGTGTTCAGCCATAACAGCGCGGTGGGTGCGGATGGGTTCAATGTCGAAGAAACGAAACTGATTCTCGAGACGCGGAAGATCTTCGGGGATGAGTCGATTCAAATCGCGCCGACGTGCATGCGTGTGCCGGTGATGCGCGCCCACACCGAATCGGCGACGATCGAGTTTGCGGGCCCGCTCAGCGAGGAACGGGCGCGCGCGGTCCTGGCGGCGGCGCCCGGCGTACAACTGGTGGACGATCGCGCCGGCAATCGCTTCCCGATGCCGCTCGATGCGGCCGGGCAGGATGCCGTGCTCGTGGGGCGCATCCGTCAGGACCCGACGGTGCCCGGCGGGCGGGGGCTGCATCTGATCTGCAGCGGGGACCAGTTGCGTAAGGGGGCGGCGCTCAACGCGGTGCAGATTGCGGAGCTGCTGTGAGGGTCCGGGGCGGCGGAGGACACAGGCGATGGCGTTCGGCTGGGAAGGTGCGCATGTGCGGCTGGTGCCGCTGGAGCGGGAGAAGCACTTTGAGAACTGTGTGCGCTGGCTGAATGACCCCGAGGTGACGGCCTGGACGCTGATGGGGGATTTTCCGCTCACCCGGTTGGCGGAGCAGGAGTTCTTTGAGCGCGCCGCCAAAGAGAGCGACACCATGGTGGTGTTTGCGATCGAGACCCGGGAAGAGGAACACATCGGCGTGACGGGCCTGCACGACATCAGCTTCCGGCACGGCAGTGCGACCAGCGGGACGATCATTGGGCGGCGCTCGTTGTGGGGGCGCGGTCTGGGCACAGAGACGGTGGCGGTGCGGTCGCGCTACGCCTTTGAGGTGCTAGGGCTGCGGATGGTGCTCTCGCACGCTTTCGCCGACAATGTGGCCTCGTTGCGCATGTTGGCGCGGAATGGCTATTGCGAGGTGGGGCGCCTGCCGCAGCGCTTTTGGAAGCGGGGCGCGTACCGCGATCTGGTGCTGCTGCTGTTGACGCAGGAGGCGTGGCGGCGCGCAGTACCGGCGCCCACCAAACACTAGATATGCTATATATACCAGAAACGCTGGAAATTGGCGGCCCCCGCCGGGATGCCCGCCGGGCGGCTCAGGCCGGGCGGAAAATGCCCGCCTCATAGCCGACGGAGTTCAGCGGGTTTTCACCGGCCACCTCCTCCACTTCCGCGCTGCAGGTGTGCCGCAACTCCAGGTAGTGTGTGGCGCCGAGCACCCGCATGGCGGCCACCGTGGCCGCGATCGCGCCTGGTCCACACGCGTTGCGGTTCAGAGCGGTCTCTGGCAGGACCTCTTCGGCATTCATCGCGACAAGGAGGGCGACGACGCGACGATCGTTGACATCCTTGGCCCAGCGGATTCCAGGCCAGCCATGGCCATGTGGCTCGAAGCCGAATGCCGGCCCGTAGTGGGTCAGGTCGGTTGACCCAACGAAGGCGACGCGCTTTCCGGAATCCAGCGCCGCCTTGGCACAGCGCTCGCCGACCTCGGTGGCGCACTGGGTAGGCTGCACGACGACAGGAACGATCTTCGCATCGGGCAGCAGCGTCTGCAGGATCGGGATTTGAACCTCAATCGAGTGCTCGCGCGCGTGCGGACCTGGATCCGCGGAGATGAACGGGGCACACGTCAAGCGATCGGCCAGCTCACCGTCAATCTCGACGATGCCAAGGGGAGTTCTCCATGAACCACTGGCGTATGCGGCCGCCGCATTACGATCAGGCCCATGGGCGGTACCGAAGATGATCACGGTTTCCGGACTGTAAGCAGCGATGGCCGACCAGGATAGCGCTGCCGTCGACCCGCTGTACGACCATCCGGCGTGGGGGACAATGGCGCCTGGAGCGGCGGGGGACGCGATTCCGGGGAGTATCTCCGCTATCGCCGTGGCGCAGGACGTTGCAGTGCCTGGGTAGAAACGCCCGGCGAATACGGCAGGACGTTCCGGATTCATGTTCGATCCTCGACTATTCGACGGTCGTCTTTCCGCCGAGCCTCTGAGCAATTAAGTCGAATTCTTCCAGAGACTTATATGTGATCACGACGCGGCCGGAGTTCTTCTTTCGGCCAGGGTACAGGTGGATCCGCAACCCGGTTTGTTTGGAGAGGGTATTTCCGACGTCAGTGAAGTGCTTGTTGCGCAGCTCTGCATCGGACGTCGGTGGCGGCGTTTCACGTGGAACGGACGTGCTCGAATCGGTACGAGCGAGTTCCTCGACTTGGCGGACGGAGAGGTTGCGTCTCGCCGCAAGTTTTGCGACCGCCAGCTGTCGCTCTGGATCGGCGATGCCAGCTACGGCGCGGGCCTGTCCCATGCCGAGATCTCCGCTTCCGAGCATGTAACAAATCTCGGGACGGAGCTTCAGAAGACGAAGGTAGTTCGAGACGTTCGCCCGGCTTTCCGAAAGTTTCGCGGCCAAGTCCTCGATAGTCCCGCCGAATGCGTCCAGGTAGTGCTGGTAGGCCGAGGCCCGTTCAAGTGGCCCAAGGTCCGCCCGCTGTAGGTTCTCGATTAGGGCGAGCTCGAGCGACTGGGCATCGGTCACGTCACGAATGATGGCTGGGATCGTCGGGACGCCCGCCAGCGTGCTTGCCCGCCAGCGGCGCTCGCCAGCGACGAGCTCGTATTGCTGCGTGGGTGGGAAACCGGCGGGTTTCTTTGTTGCCGACGTCTTCGCGATACGCACGATGATGGGTTGGATGACGCCGTTCGCCCGAATGGACTCGGCCAACTCGGAGAGACTTGTGTCATCGAAGGTCGTGCGCGGCTGGTTGGGGTTCGGGAGGATCGATGAAACAGGAATCCGAGTGACGAGGCCGGATGCTGAAGGCGCTGGCGATGCAGGTGGCGCCGCCGGCACTGTCGATGGCTTGGAATCGCGACTGGGAATCAAAGCACTGAGGCCGCGGCCGAGGCGGTTCGTCGGTTTGTTCACACTCAATCCTCCTGATGTTGAGCACAAACTACGTTCAGACAGAGTTGTTTGTCAATCTTGGTTTCACGTGAAACGAGCGTAAGCCAGAGCGCGATAGCGACGCCTGGGAGCCAAGCTCGGAACGCATACAAAGCACGGGCGAATGGGGCGGCGAGCAAGAACCCCCGCGGAGTGCCAGCCCACCCCGGGAAAGCGGACCGGGCCGCAGTGTAGATAGTCTATAAAATCAAGAAATGAACCGCCGGCGGCGCTGCGGGCGAGCGCGGCTAGTGCCGTCAGCCCCGTCCATCGGGGCCGACGTCCGCCGGCCGCGACAGCAGCGCTTCCGGTAGCTGCACCGCCACGACCGTCCCGCGCACACAGACCTGCTGCGCCGCCCAGACCGCAACTTCCACGACAACCTTGCGGCCTTTCAATTCCGCAATCCGCCCGCGGGCGACCAGCCGTACTCCCAGCGGCGTTGGCCGCAGATAGTCCACCTGCAGCGACGCGGTGACATACCGCAAGGCGGGCTCTGTCCCCGGCGCACGCCCCGCGGCGCGATAGGCGGCGAGCGCGGCCGAGCCGGTGCCGTGGCAGTCGACCAGCGACGCGAGCAATCCACCGTATACGTACCCGGGAATGGCCGTATGAAACGGCTGCGGCGTCAGGGTGGCTACTGTCTCGTCGCCGTCCCAGGTGCTGCGCACGTGCAGGCCGTGGCTGTTCAGCCGGCCGCAGCCGTAGCAATGGGCGAGGTCGTCGGGATAGAGATCTTGAATGGCCGTGGACGACATGGTTGTGGAGCCTCGGTGCGGGGGTGCGACAGAACCGCGCCGCGCGGCGCGCCGCCGCACATGATAAGCGCCGGGTCGCAATGCGGGAACTATGGGCGCGCGGCTCCGGCGGGCTGCGCGGCCGGCGCGGATTGGGGCCCGCGCTGGGACGCGGCTTCGGGGTGGGGCAACTGGGCGCGCCAGGCGGCGGCCTCTGCCGGCCGGTCCTGTGCCGTACAGAGTTCGGCGAGGTTGCCGATGGTGCTCAGGGTCTGGGGATGCCGCGGGCCGAGCACGCGCCGGCGCAGTTCGAGGGTCTGCAAGTACAGCGCCTCGGCTTCGGCGAAGCGGGCCTGCTCGGCGTACAGATTGGCGAGGTTGTGCATCGAGACGAGCGTACTCGGATGCTCCGGTCCCAGCGCGCCACGCTTGGCGTCCAGCGCCTGCACGAGCAGCGGCTCAGCCTCCGCCGCCCGGCCTTGTTGGCGATACAGGACGGCCAGGCTGTTGAGTGAAGCCAACGTCGCCGGATGATCCGGCCCCAGCACGCGGCGGCGGGTCTCCAGCGTCTGCAGACACAACGGCTCGGCCTCGGCGTAGCGCCCCTGGCGTGCATACACGTTGGCCAGATTACTCATGGAAGACAGCGTGGACGTGTGTTCGTCGCCGACGGTGCGGCGCTCCGCTGCCAACACCTGCTGGTACAGCGCCTCCGCCTCCGCGTACCGGCGCTGCCGGCTGTAGACGTCCGCCAGGTTGGCCTGCGCGATCAGGGTGGCGCGATCCTCCGGCCCGATGCAGCGCTGCGCGAGGTCGATCGTCTGCAGTAACAGCCGCTCTTCGTCCGCGTCGCGCCCCTGCCGGCCATACAGCAGCGCCAGGAGGTTCATGGTCGCCAGCGTGGCGCGGTCTTCGGGGCCGAGGATGCGGCGCCGCGCAGCCAGCACGCGGTCGAGCAGCGCCTCGGCCTCTGCATAGCGGGCTTGGTTGCTGCGCAGTCCAGCCAGGACATGCAGCGAGGTCAAGGCATCCGGGTCGTCCGCTCCGCTCTGCGCTTCCCGCAGCGCCGCAGCCCGGGTCAACTGCGACTCGGCCAGGGCGTACTCGCCGAGTGCGTAATACGCCTGCCCCAGGGCCATGCGCACCGAGGCCTCGACGAGTGGCTGAGCCTGAAAGCGGTCGCCGATCGCATTGGCGGCGCGATCGAGTACTTCGCGGACGGTGATGCCGCGATCCGGCTCGCGATCGGGGCTGGCGGCCGCGAGCAGATCTTCAGTGAGGAAGTCGTTGACGGCCTGGGCGATGGCGGCTTGGCGCTGGGCCTCGATGCGTTGCGCATCGGCCTCGGCGCGGTGCGCTTCCGCGTCATCGCGGCGCAGCTCGGCCAGGTGTTCCGCCTCCAGGGCGCGGTTGCGGGCCCGGGTTGCCCGGACGGCCTGCGACGTTGTGCCAACGATTCCCACCACGAGCAGGACGAAGGCGGCCGCCACGGCGGCCACAAAAGCCGGATTGCGCCGGGCGAACTTGCCCAGGTGGTAGAGGGTGGTCGCGGGGCGGGCGGAGATCGGCTGATTGGACAAGTAGCGGCGAATATCCTCTGCGAGGGCGGCCGCGGAGGGGTAGCGGCGCTGGCGGTCCTTCTCCAAGGCCTTGGCCACGATGGTGCTGAGATCCCCGCGAAACGCGCGGCTGAGCGCACTCAGGGGCGTCGGTTCCTGGTCGGTGATCGTGCGCGCGGCCTCGGGAAGCGTCCGTCCGGCCAGATCGTATGGCAGGCGGTCGGCCAGTACCTGGAAAGTGAGCACGCCGAGGGCGTAGACGTCAGAACGGATGTCCAGGGCGCGGGTGTTCCCCGCGAGCTGTTCGGGGCTCATGTAGGCGAGCGTGCCGATCAGTTGGCCGGCGTCCGTGTGGAGCGTGGTGAGGGGCGCATCCGGTGCGACGACGCGGGCGACTCCGAAGTCCAGCACATGGGGCTGCGCGGCCTCGTCGACGAGGATGTTCCCCGGCTTGAGGTCGCGGTGAATCACGCCGTGCAGATGCGCGTGCGCAACCGCATCACAGACCTTAGCGAGCAGCTCCAGTCGGGTGCGCAGCGGGGGCCGCTGCTGGCGCATGAACGCGTCGAGCGGCTGGCCGCGAATCAGCTCCATCACGAAGAACGGCTGCTCGAACACGGCGCCGTCCGCGGCGCGCAATTCGGCCGTACCGGCCTCGTAAATCTGTGCGATGCCGGGGTGCTGGAGGCGTCCGAGCACCAGTGCTTCGAGTCGAAAGCGGCGCAACACCTGGTCGGAGGCGAGTCCGGAGCGGATGACCTTCAGTGCGACGGTGCGGCGGGGGTTGTCCTGTTCGGCCTCATACACCGCGCCCATGCCGCCCTCGCCGAGCTTGCGGATGATCCGGTAGCGGCCGATCCAGTCGGGCAAGGGTGCGTGCGCTGCCGCCCACGCCGCTTCGGTCGCGCCGGCCGGCTGGTCCTCCGGGGAGAGGCGTACCCACTCGAGCACTTCCGCGGCCGAAATGCCCGGTCCCAGCGGCAGCGCGCAGTCGTCGTGGGCGAGCAGGCTCTCCACTTCGGCGCGCAGCTCCGGGTCTTGGGCGCAAGCCGTGGCCAGGAAAGCCCCGCGTTCGGCCGGGGTGCGCACGCAGGCTTCGGCGAACACCTGCTTGACCTGCCGATAGCGCTCGGGTGTCATGGCGCGGTCCTTCCGGCCAGTTCACGGTGCAGCCACGCGCGCGCCATGCGCCATTCACTCTCCACGGTGGACTTCGACCAACCCAGCACGTGCGCGACCTCTTCGACCGTCAGGCCGCCAAAGAAGCGCAGCTCGACGATCTTGCCCTGGCGCTCATCCAGCGTAGTCAGCCGCCGCAGGGCCTCGTCCAGGTCCAGCAGCTCGGGGGCTGCGTCGGTGACCGGCGTCACAGCGGGATCCGTCATGACGCGGCACATTTGCCCGCCGCGCTTGATCCGGCCGCGTGCGCGGGCGTGGTCGATGAGGATTTGGCGCATGGCCTGGGCGGCGACGGCGAGGAAGTGAGCGCGGCCCTGCCACGACACGCTGGTCTGGTCCGCCAGGCGCAGGAACGCCTCGTGCACGAGGGCGGTGGGCTGGAGCGTTTGTTGGGGATTCTGGCGGCGGAAGTAGCCGTGGGCGAGCTTGCGCAGCTCTTCGTACACGACCGGGAACAGCCGGGCCGCCGCGCCCGCATCGTGCGCGCTCATCGCCTGAAGTAGACGCGTTGTCTCGGCGACCGAGTCCATGGCCCAGCTCATCCCCGCCACCGGCACAGGTCCATTATACCGCGGCGGGATGCAAACCCAAGCGGGAACTGTGATTAGGTGTCCAGACGCCCGCGGCGCGCGGTCCACAGAAGCTCGTGCCGCCGGGCGGCAACAGGCGGGGGCGGCGATTTTGCCAAGGTCTCCGGGTGTCTTTGGCGTGAGCTGTTACGGAGTTGCCTGCTGGTCACGGGCCGCCAGGGAACTGGGCGCCATGTGCTTGTCCACCTCGGTCCGGTCCAGTGTTCAGGTTCTGCTCCCATGGAGGAAACCAACATGATGTCGGTCAGGAAGCTGGTGCTCGCGAGCGTGGTTGCGCTTGCGGCGGGTGGGGCCACGCAGGTGGCCGCCCAATGCACGACGGTCGATTTCGAGGACCTCGCCGTCGGCACGGTGGTGACGAATCAATATGACGGGGTGACGTTCTCGGTCGTCGGCCAGTCCTGCAGCGGGTCGCCGACGATCTACCTGCGGATTGCGAGCACGTTTCTGGGGGACGCGTTCGGCAGCAAGGTGCTGCTCATTGACGGTGGGTGTCCCGACTTCAGCTCGGACTACATGCGCATGGTGTTCGATCTGTCACAGCGCGAGGTGCGGTTCACCCTGGGGCCCTGGGCGGCCAACTACACCGTGCGGGCCTACTCGACGACGTCCGGCAGCGGCGGCCTCCTCAGTACCCAGTATATCGCGGTCCCGGGTTCCGGATTCACCGGTTGCCACTACCAGGTGCGCGTCGTCTCCGCGGCCGGGAGCATTCGTCGCATCGAGGTCCAGGAAGCCGTGGGGCAGTGGGAGGCCATCGACGATCTCGCTTTCAATCTCGACGACACCCCGCCGACGGTGGAGATCGAGTCGCCGGCGGTGATGGCCTGCGTCAGCGGATCCGTGCTGGTGCGCGGCGTGGCGTGCGACGAGGACGGCCTGTACGGCAGCGACCGCCTGGAATACCTGCGCGTGTATCCGGCCAGCGGGACGACTTGGACGTTGGTGGAAAGCGCCAGTACGCCGGTCTGCACAACCGGCTCGCTGTACTACTGGAATACGGCCAGCATCGCCGAGGGTCTGTACATGCTGCGCATTACGGCGACCAATGCGTGTGGGTTGTCGAATAGTGCGGTGACGACGGTGTATGTGGATCGGGATTTCGACACCGTGACGATCGTGGAGCCGCCCACGGGGGCCACGCGCGGTGGCAACGTCTGCTTCGACGGCACCGTCTGGGATGAGTTCTGTTTCGATCACTACGTGGTCGAGTACGCTCCATCCGGCGGTGGGGCGTGGCAGCCGGTCGATCCGCTGCACGCCACCTATACGGCCAGCAAGATCAACGAGTTCGTGGCGACCTGGGCCACCGCGGGCGTGGTGGCGGACGGCGACTACTCCGTGCGGATCGTGGGCACGACCGGCAACAGTCACACGCTGACGCGGCTCATCGCCGTGCAGGTTGACAATACGCCGCCCACGGCGCGTATCCTGAAGCCCACCAGGTGCCACACCGTATCCGGGGTGGTGCCGATAATCGGCACGGCGAGCGACGCCAACCTGGCCGGCTGGCAGTTGGACTACTACATTCCGAGCACGCAGTCGTGGCAGCCCATCGATTCCGGAGGGACCGCGGTAGTGAATGGCCTGCTCGGCACGTGGGACACGACGACCCTCGCGCCCTGCTACTACACGCTGCGACTGCGGGTCTGGGATGACTCCATTCTGAACACGTGCACCAGCGGCGGCGCGCAGCAGTACAAGGAGGACTTCCTGTCGGTCGCGGTGGGTGACGTGCAGTGCCGCGGTGATGTGAACGGCGATGGCACCGTCAACTGGCGCGACATCGATCCGTTCATCGAACTGATGAACACGACCTGTCCGTAGCGGCAACCAGAGTCTGTGTTTCGCCGCCAGCGCCGCGCTGCCTCGGGCCGCGGCGGAGATGCGCTGGCGGCCTTCTTTTGCGCCGCGGTGGCCGGACCGGGGCGCACGAAAACGGGGGCCGCGTCGTGCGGCCCCCGCGGGGAAGCGTGTCGAAGATGACGCCGAATCAGCGGCGACGCAGCGCCGTGATGCTCAGGAGCGCCAAGGCCGCCATCGTCCCAGGCTCCGGCAAAATGCGATACGTGGTCGTGCCGCTGCCCGTGTCCGCGCCGGTCAGGGTGAAATCGAGCTGGATGCTCATATCCGACACGGAATTGTTGATCGTGGCATACGTGCCGGACGTCGGATAGACGTTCGTACCGGACGAGCCGCTGCCGCCGGTCGTGTTCTGCACGCTGGGAACCAGGCTGGCCAGCAACGTCGGCCCCGCCAACTCGTTGTACAGCGCGCGGAATGCGCCGATGCCGCCGCTACCCGTCAGCGTCACGTTGTTGTCGCCCAAGTCGGTCACGCCGAGTTGGGCGGTCGCGCGCCCGCCACCCGTGGGGCTGACCAGGCGGCTGGCCGCCAGCGTCTCAAACTGCACCCAGCCCGACTTGATCACGAAACGCGTGTCCGTCGAGCCGGAGGCCACCTCGAAGCCCAGGCCGATGTAGTAAGGTCGGTTGGGGGCGGGGTCTTTGACAAAGCCGAGCGTCGCGTTGTTGAGGGCCGCAATGGGAGTGCCACCGGGAGCGCCATTCTCGGGAATGTCCCAGGCCCCGGTATTCCAGTTCCAGGAGTTGGTGACCGCGTCGTAGGTCAGCGGAAAATCGGCGGCCGTGAAATCCCGATACCCCCAGCCGGCGGCGTTGGTGGCCTCGATGCGGAGGATCAGGTTGGAGATGTCTCCCGCTGCGGCGGACGCTACCACGGTCAGCAGGCCCGCGATCAGCAGAACGCGCACCTTGTTCATTGTCATCGTACTCATCGGATTCTCTCCCTCACGCCAAGCAGCGCGGCCGCAGAACGACTGCGACCGCGCGGTGCCTGCCCGAACCGGCGCTCGTTCTAGCGGCGCCGCAGCCAACCCAGGCCCAACAGGCCCAGCAGCAGCGCCGACGGCTCCGGCGTGATTTCGAACAGCGACGTTCCGCTGGCCAGGTCATTGGCCGAAATCGTAAAGCTGATCTGCGTGCTGATGTTGCTCACCGGCACGCCGATGTCCTGCCAGCCGCCATCGGACGGAAACGCCTCGTTCAACGTGGCGCCGTCGAGTTCCGGGATGCTGATCGCGGGCACCAGCTCCGTGAACGTCGTGCCGCCGGGGACGAAGGCGTTGTACTGCGCCAGATACGCCCCGCCGCCAGCACCACTCCCCATGCCGGTCAGCAGACCGCCGGCGCCATCCACACCGTCGGTCGCGGTGATCGCCGTGTGTGCCCGACCCTTCGGATTAGCGATGGCCGGGAACGAGAGCAGGGCCGAACGAACGGTGAATGTCGTTTCCGCGTTGCCAGCCTGCATGGCGAAGCCAAGGTTGACGGCCGGGTCGGAGCGCAGGCCGGTGCCGGTCGGGAAGATTTCAATGAACGAGCCCCGCTTCATTGTGCCCAGCGTGCCCAGTTGCGGATTGGTGATTGGTTCATCCTGCTGCAGTTGCCACACCCAGGCGCTGCCATTCCAGGTGGCCTGGCTGGTCGGCACGCTGTAGTAACCTACGCACATCCCCAGGTCGGCGCGGCAGACCTCCACGTAGTAGAGGTTGTCACTCAGGTCGGCCAGTGCGGTTGGTATGGCAATGAGCCCCAGCAACCCGATCGCGATCGCACGAATACCCAATGGGCGCATGTTTTCCTCCTTCGCCTCCGATACGAAGCTGAAACTCCAATAAGCGCCTTTTAGACCTTTGCAAACGCAAAGTCAAGACAAAGTTAGTGTAGTCACCCGATCAGGCGATGCCACCACCCAAGCATGCGTGTGTGGCGCCGAGCGCTGTGAAAAATAGCACCGACGAGTGCCCCGGACCGGTGGTGCTCCGGTGGCTCAGGATGCTGCGGACCCGCTTCTATTGGTCTCATAAATAGGATGTCGCGCGGAGTGCGAATTGCCTCGTGAGGCAGGCGCGACGCGGCGCCACCAAGAAGCCCCAGTCGAGTGTGAGTCCGCAGGACGCGGGAAACCGCCAGGCAGAACGCGCCGGATTGACTACTGCTGCGCGCCGCAGGATTCACGGACAATCAGACGGCAGCCAACGTGAATATCCCGGGGCGGCTGCGAAGGGTCGGCAATGCGACTGAGCAGGGTGGTCACCGCGTTCGCGCCGATCGCCTCTACCGGCTGCTGCAGTGTGGTCAGGCGCACCGGGCCATGCTGCGCGAACGGCAGATCGTCAATCGAGGCAATGCGGAGATCGGCCGGAACGTGGATTCCCAGCGCGCCGAGCTGGTAGAGGACGTCGCGGGCCAGATGATCATTCACGCAGACGAACGCCTCGGGGCGCGCCTGGTGCAGCAAGCTGGGCAGGAAGGCTGGATCTTCGTTCAATGCCACCTCGTGCACCCAGCCGGCCGGGGCCGTCACGCCGCCTTCCTGCAGGGCGGCGCGATACCCTTCGATGCGCTGGCGGACGGAACTGCTGGAGGACATGGGGTGACTGAGGAAGTGGATCCGCTGCGCGCCGAGCCGGAGCAGGTGCGTGGTCACGATGCGCCCCGCGCGGCGGTTGTCGATGCCGACGAGGTCAAACTGACTGCGCTCCGGCGGCTCGCAGATGTCGCGGTCGATGAGGACGGTCGGGATGCCGGCGGCCTGCAGGGCATTGGCGATGCGCGCGTTCGCGCCCATCTGGCTGGGCGGGAGCTCCATGGGGAGGAACAAAGCACCGCGCACGCGATGCGCCAGGAGTTGGCCGGAGAGTGACCGGGCCCAGCCTTCGACGTCCTCGGGTTGTCCGACCGAGCCCCCCAGAATGACCGAAAAGCCGGCCGCCTTCGCGCTGTTGGTGGCCATCGTGCACAGACGGTCAAACGTGCCGCCGCGCTCCACCGAGGGGGCGATGAGGGCCAGCAGTTGCTCCGAGCGGGCGGTGCGCGCGCGGATGAACGTCCCGGCCCCGCGCCGGCGCACCAGCCGACCTTCCTGCTCCAACATGACCAGCGCCCGGGCGATCGTGGGCCGGGAGACGCCGTAGCGGGCCCCGAGCTCGACTTCGGGCGGAATGCGCGCCCCTTCCGGGAAGTCCCCTTTGTCGATGGCGTCCAGCAACTGCTGGTATACACCCACATGTTTGGGCACGGAAACCGAGGCCATACTCTGGCTCCGAAAGCAATCGGATCGACCGATTTGTCAGTCTTTATTATGCCATATCGGCGTTAACTTGTCACTCTAAAATAGTATGACAATTTGCCGTCTATTAGTCGCGCTACACATCCTATGTCGGCGCGCATGGCTGAAACTTGCGACACGATCACGTCCTGGTGTGATGCCATCAATGACAAGTGTCCCAGGTCAAATTCCGCGACAGAAAGAGGAGATTCGATGTGCGGCTTGCTGTTCATAAGAATATTTAGAAAAACAACTTAAGTATGTTCAGCTCACAAAATTACGGCCCCGTACGAGACCGCGCGCTGTGCGTCATTCGCGGAGTCTGCGTGCCGCGCCAAATGGGTTCATTCACCACTTTATTGTAATACAACTTCAGCTTATTTGGAATGCACAATAAACACAAATTTGTTCATAGTTGCTTGACTAATAATGCCGAATTGGATAACTTAGGTGCAGTGACGGAATGGGCGGCAGTTAGTGCGCCCATACCAATCTGTGGCGTTCCCCCACTTCTATCTGGGACGTCGCCTGGTGCTGGAGCCGGTCATGGTGGCGACTTCACGTGACGCGAACCGTTGCCTGGAAATGGCCCGTCGGTCCGCGCGCAGTCGGTGGGGCGCCAGGCCGGGCTGTCGGGGTCCCTCTCATCTGATTGGATGGAGTCCGCGCGGCACGACCACGCAGTGCGGGTCTGTCGAAAGGTCGCGGCGCGGCCCGGCCCGCCGCTTGGCCGCCGGAACTGCCGACTGTGGCTATGGAGCACAACTTGGCATTTGATATGTGGTCGGCGCCCCGTCGCGCGCCGGCTTGACGAGGTGAACCTGTGTCCGGGGCAGGGCGATTGGCCGATGTGGCCTCGGGGTCTTGCGGGCAACAGTCACTTGGAGACCGAAGGAGGAAGCAAATGTCGCGATGTGTGCGTGGGAAGCAACCCTGTGTGCTAGCCGCGGTGCTGGCGGTCGCCCTCTGGGTGGCCCCTGGTTGGGCCGCGACCGTCGATCATCCGATCCCGCTGAACTACAACTTCCATGGCATGGTCCATGGCTCCGCCGAGCTGGGCGTGCCGGACGATCCGTCCGGCTATCGCGCGATCTCGGATCGCGGGCTGTACCTGGATAGCGGTGATCCGTACGCCTTCGGCACGCAGCCGCTCGTGGGCATCACCGGTCTGCCGTACGCCCTGTTCAATACGCTGAGCGCCGGGCAGCTCGACATGGTGCACCTGGGCAACCGGCACACCATGGCCGCCTTCGAGACGACGGCCCCGGGCAGCAGTGGCAATCGCGGCATCTTCCCGACGTGGATGCCCGATGCGGCCTCCTGTGACCACACGGTTCCGCAGGTCACGAGCATCAGCCCGGGCATCGTACTGGACGACGCGACCGAGATCGGCGTGCTCTACATGATCTCAAACGGTGGCGGCACGTTCGACGTGGTGCTGCACTTCACGGACAGCACGACGGCCACCGTCACGCTGAACGGCCCGGACTGGTACGGCGGCAATCGCGGCGAGCCGACGATCACCGCGAACCAGCCCGTCTCGTACGAGCGGATGCTGGC
The DNA here is from genome assembly GCA_964523405.1 of uncultured Planctomycetales bacterium. Classification (GTDB taxonomy): domain Bacteria; phylum Planctomycetota; class Phycisphaerae; order UBA1845; family Fen-1342; genus CAZGAQ01. The sequence continues at coordinate 205,044 of CAZGAQ010000004.1, forward strand.
CACCTACGTGGACGGCATGCGCTACAACAGCTACACCGGCTGTTCGAACACGGACAGCGCCAGCCTGCAGTCCTTCAAGATTGACAACAGCGGTCCGAACCTTAACGTCACCGAAGGCATCATCCACACGGCCCTGATGACGACCAGTGTGGCCGGCAAGACGCTGGACAGCATCACCTTCCAGAATCCGCAGTCCGGCAAGGGCTACGCGATCTATGCGGTGACCGTGCGGACGGGCTTGGCCGACAACGCGACGTGCGCTACGGCGCAGGTTGTGGGCCTCGGGGAGCTGGTTGTGGCCAACACGCACGTGCCGCCGGGGACGAACCCGGCGACGGAGTGCGGCTACGGCGAAGACACGAACGGTGTGTGGTTCCAATACACGGCGACCACCGCGGGCACGCTCGAGGCGCGCACGTGCGGCGCCCAGTTCGATTCGACGATCGCGGTGTACACCGGTACCTGCGGCGCCCTGACGTCCGTCGTCTGTAACGACGACGGCTGCGGGCTCGCCTCGCGCGTCCAGTGGGCGGGCGTGGCCGGCACCACTTACTACATCTATGCGGCCGGTCTGTACAAGACCTCCGGCCAATTCACGTTTGCGCTGGACAAGGCCCACACGGACATCACGATGCCGCTGCAGTTCAACTGGAACGGCATCTGCCACGGCGCTTCCGAGCAGACCACGGAGACACACGAGAATCGCTGCGACCTGAACGGCTTTCGCTCCATCGCGGACCGCGGCCTGCTGTGTGATGGCGCGCAGTCCGACGCCCTCAACTACGGCGGCACGATTGGCTGGCAGGGCATGCAGTACACGATCTACTCGACCGCCCTGCAGTCCGACATGGTCCATCTCGGCGACCGCACGCGCGTCGCCAATGGCGCCCGCAACTGGTCGCCCAGTTGCCCGCCATCCAACGACAACGGTCTGCGTCCGGCCTGGCTCAGCGCCGACGACCAGACCGGCACGCAGTACTCGAGCATGGCCTCGCTGAACGCGGTCTTCGGGCCGAACACAAAGGTCGGCGTGCTGTACCACACGACCGACGTGTCGAACCCCTACTACGCCAGCTTCGATGTGACCCTCGAATTCAGCAACATCGGCGCGATCGCCATCCCCGTGCTGTCGACCGACTGGTTCGTCACGAACGGCCAGGTCATGCCGCTGCCGGGTCCGGGCCTCGAAGCGCAGCGTCTGCTGGGCATCTACCACGCCGTGTCGAGCACCGATCGCGCGACCGACGCGGGCAGCGGCGGGCGCCTGAAGATCAATGAAGCGGTGATTTCGACGGCCGCCCTGCAGGCCGCCGGGATTGACCCGACGGGCGAGACGCTGCTGTCGATCTCGTTCGGCAATCCGATCTCCGGCAACAGCGCCGGCGACACCTACACCTCAGCGTTCGGCATCTATGCGGCCACGCTGCGTGACCCGGCCAGCTACAACCCGGAATTCGGTCCGGGTGGCGTGGGCACCGTGACCCCGAACCAGCTCGTGGCGGGCGCGGCCGGCAAGATGACCGTCAGCGTGTCGCGCGGCAGCGGCTCGCCGAACAACATCACGTCGGTCGTCGTGGACGGCTCCTCGGTTGGCCTGAGCTCAACCCTGAACCTCTACGATGACGGCACGAACGGCGACGCGCAGCCCAATGACAACCTGTGGACCTGCAATATCGCGTTCTTCGTCGATATGCCGGCGGGCGGCGCCAACCTGCCGTTCGTCGTGACCGATGCACAGAGTCGCACCGCGACCGGCAACATCGTCTTCACCATCATCGGCGCCGCGGGCCAGGCCGTTCCGGAAACGGTGCTGGTCGGCAGCAGCTTCGTGGCCGAGGTGGCGATGTCCAGCGATCAAACGGCCACGCCCGGCATCGCCGTCGTTCTCGACGGCACGCCGCTGGGCCTCGGCAGCAGCATCGCCCTGAACGATGCCGGCACGGGCGGTGACGTCACCGCCAACGACGGCACGTACAGCGGGACCGTCCGTGTTCCGCTGTCCGCGGCCCTGGCCGCCACGGCGCTGCCGTTCACGGCCAGCCAGAGCGGGCACACGTACACCAGCACGCTGTCGGTGACCCCGGCGGCGCCGGCGGCAATCGTCGCGCCGTGGCCGCAGGGCGTCTCCGGAACGACGCGGCGCTACCAGGTTGATCTGTATCCGGCGACCGAGATCACGTCCGTGACGGCGGACCTCGCGCCGCTCGGGCTGGGCGCGGTGGCCCTCAATGACAGCGGGACGAACGGCGACCAGCTCGCCGGTGACGGCATCTGGAGCCGCGAGTTCACCGTACCCGCGGGCGTGGCCCCGGGCGTGTACAGCCTGCCCTACCTGGTGAATGACTCGCACGCGGCCACGGTCGGCGGCGCGGTGTCTTTCACCGTTCTGGCCGAGGCGCCGATGGCGCCGGTGGCGGTGACCGGCTGGAACCGCGACATTGTCGTCGAGCGCCAGGCGATCGCCACCGAAGCGGACGGCTTCAACCCGTACGCCGAGTCGTTCGACCTGCCGAACAACATCGCGTTCTACGAGCGCGGCACGATCGGTGGCAACGCGGCCGGCACGAAGGGTCTGCCCGTGGGTGGCGCCCTGGTGAGTGAGGCGGACGGCACGACCGAGTTCCAGTTGCCGCCGTACGGCACCGGCACCGGGCTGGTGCCCAATGCCCTGCTCCTGGACGGCACGAAGGTGTCGAGCGGCACGCTGACCCTGACCACGCCGGCGCCGTATCTGCGGCTGGCTGTGCTGCTCTCGGGCGCGAATGCCAGTGCCACGTCCCTGGGCAATATCACCCTCACGTACACGGACGACACCACCGCGAGCGGACCGACGTACAGCGCGCTGCGGTACTACGCTCCGGATTGGTACTGGACCGGCGGGATCCGCTGGTACGGCGCCTTCCTGAACACCGGCCGGGTGTGGCTGGACTACGGCGGGTGGATCGATGACGATCCGACCCCAGGCGAGAACAATCCGCGGCTCTACCAGATGACGTTCTATCTGGGTACGCAGGGGCTGCACACCAAGCCGATCAAGAGCATCACGTTCGGCCAGCCGGTTGACGCGGGCAGCGCGGCGATCCTGGCGATCAGCGGCGAGGTCTATACGCCGACGACGGCGCTGAGCCCGATCAGCGTGACCGGCTTCACCCGCGACGTCATCCTGGAAGCCTCGGCGGTGCCGGGTGCGGATCCGAACGCGCCGTACGCCGGATACTTCGAGTTGTTCGACACCGGCAGCGACCGGGCCTTCTACGAGAAGGGCGCGGGCACGGGTGCCGAGGGTCTGCCGGTGGGCGGGCTGTTCACCAGCAGCGGTGACGGGGTCACGCAGTTCCAGTTGCAGCCCTACACGGGCGCCAATGTGCTGTATCTGGATCCCAACACGCCGACCGGTACGCTGACTTTGGCGCCGGCGGCCCAGAAGGCCTACGGCCGGCTGGCGATTCTGGCGACCGCGCGCAACGCGGCGCAGACGGGCGTGGGCACGATCACGCTCACGTTCGCGGACAGCACGACCGCGGACCTGACGTACAATGCCCACGACTGGTACTGGCAGCCGGCGCACGTTGCGCTGAACGGCATCGGCGTCGTCAGCACGTCCGGCTCGTTCTTCGTCGACTCGGTCTTCGAGCCGCGCCTGTATCACACGACCTTGGATCTGGCCGGGCACGTGCCGGCCCTGAACACCAAGGCGATTGTCAGCCTGACGTTCGGCCTGGCCGACGCCAGCGCGGCGACGGGCGTCTTCGCGGTCAGCGGTGTGGCCGCGGCCCCGGCTCTGTGCCCGGGCGACGGGAACTGCGATCACGTCATCAACTGGCGCGATATCGACTACCTGATCGCGGCCCAGAATGACAACGTCAGCTCCTGGACGGCGCTGTTCCCGGCGCCGGGCCCGAGCTGTGCGTTCCTGAATCTGGACACGAGCGGGGATAGCCACGTCAACTGGCGTGACATCGACCCGTTCATCGCCTTGATGAACACGACGTGCCACTAGGCGGCACGTAGCCCTGGGAAGCTGTCAGCAGCAGCCGCGCAGGCCGGCGCACGGGCGTCCGGCCTGCCGCGGCGGCGGCAGCCGGCGGATGGTGTGGCTGCCGCACGGGAAGTGATTGGTAAGTCCACAGGTAGTGGGTGCGGCCGAGCAGAACCGACCGAGGTGTACGACCATGATGGCGAACAGACAAGCTGGACGTTGGCGCATCGTTCCGCGGCCCGCGTTCACCCTGATTGAGCTGCTGGTGGTAGTGGCCATCATTGCCCTGCTGCTCTCGATTCTCTTGCCGTCCCTCAGCGGTGCCCGCAACAAGGCCCGCGAGGTGCTGTGTCGCAGCAACCTGCGCCAGCTCGCGACCGCCTTCAACACCTATACGGTGGAAGGGAAGGACTGCGTGCCGATGGGCGCCTGGGACCGCCGGGGCGACTGGCTCGGCACGGCCAACTACGAACAGGACACCAGCGACGTGGACCAGGCCTACCACAACGTGGCCTGTGCCCCCCAGAAAGGGACGATCTTCAAGTACGTCGGCGAACAGGAGAAGGTCTACTTCTGCCCCAGCCACGAACGCTTCCGGGAAGAGGGTTCGACCGCGATCAAGCGCTATAGCTACACGGCCCCCGCCCTCAACACCGGCGCCCCCACGTACCTCCTGAAGAAGTGCCTGATGCTGGATCCGCCCAAGAACGGCAGCGCCTATGTGAACACCTGGCAGAAGGCCACGGTCACGACCATGGCACCCATCCTGGTCGAAGAAGACACCACGTTCTCGCTGGAGAGTGTCCGCGACAGTGGGTGGTCCAACAAGGACAGCATCACGATCCGCCACAACAACAAGGGCCACATGGCCTTCATCGACGGGCACGTCGAGATGCTCGGTATGGCGGTGGGCAGGAAGCGCAACGATCTCGACGACACCACACGCTTCAAGGCCAACAACGCCTGGCTGGTCATCGGTAACAAGCGCGTGAGCCTGAGCTATTACGTCGACAACACCCCCTCGGCCGTGACCGACCCGATTCTCGGCTACAAGCCCATCAAGGCCGGTTTCTTGCTCAAGTACGAACAGGTGGGCAGCTAGATGTGCGTGCGCGGGGCCGCCCGCACCGCCCGCGCGGTGCGGCGGACAGCCCGGGCCAATGTGGACCGACTCTTGCAGCGCGGCTGTGGACAAGTGCCGGGTATGACCTCCACTCCCGGCAACCTGTCCGACCTCCATCGGCCGCCTGAAATAGAGTGGTCCACTTTTGCTTCTGGTCCGGTCCGGCGGAAGCGCGCGGCGGGCTGGCTGCGGCGGGCCGTCCCGCTCGTCCTCCTGATCTGCTGCACGCCGGTGCGGCCGGGCCTCGCTCGGGCGGATGAGCCCAACACGCCCGCCGCCAAACCCGTGGACGCGCAGCCCCGCGTGATCCAGATTCACGACGGCCGGCACTGGGTTTGGTACGCCCGGGACGATCAGTTCCGTGCCTGCGCGGCCGACATCAAGGTGCTGTACGATTATGCCGACCGGGCGTTTGACCGGCTGGTCGAAGTGTGGGGCCTGGACCCGCCGGCGACGAAGTATGCGCTGTATGTCTGGCCGCAGACCGGTGGCGGCTTCGCCGCGCCCGACATCGCTGACCTGCGCGTCCTTGGCCCGGGGGCGCATCCGGGCATCGGCGTTTCGTACGACGCCTTCACGAATAGCGTGCACGACCTCAAGGGCTGGTGGGCGTACGCGATCATCACGCACGAGATGTGCAATCTCGTCCTGGCGCAGACCGTCAGCCACGGCTGGCCCGTCGACTGGTGGGCCAACCACATCAGCCCGTTTCCCAAGATGACCGCCGTGCAAATCGAGTACGCGCTGCGGCCGGACGTGGCGATCGACCACGAGCGGCAGATGGACGCGCCGCTGGACAAGCTGTTCGCGCGGCTGCAGGACCAATACGGGTGGGCGCTGTTCCGGCGGGCGTTCGCGGCGGCGCGCGCCGACGGCATCAACTGGGAGCGCATCGGCAAGAATCCGTCCCCGCTGCGGACGAACTACGTGTGCGCGTACCTGCAACTGGCGGCGCCGGAGGACTTGCGGCCGATCCTGGGCGGCACGGTGCCCGGTTACGATCCTCAGGCCGTGGCGGACATTCAGGCGGCGCGGCAGCGGTGGCGCACGCTGAAGGACGACGATCCGCAGCGGATCGAGCTGCGCGAGCAGTATCTGCGGGGCGAGGCGCTATCCAAGTAGTAGATCCCGGCCGCCCGCGCGGCGGGTCCCGGGCTCAAGGAGTGCGGACATGAAGCGGTCGGAGCTGGGTTGTACCGGATGGGGGCTGTTTCTGCTTGCGCTGACGGTGCCCGCATGGGGACAGGCGAACGACGAGCTGGCGGCCGCCGGGGCGACGGAGCGGGGCATCACGACGCCAACGCTCTATGTGATCGGCTATGCGCACCTGGACACACAGTGGCGCTGGACGTACCCGCAGGTGATCGGCGCGATGATCCCGAACACCATGTCCGGCAACTTCGCCCACTTTCCCCAGTACCCGGACTACGTCTTCAACTTCAGCGGTGCCAACCGCTACCGCATGATGAAGGAGTACTACCCGGCCGACTACGAGACGGTGAAGCAGTTCGTCGCCACCGGCCAGTGGTTCCCCTGCGGCTCGTCGATGGAAGAGTGCGACGTCATGGCGACGGGCGCCGAGTCCATCATTCGCCAGGTGCTCTACGGCAACCACTTCTTCCGGCACGAGCTGGGGCGCGCCAGCGCCGAGTTCATGCTCCCGGACTGCTTCGGTTTCCCGGCCTCGTTGCCGACGCTGCTAGCGCATTGCGGGCTGAAGGGCTTCTCGACGCAAAAGCTGAGCTGGGGCTCGGCCGTCGGCATTCCGTTCAACGTCGGCGTGTGGACCGGCCTGGACGGCACGCCGCTCCTGGCCGCCCTGAACGCCGGTAGCTACGTGGCCGAGATCAACTCGGACCTCAGCCAGGACACCGGTTGGCTGGACCGGATCAATCAGAACGGCCAGGCATCCGGCGTCTACGCCGACTACAGCTATTACGGCGTCGGCGATCAGGGAGGCGCGCCGGGGGCCACCTCGGTGCAGTGGCTGGAAGCCAGCGTGGCCGGCACCGGGCCGGTCGAGGTCAAATCCGCCACGGCCGAGCAGATGTTCCTGGACATTCCCCCGGCCAGCATGAGCAGCCTGCCCAACTACCAGGGTGACCTGCTGCTGACGGAGCACTCGGCGGGCTCCATCACCTCGCAGGCCTACATGAAGCGCTGGAATCGCAAGAACGAGCTGCTGGCCGATGCGGCGGAGCGCGCCGCGGTTTTCGCGGAATGGCTCGGCGGCCCCGCGTATCCGCGCCAGCGGCTGAATGACGCGTGGACGCTGGTCATGGGCGGGCAGTTTCACGACATCCTGCCGGGTACGTCGCACCCGCAGGGCTACGTGTATTCCTGGGGCGACGAGCTGCTGGCCCTCAATCAGTTCGCCAGCGTGCTCGACAGCTCGGTCGGGGCGCTGGCGGGCGGACTGAATACGCAGGCGGTCGGCGTGCCGCTGGTCGTCTACAACCCGCTGTCGATCGCGCGGCAGGACCTCGTCGAAGCGACTGTGACCCTGCCCTACACACCGGCCGCGGTGCGCGTGGTCGGACCGGACGGGCTCGAGGTGCCGGCGCAAATCCGCAGCGCGGCCGGCACGCAGGTGCAAATCCTCTTCCTGGCGACGGTGCCTTCGGTCGGGTTCGCGGTGTACGACGTGCAGCCGGCGGCGAGCGCCCTGGCAAGCACGTTGGCAGTGACGACCACCACGCTGGAGAACGCGCGGTACCTCGTCACGCTCGACGGCAACGGCGATGTGGCGAGCATCTACGACAAGACGGCCGGACGCGAACTGCTCGCGGGCCCGGTACGGCTGGCGTTCTCGCGCGATTTCCCGGGGTACTGGCCGGCCTGGAACATGGACTGGTCGGATGCGCAGCGACCGCCGCAGGCCTATCTCACCGGCCCGGCCCGCGTGCGTGTCGTGGAGCACGGCCCCGCGCGCATCGCCGTGGAGGTTACGCGCGACGGCCAGAACTCGCACTTCGTGCAGACCATCCGCCTGGCCGCAGGCGACGCCGGCGAGCGCGTCGAATTCGCCAACACCGTTGACTGGCGCGGCGCGATCTGCAATCTGAAGGCCACCTTCCCGCTGACGGCCGCCAACCCGTATGCGACGTACAACTGGGAAGTCGGCACGCTGCAGCGCGGGGTGAATGATTCTTCGAAGTACGAGGTGCCGACGCACGGGTGGATTGACCAGGCCGACGCGGGCGGCACCTTCGGCGTTACGCTCCTCACCGACTGCAAGTACGGTTCGGACAAGCCCGACGACGCGACCCTGCGCCTGACGCTGCTGCGCACGCCGGGGGCCAACACCGACTACCAGGACCAGGCCACGCAGGACTGGGGCCGCCACGAGATTCTCTACGGCCTCGCCGGCCACGTGGGGACGTGGCAACAAGCCCAGACGGACTGGCAGGCCCTGCGCCTCCAACAGCCCCCCCTTGCCTTCCAGACGACGGCGCACAGCGGAAACCTCGGCCGCACCCTGTCTCTGCTGAGTGTCAACAATCCCCGCGCGCGCGTCATGGCTGTGAAGAAGGCCGAAGACTCCGGCGAGATCATCGTACGCCTGGTGGAGGCGAGCGGTCAGACCGCCAGCAACGTGCGCGTCACGCTGCCGGCGCCTCTGGCGGCCGCACGCGAGGTCAACGGCCAGGAATTGCCGGTTGGTGCGGCCGCGATTGTGAATGGCAGCCTGGCGACGAGCCTGGGCGGCTACCGCCTGCGGACGTTCGCGCTGACGCTTGATCCGATTGCGGCGCAGTTGCCCGCGACGACCAGCCAGGCCGTCGCCCTGCCGTACAACCGCGCGGTGACGAGCGGCGACGGGCAGCCGTCCGCCGGCGGCATCGACTCGAACGGGCGCTGTCTGCCGGCCGAGATGCTGTCCGCGGACATCGCCTACCGCGGCACGCACTTTCAACTCGGCCCGGTTGCCGGCGGCCAGGCGAATGCGGTGCAGTGTGCCGGTCAGACGATCACCCTGCCAACAGGCAACTACAACCGCCTGTACCTGCTCGCAACGGCCGGCAACGGCGGGCAGCAGGTGACGTTCGGCCTCAACGGGCAGCCGGTGTCCATGCAGGTGCAGGACTGGGGTGGTTTCATCGGGCAGTGGGATCGGCGCGAGTGGTACGGCGACGTTGCGGCCACCGCGTTCTACTGGGACTATCCGCTGGCTGGTCTGACCCCGGCCTATCTCCGCCCGGACCCGGTGGTGTGGTTCTGCTCCCATCGCCACAACGCGGACGGAGGCAACGAACCCTACGAGTACTGCTACCTCTTTGCGTACGCGCTCGACCTGCCGGTCGGAACCAACACGCTAACCCTGCCGACGAATAACCGCGTGTTCGTGCTGGCGGCGACGCTGGCGAACGACCCGACCGCTGGTACCCGCCCCGTGCAGCCGCTTGGCGACGACCTGCTGCGTTACGACACGCCGCAAACGGTGATGGCGCCCATTGCGGCCACCGGCTGGAATCGGGACATTGTTGTGGAGGCCGCTGCCCAGCCCGACCCGAATCATCCGACCAACAAGTACTTCCAGAATTACGCGCAAGCGTTCGACGTGCGCAACGGCTACGCCCTCTATGAGCACGGCCTGGCGGGCGGCGACGGCAACCCGGCCTTGCCGACCGGCGGAGCGTTCACGAGCATGGCCGATGGCACGACGCAAGTGCAGCTCCAGCCGTACGACGGGCTTAACGTGCTGCAACTCAGTCCGAGCACCGCGCCGACCGGTACGCTGACTTTCGCGACCGCGGCGCGCCGGGCTTACGCGAAACTGGCGATCTTCGCCGCGTCCACCAACGCCGGCCAGGACTCGGTTGGCAATCTGACGATCACGTTCACCGACGGCACGACCACGAGCGGCCTGAGCTACATGGCGCAGGACTGGTTCTTCCATTGTGGTCACAATGCGATCTGTGATCTGGGGCGCGCGTACCTGCCCGGCGACTCGTTCCACAACCCGGACTATGACCCGCGCATCTATCAGACCACGCTGGACCTGACCGCTCGGGGCCTCGACACCAAGCCGATCCACAGCCTGACCTTCGAGGTCGCCAGCGGCGGGAACTCCAACCGCACGACGGCCATCTTCGCCGTCAGCGGCGCTACGCCGCCGGCCGCGGGCGACCTGAACTGCGACGGCGCCGTGGACGCGGCCGATGCGGCCCTGCTGGCGAGCTGCCTGACCGGACCCGGCCTGCTGCTGCCGCCGCCGGCGTGTGATCCGGTGCTATTCACCCGGGCGGACCTTGATGGGGATGGCGACGTGGACGTGACCGACTACGCGCGACTGCAGCGCGCGGCAACCGGGTCATAGACGTCCCGTACCTGATGCGGGTGGCCACTCAACGAGCCGGTCCGCTGACGCGGTCGAGGCGCCGCCGGATCGGCTTGGCCGTCGACTGCCCAGGCCCGTTCGGTTTTCCCGTGAATTGGGGCCCGCGCGGCGGAGATCGCGGATACACTATCTACATGGGTAGGTTTGAACGCGGCGGGTGCGCCGACTCCCGCGAACCATCCTAACCAGCGCGCTGCGCCGGGGCGCGTCTCGAGAATCCAATGCCCGGCACTGTGGCATCGACACCATCGGGAGTTTGCCCGATGCCTCCTCCAGACACACGCGACACTGGCCACACAGGAGACCGGGAGCCCCAGGTTGCAGGCGAAGCCGTCCCGGCCTGGGTAGACGGCAACTATCGCGAAGTCTTCAACGCCACGAGCGATGCGCTGTTCATTCACGACGAGACCGGCCGCATCCTGGACGTCAACGATCGAACGTGTGCCCTGTTTCAGTGCGATCGGGCGACGGTCTTGCGCGCCTCCGCGAGCCCGATGAGCCTGGGCGATCCGCCCTATGCGCTTGCGGACGCCCAGGAGTGGCTGCGTCGGGCCATGACGATCGGTCCGCAGGTCTTCGAATGGCGGTGCCGGCGCACAGATGGGGAGCTGTTCTGGGCCGAGGTGGCGCTGCGCGCCTGTCAGATCAATGGTCAGATGCGCGTAATCGCGTCCGTGCGCGACATCACCGAGCGCCGCCGCGCGGCCGAGGAGTTGCGGCTCCACCATGATCGCTTACGCCTGATCGCCGCCGCATCGCGTTCGCTCCTGAGCGGTGACACGCTGGCCGATCTGGCCGTCGCCGAGGCCCGGCGGATTCGCGCCGCGTTTGATGTGGATTTGTGCGTGATTCGCACGCTCGAGAACCAGGAGCTCCTGCTTCTGGCCCGGGATGGGGAATGCAGTCAGCCGCTCGCGGAACGGTATCCCGCCCACGCAGGGCTGGCGGCGGAGCTCCTGCGGACCCGGCGCGCGCTGACGGTTCGGGATGTCCGCACGGACCCGCGCACGGGGGCGCTCGCGCAGCCGGCCCCCGGCCGCTATCAGTTCATCTCCTACGCCGGCGCGCCGCTGCTGCACGAGAACACGGCGCTTGGCATTGTCGGGATCTACACGGCGCAACGATGCCGGGACTTCACGGCGACCGACCTGGAGCACTTGCAGATCGTCGCCAACAACATCGCCGCCGCGCTCCTCAACCAGCGCCTGTTTGAGCAGGTCTCGCGGCAAAAGGAGCAACTCGAGCGGGACATCGTGGAGCGCGAGCGGGCGGAGGAGGCGCTGCGTCGCAGCGAGGCCGAGATGCGCCGTCAAAACGGGGTCCTGCTCCGGCTGAAGATGGGCGGGGTGCTGTTCGGCGGCGACCTGGAGCGCGCGCTGACGGAGATCACGGCGGCCGGCGCGGAGCTGATCCAGACCGAGCGCGTCAGCGTCTGGTGGTACGAGGACGACGGCCGCGTGCTGCGCTGCGGGGATGCCTACGCGCACCGTACGCGACAGCACACGCGCGGCGCGACGCTGTGCAGCGCCGATTTCCCCGCGTACGCCGCCAGTCACCGCCAGGGCCAGGTCATCGCCGCCACGGACGTCTACGCCGATCCGCGGACCCGCGAGATTCCCGTGGCCTACTGGCAGGCGCATGGCATCCGGGCGCTGCTCGATGCGCCCATTTGGGTGCGCGGTCGCCTGGGCGGCGTGCTCAGCTTCGAGCACACGGGCCGGCCGCGCTCCTGGTCACCCGCCGACGAGCGCCTCGCCGCGACCCTGGGTACGCTCGTTTCGTTGTGTGTGGAGAGCGTTGCGCGGCAGCGCGGCGAGACGGCCTTGTCCGACAGCGAAGGCCGGTACCGGGCCCTGTTCGAGCTCTCCAACGATGGTGCGGCCCTGCTGGATGGGGAGCACATCGTGGAGTGCAACGCCCGCCTGGCGACGCTGCTCGGACGCCCCCGGGAGGAGATTGTCGGCGGCACACCCTGGGGCCTGCTGCCGGCCCAGCAGGCCGACGGAGCCGACTCCATCCCGCGCGCCCGGGGTTACCTGGCGGCCGCCCTGGATCGGTTGCCACAATTGTTTGAATGGCGCTTCCTGCGCGCCGATGGTCAGGTCCGCGATGCGGAGATCAGCCTGGCGCGGGTCGATCTGGGCGACCGCCCGCACGCGCTCGTGCTCGTCCGCGACATCACCGAGCGCAAGGGCCTGGAGGAGCAACTGCGCCAGTCCCAGAAGATGGAGGCCATCGGCCAGCTCGCCGGAGGCGTGGCTCATGATTTCAACAACATCCTGACGGCCGTACTCGGCAATGTCGAGCTGGTGCGCGGCGAGCTCCAGGCGCACTATCCCGATGCGGTCCACCTGCTCGAGGGGATGCACCAGATTCAGCAGAGTGCCGAACGGGCCGCCACGCTGACGCGGCAACTGCTGGCCTTCAGCCGCCGCCAGGTCGTGCGCCCCGAGGTCCTCAACCTCAACACCACCCTGCGCGACCTGGAGAAGCTGCTCGGCCGCCTGCTGACTGAGGATATCGCGCTGGAGCAGTCCCTCGCGCTCGACCTGCATTGCGTCCGCGCCGATGCCGGTCAGATCACACAGGTCATCATCAACCTCTGCGTCAATGCCCGCGACGCCATGCCCCACGGCGGCACATTGACCCTTCGGACGAGCAACACCTTCCTGGATGAAGCCTACGTGACCGCCCAACCCGAGGCCCGCCTCGGCGCACACGTCGTCCTCACCGTCAGCGATACGGGCTGCGGCATCAACGCCGTCACCCTGCCGCACATCTTCGAACCTTTCTTCACCACCAAGCCTGTTGGCCAAGGCACCGGCCTCGGCCTGGCCACCGTCTACGGCATCGTCAAGCAATCCGGCGGCCACGTGACGGTCTACAGCGAGCCCGGTCGCGGCACAACCTTCCGCATCTACCTGCCGGCGCTACCGGGTGCGACCGCCGACGCGCCGAGCCCCTCACCGGAGCTGCTTGCCCCCGCCGGCCACGAGACCATCCTCGTCTGCGAAGACGACGCGACCGTGCGCGACCTGACGGCCAATCTGCTGGCGGAACACGGCTACGACGTGCTGGTCGCCCACAGCGCCGGTCACGCGCTCCGCCTGGCCCAGCAGCACGCGGGCCCTCTGCACTTGATCATGACCGACGTCATCATGCCCGATATGAACGGCCGCCAACTGGTCCAGGATCTCCTGGCGCTGCGTCCCGACCTGCGCAGCCTGTACGTCTCGGGCTACACCTTCGATGTCATCGCCCACCATGGCGTGCTGGATGCAGACGTCGAGTTCCTGGAGAAGCCCTACAGCCGCGCCCAGTTGCTGAATAAGGTGCGCGCCGTGCTGGATCGGCGCGCGCCCACGGCCGAAACGTAGTGCCCGCGGCGGATGCGCGGTGCCCGGTCACCATCCGTCGTGTGGCCCCCCGCGTCTGGACTAGCGCGCCGCGTCGGTCTCCGGCGCCGCACCGGGGCCAGGTGTCTGGCCCCCGGCCCCGACCGGTCCGCTCATTTCGCGGTGTCCCCTCTCATCCGAGCTGCGGCGTGCGGGCGAGTGCGCGGAAGCACGCGAGCAGCTTCCGGTGGCGGCGCTTGTGGGCGCCAAAGCCCAGGCGATCCATCTCCACCTCGGCGGCCTCGGGGGTCAGACCGTCAATGTGCACGCGGTACAACGCGCAGAACAACAGCGTGCGCTGCTGCCCCAAGCGGCAGTGTACCAGCACCGGCCGGCGCTGCGCGTCCCGGCACAGACGCAGAAACTCCGCGGCCTGTTCGGCCGACGGCGGGTTCTTGTGATTGCAGGGCATGGTGACGAAGGCGACGCCGTGGGCGGCGCAGACGGCGCGCTCGGCCTGTTCCCACCCGTCGGGATCGTCGCTGGAACGCGTCCCGCGAAAACTGACCACCGTCTTCAGCCCCAACTCCCCGATCAGCCTACGCAGCTCATCCGGTGTCGGTTGCCCGCAGCGGTAGAGGGCCCCCTCCGCGACCACACCATAGTGCCGCAACCCGTCGTAGGGCGCGCGGAACAATCGTCGCAGAAATCGCGGCACGTTCATGCGTGAGACACTCGTGCGACCACGTCCTCGGGCCGCGCCTGGTGGCTCACGGCCGGGCAGTCAACTGAAAACTGGCCCGGTTCTCGGCCACCTTTTGCCCGAGTTTATCCGTAACGGTGACTTTCGCCACGTACTGGCCGGGAGAAAGTGAGGCCGGCAGCCGGACCAGGCGGGGGATGAAGCAATCCTGCCGGCGGTTGCGGCAGCGATCGGTGATGTCGGGGTCCTTGAGGTCCAGCACGGTGTCGCCCGCGCGGTTCAGGATGGTCGTGGTCAGATCAAAGCGTGTGTAATACAGGCCGTCCTCGCGGTGCTCGGAAACGAAGTCGCGGACCTCGCAGTACAGCACGAACTCCGCGCTACCACCGGCGAGGAAGCGGGCAGGCTCGATCTCGTCAAACTGCCCGAAGCCACGCACCGCGCTGCAAATCTTCAGCGTCGGGACGCTCAGCTCACTGAGCTTGCGCAGGTCCTCTGTCAGGACGGCCAGCTCGTGAGCCGCGGTGGTGGCCGCGGCCGACATATCCCCGGCGTGCCCCTCGCGGATCGCGATCAGGGCGTCCACGAAGTGCGCGGCCAGGTTCTGCTGTTCGGCGGTGACCAGCTTCAGGGGCTCACGCGCCCGGTCGTAGTCCCCGGCAATGAGCCATAGCACGCGCGTGTCGAGCTGATCGCGGAACGAAGCGTCCTCGGGCGGGACGGCCTGACCCATGAAGTCCCGTAGCGAGTGCGGAGCGGAGCGCGCGGTGGCGGCACCGTTGACGGCCGGTCCCTGCGGCTCGTTCAGCTTGGCCTTGAATCCGGCGCTGCCCGGGTAGACCGATACGGCGCTCAGGGCCGGTGGCGCCGTGGCCACAGGCTCGCTCTTCGCCTCCTCGCTTTCGGTCTTCGATACCGCTTCCGGGGTCACCTTCGCGCGGGCGGGGGGGGGCGCGACCTCCGCGTCCGGGTCGGGATCGGCCGCGGGTTGCACATCCGCCAGCAGCAGCTCGGACTGCGGCTTGGCGCGGCCCTTCTTGGCGAGCTGGACATTCTGGAGGAACTGCTGCACGCTGCGCTCGACACCCTCGTCGCCGGCGTTGGGGTCGTCGGTTTGCTCCACCACCTGTGGCGGCTCGGACTTGGGCGGCGGGGTCGCCGTCTCGCGCGACGCCGAAGGTGCTGGGTTCATGAGCGCGCAACCAGCTATCAGCAATAAAGTTACAGGGAACACCAACCGAAGGGATCGCGTCGCGTCCATGCGCAGCTCCAAGGCATCCGTCAGGCGGCCGGGGCGGCCAGCCGAACAAGCAGCAGCTCGATGCCTCTCTCTATCGACCGCCCGCCGGACTTGGCTTGCGAATCCAGGTCGGCCAGGGCGGCGAGTGCGCGACGCAATCGGGACGCGGGCTGACGGCGCAGAATGGCCTCGAGTTCCCGTTCCCGTCCCCACATCATGAGTTTGGGGGCGATCTCGCGGACCGACGCTCCTTCAGCGAGCGCCCGCTGGGCGCTGAGCCAGCGCCGGACCACGAACGCCATTCCCCCCAGCGCCCGGAACGATGCCTCCGGATCGGTCTCGATCACCTGGTGCCACAACCGCAGAGCCTCGGCCAGGCGCCCAGCCCCCGCGGCATCGGCCACCGCAAAGACCTTTTCCTCGCGCGTCTGCCCGACCAGGTCGCCCACATCCCGATCCGTAATCTCTTGTCGTTGGCCAACATACAGCGCGAGCTTCTCCACCTCCGCCACGAGCGTGCCCGCCTCCGAACCGACCAGATCCACCAGTCGTGCCGCCGTAGCGTATTCCAGCCGCTTCTTGTGCCGCCCCGCCTCCGCCGCGACCAGGTCAATCAGCGCTTTGCCAAACAGCCGCTTGCACTCGATCACGTCTCCACCGACCGCCGCGGCGGCCTTGTAGAGCTTCGTCGTCTTCGGAAAAGCCCGACATTCCAGCACCAGCACGCCCGTGCGCGCCGGCGCCGCCAGGTACTTTTCCAGGCGCTCGCGGTGCGCGCTGATGAACGCGTCGGCCGCCCGAATCAGTACGACGCGCAGGTCCGTCAGAAACGGCAGGGTGGTGAGGTCCTCCAAAACGGATTGAATGGAAGGGCCGCCGTCATCGGCGCTGCGGTCGCCGTCATAGGCGGTCAAGGCGAGGGCGCGGTCGACGGCGGGGGGCAGGAGCGTGTCTAGCGTGCGGGTGAGGGCGGTTTCCTTCTGGTGGGTCTCGTCACCGTAGACCACTACGATCGGCGGAGTTGGCACGGTCCTTCCCATCAGAAGTCGCCTTCGCGGGAGTCGCCGCAGGGGCAGCGCCCTCCGCGCGGAAGTAATCCAGGCGGCGCTGAGCCTTCTCGCGCAGGTCCTTGTCCGCGGCGGGCATCTGCAGTACGCGTTCCCATGCGGCGCGGGCCTGCGCGGTGTTGCCGAGCCGGTGCTCGACGTCGCCGTAACGCAGCCAGTCGTTGCCCGAATCCGGAACCAGCCGCAGCAGGTGCTGCAGGTGTTCCCGGGCCTCAGGGTAGCGTTTCTGCGTGGCGGCCACCAGAGCCAGCCCTTCCACCGCGCGGGTATGGTCCGGCGCCAACTGCGTCGCGGCCGCAAAGCGCTGCTTCGCATCGTCGTACTGCCCGAGCCGGTAGAACGTACCGCCCAGGTCGGTGAGCAAATCGCTGTCCTGGGGGCTCAGCCGCAAGGCTTCCTCCAGCCGGGCGGCCGCCAGCGAATACTGGCCCTCTTCCGCCAGGCGACCGGCGGCGGAACGCAGCCGCACAATCTGCTGTGCGTTCTCGGCCGACAGGGGGGTGGGCATGGGCAGCGCGGCGGGTCGGTCGGCTGTCTCGGCGGCCCGATTCGTGGGTGCCGGCGCCACGGTCACGGGCTCCACGTGCGCTACGAGGACGGCCTCGTTCGGGTCGTCAGCGGGCGCGGCGGAGCGCGCCCCGCCGACGGGCGACCGGCCGGCAGCGGGAATGGCTACGTCGCGAAGTTCGCTGGTTGCGGCATTGCCGGCCAGGTCCGTGGCCACCACGCGGATGTCCAGGGTCGTGGTCGACAGCGCCGGCAGCGGCCAAGACAGGCTGCCATCGGCCCGCGTCACGCTCCCGCCGTCGCGCCAGGTGCGCTCCTTGTCGTCCGTCCCGCGATAGAACAGCCGCAGGCCGGTCTCCGACAGGTTCTCCTCCACCAGCGAGCAGCGCAGGGTCAGGCGCGGTGGCTCTTCCCCGGTCGCCTCGACGCGCGCCGCGTGCAATTGCACGAGCGGCGGCGTGCGGTCGACCACGACTGTGGCGGTCGGCTTGGTGCCTGCCACCGGCGCGTCGGCCGACGCGCCCGCCTCGTTGCGCAGGATGATAAAGAAGTCATAGCGTCCGTCCGCGGGAGCGCAGTAGCGGAGCATCGTGCCGCTCCGCTCGGCAGCGGTCTTCTGCCAGGAGCGGCCGTTGTCGGTCGAAAGCCACAGCTCCGCCGCGGTGACCGGGGCGGAATCGGAGGTGCGGAACTGGAGGACGATTTCCGGGGTGGCGACGTACTGCGCGGCCGGAGCACTGGTGGCAGCCAGCACCAATCCGCCGAGTAGTCCGCCGCAGCACAACGATCTTCGCATCCAGCTTCCCTTTACGTGTCCCGTCAGACCTATCGGTGCCGCGCCCGGGAGATCAGCACGTGCTTCGCGCGGAGGCGCGAGGGCTGCGCCGGCCCCGCGGTGAACCCACGGGACGGCCATGCGGCAGAACGGATTAGAGGACGTACAATGGGACGGCGCCGGCGAGAGTTGCGCGGCGGTCTGGCGAGGAGATGCTCATGCGGCGTGCGTGGACCCGTCTGCCCCTCCTGCTGGGGTCGGTGGTGGCCTTCCTGTTGGCGGTGCCCGGCTGGGCGGAAACGATCACGTACGTGCTGACGCCGCAGACACGCGACGGCGGTATCGACGTGGAGCTGACGTGGGAGACTGAGGGGCGCACGGCATCGGCGCTGGCCGTTGCCGAGCACTGGGGCTCGACCCGGAACATTCCCCGCCTGATCCAGAATGTGAAGATCTCCGGCGGACAACTCGACGAGCGGGATGAGACCACCTGGAAACTGCGGCATGCCAAGAACGCCACGGTTCAGTGTCGCTATCGGGTGCTCACCGGGAAGAAGGCGTTCGATTGGCCGACGCTCCACCTGCCGATCACCGCGGCCCGTTTCTTTCACGGCGTCGGGGCCACCTTCCTGCTCGCGCCGCAGCCGGGACACGGTGGCGCCCCGGCCGAGTACGACGCCGTGATTCGCTGGCGCCTGCCGACGGACTGGAAGGCCGCGTGTTCGCTGGGCACGGGCAAGAGCATCGGGGGGCGCATGGCCATCGATGATCTGCGGCACGCCGTGTACCTGGCTGGCCCGCTCGTGACCAAGACGGTGAAGATTCCGGCCGCCGATGAGCTGACCGTTGCGCTTGTGCCTGAGTTTGACTTCAGTGTTGACGAGCTGACCGAGTTGGTGTCCGGCATCATTGACGAGCAATGCAAGTTCATGCACGAGACGCAGTTCCCCCCGTTCGTCGTCACCGCCATCCCGGTCGGGGCGGAGATGAAGGGGGGCCAAAGCCTCTCCGGCACCGGGCTGTATCACAGCTTCGCCCTGTTTCTACCACCGAAAGCCGGACTGACCGAAGGCGTGGACCACCTGCTGGCGCATGAGTTGTTCCACCACTGGAATGGCCGCATCATGCAGCGCGAGGAGCCTGAGGAGCTCACCTACTGGTTCAGCGAGGGCTTCACCGACTACTACGCCTTGCGCATCCTGCGCGAGTCCGACCGTTGGTCGGCTGCGACGCTGGCGAAGTGGATTAATCGGCACCTGCGTGAATACGCCGCCAATCCGGCCCAGCACGCGACCAACGCGCAGATCCAGGCCGGCTTCTGGAAAGAACGCGACACCGTCGGCGAGGTCGCCTATCAACGCGGCCTGCTCGTCGCCTTGCGCTGGCACCGGCTGGCACGCGACCGCGGCGTGACCGAAGGCCTCGACCGACTCATGCTCAAACTTGTGGAGCGTGGCCGCGCCGGCGACAAGCTCTCCAATGCCGCCATCCGCAAGCTGGGCCAGCAGGCGCTGGGCGACTGGTTCGCGGCGGAGTTCGACCGGTACATCGAGCGAGCCGAAACGGTGGCTGTACCGCCGGACGCCCTGCGCCCGGAGCTCGTGGGCGAAATCAGCCCCGTCTACGCCTTTGAGCTGGGCTTTGATCGTGAGCGCTCCACGAAGGAGAAGCGCGTCGTCGACCTCGTGCCCGGCTCCGCCGCGGCCGAAGCGGGTCTCAAAGAGGGCGAAGAGCTAGCCGGTTGGAGTATTTTCGCCGACGCCGATAAGGAAGTCCGTTTACAGGTGAAACGGAATGGCCAGGTGGAAACGGTTACCTATCTGCCGCGGGGGAAGAAGTCCGAAGTCCTCCAATTCAAACCGGCCGAGTAGCCCCAAGCGTGTAGCGTCGGCCCCCCGCGGCCGACGCAGGTCCCCGGCGGCGCGTAGCATCAGTCCTCCGCCTGCCCCGAACGCAGGTGAGGGGTGCCTGACGGCGCGCAACCTCGATTCCCGTCGGGTACTGCTACAATGCCGCCCGTGTAATCCGGAACGGATTCGCTTGGAGTCCCTCATGTGTCACCATCGCACCCGTGTCGCGCTCGCCGCCCTCTTCCTCTTTCCCGCCCTGCTCGTCGGTTGCGCCCACGACCGCGGCTTCGACTTCGCCATCACCGCCGACATGCGCTACGACACACCCCCGGACTGCCCCGGCACGCGCTGCTTCCAGGGCGCCTGCGAAGCCCTCCAAGCCGTCGGCCCCGGCGACTTCATGGTCAGCCCCGGTGACCTCGACCCGCCCGATCGCATTCGCGCCACGCTCGACGCCACCCTCGGCCCCGACTACGTCTGGTATCCCGTCGTCGGCAACCACGACGCCGAACACCCCGACACCATGAAGTACCTGCGGGCTTACAACGCCGGCGGCACGAAACTCCCCCGCATCGTCCGCAGCGGCCCGCCCGGCGCCGTCGAAACCTGCTACTCCTTCGACTACGGCTGCGCCCACTTCGTCGCTATCAACCAGTACTACGACGGCACCAGCGACGCCAAAGAGGGTGGCGACATCTCGCCGGCTCTCTATGACTGGCTCGCGGCCGACCTCGCCGCCAACCACCAGCCCATCACCCTCGTCTTCGGTCATGAGCCGACGGCCTCCCTGGCGGACATGGACACCGGCCGCGTCCGTCACAGGGGCGACTCCCTCGACGCCAACGACGGCACCAACCACCGCTTCTGGACCCTGCTGCGCAAACACCGCGTCACCGCCTTCGTCTGCGGACACACGCACGATATGTCGCTCGCCAAGATCAACGGCGTGTGGCAGATCAACATCGGCCACACCCGCGGCCACGCCGACGAAGAAGCCCCCAGCACGTTCATGAAGGTCCGCGTCGAGCCGACCGGCATCCGCTGCGATATCCACCGCCTCAACCTGACCACCGACAAGTACGAGCTGACCCACAGCGAGTGGCTCCAGTAACTCCGGCCGTCCGCGCCGGACGAGTAGATGTAGGGTCCGCTGTGCGGACCCGCTGGCTTCGTCCGATATTCTCCTCTGCGTCCACGCCGCAATCCCCCCGCATTCCACCGCCGCGGCCTGCCAGCCGATGGCTACAATAGTGCGCTGCGGAGGCGGATTGCGGGCCGCCGGACCGAGCACCCATCTCGCGCTCGGCCGACGTGCGGTGCGGGGCCTCGTCTCGCGCGACAGGAGTTGCCCTGTGAGTTCAGTACGCGTATCCATCCTCGCCGCCGCGCTGGTCGTCGCCGTCACCACCACCGCCTTGGCTCAGCCACTCACGCCGGACGACGGCGTTTCCGCGCCGGTGTTCTTCAGTCCGCACGCCCAAGCCTGGCTCGAGCACCAGGACACGCCCACACACCCCGACCTGCTCGCTGCTCGGGACGAAGCCGTCATCCCGCTCCTGGCGCCGCGCACCGTCCGCCCCTGCGAGACCATCTTCGGCTACCTGCCGTATTGGGAAAGTTCCGCCAACATCCACTGGAACCTGCTCACCCACCTCGCCTGCTTCTCCGTCGAGGTGAATAGCGACGGCTCACTCGGCAACCTGCACAGTTGGCCCTGGACTTCCCTCATCAACACCGCCCACGCCAACGGCGTCAAAGTCATCCTCGTCGCCACCTGCTTCAACGACTCCTCCATCTCCACTCTGATCAATAACGCCACCTACAAGAGCAACTTCTTCGCCAACATCCGCGCGAAGATGATCCAGGGCAGCGCCGACGGCCTGAACATCGACTTTGAGGGCAGCGGAAGCTGGATCGATCAGATCAACACGTTTATGGCCGACCTGACCACGTACCTCCACGCCCAGCTCCCCGGCTGCGAAGTCACCTTCGCCGGCCCCTCCATCAACTGGAGCGGCTGGGACCTCCCCGGCCTCGCCACAAGTTGCGACGGCATCTTCATCATGGGCTACGCCTTCAACGGCAGTTGGAGCACAACGTCCGGCGCCAACGCGCCGCTCTCCGGCGGCACCTACAACATCACCAACGTCGTCACCACCCAGTACTACCCCGTCACCCAGGTCCACCCCGAGAAGCTCATCCTCGGCCTGCCCTACTACGGCCACCACTGGACCACGACGACCGGCGACGCGCGCGCTCCCGTCGTCAGTTTCATCGGCTCCACCCGCTTCACCAACGATCAGCCGAACTCGCAAACCTACGGCCGTCTCTGGGACACCTACACCCAAACCCCCTGGTATCGCTACCAGGTGTCGGGGGTGTGGCACCAGGTGTGGTACGACGACGCGCAGAGCCTCGGCCTCAAGTACCAGCTCGCGCAGAACAACCACCTGCAGGGTGTCGGCATGTGGGCCCTCAACTACGACGGCGCCCGCCCCGAGCTGTGGAACGAGCTGCAGACCCGCTTCGTTACGAACTGCTGCGCCGACCAGACCGTCGCCACCGATGTCGAATTGCTCAACGACAACTTCGACGCCGGCACCTCGGCCGCGAGCTGGCGCCTCTTCGCCTCCTCCACCGACTACACTGCTGACTTCGCGTTCGACTACAGCACGCGCGGCATCCCGCCCGCCCCGCACTCCTCCGGTACCACGCGCGGCCTGAAGTTCACCGTCAACAAGAACGACACCGTCGGCGCTACCTCCGCCGTCAACGTCTATCCCACCGGCCGCACGTTCAGCGGCGATTATGCCCTGCGCTGCGACGTGTGGATCAACTACAACGGTGGCGCCGGTGGCGGCACCGGCTCGACCGAGTTCCTGCTGGCCGGCGCGAATGCCAGCGGCACGCGCGTGAACTGGTCCGGCAACACCGCCAGCGACGGGTACACGTTCGCCGTGGACGGCGAGGGCGGCGCGAGCGACGACTACCGCGCGTATGCCGGCGCCACCGAGTACACGACGGCCGCGGGCGTGTATGTCGCCAAGAGCCAGGACCACACCGACGCTTTGTACAAGCTGCTCTTCCCCAGTCCCGCCTTCGAGACCGTCGGCGTCCCCGGCAAGCAGTGGGTCGAGCTCGAAATCCGCCAGCAGGACGGTGTGCTCCAGTGGAGTCTCGACGGCGTGAAGCTGGCCGCGATCGCGAGCCCGTCGCCTGCGTCCGGCAACATCATGCTCGGCTACATGGACCCGTACTCCTCGCTGGCTAGTCCGCTCACGGACAGCTTTGTGATCTTCGACAACGTCCGCGTCGTGCAACTCGCCGAGCCCGACTGCAACGCCAACGGCCTGCCCGACGCCTGCGAGGCCATCGCGGCCGGTGACTACAACGCGGACGGCCACGTGAACATCGCCGACTTCAGCGTGCTCTCTGCGAGCGCCGCCGGCCCCGGCTGCGCCCCCATCCCGACGAGCCTGACGTGCACCCCCGTTTGCCGAGCGGCCTTCGACTTCGATGCCGATGGCGACATCGACCTCGCTGACCTCGCTGCCTTCCAGCGCGCCTACCGGCCGTAGGCTCGGTAGCACGCCGGGCCATAGTTGCGGCGGCAGCCTAGCGCGCCGTAAGTGGCGTCAGGTGTTCCTGCCTGATGTTACTCAGCGTCTCCATAGCCCCTTCAGCCCCCAGCCGCTATTCTGCACGCACGCCCACCCGCGGGCGCAACTCCGTTCCAGGAGCCATTGGATGATCAACGCTGTACACCGCTTCGCCACGTTCTGCCTGCTCGGATGCGCCGCTTCGCTCGCGCTTGCGGATCAACCCGCCAGCGCCCCGACCCCGCAGATCTCCTTGTTGCCCCGCGTCGCGCATCTGGAAGAACGCACGGGCACCTTCGCCTTCACGACCGCCACCCCCATCCGTGTTGAGAAAGGCGACGCCGACCGCGTGAAGGTCGCCCGCTACCTCGCCAGCCTCATCCAGCGTAGCACCGGCCAAACGCCGCCGATCGCCGAAGTGGACGCCGCCGCCACGCCCGGCGCGTCCGGCGCTAATGCCGCATCCGGCGCCTCCTCCTCCGGCGCGCTGCTCCTGGCCACGCAAGGCGCCAACGCCGCCCTCGGCCACGAAGGCTACACCCTCGACGTCACGCCCGACGGCATCACCATCCGCGCGGCCGCGCCCGCCGGCCTGTTCTACGGCGTCCAAACCCTGCTCCAGCTCCTCCCACCCGGCCTGCTCAGCAAAGGTCAGGCCCCGCCGCCGCCGTGGACCGTCCCGGCCGTCCACATCGAAGACGCTCCGCGCTTCGGTTGGCGCGGCATGATGGTCGACACCGGCCGCCACTTCTTCACGAAGGCCGAGCTGCTCGACTTCCTCGACGTGATGGCCCTGCACAAGTTCAACACCTTCCACTGGCACATCAACGACGACCCCGGCTGGCGCATCGAGGTCAAGAAGTACCCCAAGCTCACCGAGATCGGCGCCTGGCGCCCCAGCATCGACTTCGGCCTCGATCCCAACAGCAGCACGGCCTACAACGAGCGCGGCCAGTATGGCGGCTTCTACACGCAGGACGACGTGCGCGAGATCGTCGCATACGCGGCCGACCGCTTCATCCAGGTTGTGCCGGAGTTCGAGCTGCCGGCCCACTGCGAGGCTTCGCGGCGCGCCTACCCGGAGCTGGGCTGCGACGACCCCGCGCCGGAGCCCAACGGCACGGTGCATTCGCAGCCGAAGCTCGCTTACTGCCCTGGCAAGGAGCACACGTTCGAAGTGCTGCAGGACATCCTGACCGAGATCCTGCCGTTGTTCCCATGTCCGATCGTCCATGTCGGCGGCGATGAGTGCGACAAGACGAGTTGGAAAGCCTGCCCGCGCTGCCAGGAACGGATGAAGGCCGAGGGGCTCAAGAACGAGGAGGAACTGCAAAGCTACTTCGTCCGCCGCATGGAGAAGTTCCTCAATGGCAAGCAGCGCCGGCTGCTCGGCTGGAGCGAGATTCAGCAGGGCGGCATTGCCCCGAACGCCCTGCTCATGGACTGGATCGGCGGGGCGGTGCCGGCCGCGAAGTCCGGGCATGACGTGGTCATGTCGCCGACCGGCGCGTGCTACCTCGACTACTACCAGGCGCACGAGGGCGAGCCGAAGGCCATCGGCGGCTACCTGCCATTGCACACGGTGTACGCCTTCGAGCCTGTCCCGCGCGAGCTGAACGCGGAAGAGGCGAAACATATCCTTGGCCTGCAAGGCAACATGTGGACGGAGTACATCGCGAACTACCGCTACTTGCAGTACATGGCCTTCCCCCGCGCCTGCGCCATCGCCGAGACCGCCTGGAGCCCCCTGGCCGGCAAGGACTTCGGCGACTTCTTCACCCGCCTGCAGACGCACACGCAGCGCCTCGCTGCCCGCGGTGTGAACTTCCGCCCCCCGACGCCCACGGTGCCCGTCGGCAACTGGACGCCCGCGCAAATGCCCAAGCCGGGCGATGAGCCGAATGCGCCGCCGCAGTTCAAGGTGTTGGAGTGGGACGTGACGGCCCACGTCACCGCCGCCCGGCCGTACTGGTTCGAGTTCCTGTACGACCGCGGCGCGTGTCGACTGGACATCGCGTGGGCCGCCCTCGCGGTCGACGGGAAAGAGGTGGCGCGCGACGCCCACCCCGGCACGACCGGCGCCGCACGCGATCGGAACGAGTACCGCCTGCCCTTGGACAAGTTCGTCCCCGGTGCGAAGTACCTCCTGCGCGCGAGCGTGCGTAGTGATGGCGGGACGGACTCCGCCGGGACGGTGTGGCTACGGTACTAGAGCGGTTTCACTCGTGGTGCGTTGCCTCGTGACGTCAAGCGTATCTGCCTGACGGGGTGGAGCGCGTCCGGCCGCCACCTGCCGCGAACGAATGGGAGGGGCGCCGGACGAAGAATACCCGCTCCGGAGCAACACGCCTGAAGCGCAACCGCTCTGGCATGTCGGATCTGCAGGGTGGACGATCGTGAGCTCCACCATTTCCGAAAGACAGCGCGCCGCCCTTATGGCTTCGCCGGCTGCGACTCCGCTGGCCGACTCGTCGCCGGCTGCGATGTCGCGGGTTGCGAACCGGCCGCTTGCGACGTGGCGCCCGGCAGAGCCGCCTCGATGCGGCGGTCCAACTCCTGCTCGATCGCCGCGCCCACCCCGGACGACGCCCACAGGACCTTGCCGTCCGGGCCGATCAGGTAGAACGTCGGAATCCCCGTCACCTTGTACTGCGTCGCCGCCAGGTCGCCGCCCAGCAGGATCGGATACGTGTAGCCGGACTTCTTCCAGAAGTCGACCGGGTTGCCCCCGCGCTCCCAGCAGTTCACCCCATAGATCGCGACCGGCTTGCCCTTGTATTTCTCGTAGAGCTTCTGAATCCCCGGCATCGCCATCTTGCACGGCATGCACCACGTAGCCCAGAAGTCCAGCAGCACCACCTTGCCGCGCAGCGACTTGAGCGCGACGTCCTGCCCGTCCAGCGTCTTCAGCGTCCAGTCCGGGGCGGGGGTGCCGGCCTCCAGGAAGTTGTTGCCTCCGGGCATCGGCGGCGCACTCATGTCGCGATAGCCCTCGGGCTGCTCAAAGCGAAACGGCCCGTTGCTGGTGTCGGGGTTCAGGGCCAGGTATTTGACGTCGAGCGCGAGGGCCGCCTCGCCGCCGGGCAGCTTCAGGATGCGCTGCACGCGGTGGGGCAGGTGATCCGTGCGACCGAAGTACCAGTCCGTCGTCGAGCTGGCGTTCTCGAAGCGGACGACGTCGCAATCCTGGTCATCGATGCGCTCGCTGCGCGGCACGCTCAGCGTGGCCTGCCCGTCGCTCTGAAACGGATTGTCCGCCGTCAAATCGAGCAGCAGCAGCGGGAGCACGCCACCCACGGCGTTGCGCGCCAGGGCCAGTTCGCGCGCCAGCCAAATCCGCTGGCTTTGGTCGCACTGAGTGACGGTCTTGCCGTCGAAGGCGACCTGCAGCAGCGTGGACGTCGTCTGCCCCGGCGGGGTGACCTGGGCCTCGACGCGCAACCGCGGCAATTCCGCCCCCGGCGCCCGCTCCAGCAGTACCGTGCCGCGCAGCTTGGCGACGCGGTCGACCCAAGCGCCCTGCGGCGCCATCGCCGCCTCGTAGCGGACGGCGCGGAGCTCCCTGGCCGCCGTCGCCGCATCCGCCAGGACCTTGTGCGCGTCCGCCGGCTCCGCCGTCACACGACCAACCACCAGGCTCAATCCCACGACGGCCCACACCGACTGCACGACGCGCATCATCAACTCCGTTCGCCCAAGCATCCCCGGCGATGCGCCCGCGGCGCACTGGATCCTATGATCGGAAAACGCCCCCGTCATTACAAGCGCCTTGCGCCCCTCCGGGTTGACGGACGGACGCAATCCGGCCATAGTTGCCGGACTGGCCGACCCCGCCCGCACCGACCGCGGAGTGGCCGGCGGATTATCGGTTGGTCCGAACAAGGGGCCGACCGGGCGACGGTTTGCGACAAGGAATTCCTGGTCTGGGAGCATGACATGCGGAAGTTCGAGTGGAAGAGACTGGCGCTGGCGGTCATGAGTGGCGCGGTGCTGTTTCAGGTTCCGGGCTGCACCGAGACGGCGGCGGTCGTGACGGGCATCGCGTCGTCAGTGACGGCCGGGGCCGTGCTGTACCTGGTTCGCCGGGTGATCGACTAAGTCGTCGCGCCCCGGGCAGGTTGAATGGAGCGAGCCGTCCACGTCGGCGCGGTGCCCGCGAAGCGGTGCGTCGCCGGTGGGGGCGGCTCGGGTCATTACGGGGGGAGAGCAGGCGATGACGCATGAGCCGCAACATCATTGCATGTCGTCCGTACAGCTACGCGCCGTTTGAGGCGCAGGCATTTGAGCACATGGCGAGCCTGGGGATTCGCCATGTCGAGATCGAAGTGCCCAAACCGGATCAGGTCACGCCCACCCTGGCGGCGCTGGCGAAGTGGGGACTGTCGGCCAGCAGCCTGCACGGGGAGTGCGACGTGAGCCGGGCCGACCTGGCCAGGCAGGTCGAAGCCCAGATGCCGACGTTCAAGGCTTTCGGCGCGCGGATCATGTTCGTGTCCTGCAAGGCGGAAAAGACGCCGCTGGACAAGGTGTATGGCCGGCTGCGCGAGGCGGGGGCAGTGGTGGCGGCGCACGGCGTGACGATCGTGATGGAGACGCACCCGGACCTCATCACGAACGCGACGGTGGCGCTGGCGACGATGCAGGGCGTGAATCATCCGAATGTGCGCGTAAACTACGACACCGCAAACATTTACTTCTATAACCAGGGCGTCGACGGCGTGGCCGAGCTGCGCCGGATCGTGCCGTACGTTGGCGCGGTGCACCTCAAGGACACCAGCGGCGGCTTCCACGCGTGGAACTTCCCGGCTCTGGGAAGGGGCGTGGTGCGGTTCGCGGAAATCTTCCAGGTGCTCGACGGGGCCGGGTTCGCCGGGCCGTGCACGCTGGAGATTGAGGGCATCGAGGGCGAGAAGAAGACTGAGGAACTGGTCCTGGGGCGGATGGTCGAGTCGGTGGCGCTCCTGAAAAAGCTGGGGCGGATGTAACCGAGCGCCCGCGGTCCCCATTTCGTCATGCTCACTGAAGTGATAACGGGGCGATCATCTGGGTTGCGCACCGGCCGAGCGCGCAGGAGATCGTTTCGCCGTTCGGCCGAAATTTGATAAAATCGCTCGATTGCCGCGGCAGGTGAGGCCATGCCTTATCGCAACATGACGATCGAGCAGTTGGCACACCACATCGGGATGGACGCCCGGCTTGTGCGCCGTTGGGCGGAGAAGGGGCGGCTGCCCGGGCACATGGTGGGCGGGGAGTGGCGGTTCAACCGGGCGACCATGCTGGAATTCCTGCAGTCGCAAATGCACACGTTCGACGAGGAGCACATTCGCAACCTCGAGCGGGCGATGCGGGAGGAAGGGGACAGCCGGCTGATTGAAGCGCATCTGGGCACGGAAGCGGTGGAGATGAACCTGCCGGCGCGGTCGCGGGCCTCGGTCCTGCGCGAGTTGGTGCGGGTGGCGGAGCGCACGGGGCTGGTGTGGAATGGGCCGGAGATCGTTGCGGCCCTTGAGGAACGCGAGGCGCTGGGGTCGACGGGCCTGCCGCGGGGAATCGCGTTTCCGCACCCGCGGCGACCGCTGATGTACGCGACGGCCGAGCCGCTGGTGTGTCTGGCGCGCGTTCCGGCGGGGGTCCCGTTCGGGGCGCCGGACGGGTTGTTGACGGACCTGTTTGTGCTCGTAATCGCGCACGGCGAGAAGCTGCATCTAGGGTTGTTGGCGCGGCTGGCGATGATGTTCAACACCGACTTACCGGACCGTCTGCGCGAGGTGGAGACCGCCGACGAGGCGCTTACCCTGATGATCCAGACGGAGGCCCGCGTTCTCACTACGGCGTGACGCCGGCCTTACGCCTGCGCGCGCGGGCGGGTACACTATTGGGCTTCGGCCGCGGTATGCCCGTGGCTGGAGCCCTGCCACCGGCGTGGTGGACGGGGTCGGTCGACACCACCCGCGGCCCCAAGCGCGCAGTGTTGCGGCACCATTCGGCGGGCGGACGGCGAATTTCTGCAGGTGCAGGACAAGGAAAGGTTGCTCTGATGAACAAGTGGACTGGCATTGGCGCGCTGGCGCTGTTCGCGCTCTGGACGGTTGCGGTCACCGCGCAGACGGCCCCCGTGGCGGCCGACAAACCGGCCGACAAGCCGGCAACGACGCAACCGACGACCAGCACGGCCCCCGCAGACTCGGTGGCGGTGCGGCTTAACGGCAAGGACATCATGGAGAGTGAGGTGGACGAGCTGTTCACCGCGCGGATGACGGCGAAGGGCTTCGACCCGACCGGGCTCGATCCGCAGATGCGCGCCCGCTTTCACGACCAGGTGCTGGAAGCGCTGATCCAGTTCCGCCTGATGGGCGAGAAGGCCAAGGAAGCCGACGTCACGATCACGGACGCGGATGTGCGCAAGCAGGTGGATGACGATCTGCAGCAGTACCTGGAGGCCAGCGGCCAGAAGCGCGAGGAGGTTGAGGAACAGATCAAGGCCAGCAACAAGATGTCGCTGGACGAATACATCACGCGCCAGGTGCAGGATCCGGTCACGCGCAACGGCGTGCTGCAGATGCGGCTGATCGAGAAGAAGTTTCCCGAGAAGCTGGCCGTCTCGGCGGACGATGTGAAGAAGTACTACGACGAGAACCTCGAACAGCGCTTCAAGAAGCAGGCGATGGTGCGGGCGAGTCACATCCTGGTCGGCAAGCAGGGCATGAGCGACGAGGAGAAGAAGGCGGCGCGCGAGCTGGCGGAGAAGGTGCTGGAGAAGGCGAAGGCCAAGGACGCGGATTTCGCGGCGCTGGCCAAGGAATTCTCGACCTGCCCGTCGAAGGACCGCGGCGGTGATCTGGGCAAGTTCCCGCGCCAGGGCGCGATGGTGGAGCCCTTCGCAGCGGCGGCCTTCGAGCTCAAGGTGGGCGAGCTCAGCAACATCGTCGAGACGCAGTTTGGCTTTCATATCATCAAGGTGACCGAGCGGCAGGAAGCCAAGACCGTCGAGCTCGATGAAGTGAAGGACTCGCTGCGCAAGGAACTGCTGCAGGACAAGATCCGTGAGCAGATCTCCACGTACGCCGACGAGCTGAAGGCGGCGGCCAAGATCGAGTATCCGCCGGGTAAGGAACCGAAGAAGCCGGTGATGCCGGGCACCACCTCGGCTCCGGTGAGCGTGAAGATCGAGGGCGCGGGCACCGCCGACAAGAAGGCGGACGAGAAGCCGGCCGCGGACAAGCCGGACAACCAGAAGCCCGCAGAGAAGAAGCCGTAGGTCACAACGGTGCCAGCGCACCGCAGAGCTCAACCAGCCCGGCCGCGGAATGCCCGCGGCCGGGCTTGCTTATCTCCGGTGCCGTCGCGCCTGCCGGCAGCGCGCCACTGGAACGGTTTCACTTTGGGTGCGGCGCTCCAGCACCGACATTTGTCGTCAGGCACGGAGGCCTGACGCTACC
>CAZGAQ010000005.1:0-43479 GCA_964523405.1 uncultured Planctomycetales bacterium
GCCCAACGACACGATTGTCAAGCGGTAAGCGCCACTAGCGCGGATTGAGCTTTATGCAGCCGGGTCGGACCGCAGAGGTTCGGCCCGGCTGCGTGTTGTTGCGGGGGGAAGGCAGCGTGGGCAGTGGCGCGGCCGATGGGGGTCGATGCGCGGGTGAAGCTGTAGCGGTAGGAGAGGAGGCCCCGGCCGGCGGAGGTCGTCTCGCGCAGAGGAGCAAGGGGGGGCTCATGCGCCTCCGCGCACCGGCTTGCGTTCCGCGAGTTCAGGGGGCGAATTGGCGGGTTGGTGGAGCCAGCAGGCGCCTCACGCGGTGCGGGTGCGGTGATGCGGTTGCGGTCTGTCCAACACGTCTGGAAATGCCGCCCAAGGTGTCTATAGTCCGAAGTGTTGCGGGCCGAACGTGGCCACGGGCGATGTGGCCACCACGGAAGGAGGACAAACATGGGCCGATTCGCACAAGCATTGGTTCTGGTTTGCGCGGCGCTCGGGGCCACGGCACGGGCTGACGTCTATCACGATTACGAGAACTTCGCGGAGGGCTTTCTGGGCACGACATTCAGCTACGGCGGCGTGACGTACCGCGACTCGAATGCGGTGAGCGGCTTTTACGCGAGTGGCGAGCCCTTCAACGATACCGAGCTGGGCAATCAGTTCATCATTGAGGACGCGACGCTGCTGTACAACGACTTTCCGAGTTACGGCAGCCCGGTGAAGTCGCTCACGTTTGGCTCCGCTTACATTCCAGGTACCAATCTCAGTATCGGCGCGCTGGCCTCGGCGTGGATGGACCTCGACGTGCCGGGCACCGCGGCGAGCCTCGACATCGCTTACTACGAGAATGGGCCGTGGGGCGGGATTCAGTACGTTCTCGCGGCGGTGCGCAATGGCAGCGTCGTCGCGAGCGATTCCCTGGTGATCAGCGATCTCGGTGGGCGCGACAACCCGACATACGCGACGTTGTCGGTGAGCGGGGCGGAGTTTGACGCGCTGCACCTGTACGCGTGGAAGAACGATGCCTACAGCGCGCCGCGTGGGATGATCGACGACCTGTCGATCACCAGCGTGCCGGAGCCGGCGGCGCTGGTGGGACTGCTGCTACTGGCGGCGCTGCGGCGGCGGTAGGCCGGTGGTGTGCGGGGGGCGAGAAGAGACTATTGCGGGGAAGCCGTCGGGCGTCAGCGATCAGTCGGGCGAGATCCCCGGCGTGCGAGGTACGCGGTTTGAGCATCCCGCATGCTCACGCCCGGCGGCGCCGGGAACCTGAGCATCGCACCCGGCACCTGGCGGTCCGGGCGAGCGAAGGGCGAGTGGCATTGAGTACTCGGAGCTGTAATGGGACGGAATTGGTGGGGCCGGGACCGCGGGCGCCTCGGCCAGCGACTGGGGGCGGCGGCGTTGGGGTTCTTTGTGGCCAAAGGGCTGGTGTGGCTCGCGATTGCGGCCGCGGGGTATGTGACGTTGACGGACTAAGGGGGGCGCGCGGCGCCTAGCGGGTTTCGGGTACGACCAGCTTCCCCGCCGCGCGGAGTTTTTCGGCGATCAGCGGGATGATGGTCTCGCGGGGCAGGATGCCCTGTTGGCGGAAGGCGGAGTCGCCGGCGGCGGCATTGTGCGCCCCGCCAACGAGGAAGTTCACGCGATCGAGGGCGAAATGAGCGTAGAAGCTCGCGACGCCGTAGAGGTGCGCGGGGGGCACGTCGAGGGCGGTGGCCACGAAAGTGAGGACTTCTTCGGGCAGGTAGCGGCACTCCTCCTGGACCGCCTGCAGGACGGGGATCAGGCGGGCAGGGTTGTGCCCGTGGCGATCCAGAATCTGGCAGACGCGTTCAAACCGGCGCGCACTGATGGCCGGGTTGGACAGACTCGACGTCATGGGATGCTCCATCCGCCCCCGCGGTTACTGCTCCGCTCGCAAGGTTCCGGCCAGCTTGGTTGTGAGGTGGCCGGCGTGTTCGGACAGGCCGGCCATCCGACTCGAAAGGACGGCGAGTCCGGGGTAAAAATCTTCGTCTTGGACGACGACGTTTTCGGGAACTTGGAGCGCGGTCGGCGCGAAGTTCCAGATGGCGCGGATGCCGCTGTCGACCATCGTCTGCGCGACCGCTTGGGCGGCCTGGGCGGGGACGGTGATGATGCCCAGGTGGACGTTCATGCGCCCGGCGAGGTCGGTGAACTTGTCGAGCGAGAACACTTCCTTGCCGTGGACGGTGGTGCCGATCTTGGCCGGATCGGTGTCGAAGCCGGCGAGGATGTTGACGCCGCACTGGCCCATGGGCTCATAGCCGAGGAGGGCGGAACCCATGTTGCCGACGCCAACGAGGAGCGCGTCCTTGCTGTTGTTCCAGCCGAGGAAGGTCGTGATGGCGTCGATGAGGGGGGCGACTTGGTAGCCGACCTTGGGGCGGCCGACTACGCCGGTGGCTTCGAGATCCTTGCGGACCTGGGTGGGGTCGAGGCGGAGTGCGGCGCCGATGTGGCTGCAGGAGACGACCTCGCGACCACGTTCCCGGAGGGCGCGGAGGAAGTGGTAGTACGCCGGTAGCCTGCGGAGGGTGACTTCGGAGACCGGCCGTATTTCGCGCGGTGACATCGACTTATCATCTCTGCTGGTATCGAGAAACTTTTCTCTAATAATGTGCATGATCGTCGGCCGGAAGTCAATGCAAATGGAGAAAAAACGCGCGATATGGAGATGGGGGAGTGGGTGAGGGGGGTGGCGCAAGCACGGGGCGAGGCAACCGTGGCCCGGGGCGCTGGGGCAGTAGCGATGTGGCCGCGTGGCGCTGGGGGCGCTGAGGTGCAGACGCGAGGCAGGTCAGGACGGCGATCGCGCGACGCGGCGTCGCGCCATGAAGGGATCGCGCGGCGCGCGAGCGATGGTGGGGCGCTGAGAAGTACGTTGATCGCGGCCGTCGAACCGGCGAAGCGGAGTTAGTCGCGGTTGAATGCATGCGTTGCACGCAGCGCGTTGAAGGGCGAAGAATGTCTGACGCGACTGGCGAACGCGGGGCGCGGCGCGCCGCGGGTGTCCTCCAGCGCGTACCGCGCCGTGAAGCGCGCGCTAGAATTCGGACGGAGGCAGTCACGGGCTGTCGCCAGGTGCGTGCGGCGACGTTACGATACTGCAACGCGGAGCGAGCCCGTCGTCTTCACCTTGTCGGTGCCCTTGCATGAATGCTGATGCTGTCAACGCACTACCGGGGTCTCGTCGTAACCCAATTCTGCGCTTGTTCACGAGCATCTGGTTCGGCATTGTCCTGCTGGCGGTGATCCTGATCTACAGCACGCTCATCTCGGCGGTGTTGCCCGTACGGACGACACTGGAAATGACCGAGATGCAGGCGTATCGACACTGGTTCTTCGTGACAGCAGTCGTTCTTTTCGTGCTGTCGCTGATGGCCGTGACGTTCCTGCGCTCGCGCTGGGCGTCGCTGAACGCGGGGTCGCTGGTGGCGCACATCGGGCTGCTGATTCTGTGTGGCGGGGCGCTGCTGTATTTCGGACGCAAGGTCGAAGGCGACGTGTTGCTGCGGACGCCGGAGATTTCGTTCGTCGGATTGACCGAGGCAGGGGCGGTGGCGATCGGGCGCATTCCGGCGCAGAACGGGCAGATGTGGGCGACGCCGGAGGGGATGCCGGGGCAGCCGATGCTCGTGACGGTGACGGAGACGTACTCGAGCGGCGTGCAGTCGGTAGCGACGGCGACGCTCCGGATCGAGACGCCGAGCGGGGTACCCCAAGAGGTGAAGCTCAGCGCGGGCGACGCGCGGCCCGTGCCGCTTTCGAGCGGGCTGGCGGTGCGGCTGAACGCATTTCCAGGGGAGACGTGCTTCTACGATCACGAGCTGGCGGCGCTGTATTTCCGCGATCTGACGAAGGGCACGGAGACGGTGCAGAACATCGCGACGCTGCCCTTGTACAAGCCGCATTACCCGACGGAGTTGGGTGTGCTCCTGGACAGCGCGGGCAAAGAAGTGCGCGGCGGGCGGCAGCGGCCGGAGGTGCAGCTGGGCGGGCTGACGATTCCGACGGGGTGGTTCGAGCGCTGGCGGATGCCGATTGCCGTGAACACGGAGGGGCTGCCGTTCAGCGCGGAGATCATCGGTTTCGTGCCGTACGTCGTGGGGGAACGCGAGGCGGCGGGGGCGGACGGCGTGAAGCGCAAGGTGCCGATCGTGGCAACGGAGGATCAACGGCGGATGGCCAGCTCGGCGATCCTGGTGCGCTTCACGGGACGCGGGGAGGCGGCGAGCTGGAGCGAGACGCGGTGGGTGCAGCACAGCATCTTCCCGCGATTGGAAGAGCAGGCGGAGCGCGTGACGCTGCCCAGCGGGGGGCAGTGGGATGTGGTGTTCTCGCGGGCTCAGCATCCGTTGGGGGCGACGCTCGTGGGTTACAGCCTGACGCTGACCTATTTCCCGGGGCAGCGGGGGATCGAGTCGTTCCGCAGTGATTTTCTGGTGCGGCGCGACGGGGGCGAGCCGTATGCCGAGTTCGTGAAGACGAATCGCACGTGCGAACTTGGAGCGTGGACGCTGTATCAAAGCAGCTATGACTCGGACGAGATGTGGCGGTATACGGTGCTGGGGGTGGGGAACCGGCACGGGATTGTCGCGATGAACGTCGGGTGGATCCTGGTGGCGGCGGGGTGCGTTTACGCGTTCTATGTGAAGCCGGTGCTGTTGCGGCGGGCGCGGCAACGGGGCGGGGCGGCGCCGCGGCGGATGCAGGTAGCCGTGATGGTGGTGGAGCGGGCGTCGTGAGTGCGAGCAACAACATGAAGTGTAAATACACGAGCATGACGCGGTGGATCGCGGGCGCCGTACTGTGTGGAGCGCTGGTCGCAACGGCCCTCGCCAAGGAAGAGCCGGCCGCCGTTTCTCAGCGCGCGGCCGCAGTCGATGCGAAAATCGACTGGAGGCGGGCGGAGCTGATCGCAGTGCAGGACAACGGGCGCTACAAGACGTTCGATTCGTTCTCACGCGAATGGCTGTCGACGGTGCACGGACGGGATCATTTGGAGGGACTGAGTCCGGAAGCGTCGACCTTCGAATGGCTGTTCAACCGGGCGGCCTATCGCGACGTGCCGGTGATCAAGATTCGCGACGCGGGGCTCCTGGCACAGTTCGCGACGGTGATTCCCGAGGCGGAGCGGGCGACGCTGCTGAGGACGAAGCGGCTGACGTCGGCGCAGCTCGCAGACCCGGCCGTGGACAAGTTACTTCGGCAGATGGACCGCAACATCACGATGCGTCGGGCAGTGAATCGGGTGCGCGAGGCGCAGGCGCTGTCGACGCGATTGGAGGAATTCTTTGCGCCGGTGCCGCAGCCGGCCGGGGATCGCGTGGCGCCGTGGTTCGGGCCGGACGAGGCGCTGGCGAACCTGACGGATGAGCAACTGGGGCAACTGGGGCTGACGCCGGAAGCGTTGCGGGGGCATCACCGCATACCGGGGATGACGCCGGAGCAGGCGTGGACGGTGACGCTGACGTGGAACGCGCTCAAGAAGGCGTGGCTGGACGGGGACGCGCCGCACGTGCAGGAATACGTGGACCGGCTGGCGACGCTGTTGCCCAGCCTGGCCGCGCCGGAGGTGTATCCGACTCTGTCGCAGCGCAGCGCGGAGGCGCGGTACTATCGGTTCGGGAAGTTCACGTGGGCGTGGGGCGCGTACTTCCTGGCGGCGCTGACGGGCGTGTGGGCGATGCTGACGCGCTGGCGTGTGCCGTTTGTGATCACGTTTGTTCTGACGCTGGTCGGGCTGGCGTGCCACGCCTATGGGTTGGGATTGCGGTGGTACATCTTGGGGCGCATTCCAATCGCGAACGCCTTCGAGGCGGTGGTGGGGGCGTCGTGCCTGGGGGTGATCATCGCGCTGGTGCTCGTCCTGATTCAGCGTAGCCGGGTGCTGCTGGTGGCGGCGAGCACGCTGGGGTTTGCGTTTCTGCTGTGTGCGCAGTTCGTGCTGCCGCGGCTGGGGAGCGGCAGTGCGGGTTCGGAACTACAGACGATGATGGGAATTCTGGACGACGTGCAGTTGCGGCTGCACACCGTGATGATCATCACGGCGTATGCGCTGTGCTTTGTGGGAGCGGTGATCGGCGTCGTGTATCTGGTCGGGTACTACGTGTGGGAGGCGCGGCGGGGACCGGCGCTCGCGGGGGCGCCGGTCGGCAAGGGGACGATGACGCTCAACCCGCAGCGGCCGCTGCTGTCGGGGGCGATCCCGGGCGACGAGAGCACGGGCGAGGCGTTGCCGCAGTGGCTCAATGAGCTGGATTGGACGCACCTGATTGTGCTGAACATCGTGTTCATTCTGCTGTTCGTGGGCGGCGTGGTGCTCGGCGCGTGGTGGGCGGACTACTCGTGGGGCCGGCCGTGGGGCTGGGACCCGAAAGAGGTGTTTGCGCTGAACACGTGGATCATCTACGCGATCCTGCTGCACACGCGGTTCGTGGTGAAGCGGCGGGGATTGTGGACGGCGTGGCTGTCGATCATTGGCTGCACGATGATGGCGTTCAACTGGTTCTTCGTGAACTTCTACATTCAGAGCGTGCACAGTTACGCGTGAGGGAGGCGGGGTGCCGAGCGCGGAAGCCCGTCAGGCGCGGAGGCTAGATGCTGCGGGCGCGCGAGGACCGACCGGAGGTCGGTCCCCCATCGGGGGGCGGGGGAGCGTGAGGCTACGCCAATAGCTCGACGTCGGTACGCAGGTCCGCGTTGAGGGTGCTGATTTCGCCGTCGTCCTTGCGGAGGCGAATGCGGCGGAGCCAGAACTTGTCGTCGCGGCCGCGGGCGAACCAACTGCCGGTCGTGCTGGTGTCGACGGATTCGATCACGCCGGTGACGGTGGCGTTCCAGTCGCCGGCGCGGCGTTCGATGGTCTGGGTGATCCGCACGCGTTGTCCGGGCTTGAGCTGGTCGGCGTTCATGGCTGGGCTCTTCCTGCGGCCGCGCTGGCACGCCGCGGGCGGACCGACCGGCGGGCGGGGTGCCAGAGCTTCACGCGCCGATTCTAGGGGGGCGGGCGGCGGCGGGCCACTGGCGGCTGCGCCGGCGGGATAGCGGGGAGGTGGGGACGTGAGAAAGGGGGGCGGGGTGGTGAAACAGGCGCGCGGACACGGCCGCTCGGAGGCTGCCTGGCGCGATGGGCGCTTGGTGCGAGTGTGGTAGCCGGTCGCACCGCTGAGACCGGGATGGCAAGCGGCCGTGCCGCCCGGACGCCGGACACGGAGGTCCGGCGCTACTGGGGGCGGCCATGCGGCGGGCGGGACGCCCGCCCCGCCCAGGGGGACGCGCACTTCACCGGGCTTATCTGGGCCTTCTGGTGAGGCAGAGCGCTAGAGCATGACGCGGCGGTTGTAGAGCCACCATTCGAGGAGGACGACGGCCAGGGCGACGCCGATGAAATACCGCCAGACCTCGGGGGTCGCCGACTTGATCGCGTCGACCTCTTTGATCTGCTGGCTGCCGATGGCGAGTGGCCCGGCTGGCGGGGCGATGTCGCTCTCGGCGTCGTCTTCCAGGTTCACCGCGAAGCGGTCACGGCCGGGGACGCCCTTTTCGACTTCGTAAACGCCGACGCGATCGGCGCCGCCGTAGTACGCCACGCCGGCGGCGTCCGGGGTCAGCGCGACGTGCTCACCGCCGGGCCGCAACAGGCTGAGGTGATCCACACCGGCCGGGGCAGGAATGCTGAGCGTTTCGCCGGGGCGCAAGGAACCGCGGTCCTCGGTGCCACCGCCCAGGAAGCGCAGGGCATTGTAGACGAAGATGGGGAAGCTGCGTTTGGTCCACCAGGTACTACGCTCGACGGGGAAGGTGAGGATCAGAAACTGGCGGCCCTTGTCGGCGTAGCGCACCAGGACGGGGCCCTGGGGGCCTTCCACGAGGGTTTCGGCCTGCTTGGGGGCTGCGAGGACGAAGCTCTCGCCGACGTAGACGTACTCCAGCGCGACGTAGCGCAGGACGGGATGCGTCTCGTCCCACCAGATCAGGGGGTGATTCCGGAGGGTCTCACCGGGCTGGAAGCCTTCGAGGGCGGGCACGCAGCCCATGAAGAGGTAGTTGCCCATCGGCAGGCGCTTGGGTTGGTACTTGTCGAAGACGACCACGTCAAAGGTGCACTGCCCATCGGCCTCGTACTGGCCACCGGC
Organism: uncultured Planctomycetales bacterium; assembly: GCA_964523405.1. Classification (GTDB taxonomy): domain Bacteria; phylum Planctomycetota; class Phycisphaerae; order UBA1845; family Fen-1342; genus CAZGAQ01. The sequence goes on from CAZGAQ010000005.1 coordinate 8,157, forward strand.
GTTGGCTTCCCAGGCGGCCGGTTCGATGAAAGGATGCTCCTGCAGCGGCAGGCCGGGCAACACGCCGTCGAGCAGCTTGTTGCGTTCGGTGACCACCAGGACGCGCAGCTTGCGCGGCGGGGGGACAATCGCCCATGCCCGATTGTCGACGGCCAGGCGATCGTCGTGGGAGAGGCGCGCCTCGAGCAGCGCAGCATGCTCCAGGGGGAGCTCGAAACTCAGGGAGGCCGAGTTACGCTCGTCCTGAACCGCGGGCGCGGCGGAGTCGGTCGCGGCGGAAGTGGGTTGGGGATGGAGGGGGGGCTGAGCGGCCAGTTCCAGCGACTTGGTGGCGGCCAAGGTGCCGTCCACATACAGCGAGACATCGGTCTTGGCCGCTTCGCCGCCGAAGTTGCGGACTGTCAGATAGACGCTGAGCAGTTCGGGGCGCTCATAGTTGCGCTGCGTGCGCAGGGCGGTGATGCCGAGGTTTTCCGTCTCGCGGCCGATCTGCAGGCGTTCCAGCGTGCCGGCCTTGAGCACGAGATGCTCGAGGTTGCCAACGCGTCCGTCCGAGATCAGCACGAGCTTGGCCGGCGGCGCGGCGGAGACGGGGGTGCCTTCCATGGCCTCGGTGATCATGGTGGGCGGCGCCATGTAGGCCTCGGCCAGTTTGAGGGCCTCGCTCATGTCGGTGCGACCATCGGTGGGCTCGATGCGCTGGATGAGGTCCTCCAGGTCGCTCGTGTTCGTCGTGAACGGCGAGACGATCGTGGCGCGGTCGGAGAACGCCATCACCATGACCTGCGTGCGCGGGTCGGCGCCGGCGAGGGAGAAGAACGAGCGCCAGCCGCTGGCGCGGCGGTTGAAAGTCTTCGCCAGGCGGACGGCCTGTTCCTTGGCCAGTTCCAGGCGCGTACGTCCGTCGGCCTCACGTGTATTCATCGAAGCGGAGCGGTCGATCAGCAGCACGACGCGCTCGGCGTCCGCCACGGTGGTGCGCACGATGGGCCGGGCGAGGGCCACGATGGCGAGGGCGAGAATGAGCAGTTGCAGGAGGAGCAAGAGATTCTTGCGGAGTTTCTGAAAAGGCGCGTTGACCTGCAGGTCCTGCACGGCCCGTTTCCACAGCAGCGTGGAAGGGACGGTTTGCTCGCGCCGGCGCAGCTTGAGAAAGTAGAGGATGAGCAGAGCCGGTATAACGGCCGCGGCGATCCAAAGGGCCCACAGATTGAGGAAACTCACCACCGCACTCCCGGGGGACTGGCGCGGATTCTAGCGGAAGGGGGCGGGAGGGGAAACGCGCGCGGGGCGGAAGACGAAATGCGACGAGCGAGGGCGGTGCCGGGGTACCTGGCAACGGCGCGCGGCCCGCCGCGCTCCCGACGCCGCTCCGCAATCGGCACCGGGGACGAGCGGGTAGCGCGCCGGCTACTTCAGCAGGTGTGAATCCGTCGCGGTCAGCGGCCCTTCGCGGCCGGTGTAGGCCGTCACGTTGCTGAGGGTCCAGATGTTATCACCGTCGATTCCGGCGTAAGGCGTGGTGGCCCAACGCACCTCGCCGCCGATGGCGAGGACGTTCTGGCCAGAGCCCTGGTGGGCCTGCGAATTGCGGGCCAGCGGGTCGGCGCCGGGCAGACGCTGGGCACTGAACAACGGCACGCCGTTCGCGAAGAGCGGATTTTCGTCTGCCAGGAGCGGCAGACGGCGATCGTCGTTTGTCGAGGGCCGCACGCCGGCCATGTTCTGGTAGGCGTAGCTGACGTTGCGGGCTTCGAGAAAGTCGTCATGCCGGGCGACTTCGCCGCGGGGCATGGGCACGTGCTGCTGCGACGGGCACACGAATAAGCGCGGGTCGGCCACGAATGCCATCCGCAGGAGCGGGTACATGTGGCGCCGATTGGGTACGACCGTCAGGCTCGGATCGGTGGTGGGCTGCCATGAGGCCTGCCGGTCCCAGCCGGCGAAGGGGAAGCTGGCGTTGAACGTGCCGGCGTACTGCTGGAGACCCATGCCCAGGGAAGCGAGGTTCGCGGAGCAGCCCATGCGCTGCTGCCGCTCGCGCATGTGGAGCATGCCCGGCACGCCGATGCCGATGGCGAACACGATCAGGGCCGCAACGGCGATGATGTCGCGGAGATTACCCAGGCGGATGACACGCTCGCTGCCGCGCTCGACGGCCTCGGTCAGGGCGTCGCTGCGCCGGATGACGCGCGGGGGCGGACCGGCCTGAAGCACGCGGGCGCGGCTGCGGGCCGCCAAATCCGCCGGGGCGCGCCGTTCGGCCGCGCTATCCAGCGCACGAAACACGGCGGTGAGCGCCTCATCCTGCGCGGTAAGGGCCGGATCGGCGGCGATCTGGCGCTGCAAATCCGCCTGCTCGGCTGCGGACAAGTGTCCCAGGTGCAGGTCGAGCAAGCGCGGGTCGAACTCAAAATCACGGGCTACCGACATGCCGCATCACCCTCCAGGCTACTATTCCGGCGTCGAGGCCTTGGTGGCGGCCTGCCACAACTGGGCGAAATGGTTCACCGCGCTGTGCAGCCGCGATTTCACCGTTCCGACCGGGATCCCCAGAATCTCCGCGATTTCCGCGTAGGGTAGCTTCTGGTAGTAACCCAGGATCAGAATCATGCGTAAGTGTTCCGGCATCTGGGCCACAATGGCGCGCACCTGATTGATCTGTTCCGTCACATCGAGTTGCTCGTCCGCCGGCGTCGCGCTCGATTCGAGCAGCGCCGAGGGGGCGGGGGCATCCGTAGCGCCCGCCACCGTGTCGAGCGATTGCAGGGGTCGTCGGCCGCGCGACCGCATGTAGTCCCGTGCCTTGTTGGCCGCGATCGTGTACACCCACGGCTTGAAGGTCCGCTGGGCGTCGAAACTGGCGGCCGCCAGGTGCACCTGCAGGAACGTCTCCTGGACAAGGTCTTCCGCGACCGTGGCGTTGCCGACGAAGCGCTGGAAGAAGCCGAACAGCCCATCCACGTAACGGGCGACGAGGGCGTCAAACGCTCCAGCCTGACCGGCCAGATGATCCGCCAACAATTCCTCGTCGCGTCGAAGCTCCACAGGCTCAACCTCTATTACGCCGGCCAGCGCGGCGGGTTCGGAGGGGCTACCACGGTCTATTGGGGAAAGTCGTCTCCAGCAGCACGGATATTCGCGGGCTCGGCCGCGACGAGCGACGATACGCTAAGCAGTGCTGCAAACGCGAGTTACGCATGCCTCAGGCCGGGTTTGCTCCAGAGGGGCGCTTGGGTGGTGCCGCCGCGCGTTCCGCCAACTTGAACAGGCGCACCGCGTTGTCCACGGTGACTTGGCGGAAATGCATGGCACTCAATGACTTGCGCAGCTCTTCCAGGAGGACGATGTGTCGCGGCATGTGGGCATCGCCATAGCTCAGGGCGTTGGTCCCATACAAGACACGATCTCCACCCAGGGCGCGGACGGCGCCGCGCGTCCAATCGGCTGTCGCGTGCGACGTGTCCAGATACAGGTCCGCTGTGCCATGCTGGCGTGCGTGGCGAGCAACGTCGAGCGACGCGGCGCGAATGGCGTCGGTCGCGTCACAGTGGCACAACACGCAAGGCACGGTCGTGTACCGCCGGGCCAGGTCGTAAATCCGGTTCGGCGCCGCGCCCGGGGAGTTGCTCACACAGAAGACCGCAGGGCAGCCGCGCGCGGCCAGAGCGGCCATGTACGGCTCCAGCAGGCTGGCTGTGACTTCGTAGTTGTTGGCGGCGGGCGCGAAGAGCGCGCCCGCAAAGGGGTCCAGCGCCAGAGCCCCGGCAAGCACCGTGGGATGGCTGTCCACCCGGCCGGGGCGTACCCAGTACAGGGGGACCAGGCGCGGCTGGGTGCGGCAGGCGTCCAGGGTGACCGCATTGGCATCGGCCTCGTCGAGATCGGGGGCGCCGGTCGGCAGCGCAGCAGCGTCGCGATTGGAGATCAGGAGCAGATCGACTCCGGCCGCGCCGGCGTACGTGGCGAGGCGCGCGGGTGTGGCGGCGCCGGGCGTCTTGTGGCCGAAGTGTCCGTGGATGTCGATGAGCATGGGCGTCTCCGCGCGCGGGCGCACCACGAACCGGTTCAGTCGCCAAGCGGCAGCGGCATGCTACTCACAGCTCCGCGTGGCCGCAACCGCGAGCGTTGACGCGAGTGCGGGGGGATAGTAGGCTGCTACTCTTTCCCCCAGGTTCGCGCGACACGAACCGCAGGTGACCATTTTCAGGAACTCGTTGCATGAGCATCAGCCAGATCGGGCGCTCCATCAGCGAATCCGCCACGCTGAAACTGAACGAAATGGCGGCCACACTGCGGGCCAAAGGCGAGCCGGTGATCCATCTCGGCGGCGGGGAACCCAAGAGCAAGCCGCCGATGGACGCGATCGTGACGGCGTCCGCGCTGCTGAATTCCGGCGAGATTCGGTACACGCCGGCGGATGGTATTCCGGCGCTGAAGAAGGCGATCATCCGGTATACGGAGGAGTTCTACGGGCGCTTCGTGCAGCCGGAGAACATCATCGCGTCGGGCGGCGCGAAGCAGTCGATCATGGTGGCGCTGCAGGCGATCCTTAACCCCCAGGAAGAGGTGGTCTATCCAGCGCCGTACTGGGTGAGCTATCCGGAGATGGCGAAGCTGTGCGGGGCGACAGGCGTGCCGGTGTACAGCGAGGACGGCTCGTTCTACCCGCGCATCCAGGACATCACGGCGAAGATCGGGCCGTACACGCGGGCGGTGATCATCAACAGCCCGAACAATCCGACGGGTGCGATGTATCCGGAGTCGTTCATTGCCGAGATCGTCGAGCTGTGCGAGCAGCGCGACCTGTACCTGATCATGGACGACATCTATCACCGGCTGATCTTCGACGGCCGGAAGCCGATCAACTGCTACAAGTACGCCAAGAAGCTCGACGAGAGCTCGAAGCTGATCGTCGTCAACGGCGTGTCCAAGCAGTACGCGATGACAGGCTTCCGCATCGGCTGGGCGGTGGCGAACAAGGCGCTGATCAAGGTGATGACGAACATTCAGAGTCACCAGACGTCGGGGCCGTCGGCGTTGTGTCAGCAGGCGGCGGTGGGCGCGCTGAACGGGGTGCAGTCCAGCGTGGAGAGCCTGCGGATCACGCTGGAAAACAATCGGAACGTGCTGATTGACCGGCTCAAGTCGTTCAACGGCGTCAAAATCTCCAAGCCCGACGGCACGTTCTACTGCTTCGCGGACTTCAGCGCGTACGACAAGAGCTCGGCGCGGCTGGCCCAGAAGCTGCTCGACAAGGTGCGCGTGCTGGTCATGCCGGGCATCGAGTTTGGCCTGGACGGCTATCTGCGGATCAGCTACTGCGGGACGATCAAGGACATCACCGAAGGCATCGAGCGCATGAAGTGGGTGCTGGACCCCAATGCACCGAGCGAGCTGTATATCGGGAATCGGAAGCTGGTACGGGATTGGTAGCCGTGTGTTGACACGGAGCTAGCGGAATGGCGCGGAGAGCAAAGCGGCGACGTGCGGCGAGCGGAGCGCAGCAAGTGATGCCGCTCGCGCAGATCGAAGACGGTATCCACGTCTTGCGCGGTCAGCGTGTGATGCTGGATCGTGACCTAGCCGCGTTCCACGGGGTGTCCACGCGACGTCTGAACGAGCCGGTCAAGCGTAACGCCGCGCGATTCCCCGCGGATTTCGCCTTCGTGTGGACGGCAGAGGAGTGGGGGGACTTGAAGTCGCAAATTGCGACATCAAGTTCCGGTTGGGGTGGACGCCGGAAGAGGCCGACGGCCTTCACGGAGCATGGCGCGCTGATGGCGCCGGGCATCCTAGCTTCGGAAACAGCGGTCGCGGTCAGCATTCTGGTCGTCCGCGCGTTCGTGCGGTTGCGGCGTATTTGGGCCACGGACGCGGACCTGGCGCGACGTCTGGAGAAACTCGAGCAGGAGTTCGTGGACAAGACGGCGGAGCATGCGGCGCACCTTCGACAGATCTACGAGTGGTTGCACGAATTGATGAACCCGCCGGAGCCGCCGAAGAAGGGGCGGATCGGGTTTGTGACGGATGCGGAGCCGTCGGTGCGGGCGTTGCCGCCGCGCACGGGGCGGCCGCAGGCACGAAGGCGAACGAGCTAACGACCCCACGCACGGAGTGGCATCATGCCGAAGTACCTCGAATTCCCCACCCCCGCGAGCAAGCAGGCCGGCGACTGGGCGAGCGACTACAAGCTGCACAACCTGGGGCTGGCGTACCTTGACAAGGTCTACTGGAACCTGCCCGACGCGGCGCTGTATGAGGAAGCGATCTTCCGCGGCGAGGGCCACCTGTCGACCGGGGGACCCTTCGTCGTCAATACCGGCCAGCACACCGCCCGGGCGGCCGCGGACAAGTTCATCGTGCAGGAGGAGTCCACGACCGACAAGATCTGGTGGGGTGAGTACAACCGGCCGTTCAGTCCGGACAAGTTCAACGCGCTGGTGGCGCGGCTGCAGTCGTACCTGATCGACGAAGAGCTGTTTGTGCAGGATTGCTACGCTGGGGCCGACCCGAACTACCGGATGCCGGTGCGCGTGATTACGGAGAAGGCGTGGCACAGCCTGTTCGCGCGGAACATGTTCATCCCGGTGCAGAACCAGGACGAAGCGCGGCGGCACGTACCGGACTTCACGATCATCTCGCTGCCGGGGTTCAAGTGCGACACGCGTATTGATGGGACGCGTAGCGAGACGGCGATCCTGCTGAACTTCGCGGAGCGGCTGGCGATCATCGCGAACTCGGCATACGGCGGGGAAATCAAGAAGAGCGTGTTCACGATTCTCAACTTCCTGCTGCCGAACGAGGGCGTGCTGGCGATGCACTGCTCGGCGAACGTCGGGGCGGGTGGGGACGTGGCGCTGTTCTTCGGCCTGTCGGGCACGGGCAAGACGACGCTGTCGGCGGACCCGAAGCGGCGGCTGATCGGCGACGACGAGCACGGCTGGTCGGACGATGGCGTGTTCAACTTCGAGGGCGGGTGCTACGCGAAGGTGATCCGGCTGTCGGCCGAGCACGAGCCGCAGATTCACGCGTGCACGCACCGCTACGGGACGATCCTGGAGAACGTGGTCTTCGACCCGACGACGCGGAAGATCGACCTGAACGACGACCGGATCACGGAGAACACGCGGGCGTCGTACCCGCTGGAGTTCATCCCGAACGTGGTGCCCGAGAAGATGACGCGGACGCATCCGAAGAACGTCATCTTCCTGACGTGCGACGCGTCGGGCGTGATGCCGCCCATTTGCCGGCTGAATCCCGAGCAGGCGATGTACCACTTCATCAGCGGGTACACGTCGAAGATCGCGGGCACCGAGATCGGCCTGGGTATCGAGCCGCAGATCACGTTCAGCGCGTGCTTTGGCGCACCGTTCATGGTACACCATCCCTCGGTGTACGCCGCGCTGCTCAAGCAGAAGATGGGCAAGTTCGGCTGTACGTGCTGGCTGGTGAACACCGGCTGGACGGGCGGGTCGTTCGGGGTCGGCAAGCGCATGAGCATCCGGCACACGCGGGCGTTGCTGAATGCGGCGTTGGAGGGCAAGCTGAGCGACGTGAAGTTCCGCAAGGACAAGCTGTTCGCGTACGAGGTGCCGACGAGTTGCCCGGAGGTGCCGGCGGAGGTGCTCGATCCGGCCAGCACCTGGGGGAACAAGGACGAGTACTGGAAGAAGTACGACGCGCTGGCGGCACGCTTCGCGGAGAATTTCAAGCTGTTTGCCTCGGGCTGCCCGGAAGAGGTGATCAAGGCCGGCCCGAAGCGGCTGACGCAGTTGTAGGCGCCGGTCGGGCCCGGACCGTGTCGCCGGAGGGCGAGCCGCTCGGCAGCAACGGTGTGTGTGCGCGGCGGAGCACCTGCGCCGCGCGGGAGATTGCCATGTGGCGCGTCGTAGTTTCACTGGCCGTCGCTCTGCTGTGCCTCGCGGGTTGTCCCTCGACCAGTAGCGAGGACCCGAACGCGACGACCGACCCCAACACGGTGACGGATCCGAATGCCGCCGCCACGCCCACCTGGCTGGACGGGGATTGGGTCGCCACGGCCACCAGCGCCGGCGAGAGCAACAGCGGCTGCATTACGATCGCGCTGGGCAAGGTGACGAAGTGGGGCCACGGCTGCGCGGGTCAACTCCGGACGCTGCTGGCCACGCCGGCCGCGGTCGTGAGCGGCGACACGGCGAACATCTCGGTCACTGTTTTCTCCCTGACCGGCGGCATCACGATCATTGACATGCAGCTCCTGCGCGTCAGCGACACCTTGGCGACCGGGACGATCACTACGGTGAACCTGGGCAGTCAACCCTACTTGGGCTCGGTGACGCTCACGCGGCAATAGGCGGGACGGCTACGTTTTGACGGCGGCATTGTCCAGCGGACCCTCGACCAAGCACGGGGTTTGCGCGCGGCGCACCTGAATCAACTCGGCGAGGATGCTGACGGCGATTTCGTTCACTGTGATCGCGCGGATGGGCAGGCCGATGGGCGTGTGCACGCGCTGAAGTTGCTCGGGGGTCGCGCCCGTGTCGGCCATTTGCTGCAGAATGATGGCGGACTTACGACGACTCCCGATCATGCCGACGTAAGCGGCGGGGCGACGGATGACCGCGGCGAGGGCGTCGGCGTCGTGGCGGTGGCCGCGGGTGACGATGACGACGTAGCAGCCGGCGTCGAGGGGGTAATCGCGGAGGATTGTGGCGATGTCGCCGACGCGACATTCGACGCCGGCCGGGAAGCGCTGTGGGGCGGCGAGTTCGGCGCGATCGTCGATCACAATGGGGTGGAAGTCCAGCTCGACCGCGAGACGCGCGACGGCCTGGCCGACGTGGCCTGCGCCGGCAATAAGTAACGTCGGCGGGACTTCCAGGTGCACACGATACGTGAGCGGGCGGCCGTCGTGCTGCAACTCGAGCGCGATGGTGGCGGGTTGGCGCTGCCGCGCCGCGGCGACGGCGGCACGGATTGGAGCGAGGTCCGTTTGTGGCGTGACGGGCCAGACGGCGACCGTCATCTGGCCGCCGCAGATGAGGCCGTCGCCCCAGCCGTAGTCGTGGTCGAGGTCGAAGTCGAGCTGCGCGGCGGTCGTCTGACGCATGTGCTGGAACGCGCGGGTGCGCACCTCGGCTTCGACACAGCCGCCGCCGAGCGTGCCGCAGGTGCTGCCGTCTTGGCGCACCACCATGGCGGCGCCGGGGACCTGCGGTGTGGGGCCCTGCGTGCGGACGACGACACAGAGTGTCACGGGGCGGCCGGCGTCGGCGTCGGCGAGGAGCGTTTCGAGGACGGGGAGGAGTTCACTCATGGGGTTACCGTGAGTCGGGTGCCACTTCGTCTCCAACGTCGGCCGCGGGGGGCCGACGCTACCTCTTCACCGGGTGGACTAGTCGTCGACCGAGGGGCGCAGGATCGCTTGGGCGGCGGGGGAGTCCTTCATGGGCAGACGCGTGCGATGGATGCCGTCGAAGGCCTCGAGCGCGCCGGCGACGGCCGGTGCGGTCGGGACGAGGCCGATCTCGCCGAGGCCGCGGGCGCCGTAGGGCGTCTCGGGGTCAGGTTCCTCGACGAGAATGACCTCAACCTCGGGCATCTGGTGCGCGCGCAGCACGTGCAGCGATTGCACCGTTTCGTTCTTCAAATGGCCGCCTTCGACGACGAACTCCTCCGTCAGAGCGTATCCCAGGCCCATGTGTACGGCGCCCTCGATCTGACCTTCGGCGAGCGTCGGGTTCATCACGCGGCCGACGTCGTGCGCGGCGATGACCTTCTGCAGGCGGCCGCGGTCATCGAGTGTGACGACCTGGGTGGCGAAGCTGTAGGTCAAGTGCGTCTTCGGCTCGGGCACTTCTGCGCCGAGGGGCGTGGTGTACGTGCACGCGTAGTGGCCGAAATACTCACGCCCGACGAGGTCTGCCAGTGTGCGGCCGGCATCGAGCTCGGCGCGCAGGCGGCGGGCGGCCTGCATGACGGCGAGACCGCCGAGGACCGTGGCGCGGCTGGCGGTCGTCTGGCCGCAGTTGACCTCGACCGAAGTGTCGGTGGTGGCGGTGAAGATCTCGGCGGGCAAGCCGGTTTCCTGGCAGGCGGTCTGAATGCAGATGGTGAAGTGGCCCTGCCCCATTTCGGTGAAGGCGGTGTGCAGGCTGACGCGGTCGGGGGCCTCAACGCGAAGGACGGCTTTGCCCTCGTCGGGCATGCCGTTGCCGAGGCCGGCGTTCTTGATGCCGCAGGCGATGCCGGCGTACTTGGCGGCGCGGTAGGCGTCCTTCACGGCGAGGAGCGTCCGCTTGAGGGCGAAGGGCTTGTCGAGCTTCTGCCCGGTGCAGAAGTGATCGCCGATGTCGAGCGCGTTGCGCCAGCGGAATTCCCAGCCGTCGAGGCCGACGAGCCGCGCGAGGCGGTCGATGCTGCGTTCCATGGCGAAGGCGGCCTGGTTGACGCCGAAGCCGCGCATCGCGCCGCAGGGTGGATTGTTGGTGTAGACGGCGAGCGATTCGATGTCGACGTTGGGAACGCGGTAGGGGCCGACGGCATGGCCGGCCGCACGTTCCAGCACCTTCGCGCCGACCGAGGCGTAAGCCCCTTTATCGCCGATCAGCCGCACGCGTGCGCCGACAAGGCGGCCATCGGCATCGCAGCCCACACGAATGTCGATCTGGACGGGGTGCCGCTTGGGGTGGAGGCGGAAACTCTCGGCGCGCGTCAGGGTGCATTTCACGGGCTTTCCGCAGAGGGCGGCGGCGAGGGCGGTCTGGCCCTGGACGCTCATGTCTTCTTTGCCGCCGAAGGCACCGCCATTGGCGACGAGCTCGACGTAGACTCGTTGCGGGTCCCAGCCGAGCAGCGACGCGATCTGACGCCGATCGTCGAACACGCCCTGTCCCGGGCTGTAGACCTTGAGGCGCGCGGCGCGGCCGTCGTCTGCGAGTTCGGGGACGGCGAGGCACGCCTCGGGTTCGAGGAACATGTGCTCGATGCGTTGCGTGACGTAGGTGTTCTCGACGACGTGAGCGGCGGAGGCAAAGGCGGCGTCGACGTCGCCGTGGCGGATGACCGAACGCGCGAGCAGGTTGCCGGCCGCATGCACGCGGGGGGCGTCGGGACGCAGGGCGTCATCGGGCGTCGTCAGCGGCGTGCGCACATCGTAGTCGACCAAGATCGCCCGCGCGGCGGCACGGGCGGCGTGCGGATCGTCGGCGACGACGACGGCGAGGGCGTCGCCGATGCAGCGCGTCTCTTCGCCGAGGGCGACGAGGACGGGCCAGTCGCGTTTGATCAAGCCGACGTAACGCTCGCCGGGAATGTCGGCGGCCGTGAGGACGCGGTGCACGCCGGGCAGGGCGAGGGCGGGCGCGGGGTCGATACCTTTGACGAGCGCGCGGGGATGGTCGCTGAAACGCAGCGCGGCGTAGAGCATGCCGGGCACACGCAGATCGTCGACGAAGCGATACTCGCCCAGGGCGAGCTGGCGCCCGCGATAGCGGCCGAGTGGTGTGCCGACGCCGCCGGCGGCGGGCGCGGGCGGCAACGCGGCGCCGCGCCGCAGACTCGCGAGCAAGCTGATCGCGTCGATGATCTTCTTGTAGCCCGTGCACCGGCACAAGTGCGGGCGGAGGGCTTTGGCGATCTCCGCGCGCGACGGATCGGCATTGCGGCGTAGCAGCGCGGTGGTCTGCATGACGATGCCGGGCGTGCAAAAGCCACACTGCACGGCGCCGGAGCGGACGAAGCATTCGGCGATCTGGTTGCGCAAATCGGCGGAGAGACCCTCAACCGTTGTAATGTGCTTGCCGGCGGCCTGGGTGGCCTTCATCTTGCAGGAAATGCGCGGTTGGCCGTCAATGAGGACCGTGCAGCAGCCGCACGCGCCCTGGGGCTGGCAGCCGCTCTTGGGCGAGAGCACGCCGCAGTCGTCGCGCAGCAGGTCGAGGAGCGTGCGGTCGGGGGAGACGGCGAGCGAGACCGGCTGGTTGTTGAGGACGAACGAAATCGTCTGGGCCGGCTCGGCGAGACGCGAGTTGTGTGACGATGAAATCATGGTCGCCGAGTGTCCATCTTAGGAGCGGGCCGCAGGGGCCGCAATCGACCTTGCGACACATGCGAGGAACTGGCTATGATGGGTGACGCTCGGTGTTCACCGCGTATTGTGGATGTACCAATCGTGAGGCGGTGACTGCGAGGTTGTTGGCGCGCAGTCTCCCACGTCGGCCGCGGGGGGCCGACGCTACGCGATCCTGTCCGGGGAACGAGCCGACGCGGTCGTGCGAGCGCTGATCCATGTGCCCGAACTGACATTTTCCAGGCGGAATTCGAGGGCCGTCGATGAGTGACAAGTCCTGTGCGCGTGGGGCGGTGTGGACCGACACCCAGGCGCAGTTGGAGGCCGCGCGCTGTCTGATGTGCGCGGATTCGCCGTGTGTGGCCGCGTGTCCGGCCCAGGTGCCCGTGAAACATTTCATTCGTGCGTTGCGGTTCGAGTCGCCGCGGCGGGCGATCAACCTGATCCGCCAACAAAACGTGCTCGTGGGGGTGTGCGGGCTCGCGTGCCCGGTGGATCGGCTGTGCGAGGGGGCGTGCTCAAATACGGACTTGAGCACACCCATCCAGATCGGGCGGCTGCAGCACTACGCGGCCGAGACGGCGCGACGGTCCGGGCGCAAGGCGGCGGCGCGCCCCGCGACCGGACAGAAGGTCGCGATCATCGGTGCGGGGCCGTCCGGGCTGGCGGCCGCAGCCGAGCTGGCGCAGCGCGGCCATCAGGCGACGATCTTCGAGCAACACGCGCGGGCGGGCGGCATCTGCACGTACGGCGTGCCGGCGCACCGGATTCCGCAGGAGCTCGTCCAGGGTGAGGTCGATTACGTGCGGAGTCTGGGGGTGGAAATTCGCACGGGCTGCTGTTTCGGCAAGGACGTCACACTCGACGGATTGCTGGCGCAGGGCTATCGCGCGGTGTACATCGCGGGCGGCGCGCAGCAGGCCGCGATCCCGCCGGTGCCGGGGCACGATCGGCCCGGCGTGCTGCACTGGAAACAGGTGCTGGACAGCTTCTCGGCGTTCAACCTTGGCGAAGGTCCGCGGCCGACGGTGCCGAGCAGCGTGATCATCGTCGGCGGTGGCAGCGTCGCGATGGATGTGGCGACGGTCGTGCGGGAGCTTGGGGCGAACGAGATTGACATCGTGTGCCTGGAGGCGCCGAGCGAGATGCCGGCCGATCGGGCTGAGTTGGACGAGGTGTGGGCGGACGGAGCGCGGTTCCACACACGGTCGATGCCGGTGGAGATTACGGCCGAGGGCGGACGCGTGACGGGACTGAAGGCGGTCCGCATCCGCTGGAAGGAGCCGATGTTGTATGTGCTGGCCAATGCTGAGCGGTTGGCGGGGACGGAGTATTGGTTGCCGGGTGCGCTCGTTGTATTCGCGATCGGCGCGCGGCCGGCGGCGGAACTCGCGCAGGCGTTGCCGGGCGTGAAGGTCGATGCGACGGGTCGGATCGTTGTGCAGCCGGAGACGGGGGCGACGTCGCGGGCGGGGGTTTATGCCGGCGGGGACGTGGCCGCGGGCGGGGGCATGACAATCGTGCGGTCCGTGGCGGAAGGGAAGCGGGCAGGGCAGGCGATCGACACGTACGTGCGAGGAGCGGTGCGATGATCACTCACGAGCGAGACCTGTCGGTCGAATTCTGCGGCGTGCGTTTCCCGAATCCGTTCATTCTGTCGGCGGCGCCGCCGACGGATGACCTGGAGATGGTGCGGGCGGCTTTCGCGGCCGGCTGGGGTGGGGCCGTGCTGAAGACGACCTCGGTCGAGAGCGAGCCCGTGCCGCTGGTGTACCCGATGATGAGCGCGGTGCACTACGGCGGCGAGCGGATCGTGGGGCTGGGCAACATCGACCTGATCTCCGAGCACCACATCGACAAGGTCGAGCAGCGCGTTCGCACGCTGAAGAAGGAGTTCCCGGATCGGGTCGTGGCCGCGAGCATCATGGGCTCGAAAAAGGAGGAGTGGCAGGAACTGGTGAAGCGGCTGGAGGACGCCGGCGTCGACGTGATCGAGTGCAGCTTCTCGTGTCCGCAGGGGAGCATGGGCGAAGAGGCGGGGGCCATGCTGGCGCAGAGCATCGACGCGACGGAGCGCGTGGCGGGTTGGGTGAAGCAGGCGGCGCGGCGCTGCCCGGTGGTCATCAAGATCACGCCGCAAGTGACGGACATCGTGAAGGTGGCGCAGGCGGTGCAGCGCGGCGGGGCGGACGCGATCTGTGCGGCCAACACGATCCCGTCGCTGATGGGGGTGAACGTCGACACGTTCGTGCCGTACCCCGACGTGCAGGGGCAGAGCACGTACAGCGGGCTGTCGGGGCCGGCGACGAAACCGATTACGCTGCGGACGCTGGCGGAGATCAGCCGGAGCGTGCGGATGCCGATTACGGCGACGGGTGGTCCGGTTTCGTGGCGCGACGCGGTGGAGATGATGCTGGTGGGGGCGACGACGGTGCAGTTCTGCACTGCCGTCATGCACTACGGCGTGGACATCATTGACGACTTGCTCGACGGGCTCGCGTTCTATCTGGAGGACAAGGGCTTAGGGCGGCCAGCGGACTTGGTGGGGCTGGCGTTGCCGAAGATCGTGAATCACGGTGAGTTGCGGCGGGACGTGAAAGTGATGTCGTCCGTCGATGAAGCGCGCTGCGTGCGCTGCGACTTGTGCTACATCGCGTGTCGCGACGGCGGGCATCAGGCGATCAAGCTCCGTGCGGGCGATCGGCTGCCGGAGATCGACCGCGACAAGTGCCCGGGTTGTCGGTTGTGTGTGACGATGTGTCCGGCGGAGGCGCTGCGCATCGTCGCCAAATAGCCGCGAACTCACGCACGCCGACCAGCGGCGGCGCAGCCGCGCGGTTGCCGTGTGCCGGTACTCACCCGGTTGACGCGCCGTGCGCACGTCGATAGCGTCTGCACCTGTTGGAATCGGGCCGCTTGCGATGGGTCTTCCCGGGGCTGGGATGGGTGGCGACCGGGCGCCGGAGGACTCCCGATGGACGCATGGGCGGAACCGCAAGAAACCGTGGCGGGGCCGGTACGGGCGCTGCCCCACGAGCGGAGTCAGCCGTTGCAGGATGGCATGGCGCTGTGCCTGTCCGGCGGCGGGTACCGGGCGATGGTCTTTCACCTGGGCGCGCTCCTGCGGTTGAATGAGATGAGGCTGCTCGCCCAGATGAAGCGTATCTCCAGCGTATCGGGCGGATCGATCACGGCCGGCCTCCTCGGGCTGAAGTGGTCGAAGCTCAACTTCGTGAATGGCGTCGCGATGAGATTGCGGACAGAGGTCATCGACCCGATCCGCGACATGGCGCTGCGCACGATCGACGCGCCGGCGATCATCGGTGGAGCGCTGCTGCCTGGTCGCATCAGCGAGTACGTCGAACACAGTTACCGCAAGTACCTCTTTCGCGACGCGACGCTGCAGGACCTGCCGGACGAGCCGCGCTTCGTCATCAATGCGACGAACGTGCAGTCGCTGGCGCTGTGGCGCTTCAGCAAGCCGTATATGGGGGATTATCGCGTCGGCCTGATCGACAAGCCGAACGTGCCGCTGGCCAAGGCCGTGGCCGCTTCGTCCGCGTTTCCGCCGGTGCTGTCACCGGTGGTGCTGGACGTGGAGCCGGGGCAGTTTCGTGCGGGCAGCGGGCTGGATCTGCAGCAGGGCCGCTATGTCGAGGAGGTCGTGTTGTCCGACGGCGGCGTCTACGATAACCTCGGACTGGAGACGGTGTGGAAGCGGTATCAGACCGTGCTGGTCAGCGACGGGGGGGCCAAGACTCCGCCGGAAGCCGAACCGAAGCACGACTGGCCGCGACACACGATTCGCACACTTGAGATCATCGACAATCAGGTGCGCAGCCTGCGCCTGCGGGCGCTCATCGCGGCATTCGAGGACCGGCAGGAGCCGCACGAAGGTACGTACTGGGGAATTCGAACGGACATTCGCAGCCAACATGTTGGTGATGCGCTCGATTGTGATCCGGTGCGGACTGCGGAACTGGCAGCGGTGCGTACACGACTGAAGGGTATGCCAATCGGGCTGGTCGACCGGCTGATCAACTGGGGCTATGCGATCTGCGACGCGGCCGTCCGTCGCTGGCGGCCGTCGGCTGACGCGCCGCTGCCGAGTTGGCCCTATCCGGAGTCGCCGGTGTAGCAGGTGGGACGGCGGCTCGTTGGTCTCCGTCCGTGACCCACGTATGATGGGCGTCCACATGACTCCGCGCATCTTTGCCATTGTTCCCGCCGCCGGGCGCGGGCGGCGCATGGGTGCCGCCAAGCAACTACTCACGGTTGGCGATCGGCCGATGCTGCGAGCGACGGTGGCACCCTTGGTGGCGGCGGATATTGCGGGGGTTTGTGTCGTGCTGCACGGTGAACTGGTGGGGCAAGTCGACCTGCTGCACCTCCCGAACGTGTGGACGGCGCGCAACGACGACGAGTCGAGCGAGATGATCGACTCGGTGCGGATCGGGGTGTGCGCGTGGCGAGAGCGCGAGGCGGTGCGGGACGGGGATGGGTTTCTGGTTTGTCCCGGCGATCACCCCGGTATCGCGAGGGCGGACTTTGAGGCGTGTAGCGCGGCGTTCCGGGCGGCGCCGGAGCGCATCATCGTGGCCACGCGCGACGGCGTTCGCGGGCATCCGATGATCTTCCCGGCGGCGCTGGCGGATGGCGTGTTGTCGGCTGAGTGCGACGCGGGGTTGAACGGCTTGTTGCGGGTGCACGCGCAGCGCGTGATGCCGGTGGAGTGCCGGTCGCCGGGGGTGACCCGGGATGTGGATACGCCTGAGGATTACCGCGCGCTGGGGCCGCCGGCGTGACGAACGATGCGCCGGGCTCAGCCGGCGATTGCCGCACGTGGCATTGGGCCGCACGGCGCCGGACTTAGCCCCGCCTACGCGCTGCATCGTCAGGCACGGAGGCCTGACGCTACTACACGATCTGCGACATCCGGTCCCACATGGCCGCAGTGACCGGAAGGGCCGCGTGCCGCGTGGCGACCTCGTCGCACGTCTGCACGACGCGGTTGCGGACGATCCAGCGGCCGTCGATGAGCACGCTGGTCACATGGCGGGCGGCCATGCCGAAGAGGAAGTGACCGGCGACGTTCTCCGTGGTCAGCGGTGTCGCGGGGTAATAGTCCGTGAGCACGAGGTCGGCGGCCGCGTCGACTTCCAGGCGGCCCAGCGTGATGCCGAGTGTGGCAGAGGCGCGGCGAGCCGCGCGCGAGAGCATGCCGAGAATATCCTGCGGAGAAAGGCCGGCGTGCTGGTGCTGCGAAATCCACCAGGCGGCGCGGGCTTCGGCGAACATGTCGCTGCCGATGCCGTCGGTGCCGAGCATGACCGACTGGCGGATCTTGGCAACCGGAGCGTAGCCGACCGCGTTATTCATGTTGGAACGCGGACAGTGGGCGATCAGCGCACCGGCGGCACCGAGGCGGGCGATCGAATCCGCAGCGAGATGCGTGCCGTGGCCGAACACGGCCTCGGGCTCCAGCGTGGCGCGGCGCGCGAAGCGTTCGATCAGGCCGACTTTGTACTCGCGCCGACAATGCTGCTCGTCGCAGGGGTCTTCAGCGACGTGGATGTGCAGGCCGGTCTTGTACTTGCGCGCGACCTCGGCGAGCTGCGTGAGCGTGTCTTCGCCGACCGTGAAGCTGGCGTGGGCACCGACGAGCCCGCCAAAGCGATGATCGTCGCGGTGTTGGCACTTCTCCAGGTAGCGGGCGTTCTCTGCCACACCGGCATCGCGGCCGGCGGGGCCGTTGCGATCGGTGGTTTCGTAGCACAAGACGCCGCGCAGACCGACGGCGGTCATGCCGCGTTCGACGTCATCGAGCGTACCGGGGATGCAACTGGGGGCGGCGTGGTGGTCGATGAGGGTGGTCGTGCCGCAACGGACGGCATCCAGCGCGCCGATGCGGGCTGACATCTCGACCGATTCGGAGTCGAGCGCGCGGTCCAGTCGCCACCAGACGAGTTCGAGAACCTCCGCGAAGTTGGTCGGGCAGCAGGGCGGGGCGGGCATGCCGGCGGCCAGCGCCGAGTACAAGTGCATGTGGCCGTTGACCAGCCCGGGCAGGACGACGGCGCCGCCGCAGTCGACGATCTCGTCGCCGGGTTGGCGGGTGACCTTCGGACCGCGCGCGGCGATGCGGCCGCGCTCGATGCGCAAGGCGGCGTATTCCGCCCGCAGGGGGTCCAGGTCCACGAGCAACGCGTTGTGTAGAAAGATCGCCATGAGTTCGGTCCTCGTTAACGGCCAACGGTCGGGCGGACTGCGGAGGCAGTCCGGGGTTCGTCGAGCTGTCCGCGGCAATGCGCCGACGATTCGCATCCAACGTCGGCCACAGGGGGCCGACGCTACGGAGGTACGGACGCCTACGTGGCGGCTTCCACGACGCGGATGACGTCGGCTAACGTTGGCGGCACGTCGTGTGGGCCACCGACGGCACGCAGGGCGCCGTGGACATCCTTCAGGCCGTTGCCGGTAATCATGCCGACAACCGACGCACTCGCGTCGATCAAGCCGCGCCAGCGCGCCTCGGCAATACCGGCGACCGCGGTGGCCGCCGCGGGCTCAGCAAACACGCCGGCCAGACGACCCGTGAGGCGCACGGCTTCCATGATTTGCTCGTCGGTGACGGTGACATAGGCGCCGTTACTAGCGCGCACCGCGTTCACCGCCTTGCGCCAATTGCGGGGAACGGGCACGTCGATGCTGTCGGCGTACGTATGCCCGGTGCCGCTGCGGTCGAGCCGGCCGGTCTCGTAGGCGCGTGCGATGGGGGCGACCGTGGCCGCCTGCACGCCCAGCACGCGGGCGGACCAATTCACCAGCCCTAGCGCCTGCATCTGCGCGAGCCCCTTCTGCACGCCGGCGATCGAGCAGCCATCGCCGACGCTGCAGACGACCCACTCGGGCGGGTCGTCCGCGCACTGCTCGGCCACTTCGAGCCCGCCGGTCTTCTTGCCCTCGACGAGATAGGGGTTCACGGCCGCATTGCGGTTGTACCAGCCGAAGTGGGCGCAGGCCTGTGTGCAGAGGTCATAAGCCTGGGCGTAGGTGCCCTGTACGCGGAAGACGCGAGCGCCGTAGGCGAGCAACTGGGCGAGCTTGGCCTCGGGCACGATCCGCGAGACGAAGATGTTGGCCTGCAGACCGGCGGAAGCGGAGCAATACGCGAGGCTGCTGGCGGCGTTGCCGGTGGAGGCGCAGGCGATCGAAGTGCAGCCGGCCTCAAGGGCGCGGGCGACGCCGATGGCACTGGCGCGGTCCTTGAAGGACGCGGACGGGTTGCGGCCGTCGTCCTTGAGGCGGAGGCGGCCGATGCCGAGGGCCTGTGCCAGGCGGGGGGCTTCGACGAGCGGGGTCCAGCCGACGTGGGACAGGGCGGGGGAGACGTCGCCGGTGACGGGCAGCAGTTCCCGATAGCGCCAGTGCGAGAGCGGGCGGGACGCCAGGGCGGCGCGGGTGAGCGTGCGGGCGGCGGCGGCGAGGTTGAACTGCACGTCGAGGATGCCCTCGTCGGGGCCGCAGTGGGGACAGGTATTGGCCGCCCCCTCGGCGAAATCCCGTCCGCATTGCACACACGTCAGCTTGGTGACCAGACTCACGCGCCAGCCCTCCAAGGTTAGCCGTCGAGACGCTAGTATATCGCCTTGCGACCCGCGGGGGGCACGTTGCCGGAGGTAGTGGCATATGCGGCAGGAAGAGCGAACGCGTGCGGCGGTGTTGGAACAGACGGTGCGGCGCTGCCGCGAACGGAACATCATCATCCCGACGTTCGCGCAGCAAAAGGACCCGGTGACGATTCCGGCGGCGGTGCGGCGCCGGTTGGCCGACGTGGGGCTGTGGGATGTGGACCCGGTCAACCTCTTCCGGATCACGTGGAAGAACGAGCCGGTCGAGCGCGGCGGGGGCTTCAATCGCGGGAACTGGATCGAGTTTCCGCCGGAACTCACCGGCGTGCCGGCCCGCATCATCGGGCTGGTCGGCAAGTACTTCCCGACCGGGGCGCACAAGGTTGGGGCGGGGTTCGGCTGTCTCGTGCCGCGCCTGGTGACGGGCGAGTTCGATCCGACCACGCAGAAGGCGGTTTGGCCGAGCACGGGCAACTTCTGCCGCGGCGGGGCGTTCGATTGCGCTCTGCTGGCGTGCACGCCGGTGGCGATTCTGCCGGCGGAGATGTCACGCGAGCGGTTCGATTGGCTGCGGTCGATCGGGGCGGAGGTGATCGCGACGCCGGGCTGCGAGTCGAACGTGAAGGAGATCTACGACAAGTGCTGGGAGATCCGCCGCACGCGGCCAGATTGCGTGATCTTCAATCAGTTCGAGGAGTTCGGCAACGCGATCTGGCACTACCACGTGACGGGCGGGATCATCGAAGAAATCTTCGGGCAAATCGCCCGGCCGCGCGATCGACTGGCGGCGTACATCTCGGCGACGGGCAGTGCGGGGACGATCGCGGCGGGGGACTTCCTGCGAACGCGGCATCCGGCCGTGCGGGTGGTGGCGACCGAGGCGCTGCAATGTCCGACTTTGCTGGAGAACGGCTTCGGCGGGCATCGTATCGAAGGCATCGGCGACAAGCACGTGCCGTGGATTCATAACGTGCGCAACACGGACGTCGTGTGCGCGATTGACGACGAGCAGTGCCTGGGACTCCTGCGGCTGTTCAACGAGGCGGCGGGGCAGGAGTTTCTGCGGGCGCAGGGCGTGAAGGCGGAGGTGGTGGCGCAGCTCCCGCTCTTGGGCATTTCGAGCCTCTGCAACCTGGTGGGGGCGATCAAGACGGCCAGGCACTTCGAACTGGACGCGCGCGACGTGGTGTTCCTGCCGCTCACGGACTCGACGGATCTGTATCAATCGCGGGTGGTCGAGGAACGCACGCGGCACGGGGCGTATACGCCGGTCGCGGCGGCGCGGCACTTCGCCCGGTATCTGGAGGGCATCGGCACGGATACCCTGCAAGAACTAACCTATCGCGATCGCAAGCGTCTGCACAATCTGAAGTACTTCACCTGGGTCGAGCAGCAGCAGCGGGACGTGGAGGACCTGCGGCGGCTGTGGGAGCCGGATTTCTGGGTGGAGACGTTCGCACAGGTGGAGGCGTGGGATCGGGCGATCGTGGAATTCAATCAGCGTGTCGGGCTCGGGTGAAGGGCCACCCGGCAGGCGAGCCTCGGAAAGGCGGAAGCGAAGGATGAAGTTGCAGGATGCCATGGCGGATGCCGTGTTGGCGACTCGGGACGCGGTGCACGTATTCTTGCCCGGATTCACGGAGAGCAATCGCACGCAGACAGCCGAGCACATGCCGAACCACTTGATGTGGACGCTGGGGCACATTTCGTTCTACCTGCATCGGGTGGCGGGCGAGCTGGATGGTCGGCCGATGCCGGAGCAGGATTACGCAGCGGGCGGCGCGTCGGCGACGCGGTTTGACCCGGAAGCCGTGAAGAAGGGCTCGCGCGTGGGCGGCGTGTATCCGTCGCTCGCCCGCGGGCTGGAGGTGCTGGAGACGGCGACCCAACGGCTGGCGGACGCGACGCGCGCGGCGTCCGACGCGGCGCTCGAACGCACGGTGACGTGGTCGGGTAAGGAAGTGCCGCTGCGCAAAATCGTGCTGCGCATGGTGTTTCACGTCGGCATGCACACCGGACAGATTGCGGACCTGCGGCGGGCGCTCGGACTGGGGCGCGTGCTGGACTAGGGCGAGCGGAGGACGAGGACCGATGACAACGAATAACCGGCTGATGGACGAATTGCGGGGCCTCCAGACGCGGCTGCACGGCAGCGACTTTCTGCTGACGTGGGAGCGTTCTCGCGACGAATTGCAGGCGGTCCTGCTGATCGCCGAGGCGCTCGCGCAATTGCACCTCACGCGCCGATCCGCCCGCATCTTCGACAGCGGGCTGGCGGTCGCGAATTTCCGCGACAACTCCACGCGCACGCGGTTCTCGTTCGCCAGCGCCGCGAACCTGCTGGGTCTCACGGTGCAGGAGATCGACGAGACCAAATCGCAGATCGCTCACGGCGAGACGGTCCGCGAGACGGCCAACATGATCTCGTTTCTCACCGAGGTCATCGGCATCCGCGACGACATCTTCCTCGGCGAGGGGCACAAGTACATGACCGAGGTGTCCACGGCCGTCGAGGAGGGCTTCCGCGCGGGCATCCTGCCGCAACGGCCCGCGGTGATCAACCTGCAGTGTGATCTCGACCATCCGACGCAATCGCTGGCGGACCTGCTGCACCTCAAGCAGATGTTCGGCTCGCTGGAAGCGTTGCGCGGACGGAAGATCGCGATGACGTGGGCGTATTCGCCCTCCTATGGCAAGCCGCTGTCGGTGCCGCAGGGCGTGATCAACTTGATGACGCGCTTCGGCATGCACGTGACGCTCGCGCACCCGGAGGGCTACGAGCTGGTGCCCGAGACCGTCGCGCAGGCAGCGCGGTTCGCGAGCGAATCCGGCGGGTCGTTCACGCACGTACACGATATGGCCGCGGCGTTCCGCGATGCGGACATCGTGTATCCCAAGAGCTGGGCGCCGCAGCAAGTCATGCAGCGGCGCACGAAACTGCTGCGGGCCGGACAGACGAAGGAACTCGCGGCGCTGGAGCAGGAGTGCCTGGCGGCCAATGCCCGGCACCGCGATTGGGAATGCACCGAGCAACTGATGGCGCTCACGCGCGGCGATCGCCCGGGTGCCAAGGACGCGACCAGCGAGCAGGCGCTGTACATGCACTGCCTGCCGGCCGACATCAGCGGCGTGAGCTGCGCGGCCGGCGAGGTTGCGGCGAGTGTGTTCGAGCGCTGCCGCCTGACGACCTATCGCGAGGCGTCGTACAAGCCGTTCGTGATCGCGGCGATGATCCTGCTCACGCGTTGCGCGGACGCCGGGCGCGTACTGGCGGACCTGATGACTTCCGGCCGTTCGCGCCGGCCGGCTTAGGGTACTGCTCGCAGTAGGTCGGCGGGAAGGCCGCGTAGAAGGCGGCGCACTCGACGAGGTGGGCGATCGGCACACTGTCGTTGACGGTGTGCGCGACGCTTTCCAGCGCCGGGCCGAAGCCGACGCAGGGGATGCCGAACATGCCGGCGATCGAGACGCCGTTGGTGCTGAAGGTCCAGCGGTCGACGACCGGCTTGCGGCGGAAGAGGCTCTTGTAGGCGGAGACGGCGGCGGCGACCTGCGGGGCGTCGGCGGGCTCGCACCACGAGGGGAAGTAGCTCTCCGTGGGGTACTTTAGGCCGGTGTAGGTCGGTTGCTCGTAGCGCAGGACCTCGACCGTGGCGGGGACGCCGGCGCGTTTCACTGCGGCGCGGACCTCGCGCAGGGCGGACGCCTTCGTCTCGCCCGCGGTCAGCCGGCGATCGAGGTGAATGAACGCCTGATTCGGCACGGCGCAGCGGCTGGGAGTCTGGCAGTCCACGTAACTGACGGTCACCGTACCGGGGCCGAGGAACGGATCGCTCCGCAGCTTGCCGTTGAGCTTCTCGATCTCGTTGATCACTTTGGCAACGCGGTAGATCGCGTTGACGCCCTTGTGCGGCATCGAGCCGTGACATGAGCGGCCGTGGGTCGTGACGCCAATCTCCATGCGGCCGCGCTGGCCGCGGAGGATCCTGCAGTTCGTCGAATCGGTGACGACGACGCACTCGGGGCGGACGCCGTCCTCGCGGATGATGTATTGCCAATTGAGGCCGTCGCAGTCTTCCTCGGAGACGGTGAACGCGAGCAGGAGCGTCCAGTTGCCGGCGAGCCCGAGGTCGTGCAGGATGCGGCCGGCGTAGACCATCGCGGGCACGGCGCCCTTCTGGTCGCCGGCTCCGCGGCCGTACACGATGCCGCCGGCGACCTTGCCTTTGTAGGGGTCGTGGGCCCACTCGGCCGGGTTGCCGAGGCCGACGGTATCGATGTGGGCGTCGATGGCCAGCAGACGTTTGCCGCGCCCGACGGTGCCGAAGAGGTTTCCGAAGCGGTCGGTCCAAATCCGCTCGAAGCCGCCGACGCGTTTCATTTCCTGGCGGATGCGTTCGACGACCTTGCCTTCCCCGCCGCTGGGCGACGGGATGGCGACGATGTCGCGCAGGAAACGGACCATGGGTTGTTCGTAGCGTCCGGCCAGCTTGCGGATTGCCGCGTAATCGACCATGTGTTGCTCCGTGGATGCGTTTGTGCGGGCTTCAACGTAGCGGGGCGGGGCGTGGGGCTCAAGCGGGGGCGTGCAGTTCGGCGGCTTGACGGTAACGGGCGTGCTCGCGAACAATGGCGCCCGTGCCCGGCTGGTATGGCGGGCGGGTGAGCCGCGCATGAAGCTCGACACAATCATCGCCAACGGGCAACTGGTGACGGCGGACGGCGTCGTCCGGGCCGATCTGGGCATTCGCGGGGAGAAGATCGCGGCGCTTGGACCACGGTTGGCGGCACGTTGCCGTGGCGCGGAAGTGATCGATGCCCGCGGGCGCTACGTGATCCCGGGCGGCATCGACGCCCACGTGCACCTGGACCTGCCGGTGGCGGGGACCGTGACGGCGGACGACTACGAATCGGGCACACGCATGGCAGCCTGTGGCGGGGTGACGACGGTCATCGACTTCGCGACGCCCGGGCCCGGCGAGAGCCTGCGGCAGGCGCTGGACAACTGGCACGCGCGGGCGGCGGGGCGGGCATGTGTCGATTACGCCTTCCACATGTCGCTGACCGACCTCGCGCGGCAGGCGTCCGAGATTCCGCGAATGATTGCGGCCGGGGTGCCGACATTCAAGCAGTACATGATCTATCCGGGACTGCAGGCCGACGATGCGGACATCTTTGGGGCGCTGGAGTTGCTGCGCGATGCAGGGGGGATGCTGCTGGTGCATGCCGAATCCCCGCGCGTGCTCGACATGCTGGTGGCGCGGCATCACAACCGGGCGGAAATGCGGCGGTATGGGGCGCGGCTGCACGCTTTGACGCGCCCGAACTTCATCGAGACGGAAGCGGTGCAGCGCGTGCTGGCGTGGGTGCGCGCGACAGATGGACCGCTGTTCTTCGTCCACTTGAGCACGGCGGAGGCGGTTGACCTGGTCGAGCAGGCCCGCGGCGACGGGCTGCCGGTGGCGGCGGAGACATGTGCGCACTATCTGGTGCTCGACGACCGCGTGTTTGCCCGGCCGGCCGGGCATCTGTATGCGACCTGCCCGCAGGTAAAGAAGCCGCGCGACCGGCGACGGCTGTGGGCGGGGCTGGGCGCTGGGACGTTGGGCAGCGTCTCGACTGATACCTGCTCGTTCACGCGGCGGCAAAAAGACCGGTGGGGCAGCGACTTCACCCGCATCCCGATGGGACTGCCGGGGCTGGAGACTCTGCTGCCAATCGTGTACACGCACGGCGTGCTCCGCGGGCGGCTGAGCTTGGTCGACTTCGTGCGGGTCTGCTGTACCAATCCTGCCCGGACGATGGGGCTCTATCCACGCAAGGGCGACTTGCGGGTGGGCGGTGACGCAGATGTCGTGATGATTCACCCCACGCGCCGCCGCCGGGTCGACTGGCAGCGTTTGCACTCCCGGTGCGATTGGAATCCCTACCAAGGCATGATGCTGGCGGGGTTCCCCGAGCACACCTTCTGCCGCGGCCAAGCCGTGGTCCGCGACGGGGAGTTCGTCGGGCGCAACGGTTTCGGCCGATATCTGCCCCGCCATCGGCCGCAGCCGCGGTAGGGGGACGGGGCCGGACCATCGTCCGAGGCCTGGGGGTTCGGAAGCGCCAGGGCCGACCGTCTTCAACGTCGGCCACGGGGGGCCGACGCTACACCTCCGCCGGTTCCCGTAACCGCAGGGGCCGACGCTACACTGCCGCCGGTCCGCGTCGCCGGGGGCGGCGATGCGAGATTCTCACACGTCTCCGGGAGTGCCGCAGACGGTCCGTGCGGGCACGCGTCCGAGTTCGTCGACATATCCAGAAAAAGCTTGCCAATCGGACTATCGTCCGTACACTGCCCCCGCGTAATGGCCGAGGGGGTACACCGCACCGCGGAGATCGAGGACTGGTGATGAGTACGGACAACACCCCCCAGTACGTCGTACCGCCGGAAGGGCGCATTCCCACGCACGATTATCCGGGGCACCTGACGCCGATACCGCCGTCGCGGATGTTCCTCATCAACAAGTCGCTCAAGACGTACCTAGCCAAGAATCCGGGCGGCAAGGTTTTCGACGCCTCGCAGGGTGACGGTGGGGCGAGCCTGCCGGGTGTTCCGGTCGAGGTGCTGGAGGCTGCCCACCGCCTACAGTGCGAGCACGGGACCGCATACGACATGCCGTACGGCTGTGACGCGTTCCGGCGGGCAGTCATCGAGGACTATTGGAAGGTGGACGCGGCGACCGGGCTGGGGCCGGCCAACGTGTGCGCCGGTGTCGGCGGGCGCGACATTCTCGTGAAGGC
Source organism: uncultured Planctomycetales bacterium (assembly GCA_964523405.1). Taxonomy (GTDB): domain Bacteria; phylum Planctomycetota; class Phycisphaerae; order UBA1845; family Fen-1342; genus CAZGAQ01. The sequence goes on from CAZGAQ010000005.1 coordinate 34,626, forward strand.
CTTTGGGGCGATGCTGACGCTCGGCACTGGGCGCATCGGCGACGTGGTGCTGACGACGCGTGTGCCCTGGATCAGCTACAACTGGGGGCCGTACGGAGTGGGGGCGAACGTCATGCTGGCGCCGGGAGCGCCCGAAGACGGCTGGGCGTACACGCCGGAGTCGATTCGGGCGTGCGTGGACTTCGCGGCCCGCGAGGGACGGCGGGTTGCCGGCGTGATCATCACGAGTCCGGACAACCCGACGGGCAAGACGCTGTCGGTCGAGCGGCAGGTCGAGCTGGGCCGGGCGGCCCTGCGGGCGGGCGTGTCGTACGTCCTGTACGACTGGATGTACCACTGGGTGACCGATACGGGGCCGATGGACCTGAATGCGTTCCTGTCGCGTTTCGACCGTCCCGAGCGGTCGCGGGTGATGATCCTGGACGGCATCACCAAGTCGCTCGGGGCCTCGAACATCCGCAATTCACACTTGCTCGCGGACGAGGAGATCATCAAGTTCATCACGAGCCGCGCTTCGCACGCGGTGATTCCGAGCTTCCACAGCCAAGCCGTGGCGATCGCGGCGTTCAAGATGGGCTTTGGCAAGGCGGCGGCGACGATCATCCAGCCGACCTCGGCCAGCCGGAAGGTCATGAATGAGTTCATCGCGCAGCGCGGCCTGACGGCGATCACCGGCCAGGGTTACTACGCGTTCGTCGACGTGTCGAAGTGGTTGCGGGCGGCGGGCATGGAGAATTCCGAGCAACTCGGGCAGTACCTCGCGGAGCAACACGGCGTCGCGGTCGTGCCGGGCGCGTTCTTCTCGGCGCACGGCGGCGACTGGATGCGCCTGTCGTACGCGACGCCGCCGGAGCGCACGCGCGGGGCGCTGGAGCGTTTGATGGTCGGGCTCGACGCGCTCGCGATGCGCGGGCAGTAGCAGAGGGACGGCATGGACACGCACACGCTGGCCCGTTTCGTCGAGAAGTACCAGTTGGCGCGCCAGGCGGCGCTCGAATCGTATTTCAGCCGCGGCACCAGCGGTTTGGAAGTCGAGTGGAACGTCGTCAACGGCGCGCTGCGGCCGCTGGAGCACGTCGGAGCCGGGCCCGACGCCCGCTCGTTCATCGAGGTACTGCGCGAGCGCTTCATTCCCGGCTGGGCGGAGGATCGCAACTCGCTCGAAGTCTTCCACTGGATGACCGAGTGGGTGACGTATCCGTATTACCACCCGGTCGCGGCGGTGTGGGAAGCCCGCATCCTCGAAGCCTGCCTGCACAACGCGCTGAACGCGGCCGGTCTGTCGTTCGGCGAGCGGCTGTACGCGTGCTCGGGCAACGTGCTGTGGCCGATCCAGGTGAGCTACGGCTCGATTCCCGCGGCGTGGGACCTCACCAAGCGCCGCTACCTCGAGCGGTGCGTGGACCTCTTCGGGAATGCCCTCGCGACGGCGGGCGTACACGCCAACGTGTCGCTGCCGGAGCCGCTGTTCTCGCTGGACTTCCTGCATCAGCCGTCGAACGGACCGAGCGCCACGAGCCTGGTCGCGTTCCGCAATGCGGCGTACATCCGCGGGGCCCGTGTCCTGCGGGCGTTTTCCGCGCTCTTCGCCGCGACGGCCGCCAGCTCGCCCCTGCGGGCGGAGCTGCGCGACGGGCAGCCGGTCGTCCGGCTGACGGATTGCGACTCCAACCGCCTCGCCCAGTTCCCGAACCCGCCGGAGCTCGATGTACCGGAGTTGTACCGCAGTCACGCCGACTACGTGCGGATCTCGACGGACCTCGTGCGGCGGCGGGTGCGTTTCGGCAACAACAACTGGACGCCCACGCGTGCCCGCTCGGATCCGGCTTCGGTCGCGCACATCATCCAGATCACGACCGAGCAGCTCCACGAGACGTACCTGCGGCGCATCTACGGCGTCGGCGAGCAGGACGCCGTCGAGCAACTCGCGCAGCGCATCGAAATGGAGAACATGATCGCCCGTGTGGAGCTGCCCATGTCGCGCGTCGAAATCCGCAGCGACGAAGGCGGGCACGACCTCGGCCTGGACATGGCCAACCTCGTGCTCAAGCAGCTCCTGCTGGCGCGCATCTACGCCGATCCGAGTTTTGGGGCGTCGTACCAGTATCTGGACGGTGACCTCGAGCGGGCGCGCCGTAACGAGGCGGCCGCGGCCGAGCACGGTTTGCGGGCGGACGTGGAGCACCCGTTCACCGGGCACGGCCTGAAGCTGCGCGAACTGCTGCGCTGGACGCTGGACGAATTGCGGCCGCTGGCGACGGCGCTCGGCTGGCGCGACTACCTCGAGCCTTTGGAAAGCCAGGCCGGCGGCGGGCCGAGTACGTCCGAACGGCTGCGCGTCCGGCTCAAGCCGCACTGCGACGCGCACGGCTGCGTGCCCGTCGAGGCGCTGCGCGAGCTAGCCGAAGAGCGTTGTGCGAATGTGGCCCGCGACGTGGAGTACATCGTACAGCACGTCGGCGATCTCGGCGATGAGGCCCCTAAGCTCCGCGAACTATTGGGGCACGCCACGCAGAGCGCGCGGCAGGATCTCGCGGCACCGTTCCGGTTCGAGCCGGTCACGCAATTACCCGCCAGCGTCGCCAGCGACGAGCCGACGAGCGACATCGTGGCGCTGGCGCAGCGTCTGATCCGCATTCCGTCCGTGACGAATTGCGCGGACGAGCGTCTGGAAGAGGTGCACCACATGGCCCGGCTGATTGCGTCCGAACTGCGCGACGCCGGGGCGGACGTGCAGCTCTTCGATCGCGCGAAGTATCCGTCTGTGCTCGCCCAGTTCCCCGGGCAGCACGCGGCGCCGGTCATGCTCATGGGGCATGTCGACGTCGTGCCGCCCGCGGTCGACGACAGCCAGTTCGATCCGGTGATCGACGGCGATTATCTGTGGGGCCGCGGCTCGGCCGACATGAAGACGGTCGTCGCGACCTACATGATCTGGATGCGCGACGTGCTGCGCCGCGGCGCGCCGTATCCGCCGGTGAACCTGCTCCTCGTCGGCAACGAGGAGAACGGCGAAGGCGAGCCGACGGGCACACCGCACGTGCTCGCCGAGCTGCGCGACGGCTCCGGCTACGAACCCGCGCTGTGCGTGGTCGGCGAGCGCACCGGCGAGAAAGGCACCGAGTTGTGGGGCGAGATTTGCCCCGCCAACCGCGGCGTGGTCCGCGTTGAATTCATCGGCCGCGGCATCCAGGAACACACCGGCATGGCCATGCAGGGCCCGGACCTGGGCACGCAGATTCTGGCGGCGCGCCAGGCGGTCCTGCCGATCCTGCAGAAGCGGCTGACCTGCGCGGCGCCGGACGGTTGGAAGTCGGATTACCGCTTCCCGTTCATCTCGGTCGGCGAGCCCGGCGTGTACAACATCACGGCGGATTGCGGCCGGCTCGGGCTCGAGATCCGCCCGATTCCGGAAGACGACGTGACGGCGTTGCTCGCGGACCTGACGGAGTGCGCCACGAGCCTGAACCTGGAGTTGCACGTGCAGACGCGCGAGCCGGGCGTGGCCTGCGACCGCGACAATCCGTACCTGCAGACCCTAGTGGCGACGGTGCGCGAGGTCTCCGGGCAGGAGCCGGTCATCGGCCGCAAGAAGCCGGGTACCAGCGGGCGTTTCGCGCCGCGCGGGCAGGCGGTGATTTGGGGCCAGACGGGCATCGGTCCGCACACGGCCGCCGAGCGGCACTACATTCCGAGCATTCGGCCGTATTACGACGCCCTGACACGGTTTGCGGAGCGGTTGAAGGGGAACGGACAGAGGGCCGGGTAATAGAAAGCTGGGCGCCGCCGCCCGCCCCTGGCAAGTGCCTCGGTTGCACTTTGAAACAGGCTGCGGCTGGACCTCATTGTCTGCGAAGCTGCGGGCGCGCAGTCGCAACTCATTCACTCAGTCCTGCCTGACAGCATGCGGACGAATCCATGTCCGCGTACGGGCGTGACATGCCTGCCAATCGCACGCCTCATTTCCGGCGCGCGTTCAGCGCGAGCAAAGCCAGGAGCGCGGCCGCACACGCCGGCTCAGGGACGATGGCGTGGCTGGCGGCCGAGACCGAGCCGACAACGGTCCACGGGCCGCTCCCGGAGTCCACGTAGAGGACCATTGGGAAGGTATAGGGTCCAAATCCGAGGTCCTCAAAGTTACCGCTGACGACGTCCTCGTCGAGCCACCCGAGGCCCGCGTGGGTGGTTCCCATCGGCATGGGAAGCGTGTCGATGCCGCTCGCGGTCAGTACGAGGGAGTCCTCCGCGAAGACGGTGATGCCCGGTACGCTGTCGAGCGTCAACGTCAAGACCGCTTCCATGAGGCTGTCGGCCGGGAAATGCCCGGGCGAGGCGCTCAGCGTCACCTCCCGCATCTGGCCGGCGCCCGTGGACGCGATTGCCATCCCGCCGAGGTCGGTGGAGGTCATCGCCCATGCGAGGTTTGCATTGATGCGATACCGCCCGTCCGAGGGAGAGGCGTATGGATCGCCGCGCGTGTACGTCGTCGTGCCGGTGGCGGTGATGGCTGTCGGGCCGATGACCGGCAGCCCGAACGAGTTGTTGCTGAAGGAGATCGTCAGATCCAGCTCGCTGGCCAGGACATCGATCCCCGCCGAGGGAAACGGATCGCCGACGGCAGCGAGAGCTGAAACCGCGGACAGTGACAGGACGGTTGCAGTGACGAACGGGCAGTAACGGGTTACACGCATGCTCCACCTCCAATCGTATGAGTTGAACCAACACTCCTTTTGTACAGATGCGCCCGCCTGCCGGCTAGCATGTGCGCCAGCGCGCGCCTGTCGCTTTCTGAGTTGACTCTGGGAGCCGAGGGGCGCTGCGCCGTGACGAATCAGCCCGGCCCCCCCCCGTGCTGCAGTACAGGCAGGCCGGCAAGCGCGCGCCGGTTCAGCACGGCAGCCGGTTCGGGGCCCCACATGTTTGGGGCATGGAATGCGTGGCGGTCTGGTCGCTGTCCGGTACTACCGGCTGCAGGGACGTGCGCCGACGGTGCAGTCCCTTCTTGGCACGTTGCCTTGGAGCAGGAGCGTGCTGTGTCCCGCCCTCCCGATTGGCCGGCGGCTTGCGAGGGCCACAGCGATGCTCCAAGTGATTCAATGCACGTCGGGCACGGGACCGGCTCGCGGAGCGCGGCATTGCGGGACGTACCGGGTTGCACCGCGCTCAAGATCTGCCATCCCTCACATCCGTGCGAGACAGACTCGGGGCCGGCGCTCGAGCCGACACCGTCCGCAAGTCATCTGTATTGGGTGACCGGGGGCAGGGGAGGACGGGTCCCGTGCGGGCGCTTCGCTCTGGATCCGGAACCGTGAGTGTTGCGGTGCTTACAGCGGTTCGTCGATCGCCGCGGCCCGCGTGATGCGCAGGGCGCGGCGTCCGCGTACCTGCCCTGGCAAACCGGCGTACTTGTTGCGGCCTTCGATCTGCAGGATGAGCTCGTGGTCAACAAGCTTGTCGAGTTGGATGATGTCGCCAGGGCGCAGCGAACGCAGTTCGGCCAATTTGAGGTGTGCTCGGCCGAGGAAAGCGGTGAGGCCGACCTTCGAGCGGGTGAGGTTGCGGTGGATGCGTTTGCGTTCGAGGTCGGTGGCGCCCTTGGTGCGGTAGCCGAACCACGACTGCGTGGTGAGCTTGCTGAGCACGGACTCGATGGTGTTGAACGGGATGCAGATGCTCATCGTGCCGGCGCACTGGCTCATCTTGATTTCGAAGGTGATGAACACGACGACTTCGGTCGGCGCGACGATGTGCACGAGTTGGGGGTTGCTCTCGGTCTCGACGATCTCGAACTTGGCGTCGACGAGGTTCTTCCAGACCTCGGACAGGTGCTCGAGGGCCTTGTTGATGAGGCGCCGCATGAGCCGCCATTCGATCGCGGTCAGGGGGCGCTGCGGGATGAACATGTCCGACTTGCTGCCGCCCAGCAGCCGGTCGATGATCGGGTAGACGATGAGGGGGCTGATTTCCAGGCACATCTGCCCCTCGAGCGGGGGGGCGTGCATGATGACGAAGCAGGTCGGGTTGGGCAGGGAGTGGATAAACTCGCTGTAGGTGAGTTGCTCGACACCTACGACGCGAACTTCGATGATCGTGCGCAGAAAGCCCGACAGCGTCGCGCCGAAGTTCCGCGCGAACCCGTCGTGGATCGACCCCAGGGCGCGGATGTGGTCCTTGCTGACCCGCTCCGGTCGCTTGAAATCGTAGGTGCTCGCATCGGTCCGCTGATAGCCGACGGTCGAATCGACTGGCGCAACCGTCGTGGCAGTTGCTGCGGCCGCGGCAGCGGGCTCCGGCTCCTTTTCCGCGCCGACGGCGGCGAGCAGGGCGTCAATTTCACTTTGGTCGAGTACGTCGCCCATTCCGGGTCCTGGGTACACACAGGGTGGCCGCGCGCCGGACGGTGGCCGCGGACGAAGTTCTCCAGGACTGCTATCGGAACAGGGAGCGCCTGGTGTGAAGGCGCGAGTCCGGTCCGGGCGGGCGCGGGAAATGGCGCGGCGAGGTCCGAGAATAGCGGGGGCAACACCGCCGGCAAGCGACGGAGGCCCATGGCGGGCCGGGAGCGCGCCAGATGCGGGGGCGGGCACGCGAAAACTGCGTCTGTTGGCCGGCTGGGCGGGAAGGGGGCTGGGGCGGGGGGGCCGTTTTTCCGCCCCGCGCCTGCCCGTTGACCCGGCTGGATGCCGCGATTAGCATAACAGGTCTGCGGAATGGGCGTTCGCAGCCAGCCTGTCCATGGTGGCCATGCTGGAGACTCGCGCGCTGAAGCCCGTGGGGGTCGCCCAGCGGGCTGTACGATTCTCCCTCCGCGTGAGGGAGGAGGTGATGTTTGTCGTCCAATCTCGTCCGGGAGCTCCTCGATTCGGGGATCCACTTCGGCCATCGCGTCAGTCGCTGGAACCCGAAAATGGCGCCGTACATCTACGGCAAGCGCAATCACATCCACATCATCGACATTCGCGAGACGATCCGCGGCCTCCTGCGGGCGAAGAAGTTCATCTCCCGCCTCGTTGCCAACAACGGCGACGTGCTGTTCGTCGGCACGAAGCGGCAGGCCCGCGAACTGGTTCAGAAGCACGGCAGCCGCTGCGCCATGCACTATGTAAGCGAACGCTGGCTGGGTGGCACGCTGACCAACTTCCGCACGATTCGCTCGCGGCTCCAGCGCCTCGAAGAGCTGGAAGGCCTGGTGGCCGGTCCGCAGTGGGAGAGCGGCTACTCCAAGAAGATGAAGTCGATGCTCACCCGCGAGCTCGAGAAGATTCGCCGCAACCTGGAAGGCATCCGCAAGATGGGCCGCTTGCCCGGTGTGATCGTGGCGATCGACGTCCACAAGGAAGTCAACGCCCTGCGCGAAGCGCGGGCGCTGGGCATCCCCACAATCTGCTTGATCGATACCGACAGCGACCCGGATCTGGTCGACATCCCGATTCCGGGCAATGACGACGCCATGCGCGGCATCGAGATCATGATGCGCGAGTTGGCGGACGCCGTTGAGGAAGGCATGAAGGCCCGCCCCGAGCCGGTCGAGGCTACCGAAGGCCGTGACGTGCCCCTGGGCGACCGAGGCCGGCGGCCGCGGCGCCGCTTCGAGGGCGCCGGGCGCGGTCCGGGCGAAGGCATGGAGCCCATCCCGGCGCCGGTCGAGCCGCCGCCGACGGGCGAGGGAGTGCCGGCGTAGTCCGGTCAGGCTGTGGCCTAGCGCCGTGGCACGCGGTCGCGCGGCGCGCTTACACGATATTCTGCCAGCGAGAGGAGTCCGCCGATGGCGATCACTGCGAAAGCAGTTATGGACCTGCGGGAGAAAACGGGCCTGCCGATGATGGAGTGCAAGAAGGCCCTGGAAGAGTCCGGTGGTGACCTGGGCAAGGCCGAGGAGCTGCTCCGCAAGAAGGGACTCGCCCAGCTCAGCAAGCGCGCCGGTCGCGAAACAGGCGAAGGCCGCCTGACCTGTTTTGTGGCGCCGGATGGGTCGCGTGCCACGATGGTCGAGTTCCTTTGCGAAACGGCCCCGGTCGCCAGCACCGACGATTTCCTCAAGCTCGGCCAAGCTGCGGCTCAGGCCGCGGCCAAGTTCGACGCCCCCAGTGGCGAGCAGGTGCTCGAAGCGCCCGACCCGACGGCCCCCGGACGCAAAGTCGTCGATCGTCTCCACGACGCGGTGAACCGCATTCGCGAGAACATCAAGATCGGACGCGTCGGTGTGGTCAGCGGCCACGTCGGCCACTACCTGCACCACGACTCCCGCACGGGTGTGCTTGTGGAGTTCAACGCCGCTTGCCCGCCTGCGCTCGCTGCGGATGTCTGCATGCACATTGCGGCCATGCGGCCGATGTGCACGCGGCGTGAGGAAGTGGATCCGCAGCTGGTGGAAGCGGAGCGAAAGATTGCGGCCGAACAGGTTAAAGGCAAACCGGCCAACATGGTCGACAAGATTGTCGAGGGCAAGCTCGGTCGGTGGTACGGCGAGATCGTGCTGCTTGAGCAGCCGTTCGTGAAGGAAGACAAGAAGTCCGTGGGGCAGGTGCTGAAGGAAGCCTCGCCGAACTTGACGGTGAACCGGTATCTGCGCTACCACATCGGTGAGGCGTAGGCCGTCGAGCGGCCCCAGCCGCGTGGCGGGTCGGAACCCCGCGGGCGTGCGCAGAAAGAGCGCAAACCGCGGGGTTCCTGTTTGTTTCCGCAAGATCAGGGTGGGGGAGCGCCGATAACCCCGCATGTTGATGGTCTCATCCCGTCAACGCGCATGCCACGGATGGTGTGCACCTTGACGTGCGAGGTGGCGTGGGGGGGGGCCCGGGCCCGGCCCCCGGAACGGGCCGTTGGGGGGGCCGGGGGGGCGGCCGCACGCCCC